>JAHJTV010000079.1 GCA_018829445.1 bacterium
GACCAAACTCAGATCTGCCATAGAGGCATACATTGAATTCTACAATCAATCTCCCAGACCTTTTATCTGGAAGAAAAGAGAAGTCAAAGGATCTCAACTGAGAGATACTATCGATAATTTATGCTATTAAACACTAGAATACAATAATACTTGTATCCCCCCGCACCCCCCAGGCTATTCAGCAGCCGAAAAACCGCTTGGGGCAAATGTCAAAATGAAAGACTTGACCCCATGTTTGTGGTGACCCCATGTTTGGACCCCATGTTTGTGACTATGTTTGTAGGGTTCTTTCATCCCCGACTCTATGCCGGTTTATCCCGGCGCTTTCGACTTGACCCCTTTTCCGATTCTAAAGACCAGCCTCTTTTTGACAGTCTGGCCCTGAGTTTTGCGGGTCACCTCCAAATGGTTGTGACATTTTCTTTACGTTAAACGTTTTTTTTCGCAGTATAGCAATTGAAGTCAAGAAATCGTTTTTGAATATTGTTTATCTTTTCTTATCTGGAGAATGAAAAAATGAAAAAGGAAAAGATAAAAGCAGTGGGAAAAATGCAGGAGTATATCCAGTCTCACATCACCGAGCCGATTACGCTTTATGATTTGGCTCGATCATGTGACTTGTCACCCTGGCATGCTTCCAGAATCTTCAAGGAACTCTTGGGCAAAACGCCATTTGAATATATCCGTGCTTGCAGGGTATCTCAGGCCGCCTTGAAGCTTAGAGACAAAAAAGTAAAAGTGATCGATGTGGCTTTGGATTTTGTATTTGATACCCATGAAGGGTTTACAAGAGCTTTTTCCAGGCACTTCGGTATGAATCCCGCACATTATAAAAAACACACGCCTCCTGTTAAGCTTTTCCTGCCTCACCAAATCATGGATTCATACCCGAATTTATTTAACGAGGAGAAACGAATGGATAAAAACAATCTGAAAAAACCGGATAGCGACTCCGCAAAAACAGTGTTTGTGCAGGTCGTTGAAAGGCCCGCCCGAAAAATGATTCTTAAGAGAGGCGTCAAGGCAACCGAGTATTTTGAATACTGCAACGAAGTCGGATGCGACATCTGGGGAATACTCGTAAGCATCAAAGAGGCGTTATACGAACCTGTCGGCGTGTGGCTGCCTTCCGAAATGATACCCAAAGGAACCTCCATTTATGCGCAAGGTGTGGAAGTCCCAGCTGATTATTCGGGCCAGATTCCAGAGGGCTTCGACAGCATCGATCTCAAACCCTGCAAGATGATGATATTTCAGGGGCCTCCTTTCAATGATGCGGAGTTTGAGACGGCAATCCACAGTCTGTGGAACGTCATGAAATCATATGATCCTGAATTTTATGGATTTGAATGGGCCGACCAGGATGCGCCTCGATTTCAAATGGAGCCCAAGGGCTATTGCGGATATATCGAAGGTCGACCTGTCAGAACGGTTTTTACTAAACATCGTTAGGTGATAAAAAAGGAGAAAAATACATGAAAACAGGTATTTCAATAGTCCTGACGCTTGGCTTTATTATGACAATAACGTTTTGCCACGGACAAAGCAAAAAAGAGAAAAGCATTCACTTCAAAGGCAATCAGGTTTTTTACGAGGTAAGAGGAGATGCTCCAAGAACAGTCCTTTTTATTCATGGATGGACTGGAAGCCGGGAATCATGGAAGTCCCAGCTTGATGCTTTTGTCGATTACCGCGTTATCGCAGTTGATTTACCGGGAAACGGAAAAAGCGGCAAGAATGAAAAGGTTGATTACACAATGGATTTGTTTGCAGATACAATATACGAAATTTTAAAAAGTGAGCATGTGGATCATGCCTTTTTCATCGGCCACAGCATGGGCTTTGCCGTCGCGGAAGTGCTGGCTGTCAAATTTCCCGAAATTTGCAAAGGCATTGGTAGTATTGACGGTGTTCATTTTGAACTGCCGGAAGACCCGACAGAAAAGGATGCCTGGATTCAGTATAACAGGGTATTCGCAAAGAGCATGGAACACGAACAGGGAAGAGAGGATTTTATCAATGCTCTCTTCCTACCGGATACCCCTAAAATCTTAAGAGAAGAGATATTTAAAATCTCCAGAACAGTGCCATTGACAATAGGAAAATCCATGATCGAAGGGGTTGAAACCGATCAATATTACTGGAAGAAAAGGGTCATGACGATTCCTTGCCTGGCAGTCTATTCACCGGTTTTTCAGTTAACTCCGAAAGACAAGGCTAATTTCAAAAAGATGTACCCATCGGTCGCGTATCACGAAATCGAAAATGTGAGTCATTTTTTCATGCTGGAAATGCCGTATAAAGTGAACCAAATCATACTGGATTACCTGTCGAAAGAATATTAGTAATCTGGATTTACGCAATAAACCCGTGCTGGGGTCAGGCTTGCGTTATTGCGTTAAACCACCAATCAGTCTGTAATATTGTGTAAAAAGCATGAATAACCTGAAGGAACCATTGGGCTTATGGCACGAAAACCAAGAATTCATATGAAGGGAGCTGTCTATCATATCATGATGGGAGGGAATGATGGGCAACGGATCTTTTTTAAAGGGTGAACCATGCTTTAGTCGATCGACAGACTTAGTTTTATTGCCAGATCTATTGCTTTCATTGTTTGATCACTCAAGACACCGAGTCGCTTTTCAAGCCTTTGTTTGGAAACAGTTAATATTTGACCAGTTTTTGCTATCGAGGGCTTTGATAATCCACCTTCAGGAGGTTCAATTAATACGTTCATTGGATAAAGGCTGACTTTCGATGAAATTGCGATGACGATAGTAGTAGATGCTTTTTCATTTCCTATATCGTTCTGAACAACAACTGCTGGTCGCTTTCCAGACTGTTCACTTCCTCTGGCAGGATTCCAGTTAATAAGCCAAATCTCTCCCCGTTTTGGAATTTTATCCATTCACTACCTCGTTTTGGGCGTTAAACGCTAATTCTGCTAATTCGCTATCCTTTTTGGCTTCTTCTTCGTAACCTTTTGCCATTTGCTCTTCCGTTTTGATTTTCAACCACAACTTCAAAGCTTCTTGAACCAGTTTGCTTTTAGCCATCTTGTAAACATTGGCGGCATTTTCAATATCTTCCAGTAAGTGTTTATCAATCGTTATACTTATCTTGCTTTTTGTGATCATAATTATCTCCTATTATTAATCAGATTTTAAATACTACTTTACTGCAACATGAAAAATCAGTCAAGTAAGTTGATATTTGACGCGAATTATGAGTATCAGGACTTTTATTTCGACATTTTTATTTACCAAAAATGGCTTGGCCACCGCCAACCTTTGTTTATTGGAACTCAGGAGAACGAGGAACAGGCCAGCTATGAAAAAGAAAAGGTTTTAGATGTTATCTTTTACCGACAAGAACTGGATTTTTGAAGACAACGGAGAGATTTCTTGACATGCCTCAATCGTTTTTTTACCAATTAATATAATGACATCACAGCAGCTTTTAAAAATTCTAAGTGATCCTTCCTGACCAGAAATTTTTTAAAACTTATGGATTTAAATGGAAATTGAAAAGATCATCACTTTTGATCCAAAAATTCGTCGAGGAAAGCCCTGCATAAGAGGGATGAGAATAACTGTCTATGACATATTGGAGTATCTGGCCTCTGGAATGACCTATGAAGAAATTCTTGAGGATTTTCCATACTTAACAAAAACAGACATATTAGCATGTCTGGCTTTTGCCGCTCGACGAGACAAACTTACCTTGTCTATGCCTGCATGAAATTACTCTTTGACCCGAATCTCAGCCCCAATTTACCCTAAGAATTGATCCGGGATTTCCCGGAGTCAACCCATGTTTATCTACTCGGATTAGAACGTGAATCCGATGCAAATCTTTGGAAATATGTAGAAGAAAACAATTTTACTGTTGTTACAAAAGACTCAGATTTTTTGGAATTAGCCACACAAAATGGCCCTCCCCCTAAAGTCATATGGTTAAACTTGGGAAACTGCTCCACTTCAACTGTTCTTATAACAATTCAAAATCATATCAATGATATCAAACATTTTATCAAATCCAGTGAATTGGACATACTGGAAATAAGCTAATCGATTGGGAAAGCCAAGAGACAGACCAGCCAAACGGTACATTTACATACTTGACACGCTTAAGTCCCCGGTATTCCTGAATAACGGCTATTTATCAAGATACTTGCGAATCGCCTTGAATTGGCTTTCTCCGTCCAGGCCGGCTTCCGCCAAGACCATTTCCGCCTGACCGCTGCCGAGGTAGTGACCTTTTTGAAAGGGGTGCAAGGTTGCCTCTCTACCTTTTCTTGATTGGATCCATTGATACATGGTCGGCAGGGTGAATCCGGTAATCCCCAGGGCTTCCCGGGCATGTTTTTCCGGGAAGATCTGTTCCTGCGTCTCGGATGAGAGAAGGTTAAACAGTTCCGCACTCGATACGTAATACACACTCAGATCGACCCCCTTGGTTTTCAGCAAAGGCATTGTTTCTTCAATAAACGCATATGCCACCTCGCTGCCCTGCAGAACTACCGTACCATCTGCTTTTCCTTGAGGTTTCTTCAATTGATAGAGACCTGTAACGGCGTCATTGACCGGTGCAATCCCCAGGGCTTCCCTGTCCAATATGATTTCGGTCGGTCGGGTCACAAAAGGGGAAAGAACTGCAGGCTGTTTAGCCAGGGCTGTTGAAACCAGGAGCCAAAACTCGGCCGGATCCCAAGGGGTCAGAGTAATGGATGTTCCCAGAGGAAAATTATCCTGAAGTAGTTGAAGTGCCTGGGGATCAGCATGAGTTGGACCATCCTCGCCGGTTTTAAGTCCGGCATGGGCGCAGATGAGAATGAAGGTTTTGTAGGGGTCTTTGGTTACGAATTGCCTCGCCTGACAACCGATGGCATGTAATCGGGCAGGGACATGTCCCAGTGCCGCTATAAAAGCACCATAGGAGGAACAGGCACCCATGTGCCCACCAAATGTTGACAAACCCGCCATAATCCCAACCATGGCATCTTCGCAAATACCACCGATTGACAAGATTCGTGAATCAGGGTTGGAATCTGCGTTATAGTAACCATCGCTGAAACCTTTTCCGATTGAAGAAACGCTTGTGGATCCCAACAGATCTGCCGAGGCTGTAAGAATCGCGCCCCCACTTTTTTTATTATAATACTGCAGCACTTTACCCAGTTCTCCCCGTAAGGTAGTAGCTGTGCCTGGTTTCAGGCTCAATTCTTCGGGGGTATTAAGAGCTTGCTCCTTTGCCACCTTGACAATCTGCTCAACACTCGGGGCTTTCTCGCGGGGGTTGCGCCCCTGTTTGTCCAATCGGCTTTTTGCCTGTGACAGTCTTTCAGCAAAAGCGTCGGTCAGGGCTCTATTTTTTTCGAAGTAGTTGCGGATGATTTGAAGAGCATCCCAGTAACAGGCTTCAATAACATCTTTCTTTTTTCCACCCTGGCAACGTTGTTCGTTCACATCACAGTGGGGCAGTGTTTTGGCTCCAACTTCCAGAAACGGTTTCACGGCTTCGTAAAAACCATCTGTACACAGGTTATGTCCGGCTCCGTGAGAAGCTCTGCCTTCGATACCATATTTCCACCCTTTTGTTGTCCGATAAACAATGGCGGTCGGTTGATTATTTCCCATCATCCCGGCTTTAGCCTGGGCGGCCAGAACCTGCTGAAAATCCATGCCGCCGGGAACTTCAATTACGTTCCAGTCATGAAGTGCGGCTAATTCCATGGGGTTCCATTGAACATAATCCCCCGGTAAATCGTTGTCGCGACATACCTTGTTTGAATCAATGGACGCCTGGTTCCAGTCGACATGAAGGACAATATTTTTAAGTGATGCCGTACCAGCCGCTGCCATTGCCTCACTGACCCGCCCGGGAGTCAACCCTGTTTCTCCCTCTATAATATGGATTCTGGGAGCATTGTCTCCATACATATCCATCATGCCGAAAGCTAATCCGATGCTGGTGGTCATACCCACACCCGAAGCTCCCGTTGACAGCTTGACAAATGGTGTCGCCGGAGTCGGGTGTCCATCCAGGGGCTTAACCTTGAATTTTTTAAACAGTGGTGTTTCTGTTATCGGATTTCGTCTGAAACCCAGCAAATCTTCCAGTCTCAATTGCAGCAGCTCAATGTCAGGCAGCAGTTCAGGTTTACTGATGCGTAGAATCTCGTTTCTCAAAGCCCAGATATTATACAATCCCAAAGCCTTGTGTCCGGCAGCATAGGAAAT
This sequence comes from bacterium, assembly GCA_018829445.1. Classification (GTDB taxonomy): domain Bacteria; phylum SAR324; class SAR324; order XYD2-FULL-50-16; family XYD2-FULL-50-16; genus JAHJTV01. The sequence continues at coordinate 6,246 of JAHJTV010000079.1, forward strand.
TATATCGGCATCCGGTCTGTCAGGATCGGATATGTCATAGTCCATTGTCTGAAAAAGGATGCTGGCGACGATTCGACCGGATGAGATCGATCCTCCCGGATGCCCGGAAGTCGGGACATAATTATACATCAGAGCGCAAACCGATCGGTAGACCAGATCAAGTTGTTCAAAAAACTCAAGATCTTTGGACGTTGTCACCTGATCCAATCTGTTTTTTTCTTCCAGAATATTAAAATAGACACCCCGACGACCATCCATATTTAGTGACATCCGATGCTCCTTTGTTTTGGCTTTATTAGAATCCAAACCGCTGATTTATTTCCTGATTCAAAAGATAAAAACATGTTCTTGCTGCCCAAGTATTGTAAAACAGACATTTAAAAATGTTTGCCACTTCAATACCGGTTCTTTGGTTTGTTCAGCATTTCTCCCAAGTACACTGATAAGAGATACTGTTCACAAACCTGACATGACAGCAAAATAAATTTTCCCTGAATGAAACCCTAATATTGTTGGCAATTTATTTCAAGAGCTTTCTATTCTTAAGGTAATTACCAATCCGTTTGGTAATCAAAGCCAATACAAACCATTTGAGTATTTCGGATGCCTTTTTGTTTTGCAGTTTTTGTTGTAATCCGAGGATTATGAGATTTTGCCAATAGATGGCGTACCAACGCCGGATCACTGATATTGAAATCTATTGTTGTCTTATTTTTCAATTAGAATTCCCGCTTCGGAGAAAATCTTTTCACACTCTTTTACCCGTTCGCTTGCCAACCATTCACTCATCTTTTCTTCAGAATTTGCAGATGACTTGATGCCAATCTTCCGGTTTTTTTCCTGCCACAAGGGGTGATATGCCATCAGTTGTGTTTTTTCGACTCTATTTTCTTTGTAGAATGAAACGATAGCAGCAAGGTTCTTCTCTGTATCGGTGATGTTGGGAATAAGAGGGGTTCTGGGCAAGACTTCCACACCTCCGTCCAGGAATTTTCTGTGTAGTTTCTTGAAATTTTCCAGAATGGTTTCATTGGAAGTTCCGCAATATTTTTTATGATCATCACCATTCATGATTTTAATATCATAGTAGATCAGGTCCACATGGGGATAAATCAGTTCATTGAATCTTTCATAATTAAACTGGCCGCAGGTTTCGATCAAAACATGAACGCCTTTCTCTTTAAAAGCTTTTACGACTTCCGCCAAAAACTCCATTTTGATCGTCGGTTCTCCACCGGAAAAGGTCACTCCCCCTTTCGACGTATCAAAAAATGGTTTGTCTTTGATTACTTTTTCAACCAGCTCCGAAATGGACATCTCTTTCCCAACCTGTTCCAGGGCTCCGGAGGGACAGGTTTCTATACATTCAAAACACAGATTGCAGACCGCTCTATCAATATAAAACGGGTTCTCTCTTGACAGAGCATCCATGGTGCAGGTTTCGATGCAGGTATTACAGCCGATACACGTTTTGGTCTCGAATGAAATCTCAGCAATTGCCTTCTTGCTTTCAGGGTTGTGGCACCAGGTGCATGACAGGGGGCAACCCTTAATAAACACTACCGACCTGATACCCGGGCCATCATCCAGGGAATTTCCCTTAATTTCCAATATCAAAGGTGATTTGCTCATAGTCCGTATTCCGTTCTCTCTATCAGTTCCAGCTGCATTTCCCTGTTCAGGTGCACAAAATAAGCGTTGTATCCGGAAATCCGCACGAGCAGATTTCTGTAATTTTCAGGATTCGCCATGGCATCCGCAATACCTCGGAATTCACCATGTTAAACTGCATCTGCATTCCTCCCTGTTCAAAATAGGACTTAACGTAGGAGTACATGGTATCAACGGTTTTCTCACGTGTGTCATGAGCTGATGGTACCAGTTTCACGTTGAAGGCGATGTTATTGTCCATATTGCGGGGATTGTGTCGCGCAACGTCCCGCATGTTATCCAGGAAGTTATTGGAAGCCGACGGATGAGGTGTGGCTCCCGGTGTAAAAGGTTGATATGCCAACCTTCCCGATGGAAGTGCTCCCGATAGCGAACCATAAGCCACATGTTGGGCGACCGACCAGAATCCCACGGTATAGTCGCCGCCGCGAAAGTTTTTAATGGCTTTATAGCAGGCATGAATCATGGAAGTGACACGGTTGGCCATCTCAACCGCCTCATCGCTGCCTGAACCGAACCGAGGCACTTTTTTCATTGCCCTGGCATGGAGACCGGGATCATTTTCAAAATTGGTATCGATGGCTTGTTTCAGTTCCTTGAAGGTTACGGTTTTATCGTCAAAAATTAGCTTTTTTATCACCAGCAATGAATCAACAACGTCGGACAGGCCGATATTAAAAGTACCAGACGTATTATAAAGGGCGCCCCCCCTGGTGACGTCAAGTGCATTTCCGATTGCTCCCCTGATGGCTGTACTCAGAAGCGGAGTCGGACGTAGATAGGCGTATGCCTCTCCTGCCATGTTGTTGAGCCTGGTGGTGTGATCTATGATGAACCGCTGCTGTGCTGCAAAAGCATCGAAAAAATCATCAAAACACTTAAAATCGTCGTTTTCCGGTCGACCTGTTTTCGGCCCAAGATGCCAGTTCATCAGCGGGTGATAACCGTTGTTTAAAGCCATTTCAAGACCCGCCACCATATTTGTCGAGGTTGCTCCCGTATGACTCATATGTTTTCCGGAAAGCGTTATCTCCACACATCCGGTTGCTGCCCAGTCCCGTAAATCTTCAATCTTTTCCGAATTCTGTCGGAACGATTCGATGACGGCATCATCATTATGCATGGAGGGAGTCGCAACGGTAATGAAATTTACTTCGCACAATCGTTTGAGATAGGTGTCGCTGTTAACTCCCAATTTAAACCTGGCATTCATATTGGGATCATTGAGAGACAGCATTTCGGTGACCTTAAGAAAAATATAGGTCATATCATTAACTGCATCCTGACCGTCGGGCGTCACGCCGCCTATGGTAATGGCTGTTTCCGACTGGCTGCCTCCGAAAAGATAGTTGGCCACATCAGGCACCAGGTTATAATGCTCGGCATTGGCCATGAAGAAGCATGAGATCAGCTCAGTAGTCCCTTGATACGAGGATAGTCTTTCAGGCTGTAGACCGAAAGGTAGGGATCATCGAGATACCTCACCCCCGGGTCTTCCTGTTTTCCCTTCATGCGATAATTTCTCCTGGCAGCAAGTTCCTTTGACATATTGGGATTGCCTGTATCATAGTCCCTTTTTCTTGAGTCAATGTCCTGTTTTTTGGCTTTGTTCAACATCCTCGGGTGCTTCTTGCCGAGAATCAAAGAGATATAATAATTGAACGCCTGCAGATATCCCATATTTCCATAGAGAATGATCTTATTCTTTAAGACCAGGTTTAACATCTCGTTGGGCGTCATTCTGACAATCTCTTTTAGCACCCCGTCATCGACAAAATGCATGATGGCATCGGCATTGTCCGGAACATAATTGAGCATGCTCACCTTTCCGTTTAGGAACACAATAGCCTGCTCAACACTTCCTGATGCCGTTCTGATCCCTATGGTAAAATTGGTCCAGCCGTCGGAACTCTTTAAATATTTCCGCAGGGACGGTCGAAGATTAAATTGCAAGGCCATCAGCCCCAAGGCAATATGGGTTAATCGATTTAAAAATCTAATTTCCATTGATTATTCCTTCTGTTGTAAGGGTGGTTTGCGATTTATAAAAAGGGAGCATCAGCTCCTCACACAATCTGATGATCAATTTTTCCGGGGTTTGATTCAGTTCCGCCAGGATGTTTCGGTTGTATAAAGTGACAATACCGTGAAGCGTAATCCAGAGTTGATAAGCCCTGAATTCAACATCAACTGCCGGAACAGCGGCATTGTCCTCAATGGCTTTCATCGGCACTGCAAGAGCGTTCAGTGCCGCCTGTTTTGTCTCAAGGGCGACCGGTTCAGCTTTATCCCCCCTGTACTCCAGATACCTGGGAGTATCACTGTTTAACATGATCTGATAGTAATCCGGGTTGTTGAATCCAAATTCCAGATAGACCCTAATCATCTTCTTCAGAGTTTCAAACGGATCATTTTGAGAGATATAAACCTCTTCCAGCACTTCCTGCAGTGCCTTAAACCCCTTTATCTGGATATTTAGATAGATCTCGTCCCGGTTGGAATAGTAATAATAGAGATTAGTTGCCGACATCCCGACACGATCGGCCAGCTTTCGCATACTCATATGAAAAAAACCAACCTCAATGATAAGTTTCATTGCCTCTTCAATGATATTTTGCTTTACTTTTTCAACAACTTCCGGTGATCTTGTTTTTCTAGCCATGGCGTACGAAACCCCTTTTGATTAATATAACGCTGTTCGATTAATAATTAATAGACCAGTGTTATATTAATTGTCAATTCAATCCTTCCGGAAATCATTTAGCCCATGTTTTCAGCTTTATGACTGAAATCCTGAGCTTTCCAGCCGGACTTTTTTGAGCCCGTATCACATCTCCAATCTAATAATGCAAAGTTCGCTTGTCAGTGCAACCTGAAGTTGGCGCTGAAAATGAGTGAAAACTGAATATGTAATGATATAAAAACAGCAATCTATAGACAATTGCTTAAAGTCAAGGAATTGCATGCCAACTCAAGATGACATTTATGGATTTATGCCGAATCATTGCGTGGTAAATATGATAAATTACAGGTGATTAGATGTCAGGTTTTGAGGCGCATATCTTGCAATTTGGGGCCCGATCGTTTTAATTTATTGAAAATCAAGGATTGTTTGAGCATGTGGTAAAAATCAGGATGATTCTACGATTTTTACCATGAATTTTGACAATCAGTTTTCCAATAATCTTACAGGAGGATTTTTATGACAGACGGCGATATTGTCCAGGATGTAGGAAAATGGGAATGGTCGGAACTGTGGAAAAAAGAGGACTGGTGGGCAGTTTGGCTTGGATTTATCATTCTGCTGCTGGGGATTATCTTTTATTTTCCTTCCTCAGGGGACCTGCAGATGAAAATTGAAGAGGCCAATGCAAAATACAGTCAAGAAGCTGCAAAAACCGATAAATTTAAGACAATCGGCTATTATCAGCTGTCCGATGCCAAGTCAAAAGTAAAAGCATTGAATTCAGGTCTTGGAAAATGGTTGAGTAAGCTTACCAAAAAACTGCATGGTTGGAGCACAAATCCGATTGATGCGTTTTACATGAGCGATGAAAAAGCTTCCTTAAAAGCAGCATAAGCTAAGCCAGGATATGAAAAAGCCCAGACTGCTGAAAAAGACGCGCTGGAAACCGCTAAAGCAGCTGAAGCGAAAGCCGAAGCAGCGGGATTCAGTGATCCAACTCTTAACGAGAAAGCAAAAAACTCGATTGAGGACTGGAGAGCAGCCAAACGAAAGGCATCCAGCGCCAAAAGCAAAGCGTCTGCAAAAGGGTATAACCAAATCGGTTATATTATTCTGCAGGGAGTCATTTTTGCTGTTTTTTTCGGAATTGGCATTTTTTTCATGGAAAAGTCCTTTTCGGAATTTCTCAAATCGTTTTCGTACGTTTACATTGTTTCGGTCTTCGTCTGGGTGCTATCAAACCAGTCGACTATCAAATACTACGGTATCAACTATGCCATCTGGGCAATCGTGATAGGTATGATCATCAGCAACACGGTGGGAACGCCCAAATGGGCCATGCCGGCTGTTCAGACTGAGTATTACATTAAAACCGGTCTGGTGTTGCTGGGTGCACAGATTCTGTTTGAAAAAATCGTAACCATTGGTACAGCTGGTGTGTTTGTAGCGTGGGTTGTCACACCAACAGTCTGGCTGGTGACGTACTGGTTTGGGCAGAAAATCGTGAAGATGCCATCAAAACGTCTAAATGCAACCATCTGCTCCGACATGTCGGTCTGCGGAGTATCTGCTGCCATCGCTGCCGCGGCTGCCTGTAAGGCCAAGAAAGAAGAGCTGACGCTAGCGGTCGGACTTTCCATGGTCTTTACGGCAATCATGATGGTGATAATGCCGATTACTATCAAGGCATTCTTTCCGGTGGACAAGCAACTGATTCTCGGTGGTGCCTGGATGGGTGGAACTATAGATGCAACCGGAGCCGTAGCCGCTGCCGGAGCCTTCCTGGGTGAAAAAGCACTGTATGTTGCCGCCACCATTAAGATGATCCAGAATGTCCTGATCGGCGTGATCGCCTTCTTTATTGCCCTTTATTTCACCACCCGGGTTGAAGTGGAGGAGACAGGACAAAAAGTTGGTGTAATGGAGATCTGGTACCGGTTTCCCAAGTTCGTGGTTGGCTTTATTGCAGCCTCCATTATTTTTTCACTGATCTACTCAGCTTTCAATGCCAGTGCGAACGGACTGGGAGCCACCATGGTTGATAACGGGGTTGTTAAGGGTATGGCCGATCTCTTCAGAGGCTGGTTTTTTACCCTTGCCTTTGCCAGTATCGGGCTTTCCACCAATTTCCGCGAGCTGAAAGAGCATTTCAAGGGCGGAAAGCCATTAATTCTTTATGTAGTGGGCCAATCTTTCAACCTGTTCATGACATTGCTGATGGCTTACATCATGTTCTATATAGTCTTCTCGGAACTGACTGCAACCATTTAGGAAAACATGAATCAAAACAGGAGTAACAACCAACAACCTGGAAACAGATCGTCCAGCCGACTGAAAGGCTGGGCGGCCTTTCTGTTCTGTTTGTCTCTGCTCTGGGGCTTTACGTTCTATTTCGGCCCCTGGCTGAGGGACAGTATTCCGGCAGCTGTTGAGATGACCGAAATCGCAAGAGAAAGGGACATCGATACAACAGCTTTTTTCTACGCTGAAACCAAAGAATCTTATGAAGGAGAACGTTATCTCAGGGAAGCACTTGATTTGGCGAAACCGAAAGGGTATGGTGCAAATGGTTTCTTTTTCCTGGGAATTGTTCTTTGCATTCTTATTCTGGCAGTAGGGTTTCATTTCATGCCCAATGAAACCATCCCGGAACCGGATAAAAATGACTGATGATACGATCAGTTGGTAAAGATTCCTTAATTATCTATCATGAGAAACTTGTGGCTTCAGCCAAAGACAAAAAAGACTATATACTGGACAGCGAGTATAAACTGGCTAATAAAATTGCAGCTGAGATCCTTCGTAAGCCGGAGCTGAATATCTGGATGATCCTGATCCCGATTGTGTTCGTCTATTATTTTTATGATCTCAACCGCTACTCCAGCGCCAAGAAGGATTTTGTCAGGAATTTCGTATTGACACGCAAGTACATACTGGAAGAAGCCTGTGCCCAGCATGAAGAGGGAAACAAGCCCGATTTTCAGGAGATGGCAAAAAACGAAAATGTTCCCGATTGTGCCATTGAAGAGTATAAACACTGGGCCAGTATTTTGTTCGAACACTACAGCAGGCTACTCAATACGGATGGTGAGAGCTATATAGCCCTCATCCGCGGACGTTACGAGGAACGCGGCAGGTTCTTGTTAATCGTTGATCAGATTAATAAGGCGGAAAGCAGGTTTTACAAGGCATTACGCAAGGATCTCAAAGGCTCGGTGGAGGACGTGGCGACAGTGATCAAAAAAATGGAATCCTCACTGGCTCCCCTCCGACGTCGGGAAGCCGACGTGATCTTTGCAGGTTAGATTAAGGTTTATTCTCCCAAAAATCCCGGGTGTCCATATCTCCAGCCCGGGAGACTCAAATTTACCTGTTTCAACAGATCAAAGCCCTCTTATACGACTAATGGAATAGTAAATACAAGAGATTGTTAAATATTATGTCCCCGAAATTTTGAATTAATCCGTAATACAAGCCTGATCAGCTTTTGGCTTGGTCCGACCCCATTTCCCATTTCCAATCCTCTTTTTTGTGCCAGATTCTTAGAATATGGATTGTTTCCTGGAGAATCAAATATCGTGCAATATAATCTCTAAGGATCAAATCACGGATCTTATTGGAATTTTTTTACTTCAATGCCCAGATTAGGGGAATGTTTTTTAACTTTTGAATGCCAATCAGAAGAGAATGGGCAACGCGATTTGCCACGTCAGGGTTTCTTTGGGCAATAAACTCTCTTAATCGTATAAGATCATCAATCAAACAGACATTCCATCGGAAGGGAATCGAATTCTGATTGAATCAATTTCTTTAAGATTGACTTACTTGGCGTAATTATGAAGAATTTAAGCAAAATTATTGATAAAAAGGTTTAAGGCCAAAAAAAGCAGTTCTGTTATGATAGAGAACTCTCACTTCTAACAATAAGTTACAAGGAGTTCTGACTATGAAAACAGTCCCCAGGATATATTCAATTGTTGTTCTTTCCGTCTTGATTTCGGTAATTATCGTTTTTCTTTTGAGTTGTGCATCGGGAGGTGATGGTGGTGGAAGTTCCGATTCTGATACCCCTCTTGACGGAGGAACCGATACTTCCACCGATGTCACAGCACCCCAAGTAGTAAGCATAACGCCAGCTGACGGCAGTCAGGATATCGATCCTGAAACTTCAATTACAATTACCTTCAGCGAAGCTCTGGATGAATCTACAATCGGAACCAGCACTACTGCGATTACTACCTCTCAGTTGACTCTGCTGGATGTCTCAGCTGATACACTGATACCAATAACAATAAGCCTGGATGAAACCGGAAAAACGGTTACACTGACACCCTCTTCAACTCTAAGTAGTGCAAAAACTTATCAGACTGCAATCACTGTAACCGTTGCTGATCTTGCTGGCAATACGCTGGCCGAGGCTCTAAGTTACGATTTCATAACCGGAACTGTCATCACAGGTTCCGTCTCCGAGCAGGTACAGTCTTCAAGCAGTTCAGCACTGAATCAAAGTTACCAATCAAATCTTTACCAGAGGTCAGAACCGCAAGTAGCCGGTAACAATACAGTTAAACTGATTGAAATCGACTCTTCCGGAGGTCAGGTTGGAGATACAATTGCAGAGTCAACCATTGATAGTAACGGGAACTTCAGATTGCTGGCCCCCACTGATTTTGCACCCAGCAGCGATCTGATAGTTCAGGCTGAAGTTAGTGATGGCAATCTTTGTGCTTTTGTATCCGGAACCGACATCGATATCAGTCCGGAAACGGATGCGGCTCTGTTTGCCATTGTCGATACCGTGTCGGATCTCTCGCAAATCAGTTTTCAGGAAATCGAGCTGGTGAGGGAAAGAGTCAGATCTCTAAATATGGATCTCATTGAAAACGGGATGAACGGAAAAACCCATGCCAATGCTATCAAATCCGGAGCCTTGAAACAGCACGAACTTTATCACTTTATTAAAAACGCAGCTTTCGCCGGGGGGATCTGTGCAACTGTCCTGGATAGCAGTGACAATCCCTTGGAAGATATCAGAGTTATCATCATGGGGAGTGGAGATGAGCACAGGCATGGGGAAGGATTGACGGATGCAAACGGTGAGGTTTGTATCAACCTGAAAGATGGCGAGTATATTATTTTAGCTGTTAATGGATCATCATCGAATTTCAGCGCCGGAGGCTGGTATAAAAACCGTGCTGTTGTTCATAGTTTTTCCAATTCGGAGATAGTGTCTGTCAGCGGAAATGAATTCACTGATAAAGAAATTGTTCTGCCCCCAGGAGCAAGAATTAATGGAACCGTAAAAACAGATGACGGTGATCCGCTGGAAGGATTTAGGGTTTATGTCTTTGATGCCCAATATGAATCGCCTGTTACCTGGGCCGATGTTAACAGCAGTGGCAATTTTAGCATTAATATCACGACAAATGAAACCGTTAAGGTTATGACTACCCAACTGAGAGGGGACTATCTTGCTTTAATTTGGAACGATGGAACAACACAGGCAGTTGAACCTTATGGAGGAGAGGTTGAAGGATTCTCTCTTTCTGCCAATGGTATCAAAACCATTGATTTTGAATATGGTGACAGTGAAAAAGGTTCTCAATTATCCGGAATAGTAACAACTCATATCGGAACGCCGGTTTCAGGAGAAGTGATCTGGATCTTCGATGGCACAGGAGATGCGATGGGGAGATCCTTAACCAACAGAGCAGGAGAGTATAAAGCGAATCTGGGAAATGGCGAATATGTGTTAATCTGCCGCGGAGTGTTTCAACCACAAACCATCAGTGGTATCAATGAAACGCTGGATTTTGCACATCCCGTTGGAGTTGTCACAACAACCCTGAAAGACGGGAGTTTTAATCCTGTGGGGTATGCCAAAACAGTGCTCAGATACATTGGTGACGACTCGGATTGTCCAAATGACGAAATGTATCCTTTCCTTCAACTTCGATCCGTTGCCTACTCTCAGCGTAACGGCGAAGTAGCACTTTATGTATCGACAGGATCAGGGCACCAGTTATCAGTTGATACAACATCAGTACCTTTTGATTTGGGATATGCTGTCTTTGATAACAGCGAGAGTCCTCCCTCGCTAAAACATGATACCTGCAGCAATTCTTATGAGGATATATCTGTCTCAATACCGGGTGAACAGGAACTTGGTACGCTGGACATTCCAGCAAGCGGCACCTTGAAAGGCAACGCTTATTATTGCGGTCCACCTTCCTCCATAACAGGGGGGTGGGTTGGAGTATACATTGGTTCACACAGCAACTTTGAGTTCTTCTTTGGAACACATACAGATGAAAACGGATATTATGAAATGAAGTTGCCCCCTAACTCAGACTATACGGTTTATTTTGATGATGACCCGGACAATAGTACTTTTTCTGAAACAAAAACCAATGTAAACATTATAGCTGGACAGGATAAAACAGAAGACTTTCAACAAATAGGCTGTATAACACCGTAACGCATTTCATAAACCACTTTGCATTTTCGACATAAACAATGGTTTTAATCGCTAAGCTTTTTGGTTGGATTGAAGGTTTGTAAGGATGATCCTTTGATCAGTGACAACTGTAATTTTGAAATGGACGTTATTTTATAATCACAGTTGTGGAAATAATCATGAAGAATAGAGGGTGTCACATTATTTAAAACCGCCCTATTTCTTCTTTGGTTTGCCCAATTCGATGGAGCGGTTGAAGGCTGCTTCAAAACCACCGATGAGGATAGATTTCAGATTCTTGGAATCGAAATAATTGGTTGCTTCCAAGGTTGTTCCACCGGGAGAGGTGACCTTACGTCTTAATTCCTCGGGTGAATCTTCGGAGCGATCCATTAGAATGGAAGATCCCAGAATGGTCTGACTTGCCAGGAGGTCTGCCTGTTTCTCGGTAAAACCAAGTTTGATAGCACCTTCCTTGAGGGCTTCCGCCAGATAGAAAACATAGGCTGGGCCACTTCCGGAGATAGCGGTTGCGGCATCGATCATGATCTCTTTTTCCACCCTGAAGGCCCGTCCCATGGTAGACAGTATCGATTGTGCGGTAACATAGGATTGATCCGAAACGCTGCTGTTCCCGCAATATACGGACATCCCCATCTGAATGGCACAAGGCGTATTAGGCATACATCGAATAATCTGCGCCCAGGTCAGCTTTTCTTCCAATACGGCAAGGGTGATTCCTGCCATGATGGAGATCACCAGGGTTTTCTCATCTGTTTTGGATGCTATTTCCGCCAATACGGATTCGGAATCCTGCGGTTTAACCGCAATCAATACCAGATCCAGCATTCCCGATAAATCACCCACATTTTCCAGAATTCGGGTTCCGTTTTCAGAGAGACGTTTTGTATAGGGATTCTGATATTTTTCGACAATCGTTAATTCTTCCGCAGCGCAGATTCCTTTTTGAATAATGGCATCTGCCAGAACAGACCCCATATTCCCGCAACCGACTAAAACAGGTTTTGCCATGTTAAGTTATATTTTAGCTATTAGCTGACAGTATTCAGCTTAATTGGAAATAGGTAAATAATATAATGAATTGCCCCGCAGTAAGTTGCAAGGCATCTGCTATTATTCCGGGCTGGAACCGGTATCTATTATTATAAAAGAGTATCATCTGCCTGGATCCCGGATCAAGTCCGGGATGACACCACGAAGCGAGCTTCGGAAAAAAATACTCGGAGAATTTGAACAACCCTACTATCCGTTTGTTCGTTCAAATTCCTTCATGAAGGAAGCCAGTGCTTCGATTCCTTCCATGGGCATTGCATTGTAGATTGAAGCCCGCGCTCCTCCGACAGAACGGTGACCTTTCAGAGCGGTCAAACCGGCATCGCCCGATCCCTTAAGGAATCTATTCAATAGCTCCGGAGACGGAAGGTTAAAAGTTACATTCATAATTGATCGATGATCTTTATGGGCATGACCGGTATAAAACCCGGATTCATCCAGTACCTGGTATAAATAGGCCGCCTTTTTCTCATTAATCTTTTCAATCGCCGCTACTCCTCCTTGTCCTTTTAACCATTTCAAAACCAGATTGATGACGTAAATCGCAAAGGTATTAGTGGTATTGGAAAGTGAATGTTTTTCATCATAGATCTTGTAATTCAAAAGTTCGGGTGTATTATCCGGTGCATATCCCAGAAGATCCTCACGAATAACAACCAATGCCATCCCTGATGGACCCAGATTCTTCTGCGCTCCGGCGAACAGGATTCCAAATTTGGAATAATCCATCTTCCTTGACAAAATCTCCGATGTTGCATCAACCACCAGCGGCAAATCGCCGGTATCGGGGAATTCATGCCAGCGGGTTCCGAAAAGCGTGTTGTTGCTGGTAATATAAACATAGGATGCATCCTGTTCCAGGTCTTCCTTTCTGAATTCGGGAATACGATCATAGTTTGTATCCGCACTTTTGGCAACGGTTACCACATTGCCATATTTTTTGGCTTCATTGGCAGCCATGCGCGCGAAGTTGCCGCTCTCATAATACAAGGCCTTCTTTGCAGGTTTTCGACCAATAATATTCATCGGAATAGCTGAAAACTGCATCTTGGCACCGCCATGTACATATAAAATCCGGTAGTTATCGGGCAGGGAAACAATCTCTTTGAACAACGCATCGGTTTCATACAGCATTTCATCAAACTCCTTAGAACGATGGCTGATCTCGATGATGGATGATCCCATATTTTTAAAATCGAGAAACTCTTCCTGGATTTGTTTAATAACAGGGGATGGCAGTTTGGCTGGCCCTGCACCAAAATTATATATGTTTTCTTTCATTATTTGGCTTATTGATTAGAAGTAACGTTGCAAAATCATTTAGGATTCCGGCTCAAGGCCTGAATGACACGCAGCTTTAAATAAGTATCCGCGTGGGCACAAAAAACGAGCCCACCCTACAACATCATTTAATATGGGATTGGAAAACCATAAAATATGTATAGATTAATAATCTTAGTGAGCTCTGACAGCATAAATATTTGGAATCATCCTAATGCTTTCAATCACATCTTCGGCAATGGGTTTATCGATATCCAGGATACTATAGGCTATTTCTCCTCTGCTCTTATTCAGCATATCAAGAACGTTGATATCGTTTTTAGCCAGTATCGCCAAAACCTGTCCCAGCATATTCGGAACATTTTTATTGGAGAATGTAATTCGATATTCACTGGATCGCTCCAGCACCAAGGAGGGAAAATTGACGGAGTTCACAATGTTTCCGTTTTCCAGAAAATCCATTAGCTGATCCGCCGCCATGGTGGCACAATTTTCCTCGGCCTCCTTTGTACTGGCGCCGATGTGGGGCATTAAGATAATGTCTTCTCTTCCCATCAGTACCGGATGAGGAAAATCCGTAATGAACCTGGATAAGATTCCTTCATCCAACGCTTTAACCACTGCATTCGGTTCAACTATATGCTCACGGGAGAAATTTAACAACCGTGCTCCCTTCTTTACGAACTGTAGCGACTCATCATTGATCATATACTTGGTGGATTCCAGCATGGGTAAGTGAAGAGTAATGAAATCCGATTTTGCCAGTAGGGTTGGCAGATCCTCAATCCTCTGCACTTGATTGGACAGTCGCCAGGCGGATTCAACCGTAATGCTTGGATCATAACCGATTACCGTCATTCCCATACTCATGGCCATATCTGCCACTTTTGACCCAATTGCCCCTAAACCGACAATTCCCAGTGTATTGTTAATGATTTCACTTCCGGCAAAATTCTTCTTCTCCTTCTCAACTATTCTGATAACCTCTTTTGGATCATTGGTTTGAGTTGCCAGTTTATCCAGGAAGCGAATCCCGCGAATCACTCCCCTTGAAGCCAGCAACAGAGACAACATCACCAGTTCCTTAACCGAATTCGCATTAGCCCCGGGTGAATTGAAGACAGGAATCCCTTTTAAGGCGCAATCAGCCACACATATTTTGTCAACACCTGCTCCCGCCCTGGCAATAGCCAAAAGGGAGGGGGGTAAGTCTTCCGGTTTAATTGGTGTGCTTCTGACCATGATGGCATCGGGAGATCCCACTTCATTTGCTATTTCGTATCTGTCCTTGGGGAATTTCTCCAATCCTTTTGGAGAGATCTGATTCACTGTCAATATTTTAAACATTACACTCCTAAGCGCATATCCGTTGGGAAAAAGAAAGAAACCGTCTTTGAATCTCTTTTGATGTTAATATGTTATAGGTTAAGATAGAAGTACAATATCGAAATCACACTTATTTAGTCATCCAAAAATCCAATCTGCTTTTGACGAAGTCAATGCTTGTAGTCAAAAAACACATGTTATACCGGTATATGATCGGAATTCTGATAAAACTCCATTCCCTCGAATTTCTTCTTTGCATAGTCCAGATCCCATGTTGAATTGCAGAGGAAGATCTTCTTGTCTTTAACATCGTGTGCGATTTGTGCAATATAGCGCTCCTCAAATTTTTTAAGCACCTGTTCATTATCGCTGTGATACCAGCGGGCGCAGGTGTATGGCACCGACTCAAAAACGCCTTCAACGTTGTATTCGTGTAGAAGTCTGAACTTTATTACTTCAAACTGAAGGACGCCCACCACTCCAAGAATGTGGGCATTACTGGCAACGGCTTTAAATACCTGGGTCGCTCCCTCCTCTGTCAGTTGAACCAGTCCTTTTTCCAACTGTTTCCCTTTTAACGGATCTGCCAGACGAACCTTCATAAAGTTCTCGGGAGAGAAATTGGGAATTCCTGTAAAATTTAGCTCTTCACCCTGACTGAAACTGTCTCCAATTTTAAACAGCCCCGGATCATACAAACCCAGAATATCTCCTGCAAACCCTTCGTCCAACATCTCACGCTCTTTTGCCATAAAGGTTACGGTGCTGTTCAATTTGATCATTCGCTGCAATCTGCAATGGTACAATTTCATCCCCCGCGTGAATTTACCCGAACAGATTCTCATAAATGCGATTCTATCCCGATGAGAGGAATCCATATTTGCCTGAATTTTAAAGATGAATCCTGTTAATTTTGATTCATCCGGTTTAACAACCCTCTCAACAGCCGGTCTCGGTCTTGGTGATGGTGAGTATTCCAGGAAATTGTGAAGAAATTCAAACACACCAAAATTTCTAAGGGCTGATCCAAAAAATACCGGAGTGATACTTCCATCCAAATATCCCTCTTTAGTGAAAGGTGTTCCGGCGCCCTCAAGCAGTTCCATATCTTCACGCAGTTGGTTTGCATGAAAAGGGGTCACAATTTCATCCAGTAGGGGATCATCAAGACCTTTCAAGGCTACTGGCTCCAATTTCCGTTGGTCTTCGCCGGCATGGAAAATGCGAACACTGTTGGAACGGATATCATATATCCCTTTAAAATCCCTACCCATTCCAATCGGCCAGGTTTGAGGACAGCATTGAATCTTAAGAACGTTTTCAACTTCATCCAACAATTCAAAGGGATTATTGCATTCACGATCAAATTTATTCATGAAGGTCATAACCGGTGTATTACGCATCCTGCAGACTTCCAGCAGCTTTTTCGTTTGAGCCTCCACTCCCTTGGCCCCGTCGATCAGCATCAACGCGCTGTCAACTGCTGTCAAAACACGGTAAGTATCCTCTGAAAAATCCTGGTGACCGGGCGTATCCAGCAGATTGATCTCATAATCGTTATAAGAGAATTTCATAACAGAGGATGTCACGCTGATTCCCCTTTGTTTTTCGATTTCCATCCAGTCGGATGTTGCATACTTCTTCGATTTACGAGCCTTAACCGTCCCGGCCATCTGAATCGCGCCTCCAAACAGGAGCACCTTTTCTGTGATGGTTGTTTTTCCGGCATCGGGATGGCTGATAATGGCAAAAGTACGTCTACGCTGCACCTGCTGAACAATTTCTGATTCTAAAGACATGAATTGCTTGAATGATGGAGGTTTTTTCGTGAAGCCCTCAAGAGTTTTTTTTAGGCTTCTACAGTCTGAACATATACTGAAATGATAGTAAAAACGAGTCTACTCCCTTGTGACAAAACCCAAAATGAGCTAGCTCATGCCAGGGATTGATTCCTCTTATTTTTAGATCAAAATCGGAATTTAAGGTGAAATGATTGGAATCAGGCTCAACCTTCAGACCACCTTTTATAAAGAGAATGTTTGATATCAAACTGATCAAGAACCTTACCCACGGTTTGATCGATGATATCGGAAAGGGTTTGAGGGGAGTGATAAAATGCAGGGAAAGGAGGTAAAACCATGCCACCGTAATCAACCAAGCGAAGCAATAATTCCAGGTGTCCCTTGTGAAGAGGGGTTTCCCTGGGACAGATGATGAGCTTTCTTTTCTCTTTCAGAGTTACATCGGCCGCTCGCGTCAGAAGGTTATCATTATAACTATTTACAATCCCTGAAAGGCTTTTCATTGAACAGGGAATGATAACCATGCCGCTGTTCAAAAAAGAACCGCTGGCTATGGATGCGGAAATATCAGCAGGGTCATAATAAAAATCGGCGAAATTTCTTACTGTATCGATAGAATATTCGGTTTCAAATTTAATGGTTTTTTCAGCTGCTGTGGATATGATGGCGTGAGTTTCAACGGATTTGACATCTTTGAGAACTTCCAGCATGCGGATGCCATAAATGGCACCCGATGCCCCTGAAATTGCTATGATCAACTTTTTGGTTTGCATTCTTATGCGCTTTTTGCCTGAGGTTGGGGCTTTTTGGATGTTGCTTTTTCCCAGGCAGCCTGGATTTTTCTCAGATCAATCTTGTTCTCCCTTGACATCTTTTGCATGGCTCTGATGATCAGCTTTTGCTTTTCATGAACCAAGTCAACAGTCGGCCTTTGAGATTTGAGAGAGGAAACCAATGTTCTTCTGTTTTTCTCGGGAAAGCACATGATCACTTTTTCCTGCAGCTGCTTTGGTGAACCAACAAGGGAAATAATCACATCCTCCGGAGGCAGCCTTCTAACGACTTCAGTCAGCACCTCTTTAGGTACTACAGGAATGGAATCAAACAGGAAGAAGCGACTTTCCACTTTTTCACTTAAGCTTCGATCCGATACCCTGAGGTTGTTGATCATATCCTTTCTGACGTTGGCGCCTGATTCACTAATCAAATCAACCACCATGTCTACCCCGTCAAATCCAACCGTGCTGTCTCCCGGCAGATCTTTTGCTTTATCAGCAAGATTATAGGCGACTTTTTCCGCCAGTTCTAATGGCAGATCAATCATATTTCCAAGCTGTTGAATCACTTTACCCCGTTGTTCTTTTGGGATCTTTTCAACGATTGCGGCTGAGTTAACACTGGTCAGCTGGCTTAATACAATGGCTTTAATTTTTACCGGTTCATCCTTTATCAAAAAAGCAATTTGCCCGGTTGACAAGTCTTTGAGGAAAGAGAACGGATCAAAACCGGTTTCTTCCGGTGAGGTCAATTTTTTTGTGAACAGGATTTTCTTAATCTCGTGCAGAATCAGATTATCTTGTTCCGGATTTTCTTTGATATCCTCAGCCATTTTTTCCATCTCTAGATATTTCTCATCACCCATCACGCCGGCAAAAAGCTTACGTGCAGGCGAAGGTCCCAGGATGCTAACGAAGCGGGTCATTTTTTCCACGCCCTGTTTATCCTTGGAGAAATCCTCATATAACTGTTCACACCAATCTTTTCTTCCCAGCAGCTTGGTTATGACATCTTCCAAAAACTTTTCATTTTTATCTTTCAGAATCGATTGTTTGATCAATGTTTCCTGTTGAGCCAGGCGTTGCTCTTTTTCTCTCTCAACCTCTTGGAGGCGTTCCTGAGTATCCGGTTCTTTCTCGAACATATGTCCATCTTCAATGGCCTCTTCCAGGGCAATCAGATTCTGACGCATTCTTGTCAGTCTCCAGATCAGAAACAGAACAATCAAACCGAATAAGAGAGCCAGACCCACATATATCCATTCACTGCGAGTCAATCCATAATACTCCTTCTCCTTCGTCATCTCCCCGATTTTTTTCGCTGCAGCTACTTCTTCCTCCTCTTTTTGATCTTTCAGCGATTTTGGCAGAATGGGGATAAAATTGAAGACATCACCCCGTGCCGGGTTCAGATCGCTAATAATCGGAATCGTTTCGCGTATGAAGGTATCGATCGAAGCAGACAACTCTTTATGCATCACCAGGTCAACTCTCATTTTTTGAATTTCCCAGTATTGATTTCCTACAATATCCGTGATTCTGGTCGAAGCAACTTCCGATTCAAATTCAAAACCGGGCAAAACCTCACCTGTTGTCTCTACTTTACCTCCCGGAGATTGAGCCGAAATCGCATCCACTTTTTTGGTCCCAGTCAATCTTACCTTTATCACATAATCCTTTTTCTCAAGGTAAGGATTGAGACTCTTACGAATCGCTTCTTCAATCTCATGTTCTTTCAGAGCCAGAGAATATATTTTGTCCTGTGCATTTAGTCGGGGTATCAATAGAATCAGGATAAATGCCGGAATCAGTAGATGTTTTTTCATAGTTCACGTTTTGCTTTTTCGATGTATCGACCGAGTTTGGTATTATCGGGATCCAAAGCGAGTGCTTTTTCCCAGTTATTCAAGGCCAGGTTGTACCATTTCAACCTATAGTAGATTGAACCCAGCATCTCATAACTTTTTGAAGCATAGGGATTAATATTTATTGCTTCAATGACCTCATTGAGAGCAGTATTTAAATCATTATTATAATAAGCTTTTTTAGATGAAATCAAGTGTTTGGAACTCTCAGCTTCCTGTCTGGGATCTATGGGCCCGGTGGGTTGCTCAAGCTCTGGAAACAGTCTGGCCAATCGATCCTTTTTCTCTTTACGATCTTCATCCAACTTTTTAACAAGCTCGTCAACTTTCTCTTTTTGCTTCTCCTTGGAGTCTTCCCTCTTTTTTTCCTCTTGATCAACTATTTCAATGCCTGGCTGCTCTTTTTTCAATTCTTCATCTATAACCAGAAAACTCAAGGTATCTCTTCCACCGATGTCAATGTTTTCATTCTCTTTAATGAGTTTTGCGATACTCATTTCAATGGCTTCCGGCTGTTTTGTTCTGGTGATGATAGTCAGGGTACTGTAGCGAATGTATTTATCTATATATCCTGCAATGTCGTTGGGATCGTTGGTAATGGTTATTCTGGTTCCGAATCCCGGCAGTTTCAACTGACTGATCTTGGATTTTTGAGAGACGATTGGATCATGCAACAGAACATATTTGATATTGACTGCCAACCCGAGATATTCCTCCTTGAGAACTTCCATTAGCACAGGCTTAAGTCTTTGTTTTAATAAATACTCATCCCTGCGATTCTCCACGGAGCTAGGTTCGGTATCCCTGGCAAACACAAAATTTGTTGTTGATAACGCCAAAAGAATGGCCAATCCCAGTGTTAGCAATCTGATCTTCATTGGTAAACCTTTAATCAAGATGTTGTAAAAACTCAGTTGTATCCTTTGATTCGGGATTTATCCGCTTAGCTTCTTCCCAGGCCGCTCTTGCCAGCTCTTTTTCTTGTAACAGTAGATGAAGACTGCCTTTCTTTTCAAGTAGCGGCAATCTCTCATTGGGATCTGTCTTTTTTGCCAGGAGCAGATCAACCAGAACCAGGCTGCGACGATAGTCTCCGTTGTAAAACGCATTGGTTATTTCGTTTTCATACTCCATGTCTGTTTGCAGAGATCTGTCGCTTTTCTTTGTTAAGGCACGCTTTAGTTCCTCACCCAGCTTGGGAAAATTCCCACGAAAAATAGTCAGTTTATCACCTCTTTCCGGGAGAATTTTGACAGACATGGGAATCAGTTTTTTCATAAAAGGTTCCACTTCCGGGCTAACCGATTCATCCAGCAAGAGTGAAACTTCCATATGCAAAAGCGTTGTGGAATTTGCCATCATCTCATAGAGCGAATCACGCTCCTCCACGTATACGGAAAAACCGGGAAGTTTTACCTTCCCCTCAACATCTGTTTTTGTAATCAATGTTTTAAGTTTATTTATTTCATCCGCATTCCAGAAGAACTTCACATTCAGGAGAAATTTCTTTTCATCAATATAGTCACTGACAAGTGCCTTCAGTTTTTCACTGATGAATTTTTCATAGTCTGCAATGTAACGCTGTAAAACCGGGTGTAAAATGACCGGTTCCTGCGCCTCCAGACTTTTTTTCCCTTTGTCAATCGATTGCATCAAGGCGACAGAAGCGTCATCAGCAGCCAACGGCATATCCTTGTCCAGTGAGGCAATGGTCTTTTTCTTTTCAGGCGTTTCTGGAAAGGGAATCGGAGTTACATTCACCACATCCCCTCTTTCCGGTACAAACCTGGCGTGGATTGGGATCATCTGGTAAATAAAATCGGTGTAGCGCTTGGGCAGACTCTCATCTATTAACACCTCGACCTTTAGCTTCATGACTGAGCCGGCACCGAGGTAATAATCCAAGCCTTTCTCCTCCTCTTTTATGAATACGGGAAAACCAGGGAGTTTGGTTGACTTCCGTTGTAACTCCTGGTTATTGGTCCTTAGCATATCCAGTTTATGCGGGTTCCAATATATCCTGACCGAAAGATGGAAACGATTTTCCGGAACATACTTCCCCAAATTATTTGATAACAATTCCGATAAGGCCAGTTCATATTCCGCAGCCTGCTTTTGTAGAATTTTGAACGCCAGGTTTTCCACCTGGGGCTCATCTTGCGCCTGCAAATTAACTGCGCAGAATAAAAGAACTCCAATCAGAACAGCAGACCATTTAAATGGTAGAAATAGCTTCATCATTATTGTTCCTCGATCCCTTCGATTTTTACTTTCTGGTTATCACTTTTGGATTCCATAAACTCTTTAAAGCGTTTGACTTCTATATTACCGGGATCAACCTTCAAAACAAAGTCAAATTCCTTCTTTGCCAGATCGTATTTCCCCATGGCATAAAAAATTGAGCCTTTCATCATATGGGCTTGTGGATTGTAGCTGTCAATCTTCAATGCATCATTCAACGCCTCCAGTGCTGCCACGTAATCTGTTTTCATCATGGCATCCCTGGCTACTTCAAGTTTCTGTGAGAAAACCAGTATCCCTGTGTCCGGAGATTTCTGTGCTTCTTCCGATGACTGCACCATTATCCTTGCACTTACCGGCACTGAGATGGAAAAATTATTGTTTTCAAAATAGTGTATGGTTTCACTAATCTGACCCTCTTTAATCACCTGGATTTTAATGGCGTATATTCCGTTTTTTCGTTCTTCATAGATCTTGGTTACCACATTACCTTCGCCGGTTTCTTCAGCATGCTGGGCAACCAGTTGGTTGAAACTATCCGCCGCCGTTGTCGGTTGAACTTCTGAAGATGACGAACAGCCTGCTAAGATGAAGAGAGCAATAACGCACATCAATTCTGTGAATTTCGATTTTGATTTGTTTTTGATTTGTTCCATCTCTTTATCAGCCCTGTTTTGCTTTGAATTATATTCCAAATTTTGTTATTTATTAACCCATTTATCCGGAGCCGTCGCCGGCTTAAAACTGCAATCCAAAAGTGACATATGTTGCCGATCCGGTTAGTTTTGCTGCATCACCATTGCTATCAGGTGCTTCAATATTGGTCTCATCAAATGTCAGGTATTGCATATTGAAGGTAAGAAGCTTGTTAACAATGACTTTCAACCCGAACTTCCCATAAAGAGAAAAGTTAAATTGGGGTGATAGAAATTGACCAATACCGGCTGTCAGGATAAAAGAAACATCGTTGTTCATGAAAGACATCATCTCCCATCCAACCGATCCATCAAACATCATTCCACCTTGCAGGGTCTCTTTATCTACCAGTTTGTCATTGTTATCAATGAAAAGTCCGAAATTGGTGGTGATAATCCATGATTCAGAAAATCGTTTGGAATACTCCGCTCCGGCTAAAAGCGTTGAATGATCCACAGTTTTACTGGGAGTGATCAACTTAATGGGAATCGTCATCTGCCCTGCGTAAAAATTCCAGTAGGTAGTTTCCGAAACCGGAATGCCGGTGATAACATCTGATAAAATAATCCTGCCCTCTTCCGCGTCATAAACATTAACAACGATTGTCAGTTGTCTTTGATCTTCAATAATCATGGCGTTCATAAAACCCTGAACTCCTATTTTCTTTGCCAGTTTTTGACGCTCCTCTTTTGAAGCCAACCCTTTGCTGACAGTCAGGATTCCATTGTTGATCTCACTGCGAATCATATTACATTCGTCACATTTGATCAGTTTGAGCTTGGGGTTCTCCATGAGTAACTGACCATATAATTTGGCTCCTGCAACTTTGCGGAATGACTCATCCAATCCCGGGCTGAAATCCAGATCCGTAACAGCCAGAGTTGATATCCTGCTATCCAGTCTGCCAATTGATCGAGCCAGTTCAGGCATCATTTTTCCAAATTGATAGTAAAGAGGATCACTCCACATATTGTAAGCCTCCCCGGCTTCATCAATTTGAACAAGATTAAGCTGTTCCTCTTCAGATAGAATTTCTCCAGCTTCATCAGTCAGTTGCCCCGATTGTGCAAAAGCTATGGAACTTGTTATTGCCCACAGCATCAATATTAATATCGCCTGCTTCATTTTTATCAATTGGCTATCAGTTGGATTATCAATTATGGAAAAAACTTAATAAATCAAATAATTCGCTTCTATGTTTCGATGTTATCCTAACCCACGCAACAATGCAATTTTAAAGAAAGCTTTCACCCTCTTGATTATACTAGCGGCCATCAAACAATACCTTTGTTTCCTCCCTGGATTTCGGTTGCTTTTCCAGTATTATTTCAACTCTTCTGTTCTTCTCTCTCGCTTCTCTCAGAGCTGCTCCCGTTTTACGTTTACCATAGTCATCGAGATAACGTTCCTTGGGTCGACTATCGGCATAAGCGCCAACTGAGACTTTATTACTGGAATATTTCAACTGATTCACCAGAAATGTTGCTACATTGGTCGCTCGAGCTGAACTTAATTCCCAGTTACTGGGAAATTTTTTTGTCTTGATAGGAACATCATCAGTATGTCCCTCAACGATCAAAAGATCGTTTTTATGTTCTTCCATTTGACGGATTGCACTGAACATCGGTGATAATGAATTTAACGCCCCCTTCTGAACCACATCACTTCCTGATCTGAACAGATAATCGGAAGGCAGTGTCAAAATACACTGTAGCTTGCTGGATCTCAGCTCAAAGTTCCTAAACCGTTTGCTGTTCTGATCAAGATATTCCTGTATACCATTACAACTCTTTGGTTGTGTTGACAGGGTGGTTAATAACACAAAAAAGCAGAATAATAATGTCATCAAGTCAGCAAAAGTTACAATCCAATCCGGAACTCCGCCGCCCATTTCCTTTTTTGCGATCATAATCCGAGGTCTCCTGACGCCATTGCTGCTCTTCTCTCCTCTTCCACCTGCATTCTGAGTTTAGGAGGTAAATAGATAATCAGATCCTGGGCGGCAACATCAACTAATTCTCTCTTTTTCAAATATAAAATACCCTCCTGTATCATTTCCAGGAGTTTGACATTTGACTCTTTTAATTGAAATCTCTTGGATGCAATCGGGATAAGGATCAACTGTGCCGCTAAAACTCCATACAAGGTAGTAATCAAAGCTACTGACATGGATCCCATGACATCGGAAATGCTGGTGTTTTCTCCCGATGCAGCTCCCAACATCAAGATCAACCCGACAACGGTTCCAACCATTCCAAATGCCGGGGTTGCAGCCCCTAAAAACCTAAGAACATCAATCTCTTCATAAGCCCGATAATTGTACATCTCTATCTCTGACTGAATGATTTCGGTGATCATCTCCTCCGAAACCACATCAACCGCAATAAAATCCTGAACCCATTCCCTGAGGTTGTCATTTTGGATCTCTTCAATGTCCGCATCGGTTATGATTTCTCCTGCATTTCTTTTGGCCAAAAGACGCAAGATGATTTCGTAAACCTCCAGAAAATCCTCTTGCAACCGTCTTCTAGCAAAGGCCAGAGCAATAAATTTAATTGTACTAACTGCTTTTGAGACCGGAAATGCGATTAGTAATGCGGCAAAAGCGCCCCCCACAACAATCCCAAATGATTTGATATCCAGGAATTTGGAAATGGAACCAACCAACGAGTCCTTGAACTGTTTTAATTCCGCTTTCGCTTGCCTTATTTCAACAACCGGCCTGCCGACCTCTTCCATCTTAGTAATCAGTTCGTCATATGTTGTGATTTGGTATACATAATAATTGGAGTATCGATCGGGGAAAATGATTCCAAAAACCAATAATGAAGCTCCCAGTATAAACCCTAATAGTGTCCCTAATGTATCTTTCATGGGTGTTGCCTAATCGTTGAATATGCCGTTGTAATCTGCCCGCAAAAAATAGTCGAAAAATGACTTTCTATAAGCAACTATAATGCCAGCACTTCTGAATTTTTGGTTTGTAAAAGCAACTAACATGCCAATGTTTTGGGGTTGAATAGGAAATGAATGCTGAATTTGGCGATAATTTTCGATTGGGTGCAAAACTGAAATTTGGCTATTTTTCCCCTCCCCCTTTTTTAAAAAGGCATCTCCTTTTAAAACCATGAAAACAAAAAAGGAGCCGATACAAGCTAAGTATTGTTCTCCATATGACTTTTTCATAATCAGCACGCATTTTAAAAATTTGATTGTTTGGATACTTTCTTGAGTAAATCCTTGAATTGGTTTAGGCTTGATGCAAATAAAATAGAATACATAAAACGATAACCAGCTATAACCGGAAAGGCGTCATTTTTTGGAGTTGAATTGAGTTATTTTAAAGGAGAAGTAATGACGATAAAGCATAGAAAACAAAGCCTGAAGATGAATCTTTGCTGTTGATGACTTTTTGGTTTTAGACTGGAATTGTTGTTTCGCGGTGCCACATAGAAAACCTTATATTTTTCCTGGATAACCTGCATCCCATAACACTCTTATGGAAAAAATACAGATCTATCCGAAAAAGACTGTTTTGCTCTTAGTCATTTTTCTTTTCACCTGGTTGTCGTCTGCAACAGGAGATACAGGCAAACCCAAAACAGGAAAAACCAAGGTAGAGGTAATACAACTCAAACCACGAATACTGAAAAATTATTCTGCCTACATCGGGCATCTTAATCCCTTTTCAAGGGTAATCATCAGTTCGGAACTTGCCGGGATCGTTGAAAAGGTCAATGTAGATATTGGCTCCACTGTCAAATCCGGTAATGTCCTTGCAGAGATCGATACCAAACGACTGCTCCTCAATAAATTGCTTAATCAGTCCAATTACAAGCTGGCGTTAGACGAATATGAGAGAGAGAAAAAACTCTTTGATAAAAACCTCTCAACTTCCGCGATAGTATCAACCCTCAAGAATAAGCTTGAAGTCAGTAAGCTCAAACTGGACCTGTCAAATCTGGATCTGATGCAATCCAAAGTAAAGGCTCCAATCTCCGGTATTGTTAAAGGCAAGCAGATTGAGGAGGGAGAATATGTAAAAGTGGGGACCGAATTAATAGAGCTATTTGATATTTCGAAAGTTATCGCTATCATTCACATTCCCGAAAGAGACATCAGGTACATATCACCAGGCAAAAGAGCGTTGATATCTGTAGATGCCCTGCCGAACGTAAGTTTCGTCGGAACCATCAAATCCAAGGCTTTGGAGGCTGATTTAAAAAGCAGGAGCTTCGAAATCGAAGTCTTAATTGATAATCCGGACAGGATTCTACTCCCGGGGATGCTCGTCAGAGTCAGTATGTTAAAGGTGCACTTAAAGAATCAGGTTATCATTCCCCGTCATACGATTCAGGAAGGCGAGATGGGAAGTTTTGTTTATATCGTAAATAGTACTAAAGTTATTAAAAGGGAAGTAAAGATAGGATTGAGTATTGATGATGAGGTGCAGGTGATTTCTGGCTTAAAATTTAATGATTTTTTGGTAAATTCAGGACACCAATTGATTTCTCCCAACGAAATTGTGGAGATTATAAACAGAAGCATTCAAGAGTAGCGGTCATCCCACCAAAAACCAAATAACAATTCATTGCTCCTTATTTGATTAAAGGGGATTTATGCCGAAGCCAAACAAGGAATCCGAAAAAACCAAATTAAAAATTACGAGGAAAAAACCGGTCACTAAAAAAGAGTTCTGGCTGAGTAATCTGGCACTTAAGAAGCCGACCTCTGTTTTTATCATCATGCTCCTTATAATTGTCATGGGCTTCTCAGCATACGTCAATTTACCAAGAGAAGCAGCTCCTGATGTTCAAATCCCTTACCTGATAGTCACCATACCATATCCCGGCTCTTCTCCGGAAGATATCGAATCGCTTATTGTTAATAAGCTTGAGAAAGAGATGCAAAATCTTGAAGATCTAAAAGAGATCTCCTCAAACTCAACGGAGGGAGCGGGAATGGTGGCCCTGGAATATCATCTGGGAACCGATATTGATGATGCAAAGGTTGAGGTTCGGGAAACCTTGGACAGGGTAGCACCTGATTTACCCCAGGATGCTGAAGACGCAATCATCACCGAAATCAATACCTCGGATTTTCCTGTCTTAATCATAAATTTGTCAGGGACAATTGGATTATACCAATTAAAGGAAGCGGCTGAAGATCTGAAAGAGGATATTGAAGCCATACCAGGAGTTCTTGAAGCAAAAAGAATTGGCGGTTTGGACAAGGAGGTTCAGGTAAATGTCGATCCGGAAAAGCTAAACTACTATAACCTTGATTTAAACCAAGTCTCAAACGCCATTGCCTTTGAGAATGCCAATGTCCCTGCGGGAGATATCGAAATCGGTCCTTTGAAATATATGATCCGGATTCCGGGAGAAATTGAGGACGTTAAAAAAATCAATCGTGTGATCATAGAAACTCCCAACCAAATACCTGTATTTATTAGGGACATTGCAACTGTGGAATTTGGATTTAAAGATGTTACATCCCGATCACGACTGAACAAAGTTGAATCTGTGACCCTTCACATCTCCAAAAGATCCGGAGAGAATCTTTTGGAAATTACGGATAAAATAAAAGTGCTTATTGCTGAGAAGGAGAAGGAGAACGCAAACACCATAAAATATACTATTCTTTCCGATCACAGTGACTTTGTACGCCTATTTGTTCGTGACCTTGAGAACAATATGTATACCGGCCTGTTCTCCGTATTGCTGGTTTTGATTTTTATTCTGGGTATCAGAAACTCTCTGTTTGTTGCGGCAGCCATCCCTTTTTCCATGCTGATCAGCTTTCTGGTGTTACAAACATTAGATATAACTCTCAACATGATTGTTCTCTTCGGCTTAATCATGGCGTTAGGAATGCTGGTTGATAATGCCATAGTAATTGTCGAGAATATCTATCGACACCTTGAGCTCGGGTACAAGCCAAAGATAGCCGCCAGATTAGGAGTGGGTGAAGTGGCTTTGCCAGTTGTAACCTCCACGTTGACTACCCTGGCAGCATTTTTTCCCTTGCTGTTCATGCCTGGAATTATGGGTGATTTCATGAGTTATTTGCCAAAAACACTGATGATCACACTGACCGCGTCTTTATTCATTGGCCTTATCGCAAATCCGGTGCTCTGCGCCACATTTATGACAACCCCCAAAAAGTTAAAACCCGGCAATGAATTAAAAATAGCCGAAACAAACAAACTCCTGGCTGTCTATCGAAACATGTTGAGATGGGCACTCTCCCACAGATTCTGGGTACTAATAGTTGTAATTCTGCTTTGGATCTGTATCATCCTGATCTACTTCATTCGAGTTCTTCCCAAAGTAGGTATTGAGTTTTTCCCAACTTCGGAACCGGAAAATGCTGTAATCCAGATTGAAGCTCCCTTTGGCACAACCTTGAAAGAATCGGATCAGATTGTTCAAAAAATAGAAAATGAGACTGTTCCCTACTATAGCAAAACGAAATCTGTAGTTGCTAATATTGGACAAGGAAGAGGTTCCATGTCTGAAACTGGAAAGACAACCCATCTCAGTCATTTGGTCACCAGCTTTCCTGATTGGCAGCATCGGACCATGCTACCTTCTGAAATCATCAAACAACTTAGAGAAGCCATCACTCGGTTTTCAGGAGCCAGGTTCAAAATAACCAAAGCAACTCACGGTCCTCCCACTGGTAAACCCATTAATATTGAAATCCGGGGAGAAAATTTATCCACTTTGAAACAAATTTCCCTTGATATTCAAGGCAAAATTAAGGGAATTCCCGGACTAGTCAATCTGGATGATAATTTCCGTTCAAATCGATCAGAAATCCAGGTTCTGATTGATAGAGAAAAAACTGCCCGTTTAGGCTTAAGAACCACTCAGGTGGCCAATATTTTACGAACTGCTTTCAACGGAAAAAAGGTGTCCACCTTTCGAGAGGATAAAAAAGAGTATGATATTGTGGTTAAACTGGATAAGACCTTTCGCCAGTCCCTCGCAAGTCTGGAAACCCTTTATATGAAGACTCCGGTCGGTCAATCGGTCAACTTAAGAGAGATTGCAGAAGTTACCAATGCAAAGGCGCTTGGAAGCATTAGACACATCGGAACAAACAGAGTCATAACTATTTCCGCCGATGCGGAAGGAGCGTCAGGTAGTGAAGTGCTGAGAAAAGTACAGACTCGATTAAAAAACTATACCCTCCCGAATGGTTTTTCCATTAAATACTCCGGTGAAAACATTAGTCAAAAGGAGATGGAATCTTTTTTACCCAAGAGTTTTTTGGTAACCATTTTTCTAATTTTTCTAGTGCTGGTCACCCAATTCAATTCGATTGCACATACTTTGATTATTATTACCTCAGTATTTCTTTCACTTATGGGTGTGTTCCTGGGAATGATTATTCACAGCAGCCCTTTCAGCATTATGATGGGAGGCATCGGTATTATCTCCCTGGCCGGTGTTGTCGTTAATAACGCCATTGTACTCATTGACTACATTCAACAACTCAGGTCTAAGGGTCTATCAAGGGAAAGAGCGATTGTCCTGGGAGGAATGCTGAGATTGAGACCGGTAATGTTGACAGCTTTGACCACAATATTGGCACTGATTCCTATAACCATAGGGCTTGACGTGGACTTTTCCCGTACACCGATAATACTATTCGGATCGGAATCAGGCCAGATGTGGTTACCCATGGCCCAGACAGTCATATATGGACTCGCAATGACAACCATATTGACATTGATTGTTGTCCCTGTTTTATATTCACTAATGGAATCAGGAAGAGATAAATTCAGAAATCTGATTGCACGCGACTAATTTCCCCTTAACATAGCGCTTGTGATGTTAGCTGGATTGTTTGCAGGTGTTGATTTGGCAAATGATGCGGTTAATCAGTTTTTCTTGTATTTTTTTTTGAAAAAAGGTACAATGATTGTCAGAAATCAATCCGCAATTGCGAGGTTTTTTTCGATAATATGAGGAAAGGAAACGTTCAACAAAACTGCTGATGTTTCCAATAAGAACAAAAGAAAAGGGCAGGCTGCCGATAACTGATACTATAGTTTTCTAACTCTCC
Source organism: bacterium (assembly GCA_018829445.1). Taxonomy (GTDB): domain Bacteria; phylum SAR324; class SAR324; order XYD2-FULL-50-16; family XYD2-FULL-50-16; genus JAHJTV01. Next base: position 36,197 of record JAHJTV010000079.1, read on the forward strand.
TTTCTACAGTATTAGAGCTACCTGGTACGCCTGCCTCCCCCCAAAACAGATTGGATCAGATTTTCTTAAGTATTCTCCCTTTCAGTCATTGCAAAATATCGCTTAATATGAGTTTCTGTCAATCATTATCACAAGGTGAAAAGCGATAATTCCGCAAAGAGGCATTTATGGGCAAAAGAGCTCATATATAGTGATTACGACTTTTTTTTCACTATTGTTCAATAACGTCATTGACTGTATTTACCAAATTATTATCCTGATCGATTTGCCACTCATCAAGAGCTGAATCACCATCAATATTAGCTACCGCTTTGGCTATAAAACTACTACCATCACCACTGATTGTGACTGAGTAAGCATACTTTGTATCAGAAGGGATTTGGATATCCAGGTCATCCAAGTTATTCGTAAAAACTTCATTCGCTGTTTTATGGAGATCTTGTCCCATATGGATCGATTGCAGAATTGTTTTTGCCTCCACCTGTTTGGATTTCGACACCATCCTTTGGTACCTGGGGTAAGCAATACCGGCGATAATTGCCACGATAACCAGTGTTATCATTATTTCAATCAAACTCAGACCTTTCTGTTGATCACTATTCATACCTTCTCCTAAAATACTGAATGGAATTTGAATACGAGTGCTCGCTGAAAGTGTATTGCATGAAATGATTTAAAAGACAAGATGCTGTTTGGTAGGAAGCCTTAAACACTGCCAAAGAGGAGTAAAATATATTTGGCTGATTTTTCTTTCATTAACCGATCTGTCTGAAGAGATTCAATTCGATCCGGAAAAGAATTTTGATCTGACTAAGAAAATCTTTTCCAATTCCAATATATGCGGATTGTCATTGGAAATTAAGTCAAATTCAATCTGAATACTCTTTCATTTTCTCCACAAGAAAATCGCTTTGATCGCTGAATTTTTTCCCATGTGCATCCAAGAATTCCCTGTTTTCCAAGAAGAGGTTTATAAATCCCTTTTCATCCTTGTTTTGAAGCAATCGAATACTATCACTAGCTTGCTCAATAAACTGCTTCAATACACCAATGTTCTCGGGATTATCCATCAAAATATGGGTGTAGAGATGCGGATCACGCTGCAATATTCGACAAGTAAATGCAAAATTTGCCTGGTAAACCGGACTACAAATAGAAAGTAGAGTGGATAAGTCCACATTCTTATTACGCATGGTTTGCGTAAAAACAATGTGGAAAAAGTGCATTAATCCCTGGATAAAGCTCATTGATTCGTCATGTTGCTGCCATTGATCCATAACAACAACATTCAGACCCATTTGCTGGAATAACTTTTGATATCCAGGCAGGTATTTACCGGGGCGTACAGGCAACAGGATGATATTCTGTTTCGAAATATCCGGCATATTGCCGAACATGGGATGACTCGAAATGACACAAGCATCTGTCTTTACCATTTCAGGAATGATATTTGTCTTTACAGATGAGAAATCGGACAACAACTGATGTTTTCTCAGGTACGGGGCTATTCTTCTGATAACCGCAGTATTCTGATCGATTGGAACACTGATAATCACCGCATCGCTTCCATTAACCAATTCCTGCTCAAAAGATTGATTAGATTCATCTGATATCAGCACTTCAATCCCCAAGATATTGAACTGCGTTTTGAACATCTGACCCATTTGGCCACTTCCACCAATTATTCCGATTCTTCTGATCATCATCCTTTTGGTAAAAAATGTTTTAAATTCGAGGGTAGTTTTCTAAAAATCATCGCCTGTTTGGATTAATTCGGATTTTCTTAGAAGGACTATTTGGGGGATTACATCCAAAGTCTTGAGAGGTAACACTTCAGATGTAACTGGTTCTGAATTTAGTTCTTCAATTCTTTCACAAATCGAGAAATCTTATAATAACGAGTTATTAGCCGCTTGGCTTCATCAAAACTTAGTTGACTAGCCGCGTCACAAAGCGCGTTCTTGGGGTCGGGATGTACCTCTATGAATAAACCCGCAATATCTGTAGCAGCACAAGCTGACATCATTGTCTGCAAAAACTGTTTTGTTCCACCTGTCGGATCACTACTTGGGATACCGTATTTACGGATGGAATGTCCGGCATCAAAAATTACCGGATAGCCAAAAGATTTCATAATTTGCAGAGATCTTAGATCCACTACTAAATCCCGATAACCAAAACAGGTTCCTCTTTCTGTCAAAATAATTGACTGGTTGCCGGTCGATTCGATCTTTTTACATACTTTTTCCATCTCTTCCGGGTGAAGAAACTGCGCTTTTTTGACATTGATTGGCTTTCCAACTCGAGCGATACTTTGCACTAATTCCGTTTGCATTACCAGGTAGGCAGGAACCTGTAATACATCAACAACCTCACCCACACCCTCTGCTAACTCCATTGGATAGTGAACATCGGTAATAATTGGAACATCAAACTCCTTTTTTGCGTCTGCAAATATCTTCAAGGCTTCTTGAATTGGCAAACCTGAAAAATACCGGTCAGAAGACCGATTATCCTTTTTGTAGCTCGCTTTAAAAATAAAATCTACTTGTAAAGATTCAGCCAGTTCTTTCAAGAACTCAATGGTTTTAAAAGCAATGGCTTTGTTTTCTAACACGCAATTACCTGCAATCAGTAATTGTCTGGTTCCGTTAAGAGAAATTTTATCAGTAATTTTCATCTGCTATTTGTTAAAAAAATTAAAAATGTTGCCTAATTATCGTCCATAATTAATATCTTACCTCTTTTTCGTCTATCGTACGGCATTCAGTAGGGTTTTAAAAGCATAATGTAGAGCTTTCCATGGTATATCGGCGGTTAGCCTAGGTAATCTCTGGTATCGCAATACCGAGAGTTCTGCTAAAAAGAACAACCCAGCTACTCTTTAAATAAAAAAATTTCAACAGTCACTTAACCGTTGTTCTGAGTCAAGTGAAGATTAATCCAACCACTTTGAAATTGAGAATTAGGACTTTTTTGAATGTTCACTTGTTTTTGATCTGTCTGCGATTAGTTATCGGTTTGAAAATACTGGTGAGAGATCCAAAGCCAACAATGGATTGATGGAAAACGATGTTATTTATAAGTATTGGATAGTGACACACCTGTTGATTGGTATTTCCCTGATATCCAAATTTGTCAATTTCAGGTAAAACTAGTAAATATTTTATTCAAGTCAGAACAAAAAAAGATTTACCAGACGGCGTCAGTTTCTGTGTAAAGCTAAGAGAATATAAAGACCGATATTTGCTGAATGTATTTTTCGCTAGGAGTTATATTGATCCTCCCGAAAGAGTAAATCCAAAATCACAGTAACCAACAATTTACCAGTAGAGAAGAATGAATCTGAATAACCTTTTAGTACCTGCTCTGATCCTGTTTTTGATTCAATTTGGCGAATCCGATATTTCCGCCCAGGAATTAAAGCCCCATAACGTAATTATTAGTTCGTCGTATTATGAAAAAAGTCAATTGAAACCTTTTTTGACTCATTCATATAGTCTGCTGGAAACCTCTTATTCAAAAGAACCCTATCTACCTTCATTTAAAGTGGAACCTATTGAGACAGTTGAAGACTACTCTCATAACATAAAAATTAGCGGATTAACAAAGTCCTTTGGACGGTTATCGGAACTGTTTTTAGGTAAGGAAGGAACGCTGGAGAATGCTTTTTTACTGTTCCTGAAAGAAGAGTACGTAGAAGCTGAATCAAAACTGCTCACTCTTTTGCCTTCTGTCGATGAAGTCGGTGAAAGAGGAACTTTGCTGCTCGCCTGGACAAAGTATAGAAAACAGCAATATGAGTCTGCCCTCATTTATGCAAAAGGCGGTTTCAATTCAAAAAACCTGACTATCACTCAAGAATCCTATTATATATACTCCTTGGTTTTACTGAAGCAACATCGTTATGAGGAGCTTGCTTTACTCTATCTTCCATATATCGAACCATCCAAACATGAGTTTTGGAACTCACGACTCTGTATCATCTACTTATATAACTTAACAATTCTTGAAAAATGGAATGATGCAAGGAAATTTTTATGGAGATTCAATATCAAACAATTTGCGCACTCAAAAAACTATTACAAACTGCATGAGATTGAAGGGATTATTTATTTCAAACTTAAACAATATCCTGAAAGCCTTGAGAGCTTAACCACTGCAAAACAACTTAATCCGCAATTTGAATATCAGAAACATATTAATCGGATCATAGCCTGGATTAATTACTTTCTGGGTAAATACAAGGAAACTGTTAATCAGATAGAGCAGAAGCACAATCTGATGGAGATTAAGGCGAAGGATGAAATTCAATATTTGAAAATTGCCAGTTTAACACATTTGGGAGATTTTCAAGCTGTTAAAAGGGAATTTGACTTGCTTTCTCCCGAGTCACCTTTCTATAAACTTGCCGCTTTTATAATTCAGACTTTTTCCATGAATCAAAATATCGGAGATGAATTCAAAAAGCTTCTTTTGGGAATTCACTACGATTTCCCCGAAATGAAGTTTCATACAGCACTACTGAATGGGATAAATGCTTTTAGGAATAATCTCTTTGAAGCAGCAGAAGCTCAATTTTTCAAGGCTATATCCATAGATGTTAACAATACTGAATACAATGTTGCCCTTTATAACTTGGGATTAACACATTTGAGACTAAATCAATTTGGAAAAGCCGCTAAGGATTTTGGCGAACTACTCCAATTGATGCCAACTGAAAACACCGATGCGCTTCACTATCATATTTTGTATTGCCTGTATCAATTAGGGGAGAAATCCGAATTCCTCACTTATTTAAACCAGATTGATTTGCAGACATTTAGTGATTCCCATCGCTGGGAAATCATGCATATGCATGGCAATATTCTTTTGACGGTCGACTCCAATGCCGAAGCAGCAACACTCTTTTTCACCCTATGGGATCAAAGCAAAGATGTAACAGCCTTGGAATCAGCTGTCACCGCGCTTTATAAAGACAGAAAATTCGAAGAGATAAATTCCTTAAAACTTGGAGAGCAGCCGTATCTGACGGAACCCCTGTTTATCTTTGAAATCAAATCGCTTTTGGGATCAAAAAGGAATGAACAAGCCTCCCAAAAAATTGAAAGGGCAACCTACACAAGCGAATCGTTCATACAGCTTCAACTGGAAGTCTGGATGGCCGATTTTCAGTATGAACGAATTGTTTCTTACGTATCCCAATTACTTAATCAATCGTTATCTCAAGAAACACGATTGCTATATTACCTGAGTTTGGGGGATGCTCACTTTAATCTTAAAAATTACGGGGAGAGTAAAAATCAGTTTTTCAAAGCACTTAGCTTGACGGATGATCCGTTACGAAAAAGTCTCATTCAATACAATATCGTACTAATCACTTATTATAAAAAGGATTATCCCTCCTTTTTGAAAGAAACCAACGTGATTCTGGCGAACAAGGACTTAACTCCTGAAATTCGATATAATCTTACCCAATTACTAGTGGATTATTATCAGCAAAATGAACAGACTGATCTGGTGGATAAGACCTTGGAAACCTATGCCAAAAACTTTGATTTCCAAAAGGTAAAAGCCAAACTTAAACGGCTGCAACTGTTGTATCAAAACGGCTTTTATGAAAAATGTTTCTGGTTGGCAAACGAACAGGATCCAATGGAAGACTCCTATCAAACTCGAGATCGCATCATCTTGCTCGGCTACTGTGGCAATTATGAGAAAAAGGCAAACCAGGTGATTGATATTCTCTCAGACAATTTGAAAAAAAATCCGGCAGACTATCGAGCAGATGAGATGAATCTCGTCTTGGCTGAAGCCTATTTTTTAAAAGGAGACTATAAATCGTCTCTATGGCTTTCCAGAAAACTCACGCGGGTAAAATTAAATAGGGAGATCACATTCAGAAATCAACTCCTTTTGGTGGATAGTCTGGTTCATCTTGGATCTTATACTCAGGCAGAACAGGAATTGGGAAATACAGGCCAGTACCGGCAAACCAAATATTTCAGTCGGGCTCTAAAACTAAATGCTGAGATTCAAGCCACAAAAAAGAATGTCGATGAGTCCGTACGCTCTCTGTTAAGAGTATATTACGAACCAAATGCCACACCCAGAATAAAAAATGAAAGTCTAATCCGCATCAGTGAAATCTATCTGGCAACAAATAGAACGAATGAGGCAAAATCTTACTTTTCAAAAATTGATTCAGAATATGCCCTCAGTCATGAAGAACTGCAAACTCGATTTGCGGCATTGGGGAAAAAACTAAACTCCCGGAACGCTCCTTAGTCCATAACCCCGAGGGTTAATCAAAATAGAGGTGATCGCCAATGTTTCACGTGAAACAATATATTTGCAGCTCTTCCAGGTTTCATCTTCATGGTTAAGAAAAAAGTTGTTGTTATCATTGGACCTACCGCATCCGGTAAAACGTCCATGGCCGTCGATCTGGCCAGTAATATTAATGGCGAGATTATCTCTGCCGATAGTCGTCAGGTTTACCGTGAAATGGATATTGGAACCGGTAAGGATCTGGAAGAGTACGGTTCAATTCCCTATCATTTGATTGATATTGTCGATGCCGGAGATGAATTCACAGTCTCCGATTTTCAAATCCTGGCCCACGCTGCCCTCAAAAAAATATCTTCTAAAGAGTGTACTCCCATTATCTGCGGTGGTACTTGTCATTATGTAAAAGCCCTATTGGAAGATTATACTTTTAATAACATCAAATCGAATCGTGATTTTACCGAAAAACTTGAATTGCTTGATAGGCAGACCCTCTACAGACACCTTAAGGATTATGGATTATGGGAATCCCATCACTGGGAGTCGGATAGCAGGCGGAGAATTGTACGGGCGATAGAGAAAAAAACAAACGAGATCGACAGGAAAAACCAAATATTTGATTTTAAGGGCCAATACATAACGAGGATCTATTGTCCTGAAGTGGAAAGACCGATTTTGAAAACAAAAATCAGGGATCGCTTACTACTGCGGTTGAACCAGGGAATGATCGAAGAGGTTGATGCCCTTCTAAAAAGGGGTGTTTCCCATGAGAGACTTGAGCGCTACGGTTTGGAATATAAATGGATCTCTCGTTTTCTACGAGATTTGATTACAAAAACTGACCTTATTGAAAAGCTTCAGGTTGAAATTGCACGGTACGCCAAGAGACAAATGACTTTCATCCGTTATATGAAGCGTTGTGGACACCCAATTATTCCGGTTTCCAAGACGGAAGAACTGGTTGCTGATGCAAAAAACTGGTTGCTGAAATAATTCTGCATTAATGATCAACCTTCCCCAGACTGATCATTAATCCAGTGCAAACTGATTGCTCTCCCAAATTAGATATATTCATTTAAAACGGAATATCATCCTCAATAAAATCGTCATTGCCGATGGGCGGAGCCCCTTGAAATTCGTTATTACCTTGAAAGGATTGTGGAGGGGCATTGTATTGATCCCTGGGTTGAGGAGTTGCCTGCTGATTATTCTGATATCCGGAACCCTGTTTCGAATCAAGTAGTTGTATAGCCCTAGCCACTATTTCGGTTTTATATCTTTTGTTTCCATCCTTATCCTGCCAATCACTTGTTTGAAGACTGCCCTCAACGAACAATTGACTCCCTTTCCTACAATATTGTTCTACAATTTCAGCCTGGCGATTCCAGAAAACCACCTTGTGCCATTCTGTTCTTTCCTGTTTGTTACCTGATTTATCTTTGAAGTAATCTGTTGTGGCAATACTGACACTAACCACAGAATGACCTGAAGGTGTAATCCTTTTTTCCGGATCCTGCCCTAAACGACCAATTAGGAGCACTTTATTTAAATATCCCATTTATTATCCTTTTAAATCCATCTTCTTTAATCAGTTAGGAAAAAAAATCTTTATTAGAGAGTTAATACTTATTATTACTGCTGCAAATCGGCAAGAGATTTTCTGATTATCTCACCCAGATTGATGCCTGGCGTAAAATGATGTCTAACGACTCTGTCTGCTTCTTTTTCAGAAAACCCCAAATTAGTGAGAGCAGACTTCCCATCTTCAATTACCTTCATTTGGTTAAATGGATCTTTTTGAAGAATCTCCGAACTATTTTCTTCAGTCCCCATCATTTCAGGTATTTCAAATCTGTCCAGTTTTCCTTGTAAGTCCAGAATAATCCTCTGAGCGGACTTTTTACCGATTCCGGAAACGCTTAAGAAGGGGCTAAAATTTCCACTTCGTATGGATGACACAATGGTTACCGCGTCTATTTGATCTACTATACTGGAAGCTGCCTTCGGACCTATACCGTTTACAGTCAACAATAGAGCAAATACTCTTCTTACAAAAAAAGAGGAAAACCCGAACAGTTTTATTTCATCCTCTCGTACCGAAGTATAGATTACCAATTCAACTTCAGCACCCTTTTTAATGCCCAACTGTAACTGGACATTATCGCCTATAAAAACCTGATAGCCTATATTGCCTGTGTTAACAGTAATATTATTGCCATCGATGTCAATAATCTTCCCTTTTATCCATGAAATCATACGTCGTGTTCATTCATTATAATTTCTTTTCCCTTTCAAAAAAATTCTGAGTGTTGGCATGGCATACTGCTATGGCCAGTGCATCGGACTCATCCTCCTTTAGCTTTTTAGAGCGATCCAGGTTTAGCAAAACCTGGATCATGGAACATACCTGCCCTTTGCTTGCTTTTCCGGCCCCGGTAACTGCCGATTTAATTTCATTGGGAGAGTATTCGCTTATTTCAATATCCGCAAGATTCACTGCCAATATGGCCACCCCCCTTGCATGTCCCAACAATAATGAGGATCTGGGATTTACCGAATGGAATATGCATTCAATCGAAGCAGAAGTTGGATTATAAATTTCTATTAACTCGGATAGTCTTTTGTATATGGACGTAAGCTTCATATCAAGACTTTTAAGTGCTACTGTCGTGATGGTTTCGCTGTAAACATATTTTAACCGGTTTCCTATCCTGTCAATAATTCCGATTCCCGTGTATCTGGTTCCTGGATCTATGCCGATAATACGGATTGATCTGTCTGTTTCTATTTCCTTGTCCTGTTGAAAAAATTATGCGTTCAGTTTTTGAAGAACCTCATCATTTATATCAAAATTGCTGAAAACTTTTTGTACATCATCATCATCTTCCAGCGCTTCAATAAACCTGATAACCTGTTGTGCTTTATTCACATCTGTTATCTCAATTCTATTTTGCGGAGTTAAATCGATGCCTGATGTTTTAATCTCAACTCCTTTTTCTTCCAGGTATCGGTGGGTATCACCCAGATTGGAAGGATCCGTTTCAATCAGAAACACTTCATCCTGAGTAGAATCAATATCTTCAGCCCCTGTTTCTAACACATATTCGGTCAAAGCCTCTTCATCAATCTTTTTCTTGTCCACCTCAATAAAGCCTTTTCTGTCGAACATATACATTACCGAATTCGTAGCTCCGATATTCCCTCCGTTTTTCCCGAATGCGGCTCTAATCGATGAGATTGTTCGGTTTCGATTATCAGTCAGACATTCAACAATTACAGCCACATTATTGGGTCCATAGCCTTCATAAATGATAGTTTCCCAGTTTTCACCCTTGCCTCCCCCAACGCCCTTTTTGATAGCTTTTGCAACATTGTCACTCGGCATGTTTACTGATTTTGCCAGTGCAATTGCCGATCTCAACCTGGGATTTGCATTCGGATCTTCTCCCCCAAGTCTGGCAGCTACCGTGATCTCCTTAATCACTTTTGTAAAAACCTTACTTCTCTTGGCATCCGCAGCACCTTTTTTGTGCTTGATTGTGCTCCACTTGCTATGTCCTGACATAATTTTATTTCACCATTTCGCAAAATTGTTAAATAACTTTACCAATTAAATCATACGGATGAGCTTCTGTAATTTCGACTTGATTAAAGTCGCCTGCATTTGCATCACCATCATTTATTAAAACCAGACCATCTACTTCAACTCCCTGGAATTTGTTTCTTCCCTTTATCAACAGATCTGTTTCTTCATATCTTCCTTCTACCAAAACTTTTTGAATCTGACCAATCATCCTCCGGCTTTTTTCCAGGGAAACAGTCTGCTGGGCCGCCATCAATTGATCATAGCGATCCTTTTTTACCACTTCCGATACTGTATCCCCAAATCCGTATGATCTAATATTGTCTTCATGCGAATATAGAAATACTCCCAGATGTTGAAAATATCCCTCCTCAATAAACTTTAACAGTTCCATAAAGTCTTTGTCTGATTCATTTGGGAACCCGACAATCAAAGTTGTTCGTAAGGCGATCTCTGGATTCTTACCTAATATTGAGAAGATCTTTCTTTCCAACTCACTCCGAGTAATCTTCCTGTTCATCTCCTTTAGCACTGTATCGGAAATATGCTGTAAGGGAAAATCAATGTAGGGCACCAGTCTGGAGTCTTGATTCATCAAGTCAATCAATTCCAAAGGATATCGATTGGGATAGGTATAAAAAATACGAAGCCAAAACTCATTGTCAATATCGTCTAACAGACTCCTTACCAGAGTTATTAGTCGACAGTCCTCTGAAAGATCATATCCATATGACGAAGAATCTTGTGATATCAGGTTTATTTCTTTTATGCCCGCACCTATCAGTTTTTTAAACTCGTCAGTTATACTCGACATTGATCTACTGATCTGTCTGCCTCGTAACTTAGGAATATTGCAGAAAGAACACATATTTGAACAACCTTCTGCAATCTTCAGGTATGCATAACCTTTAGTTGAAAGTACTCTGTTCGCCTCGTAGTTTTTGGATGAATAGAGGGGATTCTTTGCCAGATATGTTGTTCTTTTATAATCTTCAAAAAAGTTATTAATACTAACAATGATTTTTGTGTAATCACTGGTTCCAATTAAGGCATCCAATTCCGGTACTTCTTCCATCAATGGCTCCTTATATCTTTCAATCATACAACCAGCAGCAACCAGCATCTTGCATTTTGCGGACTTCTTAAGCTCTGCCAATGCTAAAATCCTTTCGATCGATTCATCTACAGCTGAAGCTAAAAACCCACAGGTATTGACAATTATTATTTCAGCCAATTCGGGAGATTCACTGAGACTAAAACCATTCCCCAAAAGAGTTCCGGCTATAATCTCTGAATCAACCCGGTTTTTTGCACAACCAAGTGTTTCTATGTAGACCTGTCTCACCAATTTTTACCTTTTTGCTTTCAAACCAATCACTTAAAATCGGATTCTTTGATCAATATCCATTTTTATTTAATATCGTCCTAATTCTTTTTTAGACCACATGCAAAATTTTGTTTTTCAAGTCTTATTTGTATCTTTCCAATATCACAATAATAGCAAGATAAAAATTAATGGTCGTTTTGTCAGCACTACCTAATCCAGATTTTTTAATCTCAAATCGGGATATCGATTTAACAAACACTCGGCCCACTCAATGTCTTCAGGAGTTGTTATCTTGATATTCCATTTTTCACCATTTATCATCACCACTTCCTTTCCCGCGGCTTCAAAATAGGATGCTTCATCAGTGAGGATTTGGTTTCTCGATCTGTTTGATAGAAAACAGGAGGGTATCATCTCTGTCGAAAATAACTGCGGTGTTTGTACCAAGTACGTAGATTGTCTATCCACAACCTCGGTTCTTCCATTCTTTCTCATTCTTCTTAGCGTTTCGCTGATTCCAATCACTGGTATTGATATCTTTTCATCTTTTATTGAGTCGATAAGTCTGTCGATTAATCCCATCGAGAAAAAAGGTCTGGCTCCGTCGTGGGTCATTACCAATTTTCCCTCCGCGTTCTGCAAAACAGCCATTAATCCGTTTCGGACAGAATCGCATCTTTCCTTGCCTCCTGATATGTATTGGCTTAGTTTCTCGATGGGCCCATGTTTTTTCACCATCTCCTTTATAATCCGTTTTTCCTCCTCCCTGCAAACCACAAATATCTGTCCTATCCTTGCATGTTGATTTAGTCTAAACAGAGTCCGGTAAAGAATGGGTACATTTTTGATCGATAAAAACATTTTATTGGTATCGGCCATCATCCGGGCACCTTTTCCGGCTGCCAATACGATAACATCGGCTTTATTCAAACCATTTCTCGCAATTTACTGATTCTTTTCATTCGAAAACAATGACCCTTTGTCGTTTTAAAGCAATCCCCTTTTACTTCTTTTTTGGTGGGTTGTCGTCCTGATTTATATCAACGATTAAAGTAAGATCAATATTTTTAATTGTTTTCATCAAAATCATTTGATACTTAGCCTTATCCAAAAAACATAAAATAACATATTGATTTAATCATATTCCTCAATAATATTTTATGTTGACACCGGTTTCAGGTATTATATAACTTCATCTTGATAATGTTTTGTTCGCTATTCCTCTCTTAACCTCTGTTTTTTTAAATTACGATAAATTATGGAACACGGAAGCGCAAAAATAGGTGAGGTGTTTAATTTTGGGATGTTGCATTTAGAGTGGCCGACAGCTCTATTTGTTTTTTGTTGCTTTATTCTTACCATGATTGTTCTTAACTCAATGCTTTTTAAGCCGATTTTGAGGACATTGGAATCCAGACAATCCAAACTGGACAAGAATAAGGAAGAATCAAAAGATCTCACCCACACCATTGAAAAATCTGAACAGGATTACCAGGGAAAACTTTCCGAGATGAAAGAAACCATCCAACAATCTCGCCAGGAAGCTCTCGATGAAGCTATGAAAAAAGCCAATCAACTTATTAATAATGCTAAATCGGCCATTTCCAGTAAACTTGAGGATTCTGAAAAAGCATTGGAACAGGAACGATCCAATGCCCTAAAAGATGCTGCTGCTCTTACGGGTGAATTGTCTCAGCTCATAAAATCCAAAGTTCTCGCGTAATATATTAAACTCATAAAACAAGGTCTGGAACTATGTTAAAAAAGATTTTTCTAACAGCACTCTTGGGTGGAATTTCCGGCGTGGCATTGGCTTCAGGAAATGGTGAAGGAGGTTCTCTTCTCAGCTTTGACATGCTTTTTAAAACCATTAACTTCCTTTTATTGCTCTATCTGCTCAATCGTTTCGCACGCAAGCCCATTGCAAAAATGCTTTCATCATCGGCAGAGAACACGAAAAAAGCAACCGAAGACGCCAAAGCGGAACTGGAGGAAGCCAAACAAATGCTTGGAGATTACCAATCTAAACTGGCAAATCTTGAGAAAGAACTGGAAGAACGCAAAAGTAAGGCGTTGGAAATCATTGAAGCTGAAAAACAGCAATTGATGTCAGATGCCGAAGAACAAGTTAAAAAACTTGAAAACCAATCACAAGCACGCATTGAGCAAGACATCATTAAAGCTAAAGCAGACATTCGTGAGTTTCTTGTCAACGAATCTGTTAAGCTGGCAGAAGAAACCATCTCAAAAGAGATTAACGACAAGGCTCAAAAAGCTTTGTTGACAAATTATGCTAAATTTTTGAAAGAAACAGCGTAATAATTTAAGGGGAAATATGAACGGTGGTATTGGAAGACGTTATGCTAAAGCGTTAATCAACCTTGCTGGCAGCGACAAAAATATAGAAAAGATCGGCCAAAGTCTTAAAGAGATTGCCGAACTTTACGTTGAAGAAAAAACTGTCCGTAATGTTATTCTGGAACCTAAACTGAGCAAAGCTAAAAAGATGGTGTTTATTGGTGAGATTACCAAGAAGATGAAGTGCGATCCTCTTCTCAATAAATACTGTCGGTACCTGGTTTCCAGAAGTCGATTTGATCTTATAGGTGACATCGAAAGAGCCTATAATAAATTATCCAGCGAAAAACTGGGAACAGCAACAGCCATGGTTGTAGTCTCTCATAAACTGGAAAAAAAGGACGAGGAAGCACTTCAAAAGCAGCTTTCCGACTATACTGGAAAAAAAGTAACACTTTCTTTGAAAGTAGACGAATCCATTTTAGGAGGCGCTATAACTTCAATTGACAGTCTGGTTCTTGATGGCAGCATCAAAAATAGGCTTAACCTGATCCGTAAAACCATATCCAAGGGAAATTAAACTATGAAAATCAGAGCAGATGAGATCAGTGCAATTATTCAGAGTCAAATTCAAGAGTTTGATTCAGATGTAGAGGTTAAAGAAGTTGGAACCGTGCTGAGCGTCGGTGACGGTATCGCTCGTGTTTACGGTCTAGATAAGGCAATGGCTGGCGAGCTTGTTGACTTTCCTGATGGAACAAGGGGAATGATATTAAACCTTGAAGAGGACAATGTTGGCGTAGCTCTTTTTGGTTCCGGCTTAAAAATTAAGGAAGGTGACACCGTCAAGCGAACCGAAAAAATTATGGAAGTCCCCGTAGGTGAAGAGGTTCTGGGAAGAGTTATCTCTCCAATTGGTGAACCTCTTGATGGCAAAGGGCCTTTAAATACAAAAGAATTTAATCGATTGGAAGTTATTGCCCCTGGTATTGTTCAACGGAAATCAGTTCATCAGTCCATGTTGACGGGTCTAAAGGCAATCGACTCACTTGTACCCATCGGAAGAGGACAGCGTGAATTAATCATTGGTGACCGTCAAACAGGAAAAACTGCCATTGCCATCGATACCATCATCAGTCAGAAAGGTGGCGATGTTTTCTGCGTTTATGTTGCTATTGGGCAAAAGAACTCAACAGTTGCTCAAGTTTCGCAAAGGCTCGCAGAATTTGGTGCCATGGAATATACGACCATCGTGTCAGCGACTGCCAGCGATCCTGCGCCACTTCAGTTTATCGCTCCATATGCCGGTGTTGCCATGGCAGAATACTTTGCCAAGAAAGGAAAACATGTATTGATCATATATGATGATCTTTCCAAACAAGCTGTCGCTTATCGCCAACTATCACTTCTTCTTAGAAGACCTCCCGGACGTGAAGCCTATCCTGGAGACATTTTTAATGTTCATAGCCGCTTATTGGAAAGAGCCTGCAAACTTAGCGACGCTCTAGGAGCCGGATCAATTACCGCTTTGCCGGTTATTGAAACCCAGGCCAGTGATGTTTCCGCATATATTCCAACCAATGTCATTTCCATTACTGACGGTCAGATCTTCCTGGAAACTGAACTATTCAACTCAGGTGTTCGGCCGGCCATTAATGTTGGTATTTCTGTGTCAAGGGTTGGGGGAGCTGCTCAGGCAAAAGCCATGAAACAGGTTGCTGGAACTTTAAAACTTGATCTTGCCCAGTACCGTGAAAAACAAGCTTTTGCACAGTTTGGATCTGATCTTGATGAAGCGACTCGCAAGCAGTTGTCAAGAGGTGAGCGTCTGGTTGAGATTCTGAATCAAGGCCAATATATTCCTATGAAAATGGAAGAGCAGGTACTTAGTATTTTCGCAGTTTCCAGGGGATATTGTGATAAAATGGAAGTTGCCAAAATTCCTGAATTTGAAGCTGGATTGCAGAAATTCGTAGCTACAAACAAACCTGAAATTTTTAGCACTATTGCATCTGAAGGCAAACTTAGTGATGAGACAATAGGCAACTTGAAAAGTGCTATTGAAGAATACAGTAAGGAATTTGCTGCTTAATTCACCTTCCAACTTCCAAGCAAAAGAACAGGATACAAAACTATGGCTACCTTAAAAGATATCCAGCTGCGAATGAACAGCATTAAGAACACAATGCAGATCACCAAAGCGATGAAAATGGTGGCAGCGTCCAAGATGCGGAAAGCGGAAGAGAGTATTACCAATTCCCGACCTTATTCTGAAAAGCTGAAAGCCATCATTTCAAATTTGAGTCAAGGTGTGGACTCATCTGCACATCCTTTGTTGATGAAACGCGAAGGTGGCAAAGCTGTTGCACTATTAATTTCAACAGACAGGGGTCTCTGCGGCGGCCTCAACGCCAATCTTTGCAAGCAACTGAACAGGTTTGTACCTGATCAGTCTAACAATTTTGAAGTGGTTGAGCTCATCACCTTTGGCAAAAAAGGGACTGAATTTTTCAAGAATCGTGGCGGGAACATTGTCGAGTCATTTCGTGACCTGAAGGACAAGGAAATGGCAGAAGCGCTGCAAAAAACGGTTCGAGGTTTAATCGAAAAATATATCAATGGTGAATTCAACCATCTTTTCCTGGCTTACAACCGGTTCAATAATGTTGTCAGCCAAACCCCCATAATCAAGCAGGTTTTGCCAATTGAGCCACCGACAACGGAAGACTCAGATTCTGAGGCGAGTACTCAGTTTGTTTTTGAACCATCCAGCATTGGCATTCTAAACACAATCTTGCCGCAATATGTTGAAAATCAAGCTTTTACAGCCTTGTTGGACAACAATGCAAGTGAGCATGCCGCGCGAATGACTGCGATGGATTCTGCTACCAACAATGCATCTGATATGCTTGGTAAACTGCAGATTCAATACAACAGGGCAAGACAGGCAGCGATTACCTCCGAATTGATTGAGATTATTTCCGGAGCTGAAGCTGTTTAACAGCAACAATTAAACGATTCTATCTTAAGATTTTATTAATTTATTATCCTGTTACAATTATAATTTGAGGCTTAATAATGGCAAAAGGAAAGATTATCCAAGTCATCGGAGTAGTAGTCGATGTCAGGTTTGACGATGGAGACTTACCGGCAATACTAGAGGCATTGACAGTATCCTTTGAATATCAAGGAGACAAAAAGGACCTGATTCTTGAAGTACAACAGCATTTGGGTGAAAACTCAGTAAGAACCGTTGCGATGACGGCAACTGACGGATTAGTCAGGGGAATGGAAGTTGGCACTACCGGAAGCCCAATTACTGTTCCGGTTGGTGATGGTGTATTAGGGCGTATTATGAACGTTTCCGGTGACCCGGTTGACGAAATGGGTCCTGTCGAAGCAAAAGAACGATGGCCAATTCATAGGGATCCTCCTTCATTTGCTGATCAGGACACTTCAGCTTCGATGTTGGAAACCGGTGTAAAAGTACTCGATCTTATTTGCCCATTCCTTAAGGGTGGAAAAATCGGTCTGTTCGGCGGTGCAGGTGTAGGTAAGACAGTATTGATCCAGGAAATGATCAATAACATCGCACAGCATCATGGTGGCTACTCGGTCTTCGCTGGAGTAGGTGAGCGAACCCGTGAAGGAAACGACCTCTGGATGGAAATGAAGGAATCCGGTGTAATCGACAAGGTTGCCCTGGTGTTCGGTCAGATGAATGAACCCCCTGGAGCCCGTCTTCGTGTTGCATTGACTGGTATTACGGTTGCGGAGTATTTCCGTGATGTCCAAAACCAAGACGTATTGATGTTTATCGATAATATCTTTCGTTTTACTCAGGCCGGTTCCGAAGTTTCCGCTCTTTTAGGACGTATTCCTTCAGCTGTTGGTTATCAGCCGACCCTGTCAACTGAGATGGGTGCTATGCAGGAACGTATTACGTCAACCAAGAACGGATCTATCACATCTATTCAGGCGGTTTATGTACCTGCAGATGACTTGACTGACCCCGCTCCTGCTACGACTTTTTCTCATTTGGACGCAACTTGCGTACTCTCACGAGCTATTTCTGAAATGGGTATTTATCCAGCAGTAGATCCATTGGATTCTACTTCACGAATCCTTGATCCTCACATCCTCGGGCAAGAGCATTATGATACAACTCGTGCCGTTCAGGAAGTATTACAGGAGTACAAGGATTTGCAGGATATTATAGCTATTTTGGGTATGGATGAATTGTCCGATGAACAGAAAAAAACAGTAGAGCGCGCCAGAAAAGTTCAACGTTTTCTTTCTCAACCGTTTACCGTAGCCAGTGCGTTCACAGGTATGGACGGAGAGTATGTATCGATCAAGGATAGCATTAAAGGATTTAAGATGATTCTTTCCGGTGAACTTGACGATATTCCGGAACAGGCTTTCTTTATGGTGGGAACTATTGAACAGGCTTTGGAAAAGGCTAAAACTCTATAATATAAAACGTATTCATGAGCAAAAACCTAACTCTAGAAATAGTAACTCCCCAAAGAAGACTGTTGGAAGCGGAAGCTGACTATGTAACTATTCCCGGTGAACTTGGTGAATTGGGAATATTGCCGGGTCATATCCCGCTGGTAACAAATCTTCAAAGTGGAGTTCTCAGTTACAAAAAAGGTAGCGAAGAGAAAAAACTGGCTGTTCATTTTGGATACGCTGAGATCTGCAAGGATAAAATCACAGTCCTTGCAAATTCAGCCGAATTGGCAAAAGAACTAAGTTTGGATAGGTCAAAGTCGGATCAACAGAAAGCTGAAGCTGAACTGACTGAAGTTTTGAAAGACTCGGATAAACTGGCTCTGGCTCAAGAACTTCAAAAACAAATCCAAATAGCAGTGACTCGTCAGAAAGTCGTCCAGTAGACAACAGATTGAACTTACTCTGACTCCAACTTTAGACGGTGATGGTAAGCATCCCGTCTAAGGTATGCCTACCCCTCCTTGCCAGCGCTTTTGCTGCTTTCGTTTTTTCTGAAGACCCATTTCACTTAGATTCCTGTTGATTGACAGCCGTATATATAATAATTATGGTGTTAACCAAATCGCAGGCAATCCGAAGTATTTCTATTTTTGATTCTGATAAAATAATCACCATCAACATCCAATGGAAACACATCATCAATTTTCAATAAAAACATCTTCCCACTCCGAATTGGTATCGATAACGTCGCAAGTCGCTAAAAGCGTAAGAGAATTAAACCTCCAGAACGGCATCATCCATGTTTTTGTAATGCACACTACCTGTGGATTGACTATTAATGAAAATGCCGATCCGGCTGTTGCTCATGACCTGCTTCATCGTTTGGAATCCCTTGCTCCGTGGAGTTCATCAAAGGATCGTCATATGGAGGGTAATTCCGCTGCTCACCTGAAGAGTACACTTTTGGGGTCATCCGTAACCATCCCGGTTTCAAAAGGAAACCTTGTTCTGGGAACTTGGCAGGGTTTGTTTTTTGGTGAATTTGATGGTCCGAGAACAAGAACGGTGCATCTTACAGCATTGCATTCATCTATCAAATCTGTGCCATAAAAAACCGGTTCGCCTTCAGATCTATGTCAAATACCACCATCATTTATCACTAACAGAACAGAGGAAGTTATGCTCAGCCAAGACTCTATTCAAACCATGGCAAAAAAAGCAAAAAAGGCATCTCTTAGAATTGCCAACCTGGATTCATCGGAAAAGAACCGCCTGTTAAAAGCAATCAGCGAAAGAGTTAAAAAGAGCTCTCAACTGATTGCTGACAGCAACCTCTTGGATATTCAGGAAGCTCAGAAATTGGTAGCCGATGGCAGTTTAAGCAAACCGCTTCTCGATCGGCTAAAATTGACTGATGAAAAAATTGTCCAACTAAGTACCTATTTGGATGAAGTTGCCAGGCTTGAAGACCCGGTTGGAAAAAAGCAGTTTGCCATCAGACTCGCAGAAGGTATGGAACTGGAAAGAGTAACCTGTCCTATTGGTGTCGTTGCCGTTATTTTTGAAAGCAGACCTGAGGTTGTCATCCAGGTAACAGCACTCAGCTTGAAATCGGGAAATGCCGTTATTCTAAAGGGTGGAAGAGAAGCTTTCCACAGTAATAAAATTCTGTTTCAGATTATTAATGAGGTACTGGTTGAATTTGATCTGAACAATACGGTCAATCTCATTGAAACCAGAGATGATGTAGCCGTGCTGCTGAATGAAGACCGAAACATTGATCTGATAATTCCCAGAGGTAGTAATGAATTCGTAAAATATATTCAAGATCATACCAAGATTCCGGTATTGGGTCATTCTTCTGGGATTTGCCATATTTATATTGATGACAACATTGATGTCGACAAAACCATAAAGATTGTTGTTGATGCAAAGACAGACTATCCGTCTGCATGCAATGCCTTGGAAACTCTGTTGATCCATAGATCTGCAGCCGATTCGATTCTTCCACGAATAATTCGGGAGTTATCCAATTACAAGGTTAGAATGCTGGGTTGCGAGAAATCAGTTAAAATCGCAAATCAAAACAATCTCAAACTGGATTTGGCAACAGAACAGGATTGGTCCACTGAATACACTGACCTGATCCTTTCAATTAAAACCGTAGATTCTTTGAGTGATGCCATGGATCACATTAACACCTTTGGATCTCATCATACTGATACAATCATCACTGAAAATAGAGAAAATGCCGAATTGTTTCTAAAACAGGTAGATTCGGGATGTGTCTTTCACAACGCCTCCACTCGGTTTTCTGACGGCTATGTATTTGGATTGGGCGCAGAGGTCGGAATCAGTACGAATAAAACCCACTCCCGGGGACCTGTCGGCTTGGATGGTATGGTAATATACAAATATCTCCTTCGGGGAGACGGGCATCTTAGATCTTCTTTTTCCGGACCCCAAGCCGAAAAATTCCTTCACATACCTCTTTAATAATTCATAATTCGTGAAACCTAATGTCGCACCATAAACAGATTATTAACCGGCTGGAGCAAGTAAAATGTTTGCTTCTTGATGATATGCCAATAGACTCCGATTTGGTTGAAGTTCTTGATATTCATCTAAAAACCATTCTGGAAATAACTCCTGAACAAGAAACCATTCAGTTGAACAGTTCACCCGGTTCTGTCATCAGAATTTGGAGTGATGGTGCCTGTACCGGTAATCCAGGTCCTGGTGGATGGGGTACGATCATTATCGTTGATGGAAATATTCAAGAGCTATCCGGTAGATCCCAGAGAACAACTAATAATATCATGGAAATGACCGGGGCATTGGAAGGAATCAAGAGGACTCCGGAAGGATCTTCGATAATTTTAACTTCGGATAGTCAATACCTGGTGAAGGGAATGACTCAATGGCTGAAAAATTGGAAAAAGAAAGGTTGGAAAAAGGCGGATGGCAATGAGGTTCTAAATCGCGACTTATGGATGAAACTTGATCAGGAATCTCAAAAACGGAATATACAATGGATTTGGATCAAAGGACATGCAGGACATCCGGAAAATGAGCGGTGTGATGAATTAGCCAGGAAAGCTATAACTCGGCGATAGCTTCAATTTCTTTATCAATCTCATCACTTTCGCCAATTTCATCGCTGTTTGCTGCAAAAACCGCTTCTTTGAAGCGTTTGGCAAGATATTGTTCTTTCTGCGAAAATTTATCCGCCGAATGATAGGTTGTAATGCTGTTGGGATTGACCCAAAACGAAAGACCGCCCTCTTTTGATACCTTATCAAAATCGATCTTATGCTTTGATAAAAAATCCTTGATGGTATTGTGAATATATTTGGACTGTAAAACCAATTCCTGTTTCTGAAACAATTCCTGAGCTGCCTTTTCCACTGCTGGGTGATCAACTTCATCCACGCACCAGTTTTTTAAATTATCCCGATACATAAAAGAGACACGACCGTATTCCAGGAGGTTGAGACAGATAAATACGTTTGTTACTTCTTTTTCCTTGTAGATACAATCCCGGAAATCGTATTCCTGCGGTGGAAATGCACTGTCAATGCTGTCAACCAATCTGTCAACTATATCCGGTCGAATGAACGCAAATTTGTCCGCTGAACGTTTCCCAATTTCAGTATGGGCAACTGAAAATTCCAACACCGTTCTGCTTTCCTTCAAAGTTCCTTTATTAAGAACACCATAATATCCATTTAGAATACAGTGGGCAATTCCATGCAAAAAGGAATCATGTTCAAAGAGTTCAACTTCATCAGGTAAATGGTCCAGTCTTCCCAGCGTGTCATAGTTGCTTCCTGCCAGACTGCTTTTTTGAATTGACTTGAAAAACCATTTCCGATTCTTATTAATCCCAATTTGCAGTCTTCCCCTGGGAACTTTCAGGTGGCTTAGAATATCTCTTCTGATGACGTTTTTGGGGGGATCAAAATTCTTCTGGTAATAGTGGAACCAAATCCTGTTTTCATCCTGGTTGGTCTTATCCTCTCCCCCGTGCGTCTCAACATATTTTTGAACGCGATCCATAGAGCGCTGAAACAGGTATTTCAGTTCCTCTTCAAACTTAATCACCGTTTCTACCACTCCACTGGAGATGTGTTCCAGTGTTCTTCTTTTGGAAGCGGTGAATGCTTTTTCCAAAAAGGAAGCTAGAAACTTTTCACGATAGGTCTTAGGCTTCCTATTCTCTCGAATATTGACAAAAATATCCGACACGCGAATGTGAAGCGCAAATCCGAGATCGATCACCCTTGAAATCATTAGCTTTTCCTCTTGATCTTTAATATCTTGATTCTCGGGTCCAAAACCTATTTTTAATGCTTTATAACGCAACCACCAAGGATCTTGTCTTAGAGTGGGAAATCTCTCTTCCATTTTGAAAATCTGATCAATGGACATCCCTTCCGGATTATCCTCTTCCCCCAACATTTCATCGATATTGTTATCAACTTCCATTACTCCGTAGTCATCATAAAAATCATCCTCCTCTTCCACTTCGATATCATCAAAATCATAGTCCTTATACTCCTCTTCAACCTCATCACCATCCACTTCAACTACTTTTGTACCCGCATATCGGTCCAATCTACGAGGATTCTTAACCAGTTCAATCACCGAAGTATTAAACCGTTGATCAAACATCATTTCAAAGCGAAGCAGGTTAAGCAAAGCTTTGGGTAAATTGCCCGATGAGGCTTTAAAGGATTCCCAATA
This sequence comes from bacterium, assembly GCA_018829445.1. GTDB lineage: Bacteria > SAR324 > SAR324 > XYD2-FULL-50-16 > XYD2-FULL-50-16 > JAHJTV01. The sequence continues at coordinate 58,897 of JAHJTV010000079.1, forward strand.
GATAGCCCCTGAATGAGAAACCATGTAATCGTTTGTCAATGGGGGTGTAGAACCCAGATCAACAAGTCTTTCTCTATACTTGTCGTACAGTCCGGTAAACTGGTATCGAATCTTTTCCACTATGGATTCATAGTGTGCACGATTTGAATTGACTGATCCCGGCATAAGAAAGTGAATGGGAATCATGGGAGTAAATTGAATTCCGGGCATGAGAACTTCATAATTCAAAATCAACTCGTATGCAGAACCGGAAGCTTCTTTCGACTCCAAGGTGGTTCCATGTTTACCATCCCTATAATCATCATTGGAATAGGCGAATAGATATACTTCCGCTTTGGGAAACTTCCTTTGGACATATTTCTGAACCTTGTTGATCTTCTCCTTCAACAATAACTCTTTTTCATTTCTTTCCTTTTTCAGGCATAAATTGGAATGAAGTTTGTGCATTTCAAGAAACTCTGTTAACAGAGCCTGACGTCTTTCCTTGCTGCTGGCAATGGAGCCAATGATTTCAGTCTTTTTCAGGAAATAGTAATCATAGAGTAAAGAAAATCGATTTTTAAAATTATGATGACCCACTGCTATAAGTTTGGAACGAAGTGCTTTGTTCTGAGCCTCTTTATTCTTTATTTTTTTTAGAATCTGGTACCTTCTGGAAAAATAATTAATAAGGCTTTGACAGCGGTCTTTTATCCGTTCGTCTGTATTACTTGCTGAATCATGGAGAAAGGGATCCAACTCATACTGAACCTGTAAATCCAAGTCCGATGCTGTTTGTTTATGACCGACGGTTCCTATCGATCCTAAGGAGGCGATGCTGTAGATGGGTTTAAACCCCTTATCCTCTTGTATGATGGTTCCTAACTCCGTTTGAGCATATTGTTTGAACTCATCTTTAAAAACCGGTGACATATCACTGATTCCAACCACACCAGCAAGGGCACCCTCCACATAAAGCGACGTAATCTCTTCAACTTCCACCTCTTTTTTTACACCATGAATCTTCTCGATTTTTGTGCATAAGAAGGTATGCTCCTCAAACTTAGGATCATTCACATGTAAAAAGAAAATAATCTCAAAAAGAGCTTTTTTCATGTCTTCAGAAAAATTTGAAAACGCCAGCTCCATCCTGCTTCTATTGAACTGAGCAAAAAAGGCATAGCCTTCTTCAATCGCTTTTTTTAATTCCTTTTCCTGTTCGGATGGAAATGCTTCTTTCTGAATATATTCAATTAATTTTGAATAGAGAGACACGTCTTTAACCGCTCTTAAGTTAGATGGACCGAATCGTTTTTAAAAAATCGCCAATAGCTCTTGAGTCAGATTCTTGTTGAATCTCAATCAGTCGAGAACCGATAACTGCAATATCAACTTTTCCCTTCAAGAAATCGATGTCCGCTTTATCCCGAACACCAAATCCCAATGCCAAAGGTAAATTTGTTGCTTCTGTGTAGAGCTTTATCTGATTCGACAGCGATTGATCAAATGCTGTTTTTCCCCCGGTTACACCTCTTCTTCCTACACAATACACAAATCCGGATGCGACTTCAGAAATCACTTTCAATCGTTCAGGGGAGTGAGTTGGAGTAAAAATAAAAACAGAATCCAGTGAATTGTTCTGACACTCCTTCAACCAATCTTCTGCTTCTTCCGGTGGAAGATCCGGAATAATAAATCCTTTTATCCCAATTTCTTTTGATCTCTTTACAAACTGCTTTTCTCCGAATGCAAAAACAATATTATAATATGTCATAAAAAGGAATGATACTTTTGGGAAATCTTCACATACCTTTTCCGCAAATTCGAAACACTCACTTACTCTTGTTCCGTTTTCAATTGATCTGCCGTTTGCTTTGAGAATTACAGGGCCATCAGCAGTCGGTTCCGAAAAGGGAATCTGCAATTCTATCAGTTCCACTCCTGCATCCGCCATGGCTTCAATGGATTCCCTGTTTTCAGCAAACGATGGATATCCCAAAACCAAATGGGTCATCAATAAGATCTCTTGAGCTTTTTTGCCATCCTCAATGGTTTTTTCAAGCATGATACTGTTCTCCCTTCCTGATGATAAACTCTCTCCATTTCCGGTCCTGAAACGCATCGGCGATAGTGAAAATATCCTTGTCCCCTCTGCCGGACAGATTGATGATAATGGCATCTTTAACACTTAAATCAGGGGCCTCTTTATATGCTTGCACAAATGCATGTGCCGACTCCAGGGCGGGAATGATTCCCTCTCTTTTGATTGTCAAATCCTCCGCTTCCAGTACTTCCTGATCTGTGGCAGCTTCAAACCGAACCCGTTTTGTTTCGTTCAAATGAGCCAGAATGGGTGAAACACCAACATAATCCAATCCAGCAGAAATGGAATGGGTGTCTTTCATTTGCCCATCACTGTCTTGCAGGAAAATGCTCTTATACCCTTGACACACACCCAAATGACCATCACTTGATGCCAGTCGAGCAGCATGATGCCCGGATTTAATTCCTTTTCCCCCGGCTTCAACCCCAACCAATTCAACTTCAAAATCCTCAAGAAATCCGCCAAAAATTCCCATGGCATTGGAACCTCCACCCACACAAGCATAGACTCTTTTGGGAAGCTTTCCAGCAAGATCCAGAATTTGCTTCCTGGCTTCTTTACCGATAATCGATTGTAGCCAGGCAACCATTTCCGGAAACGGATGGGGTCCACACACTGTTCCCATGACATAATGGGTGGAATCCATATTGGCTGTCCAGTCTCTAAATGCAGCATTGATTGCATCTTTCAGTGTCTGGCTTCCATCTGTTACCGAAACCACTGTGGCTCCCAGTTTCTCCATCCAGAAGACATTCGGACGCTGTCTTTCAACATCTTCAGCTCCCATATAGATAGTGCACTCAAGGCCGAATTTTGCCGCCATGGTTGCAGTGGCAACCCCGTGTTGCCCCGCACCGGTTTCGGCAATCACTCTGGATTTCCCCATTCTTTTTACCAACAATCCCTGACCCATTACATTGTTTACCTTATGCGCACCCGTATGATTTAAGTCTTCGCGCTTGATATAAATTCGAGCGCCTCCAAAATGATCACTCAGGTTTTCTGCAAAGGTCAAAGGTGTGGGACGACAGGAATAAGATTGCATCAGGCTTTCATACTCATTCCAAAATAAGGGATCACTCTTCGCTGCATCATAAGCTCGGATCAACTGATCAAAAGTCGACCTTAGTATTTCTGGAATGAACATTCCTCCATATTTTCCAAAGTATCCAATCCTGTTTTGATTATTCATATCTGTTTTGAAGGTTTATATTTCTGTGTCCAGAATTTTAAAAATTCTCCGACCAGATAAAGGGAGCCGGAAACGACGATCAGATCATACTGTTTCATCAGGTGTCCTTCGATCCGGTCGAGTAATTTGCTCACTGTTATTGATTCGAGAGTATTTAACCCATTATCCTTAAGTGTGTTTAATATCTCTTCTACAGTCTCAGAATACTCTGATTCCATCTGTAATGGTAAAAATTGAAATCTCCTTAATTCTGATTGACTCATATCACTAAAAAGATGTTTATCTTTTTTCCAGCCGATAGCAAAAAGAATCCTGTCAGCAGCATGATTCGTATTCAGATAATGCAACAATCTCTGAAATCCGGAGCTGTTATGGGCACCATCAATTAATATCTTACGTTCTTTTCCCAGATATTGCAGTCTTCCTGACCAGATTACTGAATTTAAAGATTTTTCGAAGTTGTAATTATTGAGTATGTGGTCTTTTGGCACAATTGATCTATAGACAGCAATTGCAGTTGCAGTATTTTCCTTTTGATGCTCTCCGATCAACGCCTGATTGCATATTTTAGCTGAAAAACCATCAACTTCGGAAATCCTACCATTGTTCACTGTATGATAATAATCCGTTGATCCATTTTTTAAAACACGGTACCCGAAATGAACCGGAGAATAGAATACCTTTATATCTTGCTGTTTGCAGTAATTTACTATTTGATAACGAACGTTTTCCTCCTGAGATGCTGCAAACACAGGACTTCCCTGTTTCAGGATTCCCAACTTTTCCTGTACTATCTCCTCAATTGTATTGCCAAGGTATTCCTGGTGATCAATCGCTATTCTTGTAAGGACACAGGCTAAAGGGGTGGGAACAACATTGGTTGCATCAAGCCTTCCTCCCAGTCCGGTTTCGAGAAGGATATAATCGACTGCAAATCTTCGAAAAAGAACAAATGCCATCGCAATCGAGAACTCGAAGAAAGTCGGAGAAATTGTCCCATCGCGAGAGCTGGCATGTTTTAGGCTCAAATCGATATCACAAGCCTGACAAACCTCTTCAAAGGTCTTATCAAGTTCAGGATCTTCAACAGCGACCCCGTTTATTCGAAACCTCTCATTGAAGGATATTAAATGAGGCGATATTGTACTTCCTGTTGAAAAACCGGAATCAAGCAGGAGTTTTTCCAGGGTAACCAAAGTGGAACCTTTACCGTTGGTTCCGGCAATGTGAATGATTCTTGGATGGAGATGAGGATTGTCTAATTTTGTAAGCATTCTGGTTATGGTTGATAACCCGAGCTTAATATTGAAAAGGCCTAAACCATATAAGAATTCCAGGTAATTAGAATTCAAGATTAATCCTCAACTTTTAACGGACGGGACATAAGTTCCATCATGCTTTCTTTGACAGACCTGTTTTCATATATAACCTGGTACACTCCCTGGCAGAGGGGCAAATCGATATTTTCCCTTTGTGATATTTCCCAGACAGCCTTTGTTGTATAGTACCCTTCAGCGACAGTTCCCCCCATGGAAGACAGGATATCCGCCACGGTTTCGCCCCGGCCGATTCGTCTACCAAAGTTCTTGTTATGACTGCTTTTAGGGGAATAACAAGTTAATGCCAAATCACCGAGACCGCTTAGACCATACAAAGCTTCCAAAGCAATACCCTGATGTTGACAAAACCGCTTCATCTCGGCTAATCCCCTGGTTACAACCACTGATATCACTTCCTCACAAAGACCGAGTCCATCGGCTATTCCAGCGATAATAGCGTAGATGTTTTTAAGGGCGCCCAACAAGGCAACGCCTTTCAGTTCTAAACTTCTATATACTCTAAACGAAGTACTGCTGAACAGTTCCTGTAGTTGAGCTCCCAGCTCATCCTCTTCACAGGCGAGTGTCTCTGCCGCCGGAGTTATCTCTGACAACAACCCTTCGGGAAAGCAGGGGCCTCCTAAATGCGCTATTTGATTATTGGGAAAATATCCCCTGATGATCTCAGGGACAGTCTGAAGGGATTCTCGCTCTATTCCTTTATTAATACTGACAATTACGGTTGACAAAGGAAGATTGCTCAATCTGTCCAAAACCCCTCTCATAAAAGCGACTGGAATTGCCACTACTATTAAATCAGCCTTTTCAACGGATTTTACCAAATCCAGTTCAAAAGCAATTTTCCCTTCACAACTAAATCCGGGGAGGTTTGGAGCGATATCTTTCTCCACCAATTGATCGTATTCAGATTGCAGATGACATTGCAGGGTAACATTCAATTGTTTCCGACTAAGGTAAATGGCCATGGCTGTTCCCCATCGACCTGCACCTAGAACCGTAATATTCTCTATTTTTTTTCTTTTTGGCATACTTTTTACCACAATAGCTAAAAAAAAAGGGACGGTTTGTTCAACCTGTCCCCTTATTGGAATTGCATCTCATATAATATTAGATATGATAAATCATAACTGGTACCGAGAGCCGGAATCGAACCGGCACGACCTCGCGGCCACTGGATTTTGAATCCAGCGTGTCTACCTATTTCACCATCTCGGCAATTAATAAGAAATGTTAGAAGATAGTCAAATATATTGTCAACATGTAATGCCAAGTAAACTAACTCCATGTCATATGATCCTTACCTGATTCTTCAGCAACAAATGAGCTCTGCCTCTTGAAGCAAACTGAAAATGCTGTTAGTTTTATAATCATCGACTGATGTACTCAAGATCGATTCATCAGTTTTTATCAATCACCAATAAACCCAGGATTCTATATTTAAGGGAGCACTAGTGGATTTTTTTGAGACTCTAATCGCTGAAAGATTGGGCGGCAAAAACTTTGGTAAATCTACCGAAATTTATAAATTTGAAAAGATAAAACGAGCAAAAGCTGAAGCGAAGTTAAAATTTCCCGACATTCCAATAATAGACATGGGCGTTGGTGAACCAGATGTCCCTGCAGATCCGACCATTGTTGAAGTTCTTTCCAATGAAGCTGGAAAATCGGAAAACAGATGGTATGCCGACAACGGAATTCTTGAATTTCAGGAAGCTGCAGCCAGATATATGGAAAAGGTATATGGCGTTTCCAATTTGGATCCAACCAAACACATTGTTCACGGAATTGGATCCAAGCCTGTTTTAGCTTTGCTACCGATATGTTTAATAAATCCAGGTGATATTACTCTTGCCACTTCACCCGGCTATGGGGTCACTTCAACTTATACGCGTTATCTTGGAGGAGATGTCTACCAGTTACCTCTGCTTCAGGAGAATAACTATTTCCCTGATTTAAAAAAGGTTCCTGCAGAGATTCTTTCAAAGGCAAAAATTCTATATATAAACTACCCTAACAATCCAACCGGGCAAGTGGCCACACTTGACTTTTTTAAAGAGGTCGTGGAATTTGCCAATCAAAACAAAATTGCTGTAATCCAAGACGCGGCATATGCAGCTGTCACTTTTGACGGTTATAGCCCTCTCAGTTTTCTATCAGTTGATGGAGCGATGGATGTTGGTATTGAGGTGCATTCCATGTCAAAGGCTTTCAACATGACAGGATGGCGACTTGCTTTTGTTGTCGGTAATGAGAAGCTGGTCAATGCTTATGCAACTGTCAAAGACAATACGGATTCTGGACAGTTCAGAGCAATTCAAAAAGCCGGGATTCGCGCCCTCAACTCTTTGCAGATAACAAAAGAGACTTGTGATAAATACTCTCGACGTTTTGACTTGTTAGTAACCGCGTTGAATGAACTTGGGTTTTCAGCTGAAAAACCGAAAGGAACCTTCTATTGCTATGTTAATTCGCCAAAAGGAACTAAATCCGGCATCAGGTTTGATAAAGCTGAAGAGGCTTCTACTTTCCTGATCAAGGAAGCCCAGATATCAACGGTTCCCTGGGATAACGCCGGTGCCTACCTGAGATTTTCAGTGACTTTTAATGCATCCGGATATGAGGAGGAGAAAAAAGTTATTGATGAGATGAAAAAAAGGCTTCAGAAGCTTGAACTTGTATTCTAACAAATCAATGTGATCTGAATTCAGGATGAATTCAGATCAAGAATCAAATGACCTGCGACTATTGTTTCCCAATCCAGCTATTCCTTTTTTTCATTTGTATCGCTATGTAGAGCATGCTTTCCAGATCATTCAAAAAGAAACTGACTCTTTCTATTGCACCCAGGATACTAAAATGGATAATTGTTATTATAGGATTAACCTGCAAAAAGAAATGGTTGGGTTATGAGAACATCAACACCCTGACCCGGAATAATCAGAACTGGATATATTCTTTATGGCACAACAATATTACCTGTGCTGCTTTTCTGCTAAGAAAACAAAAGCTGCTGTCCATGGCTAGTTCAAGTGAAGATGGAAGAATAGCTGCAAAGGTTATTGAGCTTTTTGGAAACAAATCAACCAGTGGGTCCAGTTCCAGAGGTGGGGCTAAGGTGTTGTTTGCCATGATAAAAGGGGTTAAAGCAGGAATGCGGGGAGCTATTACTCCCGATGGTCCCCGGGGGCCGAAATACAAACTTCAAAGTGGTGTCATCTCAATATCTCAGAAATCAAAAGTGCCTCTGCTTCCCTTTCATGTTGAAGCAACCCGACAATGGGTCTTTGAGAAAAGTTGGGACAAACATAAATTGCCAAAACCATTCTCAACTATTGTGATTGGTATTGGAGAGCCTTATTTAATTCCGGAAAAGTTAACCAAAGAGCAGTTTGAAATCTATAGAACGGAATTTGAAAAGAGAATGTTCGAAAATATTGAAACCGTTAAAATCGAAATTGAAACCTTGAGGAAAAAGCATGAATCATAATGTATTAGGGTTGGGGAATCCATTAATCGACATCTTTTTCAATGTGGAAGATTCCTTTATGTCAGATTTGAAGTTGGAAAAAGGCAGTATGAACCTGGTGGATGTAACCAGACAAAAAGAGATCCTGGAAAAAAGCAAGGATTTGAAAAAATCAACTGCTTTAGGGGGTTCCTGCGCTAATACAATGGCGATGATTGCACAATTGGGAGGTAAGTCAGCTTATGGAGGCAAATTAGGTGAAGATGATCTGGGGATCGATTATGAGAATCAGTTGATAGATCTGGGGGTCACCTCTCTGCTAAAAAAACAAGCTGGAGTTACGGGCAGTACAATAATTTTAGTTACTCCCGACGCGGAACGAACTATGAACACTCACCTGGGGATGTGTGTCAATTTTTCTAAAGAGGACTTGGAGCTGGATGCTATTAAGGATTCAGAATATATTTACGTAGAAGGATATCTCTGGGATACTCCCACTCAGAAAGAAGCGGTAGTATCGGCATTAAAATATGCCAAGTCTGTTGGGACTAAAATTTCACTAACTTTGTCAGATTCATTTTGTGTAGAAAGACATAAAGAAGATTTCCAGCATCTGATGGATAACTATGTTGATTTAATTTTCTGTAATGAAACCGAGGCGGGATTCATGACCGGTGGCAAAGAAACAGAAGAACAGATTGAGATTATGTCCAAAAGCGTTAATCAAATTGTATTGACACTAGGGAAAAAAGGATCAGTGATCTATAAGGATGGTACAATCACCCGTTTAAAACCCTTCGAAGTTAAAGCCATTGATACAACCGGAGCAGGTGACAGCTATGCTGCCGGATACCTTTTTGGCATAACAAACGGATATTCAATAGAAGAAGCGGGAATCCTGGCATCATACTGTGCAGCCACCATTGTCAGTCAGTTAGGCCCCAGGTATAATGGTGATTTTAAATCACAGGTTATTAACTATATGAAATAATTATATAAATTATAAACACTGGAGTAACAATGCCTGAAGAGATCGATGTTAACAAAGTAGCAGCACTGGCGAGGCTGAAATTAACTGAAGATGAAGAGAGGTACTATGAAAAAAGATTCAAGGAGATTTTGGATTATGTGGGTCTTTTGTCAGAGGTGAAAATTGATTCCGAGATGAAAGAGAAAGATGAATCTCTGCAGGTTATCTATAGAGAGGATAACCGGGAAGATTCATCTGTTTCAATAGATCAGTTTTCTGAATATATCGAGGACGGGTTTTTTAAAGTTCCCAAAGTGATCGAGTAAACCTTTAGAAATCAAGATTTTTAACTTTCAAAGCATTGTTTTCAATAAAACTCCTTCTGATATCTACCTGGTCTCCCATGAGAATAGTAAAGATCTCATCGGCTGCAATGGCATCTTCAACACTGACTTGAAGCATTGTTCGTTTTTCCGGATCCATGGTTGTCTCCCAAAGCTGATCCGGATTCATCTCCCCTAACCCCTTGTACCGTTGAATATAAATCCCCTTCTTTCCATCTTCCTGTAGATAATCTATTACTTCCGAAGCCTGATTGAACTCAAGTATATTGTTCTCTTCGTCTTTAAGCACATATTTGCCATTGACTCTTAACTGGTCCAACTCCATAAACTTTCTAAGAATTCGATTGTAGTTGTGGATATCAATTATTTCCAACAGAGATTCTGAAATTCTGAATCTGGCTTCATTGTATTCTAATTTTATCAACATCTGAGATTCATCAAAAGATACATCAAAATCTTTTTCCAGATTTTCTTCCTTAATTCCTCTCAATTTTTCATAAACTGTTCGCATCTCAACATTTTCCAGATCAATCTTATGCTTAAAGAGAATATTATACACCACTCGCAGGGTTTGGTCGTAAGTAAGTCTGTCCAGAGTATTATTCAGTTTTACAACAGCCTGGGAAAACTCTCTCAAAGTAGTTTCCTGATCATTTTGGAGATGATACTTATCTATTGAAAAGTCAAAAATACGATTTACCAGTGCCTCTTCATTTTGAATATATTCTTCCGATTTTCCCTTTTTGATCTTAAACAGGGGGGGTTGTGCAACATAAAGGAAACCCCTTTCAATAATTTCAGGCGTTTGTCTAAAGAAAAAAGTCAGGATCAAGGTGAGAATATGACTTCCATCCACATCGGCATCCGTCATGATAATGATTTTGTGATAGCGTAACTTGGAAATATCAAAATCATCTTTACCTATTCCTGTTCCCAACGCTGTAACCAAGATCCTAATCTCATCGCTACTCAACATCTTATCAAATCGCGCCTTTTCAACATTGAGGATCTTCCCCTTTAGCGGAAGAATAGCCTGGTTCTTCCTTTCTCTTCCCTGTTTTGCCGAACCACCGGCTGAATCTCCCTCAACTAAAAACACTTCGCTCAATGCAGGATCTTTTTCCTGACAGTCAGCCAATTTTCCAGGCAGCGAACTAATCTCAAGAGCACTCTTCCTTCGCGTCAAATCCCGTGCTTTTTTTGCTGCTACCCTGGCTCTTTGAGCATCCGTTACCTTTTCAACAATCTTTTTTGCTATCTGGGGGTTTTCCTCCAGATAAGTAGAAAAAGTATCGGAGAGTATTTTATCTACAATTCCTCTTACGTTAACATTGGTAAGTTTAATCTTCTTTTGGGATTCAAATTGAGGACCGGCAATCTTAACACTTACAATGGCTGTTAATCCTTCTTTAACGTCATCCTGACTTACCTTGTCTTCGGCTGTCTTGAATAGTTTGTTTTCCAAACCATACTTATTGGTCACTTTCAACAAAGCTCCTCGAAAGCCTTGTTCATGTGTTCCGCCATCTATCGTGTTTATATTATTAACAAAAGTATGTATCTGACAATTATAGGTATCATTGTATTGAAAGCAGATCTCAACTTTGATCCCATCTATCTCGCCAGAAACGAAAATTGGTTCTGGAATGAGACAGGTTTTATTTTTATTTAAGTGTTGTATAAAAGTAACAATGCCACCGTCGTACTTAAATATATGACGTTTATCCTTACGTTTATCAGTTAGTTTTATTGATAATCCGGGATTTAAGAAAGCTAATTCCCTCAGTCTGTTGGATAGAATATCAAAACTGAAGTCAATATCGTCAAAGATAGAGGTATCCGGTCTAAAAATTGTTGTGGTTCCGGTTGTATCCGTTTCGCCAAGAACTTCAAATGGCGAAGTGGCAATTCCTTTTGAATAGGTTTGCTTATAAATCCGTCCATGTCTCTGGATCTGTAATTCCAGTTCTTCACTTAATGCATTAACAACTGATGCACCAACCCCGTTTAAACCTCCTGAATATTTGTAACTGTTTTGGTCAAACTTTCCGCCGGCATGAAGGGATGTCATAACAAGTTGAGCAGCAGGCAAACCTGATTTTTCATGAATACCTACGGGAATACCACGACCATTGTCTTTTATCTTTATCGAATTATCGATCAGGATGGTAACGTCAATGTCAGTACAATAACCACCCATCGCTTCATCAATACTATTGTCTACAATTTCAAATACCAGATGGTGAAGAGCTGAAGAATCTACACCACCAATATACATACCCGGACGCTTACGAACAGCCTCCAGTCCTTCCAATTGTTCTATGTTACTTGCCCCATAAGAGCCATCACTACTTACCATATTAATACCAATTTATGTTGATTAATCGATCTTACAATTTCACTCAAATTATATTATAACATCCCACCTAGGCTAATAGTCTTCCTTTATTTATAAGGTATGAATTTCCTTTTTTTCTGTACTCTTCCGGTATCATCGCGGAAGTGATAAAAACCTGACTATGTTGTTGATCTATATATTCTATTGTTTTGATAAAAACCTGTTGATCCAATTCGGAAAAGATATCATCCAAAAGAATTATTGGAGAAAATCCCAATAATTCAGATATCATCGTATGTATGGAAAACTGTAAAGCCAGGAAAGAAATTCTATATTCTCCCTGAGAAAAGGTTTCTTTGTCTTTCCTTTCATTCAAAGTCATCCAGAACTGATCTTTATGAGGACCAAAACACAAAAATCCTTTTGCCAATTCAGCTTCCAGTTTTTCATTAAGGAAACCGGCAATAGCAGCTTGGTCTAAGTCCGCTTTACCTTCAAAATCACTTTTATACCATAATTCCAGTTTATCCTTTCTTCCCGTTAGTTCAGTAAAAATCACTGACATTTTTTTATTGATCTTTTTTACGAGAGACTGACGGGATTCTGATATTTCTGGGATAATATCAGCCAGCAACTGGTTCCAAACGGAAATTTCTCTTATTGATCTGCTTCGGAGCAATGCTCCTTTATGTTTTTTTATCTTATTGAAATTCTTTATTAAATCAAAATACTGCTGATCTACCAGAACAAGAATCCGATCAAAATAATTTCTTCGCTCCAAGGGATATTCCTTGAAGAATAATAATTGATCCGGTGAAAAGAGTATAGAGAAAAAATTCTTAATATAATCAGAAGTATAATTAACTTTTTTTTGATCAATCTGAACTATTTTTTGGTTTTTTTGCAGGTTGATACTTACTTCATGGAAAACACCCTGTTTGGTGAGCTCAGATTGGATCAAAGACAAATCCTTTCCGAAGGAACAAAGTTCTTTTAAGTGAGCTGTTCTAAAGGATTTAAGGTGAGTTAAGATATAAAAGGATTCTATCAGATTTGTCTTACCTTGACCATTCTTTCCATAAATAAAATTGATCCCGGGAGAGAAGTCAGACTTAAAAGATTTATAATTTCTAAAATCTTTTAATAACAACGAATTTATTACCATTGAATCCGAACTGGCATGAGCACGGTTTTATAATTATCCCACTCTTGACATTGAATAATGAAGGGTGCTTCCGGTTTAGTAAAATTCAAAACAACATTATCATCGCTTGTATTATCGAACGCCTGAATTGCATCTAAAAAGAATTTAATGTTCAAACCGATCGCCATCTCTTCACCAACGTAGTCACAAAAAATAACATCATTACCTTCACCAAATTCAAGTTTTTGACTTTCGAGAGTTACCCTTCCTTCCTGAAAGGTCAATTTCATTACAGACTTGGAATCCCCTTCGGTGATTGTACTTAAGATTTTAACGGCATTTAGCAATTCGAATTTAGGAAGAATAACGCTGTAGATGCTTTGACCATTGACGAGGCGACCCAAATTTGGATATTCGGCTTCAATAAGACGGGTCTTATACTTCACAGTTTTGGAAAACACCTGGAAAACATTGTCATCAAAAGAGATCACTACCTTCTCATCACTATGATCCAGTACTCTTTTGATATCCAGCAAGCTTTTTTTAGGGACTATGATACTACTATCAACCAAGGCTGATTCATCCAATTCAGTATTGTATTGGCTTATTCTAAAAGAATCGGCTCCTGTCCAACTTATCAAATTTGGTAATTCAATTTTAAGATTCAATCCCATCAGATTTTTTCTCGACTCGTTTTCCCCAATGGCAAAAAAGGTTCGATCAATAGCATTTTTCAAAATGCCGGAAGACAGGGAAAACTCTCTTTCCATTTTCTTGAATTCAATTATGGGAAATTGATCCGGTTCGACTCCTGGCAGTTTTATTTTTGAATTACCTGATGTGATATAAACCCAGTTTTGAGGAGTAGAATCTATTTCAAGTAAAGTGTCTTTGAGTTCTCTTACCAGATTAAATAACTTTGAAGTTCCAACACAGATTTTCCCAGGAGATATGACATTTGCTTCAAATTCTCCATAAACAGAATTTTCATGGTTTGTAGCTTTAACTAAAATCTCCTTCTCTCCAAGAGTTTCAATCAAAGTGTTATTGATAATTGGATCACTTGTTGTTTTGGGTGAGATATTAACAGCCAGCTGCAATGCTTCTAATAATATATTTCTATTTATACTTATTTTCATAGTAGTAGTAGGGCCTGTTCATAAATGGGAGAAAAGTCCTATTTATATGATTTTTATATTAAAAATAAGCTACTTTTGTTGTTGTTAACAATTATTTAACATGTGTCCAACTTGAAGCTCAACGTCAAAATCGTAAAAAACTGTTGGAAAATGACTCAGGACAAATGACTATACGAAACAAATCACAGCTAAAAACCACCTTATACTGATAGCTCTCTAACTATGGTTGTAACAGTTTGATTTATTTCCGGATCTTTTTCAAGCCATTCTTTTGTCTTCTTGCATGCCTGCATTACAGTAGTGTGGTTTTTACCACCAAAATGTTTGCCTATGACTGGGAAGGATAAACCAGTCAACTCCCTGGAAACATACATAGCAATTTGTCGGGTTTTGGAGATCTCTTTATCGCGTTTATCAGACAGAATATCGGTAATTTTAACATCAAATCTGTTACAAACGAACTTAATAACATTATCGATGGTAAGGGGACTTTCTTCTATATTCAAAACCTCTTTCAGGACACGTTTGGTAGAATCTATGGTTATTTCCTGTCCCAACAATGACCAGCTTGCTTCGAGATGGATCAATATTCCCAAAATATCCCTAACATTGGTTTTAACAGAATTTGCAATATAATTATTGATCTCCTCATTAAGGGGTACATGCATTTGTTCAACTCTACTTCTTATGATGGCAACCCTTGTTTCAAAGTCAGGTCGACCTATTCTGGCTACCATTCCGGAATTAAAACGGTTAACCAGTCTTTCCTGTAGATCTTTAATTTCTCTGGGATATCGATCTGCGGTGATGATAATCTGTTTTTTATTTTGTATTAATTCATTAAAAATATGGAAGAATTCCTCTTGAGTGCTTTCTTTTCTTTCCAAGAATTGAATATCATCAATCAGTAACAGGTCGATATCTCGATATTTATTCCGAACATCCTGAATGTTTCTGAAGCGAATGCCATTAATTACTTCATTGGTGAATCGTTCTGAATTGGTATATTTTATCTTGATGTCTTCTTTTGATTGTTTAGCCCTGATTCCTATGGCTTGTATTAAATGTGTCTTTCCTAGTCCTACATCACCACAGATAAACAAAGGATTGTATTTATTATCAAAAATATTGTCGCCAACAGCAGTTGCTGCTGCATATGCAATATGACTATTGCTTCCGTTAATAAAATTCTCAAATCTAAATTGGGGGTTCAATCCGTCACTTGAAACTTTTTGTTTTCCCGTTTTTTCATCAATGACGGGTTTTATATCCTGACTTTGTTTCCATACTTGAATAATCAGCTCAAAGTCAGAATCCAGGTTAAGATTGTCGAAATTTAGTAGTAACTTATCTTTTATTAATTTGTAATGATGGTCTTTAATCCAACTGCAAAAGAACTGGTTGACTCCTCCAATAATGATCAAATCTTTCTGGAATTGCACAAGTACTAGGCGATTAACCCAGGCTTCAATTTCGTCTTGATCAAGACTGTTTTTCAATGTTGTGATGAAGCTATTCCAGGATTTTGTTATTTGATCAGAGGGTTGCATATTGGAAAGTTTATAGAAAACAATTAGATGTGTTAAGTATAGGTTAATAATCAGCAAATCATTCTAAGACTAACGTAAACGATCTGATAAGTTAAGCAAGTAATGAGAAAAAAATATGGATTGATTCAAATTAGTTTGATAAATCAAAACAATTATTTTTAAGAAGCTTAATTTTTTGTCTATTCTCATCAAGTTTTTCCTGGGTGATTATTAACAAAAAGAGCTTTTTCCAAATTAAGAACAAAATGAATATTGAGGAAATCATACAATGCTATCTTTCAAGAGATTTAAAGGAATTGAAAGGTAAAGTAATCGGTTTGGTTGGCAGTCTGGGTGTTGGTAAGACACATTTTGTGCGAACATTTCTTGAGAAGATTAGCAAAGAATTTAAAGATCACGTCAATAGCCCTACATATAATCTGTGTCATATCTATAAATCATCTTTACTTGAAGTTCATCATTTTGATCTGTATCGAATCGAATCCGAAGAAGATCTTTATGATATTGGTATTTTAGATTCTCTTGAAGGAGGAGGATTACTTGTGTTTATAGAATGGGTGGATCTTTTTCCAATGTTGGAAAATAGATGTGACGAAATAATTCACATTGATATGGATGACAACAATATAAGAGAGTATCGGATACATTCCAAAGCCACTTCGTAAATAGAAACAGTTTCCAACGTTTATTATACGGTTCAAAGCTGAATCCATAGCTTTTTTGATTTCCGAAGAGCATGTTTTTTGTTATGATTACAAGCTTAATAGGTACTTCATTAGTACTTCAAGTCTACTTTGCTTTGGTGCAGTCGTTACGAAGTAATAAATTCACTCTGTTTTACTTTATTTTGACTTTCATCTGTTATTTATCAATTCTTAAGAATCTAATCTTCAAGTACTGATTAATGAGGGCTAGCCAACGATCATGTCCGTTGTTTTTATATTAAGAAGAATCAATATTGAAGTTCAATAATTATAAAAGATTGTACTATTGTGAAAATTAATAATCTGTTGCTGATTACAGGAAACCCAGGTAAAGCAGTTGAGTTCGAGAGTCTTCTCAGTATTAAAGGTCTAAAAGTAGGTCATGTATCTTTAGAATTGGAAGAGATACAAAGCTTTGATCTTGAGCAGATAGGAATTTCTAAAATAAAATCGGCGTTAACTCAAATGGATCAGAGAACCGATTATGATGCACTTCTGACAGATGATACAGGATTATTTTGTAATGGTTTAAATGGGTTACCTGGTCCTTTTATCAAATGGTTTTTGGATCGACTAAAGGTTGAAGGACTTTTTCAACTTATGGAAAATCGAGATAGAAAGACAAGAGCTGTTTGTTTGCTTTCACTTGGACTATCAAAAACAAATACGATTAAACATTTTAAAGGAGAAGTGAACGGTCAATTGGTAGAATCAAGGGGCTGTGGAGGATTTGGTTGGGATAAAATTTTCAAACCCGAAGGCAGTAACCAAACATACGGTGAAATGAGCCCTGAAGAGAAAAATCGAATCAGTCACAGAACCGTTGCCGTCAGAGAATTAAGAAACTGGATTCTGGCTGAAGATTGATCTTGTTAAATTTATGACTTTTGAATTTTTTTTTCAAATAACTGGCACTGTGTTCCCGATGCTCTGAATACAGCTACAGAAGGGATTGCTGGTGATTTGAATCCCCATTTTTTACACCCATAAGGATGAGTTTTTTCCCAAGTAATATAATAGTATTTGCACATCGAACAACGAGGTTTTTCCGCTGGGTTCATTCTAAAGAAAGGATGTAATTAAGCGATAAGCAAACTAAACCAAGTATTTAATAAACTGTAGATCAAAATACACACTGTTGGAAACCTGTTTAAAAGATCAGGTTTTCTCACAAAAAATCTAAAATAATAAATCAAAGATTTCCTACTATAAATACAAAGGAGTATTATGTCATTATTTGATTCTTTTAAATTGGGAAACATAAGAGCAAAAAACAGAATTCTTGTTCCACCATATAATGACGGGATTGCACAAAAAGATGGCAGGGTTTCGCATGCTATATATGAGCATCTGATGCGACTGGTCAGGCAAGGAGCAGGAATCGTCATTTTTAACACTGCTTATATCACTCAGCAAGGGAAATCACATCCTTTACAATTGGGGATTGCAGAAGAGATACAATTGCCTGGTTTGAAAAACCTGGTTTCACATATTAAAGCTGAAGGGGTTATTACCGGAATCAGGCTATCCCATGCCGGAGCAAAGACTTCCGAACGAATTTGCGGCGAACAACCTATTGGACCTTCTGCTATCAATTTCGGAAAAGACTTTGATTTAAGCAGACCGTTTGATCAAGATGATGTGGAAGAACTTTGTCTCTTTTATTCTCACGCCATTGAAAGAGCAGAAGAAGCAGGATTTGATTTTGTAGAGTTGAATGGAGCTCAACAACAACTATTGGATCAATGTCTTCATCCCCGATACAATAATCGAGAAGATGAATTTGGTGGCAGATTGGAAAACCGTTTAAAATTAGCTTGTGACATTATAAAAGCTATGAAAGAGAGGGTTAACTCAAGATTAATGGTTGGATATTTCTTTTCTATTCATGACAAACTTGAAGACGGGTTCAATGCTAAAAATCTGAAAACAATGATTAAAATATTGGAAGATGCCGGTGTGGATATATTTCATCCCATTACCATCCATGTTATGAATAAGTTCTTTGACAGTGAAGAGACCTTGTTGGAATGGGTTTCCAAATATACGGAAAAATCAATCATTGTCGAAGGAAACATTAAATCAACACAAGTTCTAAAAGAGGTGTTAGCCATTGACAAAGCAACGATGTATGGCATTGATAAAGCTCTTTTTACCAGACCGAATTGGTACCAGTTTTTACAGAAGAAAATCGCTGGATAATTTGTAATCAATTAATTGCAGCTGTTCCCTGAAGAGTGATAATGGAACATCAATACTGTGTTTTCTATAAAAACGACCGATTGCAGTTCGGCTGGATAAAGGAAATCAGAAAAAACAAACTGGTAGTTGTCCCGGGGCAGGGAAAAGAATTCAATTGTGCACCCAGTAGGGTTGAATACATCTGGAAAGGCAAAACTTATGAGGAGGAGAAAGAAGCCCTTTCTCATCTATTGGAAAAATCCAAGTGGGCAATCGCAGAAGCTGATAATATCGAGCTGGATATAATTCATGAGCTTTGCGAAACCGAAGAAGCTTATACCCTGGATGAATTGGCGGAAAATTTTCTGGATAACCATGAAGACGGTTGGATGAGAGTCGCCCTTTTGATAAAACTTAAGGAGGATGAGAAGCTTTTTCAGCAGAAGAAAAACCAGTTTTTTGCCCGAAAAACCGAAGAAATTCAAGAGATACTTAACCAGGAAAATAAAAGAAAACAAACAGAAGAGCGACAAGTTTTAGAGCAGTCGTGGGCGGAAGAGTTGATTGCTGGTCAACTTCCTTCAATAGACGATCTTCAAATGGATCACTGGACACAGTTTCTCAGCCGGTTAAAGAATTTTGTCATCTATCTGGAAAAATCTCAGGAAAGGGACTATTTTTGTGCTCTATTTCACTGTCAAATGAGAGATAGCGAGAAGCTTGAGCGCAATCTGCTGGAATACCTGGCAAAAACTGGAGATGCGATCTCCTGGGGAAAATTAATTATTAAACGTTCTTCAGTTGATTTTGTTTTTGAAAAGGAGGAGCTGGAGGAAGCTTCTGAGTTAATCAAAGATAGTATCTGGCAAGATTCCTTTGGAATTCCAACGACAGATCTTAGAAATCTGGAGATATTCTCAGTTGATAACGAAGATACCAAAGATTTTGACGATGCCTTAAACTGGGAAGAGACAGAATACGGGGCAAACGTCAGGGTGTTTATAGCCGATGTTGCCTCATTTGTAGATAAAGACAGTGTTCTATTTGATAAGGCTTCTGAACGAATTGCATCTTTATATACTCTCAAAGAGATTTTCCCCATGTTTCCTCCCAGCCTGTCCGAGGGGAAGTTTTCCCTGGTACAGGCTGAAGAGCGCGCTGCATTAACCTTCGAATTCAAGATTAATCATTCAAACGAGATAGTAGAATCAAAGATTTATCGTTCCATAATTAACATTCGAAAAAACTGCTCCTACAAAGAGATTGATCTGGCAATTGAAAGCCAGGAATCATTTTGGCCAAGATTATGGTCATTTTGTAAAAAACAAGCTGAAATCAGAAAAGAAAATGGATCATTGGAGCTGGATCGTTTTGATGTAAAGTTGGATATTTCAAGTCCTGACCAAATAACGATAAAATCGATTCGTCAAAATACACCGGCTGGTTCAATGATACAGGAATTAGCCATATTGGTTAATCATCTGGCAGCCTCTTACGCCAAGGAAAATAATCTTCCCTGTCTGTTTCGAAATCAACCTCCCTATTCCATCACCAGAGAACTGGAAGAGGATGAGAAACTGTCCTTGAACGATATTAACATTCAACCGGCACGAGTCAGTCTGACTCCGGAAGGTCATTCAGCATTGGGGTTGGATTGTTATATGCAGATTTCATCACCTATCCGCCGGTTTGTAGATTTGATAAATCAAACAATGATTATGGCATCAATGGGTGGCAAAGAGGTTCCCTTTACCAATGAGCAATTATTGGAATGGGCAAAGCGGGGAGACGAAATTCAAAGGGAATTCAACCAAATAGAGCGAAAACTGCTGGATCACTGGAAGATAAAATACCTGGAACAAAACCAGGATATTAGTTATGATGCCCAGCTCGTCAGAACTTTTAGAAATGGAAAAGCCCAAGTCAATCTGCTGGATCTTCAATTATATTCGGAGTGTACTCTTGATGAAGGTATCACAAAAGATGCAATCTTTAAGGTAAAAGTAGTAACGGCAGAATCTCGTTATAACAGGGTTGTTGTCAGTCAACTGGCAGATGAAAATATCCCGATAGTACAAACTGTAGAATCTGAACAGGTGGCAGCGGACAGCATTTCTTCATGACTTCTGGAAAAAATCCTGTAACATTTTGATAATTGTTTCCATTTCTGACGGCCGTTTTGATTCAAATTCAATCCATTTATTGGTAAAGGGGTGTACAAAGCCCAATGATTTTGCGTGCAAAGCCTGGCCTGGATAGATTTTAAGTAGAGTAATCAACGAATCAGACAGCTTTTTCCCCAGGTTTCTGAACCTCCCGTAAACCGAATCGCCGACAAGGGGATGACCGATTGAGGACATGTGTACCCTGATTTGATGGGTTCGGCCTGTTTCCAATTTACATTCAATCAGACTCAGATAATTATAGGACTGCAAAACTGTCCAATGGGTTATTGCCTGCTTCCCATACTCACGAACTGCAAATTTCTTGCGATCACTCGGATGTCGGCCAAGGGGTTTGTTTATTGTTCCTTTGATCTCTTTCGGAACTCCCCAAACCAAGGCTTCATATTTTCTTGAAATAGAGTGATTGAAAAACTGACTGGCAAGATGTTCATGGGCAGAACTGTTCTTCGCGATGAGCAACAAACCGGACGTATCCTTATCGATACGATGCACGATTCCTGGTCTGATCGGATCTGTGTCGGGGAGTCTGGTATGATGAAGCAGGTAGTTAACAAGAGTATCAGTGTGATGTCCGGCTGAAGGATGAACCACCATCCCGCTGGGTTTATTGACAATGATCAGGTGATCATCTTCAAAAACTATATCCAGGTGACCGGGAGTGGCGACTGCTTCTAAATCGCTAGCGGGAAGTACTGTGAATGAAATAACATCCCCTTTTTTTACTTTTCTTTTGGGGATGATATTTTCATCGGATTGATTAATACGAACATTACCGGATTTTATAATTCGCTGTGCCTCGGATCGGGACAATACCTTTGAATGCTGGGATAAAACAACATCAAGTCTTTTTTGGTCCAAAAAGTCCTTAACGCTGAATATCTCCATCAAAGCTCCAGCAACTCATATTGTTCATAATGATATTTTTCAGATACCTGCATGGAGATGTTGCCTTTGATCAGTCTCTCCATGGAACGAAAAGTCTCCATCTCCTCATTTTCAATATATTCGGCAACGTCCGGATGTAAGCCTATCAGAAGGTTTTGAGGCGGATGCTCCTCTTTGGCTATCCGATTAATCTCCCTATAAATTTCATATATGATGCTTTCAGGAGATAAAATTCTCGCCCGACCATTACAATAAGGACAAGGTTCGCGCAGAAACCGATTCAGGTTTTCACGGTTTCTTTTACGAGTCATCTCTATCAACCCAATTTCAGAGATTGGCAGAATCTTTGTCCTGGCTTTATCCCTTTTTAGTTCATGTTTGAGGGCTGTATAGACTTTTTGACGGTTTTCAAGGGATTCCATATCTATGAAATCGATAATAATAATCCCTCCAATGTCCCGTAGTTTTAATTGGTGAACGATCTCTTTCACAGATTCCAGGTTTGTTGTTAATATGGTGTCTTCGTGACTATTGGATCCGGTGAAGCGACCTGTATTTACATCAATGGCAGTCAATGCTTCTGACTGGTCAATAACCAAATGCCCACCCGATTTCAACCAGACTTTTCGACTCATGGCTTTGTCGATTTCTATGCTGATTCCGTAATGGTCAAAAATGGGGGTTTTGCTTTTAAACAGTTTCAAGATTGAGCTATATCGAGGAAGATAGGTACCCAGATACTTTTTTATCTTTTCATATTCAAAAGTATCATCAATAACCAATTCATCCACATTTGGTGCCAGCATGTCCCGTATGGTTCTGAAGGTCAGGTTTAAATCCTCAAACAGTATGGCTGGGGAGCGATAGGTCTTGAACTTTTTTTCCGTTTCATTCCATGAATTCAGTAGATATTCCACATCATGACGGAATTCCTCCTCAGATCTTCCAGTGGCAACTGTACGGACAATAAAACCGGTGTTTTCGGGTTTTATTGATGAGACAATCTTTCTCAGTCGATTTCGTTCTTTTTCGTCCCTGATTTGCCTGGAAACACCGACGTTATTGACATGGGGCATAAAAACAAGGTTTCGCCCGGGAAGGGTTACATTGCAGGTGATTCTTGCTCCTTTGCTCCCAATGGGACCTTTGGAGACTTGAACCATAATATCTTGACCTTCCTTAATCAAGGAGGAGATATTTTGCTTTTCAGGCTTGGTGTCTGATTGTTCTATGATTTCACTTACTTCATCGTCGTCTTCATCACTATCGATTCTGATATCATCGACATACAAAAAAGCGGCTTTTTCCAAACCGATATCAATAAAGGCCGATTCCATTCCTGGTAGAACCTTGAGGACTTTACCCTTAAAAATATCGCCAACGACGCTTTTGTTTTTTATTCTTTCATAAAATATTTCGCTAACAACTCCGTTTTCTATTAGCGCAACTCGAATTTCGTGTCGAGTATGATTGATTATTATCTTTTTTCCCATTGCTGGTGTCCGTGAATTAGCAGCGATTCAGCACAACAGCATAATTCTTTTGACGGGAAAATACTACCCAAGTACTTGTTTTAAAAAACCATTAGACAAATCAGGAAAACAAATACATCCAACTGTTTGAATAGATTATCTCTGTCTCAAATGTTCCTTTATCTATCGAATATTAAAGATCTCAGCTATTTTCGATTCATTGTGACAATATGGGATGATTTACTCGAATTTTAGCTTCAGAAAAACCGGTTGATATTATATGAAGCTTACTAATCTTGTTTATCCTAATAAGGCTTGTCTAAGTTTAATATATGTATCCTTTATGAATGGTCTGTTTGCGTCTAGTGGTAGTTTTTCTGTCAAATTTAATAGCTATAATGTGATTTTGCCTTGTACTGATCGTTTGTTTTTTTAAAAAATAGTTATCGATAAATAGTTTTTGCAATATTGTATTAGTGATTTACCGAATGTGATTTCCAAGTATCAAGTGATATTCAGTCGCCTTTTCCGGAAGATCGTAGTCATATTGTTTTTCACTTTAAAGTAGGTGTATTTTTCAATCTTCCGTTAAAAGAAACTGGATTATATACATTTTTCATAATATTAGCAACTGATTTTGTAGAAATAAAATAAACCATAAATCTTGTAACCTTCTAATATTATGAGCTTTAAATTCTTGTTAGTAATTCATTATCAGATCAGTTCATTCAAACATCTTTCTTGATTCGGCGCTTCGTTAAATCTTAATTTTGCTATGTTCAGGGCGATGACCACCGAAATTAAAAAAAAAGACAGGTTGATGTTGTTTTTCCAGAATCTATTAACAGGATCACTCTTCAGTCTACTGTCCAAAGTAGCTTAGTTTAAGTAACTACAGTTTTTTATATAAATCAATAACTTCAATTAGGCTTAACATGGTATCGCTTCCCTTGTTTCCCGACTTGGTTCCTGCTCTTTCGATTGCCTGTTCAATGGAGTCGGTTGTAAGAACACCAAAAACAATTGGGACATCCGCTTTTAATGAAACTGTGGCTACACCTTTTGATACTTCGTTGGCAACATAATCAAAATGCGGAGTTGATCCCCTGATAATCGCACCCAGTGTCAATATACCGTCGCATTTACCTGTTGCTGCAATTCTCTGGCAGGTTAATGGAATCTCAAAAGCCCCTGGAACTTTGACGACAGTCAGGTTTTTTTCAATTCCTTTGAGTCTGATGAATGTATCGGCTGCGCCTTCAAGCAGTCTGTTTGAAATAAAGTCATTGAATCGTGAAACAACGATGGTGATTTTAAGATTTTCTGCACTTAAATGTCCTTCCAAAATACTGTATCCCATATGATTCCTTTATTGGATGGTGAGTTTACAAATAGCATTTGTACGATTGGATCTATTTTATATCAATGTGATTTGGAGTTAATTGAAAAGTAATTAGAATGTTTTCTAATTGAACTTTTATATAGTAAAAAAACATCAACATTATAGCAAAGTGATAATTCAGTAAAAGGAGGGTTTCTGTCCTTCTATTTGAATTTCTCTTTTCCAGCATCGTCCCTTGCTCCTATAAATAAGAAGACATAATTTTGTTAGTTTGTTAAAACTAGGGGAACATTCGCATTGAACCAATCAATCTGTATTCAAATATCGAAAATCCTTATTTATCACATATGTATTTTCAATCAGTTCGTAGCGATCGTTTTTTACGATTATTCTTGTGTGTGGCTTTTTGTTTTCTTTCAACTGAGCTGAAAGCGGGTTTAATGAAACCGGAAAGTGCTCTTGCCAGAATCCTTGAAAATTCCAGTTCTGTTTTTCAGTTTTACATCGAATTAAATGTTTCTGTATACGATCCCGAGGAATTCGCCAGTCTGGAAGAGGAAGTGGATCTGAACCTGATTCCGTATGAAATATCTGAAAAGTCATATAAGCAGAAAATATGTTTTGTAAGGGATGAATTCCTTTCCATCGAAACCGTTGATTTAAACGGAAAGGCGTTACACATTTACATGCTTGAAATCGGTGGCAATAAATTCTCCACAAATCTAAGTGATCAACGAGAATTCTCCGATGAAGATGTTTTATTTCCTACTATTATGCTCTACACGAAACATTTAAGTCTGTTCAAGAAATCGATCTATAGATACAGTATTATTCCTGCCTCTTTGGAAATTTCAAGTCAAAACGACCTGGTTTTTTACAAAATAGGATCGGGCAATTCTTTTATGAAGGTGGACCCCGATTCATTTCATATTTTTGAATTGTTGTATCAAGTGCAGATAAGGGGAAGATATTTTCCTTTAGTAGTTTCATTTCTTGATTGGGATCTTCAAAGGAAGGTTATCCCGGAAACTACAAGGTTTTACATTAAAAGTAGATTGTACAAGGAAACACGAATTTCAAGCATCCAATACTCCGGTATTTATTCAAAAAGGAACTCGGTTTTACAAAAATACAAGGACTTATTGCCTTCCAGATTTCCGTTTTCAGTGAGTTTAAACTATGGAAACTAGTTTATTTCCCTGAACATTAAAAACGTGTTAACACCTGTTTTCTTCTGAACTCAAGAATTCCATTTGGCAACCATGAAAACAATTATAAGTTTGATTACGGGTACTATTTTTTTTGTTACTTACTTAAATGCATCTGTCCAATATGATTACATCAAATTGTTAATTAATGATCGGGCAATTACGAATATTGAAATCGAGATTAAAGCTTATGAAATAGCACAAGCCAAAAGAGCGGACTTGACAAATACCGACTTGGATCAGTTCAAAAAAGAAGCAACGGATATTCTTATTGAGGAAACCCTGCTTGATATTAGGGCTGATGAGCTGCAGATTTTTTTAAATGATGATGAGCTGGATGACGAATTGGAGGGGTTTAGAACACAACGAAAAATCAGCCAGGTTGAGTTTGAGGAATTGCTGGAAAAGCAAAATATAAGTTTGATGGACTTTCGTGCATCCTTTCTGAGGCAGATCAGGCGGAATAGGGTTATTTTCAGGGAGATCAGATCAAAGATCAATATTGATGAAGATAAACTGAAAATGGAATATGAAAAAAACCTAGGGTTTGAAAAGTTGGTTCATGCAAGGCATATTCTGTTTCGATTAAACAATGCTGCGTCTGAAGAGGAAGCAGCCAGGGTTTATTCGAAAGCAACTCAATTGAAGGAAAGAATTGTTGGAGGTGAGCCGTTTGAAAAAATGGCAGATCAGTATTCCGAAGATCCTTCCGTAAATAGAAATCATGGTGATTTAGGATTCTTTAAAGAATCGGATATGGTTAAAGAGTTTTCAAATGCGGCTTTCGAATTGGAACCAGGACAGGTCAGCGATCCCGTCCGAACTCCTTTTGGTTACCATCTAATTGAAGTTGTTGACGTTAAAAAACAACCCAAGGATTCTTTTGAAACGGTAAAAACCAGATTAATGAATCTGGAATTGAAAAAACAATATGATCAGATGTACCAGGATTACATGAGTAATCTGAAGACTAATGCAAAAATCATTTTTAAATAATCTGAAGCTACTATTCACAAGATCTTTTACAAAGATCCTTATCTTACACTCAGATCTCATTAATAAACTCCATCATGCGCAAGCTGATATTTATATTTCTATCATTCATTTTGATTTGGAATAGTTGGACTTCTGGCCTATTAGCCCAGTCTTTTCTTAGTGATCAGGTAGAACTGCCTGTTTTGAAAGAACAGGTTTCTGACGCAATTGATGACATTGAATTAGGCGAGACAGCAACCAAAGTTGCGCCGGAGTCAGAATCACCTGGTTTTTCTGAGTTTTTATATAATATTGAGCAAGTCCCGGTTGAAGTTGCTGTTCTTGAGAGTATTCAGCAACGATCCGGATTTAATCAAGAGGACTTAAATAAGATATTGGAATTGTTGGAAAGGGGAGAATATAATCTTGCTTTGGCCAATCTTGAAGACCTTCCCGATCAGATCGAAGAGGGAATAGAAGAACAGAAAGATTTCGAAATAAACGAATTCCGTTTATATCTGACTATTCAAGGTAACTATCGACTGGGCAACTACTCTGAAGTTGAAACTCTATCGGAGTCATATTTTGAGAATTATATAAATGGGAATCATTACTACTGGGTTTATTATTATTATGCAACTGCACTTTTTTCACAAAAAAAACCGCTTCGACAAGTTTATCTGGTGACAGAGGAGTTCTTCCACAACCTACCAAACAAAGAAAGATCCAATTTACGAAAATATTTGATAGAGGACGCTTTAAATAATAAGCAGGTATTGTCAGCTATTAATTTTCTGGAAAATGAAGATGGAAAACTGCTTCAAGGTTATGAACGGTGGATTGATGAGATTATTGAAAATATAAACGATGTTGAGGATATTGAACAGATCGTTGAACGGTACGAGAATGAACCGATCTATTATCAACTTCAGCTGAGAAAAGTGCAGTTGATGATTCGGGATGGGGATCTTCAAAAGGCTGAAGAGTTTTACTATAACTTGTTTTTGACAGCGGTTGCAGGACCAAACCAATATAACAGTCTTTCAAAGATCTATGATACTATCTCGTTAGCTTATGAAACCAAGCCTTACAAAATTGGTGTTATCCTTCCTTTCTCCCATAAGGTGTTTAAACGTTATGCAATGGAGGTTCAGGACGGTTTGGAACTTGGGTTAAGCAAGTATAAAATCAATGGCAAACCGATTCAGTTGATCTTCAAGGATTCAGCCCAAAAGGATTCAAATCCTGAATTTGTAAAAAAATCTCCTAAACAGCAGTCACAAGAAAAACAAAAACTTGTAAAAGCTCATGTCAGAGATCTTGTAGAAAATCATGGAGTTATTGCTATCTTAGGCCCTTTGGCCAGAAATACTTCTCTGGCTGCAGGTGAAATGGCCGATGAATACAAAATCCCTATCATTTCCTTCTCGTTAACGGAGAACATTGGCAAAGACCTGCCATGTTTGTTCAGGTTTCAACGGAGTCAATTTCAAGAAGCGAGGGTCCTCGCAAATTATGCTGTCGATTATCTGAATGCTTCCCGGTTTGTTTTGTTTTATCATACCAGTAGCAAAAGCTTTGAAGTAATGCAGACCTTTGCCGAAGTAGTAAAAGAAAAAGGCGGAGAGATTGTTGGTATCGCCAGAATTGCTGAAGATAAAGTCGATTTTAATGATACATTCAAGAGTTTTACCGGCGGATTTCAAATTAGATCCGAGGAGGAGGAGGAGGAGCTAAAACTCATGAGGGATAGACCAAAACCAATAATCGACTTTGATGCGATTTTTCTGCCGGTTGATATCAGAACATTAAAAATTGTGACAGATTTTGCATACTTATTTGATGCAGGTAATTCCTGGTTTTTGAGTGGGAGTGAAATAAATGTCAGAGAAAACCAACTATTGAATAATACCAGCCGATTAAGGTTTGTGGACACTTACCCTGTTAGCCATTTTAGAACTCACCTTCAGCCCTTTTTTGAAGCCCACTGGAGGAACTTTAATTATCGATCCAATTATTATTCTCCCACCAACTATACAATTTTTGGTTATGAAAGTATTGAGATTCTTGGCAAATTGCTTAGTTTACCGCAAAATCAAAACCGGGAAGCGCTAAGGGATGCGGTTCAAAATCTGAACTCTCTGGAAGTATTGACCGGGATTGTTAATGCAGATAAGAATGGTGAACTGGATAAGCAATTGAAAATTTTGAAAATTCAAAAAAGTGAAACGGTTGCTGTTTTCTGATGATTTGCTAAAAATACTTAAAAGGAAGCCAGGTATGTATCCCTGCCTTCCTCTTTTAAAGCCTTTGATCAGCTATCTATTGGCTGAAGTCTGTATCAAATATTTATATATCGGAGTGTCTGCCTGAATGACCAGCCTGGTATTTTCTCCCAATACCTGCTTATAACTCTCCAGAGACATCATGAAGGCATAAAATTCGGGATCTTTGTTGTAAGCTTTTCCATAAATTTCGGTGGCTTTAGCATCGGCGTTACCTCGAATCTCTTCAGCTTCTCGATAAGCAGAAGATTCTATTTCCTTCAAATCTCTCTCCATGTCACCGAGGATACGGGCTTTCTCAGCTTCTCCTTCGGATCTCTTCTGTTCGGCTATTCTTTGCCGTTCGGAAATCATCCTTTGGTATACTGTCTCTCTCACCTGGGTAGTATAGTTGATTCGTTTTATCAGAACGTCCAAAATATCAATCCCAAAACTCTTGGCTGTTGCAGTTACATTGTCAAGAACGATCTGGCTCATTTTATCTCGGCCTACACTTATCGATACTCTGGTTTTCTGTTGTGTGGATTCCGTGGTCAGTTTATAGGTTTTATTCCAATCGGAACTACGAATAATCTCCACCAGGTTATTCTTGGTGACAAAATCCCTTACGGCCCCGTTAATCAGATCGTCTAATCTGGAAATTGCCCTATCTGTTGTATTCATCCTCTGCAAAAACAGTAAAGGATCATCAATTTTCCATCTGGCGGTTGTATCAACCCAGATATACATCTTATCCTGAGTTGGAATTTCATTGGGGTTACCATCCCATTTTAAAATCCGTTTATCGAAATAATGTACTTTTTGGATAATTGGAATTTTAAAATATAGTCCGGCATCTTTTTTAGCACTGCCAACGGGTTCTCCGAATTGGGTGACAACCGTCTGTTCGCCTTCGTCGACTATATAAAATCCGTTATAACCGACAAACGCCAAGATAATAATGAGTATTAACAGCATCTTTTTCATCTTAATGTTCTCCTTAAGTGGTCACATTTTGAAAACAGTTATTTTACAGGACGCGTACCGCTTATTGCATCACCTAAATTCAATAGAGGTATCATACCTTTTTGGCCCTGGTCATATACAACAATATCCTTTGCATTGGGAAGAGCCGCTCTTAAGGTTTCAACATACATCCGTGTTTTGGTGACCTGTTTAGCTTTTGCATATTCTGAATAGATTGCATTAAAACGAGCAACGTCACCTTCAGCCCTATTAATTCTTTCAATGCGGTAACCCTGTGCTTCTTCAATCGCCTTTCTGGCGGTACCGCGTGCTTTTGGGATTCTGGTGTTGGCTTCCTTTTGTGCCTCGTTACCAAGCCTGATTTTATCCTGATCAGCCTGGTTAACTTCATTAAAGGAAGGTCTAACTGGATCAGGAGGATTTAAATCCTGTAGCTGTACAACAACCAATTGAATTCCTGACAGATACTTGTCCAGCAGCTCTTGCATCTCCTCCAATGTGGATTGTGCCAATTCTGCCCGATTGTTCAATACATAGTCAAAATCGCGATTACCCACCAGACGACGGATAACAGATTCTGAAATATCTCTGACAGCTGCTGTCGTGTCTTTAATATTAAAAACAAAATATTCAGCATCGCGAATACGATATTGAACAACCCAATTTAACTGGATAACATTTGTATCCGCTGTAATCATCAGCGCTTCCAGGTCCAGAGAGTTGGCCGCCTGTGTATATCCTCGTGGAATGTTTTGACGAAAACCAAATTCCTCCTTGCGGATTGTATCAACATCTACCTTGATCACCTTTTCAATAAAGGGGATCAAAAAATGCAAACCCGGTTCCGTTACGTTATTGAATTTTCCAAAGCGGAGGACGACACCCTTTTCGGAAGGGTTCACTTGGTAAAAGGATTGAAATACAATGAACACAATGACAAGAATCGCAATAATGAATCCGAAGTTTTTTCCTCCGGGAGGTTTTGGCTTTCCGTCGGGATCAATTGACCTGGGCCGATCCTGCTTCATACCAAACAATTTTTTTAACCCTTGCTGAATCAATTCATCAAGCTCGTTGGGTTTTTTCCCTTTGTTTCCCCAGGGATTAGGATTATCAGGCATCTGTTTGCTCCTTGGTTTGATTTTTGTTCCGGTATCTGAATCTCAGAACAGAAGAAGATTGGATAGAGACTATTAATTCTCGTGAATTCAAAAAGTTATGTCAAGAATTATGGATCAGAGCTTTTGTCGCATTGAAGACTTGTCTTTCTCTGAAAAAAGTTGAATGTTTAAAATTAAAAAGAGCGGTATTCTTTTTTTCTTTGCCGTTGATATTTAGAAACAGCCATATTGTGCTCTTTATAATTCATTGAAAATTCGTGGGTTCCATCTCCTTTTGCCACGAAGTACAGGAAATCTGTTTGCGCCGGATTCACCGCTGCCATCAATGATGCTAGTCCTGGATTGGCAATTGGTGTGGGTGGCAGACCATGAATAATGTAAGTATTATAAGGTGTTTTTGTTCTTAGCTGCTTTCGTGTCAAGTTCCCGTTGAAGTTACTGATCCCGTATATAACGGTTGGATCGGTTTGAAGACGCATTTCCCTTTTTAACCGATTATGAAAAACGGAGGCTATCACGGTTCTTTCGCTGGAAACACTGGTTTCTTTTTCGATAATGGAAGCAAGAATAATAGCCTGGTAGTAGCTCAGGTTTACTTGTTTAGCCATATTGGCGTAATTCTGAGGGAGCTTTTGAAGGAACGTTTTAACCATTGTTTCTATAATGGTCTTTTCCGAAGAATCTTTGGCAAATTTATAGGTATCAGGAAAAAGAAATCCTTCAAGGGTGTTAATCTTCACAGGTAATTGCAGAGTATCAAGGAATTGGAGATTTGAGGTGATCTCACTGTAGTTTCCACTATTCTTAAAACCCCCATTGTTTAAAATGGAGAAGATTTCCTTCATTTGCAGGCCTTCAGGCAAAGTAACACTGACCAAAACGGTTCTTCCCTCTTCTAGAATTTTGGCCATTTCATAAGCTGAAACCTTATTACTGATCTGATATTCACCCCGCTTATAACTGCTGCTGTTTCCTAAGAAAATTGAGAACCATTTGAAAAATGTTTTTGATCTAATTAAACCAGTTTGTCTCAGTTTTTTCGAAATTACAGATAAACTATCGCCGTTATTGATGAACACGGTTTTTGGCCAGCTGCCCTTGCTGTTGTAAGGGATAAAAGTATGAACAACAAATGTGGTAGCAATGATGATAATAAAGAAAAAGATTGCGATTGAGCGCCGATTGAAAATGATTTTTTGCATTACTTTGACTCTACTAGGGATTAAACTTTTTTATACTTGGTCTTTCAAAATCTCCGGAAATCTTAACAGCAATCTGTCCACTATTGTCCCTATAGTTTACAAGTAAGCTTTTAAGAAAACCAAGGTTTGTTTCATATTTTTCTGCCAATCGAGCATTCGCCTGCAGATCCAGCTTCGATTTTGAAATCCTTTCAAAGTTTAAATCCATTGTTCCTTTCAGGTTGGCGGTGATGTCACCTGATGAAATAATTTGTAAGTTCGCTTGATTCTTACTAAAACTCCACTCACTTTTTAGATTGTCAAACGTTGTTGATGGTAACAAAAAAGGGAGATTTGTGTTTTGCTGATCTCCGGTTAGCTTAAGTGCAGAGCAGTTTAACTCCAAGTTTCCGGTGGTTTTAGTGTAGTCGAAGTTACCTTCACCTTCTAAGGTGGGATTTGATAATATCAGGTTTGTCTTTCGTATAAATGCATTTCGATTTATCTGGATATCTTTTATTTGATAAGACGTTTTGATTTGGGGGAAAAGATCAATTTTACCAATAATCGAACCTTCGTATAAGCCTATATTGTATTGTAACTCTTGAAAAAGAAACAGAGAAATCCAATTAATCTTCAGATTAATAGAATCAATGGCTAATAACGATTCATTACTTGTTATATCCTTCAAAATGACCTGGTTGATTTTTGAACCCAACAGATAGTTTTCGACAGATTCAATGGTTAATGAATACTGTCGAGGGATCTGGGAATTCACTTTGCTCTCCAACCAGGGGACTATGGCACTTGAATTCAGATTGACCCATGTAGAGCAGACAATTATGGTCATGATGAGAAAAACAAAAATCAATGACAACAGCAGTTTTTTTAGCATGTTACCTGTGACTCAATTACTCGCCAGAGCTAATGCAACTCTAAACAGTTTTTTGTTTTTGTAAGAGGGATTGATATCAATGTTCTCGATCATAATGATTGGTTTGCTGTTTTCAATCCTGTAGACAAGCTTTGCAAGCTCCGTTAAATAGATCTCATCAAGTTTAACAATGAGTCTTTGTCCTCCTTTTGGCTGTTCGTCCAATACAATGTTTGATCGGGCTTTCAATCTGTATTGTCTTAAAATGGAATCGATTTTTTTTGTTAGGGATGTTGTGTTTACTTCTGTTTCCTTTTTTAAAATATTATATTCCTGACCCAATAGGCTAATCTGATTGGTTTTGTGGTTAAGGTTGTCGATTCTGTTAGCCAAATCCTTCTGATATTCACTAAAAGGAATAAATATAAATCGAACCATCAGAAGTGGAATAAAAATAAGCAAAGCTAATAGAAGCAAGTATTTTTCTCGTTGGCTGAATTCCATTGTTTTTAAGTGTATTCGAACCTATTTAATTGTTGTCTTTAATTGGGCGAATAGTCACAGAAAACTGAATCAGTCCTTCGCCGATACTTTTCTGGTTAAACTTCATTGAGTATTCTTTCCCATTGTAGATGTCTTCCAAATTGATTTTTAACCTATCATATTCGCCATAAGATGAAACCTCCCCTTGTATTCGGATCGATTGATCGGTCAGAAAATAGCGGTTGAGAATCAGTGAACTGACTTCCTTCTTTAATGCTGATAAATCAGAAAGTTGCTGTGAGACAGTATATTCTCTTTTCTTAAATCTCTGGTTCTTTTTCTGTTGCTCCTTCAACTCGTTCACTTGAGTTTGAAGGATATAAACTGCATTGGACTTCGACACTCCTTTGGGAAGGTACCTGTTGATGGTTTCATTGTATTGTTCTTCTAACTCTTTGTATTTTTTATTATTAGCAATATTCTCATAGATTATTGAAGATATATAGATCAATACACAGACTCCAATCACAAAGGAAGACAGAATAATTTTTCCAGTATGTTTTTTAAGTTCCTTGAGGAGAAAAAAATTCGACTTAAGAAGATTAATTCGATTTGCCAGGGTTATTAGTGGAACCTCTGTAATCTGTGAAAAATGGGAATCCGGTAGCTTCTCTAGTGAGTGATCCAGAATCCTGATGCTGTTCTGATCGTCGAGTTCGAATTCTGAATTAATATAATCATCAAT
Source organism: bacterium (assembly GCA_018829445.1). Lineage (GTDB taxonomy): Bacteria > SAR324 > SAR324 > XYD2-FULL-50-16 > XYD2-FULL-50-16 > JAHJTV01. Next base: position 93,071 of record JAHJTV010000079.1, read on the forward strand.
GATAATGTTGTTTATCTCATTATTCTGGATTCCAATAGATTTGAGCTTAGTATTTAAATTTTCCGAATCCTTTTCTTTGTCTTCCGTAACTTTGAGGCTGGATACTCCGCAAAGAAAGCTGCCTTTGTAAGTGAATAAATAGGTATAAAATCGATCACTTACAATAACGATGTCGTTATCTGGGGCGTATTTCTTTTTTATTTTCTGGTTTAATAAATCTACAATAGATGAAATGCTTCGAATCTCCAGACCTTGCGCTCTGCAAATCTGAATGATTCGATTTACTATATTCTTCTTAACCGTATAAACACTTACTCGGGTTTCCTTATCCTTGATTGTAAAATGTCGATAGTCAAAAAAATACTCATCAACATCTTCTAATAATGCATCGGAAAGCTCAAACCCCAAAATCTTGTCAATCCTCCTCCGACTCACAGGTGGTAAGGTGAAGCAATACAATCCGACAAAGCTATGATCCAATATTAGATTGAGAGTCACACTGCGGGGAAGGTTTAGCTCTGAAATAAGATCGTTTAGTTGAACCAATGGGTCTGAAGAGGCGTCGTCAAAATAGAAAATAGTCTTATCAATGGAGAGATCAATGGATTGATAACAAATATTGTGCTTGGTGAGAAATAAATTGAGTGGCTGCATCTATTGTTCTGTACCTACTGATAGCTACTTTTTAAGTGCAATTTAAATAAACTGTGAGAAGAATTCCACTCGAAATTTGTGTCAGAGGAGCAGGATCTGTTTGTTTGACTAATGAGAAGTAGTTATAAACAGCGGTGGCTGAAGTTCAAACGAGATATCCCCATTTGGCCAATTTAGGGATATCTCGAAGACAAATATTTTACTATTCCACAACACTCACGAATTCCTGATCGATATCGGCTCTTTCCGTGGAACGTGTTCTTGATAAGCTAACGAAAGCTGCATCAGAGAAGCCTTTGGAAACGGAAAATAAAAATTCGTTTATCACATTGGCCATGTTCATCATCGTGGTCTTCTTTTTCTTGATACTGACAATGTCGATATCAAGTAACAAACCCGGTTGAATATGGTAGGGGTTTATTTTATTGGAAAACTCCTCATATTGCTCTTTCAAAAAATTTATTCGAGCTTCCAGTACTCTTCTTCTTTCATCTTTAACATCTTGATAGACATCTTCCAGCTTCTTGAACATGATCGGAAATCTTTTTTCAATCTCTTCCAGTTGAATCTCGTCTGTGGGATTCTCCTTTTCTACCTTGGTAGCCTTCGGTTGAACAAATGTAATTTCGTTCCAGGAGGTATCATGCTCCTCAACTTCCTCTACCTGTTCCTTTTTGCCACCGAAAAATCCTCTTTTTTCTTTTTTCTTGAGCATCCTTTCGGATAATGTGTCCCAATCATCCTTATCGTTTTCATTTCGATCAAGAACATAGACCCCGTCACAAACCTTCCAGAGATGCATGACCTCCTTATTGAGTTCATCAATCTGGGTAGAATATGCATTTCGCAATTCTTTCAACTGAGCCTGGTCGTAATACGCCAGACGAATTCGATATCTTTCATCCGGTAGTTTTGTAGCGTCTTCCTCTTCATATTCGCTGATGATACAGTCACGGGCATTTTTGAAGTTTTCGATAAACTGGTATCCCATTTTACTGGTATCAAGAATCGATGTGATAGCATTAACGGCTGTGTTAAATCCGCGATTCCTTATGTTCTCTTTGTCAATAATTTTCTTGATATTCTCCCGGATATTGAGAGCATCATAGTCTTTTGAATCGATTTCAGCTTGAATACCATCCACAGCATCCAGAAATTTTTTGGCGACGAATTGATATCGTTTGGAATCGTTTGAGTCATCGTCGGATATATACTTATCCATAATTCTTAGTTTTTCAAAGATTCTTTCCGAGTCAGTCATCTCTTCACGACCCTCATCCAGAACTTGATGATTGATCTCTTCGATCTCCTTATCAATCAACTCATGGATGTTTTTGGCAACAATATCTTTAATGATAGCGGTTACTGGGATTTGGTAATGGTAGATTTTACTTACCAATTCCGAATCCAGAATACTAATGGACAGTTTTACGTCCATAACTGTTTTTGGACGTCTGAAATTGTCTTTAAATGAACATTTTACAATGGCATAAGCATTTTGACCGCGAACAAAGGCACCAACATCCGATTTTTCTCTTAATAGTGCATTGGTATTTGATTCAAGATCAGACATCCCGCGTTCAATGTGACCTTGAAGATGTCCATACATATTAACCAGCGATTTTTCGATCTCCCCTGTATTAAAGGTACCGGTACCTCCTATTCTGTCCAAAATCTCTGTAATTTCTCTCGCGGTGTAACGGTTCAGGGTCCTATTTTCCTCTTTATCTACCAGATCCCGAACTTTTTTGGACATTTCATCTTCCATCGTTACCAAGTAACGATTCAACATGTTCTGAAAATCCTGGTTAAAATAATTGTGGAGTTTTGACTTGATAGACCCCATGACATCCAATTTTTCGAGGACTTCAGGTGGAAGTTTGGCATGGATGTGATTCAGTACCTTATCAACTTCCTCATCAATTACACCTCTGGCTTCCTGATATTCGTCTCGATTATGTCTGTTAAGACTGTTTCTGGAGCCTACAGCACTTGGTTTTTCGGGATGTACGTAATTGGGACCTTTTACAATCGTTTCGCGAGCCATTATAAACTCCGTTAAAGTTAAAATATAGTTTTATATTCGGAATTGCTGGTCGTTAATCTACTGCTTTTATATACAAAATGTACCGCAAGTAAATTCCTTTCAAAACAAAATAGGGTGAAAAAATCTTGTGCCTCTGAAGGGCTTGTCAAGCATATCCTTATATGTCTGGTATTTCTTCAATAATAACAAAGATCGTCTCAAACTTACCAAGAGAGTAATTTAATTGCAACTATTTAAATGAGGAGTAGCGGACGTTTAAATTTTTTTGCGAAATGACATTATCATCATCTCTACTGACGATAATTATTCTGTTATTCTCTTCTTCAAGGTCAAGGGGAACTTCCAATTTTACATTAACACTTGAACGGTTTTTTAAGTCAAGAAAGTTTTTATAGTAGATTTTTTTCCTGTTATTGAAGATATAAACGTCCTTCACACCTTTTTCGTCATCAATTCTTAGTTCCAGCGGGTAATCCTCATCACTGCTGACCAGTTTGGAATTAATCAATTGAATACTAGGTGGCATATTGGTGATGGGTGCCACAATTTCATTAACGGGAAACTTGATTTTATGATTCATGGAACTAATGGTAAAAACACTGTCAATAATATCCAAAGAAAAGTCCAGGTCTCCATCAGAAGGTTCTTTCTTCAAATCAAATTGGAAAAATGCCGAAGCGCTTTCACCTATGTCAATGTTTTCCAATGATAATCTCCCAATGTTCAGGAAAACATCTTCACCTTCCCCGTTCTTCAACAAGACTGTAAGAGCGCCAGATTTTCCGGTTCCCTTATTGATGATGTCAACCTTGACTGCAACTCGTTCATCTTTGCTGATTCTACCGTCTGCATTGCCTTTTGAATTGTTTTGACCGTTTTCCATAGTAGATATGGTATAATAAAACTCTGGCAATTCTTTCTCACGGGTCTGGATGATTATATTTGATGTATAAATCTCTTGATTTTTCTCATCTGAAAACAGAAATTTAACCAGATCGCTACGTGATTCGGCGGATTTAGAAATGTTTATTGGAATAAACCAGGTTTTTGCCTCTCCCGGTTCAAGTTTTCCGAATGCAAATTGACGTTCATCGAGAATCTGGTTTTTGCATTCCGAGAGTGCTATTAAACGAGAAATCCTATTATTTCCAATGTTTTTTGCTTTCAGATAGAGCCGAATCTCACTGTCAGCTGGAATAATCCCCTTTATCGGCTTCCACATTTCTTTCTCGCCCACTTTTTCCTTAATCTCTATCCATGATTCAGTACTTATTTCACCAATTTCGTCAGTCTGATACGATCTCCAGTCCAAGGGGGTTGAAAAGGAAGCAAATTTTTCAATGAGATTTTGTTCCTGTGAATTCTGTTCCTCATCAAAATACCGAATTGATTGCTCAAGAAGGTGACTAAATCCCTTTCTTTCATTCCCTATAAGTATTTTAATGGCGGATTGAACCAGAAAATCCTGATCCATTCTTTTCTTTTCTAACTCTTTATGGCTAAAATCTTCCTCTTCCTCCTTATCCCCATTTTCATCATTTTCATAAAGATAAAATACCGATTTTAAAGGAGGTTCTGTTTTATCACCCCACTCCGAAAAGTTTTCGTCAAGACTCTTCTCGGCGTTTTCCAGTTTAGGAGTTGTCACATGCAGATAATCATTGGAAATATAATAAGGATTAACAGCCACATGTGGAGAAACCCCCACGGATTGAATGGAGATATTGCCGGGTGTCAGGTATTTGGAAGTAGTTAGCTTGAGTGCAGAGCCACTGGGAAAAGGGATAACTTGCTGAACCGATCCTTTACCAAAGGTCTGAATTCCAATCACAACTGCTCGGTCGTTCTTTTTTAAAGCAGCAGTAACAATTTCGGATGCAGAAGCGGAACCGTTATTAATCAAAATAATGATTGGAATACTGGTAATGCTTCTGAACCATCTCGCATTGTAACTTTTGATCGATTTTGAGTTTAGCCCTGCTGTGGATACAATGACCCCTTCATTGATAAAACGATCACTGACCTCGATGGCTTGTTCTAAAAGGCCACCAGGATTGTTTCTCAGGTCTATGATCAAACCGTAAAAGTCTTTTAAGTCATAATCGAGATCTTCCAGATGACTGTTGATCTCGTCAATTGTATTCTGTTGAAATGTGTTTATTTTCAGTAGGCCAACACGTTTGCCATTGTCTTTAAAAGTGAACGATTTTACACTATTGATCTCGATAATATCTCGTACGATCGTTATTTTCCTAGGAGCTGTAAATCCCTTTCTCATGATGTAGATATCAACTTCGGTCCCTTCTTTTCCCCGGAGTTTTTTGACAGCGTCTGAAAGCGGCATGTTGATGGTAGATTCCTCGTTAATCTGCACGATCTTGTCTTTTGCTTTCAGTCCGGCTCTAGCAGCCGGTGTATTGTCAATGGGAGAGATAATCGTAAGATCTCCATCGTGAATACTGATCATCATCCCGACACCGCCAAAATTTCCTGAAGTCTGAGTACTGAAATCCGAATAAATCTCGGGAATTAGCAATGATGAATGGGGGTCGAGTTTGCTTAAGAATCCATTAATGACCGCATAATCTATAAATTCAGGTTTTTCGCCTTTTTCAAGATACTGTTTAACAAAACTGACAACCTGCTGCAGTATATAATTGAGTTCAATGACATCTTTGGGCGTATTGAAACTAAAATTTCTTTTAAACTGATCAACACTTACATCGATTATTACTTTATTGTTTTGTTTTTCTAATTTGGTCAGAACAGGAGCTATATTTAAAGATAGTTTTTCCAGAGATCCCTCTAGCATCTTAACAGGTTGAATTCTATTGTGATCCACATAGAGGTGATTCACGATGTTCAACACTTTGTATATCAGATCTGATTTTGGAATGAAGCGTTCTGCAAAAAGTCCATGAAATGGAATAATAATAGCAACTAAAAGACAAAGAATCTGTTTCATTATAATCTACAGTTTTATTTATGGAGCATCTTTTCAAAAAGATTGTACCATTCAGTTTTTATTTTACGTTGCAACTAGTTAAATAAGGATGATTTTTACCCGAGAGACTATTTTATATTACATCATAAAGATCGGACGACATCAATAGTATGTTTGTAATACTGAGTTGCCAATTCCTTCTGTTTTTGAGAAAGCAAATTATCAGACTGTTTTGATTTTATGCTGTTCTTTAGTCCCAATTCCAGGCATTTTATTGCCTGATAAACCGGTAAAACCTGCCCTGTTTCTTTGTCGCCGGATAGCTGACAGTAGCTGTTGACAAAATAGCTGGCCAATTGATCCTGTTTTGCATGTATTAACATTACTGTTAAGTCAGCCAGATCGGAAGCAACGTCATGGTATTGATTTTTTAAAGGGTCAGTTGTACGACCTAAGAAGTTAATCTCTTCATTCGTTAAATGTATTTTTCGAGGTACAAAACACCCATGGATCAGCCTGATCTGCTCCCTCTTCAATCTCCGCAAGAATAATTTTCGGTTTTCCACCAGAAACTTTTCCAATGGGCGCAGTGTCATATCTATGGTTGCCTTGTTTATCGTGGTATTCAGAAATTTTTTAGACTGGTAGAACAGATCCTGTATTTTGGATGATAGCACATCGGGTGAGCCATCATCTTTTGATTTGCTGATTTCCGCATTTGAATGGAATTGGTAAAGTCGTTGGGCAATTCGGTCCAGAATAGTCTCCGTCAATTTTTTCTTTTCGATAATATCGGAGAGAAATCCCCTACTCGGAAGCTGTTTCATGCTAAGCCCATAATAGAGGGCTTCTTTTAAAACCGTATTATCCCAGTCTACAGTAAATGAGCCGTTGATTTCCTTGACAGTAAAGATTTTCGCGTCAAGTGATGGTGAGTGCTTGAGTAATTGCTTGCATATTTCAATGCAAAACATCTCTTCCAAAGGAACAGCACTTGTAGTTTCCTCTTTCTTTTTTACTTTGTAGATTAGTTCCCCTGTTTTAAAAATCCAATAGTTATCAGAATTTTGAAACTTTGTGATCTTATTGGCGTTTGGGAAAAAACCTTCCTTCATAAAACTTTGATAAAATTCGGGCTTCTTAACTCTTATATTAGACATATGGGTGTTGTTTTTATATTGTTTTTTGAGAAAGATCAGTGAGAAAAACCGCTCAATGCCCAGAATACAACTGATGATCTAATGGGAGTTAGATAAAATATAACGAACGAGATAGAAATAATTCGTTTTCTCAATCTAGTATTGTTAGATCAAATAGGACAATAGGTTAATAAACAAAGTTATTATTATGGTGCGTTTCTTTTTTATTTTTTTGAAGATACTTCTGTAATTATACAACTATGCTCTACCAACAGCGATTTGAACTGCTGGCTGTTTATAATCAGGCATCGGATTGTTGCTCTCGGCCTCCCATTTTCTGGCAGTTCAAAGCTGACGGTCTGATGTCCACTATATACATTTTTGTGCTCTTTACTGTAATTATTGCGAGATAAACCAAAGAGAAAGAAAAATAATATCTAAAACTCAATCCATATTATCAGACTATGACTGTCAGGGCAGAATATTTTTCACTGAATAATTAAAAATATTGAAAAATGGGTTGCTGTTAAACAAAGCAGAACCCGTTTTAATTCTGGGCCCATGGATTATCGATAATCAAAGGTCAGCTTTTACCATATTAACGTCTGATATATTACTGTTCGGATTGGCTCCTGTTTTAAATCTATGTATAGTCGATTTAAAAGTTTAATCTTGTTAAACAGTTTTGTCGACTGAAAATCCCTTGATTCCAAAGGTAGTCTTATCGTAATCAGGAAGCCTTAAGCTATGAATCCAAACAAATGGGCTGGATAGAAGATACAATCAACCAACAAAGAATTAATAATAGTCTCGGGCTGGAACTTGCATTGGATTTTTGTTCCAATGGAAAAAAACAGATAATATATATTCATAAAAATGCGAATCAAGCTACTAGTTGTCATCTCATTGTATATTGCTCTTGTTTTTTCAGATTCAGCATCTGCTGTTTCTATTCGACGGACACATAGGTTTTTACGTCCTTTAGCCATGGGAGGGGCTTTCACCGCAGTCGCTGATTCAGAAGAAACAATAGCCTATAATCCGGCCGGGCTTTATCAGAAAAATGTTGAATGGTCATTCGATATGAGTATCCTGGGAATGGCATACAATGACAATGGGAATGGAATGATTACCGGTGAAATCGATTTTGGTGACCAGAGCTCCCTGGCGGATTTGCCCGGCGAACGGATATATTTTGAGCTACCTGTGACGCTTTCAAATTCCTTATTTATTCCTGATTGCGGTTGGTGCGGCGTCTATGGGGGAGCATCGGCTGATGCCTGGGTTGAGATAGCATTTCCCCCACAAACCATCATTCCTACCATCGATCTTGAATTTGTCGGGCAAATGGTTGTTGAATATGCTATGGCATTTGAGGTATTCGGCATAAATGTTGGCTTTAATCTTAAAGGAATACAGCGGGAAGGAGTTGTGGCATCCGTTGATCTGCTAAGTGCTTCCAGTATGATTGAGAATGATGATTGGGATGGTCTGGTCGAGGAGTACGCAGCCGACCAACCAGGCTCAAAACTGGTATTGGATTTTGGTTTTTTATATCGCTTTAATCACCCGTGGAACATTCGAATTGGCATGTCGGCCTTGGATATGCTCAGCATGGATCTTGAAGGAGAAAATACGGTTACTTATGGAGGGATTGATTGGGGCAGTGTGGGTGAAGTAACTCAATTGAATACGCTGGGTATTGCATTCACAATTAATGTGAACGAATTTGATTTGACCGGTAGTATGGATTACCTCGATTTTACTTATTCCTATATTCCATCGAGTAGTACTGCCCGGAGGATTGCCTTAGGATTCGAAGCAGGATATTCTAAAAGAAGTGATAACACCTATTTAGCCGCGATTCAATTGGGATTGCGGGAGTTTAAATATCCTTCAATCGGTTTGATGCTGACCCTTGGAGCCATAAAATTCGGAACCATACAATGGACAGAGAATTTTGGTACCGCTGACAATGAACTTGTTGATACGAGATATATGTTTTTAATATCATTAAATTTTTAGAAGAACTACCAATAAAAATGAAACCCATCATTTTTCTTTTTTCTGTTCTGCTGATTCTATTGTTGGCTGCTTGTGCAAACGAACAGACGGATACCTGTGAAACAGATAGAATTAATGGAGACTGGCAGAAAATAGTCGATAGCGAATCCTGCACCAGCACAGAAAAAGCTGAGGCATATATGGCACTTGGTGGATTCAATTACTTTGACTTCATTCTCTCCGAAGATCTCAATTTAGTTGATCTATTAGGGATGACAATAGATAACTGGGGGAGGAAAAAGGGGTACTTTGATGCTGCGATGGGGTTGGCAAGTTCCATGAGTAGCGGAACACAAAAGACAATATATCTTCTATCATCTTTCCTGGCGCTTTACACACACATGGAAGGAAACCTGGACAATGGAGCCGATGGCAATGCTACAGCATTTGATGGCGTAGTCGAATCTACCGAAACTGATAGTTTTACCGGTTCAGGTTTGGCTTCAGATTCGGGTGGTTCGGAAACAAGATTGGACCCCACGGATTACTACCAATTTAAGATAAACAACAATTCACAAACATACCTCTGGGATACTGCAACTGATACTATCTATGAAGATAGCAATGGTGATGGGGATAGCACAGGTGAGGTGCTATTGAACAGCACACAAAAAAATATTGTAAAGGCAAATATCCTTATTGAAGGGTTACAGTACCTCAATCAAGTAGTATTTATGCGCAGTCTGGCTGATCCCTTCACAAATAGCGGAAATGTAAATGTCGCAGGTGTAAATGAATTTGCATCGACCATACTGGTATATATAAGCAATATTCAAACCGCTCTTGATGCATTGCAAGCGGACCCGTCTGACGATGCTATTGTGCGAATAGAAGAATTCAGATCAGATCTGGATAATGGCGGGCAGTGTGAAACTCTGGAAAACAATCCGGCTTTGCTTTTGGTTCAGTATTTTGCAGAAAACTTGCAGGAAGTTGCCATCAGCGATTATTCCAATGCCAATGTCTTATCATTCTTGGAATTGGCCAGGTTAGGTGCAGATGCTTCCTTTGATTCCAGAGGATTTGCTGATTTATATGGTATTGCTGATCTAGGGATCAAGATCCGATTTCTGGGATATAATTCAGTTGGGTATATTCCCTATTGGCTTGATTCAACATCCGATGTCAAATATACCCTGGAGATATTCAAGCAATTCGATAACACAGTTGAAAAGGATGACGGCAAGGTTGTTCTATCAGAGATTATCTGCTCATCTGAACTGATGGCAGATAATGAATGACTTGCAGATCCTTCAAATTACATTGTTCGCTTATCATTAAGAATATGATTTGAAATTACGACGCGTTGTATTTCAGAAGTTCCCTCATAAATCGTGAAGACTCTTGCGTCTCTGTAATAACGCTCCACCGGATAGTCTTTGATGAACCCGTATCCCCCGTGGATCTGAACCGCTTTTGCAGTAATTCGATTCACCATTTCCGAAGCAAATAGTTTTGCCATTGACGCCTGCAGGGTGAAATTTTCTCCTCTGTCCTTCATGGCGGCGGCAGAGAACATCATTTGCCTGGCGGCTTCAATCTCTGTTGCCATATCAGCCATCGTAAACCGCAACCCTTGGAATTTGGAGATTTTCTGACCAAATTGCTCCCTTTTCTTTGAATAATCAATGGCGGCATCCAAAGCAGCTTCCGCTACACCAACCGATTGAGCAGCGATACCTATCCTACCACAATCAAGTCCTGACATGGCAATGAGAAACCCCTCTCCTTCGTTACCCAGCATATTTTCGACAGGGACTCTGCAGTTTTCAAAAACAAGATCAGTAGTGTCGGATGCTCGAAGACCCATCTTGTCTTCCGGTTCACCGATTTTCAGTCCCGGTGTTCCCTTCTCCACAATAAAGGCACTAATCCCCCTGTGTTTGGCCGCTTCATCTGTTTTTGCCGTTACAATCACAAGCCCCGAATTCTTACCGGATGTGATGAAACACTTGGTCCCATCAATAATGTAGTAGTCTCCATCTCGGACAGCAGTTGCTGATTGGGCAAGGGGATCAGAACCGGCATGGGGTTCGGTAAGGGCAAAGGCTCCGATAATATCTGAACTGGCCAGTTGGGGAAGGTACTTCTTTTTTTGCTCTACTGATCCGAATTTTAATATACTTTCGCACACAATGGAGTTGTGAACCGACATAACGACGGCTGTGGAAGCACAAGAATAGGCTATTTCTGATAAAGCCAGAACATAACTGATGGTATCAGCACCTTCTCCATTGTATTCAGGTGGAATCAACATCCCCATTAATCCCAGTTCCCCCATTTTTTTTAGATTTTCAGCGGGAAATTCCTTGGTTTTATCACGTTCCATGGCGGTTGCAGAGATAACTTTGCGAGAGAACTCTCTGACCATTGAACGAATCATCATTTGTTCATTAGTAAGTTGAAAAAACATGGTTGTTCTCCATTGGTGGATGATTTGTAATTCGAAAGGTCTGTGTACAAATGATCAAGTTATAACAAATAAACCACTATGGACTGTAGATCACGACCAATAATTCTGCCTGGCTTTTACTGATGTTGGTCATTTGATGCTTGATGCTCGAATTGAAGTGTAAAGACTCCCCTTTAATCAAAATATTCTTATGATCTCCCACAATGACCTCCACTTTACCTTTTAAGACAAAGACAAACTCTTCTCCTTCATGGCAATACCCCACTCCTTTATGCTCCTTCATTGGGTCAATGGAGACCTGGAATGCTTTTAAATGCTTGTTTTCGGCACCAGGCGTCAAATTGGAGTATGCATAATTATCAGTTCTTTTTGAGTAGGCATCTTTTCGTTTTTCCATGCTTTCTTCCTGGTCTTTGAATAAAAAACCGGAATCAATTTGAAGGGCTTTGGCTACCTGGAGCAAAGTACCGACTGATGGGATCTCTTTTCCGCTTTCAATTTTTTTAAGGTAGTCGATAGCAAACCCTGTTTCATTTGCCAGATAATCGAGGGATATCTTCTTCGAAGTCCTTGCGGTCTTAATTTTTTTCCCGACTGAGGGTTCAGTCAAATTCTTCTTTTGAGCCATGCAACTCCTTTGGTTTGTATGTTTGCTAATCTTCTTATTGCCAATTTATCAGGCCTTCTCTGATAAAGCCGTTTCCTGGTTATAATTCACGGATCTCAAAAAAACAAGGTTATCCCGTTAAAAAGGCAGTACAATCGCATAACAAGTTTAATATATTCGGGAATTTGATTTGCAGTTCGTGGGATGGATCAAGCGCTGCATGACCACCGTTTGCAGTTTAATCCTTGGTGGATCTGTCGTTGTGCGTTCGAAGCTGCAAGTCTCATTTCTCATAATCCACTCTACAATTTCATGTGAACTTCAGCAAAAGGAAACATTTTGAAAACATAGGATTTTTGAGGGTTATTCATGCCATTGCCTGGGATAAAAGTAAATGCATAAACCTGCAAATCCCTGGTTCTGGTCTTTTCCCGTGATTCATGGATAAGCAGCAGGTGATTTGGACAATGCAGTCTTGCCAGAAAGCTGTAGTTCAAACAAAATATCAATATTCCATTAACCCCCTGTTGCTTAAATCAAATCGTTTTTTGCTATGCTTATAACCGACATCCTATCCCGAAATGCCAGAGTTTATGGCAATGAAACGGCTCTAATTGAACGAGAACTTGGAACAACAAGAAGACCCCTCTTGACTTGGAAAGAGTTTAATGACCTGTCCAGTCAAATTGCCAATTATCTTATCCAAAAAGGTATCAAAAAGGGGGACAAGGTAGTTCTCCTGATGATGAATAGTATCGATTGGTTACCGATCTATTTCGGAATACTGAGATCGGGAGCTATTGTTGTACCGCTTAACTTTAGATTCGAGGCTCCCACAATCAGATCATGTATAACACTTTCCGAAGCAAAAATCATGTTTTTCGGATCGGAATTCATTGAAAGGATCGATTCTATTAAAGATGACCTGTCTCTATTCGTGAACCTGTTTATTTATACGGGTGAAGCCGATCAAAAGCCGGATTATGCCATACCATTCGCCGAAATAAGGAAAAATGGGGAGTTGAATGACCCGAATTGCCAAATCGGTCTTCTTGATGATGCGGGACTGTATTTCACTTCCGGTACCACCGGCAAACCAAAAGCGGTTTTATTGACACACAGAAATCTTGAATACGCCTGTTTTGTGGAAAACCACCATCATAGGCAGGTTTATACGGACAACTTTCTTTGTATTCCCCCCCTTTATCATACCGGTGCAAAAATGCATTGGTTTGGGAATTTTATTGTAGGAGCAAAATCGGTTATTCTCAAAGGAATCGATCCCAAGTGGATTTTAAGCGTTATATCCGAAGAAAGAGTTACCGTTGTCTGGTTACTGGTGCCCTGGGCATTGGATATTCTGTTTGCCATTGAAAGTGGAGAGGTTAATCTAAATGATTATCAAATCGATCAATGGCGATTGATGCACATTGGGGCCCAGCCTGTACCTTCAAGTTTAATCAGGGAATGGAAACGATTTTTCCCCAATCACCAATATGATACAAACTATGGCCTGACAGAAACAACCGGACCGGGATGTGTTCACCTAGGATTGGAGAACAGCAAAAAAGTCGGTGCCATCGGCGTGGCTGGTTTTGACTGGGAAACAAGAATCGTTGGCAGTGATAATAAACCTGTTGAAAGAGGAATACCGGGGGAACTCATTGTTAAAGGTCCGGGTGTGATGAAGGAATACTATAAAAACAAGCAAGCCACCGAGGAAGTGCTTGCCGATAACTGGCTGTCAACAGGAGATATTGCCAGGGAAGATGAGGATGGATTTATCTGGTTGGTGGATCGTAAAAAAGACGTGATCATTACCGGTGGTGAGAATATCTATCCGGTTGAAATAGAGGACTTCCTGCAATCGCATGAGAAGATCAAAGATGTCGCAGTGATTGGAATACCCAGTACCAGATTGGGTGAAATCGCAGCCGCTATTGTTCAAGTCAAAGAGGGAACTAACTTAGATAAAACAGAAATTTTGGAATTTTGTGAAACACTTCCCAGATATAAAAGACCAAGAAGGATCATCTTTGGTGAAGTTCCCAGAAATCCAACCGGCAAGATTGAAAAACCGCTGCTAAGAAAACTATACACAGGGAAAAAGGAGGTGTTTAAGACATAGGGGGATATGATGGAAACCCTCAAGATTGAATCAGTTAGGGTAAAAACAAAAAATGCCACAGTCCAATCGCTTGGAAGTGGCATTATGATGTCATTCTTATGGAGCACCGAAAAAGAAGTGGCGGGGTTGACGGGACTCGAACCCGCGCCCTCCGGCTTGACAGGCCGGCGTTATAACCAACTTAACTACAACCCCGCTTCTTTCTGGTGGGCGCTACAAGGCTTGAACTTGTGACCCACGGCTTGTAAGGCCGTTGCTCTCCCAACTGAGCTAAGCGCCCTTTGTGCTTAACTGTATCTCAAAAATCTAACTGTTTATTTTAAGACTGTCAACAGCTAAATTCTTATTTTGATAGCCGGCTTATTTAGCTGGCTTTGTTAGCCGTTCCGTTCTTGTAGACAATGAGGGGTTCTATATTCTTTTCAACCACCTCGCCGTTCATAATGATCTCTTCAATATTGTCCAAAGAAGGAATCTCATACATGGTATTGAGCATGCTGGATTCCAGTATAGCTCGCAAGCCACGGGCGCCTGTCTTTCTCACAACAGCCTTTTTAGCGATTGCCTTGACTGCATCATCATTAAACACAATATTAACACCATCCAACAACATCAGGCTTTTATATTGCTTTATGATTGCATTCTTGGGTTCTAACAGAATGCGCACCAGGTCCTCTTCAGAGAGGTCATCCAATGACGAGATAACGGGGAGGCGACCTACAAATTCAGGGATCAATCCGTATTTCAGAAGATCTTCGTTTTCGACCAGTTTTAAGATTTCGCCAACGTTTTTTTCTTTCTCAGAGACAATCTTCGCTCCGAATCCAAGTACTTTTTTGCCGATACGTTCATTAATAACATCTTCCAACCCAACGAACGCTCCTCCCACAATAAAAAGGACATTGGTCGTATCAACCTGCAGAAATTCCTGTTGGGGGTGCTTTCTGCCGCCTTGAGGCGGTATGTTGGCTACGGTGCCCTCAATTATTTTCAGCAAAGCCTGTTGAACCCCTTCTCCGCTGACATCTCGGGTGATGGAGACGTTTTCTCCTTTGCGGGTGATCTTATCAATCTCATCAATGTAAATGATTCCTTTTTCCGCTTTTTCGATATCATAATCGGCGGCTTGCAGAAGTTTCAAAATGATGTTTTCGACATCTTCCCCGACATAACCGGCTTCGGTGAGGGTTGTGGCATCAGCCATGGCAAAGGGGACTTTTAAAATTTTTGCCAGGGTTTGTGCTAACAATGTTTTCCCGACTCCGGTCGGTCCGATTAAAAGGACATTTGACTTTTGAAATTCAACATCCCCGGCTTTGTGAGGGGAGTAGATTTTTTTATAATGGTTGTATACAGCAACGGACAGTACCTTTTTTGCATAATCCTGCCCGATGACATACTCATCCAAAATTGCTTTGATCTGTTTGGGCTTTAAAAGAATGGCGTCGTTGTCGTCGGTTGTCTCTTTTGCCCTTTCCTCTTCAATGATATCATTGCACAATTCGATACATTCGTTGCAGATATAGACTGTCGGTCCTGCAATGATTTTTTCCACTTCATCTTGCGACTTACCACAAAAGGAGCACCTTAAAGTTGTCTCTTTAGCCATCAGTATAAAATATATTAAACGGTTATTCGATATTCCTTCGCTCCATCATTTTATCGATAATTCCGTATTTTTTTGCATCAATACTCGTGAGGTAACAATCACGTTCCGTATCGGTCGCGATTCTCTTCTTATCTTGATTGGTGTGTTTTGACAAGATATCGATCAGTCTTTGTTTAATCCGCACAATTTCCCGGGTTTGGATCTCGATATCTGCAGCCTGTCCACCGATCCCTCCAACAGGCTGGCGAAGAAGTATGTTAGCATTAGGTAATGCAATTCTCTTTCCAGGAGAGCCTGCTGCCAATAACAGGGCAGCAATGTTCCTGGCTTGCCCAATGCAAATCGTTTGGACATCCGGCTTGATATACTGAATGGTATCGTATATTGCCAACCCGGCATTTACCTCCCCTCCGGGGGAGTTAATGTAAAAACTGATGTCTGAATCGGGCTTATCCGCTTCCAAAAACAACAGCTGTGCAATTACAACATTTGCTGTGTACGAATTAATAGTATCCCCTAAAAACACTATCCGGTCTTTTAATAACCTTGAGTAGATGTCATAGGTGCGTTCGCCACGATTTGTCTGTTCAACTACGTATGGGATGCTCATGTCTCAAACACTTTTTCAATCACAAAGTCAAGTACGGATTCTTCGGCGGCAATACCAAAGATTTGTTGGTAAATTTGTTGACCATAATCCTGTTTCATTAAGTCATCCGGCCGTATTCCCATCATGGCGCAGTTGATCTCAAATCTTCTATACACTTCCCTTTCATCGGGCTTAAGATCTTCCTGCTCCAGCATTTTTTGGACAAAAATTGAAAACCGCAGGTCATTTTTTGCGTCTTCCTCAATCTTTGTTTTCAGATCCTCATCTGATTGATCTTTGTCATTACTTTTTTGTTCTTTCTGGGACAGTCTAATCCGGATTTCCTCTTTAAGCAATTGTTCAGGGACATCAAAATCAAGCAGGTTATTCAATTGCTTTCGCACCTCGTCGCGTTGCCCCTTTTTAATCTCGTTTTCCTTGGTAAACTTTACCTCTTCTTCAATGAGATTGTTAAAATCCTCTTCGGATTTTATCCTGTCTCCATAGCGCTTAAAGAATTCCTCATTTAGTTCAGTGTTCTTCTTGCTTTTGACATTATTTACTTTTACTGAGAAGGACGCTGTTTTGTTCTGGAGTCTTTCTTCATTATAGTCAGAGGGGAACGTAAGATCAAAGTCTTTTTCCTCGTCTTTTGACATTCCCTGCAAGGCAATCTCGAATTCGGGCAGGAATTGATTGGAACCTAATACATAGACCTGGCTTTTGCTTTCTGCAATAACTTCACCGTCCAGTTTTCCCTCAAACTCAATCTGTAATTGATTGCCCTCTTCGGCTTTTCCGTCTTTTTCTTCGAAAACCGCCGCACCATCAAGATGGCGTTGTCTGTGTTTCTGAAGCTCTTCATCGGAAAACTCCACCTCTTTCTTTTCCAGCTTATAGTTTGAATAGTCGGGATTTTCAAATTCCGGGTAAATCTCAAAAGTGGCTGAGAATACAAGAGGTTTTTTCTTGTCGATCTCCAGCTCGGAAAATTCTGGTCTGACAGCAGGTTTTAAATTTTCTTTCTTTAACGCTTTGTCAAAATATTCCGGTACCAAGGTTTCGATGGCTTCATCTTTCATGACCTTGTTAAATCTTTTTTCCAGTAGGGACTGGGGATATTTACCTTTTCTGAAGCCGTCTATGTTTATTTTATTCTTCAGTGACTTATATGTTTTTTCATAAGCCTCTTTAACTTTTTCTTTGGGTACGGTAACGGTGATTTTTCTTTTTAAGTTACCTAAATCCTCAATCGTAACATCTAGTGATTCCATTTATACACACGAAATATTAAGGGTTAATGAAATATTAGCTAGTCTTTAATACTGGTTATTAGCCTGGAGAGTCGGGAAAAATGATCGCGCTGGAGTTCCGGAAGGGACGGAAGCATTCTGCCTCGGAAATAAGATGAACGTGGAGCGAGAAACGGGACTCGAACCCGCGACCCCAACCTTGGCAAGGTTGTGCTCTACCAGCTGAGCTATTCTCGCTCGTAATTGGTACGAGAGGGGAGACTTGAACTCCCACATCAAAAGATACCAGATCCTAAATCTGGCGCGTCTGCCAATTCCGCCACTCTCGCGTCGTTACGCTCCGGAAGAAATGGCGCGCCTGGTAGGATTCGAACCTACGACCTTTGGATTCGAAGTCCACTGCTCTATCCAGCTGAGCTACAAGCGCAAGTCGTTAGTCAACAATATGGGGCGAATGACGAGGGTCGAACTCGCGACAACCGGAGCCACAATCCGATGCTCTACCAACTGAGCTACATCCGCCATATCCAGCTTCTGGTACGCCCGAGAGGATTCGAACCTCTGACCTACTGATTAGAAGTCAGTTGCTCTATCCAGCTGAGCTACGGGCGCAACTGACAACCATTTCACGATATTTGGTTTCGCTTTGGTCGGGGTGAGAGGATTTGAACCTCCGACTCCCTGCTCCCAAAGCAGGTGCGCTAGCCAGGCTGCGCCACACCCCGAAACACAAAAGTAATATTGCCTTGTTTTGCAGATTTTTGTCAATAAGAAAAATCTGCTTTACCTGTCTGGAACAATGTGCCCGTTAAGAACATCTAATTGGGCTTGAAAATGATTCTTCAAACCCGTTTCTGCAATGTCAAGAATTTCAGTCAACTTGTGTCTGGTAAAGGTTTTTTTTTCGGCTGTTCCCTGAATTTCAATAATCTCTTTTGTTTCGGTCAAAATAATATTGATATCCACTTCCGCATTGCTATCTTCAAAATAGTCCAGGTCTAACAGAACAGTTTCGTTGACGATTCCAAGGCTGATTGCAGCAACCTGCTTTTGAACGGGAAAGCTGGTAAATTGACCATTGATCTTTCGCAATGCCAGAACTAAAGCAACAAAAGCCCCTGTTATTGAAGCCGAACGAGTCCCCCCATCCGCCTGGATAACATCGCAGTCAATCCAGATTGTTTTTTCTCCCAGGGCTTCCAAATCCAATATCGATCTCAAGGACCGACCAATCAGTCTTTGAATCTCCTGAGTCCGACCACCAACTTTGGTTCGTTCTCGTTTTACTCTTTTTGTTGTTGATCGGGGCAGCATGTTATATTCGGCACTTAACCAACCACTTCCTTTTCCTTTAAGAAACGGCGGGACTCCTTCTTCGACTGATGCTGTGCAGATAACTTTAGTGTTTCCGGTTTCTATCAGGACGGACCCTTCAGCATGCATGGTGAAATCAGTCACAATTTTGATAGGTCTGGCTTCATTGGGTTGTCTTCCATCATTTCGAATCATTTAACGTCCTTTCTTCGAGGGGGTTTAAACCTTTGGTTGTCAATGCGCTGTAATCAATTTATTGTGGAGGAGAACTTAAGAAACAGAGAACCACGGCCGGCTTGTCAGAACATATTCGTATCTTTCTCTCAGGGCCGTTGAGTCAAACTGAACCATCCATTTCTTACTCCTGAACTGTATTGAAACAGAACCGCATCAATGTTTTTTTTGGTGCGTCTGGATTCATTTCCATAGAAAACGATATACTTATCGCTGTCAATGTGACTGGTCATGGATTAATGAAATTATATAGTTATATCGTTGCCTGGGAAAGAGTTTTTCAAATAAGGATTAACATAACAAAAGCACCTGTCCCTCCTTTTAAACAAAGTATTTCTGGAGTGAAATAAGATCAGGTTTAAGATTGGGATAAGGGTGGTAGAAAAGGATGAGCAGATTTTAGAGGAATCATTGATGAATTCTAGAATGTTACAGGGTTATGTGTTGCCATTTGTGGTTATCTTATCGGTTATAATTTTGACTTCCCTTGGTATATGGTATCGCCAAGTGATTCTCCAGTCTTTTCTCTCGCAACGGTTGTTATCCCAGAGAATTATTTATAATGAATGTAAAAGTTTGGTTCCAATTATGCAAAATTTACTTGATGGTCTATCGGGTGAAGAACTGGGAGTAGCAGATGAGAATTTTTACATTGTTGAAAACAAGGGAGAAGAAAGATGGAGGATCAGTCGATCAGAATGGAATGGCCAAAAAATAGAATTCCGATTTCAACTTATACCTGAAAAGCAGGAACCGATTCAGCTGACGGTTGGATATTCCAGGGATTAAGTATCAAGGTTCCCACCAGATTTCTCCGCTGAAAGTGGGGGGATATTCTTCACCTGCCTTATGAATTATCAAGGAGAATTTTTGCCGTATTTTAAATAAGAAAGACTGGATTTGAAAATCTCTACAATGTCGATCTTTGTTTTTCTCTCTGGCATAGTCGCATCCATTCCATTTCCATTTAGGTTTTTTCCCTGGGGGCGGATTTTGTTGAAATATTTTTCGGGCATTTTTCACGCAAGCCTCGATGGTCGGTTTACCATTATGCTCAAATTGTGGTATATAATATCTGCAGTACAGGCATCCTGGATTTTTTATTACAACCTTTTCGAACATGAGATGGATGTGATTTTTAGCAAACGATTCAATAAAAGTAAGATATGTTATCCCAAAAAAAGAAAGTATATAATAGAAGTTTTTTGCTTCTTTTTCTAGCAATCCTCAGTATTTTGTTTACCCATTGTTCATCCATTAATATGCCAAATCAAAGACCGGTTAATGAAGTTAGAAAGAGTCCTAATGATCACAGAGAGTATAAGAATCTCACTTTGCCCAACCAAATGGAGGTTCTGCTTGTCTCCGATCCTTCCAGTGACCAAGTAGCGGTTTCGCTTGATGTTCTTGCAGGGCAAATCCATGATCCGAAGGACAGGCAGGGATTAGCTCACTTTTTAGAACATATGTTGTTTCTGGGTAATAAAAAGTATCCTGAACCGGACGGATTTGGGAAGTACCTTTCTTCTCATGGGGGGCAAAGTAATGCTTACACAGCATACGAAAATACAAATTACTTTTTTACGATTCAAAGCGATTATCTTGAGGGTGCAATTGACAGATTTGCCCAATTTTTTATCTCTCCGCTATTTGATTTTGATTTTGTTGAGAGGGAAATAAATGCTGTTAATTCAGAGCATAATAAAAACATTACAGATGATAGACGAAGAATTTACCGAATATTAAAGCATGTTAGCAATCCCGGTCATCCCTATAGCCAATTCGGCACAGGAAACATTAAGACTCTCAAAGGTGAAGACCCCGATTACGGTCAACTTCGCAGACAATTGATTGCCTATTTTGAACAGCGATATTCTTCGAATCTTATGAAACTGGTCATCGTCGGAAAAGATCCGCTTTCCAAGTTGGAGCAGCTGGCTAAAACTCACTTTTCTCCGGTCAAGAACCGGAATCTGAAAACCGAATCATTCAGGGATATTCCTTTAGTAGCTGATGAATTGCCCAGGAAGGTGATCATTGAACCCGTAAAAGCCATGCGGCAATTGAGATTGACCTTTCAAATGCCATCGTACAGGCAATACTATCGCCATAAACCAAGTTCTGTTGTTTCCCAACTTCTGGGTGATGAAGGTAAGGGTAGTGTACTGGGGTATTTAAGGAACAAAGGGTGGGCTACATCGCTTTCCGCAGGGGCAGGATTTGGAACAAGAGACTTCTCCTTTTTTGAACTGGAAATCAGTCTAACCCCGGAAGGGCTGAGTCACGAAAATGAGATTATTGCAACGATTTTTCAATATATTGAGTTGATTAAGAAAAAGCAGGACCTTTTCCAATATTTTAAAGAGATGAAAAAAATGGCGGAAATCGGTTTTCAGTTCAGGGAGAAGGAGGATACTTCTGACTATGCCAGGTATCTGGCATCCAATCTTCAGGAAATTCCGGCTCGGGATGTTGTGGTTTCTCGCTGGTTATATGAGGATTATAGTCCTGAACTGACAAATCAGGTATTGAATCTATTAACCGTCGATAATCTCCAGATTGTTCTGGTGGCTCCAAATGTTAAAACCGACAGGGTTGAAAAGTGGTATGGAATCAATTATTCAGTAACAAAAATAGAAAAAGAATTGATTGATCAATGGAAAAGCCCCGGGAAGAACGATTATTTGGCTCTACCGGCATCAAATCCATTTATTCCTGAAAATATTGAACTAAAACAGATTGTTGTAAAGGAAAAGTTTCCGGTTTTGCTGAAAAATGGAGAGCAAATTCGTGTCTGGTTTAAGCAGGATAAACGATTTGAAGTCCCCAAAGGAAATATTCAGGTACAACTGATGTCTCCATTAGCCTATTCTTCTCCAAAAAATGCAGCAATGAGCCGGTTGTACGTCAGCTTGTTACAAGAACATTTGAATGAATACTCCTATCCTGCCAGTACCGCCGGATTAAACTATTCGCTTTCAAATTCGGTAAAGGGGCTTGTATTGAATATAAGTGGTTACTCTGAAAATATACCGTTATTGTTAAGTAAAATTGTTGATGCCATGAACTCTCTTAAGATTGATGGGAAACAATTTCAAATATTTAAGAATCAGATAAAAGAGCGTAGACAAAATCAGAAGCTAGCGCAGTCATTTCAAAGAATCACTTATGAATCCTATTATCTGATTTCTGAGACACTCTGGCATATCGATGATTATCTGCAGGTGATAGAGACGATTACGATCGAAGAATTGGAAGCCTTTATTCCCCTGTTACTGAAGCAGATGAAAATTGAGATGTTGGGCCATGGCAATTTTAGCCTGGAGGAGATAACGAGTATCGGCGACCTGTTTGAAGCCAATTTTACGGGTTCTACTCCAAAATCGGTAGAAGATTCTGAGGAAAGGACCTTAAATGTTCCCGTTAAACCCGAATTTACATACCAGATTCAGGTTGAGGATGTGAATTCAGCGATCCAGATTCTCTATCAGGCGGGTCCCGGATCAATTGAACAGTCGGCAATACTGGATCTTATTCAACAGATTGTGGAGAAACCCTTTTATCATCAGTTAAGAACAATAGAACAATTGGGATATCTGGTTTGGTCCGGGTACCAGCAGGTAAATAAAGTTGATGGATTTTACTTTATCATCCAATCCGGGATAAAAGATCCCGTATATCTTCAAGAGAGAATAGAAAGTTTTGTTAAAGGTTTCTATCCGACCCTTTCCGGTTTATCAAATGATGATTTCAGTCAATTCAAGGAGTCATTAATTTCCACCAAATTGGAACCACCCAAAAATCTTGGAGAGGAGACCCTTCGCTACTGGAACGAAATCTCATCCGGGAGTTACGAGTTTGACAGGATAGAGAAAGAGATTAGTGCTCTAAGGAAACTAACACTTGATGATGTAATTGAAGCATATCATTCTATTTTCATCAAAACTGAAACAGAGAAAAAAATCAGTATTCAAGCTTTTGGAAAGAATCATAAGATGAAATTGCCTCAGGATACACCAATTATAGATGTTAAAAAGTTCAAGTCTGGAATGAGTTTTTATCCAAATCCCCGGGGCGAGTTTAAAAACCGGATTTATCCCAATTAAGTAATCGCCTCAGGGCGAAAGCCACAAAGTCTTGGTTATTGCGGATTCTTCCTCTGAGGAAGATTATATTTGATAACATAAAGTAATGAATGATGTATGGCTGATAAAAAGGAGATTGAACAAGAAATCAATCGGCGTTTGCAAAATGCCATCAATGCTGTTATTAACCAGCAAATTGCAGAAAAAGACCCCCCTGAAACCATTGAGACAATAGAAAGACTGGAAGCAGAAGGATTTTCAAGGGATGAGGCGTATGTACTGGTTGGTCACCTGGTTAGTCTGGAGGTGGCAGAACAACTCGCTGGTGAGCAGGGAATTGACATGAACCGATATGTCGCTGCTCTGGAAAAACTTCCTGAACCGTTTGCTAAGAAGCGACAATCCGAAGATGATGAGTAAGCATACCAAACAATGTTTTCATGGCTTTTAATAGTTGCTGTCTTTGCATTAGCGATGCTTGATTTTTTAATTCTGCTGCTGATGGCAAGTGGAATAGGAATAGTGATAATTTTTGTCTCGCAGACAACCAGCTTCGTTTTTGGCTGGATAATGCTCAGAAAAATGGATTTTAATCTGTTCTTTTTTCTTGATGCAGAATTGAAAAAGGGACAACCCATTATTAAAGAGCTCTGGGAGGAAGCTTTGATTCTTTCCGCAGCTTGTTTGCTGGTCATGCCTGGTTTTGTAACTGATCTCATTGGAATTGGTTTTCTTTTTCCTCAAATACGTGAATTTTGCTTCAAACTGGCGGATGATTATTAACTCCTTAAGACGTCAAAAATTATCTCTTTACAGAATTTCCAACGGATCATTCCTGCTGGTTTTTTTCCTATTATTGTTTATATTTTCCGATAAAAAAAGCCAAGCGGATGACCTTAACGCTGAAATCAAGTCATTGGAGGATTTCAGCACGGTTTATCATATCATAAAAAGCCGCTATATTCAGGTCAAAAATTCTGAAGATCTAATGTTTTCAGCTATGGAGGGGATGGTTAGAGGCCTTGATCCCTATTCCGATATTCTGACCCAGAAAGATCTGGAAAAGCTGGAACTGCATTCTGTCGGCCAATATATCGGAGTCGGGGTAACCATACAAAAAAGTGGCGATCTGTTTGTTATCACGCAGGTTTTCAAAGACTCACCTGCTGCCGCTGCGGGAATAGTTGTTGGCGATATCATTATCAAAATTGGTGAAACAATACTTAAAGGAAAAACGGATGAGGAGATTCGAAGGTTGCTGGTAGGTGACATCGACACCAAAGTAAGTGTTGAAATCCAGCGTGGAACCCAAGAGGATGCTGTGCTGGTCAAAAATCTAAAGCGGAGTCTGGTTAAAGCGAATTCAGTTGAGTGTTTTAATCAGGACGAAAAAACCAAGGTGATTACGGTTTTTCAGTTTTTAAAACACTCTTCAAGGGAAATTGACGAGTGTATGAAAGAAGACAATCGATCGACAATCATCCTGGATCTTAGAAATAATCCCGGCGGTTTACTGATTTCAGCGGTTGAAGCTGCCGAACTGTTTCTGGGTATCGGGGAAGTCGTTCAGATCAGAAATCGGGAAAACGAGGTTATTGAGAAGTATATCTCCAGAAAACCGTTGCCGGAAGATGCTCCCAGACTGATTGTACTGACAAACAGGTATTCCGCCAGTGCTGCAGAAATCCTTGCCGGTGCAATCAGGGATCGACAAGCCGGGGTTCTAATCGGAGAGCAAACCTTTGGCAAAGGTGTTGTCCAGACAATCTATAAGGTCAGTAATGATATCTATATCAAAATCACTACTGCTCACTATTACACGCCATCTGCCAAAAGCTTTGATAAGGTTGGCATTCAACCTGATATCGAGGTGAGTGATACGGAAGGGTTCACCAGGTATAACTCCAAAGACCTGATCTTTATGAAAGCTTTGGATTACGCAAAATCAAAACAATGAGCAATGCTTTTAGATTGTTTTGTCGAGATCAAGTTTGGAAAATGCTTCAAATTGGCTACAGAGTTCGTCTGCTGTCTCAACTGAAGAGTTTTCCGGGTTCTTTTCAATGGTAAAAGCAATTTCACTGGCTGTCAGCAGGCCATAGTTTGCGCAAGAGCCTTTAATATCGTGTGCTATTGTTTTCACCGTTGTTGCATCCTTGGAAGCGATGGCTTCCTTTAGTCTATGGGCTTTGGCAGTGCAGTCTTCCAATACTTCATTAATCATCTCCTGCAAATCTTCCAGATCTAAACCCATACGTTCAGCAGCGTCTTCTATAGATTTTAGGACACTTTCACGAGTTATTTCAGACATAGGTCTCCGTTCTATTCTTCAAATGTATTTGGTTCTGTTGAATCTCAAAGTAAAAAACCTTAAATTATCAAAGATTACCTAGTTATTTACTTTACTCGACTTTCTCTGGCAACACAAGAAATGACGCAGGTGGGATTATTGAGAATCCAGGGTAGAGTGGTATTTTCTCTGATTATGGAAATAATCCAATCCAATATTTGAGATATTGAGAATTCTGAAGCCTTTGATCTCATCTCCTTCCAAAACCTCATAATCGCTGTCTCCAATTGTAATGATGCCATAGATAATATCATCTATTATTATATAGCCTTTAAAAACAAGGTTATCCACCTGTGTTTCCTCCATGATTTTGATTTCTGATGGAATCTTACATTGAAATGGATTGGAGGAGGCACCCATTGTAGGGACAGTCAAAAAGAACAGCAGAAAAGTAATAAATTTAATCAGATCACTTTGGGCAATATACATTTCAGTTCTATCTCAAGGGTTAGTAACGGATCTTTTTCCAACGGCGAATTATTGATGAAACGGCAGTTGACAATAATCAGATATTTGTTTGTCAACGCAAATGACTCAAGATATTGAGAAAGCTCATGGAAGTTTCCTTCCAGGGACTGGCTGATATTGACCTGAAAGAGATCAGGGTTTTTATTAGAAATTTCAAACCCCTGTGAGATAACTTTGACATGATGTTTTTGCTGAAGTGTATTAAAAAAAACAGGTAGAAAGGATGGATCTTTGATGGTTTTGAACTGATTTCGATAACTGTTAACGCGCTGGGAAGTCTGCCCGCTCTTATGACTGTAGTAGTCAATATGTAATACATAGGTTTCCAGTATCTGTTTTGTCTGGTCCAATCTGTCGATTTTTGTCTCATAATAGGGAATTTCCTCCAATGCAGGAAACAGAACCGCAAACACCAGGTAAGTGTTTAGCAGAACTGCCAAAGCAAAGAGTTGGATCTTTCGATTGTGAATCCAGTCTTTATTCTGTTCCATAGCTGCCTGACGGAAGAATGATAAGTATATATTTTTTTAACGTTTTACCTTTTATAATTTCTCTTGTGTTTTCTACAAGGTTGGTTGGTCCGATTTCCTTGGTGAAGTGGCTGACCAATGCTGGTAAATCAATGTCTTCATAATCAAAAAGTTCAAGTTGAATCCGGTTTTTTGATAGAATAACGGTTTTGATCCAGAGAGTTAACGGGATAATATCATTCAGTTTTTTGGTAATGGAAATGGGATCATACTGCAGATATTCGATTGTGCTTAATAGCGATTCAACCATGGCAACGGACTGTTCATTGGAAGCCAGACTTTCCAGTTCGCCTGTTTTATCTTGAAGAAGCTGCACCTCCTTTTGCAGCGCCTCTCTTTTATCTTTCAGTTTCTGCAGGTTATATTGAGAGAAGAGAGAATAGGATACCATAATAAAGGTAGTAATAATGGCGAGAAGGGTTGGAGAAAGAATTCCGGAGAAGTATCGAGATTTCATCCTCGTTTTTTTCAGGATCGACTTAATGCTGTTTTTCCTTCCACTCGGGAATAATAATTCTGTAATCGGTTTCGAGTCATTCGAATGAGGATCCAGCATGACGGAAATTCTCGATTCATTTTGAAGAGAGTCACAAATCAGTTTCTCCATCGATAATTGTTTTTCCAAAGGGGAGAGGGATCTGTTCCAGTTATAAAAGTGGGTTATCTTCGGGAATTCAACTAACCAACTGAATTGCAGGATCTCTTCCTGAAGAATAACGGTTATGGTTTTAAATCGGCGAAGATAGATTTGCGGGTACTTTATTAAATTGGATACTAAATATGATATGGCGGGTTTCCAGGTGAATCTGATTTTTTCTCTCTTCAATTCTTGTATGATGCTTTGCCCCTTCTCTGATAAATGAGAGTAAATCGTGATCGCCTTTTCATGGCTTAATGCAAAGGACTCAAGATGGCGATTTTCTTTTGGAAACCGACTGAATCCAAGTGTTTGGACATCTGCCAGGGGAAGATCCTTTTTATTCAAAGAGATTGTTTCGTGAACATATGAGTATACATAAGGAGCTGACAGTAGAATGAGGGACTTCTTGTCGGTTCGCAATCTATCGCCCAAAGTATCAACGTTTTTTATAACAAAACCCTTTTCTCTAGCGCAAAAGACCTGAATGAGTGATTCATTTAGGAGAACGACCCTTAAATGCCTGCGGGGTAAAGGTGATTTTAAAAAGGGAAGACCTGCTTTCTGATCAAAACGCATCTTTGTGTCTGATATTGTTTAAAATGGTTTTGATTTATATAGCAGGTATTTTTTGTTTTTAAAAAG
Source organism: bacterium (assembly GCA_018829445.1). Taxonomy (GTDB): domain Bacteria; phylum SAR324; class SAR324; order XYD2-FULL-50-16; family XYD2-FULL-50-16; genus JAHJTV01. The sequence goes on from JAHJTV010000079.1 coordinate 120,781, forward strand.
TGTTCGTTACCTAAAAGGAGGCTATATTTTAATATATGCAATTGTTACAGGTACTTAAATAGAAGGTATAAATAGAAAACAAAGCGACAATTTCAAGGTTTGATTTTTCCATGATTGATTTGATCAAAAATAGATAAAAGATGAAAATCGGTTTTTGATCGGAGAAAATGGGATTTAGCGAAGTTAACAACAGGTATAAAATGGAGATATTTTCAGATCCTTAGACGTCCGGTCTCTACTTCTCAGATTCATAGTGGCAGATACTGATGGAGCTTTCTTTACAGATGGCTCCATTGATCCAGGTTGTCTTATTCAGCACGGTTTGGTTGAAAATCGCTTTTTCAATGAGAGCGGTAAAAAGGCTGGCGTTGGTTAAATCAGCAAAGGAAAAATCAGCTCCGATCAATTTTGCCTTTTTCAAATTGGCTCCAACCAAATCGGCGCTAACAAAGCTGGCGTTGCGGGGATCGGAGCTCAAAAGGTCTGTTTTTTTCATGTTGGCATTTTTGAAGTTAACACCAATCAGATTTGCCCTTTTTAGGTTTGCATCTTGGAGGTTGGCATTTTCCAGGTTGGCTCCCGTTAATTTACCTTTTTCCAGATTAGCTCCCTGGAGATCAGCTCCCGCCAGAATGGCTCCTCTCAAAATGGCTCCCTCAAATTGGGCGTTTTTGAGATTAGCCCCGGACAGATCCACCTCAGTTAGGTTGGCTTCTCGGAAATCCGCTTCCTCAAGATTGGCGCCCTTTAATATCGCCCCTCTCAGCGTCGATTGATAAAAATTTGCCTTTTCCAGGGAAGCATTCTCAAATCTGGTGTTCTCAAATTTTGCCCTGGAAAGATTAGCACTGATCAGTTTCGTGTTGCTTAGGTTGGCATTTGACAAGTCAGCTTCAATAAAAACAGCGCCAATCAGATTGGCTCCTTCCAAGTTTGCTGATACCAGTGTCGAATTGCTGAAATCGGTTTTATAGGCGTAGACTTTGCTGAAATTGGCGAAAGACAGGTCGGATTCAATTAACTGGGCCCCCTCTAGGTTCGCTTCACTAAAATCTGCATATAGTGCGTTGGAATTCACCATTTTCAGATTTTGAAGTGATCCCTTTTTATAACTGGAATTTGATAAATTGGAATCCAAGATAGTTGCAGATTTCAGACTGCCTCCATCAAAGGTTGTCCCGGATAAATTGGAGTTTTGAATTCGGGTTTTATTAAGATCAGCTTTATTCAGGAAAGCGTTAACCAAAAATGTTGAATTCAGAATTGATTGGCTAATCTTTGCACCGGTCAATTGTGCATTTTCCAGATTTGCTTCGCTTAAATTTGATTTTTGAATATTTGCATCCTCGATTTTAATGTTCCTGAGATCGGCATTCTTCAAATTGCATTGGACGCATTCTTTTTTTTCCAGAAGATTTTTAATGCACCCTTCGTTCTGACTTTCGTTGCAGTTTTGAATGGTGGTTCTTCCATAAAACTGCTGAATAAAGCTGTTTGAATCCTCGCCAGTCTGTGCATAAGCAGGGAGACATTTAAATATAAGCAGACTCAATAGAGCTGACAGGATTAGCCCTGATGAAATCTTGAAAGATGGAAAATGGCGTGTGTCAGGCAGCATAAAACAAATAAAAGAATGGAGGTAAATACGATTTTTAGTTGTTGACATCAATACCGTGAATTTTTGAATCTGTCTAATTTGGAGCTTTAACCGCCACTACTATTTGGTATGGGACCCGTTTTTTTTTATGTGATAATACTCCCAGTGCTTGGCATGTTTAAGAAACATGGAGTAGGCAGCACCAATACTGATGATAAAACCGGGGAGACCGTCCAGGAACCCTCTCTTTAAAAAATAGGTTTCAATAAACTTTCCCAGCGGTTTGAAAAGTAATTTAGGCAAGGATGGTTTTTTCCCGGATTCGAACAGGATTTTTGCGCTGATACTGGAGTAGGAATTATTGGTTCTAATGTTGTGGGCCAGATCCTCAAAAACAAAATGTTGCAGGGCTCCCTCTAATCTACCGGGTTTTCCCCGGACTTCAATCACATCGTGGGGATTCAATCCCGTCCATCTGCCATGTTTTCTGTTGAAGAGTCTGATATTCCGATCCGGGTACCAGCCGCCATGCATGATCCACTTTCCCAAGTGAAAACTCTTCCTGGCAACCGTGTATCCGTCTGATAATCCATCAACCGGTGTATTTGTGAAGAGTTGTATGATCTCTTTTTTTAAATCAGCCGTGATTCTTTCATCCGCATCCAGACAAATAATCCAGTCATGGGAGCAGGAGTCAACCGCCAGTTGTTTCTGCTTGACATGTCCGAGAAAAGCCTGATCGATTACCTTCGCGCCCAGGGATTTGGCGACTTTTTTTGTGTTATCCGTGCTAAGTGAGTCAACCACAACAATTTCATCTACCCAATCCAGGCTCTTGATACAATCACCGATGTTTTGCTCTTCATTCAAGGTGATAATTGCGGCAGAAAGGTGAATTTGATTAATTGGCATCGGTTTTATCATCAGATTTTGGTTTAATTGCTATGGAAATTTTGTGGAGTCCAATTTGATTGGCAGTGTCCATTACATAAACCACCTCTTCATGTCTAACCTTTCCGTCCGCACGGATGATCAACTGCTCAAATTCTGTTATCTTTTTGGCAGCAGCAAGCTCAGATTTCAGTACAGCTTTCTTAATCTCTTTTCCATTTAAGAAATACTTATGTGTTTCATTGATGGCGATTTCCAGAGATTTGGGTTTGTCAGTGTTTGTTTTGGCGGTTGCCTGTGGAAGATTTATGTGGATACCCGGTGATGTGATAAATGTTGTTGATACCATGAAAAAAATTAACAGCAAAAAGATTACATCTATCAACGGAGTAATATCCAGATTCAGCCTTTTGGTATTCCTTTTTTTAAACTGCATTTTATGTTACAAATTTGACGTTTTTAAAAACCTGCCTAAGATCAAGAACACAATAACTCAACCATGGTAACGGAATGATGTTCCATTTCGGTTATGATGTTTTCAACTTTTTTGGCGAAGAAATTGTAAAAAATCAAAGTTGGAATGGCTATCGACAGTCCGGAAGCAGTGGTAATTAACGCTTCCGAGATCCCGCCGGCCAGAACCGAGGCATTTCCGGTACCATGGGTGACAATGGTGTCAAAAACATGAATCATTCCGGTGACGGTTCCCAATAATCCTAGCAGGGGGGAGACCACTGCAATGGTGTGCAGGATTGTAAGAAATCTCTCCAGTCTCAGAATCTGCATTCGTCCGGCTTCCTCAACATAATTCTTCAGTTCCTCCTTTGAATTGCCGGCGTTTATCAAGGCGACCTTAGCTATTTTGAGCATAGGTGATTGCTCTTTTTCGGACCACTCCAGTGCTGTTTCAAAATCACGTTTCTTAACGGCAACCTCAATTTCTCTCAGGATATCAATATTAATAATCCGTCCTCTTCTCAAGTAAATCATTCTCTCAACAATGATTGCCAGGGAAAGGATAGAACAGATTAGAAGGGCAATCATCAACGGACCGCCTTTTGAAATCAGCTCAAATTGTGCGAAGATCTCCATGGGTTAGCTCTCCTCTTGACCAGTTTTTTTTGTTTTGTCTCGCCATAATACTCGAATCGGACTGCCTTTGAATCCGAAGAAATACCGGAATTGTTTGATAATATAGTTATGATAGGAGGAATTGATTGCTTTGGGATTATTTGTGGATATCATGAAAGTGGGAGGACGAGTCGAAACCTGGGTTGAATAAAAAATCTTTGTTTTTTTCCCCAATTTTACCGGGGGAGTGTGTCTGGCTGTGACGGTCTCCATAATCTGGTTGAGATCAGATGTTTGTATTCGCTTTTTACACTCTGAATTAACCTCATTCACCAGACTAAATATTTTATCTACTCTCTGTCCTGTTTTGGCACTTACAAATATTATTGGCGCAAAATCAAGAAATCGAAGCTTATCTCGAATATCCAGTTTCATCTGGTCCATGGTTTTTCCGTCTTTCTCTACCAGGTCCCATTTGTTGACAATCAGAATAATACCCTTCCCACGATCGAGAATATATCCTGCAATCTTGGCATCCTGATCGACAACCCCATCTGTGGCATCAATCATCAACAAAACAACATCGGATCGTTCTATACTCTTCAAGGCAGCCACCATACTGTATTTATCAATCAGGAAGCTAACCCTGCTTTTCTTCCTGATTCCGGCCGTGTCAATTAACCGAAAGGTTTTACCATAGTGTTTGCAGAAGTTGTCGACCGGGTCTCTTGTTGTGCCGGGTTCATCATGAACGATCTGCTTTGCCTTGCCCAAAAATTGGTTTACCAGTGAAGACTTTCCCGCATTGGGACGGCCAACGATTGCCACCGAGGTGATGTCATCATCTTCATCACCGTCGGAAAAATCGTCAGAGATCTCGGGAAAATCATGCTGCATTGATTCAAGTAAATCATAAACTCCAATACCATGTTCCGCTGAAATCGCAAAGATTTCAGAGCAACCCGATTCGTAAAATTCGGCAATTGCTTGTTCATGTTTAGGATTATCGATCTTGTTAACAGTGAAATAGATCGGTTTTTCAGATTTTCTTAAAAGATTATAAATGGATTGATCCTGTGGCGTCCAACCTGAGTACTTATCTAGCAGAAAAATGATACCGTCGGCTTCTTCAATTGCCAATTGAGACTGTTCTTTCATCTTCTGGGGGATAATCTCCCTGGTATCAGGCTCGAAACCACCCGTATCAATCAGAATAAACGAAAATCCCTTATAATTGATAATGGCTGTATTTCTGTCACGGGTAACGCCTGGCATTTCATGGACAATTGCCAGGCGTTTTCCCGCAAATCGGTTGAAAAGGGTTGATTTGCCAACGTTTGGCTTACCAACCAAAGCAAAGATTTTCATTATATTTTCTAGTGATGGTGTTAATTAGTGTATTGACTTTGGTTTGTCTTGGGACATTGTTTGAGAATCTACGAAAAAGCTTTGCCTACGCGACTAAAATGGCCAGCTCGCCTCATTTTGAACATCCAGGCTTATGATATATTATGGCTGCAAACTTGGGTTCAAACAGGAACAATTATGTGTGTGCCGCAGTCTCAATCTCAAGACTAAAACAAGTCAAAGAATCATTTCTGTTTTCTTCAGTAGACTATTAGTTTAGGGGGTCTTTATCATTCAAGCAATCCCAAGCTTGGATCATATTCTCTTAAACCGTTTGTCCAGTTCATCCAGGGTAAATTCGATCCAGATCGGCCTGCCGTGAGGACAGTGAAGCATGATGTCATGTTGAACCAGTTGGTTGATCAGTGCTGTCATCTCTTCCCTGCTGAGTGATTGAGAAGCTCTGATAGCTGAATGACAGGCCATTTTTTCAAAAACCTGATCAAAAAAGAGTTCCAGTTTTCCCGATTTTCCAAATTGAGCCATTTCGTCCAGAACCTCTTTGATCACTTTTACTACATCGCCATCTTTCAGAATGGAGGGGATCTCCTTTATGGAATAATCATTCCCGCCAAAATGATCGATTATAAATCCCATTTTTTCCCAGGAATCCTGGTATTGTTCAAGTAACAACCCATCATGGGGGGGAAGCTCCATTAGTATGGGAACCAGTAGTGACTGTGTTGGTAAGTTGCTGTTAAAATACTGTCTTCTGATCTCTTCAAATCGAATTCTTTCATGGGCGGCATGTTGATCGATCAGAATCAGCTTTTGTTCTCCCTGTACCAGAATGTATTTATTCTGCAGTTGACCAATGACAGTGAAATCAGACAGGATCTCGCTGTTATAATTTAAATTTTCCCGAGATTGGGTAAAGCGAAAGGGGCCTTCTTCAGAGGATGGAGGTTTCTCATCAATGGAAAGCTGGGAATCTTGCTGATTATGCTTTTTGGTGATCGGTTTTGGCTCTGATGGAGGTAGAAATCCAAGTTGATCATCGGTTTCGGCATATATTGTCGGAATATTTTGTTCCGTTGTTTCATCAGGATCGGTTGGAGAGAGCTGATCAGGAGCTTGAAGTTCAAATCCATTTTGTTTTGAGGTATTAAAGAAACCCTCATGTCTGTTTTGATTATCAGGTTTTTTATCTTGCCCAGTACTGGTAAAGGATGATCTTTCCTTTTTTTTGAGCTGTTTTGAGATCTGTTCTGATAAAATAGTATGGACAAGATTTGCATTTCTCAACCGGATTTCCGTTTTTGCCGGGTGAACATTAACGTCAATTTCACTTGGCAGTAGCTGAAGTTTAAAGAAAAATACGGGGTGGGTGTTTTTCATCAACAGCGTTTTGTAGCCTTCATAAATGGCATGGTTTACAGTCTGACATTTTACATATCGGTCATTGACATAAACATGCTGCCACCTTTTTGAGGATTTTGAGTGAGTGGGATCAGAAATCAGCCCGTTGAAACTGAGATAGGATTCCTCATGTTCGCATTCGATCAATTCCTGGGAAATCTCCGTTCCAAAACAATGGCCAATTCGTTGTTTAAAATCAGTATCTTTTGGAATATTCAATATCAGATTATTGTTGTGTGTCAGTCGAAACTGAATAAAGGGGTTTCCCATTGCCAATCGTAAGACCAGATCATGGATATGATTGTATTCAGTATTAACAGACTTCATGAACTTCTGTCGCGCGGGTGTATTAAAAAACAGGTTTTCGACAGTGATGCGTGTTCCTTTTGGGAATCCCATTCTTGAGGAATGAACGATCTTCCCCCCTTCCAACCTGACTTGAAATCCTCCCGATTCTTCATCTCCACAGGTTGTTAATTCAAATCTGGATACTGAAGCAATTGCTGCCAGGGCTTCTCCCCGAAAACCCATGGTGCTGATTTTATCAAGGTCTTCATCGGTTTCTATTTTACTGGTGGCATGGCGTTCAATTGCCAGGTGAGCATCCTTTTCAGACATCCCCTCACCATTGTCCAAAACAGAAATGTAGTCTTTGCCGCCGTTTTTGATGGTTACAAAAATCTGATCACCACCGGCATCAATAGCATTTTCGACCAGCTCCTTAACAACGGATGCCGGACGTTCCACTACCTCTCCGGCAGCAATCTTATTGATTAGGGATTCTGGTAGAATTCTGATTTTACTCATAACAAAACAGTATTGGATGTGTGCAGAAAGCTGTTCAGAAAATCTGGGTAGATTATGGATTAAATAAACCTATGCAAAAGTTTGAAGGTTTTAACGGATTTGTACAAGATCAATATGGTTGTTAACTATATGTCGTTTTCTGAACCTGAGAACTGGCTCAAAAGGTTTACAGGGAGGAAAAAGGTGATGGCCGGGTGATATTGTATCAAAAGACAAATATACCCGGGTTTGTGGGGGATTTAAAAAGTGGTTTCTTTCAGAAAGGTTTCGACTCGTTCCGCTTCATTTACCAAGTCACTGATCTTTCCGAATATTTCATCTTGACTGTTATCAGCTCGAGTTGCCATATCTTCCAAATCCTGACAGATCTCCACCATTTTTTCTGCGTAAAAAATAGCGCAACTTCCCTTTAGCTGGTGGGCAAAAGCCCTCAAATCCTCGAAGTTCTCCTCTTCAGCAGAAGATTGAATCTTTGAAAGCTTCAGCGGAAGATTGGTAATAAAAATCTCTACAATCAGCCCATATTTTTCTTCGATCTCATCCTGCAGCCCCCTGAGCTTGTCAGCCTGAATAATGGAGTCGCCTTTTTTTGAATTGGCTGAAACCGGATCGACATGGTTTTTAGGAATGTCCTCTTTTCTGGAAATGTGTTGATCAATCAGGTCATTTAATAAATGAATGTTGATCGGTTTCGGTATATAATCATTCATTCCCGAATTCAGACATTTCTCACGATCGCCTGACATGGCGTGAGCGGTCATGGCAATGATCGGGATCTTCCTGTCTATTTTCTCTGAATTATAGCTACGGATTCGTCTGGTAGCCTCATATCCGTTCATCTCTGGCATTTCCACATCCATTAGAACCAGATCAAAAGTCTGTCGTTCTAATGCTTCAATTGCCTTAACACCGTTTTCAACGACCGTCACCTTAAACCCTTCTCTTTCCAGGAGGATCTTAGCGATTTTCTGGTTGATGGCATCATCTTCCACCAGAAGAATGGAAAGGTCTTTTTTCCGGAATCCATTTGGCAATTGACGATGGGTTTCTATCTTAAAGAGATCGGTCCGGCTTTTTTTAGTTCCTTTTTGTTTGATTAGCGGAAACGAGAACCAGAAAGTCGCCCCCTCACCCTCTTTGCTGTCAACCCCGATAGATCCGTCCATGAGATCAACCAATTGTTTACTGATGCAAAGTCCCAACCCAGAGCCCCCAAATCTTCTTGTGATTTCCGCGCCAGCCTGTGAATAGGATTGAAACAGGTGCTTCTGCTCCTCTTTTCCGATGCCAATGCCTGTATCCCTCACCTTGAACAAAAGATGAACCTGATCTTCGGTCTCCGATTCCAAACTGATTTCAATTCCCACCGAACCACTGTCTGTAAATTTAATGGCATTGTTGGTCAGGTTCAACAGGATCTGCCTGATGCGCAGGGGATCTCCTTTCAACCAGACCGGAACGTTATGGATAATATGGGTTGTTAACTCAATCCCCTTTTCCTGTGCTTTATAGCTGAGAATATCCCTAACCTGCGAAGTGATATCTTTCAGATTAAAATTTACAGCTTCTATTTTCAGTTCCCCGGCTTCAATCTTTGAATAATCCAATATGTCATCGATTACAGAAAGCAGTGAATGGGCACAGGTTTCAATGATTTCCAGGTATTTATACTGAGAGGAAGTCAAATCCGCCTCCTTTAAAATGGAGATGGTGCCGATAACCCCGTTCATGGGCGTTCTGATTTCATGGCTCATATGAGCCAAAAACTTACTCTTGTTTTTGGAGGAAGATTCAGCAGCTTCTTTTTCTTTTATTAATGATTTTTCCCCTTGTAGCAGGAGATTGATTCTATCTTTGAGGGTCACCATGTTTTTCTGTTGAGAGTGAACCTGATTATTCAATTGATAAATCGTGGATTCCAGAGCCTTTTTTTCCTTATACAGCTCAATATAATCCCCCAGGTTATTCAGCGGAAGTCCTTGGGCATTAACTTCCGCACTTACGGGGTTTTGGAATATTTTTTCCACAAATTCATCAAATGATGAGCTGAAAATTCTGTCTACTTTTTGCATTTTCTTCATGTTTATTGGTCCCATGAGTACCTGGTATTGTCTGAATCCTGAATTGAAAAGTTACTGATTTTATCCTGTGGCCTGGGCCTAACAGTAGTCATTCAATTGCCATGCCAATAGGAGAGTGGATTTAGTAACAGTAACATAATCTCTTACCAGATGATATTATTGCATTTTAAGGATCTGTAAATTAGATGTCGGTGTCATCTAATTAGACAAAATAATTCAAAATATCAGAAAAGTATCCCAAACCAACAACAAACCATAAGGAATCAAAACCATTGATGTTTGAGAAGACTTAATAGTGAACTTGCTTGAAAGTAAAAATGATAGGGATATCCTTTCATTGGCGCCGAATAGGCAGAAAACCATTTTGATAGCGGTTTTAAGGGAGAATCAGCAATTGACAGTTCCGGCTGAAATTGACACAATGTTTACTTTAAAAATAGTTTTTATTTCAGAGAGATAACAGATAAGATGATTTTGTTAATAACGATATCCTCTAAGATCCCCATATATTAAAAACCACATATTTTATTCACCTGCGTGGGTTCGATTTAATCATTTGAAGTAACTTGTTTTTATATGCAGGTTCTCTATCCAAATATCAAATCGACCTGATTGAAATTACAATGGATCCATTTGAAAACAGGTTTTAGCAGTCTGATTTACCTATTGATAGCTATTGGTTTTACGGGTTGCTCCCTTTCCGGTGACTATGATTTGGGATTATACACGAAAACAGTAAAGGGAACGATTAACTTCAGTAGTGAAATCAACACAAAAGAAGCGTTCATACTGGTTCTCAATCATCATCGAACACTGATGGAGACCTCGGAAGGATATCTTTCGAGAGTGACAGCCTCGCTGGAACACCCCAATGAAAAGGGAGAATACTCCGCTTCCTTTGATGCAGATACCGTAGAATTGGAATTAATCATCTATGCTGAAAATTGCCTGGTGGAATCCGGTCGATTTCATCGAACACTCGGTATCGGGCATTATATACATAACAAAGCGTTGCAGAAGGACAAAAATTGGAGAAACAGCTACTTCGTAATGATTAAACCGATATTGATCGAGTATATTAACGAAAATCGATACCTGATGAGCCAACAAGATAAATACTATCTCGGTGAATGGCTGTCCAAATCCGAAGATAATCTTCCATAGATCAGTAGTCGTTTATCATTGGCTCAGTAGCACGCAATTATTAAAATACAGATCGCATTGAAAGTAATAACATGAAAAAAACCGGAACACAGATTATTCTTGAAGCGCTTAAACGGGAAGGAGTTCAGCATGTTTTTGGTTATCCCGGCGGCTGTGTCATTCCCCTGTTTGATGAATTTTTAAATCATAAGGAGATTCAGGTGATACGGGTACGGCACGAACAAGCTGCTGCCCATGCTGCGGATGGCTTTGCCCGTGTGTCCGGCAAAGCTGCCGTTGTTGTTGCCACCTCCGGCCCCGGATCGACCAATGTTATCACAGGTATAGCGACTGCAGCCCTCGATTCCATTCCCATGGTAATTATTACCGGGCAGGTGCGTCAGCAGGTGATCGGTACCAACGCGTTTCAGGAAGTCAATACTATCGGCATCAGCCGTCCGGTTACCAAACACAATTATCTGGTGAAAAATATAGAGGAGATTCCCAGAATCATCAAAGAGGCATTCTATATAGCACAGACCGGACGTCCCGGTCCTGTTTTGATTGATATTCCCGTTGATGTGCAGACTTCTTTTACCAGCGGTTCCCTGGAAACGGAAACCATTCGCCACGGCTATAATCCTGTTCCCAAGATTGAGGAAAAAGATATTAAACAAGCCTGGGCAATGATCCGCCATGCCACCAGACCGCTGATATATGCAGGTGGCGGTGTGATCCTCTCCAATGGATGCCAGGAGCTGGTTCAATTTGCTGAAACAACCGGAATACCGGTTGCAACCACACTGCTGGGATTGGGCTGTATTCCTGAGGATCATTTTTTATCACTTGGTATGCTTGGAATGCATGGTCATTACACCGCCAATTCGGCAATGGCGGAAACCGATCTGGTGATCGCGCTGGGTGCAAGGTTTGATGATCGGGTAACGGGCAATGTGGATACTTTTCTTACCCAGGCGAAAATCATCCATGTAGATATTGATCCTAGTGTTATCGGAAAGGTAAAGGAAGCTCACTTGGGAATTATCGGCAATGTCAGAGATGCCCTGCAGAAACTGAATAAACTGGCTAAATCACTTCATATAAAAATCTGGATCAACAAACTAAAAAAACTGCAATCGGAACACCCTTTGCCCGATTATGACCAGGTTGAAATGAAACAAAACGCTCTCAGGCCTGAATATATTATCAAGGCGTTTTCCCAACAAACAGGCGGCAATGCGGTGGTGGTCACCGATGTCGGGCAGCATCAGATGTTTGTCGCTTTGCATTACCTGTTTAAGGAACCCCGCACCCTGCTGTCCTCTGGTGGCCTCGGAACCATGGGTTACTGTCTGCCTGCAGCTATCGGTGCAGCTTTTCATGTCACCTCAAAGCCGATTATCGCTTTTTCCGGTGACGGTGGATTTCAGATGAATATTCAGGAGTTGGCCACCGTTAAACGGTACAATCTGCCGATTATTATGGTTGTCATGAACAACAGCAACCTGGGAATGGTTAAACAGTGGCAGGACTTCTTCTGGAAAAAGAGAAACTCCTCAACCATTTTTGAGAATAATCCGGATTTTGTTAAGGTGGCAGAAGCCTATGGGGTAAAAGCTTATCGCTGCGGGAAAAAGGAAGAGGTTTTACCGCTGATCAAGAAGGTTCTGAAAACCAGGGGGCCGGTATTGCTGGAGTTTGTTATCGATGAAGATGCCTATGTATATCCGATGATTCCTCCCAATGATGATATTCGTAACATAATAGAAGGAGCTTAATCATGAGACATGTGATATCTATTGTGGTGGAAGATCAATCCGGGGCACTGGCCAGAATTGTTGAGCTGTTTACATCACGCGGTTACAACCTTGAGTCGATCTGTTCGGGAGAGGCTGAAGAGACAGGCATTCATCGCTTAACCCTGGTAACAAAAGGGGATGATCGCAAGATCAGGCATATTATTCGTCTGTTAAATAATATCGTTTATGTGATTGAAGTTACGCATCTTAATCCGATGTACAGTATCAGCCAGGAGTTGATGCTGATGAAAGTGAAGATCAGCCCAAAAATCAGAAGTCAGGTGTTGCAGTTGATTGAGGCATTCGGGGGCACCGTGGTTGAGATGAATCTGCAATCCGTCAGTTTCAGGGTTGTCGGGCAAGCCTCAAAACTGGACGGTGTCACCCAGGTTTTCAGGGACTATAAGATTATTGAAATGGCCAGAACAGGGGAAGCAGCAATTCATAAGTAAGTAATTTGAGTATTTTGTCGGGTTTCCGACTTTTGTTAACGTCAAAAATAAAGAGAAAGATATGGCACTACCAATTTTTTACGATAAGGATGCAAATCTAAGTTTGCTGGAAAATAAAAAACTGGCCGTTATAGGCTATGGAAGCCAGGGGCATGCACATTCACTAAATTTAAAGGATTCAGGAATGGATGTTGTGGTTGGGCTTCGTGAAGGATCAAAATCATGGAAAAAGGCTGAAGCTGAAGGGCTGACCGTGATGACAACCGCCGCAGCCGCAAAAATTGGTGATGTTATCATGATTCTTGCCCCTGATCAGTTTCAGGGCGAGATCTACGCGCAGGATATCGCTCCCAACCTGGAAGCCGGGAACGTTCTGGCGTTCGGCCATGGTTTTAATATTATTTATGAACAGATCATTCCTCCTGAAGATGTTGATGTTATCATGGTGGCTCCTAAAAGTCCCGGACACCTGGTACGAAGAACCTATACCGAAGGAAGCGGAACGCCTTGTCTCTTGGCTGTTCATCAGGATGCCTCCGGTAAAGCACAGGACTTTGGATTAGCCTGGGCAAAAGGAATTGGCGGCACACGAGCCGGTGTTATCTATACAACCTTCAGGGATGAAACAGAAACCGATCTCTTCGGCGAACAGGCAGTTCTCTGCGGAGGAGCGTCGGAACTGGTACGGGCAGGATTTGAAACCTTGACGGAGGCAGGTTATCCTCCGGAAGTAGCCTATTTTGAATGCCTCCATGAATTAAAGCTGATTGTCGATCTGTTTTATGAAGGCGGCATCAATTATATGAATTACTCTGTATCGGAAACAGCTGAATATGGCGGATTGGTGAGAGGTCCGGAAATCATCGGCGAAGAATCACGAAAAGCCATGAAAAATGTATTAAAAGAGATCCAGGACGGAACCTTTGCCAAGAACTGGCTGCTGGAAAATAAGGTGGGACAACCTAATTTTAAAGGTTTACGTAAACAATCAGAAAACCATCCCATCGAAAAGGTCGGTCTGGAATTGAGAAAAATGTTCTCCTGGAAGAAATAATGCAAGCAGAAGTGCTGACAGTCACGGAGCTGACAGAAGGGATTAAACATCTTCTTGAAATGAGTTTTGACCGGATCTGTGTCAGGGGAGAGATCTCAAATCTCGCCAGACCCAATTCCGGGCACCTCTATTTCAACCTGAAAGATGAGCATGCCCAGATCAGGGGTGTCATGTTCCGTTCAGCAGCACAAAGAAGCAAGTTTGATTTGGAAAATGGACTGGAAGTTTTTCTTCATGGCCGAATATCGGTTTATGAACCAAGGGGAGAATACCAGATCATCGTTGACAGGGTCGAACCGTTTGGCGCCGGTGCGTTGCAGCTTGCCTTCGAGCAATTAAAAGAAAGACTGTCCGCAGAGGGGCTTTTCAATCCGGATCTGAAAAAGGAGATCCCTTTCCTTCCCAAAGCCATTGGAATTGTAACCTCCCCAACCGGGGCCGCCATCCAGGATATTCTGAATATTCTGGATAGAAGATTTCCCGGCATTCCGGTCATTATTAATCCGGTGCTGGTACAAGGTGAACAGGCAGCCGGGGATATCGCCAATGCCATTAATCAGTTCAATCAGCTTGATTCGGTTAATGTCCTGATTGTTGGAAGAGGTGGCGGGTCGATGGAGGATCTGTGGGCTTTTAATGAAGAGGTGGTAGCCCGGGCGATCTATAATTCTAGTATTCCGGTTATCAGCGCTGTCGGACACGAAACGGACTTTACCATTGCGGATTTTGTGGCGGATTTGAGAGCCCCGACTCCGTCGGCTGCAGCGGAACTGGTTGTTCCTTTGAAGGAGTACCTGGTTTTCAGGGTTTCCGATGCTTCCAATAGAATTGAGAATCTGGTGATCCGAAAAATCAAAACGGAAGCGGAACGGCTTAACCATCTTTCCAAAAGACTGCGATCACCAAAGGCTGTTATCCAGACCTATATGATGAAGATAGACGACCTGAACCAACGTCTTAGCCAAACCTTTGAAAATCGCTTGTCCCTGTTCAGTTCAAAAGTAGATTCCCTGTCTCATCGTCTCAGGTTGCTTTCTCCCTTATCTCAGATCGGAAACTACCGACAGCAGCTGTCGGAGTTGTCAAGCCTGCTGGAAACAAGGGTGAAGTATATTTGTACCCAGAAAAGAAATAAGGCGGTTGAACTGACCCATGTGCTGGATTCGGTCAGCCCCTTGGCAACCATGACTCGTGGCTACAGTTTCGTGACCCAGCCTTCGGGCAGAGTCGTCTCCGAAATCAGCCAGGTGAAGATGAACGCCAATTTAATAGTCAATCTCAAAGACGGTAAATTGGAAACCAGGGTTGAAAAGATTCTGCCCAAAGAAGTTGGCAACGATTAAGCGTTAATCTCGCCCTTCATCCAGTCGATAAATGCTTTAATTCTAAGGTTCTCCGCCAGTTTACTCAGGGTAACCAGATGAAACTGACCGGAAGGAACTTCATTGAATAGTTTTACCAGTCGTCCCTCTTCAATGTCGTCTGCAACCAGGGAATGTCTTCCAAGCGCCACACCCTGCCCGTTGATGGCGGACTGGATCAGCAGATCCAGACGATTAAAACTGTAGCCCCGTGAAATATCCACATCCTTGATTCCAAGCTTTTGAAACCACTCATTCCAGTTGCAGGTAAAAAAATCTTTCGGATTGGAGTCCTTGAGAATGGGAACCTTGTTCAGATCCTGCGGAGCGGATATCGGGTTTTCTTTCAGAAAACCTGGGCTGCAGACCGGGAACAGATAATCATCAAACAGGTAGATAAAAGACAATTCCTCTAGATCCAGTTTGCCAAAACAGATAGCAATGTCAGTATTATAAGATTTAAAATCGGGCAGCCAGGAAGCTGGATTAGCCAGCTCAATATTGACTTTGATGGCCAGTTCAATCTCCGGATGTTTCAAGTAAAACCGGGGCAATTTTGGCAACAGCCATTTGCTGACAATTGAAGGAGCTGCCACGACGGATAATGAACCCTCCAATGTCCGGGTGTTTATCGAGCGCAGAGTATTCGTGAGAATACCAAGGGCTTCACGGGAGGCATTGAATAATTTTTCACCGTCGGGGGTCAAGGTAAGCTTTCTCGGCCTGCGATGAAACAGTTTAAATCCCAGGCTGTTCTCCAAAGAAATAATCTTCTGACTGATGGCACTCTGGGAAATATGAAGCTCCTCGCCGGCTTTGGTGAAACTCAAAAGCCTGGCGGATGCTTCGAAGTATCGAATGGCTTCCAATGAGGATATCTTTTCAAGCATTTTATTTGATCCGGGATCTGTTTCTCGACTAGTTTACTCGCAGACAATTGGATGATAACGGATTAATCTTAGTGAAACTGATCCGGACAGACAACATCAAAATCCATGATTAAAGAATAGATCAGGAAATGCACTCTTTGGAACTATTATTGATTTGACAAGGCTAAGGCGATATTCTAGCCTAAATGAATAACACCGAGGCGTAGCGCAGTCCGGTAGCGCACATGTCTGGGGGACATGTGGTCGCTGGTTCAAATCCAGTCGCCTCGACCAGAATTTATAGGGGATTCAGGCCGATCTCTTGGTAAAAAATCAAGTGGAAGTCGCCGGAAGACTTCTTTTTGAAATCAACACGATACAAAATGAAGGTTTGTATTGTGTTGGAAGCTTTTTGGAAGTCATTTTCGGCAAAATTGCCTGAATTAGCAAACAGTTTGCGGGAATAGCTCAGTTGGTAGAGCACCAGCTTCCCAAGCTGGGGGTCGCGAGTTCGAACCTCGTTTTCCGCTCCAGCTTTAGAATTAGAAACCGGTTTAATAGCCGGTTTTTTTTTGACGTCAGGAAGCTTTTTTTGACAGTTTTTTCAAGTTTACATTGCTGATTAGCAATTCGGGAAAAGATTTTCGTTTTCCGCTTTGGTCACAAGAGATGCTGTATTGGACTTTCACTGGTTGAATAAAAAAATCGGAAAATATACTCCTGATCTCCTTGTGATCATTCAAGCTTAAAATAAAATCCCCCTTCAAAGTGAATAGGGTTTTAGAGAGCTCCGAAAATTCAGAGCGGTCAAAAATATTTTTCCCATAGTAATCCTCGCAATCAAAATACGGAGGATCTAAGTAAAAAAGTGAATACGGTCGGTCATACTTTTCGATGATTTTACTCCAAGGTTGATTTTCAATCAAAACACGCGATAGACGAAGGTGAACCTGTGAGAGTTCCTCTTCAATTCTTATCAAGTTTAATCTTGGAGCGGAAGTTGTGCTGGTACCAAATGTTCGATTCACATATCGTCCGCCAAAACAAAGCTTGTGCAAGTAATAAAACCGGCATGCGCGTTGGATATCTGTTAACGAATCCGGGTTTTGAGCATTCAACCGATCAAATTCACCACGGCTGCACAGTGCCCATTTGAAGAACCTTAAGAATTCTTCCAAGTGATTCTGAAGTACACGGAACAAAACAGTCAGATCCTGATTGATATCGTTCAGAACTTCCGTTTTGACCTGTTCTTTTCTGAAGAACACATGGGCTGCACCCATGAATGGTTCGATATAACATGTATGTTCGATTTGATTCAAGTACATAACAATTTGCTTGGACAACAAGCGTTTTCCACCTAACCATGGCAGGGGACTTTTCATAACAATCTCCGTTTTAGTTTACAATTCAGATTAAGAAATTGGAGGTGTGGGGTGCTTCGGTGCCTTCACTTAGCGGTAGGGAATTGGAGCCTTCGCACCTTTCATATAAAAAAAAAGCCCGGATCCAAATATTGAATCCGGGCTTTTTTGTTCTCCTCCAGGAGATTAAGACGTCTACCCAACGAGATCCACCTTTCCCTGGGATTCCTCTTTCACCTGCCTGGCCTTGATAAGAAAAAGCTCCTCTGAAGTCTCATAACCCATATATTTATCAAGGTTAATAGTGAGAATTCTTTCATTTTTAAAAACAACGCACATATATTTGACTGGCGCGTTTCTAATGGGTTGGATTACATCTTTTTCTTTAACCTTCACAGTAATATAATTCACTGCTGGATTCATATCATCCGGGAAATAGTTGCCTTTTACATTTTTAAGCTTCTTATCCCAAAGCCATCGACGTTTTAATCTGATTGTATAGGTATCCATTAAATCTCCTTTTAATTGGTTGGTAGTTCCTCTTCCAGCACATCTTCAAAATCTGCAAACAGTTCAACATTGGCTTTTAACCATTGATAGCCAAGCTGAACGATATCCACGCCCTCCGGTTTCATCTTTTCAACCAGGAATGGATCTTCGTAGGTTTCATCAACCACCTCTTCAAATCCGTTTTCAACCTCTTCGAATATTCCAATCCCTTCATCATCCACCAACTGCTCCCCGGTGCCCGGATCGATTTTAGGGACTGTGCACACAACAGGTTGCTTTTTCATCCTGATGGTCGGGATTTTATAGGGCAGATCATTTTCGATCTCCATAAAATCTGGGTCTGATTCATCTTTAACAACCAATAAGACCTGTAATGAATGTTCAACACCACTCACGAATCGTGCTGCATTTTTCCCGTAATCCAGGCGATGAATGACGGCATAGTAATATCTTGATCCTTCCTTAAACATCTTTTTTAGAGCCATTAGTTTGTCCTCATGAAAAATAAAACCTTGAAATATCTGGGCAGACTGCTTGTTGCTCCGGGAGTAGCACCACTGCCGATTGCATGTTGATGAACTTGAGAGTTATTTCCGGAATTAAATGAGCCGAAATTTACAGAATGATAATGCGATTGACTGACGTCACTGGTTGGACCGGTGTTGATTTGCACATGCCGACGATCAACTTGTGGAGTCGTATAGCTTTCCGAAGTCCCATGATAAATACTTCCGCCAACAGGAGCATTGTGAGTGTGCCCTTGACTTTGATAGCCACTGTTGATGCTTGAAGGGCTTATATTGTGATAGTGATTCTGGTTTTGATCCCCACACGAATGCGTATGGTCTAAAAGAACATTTGATCCACCGGTTCCATATCCCGTTCCGCCCATCAAAAACCTGTTATCCGTTAAATTAGGGACTGCATCCGTTTCGTGCCCGGGGAAATTGTCTCCCAATTGACCAGTACCGTCGCAAAACTTGAAAAAATAGGAATCCGGGGTTGGGGCATAGGGATGGATGGCAATGATCTCCCCGATGGGAACATGGGCATAAATATCCGTCTTGGGTCCTATCCACTCCAGGGCATCTGCGGTTGTGACTGCCGTGTCATGATAACGAACGGCATGCACAACCGGAAACTCCATCTCATCAGGGCTGAAATCTTCAAACCCGGGCAGCTCAATCGACAGGATCGTTTCGGTAACATAATCGGCATAATAGATTTTCCGATTCTCCCCGACTGAAATATCCACATCAGGAAAGGAAACAACCTCTCTGGAACCGTCTGAAAGATTAAACAGCACCCTTAAATCCCTTATCTGCCCCGCTTCAATCCGACCGGAGATAGCCCGGGTGGCAGATCCCAATGCGGAAAGAGTCCACGCAAGCACATGCTGGTTTTGATAAATAATGGGTTCATAAGCATTGTGCTCAGGCGCTGGATTTAGTGCTAACGGAGAAGACAACTTCTCAACTTGAAAACTGGTCATGGCTATTTATTAAGGTTTAACGTCCAAATCTACGTCCAAAAGGTGTACGGCCGAATCCTTTCGATTCGTGCCAAGTAAGCAATTGGTAATGTTTGATACAGCGGGCAGGAAGAATGATTTCTAAAATACTCCTGATGTCCTTTTCCATATTAGCGTCAACCTGAGGAATCCAGAACCTGACCACATGATAGGGATACAGATGGCTCATAAGTTCATGGTCGCGCATATCGATGGAATACACATGAACCAGGTCAAAAAAATCCTTCAGGAGCTCGTCATTCTGAACCGTGCCTGCAGTCGAAAGGAAATTGTTGTATTGCTGCAGGAATCTCCTTTTTAAAGCCTCGTCAACCGGTGGTTTGATGTTTATGTCTTCCCAAAAGATTGCCAAACCTGTTTCCGTCGCCCAGCCGATTCGGGCAGCTTTAAACACGGCAAAAACCCTGGTTTCAAGGAGAATAAAGACCTCCTCACTAAGGGACTTCAGTGCCTTGGCAATTGAATTGGAAAGCCACCATCTAAAGGAAATTTCCATCAGACAATCTCCTCGATCGTCGTATCGGGCACAAAATAGTTGCCCGTCGGCAGGGTGAAATAAGCCGGTGAGATCCGAAACGTTGCCTCCGGCCATTTTTTTTCAAGTGAATTGTAAAGAAAACAACTCTCAAAATCTTCCCCTCGTTCCATTGCCAGAAAATGGTCGTTCACCGCATTGATGATTTCAGACTCGGTTCCGCCTCCTGACCTGCTGACAGTCAATTCCAGCAAAAGGGGAGAAGCCAGGGACAACACTCCCTTATCCGTGCGCATTTTACTGGAATCAAACCTGTCCTGTGCCGTATCCAAGGTTTCCTGGGTTAACTGGCCGGTTGCGCCGTAAAGGGTATAATAGAGAGTCGCATTCTGGTCATCCACGCTGTCCAGGGTTACATGCGCCACCCCGGCCACGGTTTTAATCAGTTGGGTGTAATAGAGATCAATCCCCAGCTCGATGGCTTCCAGGGATTTTAAGGCATAAACCCGACCTCTTAAGCTGTCGTCCGTCTCCGGATCTTCCCCGGATTGAACATAGGTGGATTCATTGAATGCAACCGAATTAATGGGCAAAGCCTCTTCACAATCCCATTCCAATCCAACCGGAGCATTAAAACGGGCGCTGTAGATATAAGTATCTCCCGAGATCTCTTCAGTCGGCGCTAATGCCTGAACATTAAACTGGAACTCAGTTTCCGCCTGATCAATCTCCAGATCCTCCAAAACTTCATACCGCCTGGGTTCCTGTTCAATAATATAGAACACATCCCCGGCATGAAGGGTCAAGGCAGTACCGGCATCCTTGGTGGCGGTCAGGGGCAAGATGGTGAACTGGCCCAAGAACCGCTTGAGCCCATGATCCTTGGCAATCTCCTCCAGCCAGATCCCGATCGCGTACCGTAGATAAAGCATGGGGATCAGATAACGGAACGCGGATTGAAAAGCCTTCCACATGGCATCCAGACACTTCTGATAGATCGTCATCACCAGGCTTTTTCCGCTTTGGATCAGTTTTTCCAGAACGGTACCGCTGGATTCGGTTTCAATTTTGTTGGCTACAAAATCCGGATTATCAACCCCGAGCTCCTGCATCATTTTATTGATTGTCTCTTCCGGCATCACGTTGGTCATAACGATTCATCCTCTTTTGTCAGATCCAAAGCCACTCTCACCGATTGCATCTCCTGCCCCTCAATAAGCCCGTTAAAAATCAACTGCTTTGTTTCATAATCAACCTTCAGGGAGATGGAGCCCAAAACGATGGACCACTCCTTATCCTCAATCTCCTCTTTCAGTTTGTTCAACCGCTTTAAGACATCGGTCGGATGAGCATTGATCAAAGTCTGGGTATTGTCCGAATCCCGAATGGCCAGATAGATCACCTGCTTGACCGCCTCTTCATTGTAGACATATTCGAAGTCGTCTTCGGTATCATTCAGTTTGGGGCCGAGGGTAACCGCATCCCATTTTATATCAATTGCCCATATGGCATCAGGTACTTGAGACATCGCACTCCAGGCCGATTTTTATGTTGGACAGCGTTTCATCCAGGGTTGTCTTGATAATGATAAAATCGTTCTTGATCAGGTTGATGGTCGTCTGAACCGCTGTGGCACTGTTTAGAGTTGCTCCGCAGCTGGTTCCTCCTGATCCTAAAATCACCACCTGGTCAGCCAGATAGGAAACCTTGTCAATCAGGGTTTCCAGCTTCCCTTTTAACTCCAGTCCCAAAACAGCCCGATCGTCTCCCTCCCCCAAAATCAGCTCCGATTTGGCTGAGATCTTAACCTTTTCGGCATCCCTGATCTGGTAGCTCTTTTCCTCCGGATGAACCAAACGGTCCAAATATAAAACCGCCAGAACGGTGGCCGTGTTGCTCATCCAGTAGGGAAAATGGATCAAGACAAAAGTGCCCACCGAAGGAGGCGCCTGCACGAACTCGGAAGATCCCGCCAGGCGGATCGGCCCGAACTCGGGAAACCGGTTATCCTTGCTGAAATCATGCTTCAAAAACTGCAGATCCACCGCCATGGCAGGAGCTCCCACCATGTCCCTGGCAGATCCTTCATATACCTTGGTCACTTTTGCGTAACGGATCACATGATACCCGGCCAGCCCCGGGAACAATCTTAAGATCAGCTTTTTGAGTTTAAACAGCGTCAGTTGGGGCAGTCTCATTCAGCCTCCGCAAAGGAAATAAACTGGGTTCCGGTTTTGCTGTTGATTCGTGAAACATCCACAATCTTTTCTTCACCCCTCCAGATTACCGGGGCATACGGTTTCAACAGGGGAACAATCTCCATTTCGATTCCGCCGGCAGTCTCCCGTTTGAAATAATCCATGGGGATCTCAAGGGGATCCCCTTCCAGTTTGCCCAGGGG
Source organism: bacterium (assembly GCA_018829445.1). Lineage (GTDB taxonomy): Bacteria > SAR324 > SAR324 > XYD2-FULL-50-16 > XYD2-FULL-50-16 > JAHJTV01. Next base: position 142,953 of record JAHJTV010000079.1, read on the forward strand.
CAAAAACACCAGCTCGCTGGTAAACAGGTTGATCATCCACCGGGCCTGCTTCAGTTCAAACACCAACCAAACCTGATCCAGGGCATTGCGGATACTGTCTAAAAACCACAGGGTCTTGGTTTTGGTTGTTGTGCGTACCCCCTGAACCTTCAGCTTCAGCCCTATGTGACGGCTGATTCTTTTTAAGGAGGATTCCAGGGTTACACCCACCAGTTGATCAACATAGGCTGCATCCAACAGAGAACGGGTTGCTTCAATGGCAACCACATCATAAGTGTTTTGTCCCACCTGGGAGCAACTGGTCACTTTCAACACCGTGATCCGGTATGCCTTGTTCAGATACCCCAATTCCAAAATCACCAGGCTGTCTTTTGCAATGGGTTCCTCCAGCTCAAAATACCCCAGGGTCGGACGCTGTCTCTCCTGGTGGAGTTCATACTCCTTGGCGGTATAAATCCTGTCTAAAGTATCCAGCTGGCAAAAAACATGGGGATGTTTCATTCGTATAGCTTCTTTAAGAGATTGTTGATGGTATCTAAAATTCCATTGCTCTTTTCCTGATCCTGCTGGGCCTGGTTGAGTTTGGCTTCGGCTGCCTTAATCACATCATCGGTGTTTGAGGCATCAGCCAGGACTACCGGTTCCCGTTTTTTCTTCTTATCCTCCAGGCTGTTGTATTGCTCCAGATCGAAGGCCACCGTGATCCTTGATTTGCTGAATTGAGGTTCCACCCTGCGGATCTTGCCGAAGTTGAACCCCATTGCATTCAGTCCGACATGGGTCACGGTCTGGATTTCGTTCTTTCTCACCAGTTGCAGGAACTCCTGAAACTTCTCCTCCTTGAGTTTGTTTGTATGCCAGACCTGCCAATTGCCAAACTGGCGATCATCCACAAACCAAACAATGATCTTGACAATATCCCGCTTAAACTCGGCTTCATCTTTCTGCTGATCCAGTTCGATAATGGCTGAGATGGGCAGCACCTTTTCAAACTTAAAATCTCCAATCTCAAGATCAACTGGCAGAAGACTTGTAATTGCCATCTATCCCCCGGTTTCCACCAGCGTTCCCCAATCGGCAGCCGCATTTCTACTATTGCTGTGATAATTGCGGATATAAATCTGGTAAGGGGTTGCGCCTTTCTGGGTTTCTTCCGATTCTTTCGTCGGATTAACCATCCTGAAAAACCCGGAGGTATCGAAGTTTGTAGGAGCAACATAGGGTTTACCCTCTTTTATATTTTTGGCGCTGACACCCGGTTCATCTTCGGAAATCCCTATTTTTTGGCCGATCCATGAGTTGCGAAAGGTCTTGACCATCCTTTCAATCTTGTCAAAGACCTCTCCAACCTCTTTGATGAACTCATCGAAGGGGACCGTGTCGGTGATAAAAGCCGTGAACTCATTCCATTTGATCTTGATGTCATCCCCAATGGCCTTGAACCGTTCCACGTCCTTGTTAAAATCATTGACGATTCCACTCCAGGCATTGGTAAAGAACCCGAATTCAGATTCCAGATAGTTGATCCCGGCTCCGACTCCCAAAACGGCCAAAGCAACCAGGGCAATGGGACTGGTTAAAACCGCCATGGCGATCCCTGCGATGCCAGCCACAACAGCAATTCCACCTAAAACAGCAATCAATCCGGTAAACGCTCCAATCGATAGTCCGATGGTTTTGGTGATATATTCGTATTTTCTGCTAAAGGTGGAGATATCATCGGTCAGTTCGGTGAAGCCTTCCACCAATGGCAACACATGAGGTTTCAAAGTTTCGATCATACTGGAAAAGGAGTTACCCAGGTTGCTCATTCCCTGGTCCCATTTATGGGAAAACCGGTTATTTAACGACTCGGATAATTGATCAATGGCACCCGTGTAGCTGACCTCTTTTCGCATCCCTTCCAACATCGCTTTCATTGCCTGGCCACCGACGTCTTCATAGGGTGTTCCGAAGATCTCCTTGGCGATTCTGAATTGCTCAGTTTGATTCAATTTGGAAAGTTCATCCTGAATTTGACCCATTGCATCGAAAACCGAGAGAGAACCGGATTTCAACTGGTTATCCAGATCGTTAAGCCCCAGAATCTCCAGGGCATCGATGGTGGCTTTTTCACCTCCCATCAAACGGATTCGCGCCTCTTTGAAAGCATCCGCAGCCTTGTCCACATTCCAGCCTTTAGCAAGCCCCTCCTTTAAGACGGCAACGGTCTGGTTCAATGAGAAACCGGCCTCGGCAAACTGGACTGAATACTCCTTGATAGATTCCAGCAGCTCACCTTTGATATCGCCTCCCTGATTATTGAGAAACGCGACAATATCCCCTGCTTCACCGGCGGACGTTTTGTAAGCTTTCATCAGGGCAATCTGGGCACCAAGCTGTTCCTCTTCATTACCGAACATCTTTTCCAGCAATCCGGTTTGATAAGTCAATCGCTCCAGCTCGTCCCCGGTCGCCCTGCTCATTTTGGCCACCAGAGAAAACTTATTTGCCGCATCGGTAACCGATCGCAGCCCCAGCGCCTTATTCAACTCATAGACATCATCCCTCAGGGTTACCATCTCTGCATCGGTAGCACCGACCTTGTTTTGCAGAATCTCAAACGGACGGGTTTGATCCGCCATCAGCTCCCCCATACCGAACATCCCGGTAATGGCACCTGCAACCATAACGGCGCCAACCCCGACTTTTTTTAATCCGGAGGTAACTCCCTTTTCCAGAACCTTAAACTGATTTCTCGCTTTGGTGATCCCGTCACCCCATTCGTCCAGGTCCAGGCCTAACGTGATCATCAGTTTTTGCAGAGAGTTTTTCATTTTAGGTTTTTATTAAATTGCATCAGAGCATTAAAAAATGCGGTTTCCATGGTTTTCTGCAATCGGGCTTCAGCAATCAATGCCCTGCGGTAACACTTTCTATACTGAGTTTCCGACAAGATTTCCGGTGGTACCGAACTTTGCCGGTAATGATTAATCAGGATATTTCCCAGCTCGACGTCGCCTACTTCTTCAGTTTCGGCGCTGTGATAGTATCCTGATTCTGTGCGAAAAAACGGGTTGTTTTCGAAAGAATCTTCGTTGGCAAAGTGAAATTATCCTCATCATAGGCCAACAATCGAAGCGCCGTTTTCTGATCCTCATCCTTCACACAGTCGTTTAAAAAGGCGTAGATTGCCTCGTCCGGATCACCCGCCAATCGACTTTCAATATACTCTTCGTAACGGTTTCTATCGGTTGCCAGCGTTAAAGCGCAGACGTCTTCTCCTGTGATCAGGGGAACGGTTACCCGTTTTTGACCGCCTGTTACTTCGCAAACCGGTGTTCCGACTTTGGTCTTATTATCAGTAACGATATCCAGCATACCCATGGCCAGTTTGCGAACAATGGTATAATTCCCGGGGCGATTCAGAATATCGATCAAAAGCCCCAATTGGGAGGAATCAACCGTTTGTTTGAGCAGACGTTGCAGGCCGTCGTTTAAGGTGTCGTCCAGGTTCCTTTTATTCCCTGCGATAACCGACATCAGTTCGGCCACATGAGCCCTTGTCCAATGGAATTCGAAAACGACACCGCTGATCTCTTGCTCCACAATTCGTTTATGGGACGGTGCCATTGGGTCAACCAATTGGTTTTGAATGGTTTGAGTCGTCATGGTTTCTTTAGATTGAAGTTAATTAATCAGATGGAAAGACTTTGAACCTGTTTTTTGTTTACGGGAGCACCACCGATGATAGTTTCCCCTGCCACAATCAAAGGGAATTCGTGAAGCATAGGTTCTCCTTTCATCAGGTTAAACAGCAGTTCGCCGGGCAGGTTGACGTATATTGTATTTAAAACCGTGATAAAGGGCGCTCCAATCCCGTTAAAAACCGGGTTGTATACCGTAATAAACGGAATCGGCGGCATCTCTTCCCAGGAACCTGCTGCAACCGCGTTGAGCGCTATTCGCTTAAAGGTATGGGTTTTTACCGTTATCGATGCCGTTACATCCACATCGTTGGGAACTACGACCCCTTCCTTAATTTCAAAGATTGCCGGGATATTGATTTTAAAATCCTTGGCAGTGATCAGTTCTCCCCAGGCGGACATTATTTTGGTGCCCCGGGTGACGTGTTCTTCAATACCGTATTTGTTCATGGTGTCCTTTTAGAAAACGGATTAAGCCGATTGAGCCTCTTCCAACGTGATTTGATTACCAATGATCTTCAGTCGGTTCAGATCGTAGACCACCCAGTCCACAAGCAGTTTGCCGTCTGTTCCCCAGGTTGGAGCTAATTCATAACCGGAGATCTGAGCAGGGAATCCGTCCCGCATCTCTTTTAAGCCGGTTGCAATTTCTTCTCCTGCAGCCATGGCACCAGCCTTGGTTTTGGGGTACTTATTGGAGTTCACCAGATCGTTGCCGTAGTAGAAGATTGAACGGGCACCCTTGCAAAGTATCCGCCTACGGGACCAGTTTCGAACAGATCCGGCCGTCCACATGGTGGTATCGTCATTCACCACAATCATGTTCGGCTTTTCCACCGGTCGTTTCAGGATAACCGCTCCGTGTGACACCAGGGTTCTTAACACGGCAACCGAATAAGCCGGATCCACTTCAACCGATTTGATCCCGCCTTCATCCCTGCGGCCGATGGACTGTTCAATGGATTGTTTGCAGCCGTATCCAAACACCGCGCCCAGATGACCCAATTGGGTGACGGGTGCCACCAGCATGAGTTTATCAGCGGAAAGTGTGGCAAAATCAGACCCGAACCGGGTGGCATAGGTTTCCGGTTTCTCCTCGAGCAAGGCACCGGCCGGGAATGTTTCGGCCGTAAAAGCAACATCGATGTGCAAGGCATCCGCCGTGGAAGTAGGAAGCACATTGATGGTTCCGTCATAGTTTCCAGATCCGGAGATCACCACCTGATCCGGATTTAGAAATCCATGACCCACGATGGGAAGAATGGTATGACCGGAGCCATCCGCAGCCACAACCCCCTCCAGGTCAAAAGCCCTTGCTCTTCTGTATTGAGCCACACCGGAAAACCAGCGTTTGTTGTCCTGAAAATACTGCAGGGCTTCTTCGTATTTCTGGGCCAGGGCAAGATCACACGGTTTCTGAAGCACAAAGAATTCCGGTTCATACTGCATATCAAGGATTCCCTGGAGAATCGATTTGATGGTATCGCCGGTGATATAGCCTGAAGCAAACGTAGCCACGATGCAATAGTAACTGGTTCCGGCATTGGCCTGGGCATCTGAGAGTTCAGTGGCCAGCTCGCAGTCACCAAACAGATCTTGGATATCGGTCGCCGCATCCACCAGGTTGATCCCTAAAACGCTTGCATGTTCAGCAATCAGGCAGGCGCGTCCGATGGTCCCTTCCGGCATCGATCCGGTAGCCTTGCCCTCTTCAATGGTGATTTCGGTAAATTGTCCTCGATCGGTCATTTGTCAGTCTCCTTCTGTTTGCGCTGTTTCACAGGCTTCTGCATGGCCAGCATCCTGAAGAACTGTGCCCGGTTTCCCGGTCTGGCCATGGTTCTCAAATTCCTGGTAGCGTTGGATTCCCGCTGGGCTGTTTCAACCTTTGGGTCCTGTTTGTCCGTCTCAGGAACGTTTTTTTTATTTGCCATAATTAATTCCTCTTGATTGCATAATCGAGAATTCCCGATTATGATAAGATTTTGTTAAACAAACGGTACCCAAACCTATGAAAGTACGTCTGCTGACCCTTCTTTTTCTGGCTGTTCCGGTCGTTTTAGCTGCAGGTGATTTCGGAACCCTGCAAAACGCCAAATATATTACGTGTTATGACGGAGATACCTGCCGCTTTAATGTTCCCGGTGTTCATCCCATAATCGGCAAGAATGTCAGCGTCCGCCTGGATGGAATCGACACCCCCGAAATCAAGGGAAAATGCAGCAATGAAAAAGAACTTGCCAAAAAAGCAAAGGTGTTTCTCAATCAGCTTTTTAAAAATCTTAAGCCGGGCGATCGCATCGACCTGACCCGTCTGGAACGGGGTAAATACTTCCGTTTGGTGGCCACCATCATCATTCAGTCGGAAGACGGCACCACCCTCAATGTAAATGAACAACTGATCAAAAACGATTTGGCTGTTCCCTACGATGGCAAAGCCAAAACTCACAGCTGGTGTCCGTCCGTCAATTAAGCTTCTTAAACAACCTGGCTGCCGTTTTATCCTTTTCCCTGGCCGCATGGAGCAAAAGCTTTTTGTTGTCGACAAAAGGATTGGAATCCAGGGAATTTAAAACCATTTTGGTTCCCTTTTTGGCAAACCGAACCCACCAAGCCAGCCCGACACAAGTCGGTGTTCCGATCGCCATCAAAAGTAATTCCAAAAAGGTGAATCCTGCGTCGGCAGTCGCGCCCAGATCAGGTGTTGTTCCATCCCCGGCAAATGCCAACCAGGCTCCGATAATCACAAAGATAATAAAAAGGAAAATTCGTTTCATGTCCCTCCTATAATTTGGTGAGTTGAGTAATAAATCCGGAGATCCCCCCGGATACGGCTGAAATAACGGTGCTTAAGGAATAGGTTTTAATCTTCAGCCCAACCACATCCTTACGAATTGCCTTGATATCCATACACATGGCGGTTTGCTTTTTCTCCATCTGTTCCAGGGTTCCCTCCAGTCTCCCCAGGGTGCGTTGAATGCTTTCCTCTTCCTGTTTTTTCATGGTTTCAGCCTGGAAAAATAGGTGATCAATCCGTCAAACAAAGCGATCGCAATTCCGGCCGGATCCAACCGGCTCAGGTCAAATATATTACTGAGGAACAAAGGCTCCGGCACAATAAAAGGACAGTTGGTATCCTTAAGCATTTCGATAATCGGTTTGGTGACATTCCCCTGGAAATGCCCCAACCTGATTCCCAGATCTTTGGTACCCAATCGGTCAACCAGAGCTTTCTGTACGCATTCCGCCAGAAGCATTCCTTTTTCAGATCCCGCATGCAGCACTTCGGTACCATTCAGTTTATCCCCGGTATGGGAATTAAAATGGAGCTCCAGCCCACAATCAGCATCCAGTTCATTGATCCGCTTGATCTGTTCCAGATTGGAATCGGCCCCGATAATCCAGGCTTCATGACCTGCCTTCTGCAGGCGAAACACCAGATCCCCGATAATAACCATGGTCAAGCCATATTCCGAAATCATTCCCGTTTCACCCCCTTGCCTGAAGGGGGTGTGTCCTGCTGAGAGTGCGATTTTCATCTTATGCCGCCTGTAAAAAACCCGCCGCCCACTGCTCATAAGCCCCGGTCGGCATGGTGATATCAAAATAACTGTACTTGGCAATCAGGGTTTTCATTAAAAGCATCAAAGCCCGTTCATCCGCTTCCGTAATCCCCATCACATCCCTGGGTGGAATGGACACCCTCCAGGATCTCTTTGGATGTTTCCCCTGTTTCAACCGGTACTTCCGTATGATGTAACCGGCCTCACTTATGGAAAAGGTTTTCTTAAGGTTGGCAAGGGTGGCAGCCACCTTGGTTTTGCCTCCGTCCAGGGAGAGTTTTTTAAACCCGACCTCCCTTTTCAGAATCCTTGCCTGCTCGGTGGTGCAGGGAGTATCAGCCTGGCTGGTTCCCCCGTATTTTCCCATGACAGCAGCACCGAATTCAGGAGTGGAAGAGGTTCGGTTTCCATGTTTGTAATCCTTGTTCTGTTCTTTTAACCCCTGCCACTGCTTTTCCAGTTCTGCATGGTTCATCGCCTTTTCGGTCTTGACAGCCCCAAAATGATGCTCGGCAGCAACCGACCAGGGTTGAATCAAGGCAACACCATATTCCGTCATCTTCACCCGGGTTTGGGACCGACCTTTGTTGAAGGGATCTCCCTTCAAAATCTTGGTCAGCATCTTTTTCTTGCCACCGTCAGCTCTGGAAGCGTACGGCGTTTCATCCAGGTTTTTCTGTTCCCTGATCCTCGCCCGGTTTAAAGCCAGCGCTTTTCTGGCCATCGTCCGCCAGATCCATTTCTTTTTTTCTGCCGGTACCAGGTAATAAAGCAGATGTTCCAACTGCTCCCAACCTGTCAGGTGTTTGTATAAAACGGGTCGTGACATTTTAAAAAATAGCTTGAAAAAGGGTTAACATTTCACTAACCTACACCCGTATTGGCATTTTTCCCCCTGTTGATCATTTGGGCATGACCGGCAGGGGGTTTTCGGTTTTAAATCCCCACCGGTACCGGTTCTTCTCCAATGGAATAAAAATTTCCTTCCCGTTCGATTTTCCCATCCGGATCAAAAATCAAATGAGTAATTTCAACCAGGGTCATATCAATGGTCACCAGACTGGCCAGATCGTCGATCTCATCGGAACTGATCCTGAAACTCTCCTCTTCATCCTGTTTATTCAGCCGGAACCATTCATACATCAGCAGTTTGATGTAGTTGAGCTCTTTTTCCGAAACATCTTCGATAAACATCGTCGCCTGGTACTTGTCGACAAAAAGGTAGACACCAGTCTCAGTATGCTGCTCCACGGGAACGATCTCCCCAACCCCCGTGTGGCAGCTGATATTCAATGATTTGAAGCCGCCTTCTGAAATCAGATAGTCTTTAATTTTCCTTAAGCGCTTCATATAAGACCGAAAGAGACCAGGTGTTCGACGGATTCGCTTTTAAACCCCTTAATGCATTTGCGGTTTTCCACAGATAACCCTTCAAAAAACGCTATGCGCTCCCTGATTGTATTCACGTCCTGTGGTTCCGATTTATGTTGACGGTTTACCGGCAGTTCAGGGATCAGCTTTGCATATGCCAATTGATATACTGCACGCCTGAAATATCCGACCTCTACACCTTCCATGGGGAACAACATGAGCGATTCATCAAAACAGTTAACGATTTCGCTGACAGCCAATGTCAACAGATCTTTCAATTTTTCTGATGACACCTTGTCATCAATGGAAAAATCATCTTGGAATCCGCTCACATTGATTGTCGGCCAACCTTCCGGAGTACTAATCTGGATGTCGTTTGTTGCCTCGTCATGTATCCGCATTTAAAATCTTCGCTTATTATTGAACAATAAGAGTTAATCACCACGCAACCGGGGGACAATGTCGTTAGCGAACCTTATTCAAAATTGGGTCGCTTAGACATTGTCTCCGGTCGGCTGGGGAGGAATGTTAGGGCCTAACCCCGATCTCGTCACAATATAATTTCCAGTTAGCCAGGCTTCCGTCCCGCAGCTTAAACAGCTCTCTCAGTTTGGTTTTAATCTGTGCGTCCATTGACCAGGCCTTCTTTCCGAAATTAATGAGCTCTTCAGTATCCTGGCCTGATTCCAACAGCTGATGGAATTTCAGGTACCAGTAACCTTCTTTCTGTTTCTTGGGCTTCTTGTCCCAATCCGTTATCGATTCAAATACCTGGGTCAGGTAAGGTTCATATGACTCACCCCGATTGCGGCAATCGAAGGCCCAATCCATAATTTTCCAATCGCGAAAATCAAGAAAGGTCTGTTTCGGATTGTGCATGACTTGTTGCCGGAGGGTCTGAGCAATAACAACATGCTCCAGGAACTCATCCAACCGACCGACATCAAACAGCCAGACCGTTCGATAGGCAAAAACGTCATCGTGCCCGGGTTTTGCCGTTTTGATAAAACTCTTTGCATAGTCGCTGGTATCAGCAATGAACGCCTGCTTGATCTCGACCTTGCGCTCCATTGACTGCCCCTTCAATTCGATCAGGGTGTTATCGAGCAAAGTTTTGAATTGGTTCTGCAGGGCTTTTTTTTGTAAACCTGTTTTACCACTTTGAACGGCTATCGGTTTCTTTTGCGGTTCTGTTTTTTTGACGGTGGTTCCAGACGAAAACCGACCGGGGTGCTTCTGCATCTGTCGGAATTTTCCCATAGGTCTCCCTTTTGAAAGTATTCACGGAGTCCCCCGCAAACTGAGGACTATCCGATCCTATTTATTGCTCAACGGCAGGATGTTTTCAGCCATGGAAAACTGGTCGTAATCCAGGATTTCAAAGGTCAGCTTCCCAAGTATCCAGGAAATATAACCCTTTTTGTTCTCGGCTTCCTTCCAGGACTTTCGCATCTCTTTTTTGTAGTGATAAACCGCCAGGTTTTGCAGGTTGGTCACCACCATGGTCTTTTCCGGGAAATAGTCCGGATTTTCCGAAGGTAAGCGACCGATCTGGTTTAGCGCTTTGGAAATGGCCAGTTTTTCGGTAGGTGTTCCGCCGTAGGTTTCAAACAGCGTTTCTTCCTCGTCCCCGTGCATCTCGTCCGAATAAATAACAACCAGATCCTTACGCAGATGCTTTTCAATTCCGTTCTTCAGATCAACCGCCAGGGCATCAATGTTGTTATAGTCGGGATTATGGGTGATCGTAGCACTGCCGGCTTCAATGGTTTCTGCTGTATAGGCTGCCGTGATCTGGATCTGATCCGCAGTGGAAGTATCCAAAATCAGGTGATTCCCGTCGTAGTTGGTGGTACCTTCAAACACCAGGTTTGCGCCTTCATAGAATCCATGATCGGGAAACGGAAAACCAACCACACCTCCGCCAACGTCGACTACGTTACCTGCGGGTATACTCCTGATTCGGGATTCCCCGACAAAGATTGAGCCTGAACCGGTAACGCCTTCATTAATAATCCTCATGGGAATATGTTTTGTTGGATCCGCTTCGGCATCGTTCAGCAGTTTGTTGGCCGCATCATTTTCCCTAGCTTTCTGCAACCATCCTTTGAACAGGCTGTTCAAGGTGTCTAAACCGGTCGTTGGCAGGTTATTGATACCGTTGAATCCGCAAAAAAGAATATCATTGGCAATCGCTTGTTCAATAACATTCCTGACCTCCTGAGGAATTGAGGAGTCTTCAAAAAAGTTTTCCAGGTCTTCATAGCTGAAAAAACTATCCGCTTCATAATCTTCCAGCTTCCATTCCCGCTTGGAAGTGTTGGAAGTAATGATCGGTTTTCTTTCCTGCTCGTCGGTGATTTCCGTCCGCTTCAGCACTCTGCCAACTGAATAGGTTGTGATTTCACCAAGCAACTTGGTTTTATAAAAATGCTTGACCTTCTGCAGAAAGGAGCTGCGCATAATGGATTTGGCCAGAAACTTTTTGGCCCGCTCCGGGACAACTTCCCAGGTTTCTGCAAAGCTATCGATGGCTTTCAGGTTGCCTTCCAGATAGCCGTTAACGGATTCCAGCGATTCACCGGCGTCCAGCATTCGCCAGGCTTCTCCGGCAATCAGGACACCTTTTTTGTAGTCGATTTTCAGTTGATCATAATTCCAAGGGGGGCTCATTTTTCTTCTCCTTCGTTTCGTTTTGAAATTCTTTTGTGTTGTGAGGTACAGGAACAACGATCAGTCGTCTTCCGTCATGAATTGAAAGGCTTTCTCATCGGAGGCCCCATCGACAGCCAGTTGTTTCCCGGCTGTACCGTTTTTCTTTAACCCCTCGAATTCATCTTGCATCGCCTTAAAATCACCGGTTAATTTTTCAAGGGCTCCGGTGTTTTTTTCTGACTGCCCTTTCAGCTCGGTCACCTTCGTTTCAACCTGGGATAAAAGGTCCAATTCTTCATCTTCCTGATTTGTTTTGCCTCGCTTTTTTGAAGCCTGGATCTCCTCCCGGACCAAAGCCAGAATCTCTTCTTTTTCCATGTCATTCTCTTTGCTGGTTGATGCCTGAGCCGACAACGACCCGGCAGAATTGGTTTTCTGAGGTTTCAAAATATCCTCAAAGCTCCCCAAGGAATCGGCCATACCAGCGTCTACCGCCTGTTGACCAACCAAAACAATACCCTTCCCATAATTTTCCAGAACATTTTCCACAGTCGTGCCTCTGAACTCCGCCACATCGGAGACAAACACCTGTGCGGAGTCATTCACAATTTTCTGAAGCTTTGCCCTATCCTCTGCCTTGGTGACGTCGAGATTTTTATCCGGAGACTGGCTTGAGACAATCGCAAAATCTTCATAGCCTTCCTGCTCTCTTTTTTTCTTGTTGCTGGTCAGCGGCATGATGACGCCAATCGATCCAACCAGAGCAGAAGGATTGATAATGATCTCGCTGCAGGCAGAAGCGATCCAATACCCAGCGCTGCTGGCAGATCCCTGGACATAGGCGATGATTTTCTTTTTCCCCCGTGCCGCATAAATCATGCGGGCAAATTCTCCGACAGCCGTGATTGATCCGCCAGGGGAATCGATACGAAAAACAATCCGCTTGACTTTTGGGTTGTCCAGCGCTGCTTGAAAGTCTTTGGCTAAGAATTCAAGAGGCGTGGTCATTCCCGAATAAAAGCCGTAAAAACTGCCGCGAGGGATAACAATGCCCTTAATTTCTAAAACGGCAGTGTTCTCACGCACAACAACATCGTAAGTGTTGTTCTGGTATTGACCACTGTATTTCATCAGGGCTTCCAGTTGTTCGGGTCTAGTATCCGGTGACAACAGAAAATCGTTATGGTTTTTTGCTGCCGCTCGGACAATGCCGATCCATTCCGGCTGGATTGCCCAGGGTTGAGTAAAGATTTCTTGAGAGGATATTGTCATTGGGTTGTTTCTCCTTTTGATGACTAAAGAATATCCAACGACAAAAAAAATAAAAGTTAATCTTCGGTGAAATCCCGGCATTTCACCGAAGAACAATTTCAATTTCCAGTCGACACACAATATAAATAATCATGGCGTATAGCGATGAAACAATATTGGAAGTTGGAAAGCTTTATAAAAAAGGGCACAACTCCGCTGAAATAGAAAGTTTGACTGGTGTTTCCACCAGAACACAACGCACCTGGCGCAGGAAATTTAAATGGGAAGGTCCCGATCCATTTAGTCTTACTGAAGCCAGGTACCTGCGCTTGCTGGAAACTGGGGGGAAAACACCGGATATCCTGGAGGAGATACAAGTCCTTCACGGTTTGATACTTCGGCAGCATGTAGAGCTGGAAAAGTTAGCGTTCAAACAGCAACAAACACCCGGTAATCGGTCGGATCGAAGAAGAGAAGAACGAAAAGGTGGCCGGAAAAAGCTGCAGGTCAATAGTTTTGAAGGTACTGATCTTGACGCTGAAAAAGCACCGGTTTGGGACAAGTACCAACAGGAATTCCTGGATGATGAATCGGAAGAACGATTCGTTCTGAAGTCTCGTCAGATTGGCTTTTCTTTTGTGGTTGCATGGGAGGCTTTGATTGATGCCAATGAAACCGGACGCAATCAAATTTTTATCTCTGCTTCCAGAAATCAGGTCGGCCAGATTCGCAGCTATATCGTCAAGTTTGCGAAGAGATGCTTTGGCGTTAAGCTGACCGGTAAGGACGTCATTGAGTTTACCAATGCTAACGGTGATGATGTCGAACTGCGGTTCCTGTCGACCAATGCGCGAACAGCTCAGGGGTATCACGGCAATGTTTACATCGATGAGATCTGCCATATCCCAAAACTGAAAGAGGTGATGGATTATGCCCTGGCCATGGCCACGCTGGATCAATACCGTCTCACCTATTTTTCGACTCCCAGTTACAAGTCCCATTACTCTTACAATATATGGGAAGGGATCGATGAATTTGGGAACAAGGTCAAAGATGTTATCAGCAGAACAAAAATCACGATCTTTGATGCCATTAAAAAAGGCTGTAAGCGGATCAACCTGGAAAAGATCAAGCGTCGCTTCACACCACGTCAGTTTAAATTTCTGTTTCTTTGCGAATGGGTTGACGACACCAATAGCTTTTTTAAAGCAGAGGATCTGGAAGCATGTTACTACAGCGAACCTAAACTGGACGCAAAAGGAAAACCGGTCAGGGACAAAGCGGGGAATCTGGTTTTTGAGTTTGCAGATCTGCCTGAATTTGAACACGTTGGTTATCCGATTTATGTGGGATATGATCCAAACGGCGGCACTAGTGGTGGTGATAATGCATCCATTGCCATTGGGGTGCATCTTCCGAATGACCGGTTGAGGGTTTTTAAACATATCCCTCTGATAGGTAAATCCATCAATTTCCAGGCGGCTGCTATCAGGGATGTAGTGCAGAAATACCGGCCTGATTTTCTTGGTATAGATGTAACAGGAGTCGGGCAGGCGGTTTGGAATGTAATCAAAGGGATTGAAGATGAAGTCGATCATCCTATGGAAGTAAAGCTGTTCAATTACAGTCGTGAGTTAAAAATCAACCTGGTGTTACGTCTGGAACGGATCGTGGCCAACCGTCAGCTTGAAATTCAATATGATGACACACTATTGATTCAATCTTTTCTAGCCATAAAGGTTGGTACTACAGATGGCGGAAATCCGACCATCATTGCAAACCGTAAAAGTCTGATGGGCCATGCGGATTTGTTCTGGGCTATTGCCCACCTGGCTTCTAAATTCCCGGTTGTCGAATACAGCGACGGAGGCGGCTGGGGGCTTTAACATCTAAAATACGAGATAAATATGACTAATAAGGTATATCAAATATTCGCACTGGATGAAACCGGTGGACTTAGCATTGACCCAGGCATTGACAGCGATCGCCTGTTGGATATTTTATGGGATGAAAGCCTGAGTTACTACCGTCCACCAATTCCGTTTGATTTTCTGACCCGGCTCCGGACCAAGAACAGTACACATGAAAGTGCAATAGATTATATTGCCACCAAAGCCACGCTTGGTTTTTCCCCGGCACCGACTAATCCTCTTTATATGCCTCCGCCCCTTGATATCCGCTCTCCCGATTTTCAGACTTTCAAAGATCTGGACGAAAAGGTAGCCAAGGAACGGGTTTCACAAAAATATCTCATCGAATACAAGCGGAAGATGAGGAAATTTTATAAGTTTCTGCACCCTAATGATATGTATGCCATTATCCTGGATCGCAGGATTTACGGGAACGCTTTTGTTGAGGTTGTCCGTAATGTTTTCAGACAGGTTGTGCAGCTCCGCCATATTCATGCTCGCACTATTCGCAGAACCAAAGAGGGCTACTGCCAGGTGATCAATGGCATTATTAAAAAAAGGTTCACTTTGGATGAATTGATACATATAAAAAAATATGCGCCTGAAAGCAGTATTTATGGTTTACCGCACTACTTGGCCGGGATTATCAACCTTTATCTGAACACCGAGGCAAAATCCCTCCGGTACCGCTGGTATAAAAACAATGCTCATCTGGGTGGAATTCTGCTTACAAATAATCCGGTAAAAGACATCGATAAGAAAACCGGAATTTCCAAAAAGGAAGAGGAGTTCAAAGAAGAGGTTAGAGGGAGCAAGGGACTTGGAAGCGGGAAGATGATGGTTATTAATATGAGGGGGGATGACAAAATAAAAAAAGTTGAGGACCAAGTCGCCTATATCAAAGTAGGAGGTGATATTTCGGAAGACGATTTCTCCGCTTCTATCAAAATGACCAAAGAGGACATCCTGACAATGCATCGCATTTACCCGGAAGTGATGGGTATCCCCAGTGGTCAAAAGGCACCTCAGAATATTGACAAGTTAAGGAGAATGACCTTTGAGGACGTGATTCATCCGGAACAGGAGATGTGCAGCATTGCGATCAACACCTTTCTGGATGAAGAAAGTCACATCGATTTTCTCGCTGCCGCCTGATTTTTTTGAACATTTATATTTACTGAGCTTTTTCAGATTGTTACTTTCTTTACAACTGAGCATTTTAATCCACAGGAAATATAAGCCCATGCCCAATATCCTAAAAGCCCGCTGCATATGCGGGTCCCGCGCCACCATTATCCGCACTGAAAACTACGAATCCACCACCATCCTGATCTGCCGTTGCGACAACAAAAAATGCCAACGAATCTTCCAAAACGAAATGACCTTCCAAAAAGAGATCGTACCACCGATTCAACAACACCAATCCAAAGGATTTGTGGAGGTGGTGGGCTAAGAGAGGCAAATTGAAAAATTGATTTTGGTCTTCAATTCTGCACTTTAGATCCTGGGGAAAATAGCTGTTCTTATAGCATATAATTTGCATCACTCTAAATTATATATTGGATTTTTGTAGCATTTTAAGTGATGATGCCTCAAAATATAACTATATATTTGTTGACGCATTGTTATTGTTGCCACTAAGATTTCATTGAAAAAAATCGAGAGTGTGATTTTTTTCAGATTTGATCACTACGATCCTTGTTAGTAGTAAGATTTTAGGAGAAAAAATGGCCAAACCAAATACCAAGAGTTCTGAAAATGGAAAAGAACTTTATAACGAATTGGCGGAATTACCCGGAACCAAAGAGGTTATTGAATTGTTTGATCGATACAATAGAACTGTTGAAAATTTAGGACCCTATCAAGAGCTTTTTCAAACGCAATATATAACAGCGACTTCTAACTCTTCAAATTCTGTTTTTGAATAAACTTCGAATTTAATATGCCAACCTGGAGCGAGATACTCAAAGAACTGCTAACCCAAAACAACAACGGGATTCCTCTTGACCAAACCAGACGGAAGTATCTCGCTAAAACAAGCGTAGAATCAGGACGCGACGTCATCCTATATGCCACTGCTTGGACGCAGAAACCAGATACTCCATCAAATTTACTAAGCATTGTTGACGAGGACATTCAGGGATTGATGGAGGTCGTTTACGGCTTAAAAAATCCAAATTTAGATCTGATTCTTCATAGTCCTGGAGGTTCAGCAGAAGCAGCTGAGGCAATCGTTGAATATTTACGCTCCAAATTCGATCACATTCGGGTGATAGTTCCTCAACAAGCGATGTCAGCAGCAACCATGATCTCCTGCTGTGCGGATATAATCGTAATGGGAAAACACTCATTCTTAGGTCCGATTGATCCCCAAATGGTCATTCAAACTCAGCTTGGAAACCAAATGGCCCCCGCCCAGGCTATTTTGGAACAATTTGAACAAGCTAAAATTGAATGCAGCGATCCGAAGAAAATGGCTGCTTGGTTACCAATGCTTGGCCAATACGGACCGCATTTGCTTGTAAGATGTAAAAATGTTTCAAAAATGGCAGAAGACTTGGTTAGTAAATGGCTTAGGAAATATATGTTCAAGGAAGACGAGAAAGGGAAAGAAAAAGCTGGCCTTGTTGCTAAATGGCTCGCAGACCATAAACATTTTAAAAGCCACGGTAGGCATATAGCCAGATCTGAAGTAGTCAGTCGAGGTCTTGAAGTTGAACCTTTGGAAGAAGATCAAAATTTTCAAGATAATATTCTCTCTGTATTCCATTCCACGACTCATACTTTCAGTATGACTCCTGCCGTCAAAATCATAGAAAATCACCTTGGACGTGCATTTATAAAACAGTCTCAAGCAATTCCCGTTATTCAACCACAGTCAGTTCAACCCAAACCTGTCCAGCCTGCAAAAAAGTAATTCTTTAAGTTGTATAACTCCAAAACCGACCAGCAACGAAAAAGGAGCTGGTCAACTGGCTAAACGATGGTCAGAAATCGACATTACGCAATATCCATCCTCAATACCAAAAGCAGTTCCAACCAAGATATAATCAACCTTTACAGTGTGTTGTCTCCCTGTATATTCCTGGTTTTTCGGATCATATTCTTGCAGAATCAAAACATCTCCTTCTTTGAAATCCCGATCATCTTTTCTGGCTTCAAACCTCTTTTGCCCACTAACTACGGCTTGATAGTAAACAGGCCATGTTTTTAATTTGTGAATATCCATAGTATTATTCCGTCAAATGATGTGAGAAAAGCTAAACCACTCCAATGGTTTAGGACTTATTCGGTAACTGCATAAATCCTAGCATTTTTAAAAGGTCGATACTTTCTAGCTTTTGTTAATGCTGCCTTTGCCGCTGATTCGGTTTTAAAATGTTGTGCATGGTTTTGGACTATTGTTCGCCCTGGATCTCCGGAAATTGGGGCGATCCAGCAATTTTCGTGTAATTCCACAATATAGACTGTTTTGAACATCTTAGATCCTCTAATTTATACAGCTGTTATATCTCTATCGATTTGCATTAAAAAAAGCTCTCGAAAATCCCTCTGGAGTAACAGACCGAAGAGCAGCTCTGCTTTTGCCCAGGGAAAAGCCTTGGTTTCGGAGCCATTGATCCATTGAATGATGTCCGGATGGCGCTCTTATGGGTCCTACTTTCTCTCGTGGAGGGGGGGAGTTAAAATTTCCCCATAGACACGTCTTTTTTGTATAAGGATCACCATAGTCGCATGGATCGAAAATCCATTGTGGTTGTCCAATATAATCTTTCAGGCGTCCAACCGGATTTTCAAACACCCAAAACTTCGGATTTGTAAAGAGTACAATCCGAGCGCACGCATCAAAAACGCTCAGCCCTTCCAGAAGCGCACTATTGCCTTTATCTTTCCACCATCTTGCACCCGCACTGGCAAAATGATCGCATGGAGGCGCAGCGAGAACCCCGTACACTTCCCCGGGAAACTCTAAAAGTCTGACATCTTGCCCACGTTTTAAATCTATCCGGACAACATTGTATCCTTGCTCTTTGTATGGCTTACTCCAGGATCCGGAATAGTCACATAGAGATAAGATTGTTTTCATGTGATTCGGGATATTTTTACCGCTGTTATCCGTAACAGTTTTGTTACGGATTTTCCGATGGTAAGCCACCCTGCAGCGGTCAGAGCAATATAAGGCGTCCTCTCTTTTTGAGTTGAATATGGAGCTGCAATTCAGGCAACGCATTTATAAGTCATCTCCTCTTTTTGTTTTTTCAGCCAGATACTTCTTCATGGTCTTATCAACCAGATGGCAGGGTTTGACACTCTGTTTTGCAGCTTCGATCTGAATTCTCCTGATCAAGTCCTTCTCCAAATAATAAGCAACGTGTTTCTTGTTGGATTCTGGTTTTCCCTCGGGCTCTGTTTTTTCAACCGGTTTTGGTTTGGGTTCAGGCTTTGGGGAATCTGATTGGATAAAATTCTTAGCCTTCTGCCGTCTTTTCTGCTTTTCAGCAAAATCCATAGGTCTCCGTTATTTTAAAAGGTTTTTGATTTGAGTTGCGATGGCTTCAATATCATCAATGGCAGCTCGTGCCTGAATTCTATCATTCACAAAACGAGCATTCTCGGCATATTCTCCAAGGGTTTGCCCGTTTTCGGAGAATTTTTCAAACACTTTCCGGCTTCTCAAAACAGCAGGTAGAACCTCCTGTTGCAGAGATTGAAATCTGGCGATAATCCTTTCTGCTTTGGAATTGACATGGCAAAAAGTTGGAAGGAAAACGATCCTTCCTGACCTTTCATTACTATCGGTAGCATCACCAAGCAACGGCATAAGATGATCAAGAAGTGAAGCGATATCAAATTCTGATTCCTTGACCGGAATAATGATCAGATCGGAGTAGACTAAAGCTGTTTTTGTTTTAATTCCGGCTTCACTCTCCCCGGGGCAATCAATAAAAACATAATCAAATCGGTCGGCATAATCTTCCAACGCCTCAATCGTCAGATCCTCAATACCATAAAACTCAACCGTGGGATTTGTTTTTCCCTTGGTTTCGGTATCACGATCCAATTGACCGTCCTGGTACCAACTCCAGATCGATCCTTGAGGGTCTTGATCGATAATACAGCTGTTTCCGAAAACAGAACCCAAACAAAGTGCCAGTGTTGACTTGCAGACTCCGCCTTTCGGATTTACTAGTGAAATAACCTTTCCCATGTTTCTCCTTTTGTTAAATGTTAGCATGTTGACTTGTTAGTTTATTTTTCCAAAAATTCAACCACCTCATCCCACTGTTCACTTGTTGTCTGCAGCAAGCGGACATGTTTCGACTCAAGTTCCTTCTGTTTTTCAAACAGTTCTTTATCCCTGTATCGATCAACATAATCCTTGATAAGAGACATCAATATTTCCGGATCCAATGCATCCAACTCCCAAGAGCTCCTGCCATATTGATTAACATAACTCTTTGCCCTTGAATCCGACATTTTCGCAGGATTGGGGGGAGGATCGTATTTCCTGACCTGGTCCATATTCAGTGCGACCCGTATGACCTCTGCTTCAGCGCCGAATGTTTCAAGACGATCTCTATTGTCTCTTGTCATATCAATTCCGGAGGGATCATGATCTCCCATGTGCAGAATAATCACTTGATCAACATCGTAGTTTCGTATTCGTCTGGCTGCTCTCCACATTTCCGATTGACTGACAAAACCTTTACAAGCAAAAAAGGACACATCCAGGCGATTGCAGATCTGTTGAACCACACCGACCAATGCCTCTTTCTCTACCCAAACCTCTACCCGATAATCCTGTCCGGCCCATTTATCAATTGCGAAATCATCTGCAGTATCATTAATGATATCTGCCGGATCGGTGTAATGATAAATCCCCCTTAGATTTCTGGTTCGGTCTACCATGTGGTCCCAATCCAGGTATCCTGCCAACCTGGCATCGTTCAAAATACTACCTAACCGTTTGTAGGATTTCTCTTTATTGGGGATGATGTCTCTTGCGACAAACTGATAATAAAGCTGTCGCAATGTGAGATCGAACCCCTTTTCCGCATACTCTTCACAAATCTGATCGGCAATTTCTATCAGGTATAAAGATGATGCATGAAACTTCTTTTCCACATAACAGATCTTTGGCATAAGCCCTCCATCTTCAGTTTCTAAAGCTTTGTGGTTTGTCCTGGGCTTCTCTCTCTTTTCTCTCCAGATAATTGAGAGATCCGACCATTTGATAAAAAACCGGGAAAACATGAACCTCGGTACCAAATACCCAAGCATCGAAATTTTCTTCCTGCCCTAATCGGTGGAACTCAGCTTTAACTTGTTCCGCCAATTCCGATGCTTCTCCTTCAGATTCGCAATTATACCGGCATGAATCTTCTCGAATAACATAATCAGCTAATCGTTCCCAAAGATGATCAAAAACCAGCCCCTCTTCTGTTTTTTCCTGCTCAATTCCATTGATGCGGAAGCCTTTGTACTTTTTTTCCAGATATTCGGCGGCTTTTTCCCAGGCGCTCTGCTTAAGATCAGCGTTAATCTTGAGCTTGGAACGTTTTTCAACAGTTGAGTAATCAACAATATAAGTTGCCATGGTTTTCCAAAATCCCAGACAGAAAAAAAATTAAGTAATAAAGTAAGGAGCTGCTGAATTTCTGCCTTTAGTTTTTGTTATCATTGGTAAATAACTGCAAATCAATTAAGTAAGATTTAAGTAAGGCGAGTAAGGAATTTTCTGTTACCTGTTGATATTGTGAGTGTTTCCAAAAGTATGAAAAGTAAGATTTAAGTAAGATTAAAAAGAAAGAAAAGTAAGGAATATTACTTCAATCTTTCTTTTTTAAAACCTTAAAATTAGCTCTTAAAATATAAAATTATCAGACTCTTAAATACGTTAAAAAATCCTGCCTTACTTTATTACTTAAAAAAATTCCCTCCAGGAAATTCGGTCTAAATTGGTTTTTCGAAGACCCAACACCGAAGAGATTTGTTCAAAACTGGAGAGTGAATCATCTTATTTTTCTCAATAAATTTATATTTTCTGCTTTCCATGAGCGAAACTTTGAGTTCTTTGGCATCACCAAAGTGTCGAATCGAACGTCTGCCGCATTCTTGGAAAAACTGGGTCAGGTTTATGGCCAGGAATGCATCAGGATTGGTTGAATGGTTTAACCTGGTTCCCTGGTAGTTTTCTTCTGAATCAAAACCTGTGTTTTCAGGCATAACCTGGTCGCCCCGTTCAATGTCTTCAATAGTTTCAAAAAACAGCTGAACAATATGGCTGTCCTCGGCAACTTGCTCCTGCCTTGAAACAGCCAGATCAAGCACAAAATCAAAGAACTCTTTGTAGTGATCGTCGGAAAATTCCTTAATATGCTTCTGCAGAATTCTGGCGCCGGCAATTATCAATGCATGATTAAGGGTGATCCTGTTGTTGACCAAGGGACCATTTGGGTGTGAGTTAGAGCGCTGTTCGAGCTGTTTGAAGCCAATATCGTAAAATTTTAAAAGCTCCTCAAATACTTCTATTCTTCGGGATAAAAAGTAGTGTCTGAATCCACAAACTTCTTCCACTTTGTAACTCTCAACCCTTCTGGCGGCTAGCCTGGTTTCTTCGCTGAATCCTTTTTTGTTAAATGCAATTTGGATAAATCTTTCTCTTAAGGCGGTAGAACCGTCCACAACCGGATTTTGAACAACAACGATTGCACTTCGAAATTTTGGCAGGTTGGTTTCATTGCCTTGAGTCTTTTTCCCGGTAACCCTCATGATTCTGCCGTTATAGGACGCTTTAAAATCTTCAAGATTGAACTTCATGTTTTGCCTGCGTGTTTCGTCATCCTCCAGGAAAACGGTGGGCAGATTCGCGACTTGTTCCATAAATCTGAAAAAGCCGACATTGCTGGATGCTTTGGCCAGCGGTACTCCTTCATATTCATCACGGCCTAGTAGTTTCCAAAGAAATTCAACCATGGTCGATTTCCCGGTACCGGGTTGTCCGACAGCTGCCAAAAAAGCAAATGATTTGCGTTCTCGTCTGAATTGTTCAGCAAATAGAGAGGCCAGAAAAAAGGAAAGGGAAGCGATCCCTCTGTTTCCGAATGACTTGTAATAATCGACAAACCAGTCTGTTTTAAAGCTGGTGTTATAATAAAGTTTCTCTTCAAAAGCTGTTTTCATTTTTATTTTATCGCTGATGTTGAAATACTCATGATTGGTGGGTAAGAAGCAACGGCCTTCTTGATCGTAGGCTACTTCATTGAAGACATAACAATCGCTGTCTGAATCATATCCGCCCCAGGGAAGTATTTTTACTACATTGAGTTCTTTCCTGAACCATTCGGTTAACAGCATGTCAAGCCAAAATGCCGATCCATAAAAGAGAGCTCCAGGGCATTCACGGGCCATGGTTTTCTTAAATGCATCCTTTGATGTGATCTCTGATGAATCGATGGATATCTTTGTTTTCTTCCCGTTATTACTTAGCCTACCTTCAAAAAAATAAGATGTGGAATTGTCACCGAGATTCCGTTGAGCGTATAAAAATGAAAGTGAGAAATTTGAGATGGGTTTTATTTTTACCAGGGAGGTTGTGGTGCTAATCAAATCCTCTTCCGTAGGGTCTTCAAGCCCGTTAATAGCTTCTGATAAACGATCATCAGGTTCCCAGGTGTATAAGACATTATTGAAGTCGAAAGCAAAATTCTGGTACCGGTTCTTTAAGGAAAGAAAGTAACCGTACTCTTTATAGGTGTCAGCTGTGAGAAGCTTTCCTCTCCATAAGGATTTCTCAAACACCTTTTCCGAGAGATATCCTTTTTTATGGAGATCGTTCCAGTCCATCCGAAAAGGTGGAAACATGTATTCGGCTTCTTCTCCCAATTCTCTCAAATGGGTTACTATTTTCTTTGCTCCGGCAAGCCCGGCCTTTCGTCCGTTTTTATCCTCCGGATCGTTGTCCAGACCAACGAACCACTTAATTCCTTTTCCCTTGTGCTGTTCGATAAAATTGGATGGCAGGTTGTTTGAGGTGAAAGAAGCCACACAGGTTTTGTGCTTCTCTTCCGATTTATAAAAATATTCGTTCAACGAATTTGCGCAAAAGATAGCCTCGACTATATATATCTCCTTAATATTGCTGAAATCGGTAATCTGAGACCATGCGTCGCCTTTAAATATTGAACCGTCCTCTTTTCTCACACCGCCAAAGCTAAAGTTGTGGTCTTGACTGCAATTGATAAAACGTTCCCAATAACGCTTTTTCTCGGCATCAAGATAGATTCTGACAGTCTGATAATATTTATTGTCTGATTTGCATTTGGCCGTTTCCTGGGTATAAAGACCGGCCATAAGATTCAGGTCCAGATGACGTTGTTGACTTATATAAGCTTTGGCTTGGCCAAGGGGATCTGTGGGATCCGGAGCATGCTGTTCACAAAGATAGGTGTACATGTCCGGATAAAGCTCTTTGACCAGCTTATTCCAACCGCAGGAACGTTTGTGATTGCATTTGGCAATGTAGAGAGTGTCGTTTACCCATACGGTAGGTTCACCGCACTCAGGACAAATCCCCTTAGCAAATCCGCCTTTGGATTTCTTGAACTGAAACGTGGTGTCGCTTGACAGCCTCCTTCGTTTTTCCTCTTGCCAAATCTCCTTTGAAAATTCCATTCGCGACCCTTTAATCTGTATTTGTTTTAGTTGATTGGTTTGAAACACGCCCATATTTCTCCATCAGATCTGCCATCATTCGTCTATAATCTTGGCGAATCTGCGTAATTTGTTCTTTTAGTGCTTTTCGATATGCTGTGATGTATACTCGCTGCAGGTCGTAGAAATCATCATGATAGTTTTCCAGAATGTTCCATCCCAGGCTTTCCGGATCAAACAGCTCAGATAGTGCTTGTTGAGTGAATCCGTCCCGAACAAGATCTTTCCATTCGTTGCGCAGTAATTGCCTGACGGCGGCTTTATCTATTACGAATGTCCGCATTGCCTTACACTTAGAAGAAATGAGGTCATTAATTCAGGTGATTGCTCGAAAGCTCGTAACAGCTTGGAAATCACCATATAAACGCTATGCCAGGCAGCTTCTTCAGTTTTCTTAGAATCAGCCAAAAGAATTTCTCCTGAATTCGAAACAACAACGGCCAAGAAATCCTCTCCGTCGCTTGACACTTGTACGCCCGATTGTGGGAAGAGTTTTAAAATAAGCTCTTTGTAGTTCGTCATTTGGTCTCCTTTTTTCTGAGCGTGCTTAAATAGGTGGATATTGCAGATCTGTTTTCAAGGCGCTCCTGCTCAACCTGTTTCTTGATGTCTTTCTCTCTGATCAGGCGGGAACCCAGGGAAAAGTTGTTCTCCAAAAATTCCCCGATTGCCGTTAACAAGTTTTCAATGTTGATCATACGCTTCTGCAGATCGGCCAGATTCTGTTCTTTGTTCTTGTTTTCCATGACAGAACTTATCCTTGGACGACTTGCCCAAGCGCCAGATCCAACACCAGGGAGACCTTAACCAGGTCCATGATCTCTTTTTGAAGCCGCATATATTCGCCTTGTCTGATGATATTGTCCTCAGTGGCTTCGAGCAGCTCCCGCGAAATATCACCCATCTCCTTAGCCACCTTTGTCATTAATTCAAAAAGGGAGTCCTGTGTCAGTTCAACCGGTGGTAACGGGATGGCGATGTGGTTGTACCTGGAGCAAAGCCAGTTAAGAAAAGGTTCAGGATTTCCGGATTCGTCCATGATTCGGATAACGAGCTCCAGCTTCCGGGGGGATCGAACCTGGTTATCGTTAATCCTGTTCATCATATCCTGATAGTCGGTATCCATATTCGTTGCAATCGCAGAGGCACCCACCGGTTTCATTACCTGGTGCATGATAAAAGTGATTGCCCTGTAATCGTCAGAAGACAGGTACTTAAAAAACTTTGGCTTTGATGCTTTCATGGTCTGTTTTTACTCCCTGTTTAAATTCTCAAGAAAAATGTTGTTCCAGGCAGAACCTATGCTATGATAGGAAAAACAAAAGTTCGTTCAAAAACCCGGAACAAATATTAATAAGTGACGTCATATTATGTTTTCTGATTCGTTGAGCCTGAATGTTTCCGCCTCAACGTTTTGCATGGGAATTTGAGCAGAGTCACTTGGCTTAGAATGCTTGGGACATTGAACCAAGGTCTTGGTAGCCTGCCAGTTGTTGCATCCGGTCTCGTCGGAAAATACACTGGCTGAACAATCGGCACACTCCCAACGATCCGGACTAACAGGAACCATCTTGTGACCAAGCTCAGCAGCCTGATTCAGGTATATTTCTTTCACAGCTATCTCCTTCCTGGTTTTCTGAATTGTTGAAGAACCAAGGGATCAATAATAATCGTCCCGTTTTCCTGTTCGTATTCTTCAATGGATCGGAGAATTGATTTTTTCGAGAAAGCGGAACGTGAAATATCTTTTGCCGCGCAAATCATGTCCAGCTTGTCCAGATATTCTTGAGGCATCCGGACAGAAAAGCCTTTTTGCATAAGTCTCCTTTATTGCCAAAATGGGGTCGGAAAAGAAAGAATGAAAAAAATGAATCGAATCGATTCAATTCAATAAAACAATATTCGTGATACCGAAATATGTCAACGAAAAAATTCGCAATTCCGAAGCATTTGATTGGAAAAAATCTCCATTTATTTAGAAAATCAAAAGGTTTGAGCTTACAAAAGCTTGCAGAAAAAATCGAAAGCTCGGCCGGTTATATAAGTGATGTGGAAAATGGGAAAGCACAACCAGGTGCGCAATTTTTTTATTCAATAAGACAGTCCTTTCGAGTCGACATTGACTTCATATTTCGCGATAACGATATTCCTGTTGTTGACAAAAATCCAGGCGTCGAAAATGAAAAAACCGATGAAGCACAAACCAATGATCCAAATATTCAGCAAATAATCTTAGATAAAGACCATCGGATCAATTCACTGGAAGAAGATAAGCAGGAATTAAGACAAGACAAAAAACAGTTAATGGCTACAATCGCAGGGCTTGAGAAGGATAAGGAAAGATTGTTATTGAAGGTTCAGGAACTGGAAAAAGAGATGGCTGGCATGGAAAAAAGGCAGACCGGGAGCTAATAGCAATCGCCATGCAAACCAAAACCCGAAAAATAGATCGGAAAAAATCAATAATCGCAAATGTGTCGCGAATGTTTTAACACTCTGTCGCGAACACCATCCACCATCAAGCTGAAAGTCAAATTCCCGTAATTTTATCGTTTAAATACATTTAAACAATTTGCTGTTCCGAATACTTATTTTAGTTGTCGCCAACGTGGGAAATATTTTTTTATTTGAATGATGTGGATCTTTCCTGTTCTAATATATTATTTTTGTTGCACTCATCCGAACAATTAATCACGAAGAGGCGATATGGCATACACATATAAGATGGTACAGGTCCCACCATCAATTTCGGTGAAAAAGAAAGAACATAAAGGAAATGAAGCGGCTCACTATTTAGAGTCTATAGTCAACGAAATGGCTGTGGATAATTGGGAATTCTATCGTATTGATTCAATTGGTGTGCAAGTTGCCCCGGGCTGTTTTGCCTCTCTAGTAGGGAAAAAGACTGAGCAGTATGTGCATTACGTGGTTTCATTCAGAAAGCAAAGGTGAAACTTGTTGGTTCAGCTAAGCATATCTGCAATTAAGGTGTATCAGGCAATCGCACCGTCGAGAATCAGAAATTCTTGCCGGTTTCACCCAACTTGTTCTGAATATGCAATTGAATCGCTTAAAAAATATGGCTTTATAAAAGGCTGGACAAGCACTATTCATCGGTTAAGGCGGTGCAAACCACCCTTTGGTGGAATTGATAATCCTTAATATTATTAAACTTAGAAAAAAATGAAATTAAAAAGAAATATTATTGTGCTTTTGGGGTGCATAGCCATAGCTAGTTTTGGGTGCTCATCTATGAAAGAAATGCATTTTAAAGATGATACAAATAAAACGCTTAGCAGCAATTCAATCCCTGAATGCGACGAATACATACAGAAGTATAAGAGCAAAAGCTGCAGTGCTCAATTTGGTAGTGTCCAGGTGTTAAAAGCCAATTTGGTTTTAAAAAAAGCAGAGGAAATAAACACCTACGAATCATATGCTGGTTTTATCAAAACATATAACTATGGGATTAATTTGAATATGTTAGATGTTTGTGGTCCAGATCCCCATGAAGAGATTATCAAATTGATTAGACAATCTGAAAAGAAAGCAAAAAAAATACTGAGAAAGGAGTTTGTTTTAGGGAAAAAGAAACCAAACAAAAAAAATTGGCAGGATTTTCATATTGTTTTAAATAGTGATTTCTACAATGTTCCCATTTCAAAACCACCATTGACTGTCAATAAACACTATATTTACACATGGGATGGAAAACTAACTGTTGATTTTTCTGATTATTATATTTTTAAAAATGAAAAGGGGCTTTTCGCAGTGGATAAAGAAAAGCTCCGAACGACTTTGAATTTATCAATGAATACATGGTATATCGTTATTGGAACCCATGAAAAAAATACAAAAGTGACCAATATATTAGGTGAGGAGATATTAATCCCTCGCCTCTCTGTTCCACTCGTTTTTGAATATGAAAAGGATTTTACTTACAAAGAGGTAATTCCCCACGAATGACACTTAAAAATAGAAAGAAATTACATTATTACAAATAATTGCATCAGTAGATTCTATTTTCGATTCTTAATAAAATTTGCCAAAAAACAGCCAAAAATTGCCAACCCGGCAATTCCGAAAAGCATGTAGAAACGCGCTCATCACCCGAAAATTAAACCTGTACCCTGTGACCCAGACCCGCCAAAAATTGCCGTTTTGACCTTTTTTACATGAAAAAACGGCAGGTGGGGGAGTGCTTTCGATCAACCTTTTGTCCTCAGCCGCGCGTTCTTGATCCAGATATCCGCGCGCGCATGCTAGCATTGTGAAATATTAGCACACTGTAAACAGGGGCAAGACCGTTAGTAAAACTCTTGCTGCTTTTAATACTGAATATAGCTCAAGGTGGGTAAGGTATGACTAAAGTGGTTGAAAAGCAAAATAGTATAAAGGATATCCTTCCAATGCTGTGGAGCTCGTATATACACCTGTATAATGTTAGAGAGGTACGTGCGACGAATAGCATTAACTACTTGATGATAGTATCTACTTTTTTGCCGATCTTTTGCCTTACACTATATGGGGAATTTGGGAGTCTATTTTTCCTTGTGCCTATATTATTTCAAATTATGGCACTCCTAATACTGTTAAAGAGGTTCTTTATTAAAGGACAAATACCTTGGTTTAAATTGGAACAAATAATAAAACAGCTTGATAACGGTACTTTGGAATCTTATTCATTTGCGACTGTGAAAGCAGCTGAGGATGAAACTTGGAGTCGTTTGAAAGTTCTAGATGCCATTATTAAAAGAGCATTGTTTCTTTTAGTATTATCGATTTTTTTTACGGCTATCGCTGCTGTTATAAAGCTTGCGAGCGTATACAAAGCTCAATCTTATGCAGTGGCAATAGTGTTATGCCTTTCGTTTTTGGTGCTTTACTTTCACTACAAGGAAGTGCCTGATACAAAGAAGAATTTCTACTCAAAAGAAAATGAATACAAGAATATAATTGAAAAATGGCTCCACGAATACGATGAAAATAGCAATTCCGAGCCAGCCTCTATGAGTTCAGGTGACATCCACGAAATCGGGTGACAGCATACCATTAAATTAAATCGGTATCATATCCCCTGATTTTCAATGCCGTTGTTGGCATTGTTAGGTAACTAAAAAAAAGGAGATAAAAATGATTAGAGAACAACACGAATTCTGTTCCGAATTCTATTCGCTTACAAAAGCAATTGAAGTTGTAGTCAGTATTCGTGGCACCAATGAGACTGTACGTATTGAGATATTGAAAGATGAAAGAACGGACAAGTACCATGTTCATACATACATAAAAAATCATGTAACACTCCAACCGACGTATCCCCAAACTAGTGGATCATTTGATCAGAAAACGAAGGATTTTTACATTTGGGTTGATTATGATTTGCCATGGGTGATCCAGGATTCTGCTGATGTTGCTTTGAACCAAGCACTTGGTTTTCTGAAGGAGCGTTGTTCTCCTTAACCATCAGAATATTAGACTGATAGCAATGAAGTGGGGGAGTGCTTTGGATCGACTTTTTGTCCTCGCCCGTGCGTTTTCCCTCAGATATCCGCGGGCGCATGCTAGTATTGTGACATAATTGCATGCTGCAATCAGGGGCAAGACCGTTTTTAGAGTTCACCCTTTTTCTTAAATGGGTATGCCGTTACCTGAATTCTAAAACACAATTCACATTCAAAATTAATGAGCCAACCAAAAAAACAAAATTGGGACAAGGTACTAGCGATTTCAACAACAGTGATTGCATTAGTTGCTGTTGTTGTTTCTATTTGGCAAGGAATTGAGACTAGAAAACACAATAGATTATCGGTTAAACCCATTTTGGATTTGGTATACGTAAACAAATATGAACCAGAAAAAACCTATCCTGGAATTTACCTTGAAAATTATGGAGTAGGGCCTGCCATTATCAAAGAAGTAATAGTTAAACTAGATGGAAAGCCATATTATAAATCGGGAAACGTTTTTTATTTTGATTTTATCGGCGGGTACTTGAGGAAAGATCTAATTGGAGATACCAAAGTCCTAGCAACAAGCATTGGGATCAATATGACTTTGCCTAAAGGTGAAAAACTATCTCTTGTAACTTTCATGACGAAAGATCAAACACCTGGAGTCGAAAAGGAACTTGTTCGACTACTCAATGGCTTAGCCATTTATATTACTTACCAATCAGTTTATGGGGAGACCTTTAAGCTTGTGTTTAGCGCAAAAACACTAAAATAGGATAACAATGCAAAATAGTCGGCGGGGATCCGGTTGGTGGAGGTGTGGGTGTTGATTTTCAATCGGATCCCCGCCGACAAATCGCTGGTAGGTTAGGAGGTGTGGGCTAGTTTTAGGTGGGGTTTTTCCTGCTTGATTGCGTGATTTTCGAGTTTGTCTGGGACATCCGGACCATAGTAGAGCCTGTGCAACCTTTTGCGCTAGGTGTCGATGATCTCCAGTTTGTCTTTTAGTGTTGATTTAGCATTCGAACAGATTGCATTGGGCACAGAATCGTAACACTAATTATTTTGCTAACCATAAACAGGGAAAGAGATGAACGTATTTATTAGCTACAGCCATGAAGATTCGAAAATAGCACGACGGATCTCAAAGATTTTGAATAAACTAAATGTCCCTTTTTTTTTAGATGAAAAGAGCGTTGCTTGGGGTGATAATCTTCATAAGAAAATATCTAATGAGATTGAAACCAATACAACGCACTTAATACCGATTCTGTCTCCAGCAAGCATAAAATCTCAATGGGTTATCTATGAAATACTCACAGCACAGCATGAAGGAATTAAAATACTTCCATTCCTAGATCATCCTTCTATTGAGGTACCGTTCTTTATTAAAGACTTAAAATACACATCAAATCTATCTGATATTGAGTCCTATTTTAAAAAAAGCAATTCAACTGTGCAGCTTCAAGTATTGATGAAGTTTAAAACTGAATATGGTGGCTTCAGTTACTTGGAAGGTAAGAAATTCCCCTTTGCTTTACCTGATGAATCTATCACGGAATTGGATCACACAAAGCATTACCCTTCCTTAACTTTATCCATCATCAACAATGAAAATATCACGATGAACATTAGAACACCCAAAATTGAATTCTACAAACCCCATAAGATGTCTTTTCTACCAAAAAATAGTAAAAGCCCTACAGGAATTTCTTTCGGTGGCATCTATTCTGAAGTGATGCCGCTACGCCCAAGTGGAAAGATTGACTTCACGCTTTTCGGGATAATCTTTATAGAGTTTTATGATGCTCTTATGAAAAATAATGTTAAGAAAATAACAGTAGAAGACGAGGCTGGTATTAGTTCAACATATAATAATATTAATGAATTAAAAAACTGCATCACAGGCTATTTTAAGCATTCGGATATAACTCAAATAAAGAAAAATGCTTTAAAAAACAGAGATAATTTCTGCTAGTAGACTAACCAAACGCCGAAATATTTTATGTTTTTTATCAGGTGACATTCTGTGTTAACCTTGTCAAATTAGCAGTTTTGTCACTCAAGCAGGGTGATAGGACGAAAATTACTATGCTAGTAATATTAAATCAGGTGACAGCATACCAATAAAATAAATCGGTATCATGTCCCCTGATTTCTATTCAAAGAACATGGTTGGCAGGTGGAACTTACGCAGCACAGCAGAGATGGTGGTAAAGATATAATTTTGTATTGTTCGGAAACAGGAGAAAAAGCAATTGTTGAGTGTAAGCGCTACAGAAATAAAATCTCAGTTGAAAAGGTTGATCGGTTAATTGGGGTTCAATTAATTGAGGGGATAAAAAAAGCTTTTTTTGTAACCTCATCAGATTACACAAGACCAGCACGACAACGCCAGTTTTCATCGAGCATGAACAGCTTTGGGTTCTCAATTGAATTAAAAAATGGAGACGATCTTTTGAAGCTTTTAGGTAGTTTCAACGAATTGATACCCCAAAAAAAACGAAGCCTTAGTGGATTGGCAGAACACCGGGCAAAACCAAGCAATCTAATTCCAAAGATTTATTAGGGTATATCAATGAGTACTCAACTGAGAAACATTGTAACTGATTGGGGAGGATTTGAAGAGTTTGTAAAAGAAATTCATAAAAATGACGATGTCACTGTGGAAAGAAACGTGAAGCTTACTGGGACATCTGGAGCTTCTCGGCAGATTGATGTACATGTAACCCATAAAAAGGGACCTTATATTTACTCTACTCTAATCGAATGTAAACATTGGAAAAAGAGGGTCAAAAGGCAACAGGTAGAGAATCTGTATGCGAGTATGGATGACTTAAATGCAGCCAAGGGAGTAATTTTCACTACTATTGGTTATCAGTCTGGGGCAGAAACCTATGCAAAGGCAAAAAATATTGAAATTTTTGTTATTCGAGATCTAAAGGAAGAGGAATGGGGAAAGCCTGGGAAAATCATTGAATTCTATGTTCAGATGTTTTCAAAAACCATATTAAACATCGACTGCCAAAATACCATGGCAGCAGCCCCAGTTGGAACCACAGCTTCCCTCAAACAAGAATTGTCATTAAAGCTTGGTTCGCCGACTACGGATTCACAAAACATTAAGGCAATCAATCAGAAAACTAAAAAGGTAGAGACAATTGTTGTCCCCGAGAATCAAATTTTATCTAGTCATAAGAAACGTGGGGAGACACTCGAAAAATATCTTGAAGGTGCAGCCTCTCACGGGCTGCAAGAAATTGTTAAAAAAGATTTCTTAATAAACGATGGTGAAGATTGTATTCGATATATGCAGATTGACGTTAATATGCCTTTTAAAGAAAAGGGAGAACTGCTTCAAGTTGTAAGCAAGGGGCAGCTTGTAATAATCCCTAAAATAGTTATGGAGGTTGGAATTAAAATTAATCAATTTAAAATAAAACATGATCGGAGTAGTAACCTTGTCTACGCTCTAGCAGTCGAAGACTGTATAAGTGGGAATACGTTTGCAGTAAGCAAAAAGGGCGAAGATTCATCAACCAATTGGAATACGTTAATGAAAAATCCAGTTAAAAGCTCAGATGATGTATTGATAAATGGCTCAATAATGAAGGTTACCACCAGTGGATTCTTCGATCCAAACGAAGTAAGCGGATTGAAAGAAGTGGAATTAATGATCAAGTAAACACTTGCATAGTAAGCTTTATGTGTTTTTACTCCAGTCAAGTTTACTAAAGATTCACAAATTGAGTAATGGCCCATGTTCACTTCAATTATCAGCATATATTGCACCATAAAGAAAACGCCCACCAAGTGTCATTCTTATGGCATAATCTTATCAGTAGTTTTTTGATTCTTTATGGGGCTCAAGTACAATGAAGGCTAAAAAACGTCAGCCGGTATTGCGGATTAACGACAAGCGAAGTGGAGAATTGCTTTATATCGGCAAATTTTACTTCGAGGATGAATTTCCGGATGTGAAATTCCCTATTAAGCGACGATTGATCTATGAGCGTGATTTGTTTGTTAAGCAAACATCACGGGGAGAGGCTCGTAGAAGTGCAAAGGAACAGGAAAACTTGCTTGAAGAGCTATACGAGCAGAAGAAGCAGGAACTCTTGGATGATCTGAGAGCAGAGAAGAAAAAAGCCAACACCGAATCATTTGAAGCCTTGTTTGATCTCTGGATCCAGAATGCGCGTAGCCTGAAATTTTCGGAACGAACGATCAAAGATCATTATATTCAAATCAAGAAAGCCTGGTGCCGCACCTTCCCAGGGAAGCGTCTTGATCAATTCAAACCGGAGGATTTGATCGACTTCCGGACAGCCTTGGGGCAACCGCAACGGAGATTGGATAAAAACGGTAAACCTGCAGTTGATAAGGATGGAAATCCGGCATTCCGCAAAAAGCTCAAGATTTCCTCAATCAACAGCAGACTGAAGACACTTCAGGCGTTTTTCAACTGGTTGTTTGAGATTGAAAAGACCCAACGCCCAGTGAAAGTGAAACGGATAGCTGAGAGGGACAGAGAACCCGAAATCCTGACTCAGGATCAGATTAATCAATTATACAATCGATTACTGGAGAAAGCTTCGTCCCGGTACCCGGGTCATTTTAAAGCCCTGATCCGTTTTTTCTGGTTGGATTATTATACTGGCGCCAGGCGTAATGAAATCCTGTTCGCAAAGCGGGAGAATTTCTTTCTTGATGACTCTGTGTGGATTATCGAAGACGAGAATCCTGACGAAAGTGAAGAGATCGACCGACAGTTCAGAATCAAGGAAAAGGTTGTGAAGAAGGCAATCCCCTTGGCCGAGCCATTGAAGGCTTTTCTGGAAGCCGACCTTGATAGGGATGATTTGTATTATGTAGGAGATCATCCAACAGAAGAACGGCCGATTTATACCGAGACAGGAATCTCCCAGGCATTCAGGAGACAGATGGATGCATTGGATTTTCCGAAAGTTGTCAAGCCCGCTCATTTCTGGCGTGCAAAGCTGCCGAGCGATTTGTTAAACAGGTACAAGATCCCGCTGGAAGTAGCGTCCAAGGTCTTGAACCACTCTTCACCGGCTGTTACGGCTAAACATTACTTGAAGATGCAGGTCGAATCACTGCTGAGCGCAGTAAATTCAATTGAAGAGTTCGACACAGAGGGAAACTTTTTGGAAGTTATCAAACAAAAGAATTAATTACTTTTGTAAAAGCAGTGCATTAGTAAAACTGTGTCATACCTGGGGGACATGTGGTCGCTGGTTCAAATCCAGTCGCCTCGACCAGCTTCAAAGGGTATTCGAAAATTCGAATACCCTTTTCTGATTTTACCCTACCATTCGCGGGAGTAGCTCAGTTGGTAGAGCATCAGCTTCCCAAGCTGAGGGCCGCGGGTTCGAATCCCGTCTTCCGCTCCAAATTTTAAGAATCATTACGGGCTTTATCCACTTTTTATCATCATGATTTCTTGATTTTTGTCCTAAACAATAAGGTATTCAGAAGTTTTATGTAGAACTTTGAGAACAATTTTTTTATTCCCAACTTAAGTTCTCTCTATTCTTCAAAATAAGATCGGATAATGAAAGGTTGACTGCCGGGAGATGATGATAAGAAATCGCTTTTTGGGTGTTAAGGTATCAAACCTGAATTTTGAAGAAAACGAAGCTCAATCTCGGATTTGAGTCTTAGAATTCAGTTCAAATTTGGGGAAAGTTAAGATTGACTCAGGTTGACTCAAAAAAGCTTCAAAACCAGGTTTAATTCATCGAGATTTGAGCAGATTTTCGGTGTTCATCGACGAACAGATTTTCGGAAAGTTTAACAGACAAGATCATCCATTTCATGATGCCAGCCATCATCAATCGGAGTATAAACAATCTCTTCCATATCTTTTTGATGCATTCTCTCCAGGTCAATGAGGGTGAATTTTTGGAGCGATGCTTTGAAACATCGAGAACTCTTTCTTCAATCGTCTTCTCTCCATCGTATTTAAGAGTGCCAACTGGATTCTCTGCCTTAGCACGTATTCCCCTCGACTTATTGGAATACCAACTATTATAGCGAACTATTTGGAAATTCTTTTTGGGAATATGCTGGGTAATAGCAGCGATAAACTTTTCTCGATATAGGTAATCTTCTCAGTACTGAAAACATTGCGGATGATAAGGAGCGAGACTTGTAGCTCCGAAAGGGGCAATGGCTTCCCTGCCTTTTTCATCTCCTCTTTCGATTCTGACACCATTGTCCACGCTGAAACCGGAATGCTTCCATCCTTTCAGTTTTTGGACCAGGTCATCAGAGATCTTCCCCTCTTTTTTCAGAAACTTGAATACCTCAGCCCTGAACAACTCTTCCAAGGGGTTCAGATCCACTCGTTTCATTACATGAAAAAACCGGTGTCTGCAAAAAGCCCATCTGTCACGATAGCATGAATGTGAGGATGAAACTTCTCCGGGTACTCCCCGAAGAAGTGAATCGCCTTCACAACACCAGGAATCCCATCTTTCAGCCGGACTATTTTCCGCAAAAACGTCAGCAGATTTTTGTAAGCACATTGACACAAACCGATCGGCAGGGAACGATTGTGCTTAAAATAAACTCTGAGCATGATCGGAATGCTGAACACTTACTGCTGATGTGGAACCGGGTAGAAAACATTTTCCTTAAGATGGTGACCGAAGACGACCACTCTTTTTACCTGTCAGGAAGGACAGAAACAGCGGACTTTGCGGGAAAACTGAAGCAAAAATTATTGAGCACAGTTGGGACAACGAACTCTGGCGAATCCTTCCTTCAGATCGCCACATTACAGATGGGATCCAACCACATCTTGGGAAAAGTACGGCAATTCTCGGGAAGGATTTTGAAATACTTGAATTTATAGAGTAAATTCGCAGATGTGACGGCTGATATGCCTAAAAATGGGTGTTGAATGGTGGAGGAGATGCCGATCCAATTTTTATAGGGGTTTGCGGGCCGGTGTGTCACTCGATTGGCTTAATGGTCTTTTAGATCGACTTTTAACTTCCCAGACTTGATTAAAATTGCGCTTGTGGTGGTTTAATCAGCGATTCCGCCGGGATTCCCAGTCCTTCATGAAGCTTCCAAATCATCTTGAGCGTAAGCGGCCGTTTGCGATTTAGGATTTCATATACTCGATTTCGTTTTCCTATCATAGGTTCAAGATCTTTCGCGGTCAAACCTCTACGTTCCATCTCGAATTTAATGGCTTCGACTGGATCGGGAAGATTCAATGGAAAATGTTTAGCTTCATATGATTCGACAAGAGTGACCAGCACATCCAGTTTTTCACCTTCTGGTGAGTCTAGCTCTGCCATCATTAAAAATTCGATTTCCTTAAGTGCTGTATAATAGTCAGCTTCAGTTCTGATTGGTTTGATGTTCATGAGGCTCCTGGTTAAACGCTGTGTACATCAATCTTGTCATATTGAGCATGAGTCCCGATAAAACGAATATATATTACTTTGTAAGCGTAATTGATCCAAACAACCAATCGATATTTATTTCCGGCGATATTGAATACGACTCGCCCGTCTTTAAGAATACTGGCATTTCCAAAATCCTCCTTGACATCTGTTGGTGAAGTCCAATCGGCCTTTAACGCAAAGCGGTACCAAGTCAAAGTTGGATCAATTGCATCAGTATATTCCGGATTATCTTTCCAAAATGATTTTAAAGTTGAAAGGGCGATGATTCTCATACTTAAGATATTAATCCCAATTTGGGACTTGCGCAAGATTTTTTTGTTCTTACTGGGAAAGAATAATGAAACACTTACGCTGCTTGTTTCCATTCATACTTGTGCTGCAGTCCACCCAGCTTCGCAAAACCGGGGGTCAGGTCTTTCATTTTGACAATTTTATAAAAAAGAGATCTGTGTTGACTCATCCTACCTTAAACGCCATCGCCCTTGTACACATTCTCTTGTAATTTTATGTATATTTTGACATTTAAAACAGATAAATGTTAAAGACTCAGCGGTTCAGCAGGCATAAAATCTTAAGAGAATCGCTCATCTAGAAAATCGCCCTTGGAGTTTTTCAGGAGGGATAAAAATGGAAGTGGCGCTATTCCTAATCGAAAACCTGTTCATCAGTCGACAGATGTCAACTTGGCGTTAACAACCAACAGAAAAAGGATTACTGCAATGTTTTTTAGAAATATCAACTCAAAAATCAAGGTAAGCCTGACAATACCGCAATATGCAGAAGAGCTATTTGTTCTTATTGATAAAAACAGGGAATATCTCAAAAGATGGTTACCCTGGCTAGAAACAGTCGCAAAACCGAGTGATACAAATACATTTATTCAGAAACAATTACAAAAATTTATCAAAGGTGATGTTTTAAATGAAACCATTTTTTATGAAAACAAAATTGCTGGAATCCTTAGTTTTAACGAGATTGATAAAGAAAATGGCATCGGGTATATCGGATACTGGTTGGGAGAGCAATACAACGGAAATGGTATTATGACACTGGCCGTCTCCGACTTAATCAAACTTGGCTTTGACTATCTACCAATTTAAAAGATAGAAATTCGTTGTGCAGTTGAGAATTCAAAAAGTAGAGCAGTACCGGAACGCCTTGGTTTTAGAAACGAAGGGACTATTCGTTGTGCTGAGAAGGTTTATGAAAGCTATTTTGATCATGTTCTCTATGGACTACTAAAAAGTGAATTTCATTGCTAACAATGGCATAAGTTCCCTGGCCTCACTGTCAGCGACTTATTCCAGGCATGAGGTTTGGAATTGGATTTTGGAATAGATAAATGGAACATGTATTTATTAGAAAAGCAGAATTGGATGATGCTCCAATGATTGCAGATCTCTCGAATCAGCTTGGTTATCAATCCACAGTGGAACAAGCTGAAAATCGGTTGACAGCAATCCTTAACTCTGAGGATCATGCTGTGCTTTTGGTTTGTTTGTCAGATGGCGAAGTAGTTGGTTGGATTCACACTTTTTTATCATTTCGAGTTGAATCTGATTGTTTTGCAGAAATAGGCGGACTTGTTGTTTTAAGTCTTTATCAAAATAGCGGATTTGGAAAAAAATTGATTGCAGCAGCAGAAGAATGGACAATTCAAAAAGGCATCAATAAGCTCCGTGTTCGCAGTCGCTGTGATAGATCAGATGCCCTGGCGTTTTATGAACAACAGGGATTCTCAAAGATAAAACTTCAACAGGTTTTTGATAAAGACTTGAAATAAAAAACTAATAAAGAGTATGGAGCCATTTTTATGTTGGATTAGAAAAGAACAAAACCAAAAAGAAGAAACTTCAAAGGAAACAGCGGAAGAAAAGGAAGTAGTCGTGTTTCTGGCTTTCTTTCTTTCTAAATCTTAAGACTGTCTTTAGATCGCCAAAGCAGCCTCAGTTGCATCCCGTAGACCAGATCCCAGGTTTCCCGGTGATTTAGCGTCACCAATAACGATTATCTGATCGATTCTCTTTTCCAGTTCCGGTAATAGGTTGTTTTCCGGTTCAGAGCCAATGGATACGATAAGATTATCAGCCGCTATTGTAATTTTTGTGTCATCTTTTCTTTCCAAAAGAGCGGTATTATTCTCAAATGACAGCAAACGGGTTTCTGTCAGGATTTTAATCTGCTTCTCCTGTAAACGGGATAGCATTCTTTCCCTGGGGATCTTCGTCATTTTGTTGAGAATATCGGAGGCTATCTCCACAATGGTAATCTGTTTACCGGGTTTATATATCCATTCGGCTGTTTCACATCCGATTTCCCCTCCGCATTAATCCGTTTCACTGATAATGCTCTTGGGTTTTCTTGCCTATTTTTATCGTTATCCGAACTGCTTTTCAAGCAAACAACATATTCTATATTTGATCGCCATCTCAAGAAGATCAGTGCATCTGTTGTCAGCGATTTGGGAGCTATACTTGAAAACATTAAACACAATAAAGCGTCAAGATTCGAAACACCAAAACCATCTCTGAGATTTCAATTGTCGGGATTAATAGATTGAAACCCGAACGAATATGAGCTAGAACTATATCAAACGGGGAGGAAGACTGAAATCCGGGAGATTATCAAGGACACAAATGCTCCGGAGGATATGACAGATTTTATTCAAACATATCCCAACGGTAGGTATCGGTACCTGGCCAATCACAAGTTGATGCTGATGGGAAGATCGCTCAACATACGTAACTTGCAGCTTTTCGAAAAATATACGGAAGCCGCTTACACAAATTGCGATTGCACTGCCGCCGCTCAAGCCGCAGTGGACGACAAATCCAGAGGCAGCAAAAAATCCTTTATTGGATCATTTTTTAGGAATATGCGGTTTCTATCAAGGAGACGTTGAGACGGGAATTAAGCACTTGACTGATAGAACCGGTCAGGATGGCTTCATTTACACCCAGTACTCTATTAACAGCCTGATTTCCCTGCCAACCGAGATAAAAGAAAACCAACAATTCAAATCCTGGTTTTCTACTTTGGGTACAGGAGATCGAAGTCAAAAATCCGATTACATTTCCTGCTATCAAAAAAGGTGAAAAGCCAAGGTCTGCGTTGATGTTTATTGTTTATCGTCAATGTTCATCTATGCAACAGCGTTGGTCTGCCTAATTTCGCAATCTATTTATCATATCACACCAGCTCCTCTTCCTTTTAAATCCAATTGTCAAACTGCTGCAGAGTGGTTTGACAAAATATTTGCGTAAAAAATCTACATTTAAATTGACTAATTGAGCATTATTGATTAAATACTATTAAAAAGTGTAGAAAATTTACTTAATAAAATCCCATGCAGGAATCCCCTATGCAAGAGATCATTGAATCCATCCATGATATTCTTCCAAAGTTAAAGAACGCTGAGCGGCGTGTGGCTGAGTATGTATTAAAACATACTGAAACGGTCACCGATTTGACGATAACGGAACTTGCCGAAAGGGCTGAAACCAGTGATCCGACTGTAATCCGTTTCTGTCGAAAAATTGGACTGAAAGGATATACCGATTTAAGAATCAGTCTGGCTCGCAGTTTTCCACCTGTATCTCAGGAGCGAGAAGCGGTCAATCACAAGGATTCATCCGTAAATATTCTACACAAAATGTTTCAGACCAACATTGAAGCGTTAAACAGTTTTATGTCATCCCTGGACAGAAAACTGTTCGATGAAGCTGTTGAAATGATCGCAGAAGCCAAAAAAATTAGTTTTTTTGCTTTTGGCGGGTCGGGGAATGTTGCCCGAGATGGTCATCATAAATTCTTCAGGCTTGGTTTGCCTTGCGAGGTTCATACCGACGCTCATATGCAATTTATGAGTGCCTCCCTGCTGGATCAAAAGTCCGTGGTTATTGTGATCTCGCTGAAGGGATCCACCAAAGATCTGATTGAAAGTGTGAATATTGCTAGAGATTCCGGGGCCAGGGTGATCGGTATCATCGGAAGTTCAAAGTCCCCTTTAGGAAAAGTGTGTGATCTGGTGATTCCTGTGGATGTTAGTGAGATAGCGAGTTCGGTTTTTCCCATGGCCACAAGACTGATACAATTAGCAGTTTTGGATGTTATTTATGTTTCCGTGACCATGAAAAAATGGCCTAGTGCAAAGGGGAACTTGGAGAAGGTTCGTAACACCCTGTCACTCAGAAATTTTTAGTTAATTAATTGTTTTCCAGATAAAACATGGAGGCTCATATGTTGTGCTTTAAATCCTTTAAGAAGTTTACTCTTTTGCTTGCAGCGTTTTTTTCGATCTTTGCGGCTCCGCTTCTGGGAAAGGAGTTGCGAATCGGAGTTCAGGCTATTACTTCATCATTGGATCCACATTATCATAATACGGGAACCAATAATCAGGTCACCCGCCATGTTTTCGACAAACTGGTGGAGCGGGATGAGAACCAGCAACCTGCTCCCGGTCTGGCTGAATCCTGGCGTGCGATTGATGATCTAACCTGGGAATTCAAACTGAGAAAAGGGGTACAATGGCAGGACGGTTCAGCTTTCACAGCAGATGATGTCGTTTTTACCTTTGACCGTGCACCGGATGTGGAAAATAGTCCAGGTTCGTTTGCCCAATATCTGAAAGGGAAAAAAGTCATCAAAGTGAATGATCTAATTGTAAATATCAAAACAGAAAAGCCTTATCCGCTTATGCCCAATGACCTGATGACATTTGGTATCATCTCCAAAAAACATGGACAAGGCGCCAAAACTGAAGATTACAATAGTAAAAAAGCTTTGGTGGGAACAGGCCCATACCAGGTAGAGGAGTTTCGTTTTGGTGATCGGGTGGTTTTAAAAGCCAACCCGTTGTACTGGGGGACAAAACCGATGTGGGATCGGGTTATCATGAAAGTGTACAAATCCGGACCATCTCGTGTGGCTGCATTACTGTCCGGAGATGTGGATCTGATAGAGCATGTCCCAACGACCGATATCGAACGGCTGAAAAACGACAGCAATATCACCCTCAGTGAAGGCGCATCGGCAAGGCTTATCTATATGCATCTGGATCGCTGGCAGGAGAATTCAAAGGAGTTCACCGACAAAGCCACTGGTCAGCCCCTGGGTAATAACCCTTTTAATGATCTTCGTGTACGGCAAGCTTTTAGTTTTGCAATTTCAAGGGAAGCAATCGGCAGCCGCATCATGGACGATCTGTCCATTCCGGCAGGACAGATTGTCCCCGAGGGTCTTTTTGGATATGATCCCTCACTGAAGGCGTGGCCTTATGACCCTAAAAAAGCAAAAGATTTGATGGTTGAAGCCGGTTATGCGGACGGCTTTGGAATTGTGGTGCATGCTCCCAACAATCGATATGTCAATGATTATAAAATTGCCGAAGCTATTGCCCAGATGTTGACTCGAATTGGTATTAAGGTTTCCGTAGAGACAGAACCGAAAACCACCTACTTTAAAAACGCTTGGAACTATAGTTTTTTATTGGCCGGTTGGGGATCAAATTCCGGAGAGGCATCTTCTGCACTGCGCGCAATAGTTTCCACACAGGATAAGAAAAAGGGGACAGGTACT
The DNA here is from genome assembly GCA_018829445.1 of bacterium. Taxonomy (GTDB): domain Bacteria; phylum SAR324; class SAR324; order XYD2-FULL-50-16; family XYD2-FULL-50-16; genus JAHJTV01. The sequence continues at coordinate 185,575 of JAHJTV010000079.1, forward strand.
AATAATCGAGGCAGATATTCCAACACCGAGGTGGATCAGGCCATTGAACAGGCATTGGCGACCATTGATGACACCGACCGTCTCCATTTGCTGCAAAAAGCTACCAGAATAGCTGTTGAGGATGTAGCGATTATTCCCGTTCATTTTCAGAAAGGTGTTTGGGCTGCAAAAAAGGGGCTCTATTATAAGACCAGAGTAGATCAGCACACCATCGCAACAGGCGTTTATACAAAGTAGTCGTTTTATAACAAGGTATAAGAGCAGAACTCTTTCGCAGGCCTAAACAGGAGCTGCCCGGGAGACTTTTTGAATGGTTGGGCGGTACTAAGTGGCAGCCTTTGGATGTATACAGGCGGAGATGTAACACCGTCCAACCATAATACTTGCTTTTAACAGCATTGGTGCAAGTAAACAATTATCAATGAATGTCCGGCACCCTTTCCATTTTACTGATCATGGACTGTATTTTCTTAATTTTCCTGATGCCAAACGGAGCATCGCTCAGATCCGGAGGAGCAAATGTCAGTTTATCTAATTCGTAGACTCCTGCAGGCTTCAATGGTGGTGTTCTTCATGTCCGCCATTGTCTTTTCAGGAATTTACATCATCGGAGATCCAGTTGATCTTCTGGTGAGCAATGAAGCAAGTCCGGAAGAGCTGGCCCGCGCTACCAAAGCTCTGGGACTCAATAAGCCATTTCATGAACAATATTTTGTTTTCTTGAAAAATGCTTTACGGGGAGACCTGGGGAGATCTTTTGTATTTGGGGTTTCGGCAGTTACACTGATAATCGAACGGATGCCTGCCACCCTGGAACTTGCAGTGGTGGGAATGATCATGGCACTAGTTATCGGTATTCCACTTGGCATGTACGCCGGGTTAAAACCGCATAAATTATCGAGTCGGGGTATCATGGCCGGTTCTATTTTCGGTTTCAGCCTGCCTCACTTCTGGCAGGGAATGATGATGATTCTGATCTTTTCGGTGATGCTGGGGTGGCTTCCTTCCAGTGGCCGGGGAGATACTGTCACTGTTTTCGGAATCCAATGGAGCTTTTTGACATGGGATGGGCTCAGACACATTCTTCTCCCTGCACTCAACATGGCTTTGTTCAAGATGAGTTTAATCATACGTTTGACCCGTGCCGGGGTACGAGAAGCCATGCTTCAGGATTATGTCAAATTCGCCCGTGCAAAAGGTGTTTCCGGAATGAGAATTATCTGGGTGCATGTCTTCAAGAATATCCTTATTCCCATTATTACGGTTTCCGGACTGGAGTTCGGGCATATGGTGGCATTTGCGGTGGTAACGGAGACAGTCTTCTCCTGGCCGGGTATGGGACGACTGATTATCCAGTCAATCGAAATGCTTGATCGTCCCGTTGTGGTCGCCTATCTGATGATTACGGTTCTGTTTATTATCATCGTCAACCTGGTGGTCGACGTCTTGTATTCCATCGTCGACCCCAGGGTGCGTCTACAAAACCTTAAGGGGTAGAGATGAACAAAAAAACAGCAATAACTGAGCGAGATCAAACCCCTTTGCGACTGATCATTTCTGAGTTTTTGGATAACAGGCTGGCAGTAGCTGGTCTTGTGGTGTTTCTGATCATTGTTTTGACTGCGGTCTTGGGTCCCTATTTTACACCTCAAAATCCATATGACCTGGCCCAGATGGATATCATGGATGGTAAACTTCCCCCGGGAGCCCAAAGCCTTGATGGTGATATTTATCTGCTCGGTACAGACGAACAGGGTAGGGACATGTTCAGCGCCATTATTTACGGACTTCGACTGAGCCTCTTTGTCGGTATTGTCGCCGGATCTCTGGCGGTCGCCATTGGTGTAATGATGGGATTGGTAGCAGCTTACTTCGGTGGCAAAGTGGATACTATTATCATGAGACTGGTTGACCTGCAGCTCAGTTTCCCAACCATCCTGGTTGCTTTAATGCTTCTGGCTATATTGGGAAAAGGGGTGGATAAGGTGGTAATGGCGCTGATAATTGTACAATGGGCTTACTATGCACGAACAATTCGCAGCACGGCAATGGTTGAACGATCAAAGGAGTACATCGAAGCAGCCCATTGTTTGGCCTTGGGGCGCCGACGCATCATCTTCAGTCACATGTTGCCCAACTGTCTGCCTCCTGTGATTGTTGTGGCCACAGTCAATATCGCCCGTGCCATAGCCATCGAAGCGACCTTAAGTTTTCTTGGGGTGGGAGTGCCACAAACCGAACCGAGTTTGGGAAGTCTGATCAAAGGCGGTTTCGATTTTCTATTGAGCGGAAAATACTGGATTAGTGTTTATCCTGGGATAGCGCTGGTGGTGACGATAGTTGCCATCAACCTGGTAGGGGATCATTTACGCGACGTGTTAAATCCCAGGTTGAGGAGGTAAAACAATGATAAACCAGACCATATTGGAAGTGAACAACCTGAAGACCCATTTTTTTACCAAACAGGGAGTGGTGAAAGCGGTTGACGGTGTGAGTTTCTCGGTTGACAGAGGAAAGGTGATGGGGCTTGTGGGAGAATCCGGTTCAGGAAAAAGTATTACCGGTTTTTCCATTATCGGGCTGATTGATCCGCCCGGAAAAATCGTTGATGGTGAAATTTTACTGAATGGCAAATCGATCACTAATCTGCCGGAAGAGCAGATGAAACAATATCGGGGACGTAAAGTTGCCATGATTTTTCAGGATCCCATGATGACCTTAAATCCAGTGCTCAGAATCGATACACAAATGATTGAGGCATTGACAACCCATGAAAAAGTGAATCGAGAAACGGCCTTGAACCGCTGTCGTCAAGCTTTGGTCAATGTTGGAATTTCGTCACCGGATGAGCGGTTGAAGGCGTATCCTCACCAGTTTTCCGGAGGGATGAGACAACGGGTTGCCATTGCCACCGCGCTGTTGAATGATCCCGATCTGATCATAGCCGATGAACCGACCACCGCCCTGGATGTAACGATACAGGGACAGATCCTCTACGAAGTGCAAAAACTCTGTAAAAAATCCGGAATGGCCCTGGTATGGATTACTCATGATTTGACCGTAATAGCCGGATTAGCCGATACTATCAGTGTCATGTATGCCGGTCGGATTGTGGAACAGGGAAAGCTGGATCAGGTTCTAGACACTCCGGTTCACCCTTATACCAAAGGACTAATCAGCAGTGTTCCTGGTCACAACAAAAGGGGAGGTCGCTTGGATCAGATTCCGGGAATGGCTCCTTCGTTACTGAATTTACCGGACAGTTGTGCTTTCCGCCCTCGTTGCCCTAGGGTAACGGATAAGTGTTTGAAAGCACCGGGTGAAACAACAGTGGAAACGGCCAGAAAGATTCGCTGTTTTAACCCCATTATGGGAGATGCACAATGACGATGCCGCTACTATCATTAGATAATGTCTCCAAACGCTTTGTGAAACCTCTAGATATTACCGAACGTCTGCTGGCAAAATTAGGGGCTAATTTGAAGGATGAAGTGATTCATGCTGTCGATCATGTATCCTTTGACGTAAATGAAAAGGAAGTTGTTGGTCTGGTGGGTGAATCGGGCTGCGGGAAATCAACCCTGGGCCGGGTTATTGCCGGAATTCATAAACAAAGCACTGGATCGGTCAGCTACAAGGGAGAAAATGTTGATAAAATGACAGCCAGACAGAAGCACGAGGTTAATCTGGCTATCCAGATGATATTCCAGGATCCTTTCGCCTCCTTAAACCCCAGGAAAAAGGTACGGGAGATTATTGGAGAAGCACCCCTGGTTCATGGCTTGGTTAGCAAAAACCGGCTGGATTATTATGTGGATGAGCTTTTAGAACGTGTGGGGCTTGATTCCTCTTACAAGCATCGTTACCCTCATCAGTTTTCCGGAGGGCAGCGGCAAAGAATTGGAATCGCCCGAGCACTTGCGGTTCAACCCGATTTCCTGGTTTGTGATGAGTCCGTGGCGGCGTTGGATGTTTCGATTCAAGCCCAGATTTTGAACCTGTTTATTGATCTAAAGGATGAGCTTGGCTTAACCTACCTGTTCATCAGTCACGACTTAGGAGTGGTCGAGCACCTGTCTGATCGGGTGGCGATTATGTACCTGGGGCGCATTGTGGAGATGGCGTCGACGGAAGCAATTTTTGAAAAGCCCAATCACCCCTATACCAAAGCGCTATTAGCTGAAGTGCCCAGGCTTGAGAATCGACACAAGGATTTTGTCGGGATCAAAGGAGAAATACCTTCTCCCATCAACCCGCCTTCAGGATGTCACTTTCATCCCAGGTGTCTTCATGCAAAGCCGGAGTGTAGTCAGGTGGAACCAAAACTAAAAACAATTACAAAGGACTGGCTTAGTGCCTGTCATCTGAATGATGGAGTTATCGATGATTGAGCTGGATGGTGTATTCACGGTAATTGAACCGGGAGATGTTGGCTGTGAAACAATTGTACCGGTGGTATTTGATTCGCCCCATAGTGGTGTTCAATTCCCGGAATCATTCAATACCACAGCACCGGAGCAAAAAATCCTTTGGAACTGCGACATGCATGTAGAAAGTCTCCTGGAAGAGGCGCCGAAACATGGCGCAATTCTGCTTTATGCACAGTTTTTAAGGAGTTTCATCGATCTACATCGAAGTTTGAGTGATATTGATGAGAGCATGCTGCAATCTCCCTGGCCAGAGCCGGTTGAACCTTCGGATAAAACCAGGTTGGGAAGAGGATTGATCCGAAAATACGCAGATAAAGATCTACTGATCTATAATCACCTACTGACAGTGGAGGAAGTGCAGCAGAGAATCACCAACTATTATATGCCCTATCATCGGACCCTGAAAAAGTTAATGGATGATCTTCACCATCAGCATGGAAAAGTGTGGCATATCAACATGCATTCCATGCCGCCATATGGTCGGGCTTTGTTTGAGGATTCCGGAGCCAGACGTCCCGATGTCGCAATGGCCAACAAAGATGGCAGTACCTCATCCAAGGCATTTTTTGAAATGGCGGGTGACACCCTTAAAGATCTTGGGTATGAGGTTTGGATGAATAAACCCTATAAAGGACAAATTCTGATTACAGCCTATTCCGATCCGGAAAATGATCGTCATAGCATACAGATTGAACTCAACCGGAAACTGTATATGAACTGGGATGATACCCTGGCTATTCATGATGGATTTGAAAGATTCAAGGGGGATATCACCTTTTTTATTCAAAATGTCTGTCAGTTTGCAGCTCGAAATGGTTGAGATGAAAAATGGAATCTCATATTTTTACATTGGTTTCAATCGGGAATTACCGATAATCTACAAAGAATAGGGCTATTCCCGACCACTTGCCCTATCAGATTTCCGCTTTTTATTAACGTCTACAATGTCAATGTAAAACTTGTGTCATCGGGTTCCCTGCCTGTTTCAAGTACCTCCTTTAAAATCAAATCATGACAGCATAATTCCTGAAAAGTACCAATGTAAAACAATTGTAACCTTCTGTCTCCTCAGGCTTTTTCTGATATACTATTCTTAAAATTAGTGGGTTCCTTCCATTAATAATAACCCTCCTTAAGTGAGAATAATCATGAAAACTGCTCATCCCCGTCATCCTCTCGGACAAAAAGCGAGAGTCCTACTCTCCAGCGTTTTTGGCCCTTATGCCCATGATGATGAATACGGGAGTCGGAAAATCAATCCAATGGAACTTTATCATAACCAGGTAACCCGAACCCAGGGAGGGTTTTCATTAAGGATGTTCGTGCGCTCATTCGGACTGAAACTGATCCAGGAGAATCTCGAAGCTCCCTGCACTCTTTTGGATTTTCCCGATCTGGATCGTTTTACAGCGGAAATTCGGGATAACACCTATGATATTATCGGGATCAGCGGAATTGCCCCAAATCTGGGGAAGGTTAAAAAAATGTGTGAATTGATACGAAGTTTTCAACCCGACGCAACCATAGTTGTCGGTGGACATATTGCCAACAAGGTTGATATCGAAAACGCTATTGATGCTGATTACATCGTCAAGGGGGATGGGGTAGCCTGGTTTAGAAAATTTTTAAACCAGAATGAAAAGGCTCCAGTCAAGCATCCCAAACTGCTTTCCGGGTTTGGAACCAGAATTCTGGGAGTGCCTCTGAAGGATAGACCAAATGACACGGCAGCGATTCTGATACCTTCGGTGGGTTGTCCCCTGGGGTGTAACTTCTGTTCAACCTCTGCCTTTTTCGGTGGGAAGGGGAATTTTGTTAATTTTTACGAAACAGGTAAGGAACTTTTTGATGTTATGTGCGATATCGAGAAAACCCTGAAGGTTCACTCCTTTTTTGTCATGGATGAGAATTTCCTGCTGCATCGAAAGCGATCACTGGAGCTACTGGATCTCATGAAAGCCAACGGTAAAAGTTGGGCTTTGTCTGTTTTCGGTTCAGCCAAGGTTCTAAGATCATATTCAATGGAACAACTGGCCGGACTCGGTATTGCCTGGGTATGGATAGGCCTAGAAGGGGAGGAAAGTCAGTATGGAAAGCTTAAAGGAGTTGATGCCAAAGAGCTGGTAGAAAAACTACAGGCCACCGGTATTCGTGTATTAGGATCATCGATCATAGGAATGGAAGATCATTCTCCGGAGAATATTGATCAGGTAATCGATTATGCGGTTTCTTATGACACGGTTTTCCATCAGTTCATGCTTTATACACCGGTATCAGGCACACCACTGCATCAGCAGCTCGCTCTGGAGGGGAAACTATATTCCGAAGAGGAGTTCTCCGTGGCGGACAGTCACGGTCAGTACCGTTTCAATTATCGACATGCAAATATAAAGGATGGCAAGGAGGAAAAATACCTCATCAATGCTTTCAACAAGGATTTCAGTGTCAATGGACCCAGTCTGGCCAGATTGATCAGGGTTTTGCTGAATGGATGGCATACCTATAAAAACCATCCGGAAAAACGCATTCGAGATCGTATTGCCTGGGAGACCAAACCGCTTAAGGCTACCTACACAGGCGCCGTCTGGGGGATGAGAAAGTGGTATGCCGACAATAAAAAAATCTATAAAAAATTGGATTCACTTCTGAGTGATCTGTATAAGACATATGGCTTGAAGACCCGGTTGTTATCTCCGTTGATCGGGCGGGTTATCTTCAGCAGATTGAAAAGAGAGGAAAAGAGGCTTGCTACTGGTTGGACCTATGAACCGACTACCTGTTTTGAAGAGAATAAAGCGGCTGTAATGTTGAGGAAAGCGGAAAGTATCAGGGTCAAAAAGCAACCGGGAAAAGTTGAAATGGGAACCCTGCTAAAACCGGCCTTGCGTTAATACCGGAAAGCAAAATCCAGCAGAACAATGAACGGTTTAGTCAAATTCAATCAGCCCAATAGTATGTTTTATGACTAAGAGGGGTTCTGCTGACGTGGTATCTATCCGGATGCAGCTTCAAATGGTACTTTGGCTTAATAATTCGATAACCTCACAATCATGAAGCTGCAGTATCCATACAGTTTATTAATTCGCTAACATCGACTGTTGCTATTCCGGAATTGATATCAGACATCGCATAGGGGATAATCAGCTTGTTATTATGAATCATTGCGCCGCAAGAATAAACAACATTGGGAACGTATCCTTCGCGCTCTTTCTCATGTGGCACAAGCAGTGGCTTCGCAAGGCGGGCAATAACCTTTGAAGGATTTTCAAGATCAAGCAGGATGGCGCCGATGCAGTATTGACGCATGGGGCCGACGCCATGGGTGAGTACGACCCAACCCTGACTGGTTTCCAGAGGTGATCCGCAGTTGCCAATCTGGATGAATTCCCAAGGATATTCAGGCTCCTGGATGATCTGGGATTTCTGCCAGAAATGGATATTGTCTGAGAACATGATATGATTGTTTTCGCCGTCCTGGCGAGAAAGCATGGCATATAGACCATTAATTTTCCGGGGAAACAGCGCCATGCCTTTGTTCTGTACCGCTTTACCGTTGAGTGTCAAGATGTTGAATTTGACGAAATCCTTTGTTTCAATCAATTGCGGCAATATCGTTACCCCGTTATAGGCTGTATAAGTTGCATAGTAGATAACCTCCCCATTATCATTGAAGAATTGCACGAAACGGGCATCTTCAATGCCTCTGCTCTCGTTTTTCGAAACCGGAAATATCACCCGCTCAGATATGCGGTGATTGGAGTGGAAACTCACTTCATAATTGGAATCTGCCAACCAGCGCATGATCTCGAATGCTCTGGTTTGGTCTTTTTTTTCAAATTGTGGTTTTTCGTGAAGATCTTTGATCTGTTCTTGCAATTCCTTAAAAGTAAAATTATCCGGAATCCGGCTGAGCACATTTTCGGTTATCGCTTTGTTGGCTCCCATCTCGTTAAGTTTACGTTGAAAAACACTTCGGTGAAAGGCAGCGTCCAATTGGAGATCAGGTGTTTCCACAAAATCACTGATCGGATCGAAGTGTAGTCTATTATGGCCATCAAGGACACCGCTACGAAAGACAATAGACGAAACATGGCCCTCGCCGGTTGCACGGAGACTCATGACAAAGCGCAGGCTGCCTTTTTTCAGATGGCTTTGATCAGGATGAGGAACAATAGAAGGGTTGAAAAGGGCGGCTGATTCAATGGCGTATTCTTTCGTAAAGTATGCACCGATAAGAGCTTTTTGCACCTCGCTGAGAATTGTGTCCCGGGGAAGATAGGCCTTTACCTCATTCAAGTGACGTTCAAAAATATGTCCGATGTTTTCATGCCGTCCGGAAAAATCGTCCATTATTTGAGTGAACAAGTTTGCGGCAGCTGTTTCAGAAAGAAGCATTATCCGTTGAATCATTTTCGATATGCGATATTTGTCATCAGGAAGATGAAGACGTGTGATTACACGTGACGTATCTCCGTTAATCTTATTTGCTTTTCTTTCAACCTTTAGCTTCTGACTCATTTTTCCCTGTATGTTGTCATATTATTGTTGCTGTTTGTACTTTTTGTCCGGTTTTATGAGTTTGTGTCAGGATAAGCAACAAATGGAACATATCCTCGAAAGTATTTCACTGTCAGTTGACACCACTATCTATCTTAGATGCCTCGAAAGCATTTTTCTGGTCTTTGGAGTTGAGAATCATTTGGTAAACTTCTATGTATTTTCCAATCATACGCTCGACTGTAAAATGACGATCAATATGACGCCGACAGTAGGCGCGGTCAATCTCTTTAATATGTGCAACAGACTCAATGGCTTCTTCCACGTTGTTGACTAAAAATCCATTCTTATTATTCTCAATAATTTCAGGCATACTACCACGATCAATGGCGATCACGGGGGTACCGCATGCCATCGATTCAATGACAGAGAGACCGAAAGGTTCATCAAATTGTATGGGGTGCAATAGAGCACAGGCTTCTCCAAGCAGTTGATTGCGCTCAACCGGTCCAACGCTGCCGACATATGTTACTTTATCGTTGTCCATATAAGGGGCAACATATTGATCAAAGTAAGCTTGGTCCTGGATAATCCCCGCCATGATCAGTTTTTTGTTACAGGCTCCGGCAATTTGAATCGCTTCCTTTGCTCCTTTATCGTTGTGAATACGTCCGAAAAAAAGCAGGGTATCACCAGAAACAGGTTGAAAATCAAACAGTTTGATGTCGATACCGTGATGGATGGTTTTGATATAATCAAGTTCAGGCGAGCGGTCGGCATCACTAATGGCAACGTAATCCGTTTTACCATTGAATTTTTTGAAAACCGGTAGGATTTCAGGAGATGAAAAACCATGAATGGTTGTCACCACCGGGGTGGTGGTCAGACCGGAATAGGTCAATGGTAGATAGTCAAAGTGGTTATGGATGATGTCGTACTCATCAGCTTGTTCAAATAGCTCTAAAATGTGAAGGCACTCCCAAACTTTTGGAATCAACGAATGATCCTCTTCATAACCCCGTGGGCAAACCGAGTGCAAAGTACCGCTGGTCTGCGAATCTGCAGTTGCAAACAAAGTTACTTCATGACCGCATGCCACTAATCCTTCGCTTATGAGGGAGGCTACGTTTTCCCAAGGGCCATAATGTCGGGGTGGTGTCCGCCAGGCAATGGGTGAAAGTATAGCGATATGCATAGCCAAGACCTTTATTAAACGGGTTTCTGTAACGATGATTGTTTTAAAATCTCGTCGGCATAAAGCTTTTTTAATGTCATCAGTGAAAGTAACCAGGCAAGCGATGATTCCGCTCCCTGATTCTGGTTCATGCCGTCTACCATCAATCCATCCCGGCAGCCACCGGATTTGGAGTCATATAGTACCATATTCAGGTCATTGTGACCGAGAAACCAGTTAAAACACATGACAGCATTTTTATACCAGATCTGGTCCCGGGTTATATTATAAGCTTCAACACAGGCTTGGACCATGGCTTTGGCTTCTATGGGCTGCTGGTCGAAGCGTGCCTTATTGCCACCCTTTTTATACCACCCGTTGCAACCGATAGGTACAAAGTGATTATCTTCGGTTTGGATTGTTAACAGCCATTTAAGGGAATTGAGTCCCATATCGATCATATCATTTCGCTGCATCAGGTGACCGGATATCAGCAAGGCATGAGGTAGTTTCCCGTTGGCGTAGTTAAGTGTGTTTTCAAGCCAGGGCCAATCGTCCGTTTTATTGTCTTTAAACTGGTTAAAAAGTCTGCCGGCAAGAAAGTCCCTGATCCTGCGCACATCACTATCCCCGGAAAACCTGTGCAGATAAGCATGTATACCTACTAAACTGTAGGCGAGAGCACGGGGGGAACTGAATTCTTCGATTACTCTCAGAGCTTTATTAAAGAGGGTAGTACTCATAGCCAGGTAACCGGGATCATCAAGAAAAGTCACTGTTTTACCAAGGCACCAGAGTGCTCTGCCATGTGAATCCTCGGAGCCTGTTTCTTCTGTCCAGTTCCTTGAATAGGTCATGAAATTGCGAAAACGTCCGCTTTTTTCATTATAGGCATACAGAAGAAACCCGAGATAATGACCGCTGAGGGTTTCAAGTCCATAACCGTTAGTTGGCAGATATTTTTGTCCCATTGCGGTTACGAGCAGCGCTCTGGCATTATCGTCAGTACAATAACCATGAGTACGGTCGGGGGTAGTGTAGTTGGCATGCTGTAGCATGCCGGTATCATCGGTAATTGCTTTGAGGTGATTGAGCTTGATCTCCGGGAGTTCAAAACTTGTGATGGCTTTGATATTTTCAACGTAAGAGTGCCGGGGACGAGGGTTTCGAGTCCGGTTATTTCGTACTTCACTGAACAGCTGGAGATATTTTCGGGATACTTCTTTCCAAATGGCTTCACGGCTGAATGTATAGGCTTTTTTACGCATGGCGTGTCGTTCAATGTCATTACCCAAAAGTCCGATAACCTGTTCTGCAATGGTATCCGGATTATTGAAGGGGACAATTCGTCCACGGCCTTCGGCCAGCATTTCTGTGGCATACCAGTAAGGTGTCGAAATAACAGCTTTTCCGCTACCCATGGCATAGGCAAGGGTACCAGACGTTATCTGGGCTTCATCAAGATATGGGGTAATATAAATATCAGCGATGCTGAGGAACTCACATAATTCTCTCAAGGCTACAAAGCGGTTTTGAAAAATAACATGCTCCTCGATGTGGAGTTTACGAACAAGCTGCTGCAAATCAATTCGGTATGCATCTCCATGCAGCTTTAAAATATGTGGGTGTGTAGCCCCCAGAACAATATAGACTACTTCAGGATGTTCTTTGACAATTGCGGGTAGTGCTTGCAGCACCGTTTCAATGCCTTTATTGGGTGATAGCAATCCGAATGTGAGCAGCACCTTTTTCCCTTCCACCCCGAATTTGTCCTTATTGAAGCTTGAATCAATAAATGGTGTATCCGGAATGCCATGATGGATGAAGGCAATTTTCTCCTCGGGCACATCATAAACATTTTTAAGGAAATCCGAGGCTTTTTGACTCATCACCACCAGTTTATCGGAAAGATCGGATAGTTTGCACATGACCTCGTGGTATTCCGGGGCGGGATCTTTCAAAACTGTGTGCAACGTCGTTACCACAGGCATACGCAGATCAGCTAACAAATTCAGCAGATGACTGCCGGCGAGACCTCCGAATAGACCATATTCATGCTGCAAACAGACAATATCCGTTTGACTGATATTTAAGAATTGAGCTGCAACACTATAATCAGTCAACCTGTTCTGGTTTATCTCAAAGCGAACTTTTTCCGGATAGGAATATCCTTCGGGTTTATCATTCATAACGGCGGCCCAGCAGTTCACGTCCGGGGCTTCCGCAGTTAATCCTTCAACCAGGTCTGTGGTAAAAGTTGCGATGCCGCATTGGCGGGGCAGATAGTTGCCGATTACTGCAACCGAGTTAATGCCCTCATAATACTTTATTACAGATGTCATAACCACTTTCCATTTTTACTTCTGATTCGTAACTCAAGCCATATGAGCCAGGTTTTTCGACGTTTACCCTCAACAATGTTCGGAAAAATTTGATATGATGCAACAAATTCCCTTATGATTTTTTTTTCGGGTTCGCAGTAGTAGTTGAAAACATCGAGTCAGCTTTTCCTTTATCCCTTTTTTCCTTCCGTTTCTCCTTCAGAGTGCTTTTTCCAACCTTCTGTTCTTCTCGTTTTCCTTTGTCTCTTTTCCCTTTGTCACCCATTTTGACCTCTTTTTATTAAGTAACTGTCTTATCCAATAACATTGGATCTTTTGATGATAGCGAATTGGTTTAATCGGTCGACTGATTTCTGTGGCCGGATGTTTCATCAGCAGAACTCTCAGATCCTGAAAGTGCGCCTTTGTTAGGCGTCATATTGCTATAATAACCATTGGCTGTATCCAGTTTGGTTATTTTCCCGCCTTTGTTTACATATTCTTCCACAGCGTTATTGATAAATTTTCTATTGGGTGTGAACGATACTTTTTTTTTCCGCGAAGAGCTCTCGTTTTCTATTTTATTTATCATACATCTCCATTGATCTTTAATTAACAACGGATCTGCCGTCTTTGGTCAGGGATTTTCCTTGATTTCGGATATTAAGCCGGGGTGGTAACCGGCAGCATTTTTCCAACTCCTCTTTTTGCAGACTGTCCTGTGTGATACCAATTCAACCTGAGAGATTATTTTTTGTTTCTCTTGAGGAGTTCACAGCCTCTATTCCTTCAGAGGCTGCAACGGTAAAAATTTGAATTTTAAGTGGTTTGCATAAAAGTGTCTTTGATCCGAGTAAAACACTGAATCTATGCGACCTCATATGATGATTCAAATCTTCACGGGTTTCCCACTCCTCCAACAGGTTATAACAGTTCTTGTCTTCGATATCACTATAGACGCCATAGCTCAGACAACCTGTCTCCATTTCCGTTGCTTCAATCATGGAGAGCAGTGTTTGCGTGAACTCCAACTGTTTTTCCGGCAGCACGTTCAATGTTATCCTGACAATGATCATGAAAGTTCTCCTCTGCGTAGAGCAGAACACTCCACAATAAGAACAAGTGTTTGCATAATTAGAGATCTCCCTGAATAAACCGTTGCCGCATATTGGATATTTGAAAATTTCAGAGTGCCGATAACAGATTCTTACTGGCCATTCTTCATGAGCGATGTGGAACAGCTGTCTGCGATTTGAGTGTCTGGCTCTGCTTCAAAAGGCATTGTTGCCCAACCCTGGTCCATGATGTATTGCTCTTTTTTCCAGAAATCAATATTTCTGAATTCCACCAGCTTTTTCTCTTTCTCCAAATCCTGGTTGAACTGAGCAACACACATCGGGGTCAAACGCTCGATGACAGCACTCTGAGCCATCTTTTTACCTGAATCCAGCGAGGTGCTGCCTAAAACCCATCCACCCATTGAAAAACCGACAATCATCGTGACAACTGCACCACCGATTGCACTCCAAATACCAGTTTTAATTTTCTCTTGATTCATTTGAGTTCCCCTGTTTTAAAGATTAATCATATTTAGAATTGAAATACATATACTTCTATACTCAAGATTCAAGCCAAGGGGGCTGGTGATTGATATATTGTGTTTAAGCGGCTGATTACAATGGTGATACTTTTGATTGATGTTTGATTGCTATCTGAAATATTGGAGGGATTTCATGGTCATATATGACCATTGGTCATATATGACCATTGATTCTGATATTTTTAACTCTGGATTACCATTATGCTGTTGGGAAAAATTGAAAAGTTGTCTTTGTGGGAGGGCAGCAAAAAAAATTGGATCATTTACGGCTTCATGATACCCAGTTTTCGCATACGTGCACGCAGGGTGCTACGATCAAGCCCAAGAATTTCTGCAGCCCCGTTATTTCCGGCGATTTTCCACTGGCACTGTTCAAGCACCTGGACAATGTGATCTCGCTCCACCGTTTCCAGCGTTTTCTGGTTTGGTCTGTTATCCGTTAACGGTTTCTTGAGTTCATCAACCAGGCGTAATTTAGGGCCCGATGAATTAATCACTCCTCTCTCAAGAACGTTTTCCAGTTCCCTGATGTTTCCCGGCCAGTGGTATTTTTTCAGGGTATTCATGACACTCACAGGAATCATTTCAATCACCTTACCCAACCGCTTGGATATTTTTTTGACATAAAAATCAACAAGAAGCGGAATGTCGTCTACTCTGTCACGGAGTGGGGGCATAGTAATCGGAAATATATTTAATCGGTACCAGAGATCGTCACGGAAACGTCCCTTGCGAACCTCTTCTTCCAGATTACGATTGGTAGCTGCAATAATGCGTGTATCGATTTTAATGGTGTGGGAACTACCCAACCGTTCAAACTCACCGTCCTGGATGACCCTGAGCAGCTTTGGCTGCAATTCCAGTGGCAATTCACCGATTTCATCCAAAAAAATAGTTGCACCGTTGGCAATCTCAAATCGTCCCAGCCGTCTGGAATGAGCACCGGTGAAAGCTCCTTTCTCATGGCCGAATAGTTCGCTTTCAATTAGACTGGAAGGCAATGCGGCACAATTCATTTTGATTAGAGCACGATCCTTACGCAGACTCAAACCGTGAATGGCTCGAGCCACCAACTCTTTGCCGGTTCCGGTTTCACCAAGAATCAGTACATTTGTATCAGTACCGGCGATCTGTTCGACCTTATAGAAAACGTAATTGATTTCGTTACTTTGGCCGATAATATTCTCATGGTTGTATTCCAGTTTGATTTCTTCCTGGAGATAGGCTCTTTCAGCTTCAAGTTTGTCCTTTAACTTCTTAATCTCATCAAGGGCAGTTTCAGTCAGATGTTTGCTTTTTTCCGCTTCTTCCCTTGCGATGACAAGTTCGGCCGTTCGTTTTTCAACAATCTCCTCAAGATTTCTTTTATAATATTCACGCTCAGTCACATCCTCAATTGCCAACAGAATCAACTCGGTTTGATCAGATTTTTGGTAGATCCGTCTGGCATTCAAATGCATTATCTTCCAACCGACAGTTTCAAAGTTATGTTCCACTTCAAAGTCATTGAATATGGAATTCTGTGGAAGGATATCTTCAAGTAGTTCTCTGAGTCTGGGAATATCCCATTGCCGATTTCCGATATCATATATCAGCAATCCTTCTGTTTCATCCGGATTAGCGTTGAATGTCTGGTAAAAGGAATAATTGGCTTTTACGACCTTCAGGTCGGAATTCAACATCATTAATGGTTCACGAATCGAGCTCAAAAAATCCTCAAGAACTTCAACATGGGTCCGTAACATTTGTCTGTTTTGTCCAGAGTACTCAGGTTTTTGTTCCGTCTTTTTAGATGGTTGATAGTAAAACAATTAAAAATATGCCCTACATGTTACCGGAAACTTAAAATCCTCTCCGTGTTGCCGGGCTTGATCCCATTAGAGCCAAAATAACAATTGGGTGATAGAAATCCCGGTTGTATGCCAATTACAATCAAATTTTGGTAAGTTCTTAACCTTCCCATGTTGATAGATTACAGGCGACAACCGTCAAAAGTATGTTATCTTATAGGGGCATAACCGTCAATAAACTGTAAAATAACTAGGACGATTAAAAACAAACTGAACATGATTTAATTTGGAAAGTATCACATGCCATATGGCATTGTCAGTATCTCCATTGTTTTGAGCCAAAAATATAGAAATAAGAGTTTTGAGGGGCATTCAAATAGCCGGATTTTGGATGGAGTGTTCGTGGTAAACGAGCTGTGAAGTGATGGAGTTCAGTATTCAATTTGACCAATAACCATTGTTCATACCCAACTGTTGAAGAAAACGGCTTTATGTCATGTATTATCAGCAAACTCCCCTCTTCTTTTTCCGACCATTTATTTTTTTGACAGTTAAAGACTGAATCGTGATACAATGCAGTATAGTGTATTAAGTATTTCCCCGTAAAACCCGGAGAGTACATGATGTAGTTGTCAAAGGAAAAAAGATGCCTGATCCTTTTTTTGTGCAAGGCATTCCGTTGATATAAAGACCTTTCCATAGAATGAGAGCTTTTAAATTTGCCATGCTTGCAGATTAAACCGAAGAATTTATATAGAAGAGGTAAAAATCATGGAACAAAGAGAATCACAATTCGATCAATATGAAGAAATAGATGAGGATACTCAAAAAGGAAAGTACCTGTCATTTCATGTGGGAAGGGAATCGTACGGAATCGAAATCAAACATGTCAAAGAGATCATTGTCATGCAGGAAATAACAGAGGTGCCGGATATGCCGGAATCGTTTATAGGAGTGATTAATCTTCGGGGGAAAGTAATATCGATAATCGATTTTCGCAAGTTTTTTAAAATGGAAGCTCGTGAGTACGATAATCGAACCTCAATCATTGTCGTTGAGATTGGCGAGGTGCCGGTCGGAGTGGTAGTCGATACTGTCAGTGAGGTCTTCGATATTCCGGAAGAGAATATCGACCCTCCTCCTCGCACCCATTCCGGAATCAGCAGCAAATACATCAAGGGAATCGGAAAGATCGGTAACAATGTCAGGATTTTACTTAATATTGAGAATATCCTGTATGAAGAGGAACTTGAATCGGTTGCGATAGTATAAGTGTTTTGCAGATGCTGAGGAAAATTTTTTATCAAACCTGTTGACATGATTATATATTATCCAGAGAATTGGGGTCGAACTGCAGCATGCTTTTGTTGGCTCAACAAAACTCAATAGTGCTGTGATATGTTGAGGGAGAACCTATGAAAAAAGTATTGATCTGGATAATAGCGATTGTAACAACCTTATGCCTGATTGGCGTTTTTCTCGTTGATCATTGGGCGGATACCGGCCATGGTAAGCTAAATTATAAAGTTGCCATTGTATTGAAGTTCATGAGTCTTTCGGGGAAAGATTCAAGCAGTGAGGAAAACCGACCTTCGGTAGCCGAAAGCAGACAGCGGCTGATTGAGAAGGCAAAATCCTTTTCCAGTGAACCCGTACCATTAAAAAGGGTCGTAAATCGGACTATCCCGGGAGCAGCGACAGATATCCCCATTCGGATCTACATTCCAATTGAGAAAGAAATGCTTCCGGTAATTGTTTTCTTCCATGGAGGTGGATGGGTACAAGGGAATCTGGATTCTCATGATAATCTTGTTCGATACCTTGCAAATAGATCCGATTCCATCGTCGTGGCGGTTGATTACAGACTTGCCCCCGAACACCCCTTTCCGGCCGGACTCGAAGATTCCTATGCCGCCCTCCTCTGGGTCTCTGAAAATGCAGCATCTTTTGGGGGAGATTCGGCAAAAATTGCGGTAATGGGTGATAGTGCGGGAGGTAACTTTGCCGCTGCCATCTCTTTGATGGCAAGAGATAAAAACGGGCCGAAGATACTACGCCAGGTACTGGTCTATCCGGCAACCAACCTCAGCGAACTTGAAACAGATTCCTATCGGTTTTTTGCCAAGGGTTTTATGTTGACAAAAAAGGATATCGAATGGTTCAGGGGGCTTTATTTGCCTGAAGTCAGTGAATGGGCAAATCCACTTGTCTCACCCTTACTGGCAAAAGATTTCAGCAATCTTCCACCTGCAACCATCATTACCGCTGAAATGGATCCTTTAAGAGAGGATGGAAAGTTATATGCCGATAAATTGGAAGAAGCAGGAGGGGATGTCCATTATCGTTGTTTTAAAGGAATGATTCACGGTTTTGTCAGTGCCGATAAGGTATTAAGCCAGGCTCATGAGGCATTGGATGAAATTGCGGTTGATCTGCAGCAATCCTTTGGAACCAGTTTATGAGGGGGTTCAAACAGTAGGGAACGGGAAATCAGAATTCTGCCTCCTGATCGGATTTTATTAATATGATTTTACAGGGCTTCTCGTTGAAGCCCTGAAGTAATAATCACAATTTCTATTGAGCCGTTGGAATTACTGAGAAACTGCTACTGATCTGATCAAGAAACTCCATTTGCTCAACATCCGCAACATAGGCACTGCATTCGGAGGTGCTGCTTACCGGAATTTTGGTGGCAGCGCTGGAATCGATACAGAAAAAATATGCATCCGTTGTGCTGTCTTCTTTAAACCCTGCCAGGAATCTGGCGTTGGTACCTTCTGAGGTTCCCTTGCCTACCATTTGAATACTGCCTGAGGAAAGCTGAACAGTAAAAGTGTGGTCACCCACATTCCCGGATACTTTGGCTGCCAGCCGCCATTCATTCGTATCGAAACTGCCGTCTCCATCCAGTTTATCATCCAACTGCGCAACCTTCATGCTGAAATTGTGGGTGGTTTCGCTGTACTCGCCATAAAAGACAAGGTACTGTTTTCCGTTTTCGGAATCGTTGATCTTTGAATGCAGGAATTTAACATCAGTACTCTGATCGTTTTTAAGGAAAACGTTGTATAAAGCATCATGGTCCGACGGTAAATCAGTTGATTCAAAGAAACAATCAAACCCGGTGACGATTTCATTAAAATAGGGGAGGGTGACTGTTTGTCCTTCAATATCCGAAGCTCCGACACCGGTACAAACGGATATATCTTTGACTGTTCGGGTTGCCTCAGCCTGCTTCTGGTCGGTGAAGGTGTTTACAGTGTCAACATAGCTGTAGTATATATCATTAACAAAGAATTCACCGTGTGCAATGAGACCCATAATGGTCGTTGTCGTGGTATCGTTGGAGGAATCGAACAATCCATTAAAGAATGATTGAAACCCCTGATCAGCATAATCAGAAGTCGGATCATAAGTAAAACTTCCAATCGCAGCAAGACTGATATTTGCTTCCTCGTCAAGCAAATATTCAGATTCACTGGAAAATGTTGTTGATGAACTGGCTTCCTGTCCAGACAAGGGCAATACTTTTTTCGCATTGGTATGCAATGATGGGACGGGACTGCCCGATGAAGAGGCAGTTGAGTTGTCGTCATCATCTTCGGAAGTCGCACAGCCAACAATAAACACAATCGTCATCAGACTTATCAAAACTCTTAACCAAACTTTTTTCATCCCAAATCCTCCTTTGAAGGTTGTCTAATATCCAATAAAAACTGTCAGGCTATTTCCTCTCTGATTTTCAGCAGATTTCTGACAGAAATTAGTCCAATTTCGGTATTGGTATTTTTCCATCAAATGGCTTACAAATTACTTACAGATTCCAAATATTTGATATTGCCGCCAGATATATGTCTAGATTAGAACTCCGGGAATCAAACAAGACATTCTGAATACAAAAATGAGAATGTTTAGGCAGCAAATTGTGAGATAATTCTCGTTAACAATAATATAGATTAAACTGGATAAGAAAAATGCGGGAAGAGATCTAAAAAGATAAGTCTCTTAATCCGGAAAACAGATTAGGAGATTTATTACACGGAAGAGAGGGTTATTTTTCGTAGTAATTCGGTCATCTCCTCGGAAACAGGCAGGTTCAAGTTGCTTTTCATGGTTTGTTCATAAAGCCGGTAGGTTTTTTCAGCTTCAGAAATGAGTCCCTGGGAGTGGTAACACAGGATCAGGCAGCGGTAAAACTCTTCAATGGTATTATCGATTCTTAATCCTTTCAGGTACCTGTCAGCAGCCAACCGATATTCTCCTTCAGCTTCCAACAGGTTACCCAGCCTTAATAGAAGCTTTACGAAAGTTCGTCTCAGGTTTTCCCTGATAGATATCGCCCATGATTCCTGGCAGGAATAGTGGCCATGGTAAAGACTGATCGCTTCCTCCAACAGATCTATTTCCTGCTGGTGCGACAGCTTTTGGTCGAGAGAAAGATCTGAATTTTTAATCTTTCGATCCAGAGCCTCGAATTGCTGATAATCGAGGTAGCACATGACAGGATTCAGGCTCAGTCGTCCTTCATTCATATGGATGCAATCATCCACGCCGATCAGCTTTCTAAGTCGATGAAGGGTGATTTCAAAGTTCTTGTGTCCGGAATCACCTTCGGCGTCGGGCCATAAAGCATCGGTTACCCTGTCTTCATCGATATCCTTTCCACCCAGAGTAACAATCAGCCGGAGCATTTCAAGGGGTTTCTTTGGAGGTTTTCCCTTGAACCGCTGCTCAGTGCCGTCAATTTCAAACCGGAAACTTCCCAGTGTGTAAAACCGGATACGCCAGGGCCAAACTGCAATACTCACGGGAGGGTGATCCGGTTGAAGATTTCTTAAAGATACCAGCTTTTGAACATATGGTGTTTCAATTCCAAGCTCCAGGGCTGTCAGGCACAGTCGGGTCATAACCCGGGGCAGGAAAAGCCAGAAGTTCAATAGATCACCTCTGTGTCCAAGAATCATGGCTTTTTCCAGGCTTTGTACCACTTGGTCACGAGTGCCACAATCAAACATCAAAATGGCATGGGTGCACATTGATTGGAACCTGAGTAGCGAACTGTCCATTCTTTCACTGAGTGCAATCGCTTTTTTAGAGATTTTAAGGGCCTGTTCGGGTTTTCCTTTCTGGTGTTTGCAGAGGCAAACAGCCTGGTAACCGATCACCAAAGGAATAGTTCCTCCCAACTCTTCCGCCATCTTTAACGCTGTTTCAGCATGGTTTTCAGCCTGGCGCAGATCTCCTGCCAAAAGGTGCAGCCAGGCAGATATGCAGTGGTACATTGCCACTGTGTAAAGCATTCCCGGGATCATTGCCTGAGACATCCGTTCCAGGTAGTTCCGGGCCAGATCGTAGTTCCCACCGCTCAGTGCGCCGGCAGCACCAAAGCCGAGAAAATGAGCGTCCCACAAGTGAATGCCTTGTTCTTCCGAAAAGGATAAAGCTGCTTCTGTTTCCTGCAAACATTGATCCGAGTGCCCCGTTAACCAGTATCTTCCGGCAGAAGCCAGCCTGACAAGGACGATCCAGAATGGGTGGGCTTCTCCTCCTTCTGTTTGTCGGCGCAGGGTATCTACTATGAAACCAATACTGGAAAAATCGCCGGTATAGAGATAATGGCTGCACAAGGCAAATCCGGCTACCAGCTTAAGATTCTCATCCAGGCTATTCAACAATACATTGCGCGTGCGCTCCAGCCACTCCTTAAAATCGGGGTGATCCGGTTGTCGGTTGACCATGGCACCAAAAATCGTGGATGCTGATCGCTCTTCAATCTCCCGAGAGGGAAAACCCTTGTTCTCGGAGACTAGCTGAACCATCTTGTCGATCCAGTTGTTTAGCAGATGAAAATTTCGCCCCTCTACAAAAGTAGCCTCGGCAGCACCGGCGATGATCATCATCATTTTAACGGGATCATTGCGATTTAAAAGTAATGCATAGGCTTTTTCAAAGATAATCCTTGCCTGAGTCGGATTATAGGGAAGCTTACAGATCGCAAGCCAGTAATACAGCCATGGGTGGGTATCGATCTCTTTCTCTGGAATCTTCTCTATCCAATTCTCGAGTGTTTTCCACTTGGTCTGATTGAGAAACAATCCGGCGCTGCGATTAATCAATTCTGCCATGGCGGACCAGTCACCTATTTCTCCCAACAGTCTTAGAGATTCATCCACCTGACCGTTTTCTTCCAGCAACAGAGCTGCCCTGATGCTTAGGCATCTGATCTCGCTTTCAGTCAGTAACTCCTTGGCTCTATTTAAAAGAAACTGGCGAAATAATGCGTGATATTGATAAACGGGCGTTTCTCCGGGACGGAACTCAATAAAGTAGTTGTTTTTTTTGAGATCGGGCAGAATTCTGGCGGAATCGTGAAGAGTCAGTTTTGATACTAGCTCCACAGGCATTTTGGTTAACAGTGCGCTTTTTATCAGGAAATCTTTTTTATCACAATCAAAATGCCGAAAAACTTCATTTGACAAATAATCAAAGGTGAGTTCTGAACAGGTTTCCAATGACAGATTCGGCTCAAATCCTGATTGTCTGGCGCTTTCTGCCAAAAGGATCAGTCCGGCCATCCAGCCGTCTGACCGATTGTTCAGCTTTTCCACCAATTTACCGGGAATCTTATCATTGATGCGGGTTCGCAGTACACCCTGTGCTTCTTCACCAGTCAGACGTAGCTTTTGCCAGGAGATCACCTCCATTTTATGATCTAATCGAAATTTTGCCAGGTTTGATGACGGTTCAGAGCGGCTGATAAAGAACACCTGAATATCTTTAGGTAATATCTCCAGCAGGACATGAAACACTGTTAGCATTGCCGGGTTTTCCGGCAGTTCCTGAAAGTTGTCGAACACAATGACAAAGGGAAGTGATAACCCGGAAAACATAGTCTGAAAAAACCGTCGACAAAATGCCGGAAGACCTAATGTGTATTCGGGAGTAAAAAATGGCAGGTTGTCTGGGCTGGAAAACCCGGATTCCTGAGCTGCCATTCTCATGTTGAAGAAGAAAGATGCAACATCGTCATCACTGTCATCTATTTGATAGTAGCAATGGGAGATTTTAATTTTCTCCAGGTATCCACCGACAACGGTCGTCTTTCCTGCCCCCGCTGGTCCTCCAATCCAAACGACGGATTTGTTCCTGCTTTTTCTAAGGATCTGATAAATCCGATTTCGATGATAGATTCCTGTGAGGGTCGGAGAAATAACCTTCGAAGGGAAAACTGCACTAGTCAAGGCGATTTTTATTCAAATATCAGGGTTATGGTGAATTTAAGCCGTTGAGTCTTCCTGGTTCCAGTATGCACGGGAAGTCTTTGAGTTTTCCCATCGTAACTATTAGATAAATGGTTGTCAATTGACTCATAAGCGGATACTGGCGAATTCATGGGCATTAGATTATAAGTCCTCTTTCGATCGAGATCGGCTTTGTGAAACGGATCTTGTCAAACGGTTTTTAGATCAGTCAGTTTTCTTCGTCTACGCTGAAGTGCCCAAATTATTGTCAGCATTAAAAGTGCAGGGATAAATGCAATATGTTTGGAAGGACGATCAGACTCTACACGTAGTATTTCGATTTTCCAGTCGAAGTCGAGTCCCACCTTTTGAGCAATACTGTCGAAAGCCACATTGTCGATGATGACGATGCCGTCATCTTGTATACTCAGCATCAATCCGGTATCTTCAATCCTCGCCCGCCCTGATCCGGATTCACCCATGGGTAGGGTAACCGCCTTTCGTTCAAAATCGCCCTCAATATTCAGTCCTGAAGCAACAATTTGCAACCGACCTTTAGAGACTATATTTTCAGCCGCATCATAGATTTTTGCCGGAGCCATATCGATATAAGGCGGATACAGTTTATCCCACCAGAAACCCGGTCGAAACAAGGTGAAAGCAATCAATAAAAGCATGACTGTTTCCCACTTCCTGCTATTGGTCAGCCAATAGCCCTGTGTGGCAGCGGCAAACAGCAACATTGCAGTTACAGCACTGGCAATCACCAGCAGCAATTCAAAGATACTGTCGATACCGATCAGCAACAACTGGGTATTAAAAATAAACATGAAGGGCAAAATAGCCGTACGGATATCGTACATAAAACCCTGAATACCCGTTTTAATAGGGTCACTTTTGGCAATGGCGGAGGCGGCAAATGCCGCCAATCCCACGGGCGGCGTATCATCGGCAAGAATTCCAAAGAAAAAGACAAACATATGTACCGCAATTAACGGCACCACCAGCCCGGCTTCTGCTCCCAGCTCCACGATTACCGGCGCCATCAAGGTAGAAACCACAATATAGTTGGCTGTGGTTGGCAATCCCATGCCGAGAATCAGGCAGATAACAGCGGTAAAGAGCAGGATCAACATAATGTTACCACCGGAAATAAACTCAACCAGCTCAATCATAACCTGACCAATACCGGTCAAAGTAACGGTTCCAACAACGATACCGGCAGCAGCAGTTGCTACACCGATTCCTATCATGTTGCGGCCGCCATTAACCATTCCCTCAAATACATCCTCGACTCCCTGCCTAAATGCGACGTAATAATCAAATTTCCCGCGGAAATAGCTGAAAATCGGACGTTGCGTCAGCGAGATAAAGATCATCAACACGGTTGCCCAGAAAGCCGATAATCCGGGAGAAAATCTTTCCACAATCAAACACCACATTAAAACAACCAGTGGAATCAAGTAGTAGAGTCCAACCTTAATTGTGGGTCCCGGCTCCGGCAACTCCAGGATTTCTGAACCGACATCATCCATTTTTAATTCGGGATAACGGGAGGCGAATTTCAGAAGCCCGATGTAGGCAGCTAATACCAAGACAGCCACTATCCAGACGGAGGCTTCACCGAAAACGTTCTTAAGCCAGCCGATGCCGTAATAAACAACTATTCCCATAATACACATGCCTAATATGGAGCCGACAAAGGATAACATGCTCTGTAGGATAGTACGTTTGACCCTGCGGGGTAATCCAACAATATTCGCCTTACATGATTCCAGGTGGACAATGTATACCAAGGCGATGTAGGAGATTAGGGCCGGAAGAATCGCATGTTTTATTACCTCCAGATAGGTAATGCCTACATATTCCACCATCAGAAAAGCCGCCGCTCCCATAACCGGTGGTGTTAATTGACCATTGGTAGAAGCCGCCACCTCTACTGCTGCGGCTTTGGACGCCGGGAAACCTACACGTTTCATCAGAGGGATGGTGAAAACACCTGTTGTTGCCACATTGGCGATGGATGATCCGGAAATAATCCCGGTTACGCCGGATGCAACGACGGCAGCTTTAGCCGGTCCGCCACGCATGTGTCCCAACAGTGAAAACGATGTTTTTATAAAGTAGTTTCCCGCGCCCGCCTTTTCCAACAGGGAGCCAAACAAAACAAACAGAAACACAAAGCTGGTGGAAACACCCAAGGCCACTCCAAAAACACCTTCTGTTGACAGCCATTGATGTGCTGAAACTTTGTAAAGACTTTGCCCTTTGTGTGAAATGATGTCAGGCATATAAGGGCCTGCAAAAGTATAGGTAAGAAAGACGATAGCAACCACCATCAAGGGCGGGCCGAGTGCTCGCCGCGTTGCTTCCAGCAGTATCAGCATTCCGATTATGGAAACAGTAATATCAATGGTAGTTGGCAATCCTGACCTTTGCGAGAGACCTTCATAGAAAATGTATATATATGCGGCGGCAAAGGCTCCTCCTAAGGCTAATAACCAATCCTGGACAGGTATATAATCACGCGGCGATCGTTTTAAAGCTGGAAAAGCTGTAAATGCCAGAAAAACGGCGAATGCCAGGTGGATGGATCGCGCCTCTGTTCCATTAAAAACACCAAAATTAAATATAAAGGGTAAGGGCGAAGCCAGCCAAAGTTGAAACAATGACCAGGTAAAGGGAATAAGTATCAGTAGTTTCCCAACATATCCTCCTGGCCTACGGGTTCCGGATTCTGAATCAACTATCAATTTGTCGAGACTTTTTTCTGTGGTTTCGTGATTTGAAGTACCTATTTCTGCCATTGCGCGATTCCCCAACTGATCATTGAAAAGATGTTGTGATCATAACTTGTCAAATATCAAACCCCGGGTGCCCAAATTCAAGGTAACCATGACACGGAGGGCAAAAAGGGGGCAGATTAATCACTGCCCCTTGTCAGTGTTACTTAAGTCCAACCTCTTTGTAGTATTTCAAAGCGCCGGCATGCAACGGAGCTGACAAACCGTCTTTTATCATCTCCTTTTTGTCCAGATGTTCAAAAGCAGGATGGAATTTCTTAAAAGCATCGAAGTTTTCAAATACCGCCTTGACCACGCTGTAAATAACATTGTCAGGCGTGTTGGTTGAGGAAACAAAAGTTGCACCGACACCAAAGGTGATGGTATCTTTCGGGTTTCCGGTATACATACCACCTGGGATAACCGCTCTTCGGTAGTAATCGTTGTCTTTGATCAGCTTTTCAACCACAGGGCCGATGACATTGACAAGAACAGCATCACAGGAACTTACCGCTTCCTTGATCGAAGCGTTTGGATGTCCCACTGTATAGACCATGGCGTCGATTTTATTATCGCATAAGGCCTTGGACTGCTCGGCGGGTTTCAGCTCGGAAGCTAGCGAAAAGTTATCCTTGGTCCAACCAAATGCTTTCATTAAGACTTCCATTGTCCCTCGCTGACCTGATCCGGGATTTCCAATGTTAACTCTTTTTCCCTTGAGATCCTCAAAGTTCACGATGCCGGAGTCTTTGCGTGCTACAACGGTAAAGGGCTCTGGATGAACTGAAAAGACAGCTCTTAAATTCTTGTTGGGACCTTGATCAGCAAAAGAACTGGTACCGTGAAAGGCATGATACTGCCAGTCGGACTGGGCTACACCCATATCAAGCTCGCCGGCACGAATAGTGTTGAGATTGTAAACGGAACCACCAGTGGATTCAACAGAACACCGAATGCCATGCTCTTTTCTATTCTTATTGACCAAACGGCAAATCGCTCCACCGGTTGGATAATAAACACCGGTTACTCCACCGGTTCCAATGGTAACGAACTCGTCAGCGGAAACCGTATTTGTGCCAAAAACCAGTCCGGACATGGCCAGACTCGCTATCATGGCGAGTTTTAATCTTTTTAGCATTATTCACCTCCTTATTCGATTTAAAAGGTGATAAGTACAATCATCTTTTAAATCAGGTTAACTATTTAATCAAAACGGCGTTATTGTTTCTCCCGGCATTTGATTGACACGACCGACCGGATTTTATACGCCTTTCCTCGTCCACGAATAATCATGGATTGTTTGGATCTGTTCAGAGTTTTCTGAAATCCAAAAAGCAAAAAAACTGCCTGTCATTGACAATTTTTTTACAGAGTATTGTTGCTTTTAACACAAGAAACCAATAAATACAACATTTAATAATTGTGTTGATTCTGTTTTTGAGTGTTTCTGGGACTAAATGGAGTCTGAACGGAGAGGTTGGGATTCGTGAATGACTCCAGTTTGCAGAATCAGATTTAATTCGAGGATCAGAATATCTCGGGGATCAGTTCAGCACTCACCCACTTTTAGCTCATACAACCCTGATAGGTGAACCAGGAATATCTCGCTGTGAAATTCTGCTTGTTGATTAAATAACTGTGTGACCTTATGGGTGTTTGAACAGATGCTAATGCTCGATTTTTGTTAAAGACAGCTGTGGATTTGTGAGGAATCTGCTGATAAATCCGGACAAAAAGATTTTTATGACCAATGGCAGGACACGTCGGGTGTAGATTGAATGAGGAATTTAAGAAGCGCCTTTCTTCACTATTCTACGCCCTGTAAGAGGAAACAATGCATAAAATTCTGGGTACAAAATGCTTGGGGATTCCTGTTCTACTGTTATTTACGGGAGGTTTCGTCTGTCTTTTCTAAGGAGTACTTTTTACCCGTTCGATGTTTTAACTCGCGGATGCGTTCCCGATGTTCACGAATATGCTCCCGATAATCTTCTAAAATCTCTTCATAATCCAAATCACAATGTTTTAAAGCGAGTTGAATCTCGCGCAACTGCGTCTTGGCGTTTTCCATTCTAAAATCCTGAACTCTTTGATTACCCTGTTATTTAATCTCATAGTCATGATATTTTTCAACCAGATCCAGCATTGCCCGCATTAGTGCCACCTTGACTTTAATCTTTTTGTTTTTACAAAAATCCTTAAAATCATCATAAACCGCCTCATCTACCTGGTTTGTCAATGTGACATTTTTGTCAATTTTAATATTAAACGGATCTGAAACGGCATTCAGCAATCCTTTATCACCAAATAGCTGTCTGACTTCTTTCTCATGATCAACAAGAAACTGAAGTAGAGAACGCGTCTTTTCATCAATGCTTTCAGAATTGCTTTGAGGCATGCTTTAAATTAATTGGTAGAACTTTATCATTTTGTCAGATTATGTCAAGAAAATAGTGGATTTAGAACAAGATTTTCAATAAGTGTGAAAATTTAAAAATTATTAAAAATCAGCATATTAAAAAACTGTTGAGAATTAGTTCGAGAAAAGAAAGCTTTGAAGCTTTGTAAAATTAAATTAATTCTACAAATAGAATTTGTCAACAATAAAAACAGGTCATTAATTCTGAAGTTTTTCATTTTATGGTTGAAGTACAGGCGAGAAACTGGTGAGAAACCGATATTTTCCGGAAGGGGGGGGGTCAATCTTCCTTGTTTTTGTCTGTTTTTTGTTTTTTAAGGGTTACCTGGATACGGTTAAAGAAACCGCGAATCATTCGCACATCTCTTTCATCGGGTTTTGCTCGTCCGATGATATCGGAGAAACTGCTCCACACATTTTCTTTTGAACTTCGATGGAGGTAATCGGTTTCATTCAGAATTTCAAAAAGATGTTCCTTCATTCCTTCAATACTGGAGGAGGATGCCGGGGAGATGGTTTGCTCCTGTTGGTTGGGGCTGATATTGTAGAGTTTGGAAAACTCATAGAGAGTTACCAACACAGCCTGGGAAAGGTTCAGCGAACTGCTTTTACCAAAAGTGGGAATGTAGATCCATTCGTTACAAAGGTTAATATGTTCGTTCCGGAGGCCGGACTGCTCAGGACCAAAAACAATGGCAATATTCGTTTCCGGCGTAACTGATTCCAGCAGCCCTGAAATATTATGGAGACCTGACAGTTTTTTGATCTTCTCTCTTTCTCTGGCGGTGGTACCGATGATCAAATGCCGGTCTGCAACCGCCTCGTCCAGTGTATCATAGGTTTTTGCCTGGTGGAGAAGGTAACGGGCATTCATGGAAAACATGCGGGCTTCTGCATGGAAGTAATGACAGGGTTTAACCAATCTGAAGTCACTGACTCCCATGTTATCCAGTGCCCTGGCAGCTGCGCCAACGTTGCCCGGTTGTGTTGGTTCGACCAGGACAACGGCGATTTGGGAAGGGTTGATCAGATTCATGAATAGGGTGCTATTGTTTTCAAGGGGTTGAAGATTGGGGTTGCGGCAAGTCTAATTTGAAAGCCATTTTTCAAAATACTCGATGGTTCTTGTTAATCCCTCTTCAAGATTGACTTTAGGCTCCCATCCCAGTTTCTCTTTAGCCAGGCTGATATCTGGTTTTCTCTGGGTCGGATCATCAGAGGGAAGTTCCTTAAAACTCAGTTTCGACTTGGAGTTGGTCATCTCAATCACCTTCTGAGCAAGCTCCAGAATGGTG
The DNA here is from genome assembly GCA_018829445.1 of bacterium. Lineage (GTDB taxonomy): Bacteria > SAR324 > SAR324 > XYD2-FULL-50-16 > XYD2-FULL-50-16 > JAHJTV01. The sequence goes on from JAHJTV010000079.1 coordinate 215,125, forward strand.
AATTCGTCAGGATTACCGGTATTGACAGGTCCGGAAAAATCCTCTTTTGCAATCATTCTCATGATAACTTCGATCAGATCGTCAATATAACAGAAGGATCGTGTTTGCGATCCGTCGCCGTAAATTGTTATATCATCTCCCTGCAGCGCCTGGACGATAAAGTTGCTGACGACCCTGCCATCATCAGCTCTCATCTTGGGGCCGAAGGTATTAAAGATACGGATAATTTTTGAGTCGACTTTCTGTTCTCTCTTATAATCCATCATCAAGGTTTCTGCCGCTCTTTTCCCCTCATCATAGCAGCTGCGCAACCCGATGGGATTGACATGTCCCCAGTAACTTTCTGTTTGAGGGTGTTCTTGGGGATCGCCGTATACTTCCGAAGTACTGGCATGGAGAATTCTTGCTTTGACTCTTTTTGCCAAACCCAGCATGTTCAGGGTACCGAGGATATTGGTTTTAAGAGTTTTTATCGGGTTATATTGGTAATGAATAGGGGAAGCAGGACAGGCAAAGTTGAAAATCCAGTCCACCTCAATAAAATACTGGTGGGTAATATCATGGCGTATCAGTTCAAAACGCTTGTTATCCATGAGGTCAAGGATGTTGTCTTTACTTCCGGTAAAAAAATTATCCAGGCACATCACTTCATGATTCTCATCCAGTAGACGTTTGCACAGGTGTGAACCGATGAACCCTGCTCCACCTGTAACTAGAACTCTTTTACTGTTTTTCATTGTATTCAATCGGTATTGTTAGGGTTTTTTGTGTGAATTGCCGTTAATGGCTGCTCGACCGACACTATAATAGATGAATCCCCGGGTTTGCATCTTATGAGGGTCATATATGTTTCTACCGTCGAAAATGACGGGTTGTTTTAAGAGTTCCTTAATCCTGTTAAAATCGGGCCTGCGGTAATCGTTCCATTCTGTTAACACCAGCAAAGCGTCTGCATTTTCCAAAGCGTCGTAATAATATTCCCTGTATTCTATTTGATTACCCCATATCTTTTGGGCTTCTTCAATGGCAGCCGGATCACTGGCCACGATTTTTGCACCTTGTTCCAAAAGTCCGTTGATAACAACCCGGGAAGGTGCTTCACGCATATCATCGGTCTGGGGTTTAAATGCAAGCCCCCAAATGGCAAAAGTAAACCCGGAAAGATCCTGGCCATATTTTTTATTGATCATCTGCAACAGATATTTTTTCTGGGCGCAATTGACCAGTTCCACTGATTTGAGGAGGTTCATGTCGCAGCCATTTTCCTGTCCGGTGCGAACTAACGCCTGTACGTCTTTCGGAAAGCAGGACCCGCCATATCCGATTCCGGGAAAAAGAAAAGCCGGTCCTATCCGGTTATCGGTGCCTATCCCTACTCTTACCATATCGACATCAGCCCCTACGTTTTCACAAAGCCGGGCGATCTCGTTCATGAATGAAATCTTGGTCGCCAGCATCGAGTTGGCGGCATATTTTGTCATTTCAGCACTGCGGATATCCATGGAGATCAGGCAATCTTTTGTTTTCATGAAAGGGGCATACAGTTCATTCATCAAAACGGCTGTTCTTGGATTATCAGTCCCGATGACCACCCTGTCCGGGTGCATAAAATCGTTAATGGCTGCGCCCTCTTTGAGAAATTCCGGATTTGAGACAACATCAAACTCAACCTCCAGATCACGCGCGGATATGGCTTCATGAATCGCCTGTTTAACCCTGTCCGCGGTTCCGACCGGCACCGTGGATTTATCCACGATAATCTTAAAATCATTAATATGGGCACCGATGGTATTGGCTACAGACAACACGTGCTTAAGGTCAGCACTTCCATCCTCATTAGGGGGGGTACCGACTGCGATAAAAACAAAGAGAGCATGCTTGACCCCAGCTTCCATATCGGTTGTGAAGCTCAACCTGCGCTGACGCATGTTCCGTTTGATCATCTCCTCCAGACCCGGCTCGTAAATGGGAATGATTCCTTTGTTCAGTTTTTGGATCTTTTCTTCATCGATATCAACACAAACAACATCGTTACCACTTTCGGCAAAACATGCGCCGGCGACTAATCCAACATACCCGCTTCCAAATACGCTAACTTTCATCGAAACCTTGTTGCTATTCCAGTATTAAATCGGTTAATAAATCAGTTTCCAGCCAGGCAGGATTTTAAAGATCTGATCGTGATGAGACTATTTTATCAATCAAACCATATTCCAGAGCTTCATCCGCTGTCAGCCAATGGTCTCGATCCATATCCTTGAGAATCTGTTTAACAGGTTTTGACGTTTTCTCTGCATATAATTCAGCAATCTCCTGTCTTGTCTTCAGGATCTGTTTTGAATGAATTTCGAGATCGGTGGTTTGACCTTCAGCCCCTGTCAATAAAGGTTGGTGGATCATGATACGGGATTTGGGAAAAGCGAAACGTTTACCATCGTCTCCCCCCAGAGAAAGAATGGAACCCATGCTGGCGGCCAAACCGATAACCACAGTGGTGATAGGGCAGGATATGAATTTCATCATGTCAAAAATAGCATAACCGCTATAGATTTCTCCCCCAGGTGAGTTGATCAATATAATAATCTCTTTTTTGGGATCTTTTTTCTCCAATAACAGTAACTGTTTGATAATTTTATCTGTCAGTTGACTGTCAACCGAACTGGAAATTATGATGGTGCGTGTGTCCAGCAGTTCTTTTGCCAGAGGTTCATCTTTTTCTTCGTTGTTTTTTTTACTTAATTCAATTTCCATAGGGATAACAATAGATTTATATTTTAGATTCGAAGCTGTCGGGGAAAAGGAACCACGTTTTTAAACGTAAACGGATTAATACTTAGCTCGATTCCAATGTCATATGATTGAAATAAAAAAGGCATAGGGGACTAATTTTGCTGCATTTTGGATTTCTGTAAAACGTTCAATATATATGAAAGCCGCTGCTCTTGCAATCGATACTTTGGCTGAGACGTGAGGGGATTCAATAGCTGTTGGACTGAATAAAGAGCTTGTGCTAATAATAAAAAATCTGAACAAACTGTCATTCTGAGCTTTCAGGCTGTATCACAATTAGAAATTTTGGTATTTTTCCAAAAGTCTAACACTCTTGTCATTCCGGGTTCGACCCGGAATCCATTGTTATAAAAGAGTATTGCCTGTCTGGATCCCGGATCAAAGCCTGTCCTCAGCTTGACTGGGGATCCGGGATGACAAGGTAAAACAGTCTGTAAGATATTTTCAACACTATCAAAAAACAGATCGATTTTGGATTCTATCAATTTTCAATTTGCAGATACCGGCAACCTTGTCTGGCTGGCAGTGATCCCGCTGTTGGGAGTTGTTTCCATTTATGGCAGGGTTCAAAAAAAGAAGTCATTACATCGGTTTGCCAGTTCCGAACTGCTTCCCTTTTTATCAAATTCTGTTAGCCTTCACAAACAACGGTTGAAAACAGGTTTGTTGTTTGCAAGTATGCTTTTTCTTGTTTTTACGCTCATGAGACCTCAGGGCAATCCAGTTGAAAAAACCATAAAAAAGAGGGGGCGGGATCTGGTATTTGTGATGGATGTTTCCCGTAGTATGCTGGCAGAGGATTTAAAGCCGAATCGATTGGGCAGGGCAAAACAACTGGTGTCGGATGTAGTTGATGTTTTAGAAGGGGATAGGGTTGGCTTATTGGTATTTGCCGGGTCAACGGCCATTAAATGTCCGTTAACTCTGGATTACAACTATTTCAAGAATGTGCTCAACCGGGTCACCATAAACGATGTAACCCGGGGAGGGACAGCCATTGGAGATGCCATTCGAACGGTCTCCGATCGGGTTTTCTATGATCAGGATACCAAGTATCGGGATATCATATTAATCACGGACGGTGAAGATCATGAATCATTTCCGGTTGAAGCGGCAGAGGGAGCTGCAAAAAGGGGGATAAAAATCCATACGATCGGTCTCGGAGATCCGGATGGTGCAAATATTCCGATTCGCAGTTCAGGCACTTATAGTCTGCTGAAGCATCAGGACCAGACGATTAAAACCAGGCTGGATGAAACAACTCTAAAAAAAATAGCCGAAGTGACACAGGGCGTTTTTATTCCGGTCAGGACCAACCTGGTGGATCTGGCAGATCTGTACAGGGATTATATTGCAGTTTTGGAAAAACGTGAAACTGAATCAAAAGAATCAAAAGTCTGGAGTGAACTTTTTCAATTCTTTCTTGGTATTGTTATTGTTCTGTTAATGGCGGAAGCATTAATCAGCGAGAAAGGAAAGAATTTTGGTAAATTATCGTAACAGGCTTCCACAGGTAGCTTAAAACTTTTAAAGTGTAACGAATTAAAGGAAAATTATGAGATTTAAATCTGCTGCAGTTATCTCAATCATGTTTTGTTTTATCATTAGTCCTGTTATGGCGGGGGAGAAAAAACAGCCTGTTACTGAGAAAGAAAAGATCAGTTATGGAATCGGGTTGAGTTTGGGAAGGGATTTCAAGCAGAAATCGATTGAGGTGGATCCCCAAATGTTAATGCTGGGTGTTGAAGATGCCATCCAGGAGAATCAACCGGCCCTGACGGATGAGCAAATACGGGAAGCGATCAACAGCCTTCAGGCGAAACTTGCAGCCCAAAAACAACAGCAGGATCAAGAGCTCGCGGATAAAAATCTTTTAGCGGGTAGCCTTTTTCTGGAAGAGAATAAAAAGAAGAAGAATGTTGTCGTACTGTCAAGCGGATTACAATATGAGATATTGAGGGAAGGAAAGGGAGCAATCCCAAAACCCGAAGACATTGTTGTGGCCAATTACGAAGGGACGTTGATTGATGGAACGGTGTTTGATAGTTCTTATAAAAGAGGGCAGCCGGCCGAGTTTGCTGTCAACAGGGTAATCATGGGATGGACCGAGGCTTTGCAGCTGATGAATACCGGAGCCAAATGGAAATTGTATATTCCTCCCAATCTGGCTTATGGACCAAAGAGTGCGGGCCCTGTTATCGGACCAAATTCCACCCTCATTTTTGAAGTGGAACTTTTGGAAATAAAGACTCAGTAATGAAGTTGCCGGTCATCGGAATACTTGGTTTTGGATATCTGGGCAAAGAGCTGGCCGGAATAGAAAACTGGCCAACGGATTCCTGGGTTGCCTGCAAGAACGACGTGTACCAGGAGGTTTCAAGTTTCGGATTTCGATCTGTTCATTTTGATTGGAGTCGAAAAGAGACCTGGGATCATCTGCCGAAGATTCCATCTGTTTTAGTATTGACTATACCACCAATTCTGGATGAAGCCGGCGCTGAAAAAAACCGGATTCAGGAATGGTGTGACTGGATGGAGCAGAATCGGGCAGATCTAAAAAAACTGGTTTATATTTCGAGCACCGGTGTTTATCCAAATCGCCCGGGTTGCTGGTGTGAACAGGATCAGATTGATCCCGACAGCAGTAAGGGCGGTTTACGGCTAGTAACCGAACAGCGGCTTTCCGAAAGTTTTCAGGCAGTTTGCATCCGATCAGGCGCCATTTATGGCAGAGGCAGGAATATAGGTGAACGCATCCTTAACAAAAAAGCGATTCCCAAGGGAAGTCAACGTGTTCATCGCATTCATGTCAGGGATCTGGCGCGGATAATCATGCTTGCCATTACCAGTGAATCTTTTCCCGGGATTGTTAACGCCATCGACCGGGAGAGTGAGACGACCGACAAAGTTGCCAACTGGCTGGTTAACCAGTCTTTTTTCCCAAACGACAAAGATATTACCATTACCTACTCAAATCAATTTCAGACCCGAAAATTCGATCTTTCCGAACCGGGGAGGAAAATCAGTAATCGGGTGTTAAGAGAGCAATGTCGGTTTGAGTATGAATTTCCCACCTATCGAGAAGGACTGAAAGATTCCTTTATCAATTACAGTTAGTTGATCTCTAAAATGCTGACCTCATCCAAATCAAGATCCATCAAAGAGCTGCAAAGACTATCCGCTGATTATCCTGACATCCCCATGGAAGCCATAATCAAACAGGATATTCTCCGTATCGGTATTGATTTTTCGGAAGACAGCTGTCGGATCGCTTCCGGTTACAAACCCAAAGACTATTTTATCTTCAGCTTTGATTTGGTAACGCTTGATGAGCTTGAAAAAGAGGGGGCTCAATTTCTCAATGCTCCCGAAGAGGTGCGATTTTCCGGCGGGGAATGGGATCTAAAACCCACCATTTTTAATGTCCGGTTAAATCCCATTTCTCCCTATAGGGTAGAAATCTTTGAGGGCAAACTCAGGCTTACCTGTGATGAGGAGTTCCTGGCTGATGCTGAATTCCATCCGGTTCCAAAATTTTACGATTCAACACTTTCGAGTGGCAAATCCATCTCGCAGATTTCGCCGGTTTTGGAGTGGGGATACCTGGTTTACCTGACGGTTTTTCGACTGTGTCAATACTGGGGAAGGGATGAGGAGTGTCAATTCTGCGACATTAATGAAAATTATCGGCAGCAGAGAAAAGCGGGAAGAGAATATACAGGGATAAAACGCCTGGAGGATATTCTTGAAGCCTTGAGTTTTATTTATGAGAAGGATGATGTATCCAAGGCGATTACCATTACCGGGGGAAGTATTACCAGCAGACTCAAGGATATGGATGAGGTCGAGTTTTATCTGCAATATGCAAGGGCAATCCGTCAGAAGTTTAAAGATCGCTGGATCATCAAAACCGTGGTGGAAGCGTTTGAAAAAAAAGATTGTTTGCGACTGCGTGATGAAGGTAGCGTGGACATTTATCATCCCAATTACGAAATCTGGGATCAACGTCTGTTTGCCACATTGTGCCCGGGGAAAGAACGATATGTCGGCTGGGAAGAATGGATGAAGCGAATTGTTGATTCGGCCGATGTATTTGGGCCGGAGAATGTGATTCCGAATTTTGTGGCTGGGGTTGAGATGTCTCAACCGGATGGATACAGCGATTTTAATGATGCAGTTGAGTCTACAAGGCAGGGACTTGAATTCTTCATGTCCAGGTCAATAATGCCTCGTTTCACCACCTGGTGCCGAGAACCGTTAGCCCATCTGGGGCAGCAGAATCCTCCTCCTTTGGAGTATTATGTCAAGCTTCTCAGGGTATGGCGTGACACCATGGAAAAATATCAATTGCCAACACCTCCAGGTTATGGAGAGCCCGGACTCGGAAAAGCCGTTTTTTCGGTCTCGGCATTCATGGATGTTCTGCGATAAAACGGCTGAACAGTTCCATTGGAATTCAGATAAAAGCATGAGGTTTACAATGATTTGTACAAAACCTGCATGACGGGGAAATATCAATAACGATTAATCATCAGGCAACACGACACTAGTATATGAAATATTTGATAATATTAGCTTTATTGGTTTGTATTTCTCCTTTGAATCTCTTTTCCCAGGAAACCTACGATTCCGGCAGAAGCAGATTCTACAAAGTCAATGAACTTATCGAGCTGATTGACAGAGCCAGGAAAGCGGGAATCAGTGATGAGGAACTAAAAAAGCTGGAGATTCGGGACGGGGATAAAGAGATCAATGTTTTGGATTACATTAAGGCCGAGGAACTGGCTCGATTGCAGAAGGAAAAACGATTGAAAGAGATCTTAAGCAAAAAGTATCTGACCGTAAATGATATTTATGGTGAATTGATCAAAAGTGAACCCGACGTGATTCAGAAACTTAGGGAAGAATTGGTCAGCGAGAGGTAAAAATTGAAAAAACCAACTATAGTCGCCGGACTGGAAAATTCAGGAAAAACAACCTTTATCTGTTCTCTGCTCGCCGAAGCAAAAAATAGAGGCCGAAACGGAGCCGCCTTTAAACCGTTTGAATATGGATTGATGAGGCGAAATGCGGCTGATATTCTGGGTGATGGTGAGCTGTTTTGTCAGAATATGCAGGGGGAACCCATGGAAACCCTGGTTTCTCCCTATTGTGCCCATGAAGACTATCCACTGGAAATGTCATTCAGACGAGACGGAATAAATATCAACGAGGGTGTGATTGCCAAACGACTTGCAATCCTTGATGATCTATATGATTTTACTTTGGTTGAAGTTCCGGGCAGTCTGTTTATGCCAATATCGGAGAATAAATATGTTATTGACTGGATTCAGGAAATGGGCGGTCAGGTTATTTGGCTTATCCATCCTGTCAAGGAGCGGTTTTGTCATAACCTATCCGAACTCAACCACCTAAAATCACTGAATATTAACTATTCAGCCATATTTAATAATGCTTCCCAGATTACAAACCAGGATTTGCTATTCTATATCTGGGAGAAAACAGAGAAATTCCTGAATCGGCAAGTTGAAGGGATGATTCCCTTTGTCAAGATTACTGACAATGGTTTTGGAGCATTAGGGAAAAAGGTTGAGGAAGCCGTCCCTAAGGTCTTTAGTTCCCTGGTTGGGGTTGAGTAAAAACCAGGACCCGCTCTATTTTGGAACCTTCTTCAGGAATTTTGGCAGGTTATACCCTTTCTGCTTGTAGACCACTTCTCCTTTTAACACCAACACCATCTCCTGGTTGAATCCCTTGCAGAAATAGACCGGTGTTTTCAGTTTGGGACCAAAAGCTTTCACCTTTTCCTCCAATTCCATGATCTGGGAATGTTGAGTGGCACCGCTGGTTTCAATAATGATTCCGGTGCGTTTTTTCTGTATGAACTGGTTTTTTGCCGTCAACCCCGCCAGGGTTTTAATTGAAGATTTAAAGCGCCTGATATTGTCAATGATGTTTGCAACATACTCATCATGATTAAAGTCGCCCCTATAAAACTGGATATCGTTTTCACTAAGAAAAACAGCATACCCATGGCCTTCCGGAATCTGATCCCAGGTCAAAATCCGAGTGTCTGATAATTGCTTTTTTTCAACATTCTCTCCGTCGTTTCCCTCTTTGGGTTTCCTCTTTTCCTCTTTGGGAGCATTAAGTGGTGTCGAATTAAAGCCGTACAGCATAACCAGTTGGGGTAGTTTATCTATAAAACCATTTTCTAATTGACCAATGAATTTCTGCAGTTTTACACACTCTTCACAGTGCTTGTTAATGATAGTAACAACCAGAAGGGCTCTTCCGTTGAGCTGTTTTAGTACCTTCTTAAAACTCTCGATGGTGAAGTTGCCTCCCAATTTTTTGATTCTATTACTTGCCATTAAATCCTTTAAATCTTATCAAGTTGAACGGATATCCTTAAATTCATGCTGGTAGTTGGGGCTGGGCAGATAGAATTTTTCTAATGCTCGTTTGTTTGGTGTATTATGAGAGAATAGAATATTTATTCTGCTCTGTAATTGTCATAAATTAAATTATTTGATCCCTTATACAAAATGCAGCGCTTTGTATGAATCTCTTAGTTGTTCTTATCCGGCAATGGCAATATTAACAATGGATTTTGAGTTGATATAACACAGGGTTGGAAAAAAAAATCATCATTTATCAACCTGCACAATGTTTCAGAGAGATAAGAGATTGCTGAAAACCATTACAATTGTTAATTTTTATATATGAGCTTGATAATAGCAGGCCGTCGACCTGGTATCTGAGGCAGAGATTAACGGGGAGATCAGGTTATTTAATCCGATTTACATACAGAGGGATCTGTATATATGTAGTGATAGGTTCAAAGAAATAATAAAATGGAATTGATTCATAAACAGTTTAAAAGTTCGTCTTTAAATGGCGATTGGGTAATCACAATCGGCAATTTTGATGGGTATCATTTAGGACATCAAGCATTGGTAAATCAAGTGCTTGCGGACAAAAAAGTGAAAAAAACAAAAGGAGGTGTGCTGACTTTTGATCCTCATCCAAAAAAGGTTTTACAATCTCAGATCCCTTTTAGGCATATTTACAGTAACCAGAGCAAGTGGAGGTTTCTGGAGGAATCCGGTCTGGATGCCTGCTTCATTATCCCTTTTACTGCTAAATTTGCGGCGTTGAATTCTCAGGATTTTCTTAACGGTCTGTTCAATTTTGTCAAGCTTAGAAAAATCGTGGTGGGTTACGATTTTAATTTTGGCAAAGCGAGGGAGGGATCAGCCAGTTTCATGAAGCAGGAAGCCGAAAAACATGGTATTGAATTCCAGCAGCTGGAAGCGATCAAGATTGGGGACATCACGGTTTCCAGTACCATGATTCGGAGACTCCTCTTTGAGGGAGATTTTAAAAATGTGAGAAAATTCCTGGGGAGACAATGGTCTGTTTCGGGAATAGTCCAAAAAGGAAAGCTGATCGGAAACACCATCGGTTTTCCCACAATGAACCTGGAACCCAATATTCTATTGCCATTAAAAAGAGGCGTCTTTATTTGCCAGGTTGATGTTGATGGAACTCGCCATAAGGGTGTCTGCAATGTTGGTGTCAGTCCGACCTTTAATGGAAAAACCTTAAAGGTTGAGACTCATCTTTTTGATTTTAATGAAGATGTATATGGTAAGGAGATTACGGTTTATCCTGTACATTTTGTCAGAGAAGAAAAAAAGTTCAATTCAGTGGATGAATTAAAAGAACAGATTCAGAGAGATGCAGAGACAGCCAGGCATTTCTTTATAAATAATACTCCATTTTGAGTTTTCAAGTTGTTAAGCTATTAAGGAAAATAACCAAATATTTAGAGATGAACGTGTCATCCAGAACGAAGTGAAAGACCTTGAATGCCAAAGGTTCTTTGATAGTTTGTTTGACCCCCCCCGAAATTCCTTTTTTCAATAGTGTAATTTCTTATTTGCCAAGGGGCAGAAACCGAATCTCAATGCCTTGGCAAACTTTCCCATATTCAGAAATAAAATTATTGGATAAACTGGAAAAGTTTATCTACTGAATACCGCTTGATGAGCAGCATGTAAGTGGTTAATAATAAAAGATAAGAAAAACTTTTTATAAAGGGTTTTGGTGACCAAGGTTGAATAGGTTAAAAAGAGGATAACAGATGCAGATGAATAGTTGGAATGAAAAGCAGAGATCAACATCCTGATTCTAACTTGAATAATTACAATTTTTAGCTTCTGTTTTCGATAATCAAATAAAGAAGAGTTCCGAATTGACCTTAAGACCTAACCAGAGAAATAAATTAATAGTAATAATGCAACAGGTGAGTAATGGATTTAATCCTTGAAGATGGAACAGTTTTTTCCGGAAAACATTTCGGATATGAAAAATCAGTTGCAGGTGAAGTTGTTTTTAATACAGGAATGGTCGGGTATCCGGAGACCTTAACTGATCCTTCCTATAAGGGACAGATTCTTGTCTTTACCTATCCTTTAATAGGTAACTATGGTATCCCCGATAATTCCAGGATCGATGATCTCCTGGTAAATTTTGAATCGGAGAAAATTCAGGTACAGGGCATTGTATTAACGTCCCTGACAAAAGACTATTCTCACTGGAACGCAGTGAAAAGTCTGGAAGAGTGGATGATAGAACACAAGATTCCAGGTATTGAAGGAGTGGATACCAGGGCGTTAACAAAACGGTTGAGATCAACAGGTACACAATTGGGGAAACTGATATATAAGGAAAAGGATGTTCCCTTTTATGATCCAAATACGGAAAACCTTGTTTCCCAGGTTAGTGTTAAAGAACCTGTATTATATGGTGACTATAAAAAACGCGTGATTCTGGTGGATACCGGCTGCAAAAAAAATATTATCCGCAGCTTTCTTAAGCGCAATATCTCAGTGCTCAAGGTTCCCTGGGATTATGATTTTTCCGGGGAAAAATTCGACGGTATCATGCTTTCCAATGGACCCGGTGATCCCACGAATATTCCTGAAACCATTGAAAATGTGAGAAAACATCTATCTAATAACAAGCCCATATTTGGAATCTGCCTTGGGCATCAGATCTTATCTCTGGCTGCAGGAGCCCAGAGTTATAAACTGAAGTTTGGCCATCGGTCACAAAATCAGCCTTGTTTGCTGGTTGGAACAAAACGATGTTTTATCACATCACAGAATCATGGTTATGCCATTGACGAACAGACATTGCCGAAAGATTGGAAGCCCTGGTTTTTTAATGCAAATGATGGCAGTAACGAGGGGATTCGTCATAGTTTTAAACCCATTCGCAGCGTGCAATTTCATCCGGAAGCAATGCCCGGACCGGTAGATACCGGGTTTCTGTTTGATGAATTTGTTGAGATGTTCTAAAGCCTCTATAATCCAAGTACCTTAAAAACGATAGTTTGAACCGACATAACAATGGAACACAATATAACAAAAGTAATTATCCTCGGAAGTGCGGCTCTTAAAATCGGGGAAGCCGGTGAATTCGACTATTCGGGCAGTCAGGCAATCAAAGCCTTAAAACAGGAAGGGATCCAAACCATATTGGTTAATCCTAATATTGCGACGATTCAAACCTCCGATCACCTGGCCGATAAAGTCTATCTTCTGCCGGTGACTCCTGATTTTATTGAGGGAGTTATAAAAAAGGAGAAACCGGACGGTATTCTGTTATCATTTGGTGGCCAAACAGCTCTAAACTGTGGGATGGAGCTTGATCGACTCGGTGTTCTTAAAAAATATAATGTTAAAGTATTGGGGACCCCGGTTTCTGTTATTCAAGCCACCGAAGACCGGCAACAATTCATAGAACGCCTGGCTGAAATTGGCGTAAAGGTACCAATTAGCAAGACTGCTTCATCGGTAGAAAAATCTCTTCAGATTGCCAATGAAATCGGGTATCCGGTTATGATCCGGCTTGCCTTCGCCCTGGGCGGTCTGGGATCAGGGATCTGCAGGAATGATGAGGAGGTAAAAGCTCTGACAACCAATGCTTTTTCCTACACCCCTCAGGTTTTAGTTGAAGAGTACCTGAGAGGCTGGAAAGAAGTTGAGTATGAGGTTGTGAGGGATTGCTACGACAATTGTATCACCGTCTGTAATATGGAGAATTTTGACCCCCTTGGTATTCATACGGGGGAGTCAATCGTAATTGCGCCCAGCCAGACCTTGACCAACTCGGAATATCATAAACTGAGAGAGATCGCCATCAAAACGGTCCGACACCTGGGGGTTATCGGCGAATGCAATATTCAATATGCTCTTGATCCTTATTCCGAAGAGGTCAAAGTGATTGAAGTCAATGCCAGGTTGTCCAGGAGTTCCGCTCTGGCTTCAAAAGCCACCGGTTATCCCCTGGCATTTATTGCGGCTAAACTTGGTCTTGGCTATAGTCTTTCGGAGCTTAAAAACTCCATTACCCTGTCTACCATGGCCTGCTTTGAACCTGCCCTGGATTATGTTGTTGTAAAAATACCCCGCTGGGATCTGAAAAAATTCAGAATGGTGTCCACCGAGATCGGCAGCAGTATGAAATCAGTCGGGGAGGTGATGGCCATCGGTAAAACATTTCAGGAAGCCCTGCAGAAAGCGATTCGAATGCTGGATACAGGGGCTTGGGGACTGGTTACCAATCCAGAAGATTTCAGTATGAAACCGGACAGAAAAGCCATTATTCAGGAGTTGACCACCCCGACCGACGAACGTATCTTCGCCATTCCCTATGCCCTGAAAGAGGGAATAAGTATTGAGGAGATACATGAACATACCCGCATAGATCGTTGGTTTCTTCACAAGATCGCCAATGTCGTCAGGGTGGAAAGCCTGATTCAGGAATATGCAGGCGGGCTTTGTCCAAGACCGGTAGTTGAAGAGGCAAAAAAAGTTGGATTTTCCGATCCGCAAATCGCCAGATTACTGGGAACTTCGGAACGAATTGTCCGTAAAATGAGACTCAATTACGGCATTAAACCCTATGTAAAACAGATTGATACGCTTGCTGGCGAATATCCGGCCCAGACCAATTACCTTTACCTGACTTATAATGCCAGTGAAGATGATATCCTGTTCAACCATGGAGCTTCCGGAGTTATGGTGCTTGGATCGGGCACTTATAGAATTGGCAGCTCCGTAGAGTTCGACTGGTGCTGTGTTAATGCAGTCAAAACTGTTAAGAGTGAAGGGTATCGATCGATTCTGGTGAATTATAATCCAGAAACGGTATCAACGGATTATGATGAAGTAGACAGGCTCTATTTTGATGAAATCCGTCTTGAGACCATCATGGATATCTATGAGAAGGAGCACCCCAAGGGGATTATTATCTCCATGGGAGGCCAGGTTTCCAATAACCTTGCCATTCCGCTGGAGGAGATGGGAGCAACTGTCCTGGGAACCTCACCCAAGCAGATCGACAGGGCGGAAGACCGGCATAAGTTCTCCAGTATGTTGGATTCTTTGGGGATTGATCAACCGGAGTGGAGTGAACTCACATCGCTGGATGAGGCGAAAACGTTTGCGCAAAAGGTTCAATATCCGGTTCTGGTTAGACCCTCATATGTATTAAGTGGTGCTGCCATGGGGGTTGCAACCTGTGATGAAGAGATCGATTATTTTCTGCAGAAGGCAGTTAAATTGTCAGTTGATCATCCGGTCGTGATTTCCAAATTTTTGTCCAATTCCAAAGAGATAGAACTTGATGCCGTTGCACAGAATGGTGAAATCATAACATTCGCCATTTCAGAACATGTCGAAAACGCAGGGGTGCACTCGGGTGACGCGACCCTGGTATTACCACCCCAGCGAACTTACCTGGAAACGACAAGACGGATTAAGAAGATTGCCAGGGAAATTGCCAAAAATTTGAATATTACAGGTCCGTTCAACATTCAATTCATCGCCAAAGCCAACAGTGTAAAGGTGATCGAATGTAACCTCAGAGCCAGTAGGAGTTTTCCCTTTGTCTCGAAAGTGACAAAGGAAAACTTTATTGCAACGGCAACCAGAGCGATTCTCGGTAAAAAGGAACCGGCAAACAATCGATCTTTTCTGGAATTGGATTATGTGGGGGTCAAAGCTTCTCACTTTTCATTTACCCGCCTTTTGGGAGCTGATCCTACTTTGGGTGTGGAAATGTCTTCAACCGGGGAGGTGGGGTGTTTGGGCGATGATTTTAATGAAGCCTTGTTGAAAGCGATGAGGTCAGTTGGTTTTAAAATGCCGTTGAAAACAATCTTATTGTCAACCGGCCCCTTGGGTAATAAAGTTAATTTTTCAGATTCTGCCAAGTTATTGCAAAAGATGGGTGCAACTTTGTATGCTACAACCGGAACCCATAAATTTCTCACGGAACTTGGAATTGATTCGACCCTTGCGATTTGGCCTGATGAAGAGGGTAGTCCTAATGTCCTTGATATATTGGAAGAACACGAGTTTGATTTGGTGATCAATATACCAAAAAACTTCCGGAAAGAGGAGTTGACATTTGGCTATCAGATTCGCCGTAAAGCAGTTGATCATGTAATTCCCTTGATAACAAATATTCAACTGGCAAAGCGATTTATTGA
Organism: bacterium; assembly: GCA_018829445.1. Lineage (GTDB taxonomy): Bacteria > SAR324 > SAR324 > XYD2-FULL-50-16 > XYD2-FULL-50-16 > JAHJTV01. Next base: position 230,483 of record JAHJTV010000079.1, read on the forward strand.
GGCTGTCTATTTGAAACCGCTGGAGGATTTAAAGATCAAGTCCTGGGACGAATATTAGTACCTTATAAATTATTTTCTGCGTTTTTTTGGCAGGAAACAATCTGTTAAGGTACTTATCCAGTTTATCTGGGTAAGGGGGATGTCCGGCAGGTGCAATTTTTTAACCAACTTTTTCTTAACTAATTAATATCATAATGATAATTGCCATTAATCTTTTTTAGACGGTTTTTGTATTTGATAACATATTTACTAACCTTAACCTATTATGAATTTAAGAACTCTATTTGAACCTATTGATCGGGTAATTGTTCAGGCAAAAAGTTATATCCATGAACAGGACATCCGAAAGAGTAATGTTGCGATAATTGAAAAGAAAGTTGAAGAGATCAGACCTGAGTTGGAGAAACGCCGGAATGAATTGGTAATCCTGCTGGAACAGATCGATCCTGATGATGAGATTAAAGCTCGTCTGGAGGAAAGTCTCAACCAGATCATTGGATATCTTGAACATGTGGAACTGATCGCAGAGAAAGAACTCGCTTTTGAAATCATTGATCAGGAAGAGGATGAAAACGATGATATCAAAAAAGAGCTAAGAGAAAAGTATATCAGGCTTCAGGTAGCTCGTTTGGAAGAACAGTTGAGAGATACCAACAGTTTTTTTGAAGTAGCTGATTTTGCAAATGAAATATGGGCAGATTTTGATCTGTTTGAAGAGTTTAATCGGGATGAAGTTGTGGTTCAATTGTTGGTTGACCGTATGAATGAAACCAATGCAAAGAATACAGAAACCAGAATGGGAAGGGATCTGCGTAAAACCCTTGAACATATCCGATTAAATCTGGTGAAATCTTCAGCCTGGTCGGATGAAGATGTTCGTGAATATCAGGCGGAAAGGGATCTGAAATTAAAACAGCTGAAACCTGTAAAAATTCCGGATAACCGCAATTTTTATGTATCAATTTTTGGTGGAGGTCCCGAAGTACTAAAAAAAATAAACGATGTTTATGCCCTGCCCAGTCGATTGAATATTGAATGGATCGACATTGATAAACCGGAAGTAATTGAAAATATGTTTCGCCTGACCAAACAGGATCTGGTTGTTTTTTATTCAATGTTCCCCAAACACCCCAAATTCCTTGAGATTAAGGACCGGTTGGTTGAAAATGGGATTCCCTATTCGGATGTGATCTCTTTTGGCACGGTGAAGCTATTAAAAGTATTGGAGGATGAATTGATTCAGATTAGTTTTCAGAATCAATTTGGTGGGAAATAAGTTATTTGTCATTTGGGTTACCTGTAGGGTTGCCCAAATCTCAATTGAAAAAATCTGCGAGAACTCCCCGAATGTGTTTTTGGACAAAAAATTGTCGCATTCGGGGGATTAGCTAACAAGCTTGCCAAATACCAGATCTCCCCTGACGTCCGTTATAAGCACAGACCTGATTTGGTTTTTAAGATTCACCTCACTTTTAACCGTTACTCGAATATAGTTTTCACTGTATCCCTGCCAGTTGTTTTCACCCGTAACCTTTTCAAATAACACCTTCAAGGTGTTTCCCAGGTTTTGTTTGATAAAACCCTGTCTTTTCTGGTCACTCAACTCCCTCAGCACCAATGCTCTTCTTTGGATCTCTTTTTTATCAATTTTGGGAGTGAGTTTTTCGCTTGTAGTTCCTTTCCTTTCAGCATAGGGGAACACATGAAAATAATCGATGGGTGCTTTACTGAGGGCTGTAAACGTATCTCCAAACACGGTATCATCCTCAGCCGGAAAACCGACGATAACATCACTGCCAATGCAGATATTGGGAACTTCCTGTTTAGCCTGGTTGATAAAATCCAGGTACTCTTCAAATGTGTACCGGCGCCTCATTTTTGCAAGAATTTTATTGTTTGCCGATTGCAGGGGCAAATGAAGATAGGGCAGGATCTTGCTGTCATTTTTCATCCACTCAAATATCTCGGTTCCAACTGTTGTAGGTTCAATGGAGCTGATCCTTACTCTTTTTATCCCATCAAATTCCTCAAAAATATCCAGTAGCTTAATAAAATCTATGGTTTCAAATTGATAGGTACCGACATTCACACCTGTCAAAATCACCTCTTTGATTCCATCCTCCTCCAACTTTTTTAATTCCTCCCTGATGTTTTCAGGCTGTCTGGGTCGAGAGCGTCCCCTGGCCGAGGGGATAACACAGAAGGAACAGATAAAATCACAACCATCCTGGATCTTGAGATTTGCGCGGGTGGTGTTCAGGTGTTGACCGATGGTTGCTATGGAAAACGGTTCTTTTGAAAGCTTCCCGATATGGACAACAGGTTGATCCGACGTGCTGATTTCGGGCAGGTACTCATGAAGATTGAGTTTCTCCTGATTTCCCAGGATCAAATGCACCCCTCCGATTTCCAGAATCTGTTCACTGGCAATTTGTGAAAAACATCCCACAACTGCAATGATGGAATTCGGACTGGTTTTCTGAATGGAGCGTATTTTTTTCCTGCATTTTGAGTTGCTCTGGTTGGTGACAGTGCAGGTATTGATTATATATAAATCGGCATCATTTCCGGATTCCTCTATTATATATCCTGCGTTTTCAAGACCTTTTGCCATGATGGCTGATTCGGTCTGATTAAGTCTGCAACCTAAGGTATAAAATACGGCTTTTAACATGATTTATTGCTGTGGAACTCAGGATTTTCAAAATAGTGATAACATAAAACTATTTTACTCAGCATTGTCCGGTTAGAAATTTGCAGCTACTCGTAGGTTGGGCTACTTGTTGCCCAACATCGCTTTCTATTGATGGGCAACGAGTAGCCCATCCTACTTTTTTCTAAAGTTAAAGTTATGGCGTCTTTGGGCATCCCATTATTTTGAAAGCCGTTTCTCGTTATTGCTGCAAAAACCTAACCGGACAAAGCTGTATTTTACCCCTTAATGGCAGCATCGTTGAATCAACCAGGTTTTATTGGTGATGTGGATCATGAAAAGAAATGGATGCCGGATCGGAGTCCGGCATGACATGGTGCTAACTAACTCTGCTGAGGTGAGTTTTCAGTATTGTGGCACAGTCTGCAAGCCCGGCATGACAGCGGGCTATAATAGTTAACTATGACACAATCTGTTTACATATTGGCAGAAAATCTTCTTTCAACCAGAACAAAGGCTGCCCAATAATAGGGAGCACTCCACTCTGAGTTTAGAAGCTCCAATTGAGCCGCTTTTAATGCTTTTCTCGGGGGCACACCATCGAACAGGTTTTGATAAAACGCCGTCATCAAACGCCTGGTTCCCTCATCACTTACCGGCCACAGGGAGTTAACCACACTTTTAACTCCGGCTTCCTGGAATGCTCTTCTCAATCCGTAGACTCCTTCACCCGCATAGATTTCACCAACCCCGGTTTCACAAGCTGAAAGAACAACCAGCCTTGTTCCGGACAGATTAAGACTCAATACTTCCAGGGCGGTCAGAACGCCGTCATTATCAGTATCAATCTCACCCAGAAAGGGAGCATTGGAATTGATCCCGGCAAATGCCAGCCCTGCCCTTAGCAACGGGTTGTCACCCGGAGGAGGAGCTGTTTGTACCCCACCGCGTTGAAGGGAAAGCAGTCGTTTTTTTAATCGTTCTTCGGCTTGCAGGAAAAAACCGTGGGTTGCAATATGGATCATTTTCGGTGATTTGCCAATACTCCGAAGTTGATTTTCCTCTGCATCCTGGTTTAGGTAAATGATTGATGTTCCGGCCTGTTTTCGTGCAACTTCATCAATCGCCTTACCTTCGTCTTCAGCTCCGGGAAGTGCTTCGAAAGAGTCGGAGACTTGCTTGATGGTTTTCCCTTCAATCTCGGCTCCAAGCAACGGTTCAAATGAGAGTGATCTCAGACCATGGGAAATACGAAGTCCCCTGTCCACACCGCTTCGTTTGCTGGCAATTGCTTTCTTGGTTTCCAAAACGCTGGCTTTCTCCAGGTCGTAGTCAGGTCCGGCCAAAATGATAAACTCTCCTTCGGCATCAGGCAGGGTTGAAACAACCAGATCCCTGCTGGATGACAGTACTTTCAAATCAGTTGATTCAATGAGAAAATTATCGTTTTCATTTACAATTGCATCGAAAGGTAGCAGATGAAGAACACTGTCCGGAACGATATAGATCGATTTTTTGCTTTTCAGGTACGGTAACAAGGGTTTCCAGACCTTGTTGAATACGTCGTATCCTGTTTCCAGCAGGTCTTCCTCTTCTGAATCTTCATCTTGAATAACCTCTCGGAAAATATCGACAACTTTTTTTATACTGGCCAGATTACCCAGAGGGACTATGTTGATCTTATTTCCGATACAATTCCACCACACAAAACATTTTTGTGGATCTGTCTGGGCAACCACGGCGAACATCTTATCGGTTCCTTCATCATTATAGGCAATGTAATCAACTAAAACATCTTCGACCTCCAGATTTTTAAACACCTTTTCGACTGAGATCGGTTGGGAGGCCAGATGGTAAATCATACTGATGCGACCCATTTCTGCCTGAAGTTCTTCCAGATCGTTTTCCAGTCCAACCACCGTTTTTCTGAACTCTTCGGGTGTTTCCGTTGTGGGCCCGGAAAGTGTCAGGGATGCCAGTTGTTTCCTTTTCTCATGCAGTTCCTCTGCCTTATTTTTTAATTCCGGAGTATTCATCATCTCAACAATCTTATGGATCTCCGATGTTATTTTCAGCAGAAGTCCTTTCCGCTGCAGGCTCGAATGCAACGCCAATCTTGCCGAAGCAATATCATTTTTGCTGACCAGTAGTTTTAAAAACCGATCCTGTTCAGGTTTATGGAGTTCAATATAACTTTGGCGAGTATTTTCTCCGGCTGCCCAGAGAACCCTGTCAAAGAACTCAGATCTTCTGTCAAATCCAATCTGCATGGTTTTTAGAGCCTTATCGGTCTCTCCCATGATTTCATAGAGTTTTGCCAGGTTATTGATTGCTTCAAAGGTGTATTGATGTTTATCCCCCAGGATCTCTTCAGCCAGGGTAATCGTTTCCAGTAAAAGATCTTCGGCGGCGCGGTATTTTTTTTGCGTAATCATCAAAGCTGAAAAATCGATCATGCTTCTCACCACATCCGGATGTTTTGCGCCCAAGACCTCTTTTCTCAAATTAAGCGCCGTAATAAACATAGCTTCAGCTTTGTCGGTTTCTCCTTGCCAATGGTAGACTCTGGCAAGATTGTTCAGGGCTTTCAGCGTTTTCTGATGACGTTCTCCCAATTGTGCTCGCCAGATTTCATAAACCTTTGTAAAAAGGGGCTCTGCTTTGTCATACTCATTCTGCATCAAATACAGGTATCCAAGATTGTTAATACCGGCGATCGTATTAGGATGTTCGGGGCCATACACCTGGGTATTTAGCTGGATGGTTTTGTTATAAAGCGGTTCCGATCGTTCGAAAACTCCCTGGCTTTCATAAAGAGACGCCAGGTTGTTCATCAAGGCCAAAGTGGTGGGATGCGTTGTTCCCAGTACCTCTTCTGAATACTTCATGGCCGTTTTATACAAGGGTTCGGCTTGATCATATAATCCAAGGTTTTCGAACAATAGCGCGAGATTATTCATGATCGAGATGGTCTCGGGATGAGTTTCTCCCAAAACATCTTTTATAAGGTTTAAAGCTTCAATATAGGCAGTTTCCGATTGGCCATATTTACCCTGGAGTCGATAAATTCCGGCCAGATTGTTCAGGTCAATTATCGTATTGGGATGGTCTTCACCCAGGGCGCTTTTCTCAAAATCATAAACTTTTAGGAACAAGGCTTCCGCCTCACCATAACGTCCCTGATCTTGGTGAAGCTGGGCCATGTTTGCTATGATCGTGTATAATTCCGGATCCTCTTCGCCAATCTCCTCTTTAAACAATAGGATTGCATTCTGATATAGTGGTTCCGCCTCGTCATATTCACCCATTTTATGGATGACTTCGGCCAGACCTCCCATAGTGATGATGGTTTCCGGATGTTTGTCTCCCAGGGTACTACTCTTTATTTGATAGACCTGATTCAAAATTTCCCGGGCTTGCTGAAATTGCCCTTGAGTCTTGTAGACTGATGCCAGACTCTCCTTCGCAAACAGGGCATCCGGGTCGTCCGCACCAGCAGATTGTTCATACAGGATAATGGCTGACTTCAGCAACTCCTCGGCTTTTTTATATTGCCCCAAGGCTTCATTTACCTGGGCAAGTGTGATCAACGTTGACAGTGTTTCCGGATCAGTCTCTCCCGAATTGGTTTGTCTAAATGCCAGAACACTTTCCAGCAAAGGGAGCGCCTCATCAAATCGTCCCTGCTCTGCGAGCAATTGGGCTAAACTGCTTTTGATCTCCATGGTATCAGGTTGATCCTCTCCGAATAAGGCTTTGGAGAGTTCAAGGGCCTGCATTTGCAGGTTGATTGCTTCATCCGGGTACCCCAGACTGCCGTAGAAGTATCCGAGAGTATAATAGCTGGTAATGGTGGCAGGATGATCAGTGCCGAATCTGTTCTCTGCAAATTCCATGGCTTCGGATGCAGTTGCAACTGCTTGCTCGTAATTCTCCTGTTCAAAATAGGAGTTGGCCTGGTTGATCAATTGCTCCCATTCTGCCTCATCATCTGCTAACAGCGCACCAGGGTTCAAGAGAATACTGATTCCCAAAACAAAAATGGTGATTAATCGGGCTAATGTTACCTGGCTTACTTTTTTTTCCATTTTTCACTCCTGATCAAATTGAGTGGAACCGACTTTTTCAGTGTTGTTTTTCTTGTGTGGCATCAATGTGTCTTATGAAAATGTTAATGCAATTGTAGAAAATATTATACTGGTATGTATAGTGTTTTATAAAACAGCATGAATTGGACTTTTGGATTGATTTACACTAAATCCAACGACAGTTTCAATCCCAAAGGATCGACTATTTAATGATAATTTTATTCTGTTCTCGGTGTCACAAAAACCATTTGCTGTGTTATAACTGATCCGACAACAAGCTTAAGCGATTTGATTCTTAATAACAAATTTTGAGTTCACCAGACCCAAAATTATCAGACTTCCCATAAGCGATTACTTAAGCAAATATTACCAAGAGCAAGGATTATGGTAGGGCGGGGTTACATCCCCGCCAGAACCAACTCAAAGGCGGCCATGTAGGGTCGCCCTACCGTTCAGGAAACTTGTATTTTGTATCAGAAAAGTGCTTAAGTAAGCGCGTGTGGGGCTTGATCCGGCATTCAGGGTAAAAAGAAATATATTTTAACTAGAACCCGGATCAAGTCCGGGATGACAAAGCGAAGGATTTTTATTGTGCTATTGTGACACAGTCTGTTGACCCGGAATGACAAAAAAAATCGACTTTTCGGAGTGGACTCAATACTTAGACAAAATTATTTCAATAAATTAGTAACTGAACAGTTTTGAGTTATTGCCAAAATTATTGAAATTATAGGCCATAGAAAGCTGACATGTTGTCATTCCGTGCTTGACACGGAATCCATAATTATTTCAAAAATCTGGATGCCGGATCAAGTCCGGCATGACAGAGAACCCTATACTCTCAAGTTAGTAACATAAAGAAAATAATTCCCACACGCATGAGGAAATTGCAGTTTATAACCCCATTTTCAATTGATTAATCCCAAAATGAAAAAACAAATACTACTGATTGATGGCAGTTCCTATATCTTTAGAGCTTTCTACGGCGTAAGTTCCGGTTTGAAGAATAAAAACGGATTCCCAACCAATGCGATTTTCGGTTTTAAAAATATGCTGATGCAACTTCTTAAAAATGAGGAACCATCGCATTGTGTTATGATTTTCGACAAGGCGGGACCAACGTTCCGAAATGAAATCTATTCGGGATATAAGGCAAACCGCGATACAGCACCGGATGACCTTAAATTACAGTTCGATCCCATTTACCGGTTTACCGGTCTTTTGAACCTACCCATTATACAAATGGAGGGATATGAGGCTGACGATGTGATTGGGACTCTTGCTAAACAGCTATCCGGAGAAATAAAAGTAACCATTATTTCCGGGGATAAAGACCTAACTCAGTTGGTCACAGATCAGGTTCACATGCTGGATACCATGAAAAACAAGATTTATACCCCGGACGAGGTAAAAACAAGGTTTGGTGTTCCTCCGGAAAAAATCCCTGAATATCTGGCTCTGGTCGGTGATTCGTCTGATAATATTCCCGGCGCATCCGGGATCGGACCGAAATCGGCGGTTAAACTCTTTGAGAAGTTTGGTTCCATCGAAGGGATTTATGAAAACATCGAACAATTAAAAGGGAAACAGAAGGAGAACCTGGTTAACTCGAAAAGTAATGTTGAATTGAGTTTAAAACTCACCCATATCAACTGCGATCTTACCATCAACCCCTTATTGGATCAATACGAGCGGAAAGAGCCTGATCTGGAGGGTTTAAAAGCCTTTTATGAGGAGATGGATTTTAGACAGGACGATTTTTTCAAAGGCTTCAGTAGCCAGATTGTGCAGGAAGAAAGCTCGGTATTGGATTATAACTCATATGAACTGGTGACCTCAAATGATCGATTAAAAGAGATTTGCGGGAAAATTCTGGAACTTGGAGAGGTAACCATCGATTTGGAAACGACTTCGCTTCACCCCATTGAAGCCAGAATAGTTGGAATTGCGCTGGCCTGGAAGGGAGGTAATCCGGTCTATGTCCCGGTCGGGCACAATGATGCTGTTTCCCAGTTGCCAATTGATAAGGTATTGAGAGAGTTATCCCCTGTTTTTGAAAAAAAGGAGATGACCATTATCGGACAGAATATAAAATATGAGATAATGGTGCTGGCAAATTACGATGTGGAAATCAAAGGAAAAATCAATGACACCATGCTGGAGTCCTATCTGCTGGACGCCAATCTGCATCGCCATAATCTTAATGATCTTGCGGATCGTTATCTGCAGCATAAGATGATTAAATTTGAGGACGTAACAGGAAAAGGTAAAAAACAGATTCTGTTTAGTGAGGTGCCTGTACAAACCGCCTTGCGCTATGCAGCAGAAGACGCCGATGCTACTTTACGTGTACATGAGAAAATGTTTCCCAAACTGAAAACCAGAAATCTGCAGGATCTTTATGAAAACATAGAGTTGCCATTGTGTCGGATTCTGGGAAAAATGGAGCGGCACGGCGTAAAAATCAACACCCGTTACCTGGAAGAGCTGAGAGATAGATTGTCAAATGAACAGGAGGTGTTACGTCAGAGTATTTATCAGCAGGCAGGTCAGGAGTTTAATCTCAATTCCCCTCAACAGCTGAGCAAAGTGTTGTTTGAAGATCTTGGGATAACGGTCGGTATGAAAAAAACCAAAACGGGTTTTTCCACTGATGCTTCGGTTCTTGAAAGGATCGCAAAATATGAGCCCATCGGCAAAGATCTGCTGGACTATCGAACAAAAACAAAACTGATCAATACCTATCTTGATGTTCTGCCGTTATTGATAAATGCCAAAACCGGAAGAATCCATACGTCCTATAACCAAGCAGTGGCGGCAACCGGTCGGTTGGCTTCCAATAATCCCAATCTGCAGAATATCCCTATCAAAGATGAAGACGGCCGTAAAATCCGAAAAGCATTTATTCCGGAGGAGGGGTGTTTGCTGGCTTCAGCCGATTATTCCCAGGTAGAACTGCGATTCCTGGCCCATCTGTCTGAAGATGAACGTTTGATCAATGTCTTTCAAAAAGGAGGGGACATTCACACCGAAACGGCTGCTGCCATTTATGATATTTCGGCCGAAGAGGTGTCTCCTGATCATCGTCGGGCAGCCAAAGCGATCAATTTTGGAATTATATACGGGATGGGCGCGTATCGATTATCCCAGGAGATCGGTGTATCACAAAAACAGGCTGCGGCTTTTATCGATTCCTATTTCTCCAAGTACCCGGGAATAAAACGCTATATGGAGGAGACCGTATCCTTTTGCAGGGAAAATCTCTTTGTTGAAACCATGTTTCAGCGCCGGAGATTGATTCCGGATATCAATTCCAAAAATCGTCTGGCCCAGTCAGGAGCCGAAAGAGTGGCGATCAACAGCAGAATCCAGGGATCGGCAGCGGACCTTATAAAAATTGCCATGGTTAATATCCAATCCAAACTTGAGGCGAGATACCCAAAGGCAAAAATGATCATGCAGGTTCATGACGAACTGGTTTTTGAAGTTCCCGAGGAGGATCAATCCGGGTTCGTGGAGTTTATTAAGGAGATCATGGAAAATTCAATCAACCTGAAAGTTCCCCTGCTTGTGGATGCGGGAATAGGAAAAAACTGGCAGGAAGCTCATTAAATTAAAAAACATTATAGCTTTTCAGCTGAGTTTTATACTGCAATCATTGTGGATTCAGGCTTAACAGGCTGTATAATAAATCAGAAATGCTTGGGTTATCTCAAAAATTCAGTAAGGTGTCATTCCGGGCTTGACCCGGAATCTATTGTTTTGACAGAGAATTATCAACCTGGATCCCGGATCAAGTCCGGGATGACAAAGCGTAAATATTGCGATTTGTCAGTTTTTACTTGTCCTGCAAGTCCGGCATGATAAACGGGGATTTTGTTTCTTTCTATGTTTTTTCAACAAGTTGCTTAAAAGCTATTTTAATTATTTTTTCATAATGGATCAAAAACATTTTCATTTTTCAGGAGTATGCGGGACAGCCATGGCGTCACTGGCGGTACTGTTAAAAAATCGTGGTCACCGGATAACGGGCTCGGATGAGAATATCTATCCACCCATGTCCGACTTACTGGCAGAAAACGGCATTGAAGTCTTTACTCCATACCACCGGGATAATCTAAAACCCCACCCGGATTTTGTCGTGCTGGGCAACGTATTGAGCCGTGGAAATCCCGAGGTTGAATACGCCCTGGAGTCTCATCTTCATTATCTGTCAATGGCTGAACTTTTAAAAAACGAGTTCATTCGCGGAAACAAGTCCGTGGTCATCACCGGAACCCATGGTAAAACCACTACTACATCCCTGGCCGCCCATGTTTTCCATCAGTGCGGTAAACCAACAGGATTTATGGTTGGAGGCGTTCCGGAAAATTTCGGAACCTCATCAAAAGATGTGGAAAAAGGGGGATATTTTATTGTTGAAGGTGACGAATATGACACCAGTTTCTTTGACAAACGGTCAAAATTTTTTCACTATTTGCCCGATCTGCTGGTAATTAACAATATCGAATTTGATCACGCCGACATATTTTCCAGTATCGATGATATAAAACGATCCTTTTCCCTGATGTTGCGGCAAATGCCCGGGAATGGTCTGATTCTGGTGAACGGAGATGATGATATTGCCGTAGAAGTTGCAAAAACAGGGTTTTCCCCCTACATAACTTTTGGAACCGGGGAAGACTGCGATGCCGTTATCAGATCCCAGCAGCCTCTGGTTGGGGAATTGGGGATGAAATTCAACCTTCTTTTCGAGGAAAAGGAATCTTCCTGGAAAATCCCCCTGTTGGGGGAGTTTAATATCAGAAATGCGACGGCTGCTATTCTGCTTGCCTTGAACCAGGGGATCTCTCCCGGCGCCATCCAGTCAGCTCTATCCGGTTTTAAAAATGTGAAAAGACGGTTGCAGCAGTTGACCCGCACCAACGAAATAAGAGTATTTGATGATTTTGCCCACCATCCCACTGCCATTGAAGGGACAATTGCCGCTATCAGAAATGCATGGCCACAAGCAAGAATCCATGCAATTTTTGAAGCCCGCAGTAATACCGCTGTCCGCAGGTATCATCAAAACAAAATGGCCCGGGCGTTTTCCCAGGCTGATACTGTAACCTTTTATAAACTGCATCGTGAACAAAACATTCCTCCTGAGGAGAGGCTGGATGTAAAGCAACTGATTTCGGAACTGGGAGCCCGGGATATTTTTGCGCAACAATTGGAAAGTCATGATTCGATAGTGGAGTATTGTGTGAATACGGCAAAACCTTCTGATATAGTTGTGGTTATGAGTAATGGAGCTTTTGGAGGTATTCAGTATCGAATTGCTGAAGAGATGGACAAAAAATGCTAGACAAGCGGATCTTTAGCCAGCTTGAGATCAACCATCCGATGCTGGCAGCCGTTTTTAAAGAACACTGGCAGACACCCCTCGATCAATATACTGCTTTATTGTATGATAAAGATCGTGTATCAATTGAACCCGAATTGAGGGACGCTTTTTGTAGTGAATGGGAATGTTACGGCAAAAATAAAAAAGAAACAGAACAATTGCTTGACGAGCTGGAATCAACTCCGGTTCTGCAAACCTCCCATCACGTGACACCCACCAACGGACCTACATTTCTGGCTTATGATCTGATCAGTTTGGCCGGATTAAGGGAAAACAAAACCTATATGGTTGCTGCCAACTCCGGTGTCGCATTTTCCAATCCTGCCTGGTCAGGGGCATTAAGCTACGGCCAGCTCTCGTTGGATTGGTTGTTGTTAAAAAATACTAATGCTTACCGGCAGGCGGAGAAGTCAGCAAGAGACAGATCAAAAGACGGGCAAGCGGATAATCGCATCTCTCTGATTCCGGCGAAAATGAGAGATCAGTTGGTTTTTGGAACACGGATCTCCGATTTTCAAGTATCCTTGTTTAATCAGTTTGCAGCCGGACTGAAAGAGATATCCATTCCCATGGTTACCGATCAGGTGTATTCCATATGGGCGTCCGGGTTTTGCAGCCGTGTTCAATCAGCGATTTTCCAGGGAAAACATATTTTATACTTTGATGTTAACAGGGTGATTTCAAGATATATTGTCCACATTCTCCAATCGCGAACGAAACACCCGCTGCTGGAGATTCTGTTTTCGGATCGGATCAACAAGAAAATAAATGAGAAGTTTGAAAACCCGGTGTTTTTTCAGGGGAACTGGGAGGGGAAAAAGTCATTTAAGGTGGATGGGTTACGTTGGCAATTCAGTCGATTGATTGGAGAAAAAAGCGGTATCAGGGAACTGGGAAGACAGCAATTGATCGAAGAATTGCAGCAGGAAACGCTTTGCCCGGGCATTTTTCTCCAGTTTTTTATTTTAAGGTTTTTAAATGGAATTTGCTGCCTGGGATCTTTCAATCAAATTGAATATATGGAGAGTTACAGAAGAGGCTGGTCAGATCTAAAAACAGGCTGGCAACTGTTTACCGACCCCGATTATCGGGAAACTCTGACAACCGGAAGATTGATCAACAAAGGAAAAGCAGTTTGGCCTTTGGATTTAGCTTTAAAGGGTGATACAATCAATCTGCAGCAGTACCTGAAAATGGAGATGTCCTATTTTTGGGAGCCGATTGTGAAACAGATACTTTTATAAATTATAAAGAAAATCAATGAAGAAGAAACTATCCATTGTCATCCTCATCATTTTTTTCTTTCAAATCGGATACCTGTCCTATTATCTGCCGCAGATAATACTAACTGGGAAAGATTTCCCTCCCGAGATCAAGCTTTCAGCTATTATCGCAGGAATCTGCCTGGGGGTTCTCCTGTTTCTCAAAGGTTATACCAGCCCCTTTAAATGAGAGCTTTTCTTACATAACTCCCCTAAGTTTGTCGCGTGCTGTCATTCCGGGATTGACCCGGAATCCATTTTTGCATGTTTGTTTGGCGCCCATGTAAGGGCGCCCTACCATTTTATCTCCGATTATCCAGAGACTTTGGAAACACCACGGAATAACGGTAGGGCGGCCCTACGTGGCCGCCGGAAAGGTTGATGCATTGCTTTTGCTGTGTTTTCCCGGAGCGGAAGATGATCAGGCGCCCATGTAAGGGCGCCCTACCATTTTATCTCCGATTATCCAGAGACTTTGGAAACACCACGGATTATGACCACATAAAACGAGCGAATTATAGATCTTCCGTATCAATCCCTTGTTCTCGCAGGGCGGCTTTTTGACGATTTACGCCAACAAAACAGACACCGATGCTGATGATGTAGAGCAAAATGAGTGGACCAGCCATCAGAACCATGGTGAAGGGATCCGGAGGTGTCAGAATGGCACTCAGAATAAAAATAACAAGGATTGCCACTCGCGACTGTTTAATCATGATTTCGGGAGTAATGATACCCATTCGAGCCAGAATAAACGTAGCCAGGGGCAATTCAAAGATAAATCCGAATGCCAAGAGCAACTTCAGGGCAAAGCCCAAGTATTCCCCTACTGAGAGGGAAGGCATGATCTCCCCCATCTGAGTAAGACTCAAAAAGAAATCAAATCCATAAGGAAACACCACAAAATACCCAAACAACGCTCCCCCGATAAAGAAAAAATAGGATGCAATGGAAAAAATCCAAAATATTTTTCTTTCACCCCGATAAAGTGCAGGACCGACAAATCCCCATATTTCAATAAGCAGATAAGGAAAGGCAATAAAAAACCCTGCAAAAATCGCTACTTTCATTTGGGCAAAAAACAGCTCGGGCAGACCGATAAAAACCATGGAAGAGTGCGTACTCTGAGATTCAATATCCGAAGATGCCAGGGTGCATTGACAATGAAGATTCAATTGCCCGGGAAGATTTTGGACAACCCTGTTTTCCTGTTGAGATGCGGGCAAGTATTTTTCTGTCTCGAAGACGGGGGAAGGATCTTTCCCCAACAATGCCTGGAAAAATACAACAAAATCGTTGATGGTTTCCTTGGCAATATCGGTATATTGACCCGCTTTTTCTGAAATGTTTTCCAGATCTGAAGCTTCATCTCCTGTAGAGCTTTTTTCTGTACTCTCGACTGTATCTTTATCATTCTGTTTTTCCTTTTTATCTTCGACCGGAACCGCAACCGTCGATTGGATATCCTCACAGGAGCAATTATATGAGTTTAGAGACTGGATGGGCAAGTTTGGCCTGGTTTGGGTATGCATGGTTGAAGAGGTGTATTTCTTCAGGGGAGCATCCACCGGTTTTCTGATCAGATCCAGAATATCTTTTCTAAATGCATACATGACCAAAACGCAAAGGGTCATCACGATGATAAATCGAATCAACCGTTTTCGAAGTTCATCCAGATGATCGATAAAAGTCATGGTACCGTTCTTGGTTGTCTGCTTTTTTTTGGGTGTGTGTTCTTGGCTTGACTGATTTTCCATTTGTCTTATTTTTACAGGCGCAGTTATGTTAGCTTGTTGTCTCACTTCACTTTATTCGGCAATGGTAGTATGAATGTGTTTATATAGGCAACTCTATATCATAATTCACTGCTCATAATTGTTCTAAAGCTTTGAAAAGCATGTTTTCATGGTCTGGAGTTCCAGGTTCACTCTTGTCGTGTCACATTTGATATTTCTCTAATTTTTTCGTAAAAACCTCGGTCCTGTCATTCCGGCCTTGAGCCGGAATCCATGATGTTTGCAGCATTTTAGAACCTATGGATACCGGGTCAAGCCCGGCATGACAGCAGTGAAATTGGATTAAAAATAATTATGACAAAGCCTGTGGTTTCAATTCTTCTGATTTCAATGGTGCCAACAAGACAATTAACCTATGACGCAGTGTCTGTAAGAATTTGTAAGAAATATTGATCGTCGACGAAAACAAGAAATTACCGGAGCCCGATCAACCTGATACTTAAATTTTGAATACGCTCAACTTGCTCGTGATATGGATCAATCAATTGAGATACAAATGTTAAATGCGCTTGAATTCTTTCACTATTCTTGCCGCTTTCAAAACCATCTGTTTGTCTTGTCTCTGGAGAAAGGGATTGCGCTTCGGAATATCATCAATGATTTACGGGTACTTAATGCGGCACAAATCCGGTGTATTATCGTTGTTTGGAATTATAGTGAATTACAATCTGAGCTCAGGGAATGGACGGACAGAGGATGCCCCTTTGAATACCGGGACTTTTCCGGCAGCGACACCATTGACTCACAACAGGTTAAAGATATTATTGCATCATACGAAACAGGCAGAATTCCTGTCATTGGGATAGATTCTCCTGTCACCGAAGAGATGGAAAACAGATATATGGACCGGTTTTCGATGAAACTGGTACAGTATTTTGTGGTCGATAAGGTCTTTTTTCTCTCTCGACATGACGGATTATACATAGACAACCGTTTTATCTCACACCTGACGCCCCAGGAGGCTCAGAATTGGCTGGAAAAGGCAGAAATCTTTAACATTGATAAAAAAAGACTCCTCTCTTTCATTCAGGGCAATCTGGAAAACGGGTTTGAGATTGTTCTTCTGAAAGGTCAGAGCGGTAGCTTGTTTCAAGAGATCTTTACTCACAAGGGTGAGGGAACCTTGTTGACCAGTGATTACCCCAATGTGATTCGAAGAGGACTTATCTCCGATGTCTCCGATATCGAGATGCTTCTCAAACCCTACATGAGATCCGGAAGCATTTTAACGGTAACTGAAGATGCCATCGCCAGGGAGGTAACCGAATATTATATTTATACGGTTAACAATTCCATTGTTGCCATCGGCAAACTGACAGATCATGACAAGGCCTTTGAGCTGGCAAAATTCTGCACTTTACCTCGTTACCAGGGAAAAGGAAGAGCAAGAGAACTCGCTGTCGAGATGATTAAAACAGCCCGGGAAGCTGATAAGGAATATATTTTTGCCTTAACGGTCGAACCAAAGATGATCGACTTTTTTGAAAGCCTGGGTTTTGTTGAATGTGATCGAAATATTCTGCCCCGACAGTGGAGACAATCATACGATATGAACCGTCCTTCAAAAGCATTCAGGCTCAATATCGAAAAATAGTGAATAGAACCGGGTTTCTCAATTGACCCGGGGAAAATCTGCAGCATCCTCAATGGCTATTATCGGCTTAAATCAAATCTCTTAGGCACACTGACTGCATAATAAAAGTGTTCAGCTGTTTAAATCAAGGAACAGGGACTTTGTTAGCTAGTGTCCTAGTTTGCTTGGGGAAACGGTAGGGCGCCTTTTGCTTTAACTCCAAAATTAGAATTGCTGCGTTTTAATACCCAAGATAATCCGGATCACTGATACTTATGATTCATCACAACAATGACGGTATATTTAGGGTTATTTGGAGCAAAATTTTAAAAATGATCAGAATAAAAATAAATACCCAAAGATTTCATACTGTTTTCATCAGCAGATTCAAATAAAACAAGTATCTCTATAGTTACTCAATACATAAAAAAGTAATTATTATATATATTTACATGAAAAAGCGATAACAGTATGAACCGATCAATCATTGATTTAGATAAATAAACCGGGTCGTTTTTAGCTACAAGCACTGGTTTTAAACTCCATATGTTATAACATTAAGGTTTACGCTTGATATCTGAGAGCGTTTTTTTTAACGAAGCATGAGTATATATGTTTAGCAGAAGTTTCTTTCTTTATTTTGTTGTTTTGTTTAGTGGTTTATTGGTGTTTTCACCAAGCAGAAACAACGCCTTCAGTTCGACGGAGATTGTGCAAAACTCAATCTCAATCAGCTTGAAAGGGATATATAATCTGCCGGAAGAAGATATTCGTATGGCAGAACTGTATATTCCCTATATTTTGAAATATACAGAAAACAAAGATATCTCCATTCCATTGGTGCTGGCAGTAATTAAAGCGGAGTCAAACTTTCGCAGTCAGGCCATAAGCCATAAAGGAGCACTTGGACTGATGCAATTGATGCCAACGACCGCATTGGATGAATACAGAGATTATGGAATGGATGCACCGCTGCATCAACTAGAGAAAAATCTTATCAAACAACCGGAATTGAATATCGCCCTAGGGATCAAACATATCCAAAGGCTTCAGAGCCGTTTAGAGGGAATCGAAAATCCGGATAAGTTCAGGCAACTGGTGATTGTCTCCTACAATGCAGGAATACACCGGGTCAAGCGGGCGTTTAAATGCAAAGGGTTTGAGTGCTATAAATACAAGGCAAATCGATACAGTAACCGCTATTTTAATAATTCTATCCGATCTTTGCCTGCAGAAACAAGGATGTACCTGCAGAATGTGGAAATATACTATAAGCAGTATAAGGACGCATTCTCCCAAAACCAGACAAGCGAGTTTTTTACGACCTAATTCTTTTTTGGGTTAACAACCATTCCCATCAGTTCCACTCCAACTCATGTAACTGGCTTTTCCATTTCTCAAAAGCCAGTTCGGCCTGCAACCTCTTTCTATCCCTCTTTTTTACTTTTCCTTTGGTCTCCGGCGGTGGCAATAAACCAAAGTTTGCATTCATTGGCTGGAAATTTTGTGGGGACGCTGTTAGTAGATAATTCACCAAAGCTCCGATCATTGTCTGCGGATTCACCTGCACCGGGTCTTTTTGCCTGATGTCAGCAACAATGTTGATTGCCGCCCACAAGCCCATGGCGGAAGACTCCGCGTATCCTTCGACTCCGCTCAGTTGACCGGCGATGTAAACTCCCTTCTCCTTATTGAGTTCCAACTTTGAATTGAGGTGGTTGGGAGCATTGATATAAGTGTTTCGATGCATACTACCCATTCGGGCAAAGTCGCAATTCTCCAACCCGGGTATTTTTCGAAACACTCTTTTCTGTTCCGGCCAGGTCATGCGAGTTTGGCATCCAACCAGGTTATAAAGAGAAGCGTTTTGATTCTCCTGCCGCAACTGCAGGACAGCCCAAGGTTGCTTGCCTGTTCTGGGATCTATTAATCCTACCGGTTTCATAGGGCCGAATGACAGGGTACTGACCCCCCTCTCCGCCATTACTTCGATGGGCAGACAACCCTCAAAATGTTTTGCCTGTTCAAAATCCCTGAATGGAACTTTTTTTGAGTCTACCAGATCATATACAAATTCCAGATATTCGGTTTCGTTCATCGGACAATTAATGTAGTCGGCCTCTCCTTTATTATATCTTGACGCTTTATAGGCAATCTCCATGTTGATGGAATCAGCAAGGACGATGGGCGCTATGGCGTCATAAAAAAACAGGCCCTGTTCACCTAATGTGCGATTGAGTGACTGGGCAAGAGAATCCGAGAGCAGTGGTCCGCCGGCAATGATAACGTGTGAATGTTCTTTTTGCAGGTCTTTAAAATCAGTAATTTCCTGTTGAATACAATTAAATTTATCCAGGCTATTCAGGCTGGTTTCGATTTCTCGAGAAAAGAGGTCACGATCAACAGCCAGTGCTGAGCCGGCAGGTATTGCGCTGGCTTTGGCGGCGTGAATGATCAATGAATCGGCTGCTTCCATTTCAGCTTTGAGCAATCCATGGGCGTTACCGATATCCACTGATTTAAAGGAGTTGCTGCAAACCAGTTCTGCCAGGGAACCTGTTTGATGGGCAGGTGTTTTAACATGGGGACGCATTTCAAACAACGAAACGGGAATCTCCCTTTTTGCCAGTTGCCAAGCGGCCTCACAACCGGCCAATCCACCACCGATAATCGCTACTTTTGTCATATTGTGCATTAATTTTTCCGGTTATCACCGATTAGAAGAATATTGTGTTTTTGATCCATTCCGATTTAATTTTTACAAGCTCTTATGGCAGGTAATATCCCAATATTACAGGATTAAAATGGTAGGGTGCCCTTACATGGGCACCGAACAAATAAGAGAATCTACAAAACAGTATAAACCTTTTTGCAAAGTATGTTTTACTTAATGGCGGCCACGTAGGGCCGCTACCGTTGTTGCCAACCGGAAATCTCCATCTGTTTTCAGGCTGATTTTTAAATCTTTTTGTTTAGTCTAATATCTATCGAAAGATCTGTATTCAGATATTTGGCATGAAATATGATTTCCCATTGGAAACCTTGTAGTCTTTATAGGTTAATACTCAAAAATGGTTATGCATAAAAAACCAAAGGAGTCGCTCATGAACACCGTGCAAACCAGTATTTCCACGCCGGATAAGCTGAAAGTCCTGCCGAAAAGTCAACTGTCCGAAAAACGGAAAGATCTCAATTCACCGGCAGAACAAACCGCAACCCAGGCAAAAAGTATCAGTAAGCTGAAAGAAACCCCTCGTACTGCTTTGGCTAAAGAATTAGATGAAACCTCCAAAGATATCGGTGAGGATAAACTGGAAGTTAATGAATATTTAAAAATGGTTTCAAGGTTGGAAAACAAACTCAACCAAAGTGAGATCACAGACGAAGACCTGGATAAGATCACATCAAATCTTGAAGAGAGGATTTTAGAATTGTCGGAGCCTCAAAAGAAAAGGCTAAGAAACATGGAACTCTTTAAGAAAAAAGGGATCGATAATCTTAAAGAGATGAAAAAAAGTTTTGTTGAGATGTTTAAGAGTCACGACGAACGGGATACACTATTTGAATTCTTGAAAAGTCCGGAATTCATGGGGATGTTGCTCAATGAACAGCCGGCACCGGTGAACTATGCTTCGGTTATGAACCAAAATCAGTTAAATAGCATAACAGCTTAAGGCGATTTTGTAGAATACTCCTGGGTGAGGCATTGACAATCTAACCCAGATGGTTAACAATTCCAGGAAAAATAGAAAATTACTCAAAGACTTAAACAGATCCAAATGAACGATTCTTTATTAATCAACATCCTGCTGCTGCTCTTGCCTATGAAATGGTGAAGGAAAGCCGGATTGTTGTTTGATTCTCTGTGGGCTTTCTGCCCACAGTTAAAAGCCGTGGGTGGAAACTCACGGCTTTTTTTTTGCTCTTTTTTTATGATTTCAGATTCAGAGGAGATAACATGACGTCAATGTCAATCGAAAAATACAGGGCCTATCCAAGAATAGAATTGGAACACAGGACCTGGCCGGATAAATCCATCACTAAAGCTCCAATTTGGTGCAGCGTTGACCTGCGTGATGGAAACCAGTCACTGAAAACCCCGATGAATCTGGAAGAAAAACTGGAATTTTTTGAACTCCTGGTCAAAATCGGATTCAAAGAGATCGAGGTTGGCTTTCCCTCCTCTTCGGAAACGGAATTTGAGTTCGTAAGAACCCTGATTGAAGATAACTTGATCCCCGAGGATGTGACGATTCAGGTGCTGACTCAATCCCGGGCTCATTTGATTGAGAAAACCTTTGAAGCAATTGAAGGAGCAAAACGGGTGATCTTCCATCTTTACAATTCAACCTCCACGCTTCAAAGGCAGGTTGTTTTTAAGATGAATCGAAGGGAGATCATTGAATTAGCAATTGAAGGAACCCGGCAGATTAAAAAGTTGGCGCCCAAGGAAAAAACGTCCGATTTTGTATTCCAGTATTCACCGGAGAGTTTCACCGGAACCGAACTGGACTTTTCACTGGATATCTGCCAGGCAGTTATGGATATCTGGAACCCAACAAAAAAGCACAAGGCAATTCTCAATCTTCCGGCCACTGTGGAAATGTCAACACCCAATCTTTATGCAGACATGATCGAATGGTTTGGAAAACACTATAAAAACAGAGATTCCATTATCATAAGCGTTCACACCCATAACGACAGGGGAACAGGTGTCGCGGCCACGGAACTGGCGTTAATGGCAGGTGCAGATAGGGTGGAAGGAACTATTTTTGGTTGTGGTGAAAGAACCGGCAATGTTGATATCGTTAATCTGGCGCTTAACCTGTTTTCGCAGGGAGTTGATCCAAAACTGGATTTTTCCGATATTAATCGGGTTGCTACGATCTACCAGAAATGCACGAATATGCCAATACATCCTCGCCATCCTTATGTTGGAGAATTGGTTTATACTGCTTTTTCGGGTTCACACCAGGATGCGATTAAAAAAGGAATGGATGTTTATGAGACTCAAAACGAAGGACTTTGGGCTGTTCCCTATCTTCCCATTGATCCCGAAGATGTCGGCAGAACCTATAAAAGAATAATCCAGATTAACAGTCAATCGGGAAAAGGGGGAGTTGCTTACATTCTCGAAAAGGAATTCGGTTTTAAGCTGCCAAAAGCCATGCACCCCGAGTTCGGTCGCATAATCCAGCGGGTTGTCGAAAAGTCCGGTCATGGAATTCGTCCAAATCAGATTTTTGAGAACTTTCAAAAAGAATATTTGGATATCTCAACTCCAATCAGTCTGAAAAGCTGTGAAATTAAAACAAAAGATGAAATAACCAAGGTAAAAGCCCAGCTGGTTTATAATGATACCGATCTTACAGTTAAAGGAGAAGGAAACGGACCGCTGGATGCGTTGGGGAATGGTCTCAAAAAGGCCGGTATTGCCGGTTTTAGATTGGTAACTTACACGGAACATGCTCTCCATCAGACCACTTCATCCAGTGCGGTGTCTTATATCGGGTTGGAACTGGGAGACTCAGTCTTTTATGGCGTGGGAATCGACCCCAACATTGGAATAGCATCCTTCAGGGCAATGATCAGCGCGCTCAACAGGGCGATGCAATGTAAACAACAACAGGTCGATAGTAATAGCGCTGTGGTTGTTAATTAGAATCCTGGTTTAAAGATTTCTTATATTTAATATTTGAACGAAAAGCACCTGCACTTTCCTTGTCATCCCGGATCCCCAGTCAAGCTGAGGACAGGCCCGATCCGGGATCCAGGTTTTAATTATTCTGCAAATTAGAATGGATTCCGGCTTAACAGGCTGTGTCATAATACAGAAAACGCACCTCAGCTGGTTAGTTCGCTCTGTGTCATGCCGGACTCCGATCCGGTATCCAGAGTAAAAAGGAATATATTTTAACTAGATCCCGGATCAAGTCCGGGATGACAAGTGTGACTTAACGTCTGTTTATATTTGAAAAATCTTCGATTTTCTATTGTGACACAGCCTGCAAGCCTGGAAAAACATCAAGGTTAAAAGTAGTTCCTTCGCAGGCATATTGACGATATGTTGAATGGTCGCTATTTTGGCCCATATCCCATGAACAAAAAAATCCTGTTTCAGGGAACAAATCTGTAAATCATCTTGAGGATGCCGGAGATAGATTTTTTTTGATTTAATATTGAATTGTCTGTCTCTATTGTTGACGGGTAGAAGATAAATGAATAAATTTTAGTTTTAAGTGAATCAAAACTGGTATTATACTATTCAAGTAACGATAACATCGGATGCTTAACATTCGTCTAAGTATCCAGACCGGCGAACCCCAGTTGAAAGCCAGAGACCTCATTATCTTCATACTATTTTATGATGGAGACTCTTTTTCTTGGTTGTCTTGTTAACAAGAGAATATTTTAATTAATTATTACAGCTATCTAACTCGATTGTTATGTCTATGCAAAGGAATGAATTAAATATAAAGGATGATCTTTTATTATCCGAATACGAAGAGCAATTCGTCGAATTCATGAAAAGTGATCAGACAGAACTTCATCTGGAACCCATGAATTCTTATTACAGGCGCCTGGTACACCATTTGGCTTCAGAATTCAAACTGAAAACCCATTCAGAGGGAGACGGAGCAGATCGACATGTGGTACTGACCAAAATCGCAAAAAGCCAGGTTCCGGATAAATTAAAAAATCAAAGACCTATCATATGGAATTTTGGAGATCAGGAATTCCTGGTTGATCCTCTTCAACCAATGGTTGAGGTTTATCTTGGAAAAGACGGTAGTGTAGGGTTATATGATGAAACCGTTACAACACCCTATATTACTAAAAGGAAAGTAGTTTCCGGTTCCTTTAAAATTAAAATGAACAAAATAGTTGAATTACACGATGAAGAGTGGTAAAAAATTCACTTCGCTCAGATTAATCCGGAGATTTGAGCTGTTTTTCCAGGTTGGTTTTTTACATATTATTGGACTAAAAATCCACAAAAATCATTTTGCCTGTTGAAAACTGTTGTTTTTTTCCAAATATTTAAAAAACCGAAGAAAAGCAACAGGTTAGTTGGATAGTGTAACACTGTTTAAACCATTGATATTTAAAAAGGTATCATACAATTTTTTGTGATAAGGCTGTAAATTTAAAAGGTTACGTTGAAACCTTTATCGGCGTGAGATCAGCCGTTTTAAGTTTGGTTTTCCACAGGTTTTGCACAGATTTTTAAGACTCGAATTTCGCATCACATTCAGATAATTATTCAACTAAAAAAAACGATGATAGCACCATTTCCACCAAGAAATGGAGGCGCAAACCTGAAGCGGTAATCCATACGGTGTTGATTGTTTGTTAGCCAATTCCAAACGAATTCCTTTAATATTCCGCCTTCTTTCTCCGAATTCAGCCCTCTTCCAGTGATAATCAACACATTTCTGAACTTCTCTGTGTTTTGAATGTCAAATATATTTTTGATGATTTGGTGAGCCCTATCCCGTGAAAGCCCGTGAAGATCGATCTCAATGTCAGGAATAAAACCTGGTGTGAGTCTTTGCCTCTGTTTGGCTGCATTCTTCTTTCTTTTTTCAGCGGTTCCTGCATATTTTTTACTATTTTTCAGTAGCTTACGATTAAGTTTCCACTCAACATCCGAATCAAAGGTAATGGATTCCTCCTCGAATGGTTTTTTTTTCTCAAGCGGCGGCGTTTTGGATTGTGGTTTTAGGGGATCAACTCCAGATATCTCCATAAATCTGACGAAGTCTTCTTCCGAGGTAATCTCAATTTTAATCGCTGGATTCTTTGGTGATTTTTTTTTCGCCATTGCCAATAACGCAGAAAGTGAAAACATAACCTGTAGGGTGGATCAAGCGAAGCGGATCCACCATTTTCTATCATGACACAACCTGTTGATCCGGGATGACAAGACGAAGCAAGCTTCAGTAAATAAAACCCAAATAAGATTAAAAGGGTTGTTGAGTTTATTATATCCCTTTCTCTTAGTCTGTAAAATGGCAATGATCTTTTCAAAGGGAATTTACTCTTTAATTTTGATCTGATTTGAATCCCATTTGAAGCAAATATCATTAAATTTCCCGGGAATGAACGGTAGGGCGGCCTTACATGGGCGCCGAGTAATCTATAGTCTCGTAAGGAAAGCAATATAAATCTGGTTTTGTTGTTTCTCTGACTGTCGGTCACTTAGAGCCGCCTTATCGGCAGCAAATGGCATAAAAAATCAGCAATGTCCGGTTAGGTTATTGCAACAATAACGAGAAACGGCTTTCAAAATAATGGAATGTACAAAGACGCCATTACTTTAACTTTAGCTATTATTTGTTTAGAAAAAGTAGGATGGGCTACTCGTTGCCCATCA
>JAHJTV010000080.1 GCA_018829445.1 bacterium
ACATTACTCCGCCATGAGTCCAAGGCTCGATACGGGTGGGTGGCTAGCCCTTACACAGATGCTTCTCAGCATCTATTCCCTACAGGGACTTTCACCCTGCCAGATACACCGAGCTTTCCTCGGCGCGATAACGCCGCACATAAGCCGCTGGTTTTGCTGCGTAGCGGCGAAACCAGTCGGTCTTGATGTGCTTGTTATACCTTACATTTTTGATTTGAATAAACTTACTTTTAAGATTCAACTTTCTTAAAACGCGATTTTAAAAAGGTTCTTGCCAAAAGAATACAAAGTAGACCATTTATTCCAAGCCATAAACTATCAAGTGTACCTCCGGGAATCCAACGGACATCAGCACGATCAAATAAATCCCAAACCAAATGTGAACCTAATCCAAGACCAAATGCCGAAATTATTGCTGCAGGCAAGAATGATTTTAAGCGCCTTGCCACAAACAACAGGATGAAAAATACAATTCCACTGTGAAAAACTGGATTTCTATGGCTGCCAATACCAAAAAACTTAATGTCCAAATCAGAAAATACAGTCCCCAAATAACAAGGAATTAAGGCTACAAGGAATAGTGTAAGAATCTTGAAACGAGATGTATCTTTACTTGAAAAAGTGTAAACAAATCCCATTAGCATGATGATTCCGACAAGACTATGTGCAGCTCTGTAAAAGCTCTTTTGCTCGAAAAGCTCAAGCACAGCATAGTTTAGCAAAATAGCAACCAACAAAAATCCGGCTAAGATTAGTATAGGTTTCTTTGATTTTTTTAATATACCATCAAGCATCTTTACATCTGTTTTTAGGGTATAACGTCTAGCTAAGCCGCCACAGCCGCCGGCTTTTTGGCGGATGTGGTCGGTCTTTAGCCTTTTGTTGGGCCGTCATTTGACAATTCAGAATATTCTTTCCTTTGTTCTGATACAAAACGACATTTGACCCTACTCGGAGTCAGAGCAGGCCCCTCATTCCATTTTTTGATTATTAAATTTTTAATTTCATCCGAAAATTCCAACTGCTTTTCTTTCACCGTATATCCATAGTGATTAAGAAATTTGATGACCTCGGAAGGAGTTTTCCATACTTTAGGAATCCAATGCTTTTCAAAACACACCTCCAAAACTTCTTTGTCAATTTCTGCAGACCGTCTAATTTCCTGGGAAATGTCATCCACAGGGTTTTTAGGAAATAATTTCGCGCCACCTTCAAAAATATTAAAATACTTTTCTGATTCTTTGCGATTAACTCTAATAAATTGATGGCTTACAAAAGGTTTTTTATTGAAGTTCTCTTCATACCCAATCCAGAGAGAATAGGCTTTTTGAGCATCAGGGCGGGGAAGAGCCTGAAAACCAATCGCATTGAAGTCTGGTGGATTTCCACTATTAAGAAAGGCTTTGAGGTTAACAGTATATAAGACAGCCTCTCGACTCTCGTCAATAATGGGTAAGTATTCTCCAGCTTTGTTCTTCTCGCATAAAGCAAAAAACATCGCGACATCTTTGGATCTACTAACATCAATCATAGCTGTTGCGAATTCATAGTGTGCAGATAGCCCTTCCATATCGATTTTAAATCGCTTCCCATCAATATACCACCTCTGCAAATAACAAATTATCGGATGCCCAGCCATTAACTTGTAAAATTCATATTTCTTCAGTAAGTCAGTTAAATACTTTATTTGAGTTATTGGCTTTCTGAATAAAGTAGGTAAGCACTCATTATAAAAAACCGGTTGCCCGCGATACAATCGAGGCGAAAACTCAAGCCCTGGAAGTAGACAAAAATGTTCGTCATCAGTTTGGACAACACATAAAGAGTCCGGGTCTTCTGAACTTACGCAAAAGTATTGATTTATCCAACATTTGTCATTTAGATTTTCATCAGGAAGCAAACCAGTTGCATATTGTTAAATCGTTGGAATACTTTTGCCCGATGGGACTGATATTTCGATGTATTTATTCAATTTATTTTTCTAATTATTATAGAATTGATTGACGGAAATGTAATTATCAGCACCCAACTTTTTGTTATACCGGTGTTTGGAAACATTTACCGGAAAGCTGCTACGGTTTGTGGCGTTGTTAATGCTGATTAAGCCGTATTTAACAAAAAAAACTATTGGTAATTGCCAGTATATGATCCCATCTTAGCGAAGGTATTTGACTGCATTTTTCGCCTTAAAGGGCAAAAATGTTGTTTGATCGGTTGGGAAAAATTTATATATATTTTCACAACCGCAGTAAGATTACTGAAGGCTATCATCTTTGTCAAAACCTATTGAAAACATATGGGAAATGTGCACAAAAGCGGTGGGGATTAGGATTGTTACCAGGGTTGATAGGAGGCAGTCTGTTTCAAGGCTGTTTTGATTGTCTACATTGGGAATCTTTGTTTTATCGGGTTTTGAGAATTCTATTAGTGCAGGATTCGTCGGACTGGCAAGCTGTCAGACTGGATGTGAGATAAAGCCAAACGATTCAAAGTTCAATTGGTTTTCCGGTTGATTGAATCTTCGACTGACGATAGTATTATAGGTGGCCATCACTCCATCTTTGCCTATTATTGTTCAACGCTGAATGATGGAGGATTGATAGTCTTTCGGAGGTGGTTTTTTAATTAGTCTCGGAGGCATATTGGTTATGATCGCTTATTTTGTTCAACATGGTCTTGCTATGACGAAGGAAGAAGGCCCGAGCCGCCGGTTGTCGCAAGATGGAAGGAAGGAAGTCGAATGTATGGCGCGCTATCTGCGAAAACAAGATCTCGCAATCAGGGAAGTTTATCACAGTGGAAAAACAAGAGCCAAAGAAACCGCACAGATATTTGCCGAACAACTCGGGAATTGCGGAATTCGTGAACTATCCGGAATGAGTCCTAATGATGATGTCAGAGGATTTGCTTCGACCTTGAAATTTGATAACACAATGTACGTCGGGCATTTACCCCATCTGGGAAAGGCCATTTCTTATTTGATTACCGGTAATGAAAACCAAAACCTTGTCAAACTCGCAAATAGTGGAGTGGTTTGTGTTGAAAAGGGGAGTGCCGGAGTATATATCGATGGTTTTTAAAACCTTCCCTATGCGAAGTCTGACAGAAAAATATGGAGACCCCACTACACAAGACCACCTCCGGTTGAAGACTGGAGTGATTATGATGAAGTCACAAATGATGGTTTGAATACAAATTAAGGGAGATTGAATAAGTATACTAACCAAGCGTCACATCGTTTGCATACTTAGTCAATATCCCCTTCTTCTCCTATGATGTATCTGGATAGAACCCAGTGAGGCGGTTATCTGCGCAGTTCTTTTCTGAGGATTTTGCCGATGGCGTTTCTGGGGATGGAATTAATAAATTCGATGTGTTTGGGGCATTTATAATCTGCAAGATAGTCCTTGCAATGTTCGATGATCTCCTCTTCATTCACGTTATTACCTGGCTGGGTGGCGATGAATGCTTTGATCTCCTCACCCATGATTCTGTCTTGAATACCAATCACAGCCACATCGGAGACAGCGGGGTGGCGCAGCAGAACCTCTTCTATGTCTCGCGGAATGATGTTAAATCCGCCCCGGATAATTACATCTTTTTTGCGGTCAACAATGTACAGGTATCCCTCCTCATCCATTTTCACCATGTCGCCGGTGTAAAGCCAGCCGTCCCTAAATGCCTGTTTGGTCAGTACAGGAAGATTGTAATATCCGGGAGAAACGCTGGGGCCGAAAACGATTAATTCTCCGACCTCGTTAACGCCGACTTCCTCGTCATTCTCGTCTACTATCTTTATTTCAACATCCGGCAAGGCTTGCCCAATAGAGCCTGGTTTTATGGGTCTGTTCCGGTAGTGTGCCGTGACAATGGGGCCGGCCTCAGACAGACCATAACCCTGATAGATTCTGCAACCGAATTTTCCTTCAAACTCCTGCATTACTTCGGCAGTTAGGGGAGCAGCTCCACTGACACATTCCTTGAGAGAGGAAAGATCGTATTTAGCCGTTATGTCAGGGTTGTTTAACAATAGGGTAAAAATCGTGGGAACAGCGGCAAAACCGGTTATTTTGTACTTTTCAATCAGTTGACAGGCTTTTTCAACCTCAAACCAGGGTATCATCACATTGAGATTGGGATACATAAATCCCATATTCATCACTGTCAACCCGAAGGAGTGAGAAAGGGGGAGCAGGAACAAACTGGCTTCGTTCGGATCACGCTGATGGTCAAGTTTTGAAGAACTGAGGGCATTGCTGTACAGGTTCTTGTGTGTTAAAATAACACCCTTGGGGTCACCTGTGGTTCCCGAAGTATAAAGCAGCACCGCCATGTGATTTTCTTCCAGCTTAATATCCGGCTTTTCCACAGGCGAGTTTTTCATCAATTCGGACATGGAAAGTGTTCCCGGAATCTCTTCATTACCGGTGACGATAACATGCTTCAATGAGCGAACATCTTTTTTGGCGGAATTGATGGTCTCCAGAAACTCTTTATCGGTTATAACGGCAGTTGCTTCGGAGTTTGTGAGAATATGGGCTACCTCCTTGGCATCCAGAAGAAAAAGAGTTGGTACAACAATGGCACTGATTCTCAGCAAAGCCTGGTAACTGATCAAGACTTCCGGAGAGTTTTTCAGCATCACTACCACCCTGCTCTTGGGTTTGATCCCCAGTTTTGCCAGTCCATTTGCAAGTTGATTAGCGGATGTGATAAGTTGCAGATTCGTGTAATATTGATCTTCATAGACAATGGCAGGAATTTCACCAAATTTTATGTAATTCTGATCAGCTAGTTCTACTAAATTCATAAAAACTCCGAATTGTTCAACTGGAAATGGACTCCATTTGGCTCATTTATAGATTTTAAGCCAGATTTTCGCCCTTTGTCTGACGATCTGTAAAGTGAATATTCTTCGGAATCAAGATTCCTGTTGTCAAATCGGCAAAAAGAGAATAGAAAAAAGGGCTATTATTAACCGACATCAAACGTTTTTAATTAAAGGCAACTGAGTAATGACTTCGGCAATATCACTTTTTCATCCCTTGATTCAGAAATGGTTTCTGCAGAATTTCGAGCAGCCCACCGATATTCAAAATCAGTCCTGGCCCAAGATTGCCAGTAAAGAGCATGTTCTGATTACAGCGCCTACGGGAAGCGGGAAAACGCTGACAGCCTTTTTATGGGCGATTAACCAATTGGTTACCGAAAACCGGACCACCGAACAGACCAGTGTCCTTTATGTCTCGCCCTTGAAAGCGTTGAATAACGATATTCTCCGCAATCTGAACCAGCCACTGTCAGCTATTAAAACAGTGTTTGAAAAAGCCGGTCAAGAATTTCCGTTAATCCGGGTGTCTACCCGTAGTGGGGACACCTCTCAGTCAGATCGGCGCCGCATGCTGCGTCATCCCCCTGAAATACTGATTACAACGCCCGAAAGTTTCAACCTGCTGTTAAGTTCCCAATCGGGGCGGACCATCCTTACCACTCTTTCAACCGTTATTCTTGATGAGATTCATGCTGTTGTCGGAGATAAACGGGGAACACATCTTATTACTGCAGTGGATCGACTGGTACGTCTCTCGGGGGAGTTTCAAAGGATTGCGTTGTCGGCAACGGTCAAACCCCTGGAAGTGGTAGCAGATTTCACAGGGGGGTTTGAACTGGCTGGGGGTAAACAAGCACCTGATTACAAGCCGAGGAAAGTCTCCATCGTCCAATCTGACACCCGGAAGGAATATGATATCAAGGTTAAATTTCCGGAAAATGAGATTCGCAAGGATATTGAAGATTCGCTCTGGGAGACTTTGGCGGAGGAGTTTACCGGCATTATCCGGAAGAATCGATCCACGCTCCTGTTTGCCAACAGCAGAAAACTAAGTGAGAAGCTCACCTACCTGATTAATAATGCTGCAAAACAACAACTGGCTTATTCACATCACGGGTCTCTTTCCAAACAGATTCGGGAAGAGGTGGAACAGAAACTCAAGAACGGCGAGTTAAAAGCGATTGTTGCCACCAGTTCTCTGGAAATGGGGATCGATATTGGTGATCTCGATGAGGTTGTGTTGATTCAATCCCCACCGTCTGTCTCTTCAGCCATTCAAAGAGTTGGAAGGGCTGGACATCATGTTGGCGAAATCAGCAGAGGAACCATCTTTCCCAGCCATGCCCAGGATTTTATCAGCTCTGCGGTCTTGGCCGAAGCCATTACTGCGCAGAATATAGAAGAGATAAAACCGATTCGATGTCCGCTGGATGTCCTGGCGCAAGTGTTGATATCCATGATAGGTGTTGAAACCTGGGATATCGACGAGCTGTTGTGCTGGGTAAAAACAAGCTATCCTTATCGTCAACTCTCCAAAGAGCAGTTCGATATTGTACTGAATATGCTGGCCGGGAGATACGCCGATAGCAGAATCAGGGAGCTCAAACCGAGGATCTCCATTGATCGTCTGGATAATACGGTAACGGGAAAGAAAGGATCTTTACTAGCCGTTTATATGTCAGGGGGAACCATTCCCGACCGGGGTTATTTCCAATTAAGGCACCAGGAGACGGGTGCCAGAATCGGTGAGTTGGATGAGGAGTACGTTTGGGAAGCACAGATCGGTCAAGTGGCCACTCTGGGGACTCAAAACTGGAAGATTCAGAGAATTACCCATAATGACGTATTTGCGACACCGGTTGGCGCCAATATCATGGATACTCCGTTCTGGAAGAGTGAGGAATACGGTCGCGATTTCCATCTTTCCCAGGGAATCTCCACATTTCTTGAACAGGCTAATGATCGCCTGCAGGAACCGGGGTATGAAGAGGAGTTAAAGCAGAAGTATCATATGAACTCGGTAGCAGCCCGAGAATTGATTAGATTCCTGTCCCGACAAAAGGATGAAACGCTTTCGGACTTGCCCCATAGACATCATATTCTATTCGAGTTTGTGAAATCTGGTCCGGATGGGGCTCCGGGAACTCAACTGGTGATTCACACTCTCTGGGGTGGAAAACTGAATAGACCGTTTGCCATGGCCTTGGACGCCGCCTGGGAAGAAAAGTACGAGGAACGGCTGGAAGTATTTCCGGGTAATGACTGTGTTATTCTTCAGCTAGCCCACCAGATGCAGCCGGAAGCAATTCTCTCGATGGTTACCGGTGCTTCGGTGGAAACATTGCTGCGCAAAAGACTGGAAGATTCCGGTTTTTTCGGAGCACGGTTCAGAGAGTGTGCAGGGCGTGCCTTGTTGATTACCAGGAATAAAATCAGTGAGCGCATGCCTTTGTGGATGACACGGCTGCGGTCGCAAAAGTTGCTTGAAGGGGTACTTCATTACGATGATTTTCCTATTCTCCTGGAAACCTGGCGCACCTGTCTCCAGGACGAGTTTGACCTGGCAAATCTGCAACTGATGCTAAGTGAGCTGGAATCCGGGGCAATTACCTGGTCCATTACCAATACTTCCGGTCCCAGTCCATTTGCAACCGGAATGACATGGAACCAGATCAACAAATACATGTACCAGCTCGATCAACCGGCATCATCCCCTTCATCACTCAGCGGCAATCTGTTGCGGGATGTCGTTTTTACTCCCGATCTCAGACCAGCCATTTCCCCGGAGATTATTGAGCGATTCGAGTTGAAGCGACAGCGGCTCTATCCCGGATACTCTCCACAAACCGCACGGGATCTGGTTGATTGGGTCAAGGAACGGATAGCTCTTCCCAAGTCGGAGTGGATCAGACTGAAAGAGGCTATCACGCGTGATAATCCCAATGATGGAGATGAGGTTATCAAAGCCGCTTTGGAGAAGCTGGTGGAAATCAAGCCAGCGAAAACTAAAAGTTCTTTTATCATTTCCCTGGAGTTGCTGCCAAAAATAAGGGATGGATTTTATCGGCCCGGTTATTATCTTTCATCGGTTCAGGTAGATAGCAGGAAACCGGCGCAGGTTGAACCGGAACCTCAATCGGATTCTAATGGGAGATCCTTTGAAATCGACTTCAATCTGCTGGGAGAATGGCTGCAGTTTTACGGACCAAGACCACCCGGGTTTGTTTCCGCGATATTTGGAATAAACCCGGAGGAAACCGAATTGGCATTAAGCAGTTTGATCGATGCCCAATCAGTGGTGAGCGGAACGCTAGTATTGGATGGAAACGCTGGTGATATCTGTGACAGTGAGAATTTTGAGATTCTGCTACGAATGAGTCGATCCGATGCCATCCCCCAATTTGAAGCTTTGGGGATTGAGAATCTTGCGCCTTTTCTGGCAGTAATCCAGGGAGTAGCAAAGCCGGCAGATTCAATTGAAGGATTGTTTCAACGACTGGAGCAGTTAACCTGTTTTCCCCAACCGGCAGAGGCCTGGGAGGCTGAGACTTTTCCTGCCAGGTTAAAGCCGTATCAAACAGTCTGGCTGGATTCCATAATACAGGAGGGGGACCTGAGGTGGCTGGGTTGTGGTAAACAGAAAATTGCTTTCAGTTTTGAGACGGATCTTGACTTGATCAAAGGGGGAACCGGTGAATCGGTAGATTCTGAAAGTAGCAAAACCGAGGTTAAAGAGCCCGGAAAACTGGAACAGATTATCTCTTCAAGCGACGCACGCTATGATTTTGGTACCCTGGTGCAATTAAGCGGTACCTCTCCCAAGAATCTGGCTGCTCAAACCTGGGATCTGGTCTGGAAAGGAAAACTTACGAATGATACTTACTCTTCATTAAGAAAAGGGATTGAAAATCGCTTTAAACTGGATATCATAACTGATAATATTCCCTTGAAAAGCAGGCAGGGAAGGCGGTCAACGGGCCGGGGCGGATTTGCCAAGTGGAAGGGGTCTCTTCCGTTTGCCGGTAACTGGTTCAGATTAAAAACACCCGAACCCGCTCAGGATCTGCTGGAAAATGAAGAGTTAAAAAAAGATCGCGTCAGGCTGCTATTGGAGCGATATGGAATCTTGTTTCGGGAACTGCTGCAAAAAGAGATTCCGAGCTTCAGGTGGTCATCCATCTTCAGATCACTGCGTCTGATGGAATTATCGGGAGAAGTCCTGGCCGGCTACTTTTTTAAATCAATACCGGGACCTCAATTCATATCACAGCAGGCTTTTCGAATCCTGCAATCGCAATTACCGAAAGACGCTATCTATTGGATGAATGCCACGGACCCGGCTTCCTTGTGCGGAATTGCCATTGACGAGTTAAAAGGCAGATTTCCCAAACGTTTGGCAGGGAATCACCTGGTATTTAAAGGAGCTGATCCGGTTCTGATTTCGAAGAGAAACGGTAAATCCCTGACGATTACTATGGACGTAAATGATGATCACCTGCAGGAGATTTATGCACCGTTAAAGAATTTGCTTTATCGCCAGTTTAACCCTTTGAAGCAAGTGGTTGTTGAGAAGATTAACGGGGAGGATGCTGCTTTTAGTCCTTATCTTAATTCCCTGAAAACCTCATTTGAGGTATTGGTTGAATTTAAAAAAGTCACCCTTTACAGAAAATTGTAGGAAAATCACATGAAAGGACGATTTACCGGGATCGATTTAAGCGATGTTTATACGGATGAGTTGACGACAGAGATAGAGACATACCGTCGGTTTGTTTCCATTTTTGTTAACCAGATTTTCACCTGGCATTTTATTAAAACCGGTTTAATCAGGGACAAATCCTATCTGGAACTAATTAACCCCGATTTTCATCCCTCCCCGACGGCATTTCATTTTACACGAAAGATGATTGAATATTTCCTGGACAAAGGGACCCTGATTGTAGCGGACAATGGTTTTTTGACAATGGTGGGGCTAATCGAAGATGAAGACCCGGACGATGAAAAACTAAACAGTTTCCTGGATCAAAACCCGGGCAAACGGAATTTTTACGGAATCTTAAAAAACATCAGGGATGTGGCTGATCAGGTACTCTTCAAGGGAGAGGACGCTTTGTTAACACTGGCCAATGATAACTTTCGACAGGCGATGAAACTTTGGGAAGATTTAATGTTAACAGCAAAGGTAAAGCAACCCTGCCATCAGTTGATTCTAAGAGCCCTTTGTAAAAAAGTCGCTATGGGCCATCCCATCACCGTTTTTGAAGGGGGAGCTGGCATCGGATCGATCTTAAGGGATGGCTTAAATGATCCGGACTTTCTGCCGGTATTGGACAAAATAGAAAAATACTATTTTACCGATATCAGTTTAAGCCTGATTAAGATGGGAAGGGAAGCACTCAGGGACAAACTTCCGGCACCAATATTCGACCGGTTTGTATTTAAAACGGCAGACCTGGATAACCTCTCTATGAATGACAGCGACTTCACCCGGGAATCCTCCGTCGACATGATAATCCTGGAACACGTGCTTTATGATGTGACCGATCTTGATAAGACTCTCGGACTCTTCAACCGGATTCTGAAACCGGGGGGATTCCTGGTGTTTACCATGGCATTCAGAACGGAGCCAAAGAATTTTTTTCTGTTTGAGTACCTGCAATCGACATTTCAGAGTTATAACAAAGCCAGACTCGAACCGGGATATCGGGAAAACATCGGTTATCTGACCCTTGAAGAATGGGAAAACTCCTTAAAAAGAGCCGATTTTGAATCCTTTGAGGTTTATCCACAGCAGAAAAACCAGGTTCACTGGCCATACGGAGGAATTATAGCTACGCCCTCAAAATAGGGAATCGACCTCCCCGTAATCGACATTTGGGCTGTTCTTCCAACGTTTATGCATCCAGAAATACTGCTCCGGGTTTTCCTCTATTTCAGCCTCCAACAGTCTGAAAAATGCCTGGGTCAGTCTTTTTATGTTTTCCTTTCTGGTGTCGGCTACCTCATATTCCACTTGTCTGATGCAAACTTTCATGCGGTCTTCCCTCTGCAGACAGGAGAAATAGAAAAAATCAACCCCGTTTAACAGGGAGAGCAGGGCAGGTCCTTGTGCGGCATCGGTCTGCTGACCAAAAAAATCGATCATAATCGGGGCCTTTGGTGGGGCCTGGTCACCAACAATGGCTACCAATCCTTTTTTTGCCGTTTTATACAACTCAGTCCTGTCATCCCCGGCGCCCGCAATTATGGTTCCGGCTCGGGATCGAATCTCGTTTAGCCACTTGTCAGCTTTCTTATTAGCGTGTGATCCGGTGAAAACCGTTACACTTTCTCCCAGCTTCGGCAGCACAAAATTGGCAATCTCCCAACAGCCGATATGCCCACCAACCAGAACACCTCCTTTTTGTCGGCGATTCTGGAGAAGCTCAAGTCCTTCAATATCGATCCAGCTTTCCATGGGCTTTTGGGCTTCCAGATCCAGTATCATTGCCCTCATCATTTCACGTCCGAAGTGTTGATAGCATTTGAGGGCCATCCTTTCCAGCTGTTGTTGAGAGTATCGATCCTTAAATGCCAGCACCAGGTTTTTTAAAACCGTGTTTTTTCTCGCCCTGAGTTTCCATAAAAGGGTGCCTATTCCAGATCCAACTCCAAGTACCCAAGTGGATGGAAGCAAGCGGCAGATGTAGTAAAACCCTTTAAACAGGGTCTGTTCTATTCGGAATTGAGTTTGAAGAGAAATTTTTTGGGAAATTCTCATTGTTCAATCCGTTATACCGCGAGAACACTCTTTTCAGCCAAGTATTTTATAATATCGGCCAGGCAGTTTAGATCTTTCAGTTCCTCCTTGTTGATCTCAATATGGTATATCTCCTCAAACCGGGTCTTCAGTTCAATAATCAAGATGGAATCGATTCCTAGGTCATTTACAAAATGCGTGGAATCCTCCAACTCCTCAACGCTGATTTCCAGAGTTTCACACACAAGTTGTTTCGCCTGTCGGTATAGAGTTTCTTCCATATTTTTCCCTTTATGATTTTTTGAGCCTTAATCAAATACTAGAGTTTTGACTCTTAAATTATTTTCGGGGAAAATACAAGCAGCTAAATTCTTTAGCTGTTCCAATGCTGCTTTAACTGGTAAGCAAGATCCATCAGAGTAATCCCGTCACCAAACGGTACATCCCATGATTCACCCCTAAAATCCCTGAATGCCCTGGATACGGTCCAGATCATTCTTTCCGGTTGGGTCCAACCAATATATCGAAAGATGTCAATCTGTTTTGCGGCTTCCAACGGCTCAGTAATTCCCCGATCAAACAGTTTTTTCGATTCTTCATAGACATATTCCAGGTAAGTCTTCATCTCCAGCAGATCATTGATACCACACATCGGTCCATGGCCGGGGACGATAATACCGGGCTTAAGGGAAACGATTCGGTCAATTGCCTTCAACCATTGATCATTGGTTCCTGCCCAACCCACGGGAGTACATTTCCAGAACAGAATATCACTGGCAAAAACGATACGATGTGCCGGCAGGTGGACGATCAAATCATTGGAAGTGTGAGCCGGACCGACATAAATGATCTCACAAGGAATTCCGTCGAGATCCAGATCCAGTTGTTCATCAATCAGGCGGTTCGGCAGGGTCAGATCAATCCCTTGATAGTCAAATTCCTCTATATCTTCGAAAAACCACCTCAACCCGGGAGGAAGGGAGTCCAGACCACCGGCTTTCAGCCCTTGAAAGAGCTGAACAATATTGGAATCCTTTTCCAGCTGCATCTCCTCGGCGCATTTTTTATGGGCAATAATCTCCAGATCCGCATAGAGCTGGTTTCCCCAGGTATGGTCACCATTGTGATGGGTGTTGACAAGGTATCTGGGAGGTTTTTCAGCAACAGACAGGATATGGTCCTTCTGCTGCTGGGTATGCTTTAAGTCATAGTGAGTATCGATGATGACACCGTCACCCAGGTTCACGAAACCGGAGTTGTTAAATCCAAAACCCTTATCTTGCAGCAGACAGGCAAATACATTCTGTCCGATCTCTTTAAATTCCATGGTTCATCCTATTTTTGGTTTGTTGTTGATTATATTAACATTGAATAATTTCGATCATTTTCCGCATCAACTACTGACTGGCAGATGTTCAGGAGTCAAACAACTCTGATGCGATGGTTTTCAAATTCAACGGTCTGTCCTTTTCGAACTTTTCTTTTTTTTCGGAGTTCAGATTCACTGTCAACCTTGACCCTTCCTTCACTGACGACCATTTTAGCATGTCCGCCGGTTTGGCAGAGTCCGGTGATTTTCAGCAACTTGATCAGTTCAATAAATTCGCCCTCTAATTCGAACTCATGTTCAGTAATATCATTCATGTTGAGTGTTTTTGCAGGTGTTATACCCAAGAATTTTTCAACTCGTCTTAATAACAAACTCAATAAACCTGCCACAATAAATTCTTTCCATCAAACTCTTTCAGAGAGAATTTATCTTAGACAATTTTGCTTTAATCGCCTAGAATCAAACTGAATTTAGTACCTCATAAATTATTTTCTACTTTTTTTGGCAGGGAATAATTTATAAGATACTTATCCGGTTTATCCGGGTTGGGCTTTAAAATGACTGCGATTTGCCGGAACTCCCTTGACTTAAAAGGACTCACTCCAAGGGATTTAAATTAAAAACTGATGAGGGATTTTCAAGTGGTTTGGTTTAAAAGAAAAAAACAAGAGGATCAGCCGATGGTTTCCGAAGATGAAATACAAAACGAGATTCGAAAGAGAATATTGAAGGAAGCCCAGAAACGCGAAGGAAAAATGGGTGCCGAAGAAGCCACCCAAGCAACGCTTGATGCAATGGAAGACTTTGTTTCGCTTTCCAGGGAGGAGATGGAACTTATCGCTCAGCAGGTCAGAGATGAGTTTCGACAAGAGAATCTGCAGAAAAAAAAGCAGCAAACAGGAAGCTCGCTGATCATGTGGACTTCCTTGTTGCTGATCATTGTTGCGTTTTTCTGGGCAAGACGGGGATCGTCATGGTTGTTTTTCAGCGGTTTGATACTTCTTTTTGTTCTGCTCAACCTGGTATGGCGACATATCAAAAAAGATGATGAATGAACTTCTTTTGGAGGCAATATGACAGATCTGACATTGGTAATCGGCAATAAGAACTATTCTTCCTGGTCATTACGACCCTGGTTATACCTGAAGCATTTTGATATCCCTTTTAACGAGGTTCTGATCCCTCTTTATTCAGATGGATACAAGGAAAAAATCCTGCAATACTCACCTTCGGGAAAGGTTCCCTATCTAAAGGACGGAGAGCTGGGAGTGTGGGATTCCCTGGCTATTATGGAATATCTGGCAGAGAAATACCCCGAGAAAAAGGGTTGGCCGGAAGATCTCAAAGTCCGTGCTATGGCAAGATCAGTCAGTGCAGAGATGCATTCGGGCTTTTTTGCTCTGCGTGAAAATATGCCCATGAATTGCAGAAAAGTGTTTGAAGTGTTTGTCCCGCCTGAAAACGCCATGAAGGATGTGGAGCGAATCAAGGATGTCTGGAGCAAAAACAGACGTGAATACTGCTTAAAGGGACCCTGGATATTCGGTGAGTTTTCCATTGCGGATTGTATGTATGCTCCCGTGGTAATGAGATTTCATACTTACAGTATTGAACTGAATGAGTTGGAAAAAGACTATATACAGACCATGCGAAGCCACCCCGCTATTAAAGAATGGCTTGCCGCGTCCAACGAGGAAACAGAGATTATTATAACGTCAGAAATCAAAGTAGCTCCGTAATACCCCGTTTTTCCATTGTGGCTTCCATCATCTCCCGGTTGGTTAAAAATACCGGGAGTCTTTTCTCCTCAGGTTTCAAAACCAGTTTTATCGCTTCCGACGGACAGGTTGTTACACATAATCCGCATCCG
Source organism: bacterium (assembly GCA_018829445.1). Lineage (GTDB taxonomy): Bacteria > SAR324 > SAR324 > XYD2-FULL-50-16 > XYD2-FULL-50-16 > JAHJTV01. The sequence continues at coordinate 14,771 of JAHJTV010000080.1, forward strand.
ATACAGCGATCGTAATCGATTTGTGATTTTTCTTCCTGGTTCATCTTGATGGCAGCTACCTGGCATCGATCCATGCAGGTTTCACAACCGGTGCATTCATCGGTATCAATTTCTGCCCAGTAATCGTTGTAAACCATCTCCGCCGGATTGGGAAGCAGGTTGAGAGCCCGCAAAATACCACAGCAATCGCCACAACAATTGCACATTCCACCGGGATTAACCGAACTTGCCGGTTGCACCACCAGTCCCGCTTTTTCCGCCCTATCCAGGGCATTCAGGGCTTCATCCATAGCAACGAATCGTGCCATGCCGTTATCCACATAATACTGGGCATGGGACCCAAAAACAAAACAGACATCCAGCGGTTTATCACACTCTTTTTCGATCAGTTTTTGCTGGGTTCGACAGATACAATCGGCTAAAGCTATTTTATCTTTTGATTTCAGAATCTCCCTTGCATCCGAATGGGGAGCAACTCTCATTGATCCTTCAATTGAATGGTGAACCGGGATAGTACGCAAAGGGGCAATGCTGGAAGCAATGCCGTCGGCTAAAAAGCCCTCATTAAAATACTGTTCAACCAGTTCGGCCAGCTCCTTATCCATCCTTTTTAGCTGATATTCAAAAGATCCCACCACAAAGGCAGAAGCTGCATACATTGAGTTGTCGCCTCTTCTCAATCGGAAAATAAGACCTTTTTCAGCCATTTTTTCGAGAAGCCTTGCTGTCTCTGCAGGATCTCTTCCGGTTTTCTTGGCGATGGTGCCGAGTTTTTGAATAAAAGGTGTCATCTCCAGGAAGAGTTCAGCATCGTCCCTGTCAAACATCTTCTTGAGAATCTTTATCTCAACACCCGATTCCGTTTTAGGAAAACCAACCGATAACTGATGCAGTTTCTCCCTCAACTGCTCATACAGATCAGTCATAAATTATCCTTTATTTTCATAATGTTGTAAAACTTCCATTGGCGGAAGAGTCTTCGCTCAAAGGAAGAAGGGGTGAAAATAGTTAGTAATACTTACCTATCTTGAAAAGTATAAGATACCCTCGTTAGCCCTGTCAACATGGCTGTTCTGTTTGTGAAGAATGATTTCTAAATCTGCTTGTGTGACCAGTCTGAAATAAACTAATGTGTTCATAGAATTGCAGTTACTGAAGTTGCGGGATTGTTGATATCCTGTCAACAGGCTATATTCCTGGCATAAATTAATCTCAAATAAAACGGTGACAGGTTAGGGATACAAAAAGCCTTGACCCTGATTTAGAATTTTAAACACAGCCAACGACATGAAAGAGTTTCCAAAATCTTCAAAAGGATTTCACCCGTTTGGTGAACTGATCGGGTTGGAGTTTACCGAACTGGGCGATGGCTCCAGTATATGCCGGATAGAAATATGTAAAAAGCTTTTAAATCCCCATGGCGCAACTCATGGTGGCGTGATTTATTCCATGATAGACACAGGCATGGGCGGGGCTTTGTATTCCAAACTCAATCCTTCTGAACTCTGTGCAACAGTCGAGATTAAGGTGCACTACTTTAAAGCTGTATTTTCCGGTACGCTTGAATGCATCACCAGACTGATTCAAAAAGGAAAACGAATTGCCACTCTTGAATCTGATGTTTTTCATGAAGGTAAGCTAGTTGCTAAAGCCCTGGGTACCTACTCGATCTTCCCATTAAAACAGCCGGAATAGAGAAAGCAACCTTCTGTTTTCTCCTAACCGGTTCCTTTCTTATCCACTGAAATCATTTTAAGTTGTATGTAAAATCTCCCGAGCCTTGATTTTGACGAGGTCTTACGCCAAGTTTTTATTGAGCTACCGGGACGAAAAAGGCAAAGATACAGACAAGAAGGGTTTCAGCTATAAAAATTCTCAATGTATTAAATTGAAATAATAATCATTCAGTATGCGTTGGAGCGGGCATAACGAATCGATTTGTATGATACCGGAAAGAGGGAGGAGAGAACACCAATGGAGTATAATCGGCCTGTCTACTATGACGAGATTGAGCGTTGTGTAGATGCAATTTTCGAAAGAGTCGGAAAAGATGTCGTCCTTGGAACGCCACTGGCACTGGGAAAGCCAAACCAGCTGATCAATGAAATCTATAAAAGAGTAAAGGAAGACCCCACCATCAGTCTAAAGATCATTACAGCCTTATCGCTGGAAAGACCGACCGCTTCAAGCGAATTGGAAAGAAGAATCATGGAACCGCTGGTGGAACGGATTTTTGCCGATTTCCCCGATTTTGAATACCTGAAGGACTTAAGGAAAAACCAATTACCCCAAAACTTTGAACTTATTGAATTCTACAACAAGTCAGGCGGATTCCTGAACGCACCTCATGCCCAACAAAATTACATCAGCAGCAATTATACCCATGTTTCCAGGGATATTTTTTCACTTGGGATTAATGTAGCAGCACAGTTATTGGCCAAGGATACGATTGATGGCAAGCCTGTTTACAGCATGAGTTGTAATCCGGATACACCCATCGAAGTTGGTGAAGGAATGCTGAAACAGGCTGAGGCAGGGACGAAGAATTTCATTGTGGGACAAATCAATAACAATCTGCCGTTCATGTATGGCGATGCCATTATAGAGGGAAATCAATTCGATGCCATCATCGATAACCCCAAGTATGATTTCACTCTGTTTGCCCCTCCGAAGGTTTCCGTGGCAACAGATGATTATATGATCGGTCTTCATGCCAGTACCTTGATTCAGGATGGAGGAACCCTGCAGATCGGTATCGGTTCCCTGGGAGATGCAATTTGCGCCGGGCTTCAGATGCGTCAGGATAATAATGATGTCTATAATGAGTCGATCAGGGATTTTGGTATTCAGGATAGTTTTGGTGATGTGATTGAGCAATGGGGCGGGACTGATCGCTTTGAAGAGGGATTATACGGGTCTTCCGAAATGCTGGTGGACGGTTTTATCCACTTGTACAAAAGCGGTATTATCAAACGGAAGGTTTATGACAGTATTCCCATTCAAAAATTACTCAACAATAAAAAAATCACCGAAACCGTAACACCGCAGATGTTGTCTGCCCTGATGGAGCACCAGGCTATTGAAGGCAGGTTGACTGAAAACAATTTCGAATTCTTGAAACATTATGGAATTTTAAAAGAGGGTCTTACCTATCGGGATGGCGAGATAATTAACGGTTCCAGAAGCTATTCCGCCGATCTGTGCGATGAAACAGCCTTTGAGAAAGTGACCGCCGAATGTTTGGGAAAAGAGTTGAAACACGGTGTAGTCATGCATGGTGCTTTCTTCATTGGCCCCAAGGCTTTTTACGATGCCTTGAACGATATGCCCGAAGAGGAGCGTCGGTTGTTTAACATGACCAGCGTTAAATATGTCAATCAGCTATACGGCGGTGAAGAGATAAAAACGTTGCAACGCCGAAAAGCACGGTTTATCAATGCCGGAATGAAGGTCAACCTGTTGGGCGCTGTTGCTTCCGATGCACTTGAGGATGGCAGAGTGGTCAGTGGTGTTGGCGGGCAGTATAATTTTGTCTGTATGGCTCACGAACTCAAGGATGCCCGGGGGATTCTCATGATAAAATCCACGCGTACCAAAGAGGGCAAGGTCAGTTCCAATGTGGTATTCAACTATGGCCATACCACTATTCCCAGACACTTGAGGGATATGGTGGTGACGGAATACGGAATAGCCGATATCAAAGGGCAAACAGACAGCACCGTAATTGCCAGGATTCTTAATGTCACTGATTCCAGGTTTCAGGAGGGCTTACTGCGGGAAGCCAAAAAGCATAAGAAAATTGCTACCAACCATACCATTCCAGAAAGATTCAGGAACAATACTCCAACCAAACTGGAAAAGATGATAGCCCCATACAAGAAAAAAGGCTATTTTGATCCGTTTCCCCTGGGGAAAGACTTGACCGATGAAGAGATCGTGTTGATCGGATCACTCCGAAAGTTTAAAAACGATCTGGCCAGGAAAAAGGTATCCTTGGGTAAAGTGGGCAGAACCATCACATCCATACCACCGGAGACAATCCCCTATCTCCAGAGGATGGAATTGGACAAGCCGGCAACCCTAAAAGAGAAGATGCTGCAGAAAACAGTGGTCTATGCACTTCTGAATGGCGGAAAGCTCTAAGTTATTTGATAGCCGGGAATGCTCTTTCCCGGTTAAAAAATCGCCAAAACCACTATCTTTCCACAGTCTATACCTGGTGAATGGTTAATGTATTTGTTCCGTTATCCCCCTCGGTAATATGCCAATTTATGGTCGTTAACTCTCTTAAAAACCGTTTATCATGGCTGATCAGCAGGAGACCGGCCGGGTAATCCTTCAAGGTGTCCTGCAGACAGTCAATGGATAGCAGGTCAAGGTGATTGGTTGGCTCATCCATCACTATCAGGTGGGGGATGTTGGCGACCCCGATGGCCAGCATGATCTTCCTCACTTCACCCGGACTGGGCTCTGAACTCTCGAGGAGTCTGGGTGGGCGGGTTCCAAGTCTGTTTATCACGGTCATCATATGTCCCAATTTATCTCCGGGAAGTTGATGAACCTCTTGCAGGATCAGTCTGGATTTTTCAGCGTCAATTTCTTGGGGGATACAGATCATCCTGTCCGGAGGAAGGGTAATGGATTCTGTTATATGTTTCAGCAACGTACTCTTGCCTGTCCCGTTTAAACCGGTGAGAGAGACATGGTCATCCGGCTTCATGGACAGGTTCGGGAAACTGAGTTGACGCCCCTCACCGAGGGATAAAATCCCATGGGGAATAGAGAATAGAAGGTCCTTTTTTGATTTTTCTCCTTGCTGCCAGATACCGGTTTCATATGTTTTTTTTACTTTGATCTGATTCAATCTGTTTTGCGCCTGGCTTCTCCGGCCTTCCAGCTGGTTCATCAATTTGCTGGCAACTGCATCTTTTCCGGTCAAGCGGGCCATGTTTATTTTGGATTTGGCATCATGATCCTTTTGATCGATTCCACGTTTAGATCTTTTTTTATCAGCCTGCAGGGCTTCTGACCTCCGTTTTTTGACCTCCCGTTCCAGTTTTTTATATTCACTATTGGCTTGCAGGTGCTGCTTTTGAATGGATTCTCTCTCTTGCTGTATCTGTTTCCAGACTTTAGAATAATTTCCCGGTCTTTGGAAAATTTCCGGGGGATCAAGAAACAGGCAATATCTACAGAGAGTATCCAATAATTCCCGATCATGGCTTACCAGTAAGCCAACACCTTTGAATGACTGCAGGGCTTTGATGAGAACGCTCCGTGCCAATTGATCCAGGTGATTGGTTGGTTCATCAATAGCGAGTACTGCAGGTTGTATCCATAAGGCGGTTCCGATTTGGGCTCTCTTTCGTTCTCCATGACTGAGGGAATTCCAACGGGAAGGCCAGTTTTCCTCGATCAACAGCTGTCCTTTGAGTACAAAAGCGTCATGATCCATGGCATTAATGAAGTCACTAAACCTGTCCGGAGGGCTGTCCGTCCTCTGCTGACAGTACAATGCATTTCCGGGAATAAAAACCTGACCTTGAGAGGCAGATAAGGTGCCTGTTGATAGTTTTAAAAGGGTGCTTTTCCCAACCCCGTTGACCCCGATGACTCCGGTCCAACCTGGATAGAACTGCAGTGATAATCGGTTGATCAGCGGTTCGCTGAGTGTTTCGTATGCAAAAGTAACATTTTGAAATTCGATGGATTGTCTTCCCATAGTCCCTCCCAATTGGTTTTTTGACTATCCTGTTCAAATAAACAAATCGCCGGGAGAAATGACAGAGCTTTTTCGCACCAATCATGCAAGGTAAATAAGAACAAACCCGGTAACCCTGTGACCTTAAGGTTATTAGCGGGATTCAAAGATAAAAATATATTTTACGGATTCCGGGAACGCACCGGTCAAGTCGGAGACCGACCAGCCATTGATCTTATTTGATTTTATTTTCTCTACCAGCAGGTGGAAGTATAAAAGATCAATTAATTGCGCATTCCGTTTTATTGTATGATGTGAAGAATTCGAATGAAGATGTTTTTGATGTCTTAAAAATAGTCTATTTTGTGAAAACAGATTTTGTCAAATCCTGGGGGGTGACAAAGTAAAGTTGACATAACGCCTCAAAGCGTGGTGAATTGCAACCTAACACCTTATTATTGATTCTTTTTTCTTGGTTCTTAATCAATGAAATAGGGTTGCAGGCAGATTGGAAACCCGGATAACGGATGCAATTCTAAAATTCGTTATTGAGGGAGCTACTATCGGACTGAACTTTAAAACAAATCAGCAGGATCACAAAATAAAATGGGATACGAGTATTTTGGAGATAAGAAAAAATATCGACCAAAACCACTGACCTGGTGGGAGAAACTCATCAGATTCCAGAAGATGTGTTCCTGGTTTATATACCACTATTCCGGACTGCACTTTGTCGTCTGGAAAATAATACCGCTTAAAAAGAGTGAGGAGAAACCTCCTCCTTTTGTTTTTCTTGCAATTATTGTTGTCTATATAGCAATCTTCGGAATTACCTCCTATCGGTTTGAAACTTGCTACAATCAACTGGAAGTGAGGCTCGATACACTGGAAGCCCAATTGGCAGCAACGGCCAACATCGATAACGACAAATTTAAAAGTTTATTGGAGACATTGCCTGCCATCCAGAACTCCCGGTGTCCCATCGAACCGAATCTATCAAATCCCTTGACCGTCTTTGGCTCGCTATTCCTGGAAGAGAGAAACGAAAAAATCCTTTCACGGACAATGAAGATTTTTGCTTTGTGGAAAAACAGACTAAGCGGGCTTATACTCATTAAGCCGATCTTTAAGGATTTTGATTTTAGAGAGATCAATTTTGAAGGAACGGTATTGGAAATGCCCGGATTTGTTAATGTAAATATGGAGAATTCCCGTTTCAAAAACGCAGAACTGTATCTGGCAACGTTTAAAGATGCAAATCTTGATAAGGCAGACTTTAGGAATTCGTTGGTTGCCTACTCTACCTTGAGCACTGACCAGGAAGAACAGCATAACAGCGGGAAAAGCTCCCGAGAGAAAATGGAAGACATTAACCTGGAGGGTGCCAGACTTTTCTTTGTGGATTTTAGGGAATTCCCAACCAATTACGAAAAAATAGCAACAGTCTCCACCTTATATGGATCGGTATTTAGTGTAAAACTGTGTGATGAGATAGCAAAGAAAAACCGTTCCTTACTCAATACACCGGATGGCAGTCCTGATTTTGAGGGACTGAAAAAAATTGATAAATACAGTAAAACCTTCCAATACGCAGTTGATAATCCTCTCGCCGAATACCTCACCCGAATCTCAGGTAAATCCTGTACTTATAAATGATACCAAGCGGCTCTCTTCCTGTTTGGCTGAAAGTTTTCATCTCACTGTCGAAAGGAATACCAAGCTTTAGGGTCTTATGACAAAGAGTTCCGGGCTAGCGCCTCTTGTTACCTCAACCAATTGACCTCTGACATCCATTTGTTCCGTCGGTCGGTTTTGAATTGAAAAATCGAAACAGGTTGCCCATAATAGCACTTTGCAGTTAAATAATAACTAACGGTTTTGCCATAGTCAGGGTTTTCAGGAGAAAACCGGCTGCAGTTTCAGAAACAGCAAAATCTGCTACTTAAAAAAATATCTTTAAAATATCATGGGCAACAGTAACGAAGAGCAAAATATCAGAATTGAAAAAGTGCTGGAAAAATGTAAGGACAAAACGGTGAACAAGGTAACTCTGGCAGTATTTTTCAGCCTGCTTAAGCAGACACTCCCCCTGCCTTGCGATGTCATTGGAAAAGAAGATCTGGTTAGATACACCCTGTGTGCCATTGAAAACTCGGGAGATGATATGTACGGATTGCTAGGGAGTCTTCAATTGGCAGCAGACGAGAAAAAAGAGTGTATTATTCCTTTATGTGATCTCAAGGCTGTGAATAATCGGTCACTGGAATTTATGCTGATCAACGACTATGCGACCTGGTTTGTTAATAATCAGTTTTAATAGTGACGGTCTCTTTTATATTATATAGGCACCAGGTTTTGCAGGTTTTCATCTTCGACAATGCGGATGATATCATCCAGGGTGGTGGTTTCATTGATTTCTTCCAGCAGATCCAGCCCGGGAATGGCGAAATGCTCCTCAACGCTTTCAACAAATTCCACCATTTTTAATGAATCACTGCCGAGGTCGATCAAGGGTTCATCCAGTACCGGTTCGATCTCCACAATCTTTTTGAACAGGTTGATAATCGTATCTTTGGTGCTTAATTCGGCGCGGTCCTCTTCAGCTTTGTGAGGTTCCCTGATTCGAAACAACAAGCCATTGAACTCCTCCTGTTCAATCATTTGTATGGTTGCGGTGTGCTTGATTTTCCCGCTGGAGGTTTTTTTGATGGTTCCCGGCCGCAAATAGGTTCTCACGGAGGGGTAGATCTGAAAATTGTCACCGATAATCTTGATCACTCTTTTATCGATTTGTGGCAGAACATACTCCTTAAAAGCGTCCATATGCGAGAGGTATTCCGATTCAATCTCGATTCCCAGGGCCAGTTGTTCCTCCTGCTCATGATCAGTGACGCCGTAGGCGATGACACAGTCAGGGCAAACCTCCTTGATTTTGGGCACCACAAATTCAATATCATGCGGATAATAGTTGCGTCCCCGGATGATGATGATATCCTTGATTCGTCCGGCAAAATAGAGATTTCCCTGCCACAATAATCCCAAATCCCCGGTTTTCAAAAAGGGAGTCTCATATCCTGTTATTCTCTGGTTAAAAACTTTCTCCGTTTCTTCGGAATTTTGATAGTAGCCCATACAGACACTGGGGCCGGTCAGGGTGATCTCACCCACCTGCCCCTCCGGTAAAGCCTCACAGTTCTCACCCATGATAACGATCTCATGTCCAAACATGCTGGCTCCCAGGTTCACAAGATACTTTTTATCTTCCGGGTCGGTGTTACCATCTATCAGTTTTAAGGTACCTTTCTTTTCAAGCAAGTGGCGATCAGCACACAGAACTTCCAGTCCGGGGGATTCCGAAAACATAATGACGGTTTCGGCCATGCCAAAACCGGGTCGCACCACATCGGATTTCAAACCGTATGGGGCAAAATACTCATTAAACTTTTTAGTGGCTGTATAATGCACCGGTTCTGCTCCGATGACAACGGAGACCATGGTGGAGAGGTTTATGCCTTTCAGATCATCAGCAGTCGATTTTCGCAGGCACATGTCAAAAGCGAATGGTGGAGCATAGCTGTGAGCGCAGCCATACTTGGACATGGCTCTGAGCCAGCGGAACGGCTTTAGGATAAAATGCACCGGTGTCATCAAAACGACAAATCCCCCACAATAAAGGGATCCGATCAATCCGGCGGCCAAACCAAAATCATGAAAAAGAGGAAGCCATAAGGCAGTGCCACTTTTCTCCTGCCATTGTCCGAAAATCCGCGACTGCTCCATGTTGGCCACAATATTGCTGTGTCCGACAATTACTCCCTTTGGGGCTCCTGTACTACCTGAGCTGAACTGTAAATAGGCGGGATCATCGGCTGTAATGTCCGGCTCTTGATAACTGTAACCGGATTGACTCAGTATTTCTCGATCTGAAATAATCCTGATGGAAGCAAATTCCTCGTGATCGGTGGCCAACCGCTTATTGAGAAAATCGGCAATCTGCGGTGTTGAGATCAGCACTCTTGGTTTGGAAATCTTAAGATTGGGAATCAATGTTTCTCGATAGGAACCCAGTTGATGGGATAGGGGAACCGCCAATACTCCACCGTAGAGACAACCGTAAAAAATTTTTACAAACTCCAGGCCGTTTGGCAGTAAAACCAGGGCACGATCACCCTTTTTTATACCCTGACTCTGGAGCCACGCAGCGACCAATCTGGCTGATCGGTCAAGATCACCATAACTCAACAGTTGCTCTTTATCGTCGCCATCCTCCAAAAAGGTGATATAATTTCTATCGCCATGCTCTGCAGCTCTTTGCTTGGCTATTCCTACAATTGTTTCCCGGGCATCATAAACCATTTTGGCGATCCTTACAAAAATGTCCTGTTTTTTTGTTTAATGTTTGCGCAACTTCGCAATGAGATTATCCAGATTACCCTTGTGAGTGATAAATCGCAATCCTTCGTATCTCATTTTTTTGCCAAATCGGGTTTCTTAAAGAAGACGATGAACCGTTTTGTTTTTAACAGTAGGGTGACCTTACATAGAGCCCCCTGAATGATAGTTTAATTTATTGAAATTTTTTGTTAATGTGGATAAAAAAGGAAGATTGTTATCGATGACTCCCGAAATTAAGGTAGGAATCTGGCCTGAGCTGTAATTATCTCGTAGAAATTAGTAAATGACTTAGTTGCCCTGGATTGAAGGAAAAATACCTTGACACTAAAACAGCGATTACCTAATATTTCCGCAGTCTAATAAGCTAAGCAGGAATCAATAAATAAAGTATCAAATGCCATTTCCGAGTTCCAAATGGATGAATCTGACGGCAATATCATTCCTTCTATTTATTATCAGCAAAGCTCCAAAATCGGGTTGATTTTTTCCAGATTCTTGTTTCTTCTCTGCCTGATACTGGCGAATAGTAATTCTGTGGTAGCTGAGCCGATAGCAGGCTCCGGGATTGAAGATCCCGATCCTCAGTTATATGTTATTGATGATTGGGAATTTCTTTGGGGTAGATCGATAGCAGCGGTGGAAGGGATACCTGTTGGGGTGATGAAAGGTGGGAATGGGGACGGTTGGCAAAATCTTTCAAAAGATCAAAGACTCCAGACATCAAAACCGAATATGGATCTTTGGATAAGACTCAAATTGCCGGCAGTTTATTTGACCGATCCGACTCTATTCATTAAAAAAATCTACAGTGTTTGCGAAGTATACTTCGATGGCAAATTAATTTATACATTCGGAACAATCAAAAAAGATTCAGTTTGGCCGCACACACATGCTGCCTGGCATCTTATCACGATTCCGGACAACTACCAGTCGAAATACCTGACCATTCGTTTGGCATCTGATTATTATGACATTGGTATTCGTGGAAATGTAGTGCTGGCATCAAAAGCCGATTTGATTGAAGCCATCATACATCGAGACTTGGGGCGGATAGTCATCGCCGCAATCATGATGGTGGTGTCATTCATTGCCCTTGTTCTCTTCAGCACCTATCGTAAACGGGGAGATTTTTTTTCATTAAGCATTATCAGCTTTTGTAGCGGTATTTATGTCATTCAGCATTCAGATATAAAGCAACTCTTTGTCAACGCGTCCCTGACCTGGTTTTACATATCAATTGTCACACTCCACCTGATGCTTTTGGCAACCCTGTATTTCACCGAACAGATTGTTGATAAGAGTCCGTATGATTCCATTAAATGGTTCCGCCGTTTTCTTATTCTCTATTGCGGGATTTCTTTCTTCCTGAACCTGGCGTTCCTATCAATTATTCCATTTCGTTATTATTTTTACCTGTTACTGAGTCTGAGAGGAATCTATTGTTTCTCCCTAATACTGTTATCTATTGTTCTGACATTAAAAGTTGCTCAGCACGACCGGGATGCGTTGATTCTTCTGATTGGGGTTATTGGGGTCAGTCTGGCTGGTTTATATGATATTCTCGGCGTATCCAGGGTTTTTTTCTGGGAAGATTCATACGTTCACTGGGGATTGCTTTGGTTGGTTACCTCAATGGCGTTGATATTGATCAGACGTTATCGACTGATGTTTGAATTGCTTCAAACGTATGCACGGCAAATCAAGATCAAAACCCGTGAGCGAGAGATCATGCTGCGTGATTTACACGACGGAATTGGAGCCGCCAGTACCAACATTTCATTGCTAGCCGATGTGGGGCAACATTCCGATTCTCTGGACTCCGTTAAAAAAAACCTGGCTGTCATTGCGGATTTATCAAGGGATAATCTGGCAGATATCCGCAGCTTCATCCAGAGTCTTGATGAGGAGGGAATTGATTGGGGGTCTATGATATCGGAATTGAAGCGTTATGGTCATTCAATCATAGAACCTCACGGTATAACCTTCCGGCTGAAAAATGACTTGTCGGAAACAGCGGGGCCGCCAGGAGGTATATTGTGTATGTATCTGTTCAAAATCTACAAAGAAGCGCTTACCAATGTTATTAAACATGCCAAAGCTGAATCGGTTAGTGTAGACTTTCTTATAAAGAATAGATCTTTGTCTTTAGCCATTTGCGATGACGGGATTGGATTTTCTGACAATCATTCCAATAAGACTGACGGAACAGGCACGTCCAAGGGATTAAGTAATATGAACAAACGAGTATCCGAACTTGGAGGAAAGATGACTTTGAAAAACCGGGGAGGGGCCTGCATTGAGATTGATGTGCCGCTGCCTGTAATGATTGACAAGACGCTTCAATCCTGATGCAGACAGATGCCTCTGAAACGTTGATATGACAACGAGAAAATCAATGGGAAAAAGATGAAACTGGTCATTGTTGAAGACGATAAACTGCTGTTGGAAAACTTAAGGCTTTTACTAAATGGGGAACCGGGAATCGAAGTCTCCGGTGCCTTTCTCTCAGCAGAAAAAGCTTTGCTGGACATGGAGGTTTTGGAGCCGGATATCCTTCTAGTGGATCTGGAACTTCCGGGTATGTCCGGAATCGACCTGATAAAAATCGTCAAAAAGAAATTTCCCGATATGGATATCATGGCCCATACTGTATTCGATAGTAAAGAAACGGTCTTTTCTGCTATCAAGGCCGGAGCTTCCGGGTATCTATTAAAAGGACTAACCCCTCGCGAACTGATAGAAGCCTTGCATAATCTTCATGAAGGTGGCGCGCCGATGAGTGCCAAAATCGCTCGATCGGTTATTAGAGAATTTCAAAATAAAACCGTTAATACTCAAGAATTGCTGTCGCCCAGGGAGAGGGAGATTCTTGTGGGGTTGGAAAAGGGGCTGACCTACAATGAGTTGTCCGAGAATCTGAATATCAGTTATCACACGGTTCATACCCATATTAAAAACATCTACGAAAAACTGCATACCAAGGGAAAAAAGAAACCCTTCATAAGGCCAGGAAAAAAGGAATAATCTAACCATCCATTGACCCGGCCATTTTCAAGCTGTTTCATCACACAGTTATCTGCCAATTCAAGTTCCTACCCAATTTTTACCCAGTAATGGGTATGTTCAATTAATAAGAATCTTCTTAACTTTTAAGCAGAGAATTCTTCAGCCTGTCTTCTATATGATGTTGGGGATTTGGCTCTACTGCGTTTTATCATTAATGGCTTTGGTTGTTTGAGGATTTTCTTCTAAAGGAGGTTGAACAAGATAATTGTGGTAAATAGGTTTTACACATCACCAGTTTCCGCCCTGGAACGATAATCTGATCATGAAGAGATTATGTATTCTATTAAATGGAGGCAATCATGAAATGGATCACAGTGATTTCTTTTAAAGGAATTATGATTATGGGTGTCATTACTTTATTATCAATAGGCTGTAATAGCTCTTCGTCAAGTGGTAGTGACTCCAGTGACGATAATAGCGATAAATTAATAACAGCTTTTTCCTTTACCGCAATTCTCAACACGGCGTTATCCAGTGATGTTTCCTGTATAGTATCAGATACAAATATCAGTTGCACCGTACCAGCCGGAACGGATGTTACTGCCCTGATTGCTTCTTTTGAACATACCGGGCAATCCGTTTTGGTGGTAACTGTTGAGCAAATCAGCGGAGAGACAGCGAATGATTTTACCGGAGCTGTGCTTTATATCGTGACAGCAACAAATGAAAGCGTTCTGCAATATACGGTTACCGTTACAAAAGCAACCGCAGTTGAGAGTGATGCCAAAGAAATCACGGCATTTGGTTTTACCGGAGCGTTAAATAGTGCCCTTTCGGTTGATATAACGGCAACAATCAGTGGGACTGATATCTCAGCGTTAGTTCCTTTTGGGACTAATGTTACTGCCTTAATTGCCAATTTCGCCACAACCGGTGAACTGGCAGCAATAAACGGCACGCAACAGGTAAGTGGGGTAACTGCCAACAATTTCAGCAATGTCGTGACCTACGTTGTAACAGCAGCTGATGGCTCCGTACAGAACTACACAGTTACGGTTACCATTACAGAGGGAACTGCAGGAGATACTGTTACCTACACTGCAGACACTGTATCTTTCACAATGGTCTATGTTCCAGGTGAGTTGACTTTTTATACTGGAACCAGTGATGCCGGAACAGCTTCAGTTCCTGATCCTTATCTGGTCAGCCAGACTGAAGTGACTTATCAGCTTTGGCATGCAGTGTATACCTGGGGAACATCCAATGGGTATGTATTTGCCAATGCCGGTAGGGAAGGAAATGACGGGTCTGATGATGCAAAACCAACCGCAGCAGCCCAGGAACCGGTAACAATGATCAGTTGGCGGGATGCCATGGTATGGATGAATGCCTTGACAGAGTACTACAACGCAAAGAATGAAACATCTCTATCGGTTGTCTACACTTACGATAGCTCAGCAATCCGCGATTCAAGCGATTCCAATGCGGCTGATTGCGATGGTGCCGTTGCCAGTTCAACTGCCGACGGTTTTCGCCTGCTCACTTCAAATGAATGGGCTTTTGCGGCACGGTATATAAATGATGCCAATGATGATGGTGATATACAGGATAGCAACGAGTATTATCCTGCTGATAATGCCAGTGGTGCTGACGCTCAATATTGGGTTTCCACTGGAGGCAGTGACATCGATGGCGACGGTGATGTTGAGTATACAGCAGATGTGGCGGGATTTTATGATAACTATGCTACCACAACCAGGGTGGTTAAAAACAGATCACCAAATGCCCTGGGTTTATACGATATGAGTGGCAATGTTCAGGAGTGGGTTTTTGATCTGGATGGATCTTACCGTCTGGCCCGAAATGGTGCGTTTGGCGATTCCAGTGCCTTCCAACGAGTAAGCTATGTAGATACCGGCTACTATCCATACAGTAAATACTCGGTCTTAGGGTTTCGTTTTGCAAGAACGCAGTAATTTTGTATGACTCCGTTTTTCTTTTGCTTTTACAAAATTCCAGTGTCGGTAAGCAGTTTGTTAATAAAAATTAACGTTTTAGGTTGAAAACCGGCAAGATAAAAAAAACAAACGACTATCACTTGCCCACCCTGCTGGTTTTTAGATTTTAATAGAATTCCAAACCCGGAATATGTGTAAAAAGGCACAAAAATGGTTATGAAACTGGTGATTGTTGAAGATGATAAACTACTCTTGGAAAATTTGAGTTTTTTATTACAGGGAGAACCGGAAATTGAAGTTGAAGGGGCATTCCTTACTGCGGAAGAGGCTTTACTGGAATTTGACAGGATACAACCGGACATCCTTTTGGCAGACCTCAAGCTTCCGGGAATATCAGGGATCGATCTTATTAAAATCATCAAGACTAGGTATCCGAATACGGATATCATAGCCCACACTGTTTTTGTCAATGAGTCAAAAATTTTTTCCGCAATCAAAGCCGGTTCTTGCGGATATTTGCTCAAGGGTCTTACAACGCGGGAACTTGTGGAGAATTTACGGCATCTTCATAATGGCGGAGCACTGATGAATGCCAGAATTGCTCGATCTATAATCAATGAATTTCGAGATGAAAACGGCATAAATCCAAATCCGGCCTCTCCATGGGAAATGCAAATTTTACAAGGACTGGAAAAGGGGTTGACCTATAACGAGCTGTCCGAAAACCTTAATATCAGCTGTCGAACGGTATACATCTATATTAAAAACATCTATCAAAAGCTTCATGACAGAAATAGAAGTGAGACTCATTATCGAAGTGCAAAAAAAAGTAAGCTAACAGCACCACGCCGAACAGAATTGCACTCTTTGATAAAAAATATTCAATGATTTCAAAAATAAAAACATACCCAATTTTTACCCAGCACTGGGTATGGCTAGTTATCCGAATTCTTCATATATATATAATTCTACGATTTGTTCTAAACTCGTCTGTCTAGAGTTCTCTGTCATGCCGGACTTGAATCCATCAATTTGAAATAATTGTGGATTCCATGTAAAACAAGGAGTGAGTGTCTGATTTTTATATGTTTACCGCGATGTTAAAGGAATGCTGTCGTGCAATTCAGCACCAGTCAGATATTGCAGTCGGACGCTGAAATACTGTTTGTCTATTTTTTTCTTAGAACATCTAAAACCTCATCAGGTAATTTCTCAGGTTTGTTTTGGTATTTCGTAATCCCAGTTTATGTCGGATATGCTGCTTATGATTGTGAACAGTAGAATACGAAATATTGAGAAGCGAGGCTATTTCTTTGCCGCTGTATCCTTCTTTTATCATTTCACAGATTTTGATTTCTGCTGGAGTTAGACTGAATTTAGAGGTAACCAGCCGTTTATAGAAGCTGCTGATAATTCCGCTCATCTTTCTTTCAAGCAGCTCAAATTCAGCATTGGCCTCAGGGAAATTTTCTTTTAATTGGTTAAGAATTGGTTTGCAGTTCTTCTCTAGATTTAGGGCAATTGATTCCTGAAGGTTATTTTTTTCTTCTTCGATTCTCGAAATCAGGTTGCGCAAGGTAATGTTTGATTCCTCAATAGCCACTTGCTGCTGCTTGCTCTGCTCCTCCAGTTTTTTCTCTTCGGTCACATCATCGTAAATGAATACAAGCGTTTCGATCTCTTTTTTATTATCCACAATGGGGAAAACCACTGTTTTAAAACAGATTGGATTGTCTGGGAAATCGGGATTAAGATCATGGGGGTTATAATATAAAGGCGAAAATTTCAAGGTCATACCCTCCTGCAATCTTTTGAATTCATCCCATTGTCCACTGTTTTGAATTATTGGGTCATTCCACAGGCTATACTCTCTTGGCGGGCATCCCCGAAACATTTTAACATACGCCGGGTTTCCGCTGAGGAAATACCCCTCTTTGTGCCAAAAGGCAATGGCGTACGGATTCAATTCTATCAATTTGTTTAAAACGGTTTGCTCTTTTGATTGGCTGAATGCGATCTGCTGAGTGTTTCTTGATGCCCACTTAATTGATTCTTCTAACTTTTGAATCATTTCAATCAATTCATCATGATTCTTATCCTGTAAATCCATGATCTGATGTCCCAAAGTCAAGGTGAACAGTAAAAATCAGGAAGGTGTAACCCCATCTTCTCTGACTATAAACCCATTCGCTTAAACAGACCCTTTGAGCGGTTTGTTGTGAAATGAATTCATTCCATGTGGATTACACGTCGAAATATGCACTTGATGTTTGCAGAAAGAAAATTTCACTTTTTCTGCAAAAAAGCTGGTCTTGATTACAAAACATATCTGACAAATACAATTCAGGGTAAGCTGATAAACGATCAAACCCATCTGAATACCAATAATGATGAACATGACGGCTATCATCCCGATTTCCGATTTTACATCAAGGTGTTCATAGAAAGAGCTGTAATAAATTTGGTTTAAACAAACCTATCTTTTCTTTTGGTACATATCAAGCTGAAAAAACAGTTATTCAGATGTACCAGTTTGTATTATGTGATAACCCTACCAGATTCTTCATGGTATAAAGATGGTTTTTATACCATGAAGATAGATTAACAAAATAGCCATTCAATCCGATAACGAAAATTCTAATCCGTTCCATTTATACCAGTGATTATTTCGACACCAGCAGTACATTAAAATGCTTGTATGAAGTTGAACCCTGGTCGGTATCCTGGGTTACACAAAACAGAATTTTTTTGTTGGATGATCCGATGCTTGAATTGAAGTTACACACCATCGGACGTGATACAGAGTCATCCAGTGTGACTTTAACAAATCCATTTGCCGGTGTGTTAATCTGGTAGTTATTAACAGTTCCGACTGCGGATTGTGAAATGGATTCAGTATCGTCACTCAGTGCATCTACAACCATGGTTCCATTTGTTGAAGTTGCAGAAAGCGGATATACTTTACCCTGGGCCCCAAAAAAAACAAACCCGATATAATCGCCATCTATTTCTTCTGCCGTAGATATAGTCTGCTTGTTAAATCCGATGACAGATTGGGTTCCGGTGATATCAACAATTGCACCCCCATTTTCTGTCATGAACAGCCGTGTTGTTCCACTTGCCTCAGATATTTCAAGAATGCCCTTGTCACACAACCCGGTTCCCAATGTTTCACTTGTATCAAAAAAAACCGGGAATTCATCTCCACTGGTGTTGGTAATTGACCATGATACCGGTATAGTCGCAACCGAACTGGAAACATCAAAATTAAACTGACCTGCCCAGGCATCAGGAGATCCGTATGAACTGTCGGCATCGCCGTTCCCAAGAGATGCGTCCCGACTGTTAGACTTTGTTTTTACCCAGTTGGCCTCAACGTTTTCGGAGGGGCACTCACCATACTTCACGAAAGTAATAACTGGTGAGTTGTCTGACATAGGTTTCAATAAAAAGGCAATCCCGGGAATATCAACTCCAATGGCCTTATCACCCGCATCTAGAGCATTGGTACCCGAAGAAGACGAGACCGTCAGACTCGCAAAACCGGTTGTTGTCTTTGTATATGAACCTTCAGCAGTAACTAAAACGGAAGTGTCTTCCTCCTCTGTTAAGGTAAAGGAATCCCCGCTAACATCAAGTGTCCATATTGAACCAGGCCCTTTATAAGTAACCGAAGTGTCAGATGAAGCAGTGGAACTGCTGCTATCGTCATCACTGTCACTGGCACAACCAAAAAATATTGCCAGAGCAATCAACATGATTACCGATATGAACGTTATGGTTTTCTTTTTCATTTTTTTCCCCCATAAATTAATTTTAAATTTTAGTTGGTTAACACATATAAAATACCACTAATCCGAATTTGAATAGACGGATTCATAGTTAATATTACACTGATTTTGATTTGGTAAAAGGTTTAAAATTGGTTTATAAAACGTTCATAAAAAATAGACGATTTATAAAACCCTGGTGAGCAAGCAGACCATTGAAGATTTCGCAGGCGGTACTATGCATCTTTTTTGCGTCTGATTTCCAGTTTGCAGCTCAGAAACGACTTAATTTGTCGTACAGTTTAGCGATGGTATTGACACCGCAACTGACAATACCTCCATAATCATCTCTACTGCTGCCTGTAATAATTCTCCGACAGCATAATTGTTCGCCATTGAGTGTAATAATTGGTCTGTCAACGGACTTGATGAGATTAATAAGGGCAATATAACAATAAGTTATATTGAGCGCTTAGCGTAGGTCGGATAACGCTTTGTCCGCCAATGCTAGATCTGTATCTGCCTTTGACAGGCCTGCTTTATCAGCTGAATAGATACAAATTATATTGGTTTTTAGTTATCAAATCTGTGAAGCCTCTATTTACCTTGTTTTTGACGCTCAATTATTGTTCCTGAATTTGATGCTGACTTTTGAATATATTTTTAAAAAAAAGTTGCAAAAGCTACATTATGTGATATTCTTTATACACCCAAAATTACTGTTTTTACTGAAGGGAAAAGTTATTTGACTGGATCTTTTATGAAAAAATATTTATTTCGAGGATTACTGGTTGTGCTGGGGATAGGTATCGGTTTTCCCCTGTTCAGCCTTGGATATTACACCATGGTACGAACCTCAACTCCGGAGTTTTGTGCCTCCTGCCATGAGATTCAATTTGCGGTGGATACCTGGAGTACCTCAACCCACGTTAACAACAGTCACGGATTTGTGGCTGACTGTATGGACTGTCATCTGCCTGCACCGCAGGATACCTTTAACTTCTTCTACACCAAAACCGCACATGGATTGAAGGATGTGATCGCTCATTTTGTAATGGATGAATATGACCATGATGCTGCCCGAGAAGCAGCCTATGCATCCTTTAAAAACGAGCAGTGTCAGAAATGTCATCGCAATCTTCTGCATATTCCTGATAAGAGGGGAGCCATGCTGGCTCACCGGGAAGTGGTGTACGCCCGACGCGGCTATGAAAAAAAATGCATCGATTGCCACCGTGACCTGGTTCATAACAAAACGCCTGTATACCGTTATAAACAGCTCCAAACGGTTTATGCAGGGGATTAACAATCTTACGATATAAATTGGGGGGAATGATGAGAACACTGATCAACATTGAACAAATCTGTATCACTGTTGCGGCTGTCTTGGCTCTGGTGCTGCCGGGCACTGTTTTTGCCGCAAATTACCCAAAAACAAAGGAGTTCCGTATTGAACGGGGTATGTCAAATGAGGCTGCCGGCTGTATCGAATGCCATCAGAAGGAACATCCCGGCTTATTTGCGGACTGGACAAAAAGCCGTCATGCCAGCGCCAATATTACCTGCTACGATTGCCACAAGGCCGCGGAACACGACAAGGATATCAGCCAGACACATTTTAAGGAGGACAAGGTTCCCATCACGGCCGTTGTAACGCCCAAAGACTGTTCTCGCTGTCACCCTGATGAAGCAAAAGAATATTCCCAGAGTAAACATGCCAATACGGTGGAAATCATGTGGAAACTTGATCCCTGGCTCAACCATGGTATGAACAGTGAGGTTGAAAGAGCTTCCGGGTGCCTTCACTGCCATGGTACCGTCTTGAAGATGAAGGGAGACAGTCTCGATCCTGCAACCTGGCCAAATGTTGGTGTGGGGCGCGTCAACCTGGATGGAAGCCTGGGAAGCTGCACCAGTTGCCATACCAGGCATATGTTCTCAGTCATGGAAGCCAGAAAACCGGAAGCCTGCGGACAATGTCACCTGGGTCCGGATCATCCGCAGATTGAGATCTATATGGAATCCAAGCACGGTGATATCTATACGGCTCATGGGGATGGTTACAACTGGGATGCCCCCGCCGGCACCTGGACACCCGGTTTGGATTATCGAGGACCAACCTGCGCCTCCTGCCATATGTCGGGAGCAGGGAAAACCATGACGAGTCATAATGTAACCGAAAGACTTTCCTGGGAGCTCCAGGCTCCGCTGACCGTCAGGCCCGAAAACTTTGGCCCCTTCCCCAATAAAACAGACTGGAATACGGAGCGTGACAAAATGAAAGAGATATGTGTTCAGTGCCACGGTCAGACCTGGGTGAATGATCACTACATCAAGCTCGATCAGGTAGTACAGGAATATAATGATGTTTATTTCAAACCCGCCAAAGCCATGCTGGACAAACTCTATGCAGCAGGATTGCTGGACAACACCCGCTATTTTGATGAAGCTTTGGAAGTTGAGTATTATGAACTGTGGCATCATGAAGGACGAAGAGCCAGAATGGGGACAGCCATGATGGCGCCTGATTACGCCTGGTGGCACGGTTTCTATGAATGCAAAAAACGCTTCAACAAGTTTATGGAAGAAGCCAACGAGCTGCTTGCCCACAATAAAAAGGCATACAAAGCTGTTGATTTCCCTAACGCTACCGGGAGCAAGGAAAAGCCAAAAGAGGTGTTCGGAAAATAGTTACAGGTTTCAAATTAGTGCCGGTACTTTCCCCCTGACCGGCACTAACATCCTGCGATTCAGCAAACGAAAATTAATCATTGATCGCACAACTGATTCAGGTGAAATTCTATCTCATCAGCTGATTTTTCATTCAGATAAGGTTTGTAAACAAACAGAATCTGCATGGTTCCCTCTTTGATGTTCTCCCCGGTCACCCTGGCATGAACGGTATCCCAGTAGTACATCCACAGTTGATTTGCCAGCCAGAGATTTCGTATTAGATAATCCTTCTCCTTTTGAGACTTCAACGGTTTCATGATCCCGGCATTTGCCCATGAATCCAATATCACACCCAATAGCTTTATTATCCTTTCTGTTCTTCTTCGGTATTCTTCCCTGAGATCGGGATCTTTGTTCAAGAGATGCGGTAACTCAAGATATAAAAACCGGTAGCTGTAAAACAGATTGCCGAGATTGAACAATAATCCGGCTATGGCCGGTTCATGAGTGTGAATCTCCGGATTGGACCAAATGGTATCCAGCTGTGAGGTCATGGTGTTCCAAATTGTGCGGATGATCTCCTCTTTAGTTTTATAGTGGTAGCGCAGGTTTCCCGGGCTGATCCCCATTTTACCGGCAATCTGATTGACGGAGATTTCACTCACACTATGCTCGTTAAAAATCTCCACGGCAGTCTTCAGTATTTTCTCTTTAGTTTTCATGGGTAATCATGTTAGCTATTGCGCTTTAATATTTTGGATTGACTGGATTATTCCGCGCCTTATTAATCAGGTTGAATCTTCTGGTATAAAATTTATCCTTGTTTGTCAATCACTAAATAGGCGAATAATACCATTTTATTTGTCTATAAAGACTAATTTACTTGACATGTAAACCTAATTAGTCTTAAAAACACATTAAAAACCAGATTTTAAAAACTGATTGGCTTCCACGATTCCTGGAGTTCAAAAGGAAGTACAATCCAAACAGAAGAAGGATCTTATGAGTTGGCAAAAACGTTATCAAGAGAAACTGGTCACCCATGAAGAGGCGGCTAAATCTATCAAGTCAGGAGACACCATATCGGTACCCGGGGCGTGCGCTGTTCCCTATAAGCTTTTAAATGCGGTCGGTGACAGATGGGAAGAGCTGGAAGATGTGACTGTTGCCACTGTATTGTACATGGATATGATAAATTTCCTTGAGGGAAAATACAAAGGGCATATTGGTACCCATTCAGTATTTATCGGCCCCCTGGAACGATTTTTTATTGAGCAGGGCAATGTGAAGGTCACCTCCTGTAATTTATCGTTGTGTAAGGAGTTGTTTCAGGAGGTGATCGGGGGGAATGTTGTGGCCATGGAGGTGTCGCCACCTGATGAGTGGGGTTATATGAGCTATGGTCCGGTTGGGACATCGGTCAATGCCTCCCTGGTTGAGCCGGCTAACAGGGTGATTGTGCAGGTGAATGACAAGGTTCCCTATGTTTATGGGAAAGACGCCTGTATTCATGTGGACGAAGTGGAGATGATCTGTGAATTTCATCATGCTCTGCCCGTGCTTCCGGACATTCCCGTCGATGATAATGACAGGAAAATGGCTGAATACATAGTGGAGCGCATTCCAAACGGGGCCACCATACAGATCGGTATCGGTCCGGTCGCCAATGCCATTGGCTTTTTTCTGGATCAAAAAAAGGATCTGGGGATTCATACGGAGATGCTGACCGATTCAATGATGCACCTGGCAAAAAAGGGGATTATCAACGGGTCAAAAAAAACCTTTTATCCGGGCAAGATTACATTCGGTTTTGGAATCGGTTCCCAGGAGCTCTATGATTTTATGAACAGGAACCCGAAGCTGGAGGCGATGCCGATCTATGATATTAATAATATAAATAATATCGCCATGAATGACAATTATATCTCAATTAACAATGCACTTTCCGTAGATCTTACCGGGCAGGTGGCATCGGAAACCCTGGGGCATAGTTTATTCAGTTGTACTGGCGGACAGCATGATTTTGTCATGGGGGCGGCTCTGTCAAAAGGCGGTAAATCGTTCATTGCATTGAATTCCGTGGCCAAAACCGAAGGTGGTTTGGTATCTCGGATAACTTCCGCTCTCCCATTGGGCACAGTGGTGACGACTCCCCGCTCGATCGTTCGGTATGTTGTTACGGAACACGGTATCGCAGATTTATGGCTGAAGAGTGTTGATGAGCGGGTCAAACAGATGATTACCATTGCCCATCCGGATTTCAGAGATCAGCTGGAGAAAGAAGCCCGGGATGCCGGACTTTTACCAAAAGAGGTCTGGTAATTCTCTGTAATCCTGCTCTTGGCAGCAATCATCTAGCGAGTTGCTGCCAAGAGCAGAGATCATGGTAGTGCGGGATTGCATTCCCGCCTGTACTTATCTAATGCGATTATGTAAGGTCGCCTGCTGTTTAAAACCAAAGATTCTCCACCAAAAATACTCCTTAGTATGCTCTTATGAGCTAATATCCCGGTAGTTCAGTGATTCAAACCTATTAAGACCTTCAACAATAATCACCTCTCCTTTTATGATTGATTGGACAGCCCGGCTTTTCCGTATAATCTGCCGGATCTTCACATTGTCCTCATACTTTTGTCATATTTTCTCCATATTCACCTTGTAAATTATAACTTATACAGCCAAAGACCACATTCTTCCAGTCATGAATCAAAGGACTAATGGACAGAAAATGGGCTTCCCTGGTCGAAGGACACTGATCGCCTGGGAGAATTCTAATGAATGTTTCCCTTATTTTGACTTTATTTAATATAACAAACGGAAATGAAGACTTTGACAACTATCGGTTATTATCTGTTACAAATTGTTCATTTTATCTTCATTGTGGCAGGCGCATTATTTATCGGACTTCATGGTTATCAGATGCTTACTGCCAAGGCCAAGTCAATGGATAACTCTCCATTTAAAACAGCAAGGATTCAACGAGGCGACCTGGAAACTACAGTTTCCAGCACCGGCTCCATTAACGCAGTCGGTACGGTTGAGGTTGGAACACAGGTTTCAGGTACCATCAAACATGTCTATGTCGATTATAACGACAGGGTAAAGAAAGGGCAGATTCTTGCGGCTTTAGAAACCGATCTCCTTGAAGCATCAGTATCCGAGGCAGAAGCAGGGGTAATAGTCGCTGATGCTGAATACTTACAGGCAGAGGAGGATTATAAACGTAACAAAAAACTGTATTCCAGGGGACATGTTACCGAACAGGATTTATTAGGCTACCAAACCGAAATGGAAAAATCCCGGGCAGCGAAGCTTTCCTCTCAAGCAGCCTTGACACGCGCTAAAATCAACCTGAAGAATGCACAGATCCGATCCCCTATTAACGGGACAGTCATAGAACGTTCTGTCAGTGCCGGACAAACCGTAGCTGCAAACCTGAGTTCCCCGACTCTATTTATATTGGCTGAAGATCTCTCCCTAATGCAGATTGAAGTTAATGTGGATGAGAGTGATATCGGGCAGATCAAAGAGAAACAAAAAGTGCGGTTCACTGTCCAAACATGGCCGGATGATCTATTTCAAGGAACGGTTGATATGATTCGTTTGAATCCCGAGACAATCTCCAATGTTGTTAATTATACCGTGGTAGTTACGACAAAAAACAAAAAAAACCTGTTACTTCCCGGGATGACCGCAACTGTCGATTTTATTATTCAAGAACGCAAAGATGTACTGTTGATCGATAACGCAGCCATCAAATTCGGTCTTGGTAAAGATACAACCCACAATCAAGGGAGGGTTGATTCTGGTGAAAGTCGGTTTATTACTATGGATAATATGGGGCAGCTTCAACCGGTGGTGGTTGAAACCGGATTGACAGATGGAGCAGTGACCGAGATTGTTGGTGAAGATCCACTTATTGTGAAGGAAGGAACACTTGTGGTGATCGGAGTCAATCGTCCTCAATCTACCCCATCCGCTAAACAGACACTTATGCCGAGGCCTCCTCGAGGCGGCGGAATGGGGAGGTTATTTTGAAAACCATTGAGATTCGTGATTTGCACAAAATATACAGAATGGGGGATCAGGAAGTTCATGCTCTCCGAGAAATCTCAGTATCCGTAAGCAGCGGTGAGTTTATCGCCATTGTCGGTACATCCGGGTCTGGGAAATCAACATTAATGAATATTCTGGGATGTCTGGATTATCCCAGCAAAGGGGACTATTTTCTTGATGGCCTGCCTGTTTGCGATTTGGATAGAAATCAATTGGCCGATATTCGTAATCGAAAGATTGGATTTGTCTTCCAGGGATTTAATTTACTTCCGCGTACATCCGCTTTGGAAAATGTTGAGGTTCCACTGCTTTACAATCGATCTCGCCGGACAGGTTCAACCTGGGAAGCTGCAAAGAACGCGCTGGAACGTGTTGATCTCGGCGATCGCCTTCACCATGAACCCGCTCAACTCTCCGGCGGGCAACAACAACGTGTGGCGATTGCCAGAGCTCTGATTAACCAACCGGCGATCATTCTGGCCGATGAGCCTACCGGAAACCTGGATAGTAAGACCAGCAGGGAAGTACTTTCGATTTTTCGAGATTTAAACAGGCAGGGCATTACCATTGTCCTGGTTACTCACGATTTCGAAGTGGCGGCATACACTCGGCGGATTATTGAGTTGCGAGACGGTCGGATCGTAAGCGATGAAGATCAAAGCCCCAAGGAGTTGCGATGAGATGGACGCGGATGATTCGAGTGGCTTTAAAAAACATTATGAAGAATAAAATGCGGAGCTTGTTAACCATGCTTGGCATTATTATCGGTGTGGGGTCTGTTATTGCTCTTATATCTCTGGGAGAAGGGACACAGGCTGATGTGGAAAAACAGATCTCATCCCTGGGAACAAACCTCCTGATTGTTATGCCGGGTGCCGCCAGAGTTGGCGGGGTAAGTCGGGGAGCCTCCAGTTTTGATACACTGACTTTGAAGGATGTAGAAAAGCTTAAAAAAGACGCGACTCTGCTTAAATACGTTTCACCGGAAGTTAAAACATCAGATCAGATTATTGCCGGTTCGGCTAACTGGTCGACTACTATTTCCGGAGTTGGCACTGAGTATCTTCATATCAAGGATTGGGAACTCTCTCAAGGGAGGTTCTTCACTGAGCGGGAAGAAAAAACCATGGCTAAGGTTGCCGTGTTGGGAAATACTGTAGCTGACGAACTCTTCTCCAACCAGAATCCGGTGGGTGAACGAATTCGCATCCGCAACATACCCTTCAAGGTGATAGGTGTTTTGACGGAGAAAGGGCAAAGCTCCATGGGGCCTGATCAGGATGACCTGATTCTGGCACCGACGACTACGGTTTTGTATCGGATGACAAAAGGCAAGCATATTCACTCTATTATGGCCGGAGCAGTTTCCTCGGAACTGATGGAGGACGCTCAAAAGGAATTGGAGACGTTGCTGAGGGAGTATCATCGGTTAACCTCCGAGGAGGTGAATAATTTTACAGTAAGAAGCCAAACAGAATTGAGTGAAGTTGCTACCAAAACCACGGGAACAATAACCATGTTTTTGAGTGCAATTGCCGGTGTTTCGTTGCTGGTTGGCGGAATTGGTATCATGAATATTATGCTGGTGTCCGTTACCGAACGCACCCGGGAGATAGGCATTCGCCTGGCCGTTGGTGCGCACAAAAATGATATTCTGGTTCAGTTTCTGGTAGAAGCGGTGATTCTTAGCCTAATGGGCGGATTAATCGGAATTGCCTTGGGTTTCGGGATTGCATTTTCGGTTGGTAGAATCATGGGAATGAGCAGCGAGATTAATCCATTGATCATTGGAGTATCCTTCCTGTTTTCCGGTGCAGTTGGAGTCTTTTTCGGGCTTTACCCCGCCGGCAAAGCGGCAAACCTTAATCCGATCGAGGCCTTGCATTATGAATGATATTGGTTTTTGTCCGGTGGCTGAAATGCGGTGTTTTTGCTTCAGTAAGCCAATCCGACTTTATCGGATTAGTGGCAGGATCAGCTTGTTTTTTCTTAATAATTGAAAGATTGCAGAAAACTTTGAAGGCAATACAATGAAAAAAAAGAAGCTTGATCTTATCTTTTTGATATTACTCTGCGCAGTATTGATGTTTGCAGAGTTTATTTGGGGACAACAAGGTACTGGAGGCGAAAGAGCTTCCGGGGGGCAGCAAAGAAAACCAGTTGAACGCGGAGGAGCCACTTCCAGCGATTCCTTTATCAAACGTCAGGAGTATGTGCTGGCGAACGGGATAGACCGGCAATACCGCCTTTTATCCAATCCACTGCCAGATGATCGGGAGCAAGTGCAGGCAGGTGAAAAGATATTCTTGTCACGTTGTATTGGTTGCCATGGTGTTTCGGGTCGTGGAGATGGTGATCAGGTAGAATTTATCGATTCTTCGCCTACGGATCTAACTGCAGAATACAGATTGCGCATCCCTGCAGACGCCTATATGTACTGGACCTTGGCACTGGGAGGCGGTCGTTTCAACTCGCAAATGCCTCGTTTCAAAAACACTGTTGGAATGCCGGAACTCAAGAATCCTTTAAAGGAGGAGGAGATCTGGCAGGTTGTTCACTATATTTCACAATTTAGACCGCTTTCTTCAAATAGAGAGCATATCGGCCAAGTGGATTTCAAGCCTCAGACCGGATTAAATCACCCCCCTGATCATGCCGTTGGTATGCCTGGCCCATCCGGTGCTTATGGTCAACAGCCAATGGATGATCCACCTCCCAGAGGGGGCAATCCGTCCCGAGAAGGCAACCCGTGAAGGGTTGAGATAAAAAGTTATTGTAGCAATGCCGGGCAAAATCGAGAAGCTGTCAAAAACTGCCTGTTGGATCACTATGAAGATCTGACTGATTCATGCAAAGAAATGACCGCTAAAATAAACCAGGACAGTGGCCAAAAAGGACAATAAGAGCAAAGCCTTTGGTCCCAAGCATTGCCGCCTGCTCTCCTTAGGCGGCGATGCTTCTATCCTGCCTTTAATCCAACCTGATGGTGTCATAATCCTTCAGCAACCCTTCATGGCTCAGTAAAATAGATCAATATTTTCTCTCCATAAGCTGTTTCATTTTAAATCGGGTTTAAGTTTTAATTTGCCCTTCAATTTTCTCTCGCAAATCATACCGAAGTGCCTATTCTATCACCGATTCCACTTCAAAACCTGCTGGCAAACCGGGTCCCTTTGATTTGGATACCAGTTTACCGG
This sequence comes from bacterium, assembly GCA_018829445.1. Lineage (GTDB taxonomy): Bacteria > SAR324 > SAR324 > XYD2-FULL-50-16 > XYD2-FULL-50-16 > JAHJTV01. Next base: position 43,527 of record JAHJTV010000080.1, read on the forward strand.
TCAGGGTTACAACCTGCTGCTGATACTTATCCCTGAGCCGTTCCACCAGTTTTCCTTTTAGGCGATATTCAATACCGTCATCAGCAACCAGTGCCACCCAGGTTCCGGGTTCATTGCCTTTGATTGCTATCCTGCCTGTAATGGAGTTTTGGGACATTTCATTACCCCCCATGGAAGTGCAACTATTTCCCATGGTGAAAAGAAGAATGCAGATAACTCCCAGTAGTGTTTTTATCTTCATATATCTTGGTCAATTCATAAAGAACCTGATTATGAATAATTCGCAACCATCGTCAAAATTTAATAAATGGAAACAAATGCTGTTTTAAACGGTAGGGCGGCCCTACGTGGCCGCCTTTGAGTACATGCTGGCGGGGATGTAACCCCGCCCTACCGTATTCCCGGCTCTTGGGCAAAATGTGCATATTTAAGTGCTTATGGGACTTGATCCGGTATTCATGAGATTTAACCAAAAATATCAAAACCTGGATTACGGTTTGGTGAGGCACGAGACTCGCAGTGCCGAAGGGATTAACAAAAAATCTACTTTTCGGAGTGGACTCATAGATGAGAATAAATGCTGTTTAAACGGCTTCTGCAAAAGGCTGTTACCCGGTGATGAAATTTGTTAAATCAAATTTATTTGAGTTGGACGATACCAAAGCCAGACGGTTTTGACAAGTATAGCCTTTTGATACGATTGCCGGTTTCTGACAATTGAAGAGCTCTCTTTCCCTGTTTTTTTTGTATAGTAAATATTGGGTAAGTTTGGTGGATTAAAAATCTGCAATTGGAGATTTTTGAGTATAAGAAATACTGTTATAGATGGTATACTCAGGGATCGTTTACGGGTTGCCAGTGATTGGTAGATTATTATAATGTATCCAATCAGCCGTTAACTCAACCATCAATCCATTTTTACTTTTTCTCTTAAGGAAACTGTGGAAGATATCCATGTCGGAGCAACCGTTTTTGATTTAACCCTGGATACCCTTTCGGATCACCGCGCCCGGGTTCATCGCAGCCATGAAGCATTTCTGGAATATGGCTATCATACCATGAGGGCGGAGAGAGAAGCCCTTTTGTTGAAAATGGCTTTGTGCAAAACCAATCCTTCTTCAAAGCAGCAGTCCGGAACCGGGAATACTGTCTGGGATGCTCCTCTCAAATCGCCGGTAGTAGTCCCTCAAAACAAAAACCCCCAGTTTACCTACGAGCAGATCTCGGAATTTGCAACCGGGTCTCTGGTGAAATGTTTTGGTGAGCACTATTCAATCTATGAAGGACGACGATCACCCAGGACGCCGAACGGGGATCTTCTCCTGATGAGCAGGGTTCTTAAGGTGACCGGCACCCGGGGTGAGTATAAACAGAAAGCAAATCTGGTCGCTGAATATGATGTACCGGCGGATGCCTGGTTTTATCAGCAGAATTCCGCCCCGGTGATGCCCTACTCGATTTATATGGAGATCGCCCTGCAGCCTTGTGGCTTTCTGGCAACATACATGGGATGCACCCTCATCTATCCCAATCTGGAATTATGTTTCAGAAACCTGGATTCACATGCAACCATGCTGAGGGAGGTCGACCTGAGAAACCGCACCATAACCGCCACATCCGAATTGACATCAGTGGCGGCCAGCGCGGAAACGGTGATTGTTCAATTTAATTATGAACTTTCCGTTGAGGGAAGTCCTTTCTTTAAGGGGGATACAACCTTCGGCTATTTTACCCCGAATGCCTTGGCCAACCAGGTGGGATTGGACAGGGGAGAGAAGGCACTCCCCTGGTATCAAAAAAACGAGGTTCCGGAATCCGAGATAATCTCTGTTGATGTTAAGTCAGCAGAGGATCAAAGCCGGTATTTTGAGCCAGCACCAGGCAAGCCCTATTTTTTCCAGCCATCCAGCCAGCTGAGCTTTCTTGACAAGCTGCTGATATGCCGACTGGGAGGGGAGTATGGTCTGGGTTACATTTATGGCGAAAGAGAGGTGGACCCGAATGACTGGTTTTTCCCCTACCATTTTTATCAGGATCCTGTCATGCCCGGTTCTCTTGGTGTTGAGGCTATTCTGCAGTTGATGAGAATGTTTGCCATCCATCAGGAACTGGGACAGCCGTATCGCTCTCCCTACTTTTCCAATGCGGCGAGTGAGGTTATCTGGAAGTATCGGGGGCAGATCGTCCAGGCCAACAAGCTCATGTCAATCGAAGCACATATTAAGAAGGTGGAACATAAAGCGGACAGGACGATCATCACTGCCGATGCCAGTCTCTGGAAAGACGGTCTGAGGATCTATGAGCTCACAGATGGGGCAATAGCGGTTGTTGAAGGGGGAAGGTAAACCGCTATTTTATCCCCATCTCAGTCAAAATTGCTTCAATATCCTTGGGTACCCTGATCGGGTAACCGTTTTCATTGGTTAGTACGCCGATGGTATTGGCTGCCAGAATCAATTTTTCATCCGGAAGCCGTATGATTTTTTGTTTGAACAGGAATTGAATTGAAGTGGCTTTCTCGATCTTGGTCGTAATATAAAAACGGTCATTTGCCATCAGGGGGTATTTATACTGTTGTTCTGAGCTGACCTGGGCGAACTTGACACCTCTTTTGGTGGCCAATTCCATAAAATCGATCTTGTTTTCCCTCAGGTAGCTATTCCTGGCATGCTCCAGGTAGTTAAAATAGACGGAGTTATGCACAATCCCGCCGACATAAACTTCACTGTCTCTCACAATCAGTTCAATTCGATGCACGTCTTTTTCCGGTGAATGAGTCAGGTTTGTCTTACGATTTATGGCTTAGAACATGCTGTAGAAACTGGCTTGTTCTGTCCCATTTTGGATTTTTCAGTACTTGTTCCGGCGGACCTGTTTCTACGATTTCGCCTTCTGCCATGAAAATAACCCGATCAGCAACCCTATGGGCAAATTCCATCTCATGGGTCACACAGATCATGGTCATTCCTGATTCGGCCAAATCAATCATCACGTCCAGAACCTCTTTAATCATTTCGGGATCAAGGGCAGATGTCGGCTCGTCAAACAGCATAATCTTCGGCTCCATTGCCAGGGAGCGGGCAATGGCAACCCGTTGCTGTTGCCCTCCCGATATTTGGCCGGGGAATTTGGAAGCCAGATCGGCGATCCCGACTCTTTCCAACAAGGCGAGTGATTGTTCAATGGCTTTGGTTTCAGGTATATTTTTTAACCATATCGGACCCAGGGTACAATTCTTGAGTATGGTCAGATGAGGAAACAGGTTAAAACTTTGAAACAGCATGCCAAGATTGTCGCGGATGATCTCCGTAGCTTTTTTCCCTGTTCCAAGTTCCTGGCCGAATATGGAAATAACACCCTCTTGGTATTTCTCCAGGTGATTGATGCAGCGGATAAAGGTCGACTTCCCTGATCCCGAAGGTCCGCAAATAACAATGATCTCTTTTTCAGAGATCGACAGCGAAATGTCTTTCAGGACATGGAATTCGTCAAACCATTTATTCAGTCCGGTGACTTTTATGGCAGGAGTGCCAGAGTCGGTTTTTTCAGAAGGTTTGTTCACGGATTCACTGTTTTTCATTAACGGCTTTTATTTAACTTTTTTTCCAAATACTGGCTGTATTGCGACATGCTGTAACAAAAAATAAAGAACAATACGGAAATGGCGACCAGGGGTTCACTATGAAGTCCAAACCAGTTTTTATCAATGGATATGTTTCTGGCCATCAACATGATATCAAAGAGTCCGATAATTGATACCAGGGTTGTATCTTTAAACAAGCTGATAAACGAGGTAACAATATTGGGAATCATAGCTTTTAATGCCTGGGGGAGAATAATAAGGAACATTGTCTGCCAGTATCCCAAACCGATCGATTTGGCAGCATCAAACTGCCCTTTGGAAATCGATTGCAACCCGCCCCTGACAGTTTCTGCCATGTAAGCACCCGCAAAAATGCAGACCGCTATGATTACTTGCGCCAGCTTGTTCAGGTCAACGGTATTGGGAAAGAACAACGGCATCATGGTGACGGACATGAACAATACAGTAATCATGGGAACTGATCTTACCAGTTCAATGGTGGCAATGGAAAACCATCTGATAACAGGCATCTGGGAACGTCGGCCCAAAGCAAGAACGATACCTATGGGCAGTGCCATCACGATTGAAAAGCCGGAAATGATGACGGTCAAAAATAATCCGCCCCAGGTATTAATGGGTACTCCCTCCAGGCTGAAGGTTAAAAACAGAAAAACCATCAAAACACTCAAGCCCACCAAACATGTCAGCTGGCTCAAAAAAGCGGCTCTTTTGGGGTACAGGCGCTCCATTAATGGCTCAAGTACCAGGCCAAGCTGTTTAAACCCAAGGTAAATAAAAATAATATTGATGTATTCCAGCACCAGGAATGCCAGACCCACGCAAGCCAGGGTGTAGTGAAATAAACTCCGCTCTCCGCCTAAAAACAGGTAACTGGCCAGAAAGGGATATAGTATCACGGCCGTCAAACCGATTAGGATCTTGTTTTTAACCCTTTTTAATGCCAGCGGTAACAACCAGATGATACCGATACCAACCCCAAGGTTTACCCTCCACTGCAAAATGTCCGGGTAGCGACCGTAAATCAGATTATTTGACCAGCGAATAACTCCTGCCCAGCAGGCCCCATCAGGGCTGATTGTCAAGCATTCGCGGCGGGTTGATGCAGTCCAGACCGCCTTCAATAAAGACCATTCAAGGAAGGGTTTTAACAGCAGATAAAGCAGGGTGAAGACTGCTATTGTCAACAAGGAGTTCCAGAAGTTGCTGAACAGGTTTTTTTTCAGCCAGCCGATAACACCGTAGGTGATGATCACGGGAGGACGGCTTGGGCGGGGAATAAATTTTAGCAATTCTGCTTCCGGAGTTGAATGATGATCCAAATTACCCCTCCTGCATTTGAATTCGTTTATTATAAAGATTCAAGAAGAATGAAATCGTCAAGCTGGCGCACATATAAAATCCCATCACCATTAATACAATTTCAATGGCACGCCCGGTCTGATTGAGTGAGGTCTGCATGAATACCGAAACCAATTCAGGGAAACCAATGGCTACGGCCAATGAAGATTCCTTGACAATGGTCAGCCACAGGTTAATCAAAGGAGGCAAAATGGCGCGTGCTGCCTGGGGAATAATAATGAGACGCAGTGTTTTTATAGGTGGAAATCCAATTGCCGTAGCCGCTTCCAGCTGTCCGGAATCAATCGACTGAATACCGGCTCGAACCGTTTCACCGATTGATGCGGAACGATATATGGTCATTGCTACAAATGCAGCCGCAAAGGCGGTTGGAATGTAAGATCCGTCTTCAAAATTAAACCCTTTCAGAGTTGGCACCATCCAGTCCAGCGGTTTGCCCGTCAACAGGAATACTCCAGAGACCATAACCAGCAGAGCGAGCAGAGACGGGTAATAATAACGCAATTGCTTGCCTGTGAGTTTCCGAAACGTTTGTGACCACCGGTTTAGAATAAAAAGACAAACCAGCGCCAGCAGGACTGCGATTATTGTCCAGCCGAAACCCGGCTGAAAAACCGGGGATGGAAAATAGAATCCCCGATTGTTTAAAAAAAACAGGTCAAACAGGCCAAAGCTATTTCTTGGTGCGGGAAGCGTTGAAAAAACAACGATAAACCAGAACACAATCTGGATCAGTAAGGGAACGTTTCGAAAAAACTCGACATACCAGCGGGCAAATTGCGCCACCAGAAGATTTCGTGACAGTCGCATGATGCCGACAATAAAACCGAGCAGGGTTGAACAAATAATAATAAGTAAGGATAAAACCAGGGTATTGACAATTCCCACCAGATACACACGACCATAAGACATGGAAGGGTCGTAAGGAATGAGTGACCAGCTGACGTCAAATCCCGCCGTAGAAGTGATGAAGCCAAAACCGAAGGGAAGCTCCATCTGGCGAAGATTGGTAACAATGTTGGTAAGAAGGTAATAGCCAACACTGAAAGAAATAATAATAACGAAGGCCTGTATTATCTTGGCGCGGAGTTTTGAATCGTAAATCAGTTTTTTAAGTGTGGCTATTGAGAAAAACCGTTCATCCTGTGAATCGACCACTCGTCCTCTTCGGTTTCAATAACGTTATAATCGGAATCTATACTTCGCCAGAAAAAATACTTTCCAAATAGGCGACCTGTACTCTTGTTACGTGTACTCCTATTTGGAAAAAACTTATCCGGACAACCCTGATGCTGTAGAAACAAAAACCAGGTTTGTATTATGCTGATTAATAAAGTTGCTGGGAACCTGAAAGTGTGAAGAGATATGATCTCTCCACACTGATTCCGGTTTTAGCGGAAAGACTTTGAGTAAAGCAGACCGCCCCTTGTCCACAATTCGTTCAAAGTTCCCTCACGATCAAGATCCAAGGCGGTGCCCGGTCCAAGATTGCGATTATATACTTCAGCATAGTTGCCGACTTGCTTGATCACCTGATAGGCCCAGTCAGCTTCTAACCCAAGCCCCTTATGGAGGTCGCCCTCAAGACCAAGAAATCGTTTGATGACAGGATTCTTGGTGGTGCTGCGAATCGAATCGATATTCTGGGAATTTATACCCAGCTCCTCGGCTTCAAGTAAGGCGGCAAATGTCCATTTGACCACATTGGCCCAGGCACTGTCGTTCTGGCGTACTGCAAAAGACAAGGCCTCTTTTGAAATGGTATCCGGTAATACTACATATTCCTTTGGATTAGCAGCGGAGGAACGGGCAGCAGCCAAACCGGATCTGTCATTTGTGATGGCATCACAGTTTTTATTAAAAAATGCTGCATTCCGCACTGCTGAATCGTCAAAAACAACTGCTTTTAAGTCCAGTTTGTTTGTGCGGTTAAAATCGGTGAGATTGAGTTCTGAAGAGGTTCCGGTCAAGACACATACAGTCGCCCCTTTGAGTTCCAACGCTGACTTGATACCCAGGTCTTTTCGAACCATAAACCCCTGCCCATCATAAAAATAGGTGTCCAGAAAATCCAACCCCTGGCTGGTATCCCGTGACAATGTCCAGGTCATACCTTTGGAGAGCAGGTCGCCGGCACCGCTTTTAATCGAGGTAAAACTCTGGGCCCACTGTACGGATTCAAATTTTGCCTTGTTTTTATCACCAAATACTGCAGCAGCAACACTTCTGCAAATATCAATATCCATGCCTGACCAGTTGCCGCTTTCATCGACGGTGTAAAATCCAACAAAGGAATTTCCGATGATACAATTCAGATATCCTCGCTTTTTCACGATATCCAGGGTGGATTCAGCCGCCTGAACCTGTGAAAAGAGCATTCCACAAATTGCCACAACAGCGATCAATAGAACATGGGTTGTTTTTTTCATTGATTTTCTCCTTTTCAATTTGATTGAGACATATAGTTTTGCACATCTCTTTTCGGGAAAATGAAGTAATTGCATTCCGATCGGACGTTTACCAAGCCAGAACCTAAAAGATAAGGATGTAATAGTCCCAAGGAAACAGAATTAAGAGCACTGTCACCAGTCGGTCGACACTGCACATCATTCTTATAGCAAACATCCCGCTAAAAAACAAGCAGGTGTTAATCCCAAATTGATTGGGTTTTCCTGATTATGCAGATAAAACAGACCTGAATGCTGTGAAGATATTCAACAATAATAGACTCAACTGCCTTGTTTTGACGTGTCTCTCACTCAACAATTCGAGAAACAATTTCTATCAATACAGGATAACACATAGCGAGTCTTTGAACTGAACTATGGCTTTTCTGCAAACTAAATGCCATGAATTCGCCATTTTAGGCTCACAGAAGCAGCAAAAAGCCTGTCATTTTGACGGATTGCTGAAACGGTAGGGCGGCCTTACATGGGCGCCGTATAAACCGGATAATTTGGGAAAATGTAACATCATCTCTTTACCTCATTTTTCCACCAGATGGCGGTCACGCAGGGCCGCCATACCGTAAAAAACAGACAGAATTGACTTTTGTTGGATGACTGAAAACATTTGATAATTGGGTGAAAAGGGTTGATAGGTGTAATCTTTTAACCCCATTAACCCCTATGAATTCCAGAAACTAATCTGTATAGTCCAAGGAAAGGTGGGACAATTCCGCCTGTAATTTTAGCTGTTAATTCGATCAACAACCTGTTTTGACGTGCCAAGCGCGGTTCCATTCGGACCGGGATACTGTAAATCGATTCAGAATAAATCATCTGCTGGTTTATTTCTTGCTGTTGCCCTAATGATAGATCCAGTCTAATGCTTTTTGATCCGATTGGATGAGTGAAGGAGCAGGGATTCGGCCCGATTTGAATCCGGGGTGTACCAAGGAAAGGCTATGCTTTCAATGGAAACCTTGCAGAGATGACCAGGTTTTTGCTCCTGACTCACCAAAAAATAGAAACCACCATGTCAAAGAAAACATTAGCCGTTGTTTCGTATCACTCATACTCTATTGAAGTATATGATATAATTTTAAAACCCCTGTTTAGCAATTATATCAGGATCGAAAAATACCCGTTGGATGCCAGATCCATTAAAAAGGGCATTGTTGCGGATTTGGTACTGCTATCATCCTATACGCTTTTTCAGGAGGTAAAAAAGCATGTTTTAAATGATACGGAGATTATTATTGCTGACCATACCTTGATGAAACATGGCATTGATCAGATTAAGCAGTTTCCCAACGGAACCAAGGCGATGCTGGTAAATATCAATTATAAGGTATGTGTTGAGACCATTCTATTAATCCATCAGCTCGGCTGTAGAAATCTGGAACTGATCCCCGTTTATCCGGATTCCGTTCCTGCCATTGATATAAATCTGGCAGTTACTCCCGGAGAGGTTAATCTTGTTCCAAAAAAAGTGAGCAACATTATCGATATTGGCCATCGGGTTTTTAATATCAGCACCATTGGGGACATTGCGGCAAAACTTGATGTAAGGGAAGTCCTGGAAAGCGACCGGTATTTAGAGTACTCCAGGAGCATTGCCCCGCCCAGTCTTGATCTTGATAATATTCTTGGCGAGAATCAGATTCTCAATAAGCAACTCGACACCCTTTTAAAGATCGTTGATAAGGCCATCATTATTATAAATGCCAGCGGGATTATCCATTCATACAATGCCAGTGCCGAGAGAATCGTCGGATACAAAAAAGAGATAATGATCGGTGAAAATGCCACAAAGATGATGCCGGAAATACCCTATCGTGAGGTACTGGAAACAGGCCGGGAGATAAAGCAAAAGCTGATTAACATGAACAGCAATACCACAGCCGTGACGGTTTCGCCCATTGTGATTGGCGGAATCTTATACGGTGCCGTAGCGGCCATTGAAGAGTTTACCGAGATTGAGAAAAGTCAGCACAAATTAAGGGTGCAACTAATCGGTAAGGGCCACAAGGCAAGGTACACATTTGAGGATATTCTTGGAGCAAGTCCCGATATTACCAACTGTAAAAAAATCGCCAGGAGGATGGCCGGTTCCGCCTCTTCAATCCTGTTGACAGGTGAAAGTGGAACGGGGAAAGAGCTGTTTGCACAGGCCATTCATAATGAATCGGACAGGAAGGAGTATCAGTTCGTGGCTGTCAATTGCGCAGCATTGCCGGAGAGTCTGCTGGAAAGTGAATTGTTCGGTTATGTTAGAGGAGCTTTTTCCGGAGCAAAAAAAGAGGGGAAGATGGGGCTATTTGAGCTTGCCCACAAGGGAACCCTTTTTTTGGATGAGATTGGTGAGATATCTCCCACGATACAGGTCAGATTGTTGCGGGTGCTGCAGGAGCGGAATTTTATGAGGATCGGCGGTGATGAAGTGATCAGTGTGGATGTCAGAATTATAGCCGCCACCAATAGCAATCTGGAAGCCCTGGTAAGTAAAAAACGTTTCCGGCAGGATCTCTATTATCGATTAAGAGTACTGCCGCTTAATATTCCTCCGTTAAGAGATCGCAAAGAGGATATTTTAGCCCTGGTTGACGAGTACAAAAAAAAGCTGAATGCAGATTTTGAATTAAGTGATGAAGCCACAAGAGCTTTGGTTCAAAACGACTGGAATGGTAATATCAGGGAACTCATTAATTGTGTGGAATATCTCAGCAACATTGAAGAGAAACTGATACTGGTCCGGCATCTTCCTGTTGCCCCCAACTCGCAGCCGCTGAAAGAGAAGGCCAAAGACAAAGACGACCAGGTTGACAAGATGTTGGCAGATAATCGGTACAGCGCTTCAGAGTACCTATTTGTCCTGGAAATTCTGGAAAGAGCCTATGCAAACCGTGAGCGGGTCGGCAGAAGAAGTCTGTCCAAAAAGTCGGACGAACTTGAACTGTTTTTAACCGAACAGGAAATCAGAGGTCTGATCATAAAGCTTCAAGATTACGGCATGGTTATCATCAAAAGGGGAAGAGGGGGAACAAAAATTACGGATCTGGGGAGAACAGCATTAAAGCGACTGAAAGAGATGAAATAGTTCGAGACGTACCTATGGATTAAGGCAGTGTTGCTTCACAGTTTTAAATACAAATAAACAACCCGGCATTCCGGGAAGCCAACTGGAGGTAAAAAGAGATGAAAGCAATGGTATTGGGAATGGGGCAGCAGGGGAAGGCAGTCATTCATGATCTTGAGTCGAAAGACCTGATTAAGGAAATCTTTGCGGCGGATATTTTCGCTACGGAAGAGAGTCTCGCTGAGGCGGAGAGTTATCTTGCCAAAATGGGATATTCGAAAACGAAAATCACCAGGCTTGATATTTTGACGGAAAGGGATCTGCCCGGAGTTTTTTCCAGCAAAGGGGTTAACGTAGTGATCTGCATGCTGCCCATTAAGCTGGCGCTGACGGTAGCCAGGGCTGCTCTGGAGGCGGGAATTCCTTTTGTCAGTTCAAATTATACCTACGATTTGTATCAGCTGGAAGAACTGGCCAGGCAGAAGAAGGGAATTATCCTGCCTGAAATGGGACTTGATCCGGGAATTGACCTGATAATGGGGCGTTTGGCAGTTGATGAGCTGGATGTTGTTCATGGTCTCTACTCCTATGGTGGTGGTATTCCTGCCCCTGAAGCTGCCGATAACAGTCCGATCAGGTACAAAATCTCCTGGGTTTTTGATCGTGTGCTGGACGTTTATGTGCGTGAAGCCCTGCTGATTAAAGAGGGTAGACTTTTTAAGGTGCCGGGAGATTCGATTTTCAAGGATGAGAATGTTCATGAAATTAATTTTCCGGGGGTCGGTTCCGTGGAAGCATATCCTAATGGGGATTCCGAACGGTATGTAAAGATATTTGGACTGGGAGATGAATTGAAAGAGATGGCCCGTTTTGCTTTGAGATGGCCCGGTCATTCGAAGTTCTGGCGCACCATGGTGGCACTGGGTCTTCTTGACGACAAGCCGATCAAGGTTGATCAAGCGGATGTTTCTCCCCGTGCCTTTCTTTCAAAATGTTTAACCCCAAAACTCCAGTACAAAAAAGATGAGCGGGATGTCGCGCTGTTGAGGGTGGAAGCGTGGGGGATTAAAGACAACAAAAAAGTGAAGATCACCTATGATCTGGTCGATTTTCGGGACCTTGAAACCGGGCTCTTCGCCATGAACCGCACTGTGGGATTTACATCCAGTATTGGAGCCCTGATGATCCTTTCCGGCAAAATCACCCAGACCGGACTCCTGTCACCCGTTCGCCACGTTCCTCCCCATGAGTTTCTGCAGGAGGCAAAAGAACGGGGAATGCAGATCAACTATAAGATCGAAGAGCTGAATTGAGGAAATCATGAAAAAGATTGCTGTTCTGGGAGCGGGTTTTGTTTCCAAACCTGCCGTGGATTATTTTTTAGATAAATGCGGCTATGAAGTTCTTGTGACCTCATTGCACAAAACGGAGGCGGAAAAAATTGTTCGGGGAAGGTCGTCGGGGAAAGCCATTGCCTGGAGCATCGACCGGCTTGATCTTCTCGACCGGCTTGTCGGTGAAGTTGATCTGGTGATGAGTATGATTCCTCCCTCCATGCACATTCCGGTGGCTGAAGCCTGCTTAAAACACCGCAAAAACCTGGTCACCACCTCATATATCAGTCCCGCGATGGGCGCATTGGATGAGGCGTGTCGGAATCGTGATATTCTGATACTGAATGAAATAGGAGAAGATCCCGGGTTGGATAATATGGGGACCAAACGGCTGATAGACCAGGTGAGGTCAGAGGGAGGAACGGTGACCGGCGTGACTTCTTATGGAGCAGGTCTTCCGGCTTTTGAACACAACAACAACCCTTTTGGGTATAAATTCTCCTGGAGTCCGAAAGGAATGATCCTGGCCGCGCAAACGCCGGCTGTTTACCTCCGGAGAGGGGAAAAAGTGGAGGTGGCTGCCCGTGATCTGTTTGATCACCATTGGCTGGTTGATCTGGATGGAATCGGTTCTTTTGAAACCTATCCCAATCGTGATTGTACCCATTACCTGAAAAGTTTCGAACTCGGTGATGATATTTCGCTTTACAGGGGACTGCTCCGTTATACCGGCTGGTGCAACACCATGAAAGGGTTGGGAGACCTTAACTTATTTGATACTACCCTGGAAAAGGAATTTGCGGGAATAACCCATGCGCAGTTTGTAGCAGCACTTATCGGAGAAAACAGTACCGATAATATCCTGCAAAAAACCGCAGATTTTCTCAACACCGGGAAAAATTCCGATCTTATCAAGAAGTTGAAATGGCTGGGATTTTTTAATGATGAGGAAATTGCTGTTAATAAAGGCACCAATGCTGATATTCTTGTTAACCTGATGACTCGAAAAATGTCCTATGGTCAACTTGAGAAAGACATGGTTATTGTCCATAATGAGGTAATGGCTGAGTTTTCGGATCGCACGGAAAAAAGGATTTCAACCCTGCTGGTGAAAGGGGAACCGGGTGGAGATTCCGCAATGTCACGGGCTGTCTCTCTTCCGGCAGCCATTGCGTCAAAGCTGATTCTGGAAGGGCAGATCGGCACAAAAGGCGTTCAACGTCCGACTCTCAAATCGATATATCAGCCGGTGCTTAAGGAGATGGGAGAATTTGGGTATCAGTTTAAACACAAAATCAAAAGAATTGATAGGTCCGAAGGTGGTCTTAATGATCTGAGGGTTTAGGCTTCTCTGTCACGCCGGATCACCGGTCAAGCTTAAGACAGGCCCGATCCCATAAGCGCTTACTTAAGAAAACATTTACCAAGAGCAAGGATTACGGTAGGGCGGGGTTACAGCCCCGCCAGAACCATCTCAAAGGCGGCCATGTAAGGCCGCCCTACCGTTTTTAATATGCACTTTAGCCTAAGGTTATGAAACAAGCGATTATGGGGTTACAGCCCCGCCAGAACTTAAGCAAATATTTACCATGAGCAAGGATTACGGTAGGGCGGGCTTACATCCCCGCCAGAACCATCTCAAAGGCGGCCATGTAAGGCCGCCCTACCGTTTCGAAATAATTAACGAACAATCAAAACAAAAAGCGGGTGTAAAATGGAAAAAATAATCGGGTTGCGCAGGGAGGATAAGAATGAATGGGAAAGAAGAGTACCGTTAATTCCTGCCGATGTAAAAGAATTAAAGGAAAACCACGGAATCACAACAATCGTCCAGCCTTCCGCTATCCGTGTTTTTTCCAATGAAGACTATAACAGCATCGGAGCCCGGATCAATGAAAGTCTGAGTGATGCCCGGGTTGTGTTTGCCGTAAAGGAGATTCCTGTTCAGTTGCTGGAAAAGGAAAAAACGTACGTGTTTTTTTCTCACACCATTAAGGGACAACCCTATAATATGGAGTTGCTGAAACGGCTCATGGAGCTCAAATGCAATCTGATTGACTATGAACGCATGAGTGACCAGCGGAATGTCCGCCTGATTACCTTCAGTATACATGCTGGTATGGCCGGCGCGATCGAAACCCTTCATGCCTTCGGTCGCAAAATGAAGTTGCAGGGATATGACACACCCCTGGAAAAGGTAAAACAGGCTTATCAATACAGCTCTGAAGTTGAAGCCAAAGAGGCGATCAAAAAAATAGCCCTGGAGATCGCTGAAACCGGAATTCCCAAAGAACTTCATCCTCTGACAATCGGGCTTTCAGGATATGGCAATGTCTCCAAGGGGGCGCAGGAAATCCTTGATCTTCTGCCGGTGAAAACAATCGAGCCTGATCAGCTTAGGGCGGGATTAAAGGCAATTGAACTTGACAATCGATACATTTATAAAATCGTCTTCAAAGAAAAAGACATGGTAAAATCCCTTGAAGGCGATTTTGAACTGCAACATTATTACAACCATCCTGAGAAATACAGATCCATATTTGATGATTATCTCCCCCATCTCAGGATTCTCTTAAATTGTGTTTATTGGACCGAACGCTATCCCCGCACCATAACCCGGGAAAATCTCAAAAACCGGATGGCCGGAGCGCAAAAAACCGGGCTGCAGGTCATTGGTGATATTAGTTGTGATATTAACGGGTCGATTGAAATTACCAGAGAATCAACCAAGCCGGATAATGCCTGCTATACCTATTATGCTGAGAGGGATGAATTTAAAAATGGAATTCAGGATTCCGGTGTCACGGTCATGGCCATCGACAATCTTCCCTGCGAATTTCCACGGGAGGCATCCAGCTTGTTTTCATCACAATTAAGGGCGTACGCAAACGCTATTGTATCGGCCGACTTCAAGAATGATTTTAAGGATCTCAACCTTCCGCACGAGATCAAAAAAGCGGTCATTTTGCAGAATGGTGCGTTAACGCCAGACTATCAATACATGGAACAATATCTTTGATCCGATGATGCCCCCATATCACCAGCCCTGTTGCTGATTAAAACTCCGGGTTTTAAACCCGGCTAAACACAAAAAGAACTGGAGCATCCATGAATACTGAACAGGTACACAATTGTATTGCCAAAGAGATGGAGATTAATTCCGAGAGTATTATCGTCATTGAAAAGATGCACAAATGGTATGGCGACTTCCATGTCTTGAAGAATATCAATCTGCAATTCAAAAAAGGTGACCGAATCGTTATTTGTGGACCCTCCGGCTCCGGGAAATCAACCCTGATTCGGTGTATCAACAGGCTTGAAGAGCACCAGCAAGGAAGAATCATTGTTAATGGCATTGAGCTGACCCATGACATAAAGAACATAGAAAAGGTACGGGCAGAAGTCGGTATGGTCTTTCAACATTTTAATCTCTTTCCCCACCTGACCATTCTGGAAAACCTGATGATCGGTCCGATCTGGGTGCGGAAAATGGAGAAAAAAGACGCAGAAGAGCTGGCCATGCACTACCTTGAAAGAGTTCAAATCCCCGAACAGGCAACAAAGTATCCGGGACAGATTTCAGGCGGACAACAGCAGCGGGTTGCCATTGCCAGAAGTCTCTGCATGAAACCCCAGATCATGCTATTTGATGAACCTACCTCCGCACTCGATCCGGAAATGATTAAAGAAGTTCTGGATGTGATGAACCAATTGGCAGACGACGGCATGACAATGCTCGTGGTAACTCATGAAATGGGTTTTGCTAAAACGGTTGCTCACAGGGTTATCTTCATGGATGAAGGGGAGGTGGTGGAGGAAAATGAACCGCATGCCTTTTTTGACCATCCTCAACACGACAGAACCAAACTTTTCCTGAGCCAGATCCTGTAAGAAAAGAAAGAGATAATAAGAACCAAGCAAAGTCCTTGATACAGTCAACCTGCTTCAAATTTGCCCCAACCGTTTCTCCAATTTCCTGTCTGCTGGTTCAGCAACACTTCTCAGATTTTACCCGGTGCATTCTGTTAAATAAGTCATAGTGCCCGTCGAAAACTTGACAAAAAAATGTTTGGGGTAAATGCCTGATATCTGTCAAGTGCAAAAATAGAAACCTTTTCATTCTTTTGATCCAGGTAAACAGGCGGCTTAAAATGAGGGCTTGGGTTTTTAATGGATGATGACATCAGATATGTCTTCAAATAAACTTAATAACTTCATCAACTCAATTGAACAAAAGAATCAATTGATTGATTTTGCCTGTAATAGGTTGATAAGTAAACGCTTTAAAATGATCACAGTTTTCCAGGAGGAATTATGCAGGTTGTCGCTTGCATTAAACAAGTACCGGACACAACTCAGGTTAAAATCGATCCAGAAACAAACACACTGGTGAGAGACGGGATTCCGTTTATTATAAATCCATATGATACCCATGCGCTGGAAGAAGCACTAAGGCTCAAAGACAGGTATGGATGCAAAGCAACTGTCATCTCGATGGGGCCGCCCAATGCCGAGGCGGCATTAAGAAAAGCGTTAGCCTTGGGAGTCGACAGGGCGATTCTGCTGTCTGATCGTGTTTTTGGCGGTGCCGACACCCTGGCAACCAGTCAGGTTTTGACGGCAGCCATTCAGAAGCTGTCTCAGGAGGAGGAGGTCGGCATCATCATCTGCGGCAAACAGACAATTGATGGCGACACCGCCCAGGTCGGCCCCGGTATCGCAACTCGAATGAACATTGAGCAACTGACCTTGATAGACAGGATCGATTGGATCGATATGGAATCAAGAAAAATCCGGGTGAGAAGAAAGCTTGAGGGACGTTCCGAGTGTATCGAATCCCATTTGCCGGCGATGCTGACGGTGGTCAGAGAGATCAACCAACCCCGCTACCCGGCCGTTGCCATGCGTCTGTCATCACGAGATGCAAAGATTGATGTGTGGGACAATGGCGTCCTTCAACTGGATCAGGAAACAACCGGTTTGAAAGGATCACCGACCTGGGTCAGTCGGATTTTCTCCCCGGAAAGAGATCAGGGGGAGATATTGGGTGAGGGAATTAATAATCCGCAAGAGATCGCAAGTTTAGTGGTTAATAAATTAATTGAGAACGATATTTTTACTTTATAAGGTGAATGAGCAAATGGAAAAGATCAGGAAACCGAGGGGAAAGGCTGTTGTCCAAAAGGAGATGTGCATAGCCTGTGGCGCCAAGTGTGAAGCTGCCTGTAAGGTGAGAGCCATCACCATGAATGAAGTGGAGATCCCCATTATCGATCAGGAAAAATGTAACGGATGTCTCAAGTGCATCAAGATTTGTCCGTCAGATGCCATCAGCCTTTACCTGACCGAAGAGGAAAAAAAACAACTGGAATTATGGAAGCAGCAAAGGGCACAGTCCCGGGAAGCCGACGAGGAAGAGGAAGTGGACACGGAAGAGCTCGAACGTCGTAAACGTCTGGCGCCATATAAGGATGTATGGGTGTTCATCGAACAAACGGAAGGCATACCGGCAAATGTATCCTGGGAGCTTCTCGGGGAGGGAGCCAAGCTTGCAGCCAAGCTGAGCGTTAAACTCTGTGCCGTGGTCATCGGAGAGTCGGTCGAACAATTGTGCCAGGATTCCATTGCCTTTGGTGCGGAAAGGGTATATCGCGTTGATGCCCCTGTTTTTAAAAACTATCGCACCCAGGCCTATCGCAGGGCTCTCAATCAATTGATAAAAAAGTACAAACCGGAGATTGTTCTGATGGGTGCCACCAGCATGGGCAGAGATCTGGCAGGAGCGGTGGCAACGGATGTGAAAACAGGCTTAACAGCAGATTGCACCGGTTTGGATATCGATAAGAACAACAATCTGATGCAAACCCGTCCGGCCTTTGGCGGTAATATCATGGCCACCATCATGTGCGATCAGTTCAGACCCCAGATGGCAACCGTCCGGCCGAATGTCATGGATATGCCGGAAAAGAATGAGGATCGTACCGGTGAGGTTATTGAGGAAACAATTGAGATTGAGGAAAACAGTATTCTGACCAAAGTCATAGAGATTATCAGGGAAAAAAGCCAGGAATCTGCCAATATCGCGGGTGCCGAGATCATCGTATCCGGCGGCAGTGGTATGATAAACAGCGAAAATTTTAGTATTCTTCATGATCTCGCCCGGGAAGTGAAAGGTGTGGTCGGTGCTTCCCGAAGAGCTGTCGATGCCGGATGGATGCCTCATTCCCGGCAGGTTGGACAAACCGGGACCACTGTACGGCCCAAGGTATATATTGCCTGTGGAATCAGCGGCGCCATTCAGCATCTGGTCGGGATGCAGGATAGTGATGTCATTATTGCCATCAACAGGGATCGAAACGCCCCTATTTTTGAGGTAGCAACCTATGGAATTGTCGGGGATCTGTTTGAAATTATACCCGCCATCACGGAAGAGATTCGTAATCGCAGACAACACCGTAAATCGGCATAATGAGGAGTAGTTATATAATGGTTAATAATTTACAATTTGCGCCTGTTTTTGGGGTTGCAATCATTTTTTTTATCTGGAGCTGCTATCGAAAACTGGCTCTGGTACAATTGGGGAAAAGTGAGAATCGGTTTGACCAGATGTGGGTTCGGTTGAAATCCGCCTGGGTTTTTGCCGTGGGACAGCAACGGGTTGTAAAAGGTCCTTTTGGCATCAATCACGCTCTCCTGTTTTGGTCGTTTCTGATTTTAGTGATTTTGAATCTGGAATTTCTGGTTAACGGATTGTTCTCGTCGGTCTCTTTTTCGCTGTTACCCGAGAGTATAATTTACCCGGTTAAAGGGGTTTTTGACCTGGTTTCACTGTTAGTACTGGCTGCGGTTACCATGGCGGCACTCAGAAAGATAGTTAAACCCCTGTACCCGGAATCGAGAACATTTGAAGCATTTTTTATCCTGACTCTGATCGGCTCCCTGATGGTAGCCTATTTCGGCCTGAACGGTGCCGAGATTGCTTTGGGACATTACAAGGGTTCGGCTTTTACCCCGATATCGACCTTGATTTCCGGGCTATACGGCGGATTGTCACCGGAATCGATTCAGATGCTGGGGACTGGTTTTTGGTGGGGTCATGCTGTTATCCTGTTGGGATTTCTTAATTTTCTCCCTTACAGCAAACACATGCATATCCTGACCGCAATTCCCAATTGTTACTTTAGATCTTTGGAACAGCCGGTCATGGTAAATCGGGAAAAATTTGAAACAGGTGAGACCTTTGGTGTCGGCCAGGTGGATGACTTTTCCTGGAAAGATCTGTTCGATTCTCTGACCTGCACCGAATGCGGACGCTGCCAGGATATCTGCCCCGCCACCAGGATAGATAAACCGCTGAATCCCAGGACGATGATTCATTCAATCAAGGACAATCTGCTCGCCAACAGCCGGGAGTTAAAAGAGCGATCTCCCGTAAAGGATCTCCTTATTTCCGATTCTCCGCAGGGAATTGGTCATGATGCAGTCTGGTCATGTGTCACCTGTGGCGCCTGTATGGAAGTTTGCCCTGTTTTTATCGAACATGTACCCAAGATTGTCAAAATGAGGCGACACCTGGTTGAAACGGACGTAAAATTTCCGCCCGAGTTGTTAAACCTGTTTGAGAATCTGGAACAACGCAGTAATCCATGGGGAATGCCCCCTGCTGACCGGGCAAAATGGAGTGCAAACCTGGAAGTTCAGTCTTTTGAAAAAGACTCCACCGAGGTGTTACTTTTTGTCGGTTGTGCCGGAGCTTTTGATCCCAGAAGCAAACAGGTGACATTGGCTTTGTCCATGATTCTTGATCGAGCCGGGATCTCCTGGGGAACCCTGGGAAAAGATGAGTTATGTTGCGGTGACAGCGCCAGACGGTTAGGTAATGAGTACCTGTTTGAACAGATGGCATTAAAAAATGTTGCACTGTTCAAGGAAAAAGGGGTGAAGAAAATTGTCACCCAATGTCCCCATTGTTTCACCACACTGCAAAATGATTATCGACAATTCGGACTTGAGCTGGAGGTTATCCATCACAGCCGGTTCATTGACGACCTGATAAAGGAGCAAAAGATCAAGTTAAACGGTGTGGGCAAAAAATATGATAGTGTCACCTTCCACGATTCCTGCTATTTGGGACGACATAACGGGATATATGATGCTCCCCGCCAGGTGATTAAAAGTGTATCCGGTCGACACCCCAAAGAGATGGTTCAGAATCGGGACAAGTCGTTTTGTTGCGGAGCAGGTGGCGGACGTATGTGGCTGGAAGAAAACCTGGGAAGCCGCATGAATCTGCAGCGGGTGCAACAGGCTGTCGATACCGATGCAAAAACGGTCTGCGTTTCCTGTCCCTATTGCCTGGTTATGTTTGAAGACGGGTTAAAGGATAGCAATGCAGAAAACATGCGTGTTTACGACCTGGCGGAGATAGTCGCCGAATCGATGGAATAACGCCCAATCTGCAGAAAAGTAACCAAGATTTTTTACCATGTCATTCCGGCTTCCGAGCCGGAATCCATGGTAAAATAGCGGATTACCCTTTCGCACACTGTTATTAACTTAAGGAATTCTGATTATGGATAATGCACAGCCAAGTACAGAAGGATTTGAGTTAGACTACAGCCTTAATACTTCTCAGTATTTTTTTCCCTGAAGGGGAAAATTAACCAAGAACAGGCTGAGAGGCAATGCTTCGATTAACCAATCGAAGAGCAAGAAGAGATGGGAAGAGAAGCTGGTATTGGCTGAAAATCAATTCAAAAAATCATAGAGATTTCATGTCGACCGGGCAGAGGCGGGCTCGCGATCTACCACCCACACGTTGATTCAATTGATATTCTGGCTTTGTTGATATGATGGACAAAAAGATGTCCATCATACCTGCAATTTTGATTAAACTCTCATCTGACTCTTGGACAGATGCGGGCGTTAAATCATCTGTCCCATTAGTTTTGGAAGAAATAATGATATTTGTGGGAAAATAAGTGTCAGAATAATAGCTGCCGCCAATGCCAGTATTAAGGGAAACACTTCTTTTATCAAAGATTCAAAAGGTGCCCTGCTTATTCCCTGAGCCACATACAGGTTTACTCCTACCGGGGGAGTGATCATACCGAGGCAGAGATTCATTGTCATAACAACCCCAAACAATACTGGGCTGAAACCAAGCGAAACAACAATTGGCAGAAAAAGGGGTGTAAAAAGGACAATATTGGAAATCGTATCGATAAACATTCCCGTTATCAGAAGAAAAACCATTATCAAGGTTATGATAATGATGGGGCTATCAGTCATCGACAGCATTCCCTGAGCCAGACTCTGTGGTATTCTTTGGATTGTTAATAAGCGGCCAAAGGTTGTTGCCCCCCCTAAGATGAACATGGAGAGACAGGAAAGTACCCCTGCCTCGACACAGGCTTCAAACACTTTGTTAAAATTGAGCTGGCGATAGACAAATTTTCCAACCACCAAAGCATAAAAGCTTCCCACAACAGCGGCTTCGGTCGGTGTGAACGCACCTCCGTATATCCCACCCAAAATAAGAATGGGGAGAAAAAGAGCCCATTTTGCTTGCCAACACTGCTGTAAGACCCATAGTTTCCCGCCAACTCGTTCTTTTCCTTTATATTTTCGTTTTTTAGCAATGAAATTATTAACTAAGATCAGCATTAATCCCATTAGAACTCCGGGCCCAATACCGGCTGCAAACATACTGACAACCGAAGTTCCCGCAATAACGCTATAAACAATCATCGGGATACTCGGTGGAATTACCGGGCCGATAGTTGCCCCTGCCGCAACAACGGAACCTGCATAGCCAGGGCTATAGTCTCTTTTCACCATTGCCGGCACCAATATAACACCAAGCGCAGCTACTACTGCGGGGCCGGAGCCAGAAATGGCAGCAAAAATCATGCAGGCAACTATGGATGACGCCCCAAGACCACCCGGCATACTGCCGGTTATCGCATCTCCGACAGCAATGATTTCCTCTGCCAATCCGGATCTGGACATTAATGTTCCTACAAGCATAAAAAACGGTATTGCCATCAGCGGAAAGGAATCCGAAGTACTGATCATGGATTGCGCAAGCAACTGGATCATCGGACTTCCCGGATAGTAGGAGACAAAAACCAGGGCACATGAAAAAGCCATTGCAATTGCCACGGGGACTGAAAGAATAATCAGTACTAACAAAGAAATAAAGAGTATCGTGGTCATTGTTCTTCTCCTATTTCTTTCTTATTTTGCTTTGATTCCAAAATAAGGTATTGAATCGTTCTTAATGAAAGTCCCAACATTCCCACGGTGCCCGCAATGTACATTGTCCAAGTGGGAAGCCAGGGAATAGAAGAAAAAACCTGGTTTAACCTGATCTGCATTAATACAGTTTTAAGAATCAACCAGCACATGATGAAACCGAAGAGGATAGTCGCTAAATTGGAAAACCAGCTTACAATGCGACCGGCAGGGCGGGGAAGAATCTGATTAAGCATATCGACTTTGAGATGAAGTCCTTTCTTTGCAGCTATGCTTATACCAATCATTGTTAGCCATACAAATCCAATTCTTGCCGCTTGTTCTGCCCATGAAAAACTAAACGAAAGCACATATCTGCAAAACACTTGAACCAAAAGAACTGCAAGCATTGAAATCATAAAGCCAAAAAGTGCATACTCTTCCCATCTATCAAGAATCTTTAACATTTTTCTTGTCATTATTACGTACTCCTTTTACCAGGAAGATGAACTCCCAAAAATCTGTTTAGTGTTCCGCATTTATTCCCATTAACACACCAAGAAAGTCCATATCTTGATGTGTTAAGTGCAGAACACTAGGGTCCGGTGTTAGAAATCAACTTTTCTTCCAAGTTCGCCGTATATCTTTTCCAGAATCCCGTTCATTCCCGGGGCATGTTTTGAATAAAGCGGGATGATCTTTTTTCTAAATTCCTTTCTTTTATCAGCTGTTAATTCAATAATGACATTGTTTCCTTCCGAAAGGATCTCTTTTTTGATTTGACTATTGATCTCTTCCTGTTTCTCACGTTGCCAGGTTTTTGTTTCCTCAACAGCTTCCATAATTATTTTCTGCTGTTGTCGTGTCAGTTTATTCCAGTTAACCTTGGAAAAAACCACCGGCAATGGCCCGTATAAATGGTTGGTCTCAATAATGTATTTTTGAACTCGATGAAATCCGGAGTTTTTAATGTTCTGATAGGGGTTCTCCTGAGCATCAAGTACCCCTTGTTGCAAGCTGGTTAGGACTTCTGAGAAGGCCATTGGGATAGCGCTTGCACCCATGGTGTTCCAGCCTTGAATATGGAGGGGATTTTCCATCACACGAATTTTTACACCTTTTAAATCTGATAAACTACGAATATTACGATTAGATGTCATCTGTCGAAATCCCTGTGACCACCAGGAGATTATTTTGATATCCGCACTTTCAACAGCTTTCGCAATCTCCGTTCCAATTGGGCCGTCAAGAATTTTCTCAGCTTCTTCTCGATTGTTGAAAAGATAAAGAAGATCAAACACTCTTGTCTTATCTGTAAACCCACCAAGGGCAGGAAGCGCTGGCAAGGCCATGTCAAGGGCTCCAAACTGAAGCGATTCAAGCATTTCACGATTTCCACCCATTTGGCCATTTGGGTATATTTGAAGCTTTATTTTTCCACCAGATTTTTTTTCGAGTAATTCTCCAAGTTTGATCGAGCCAAGATGTTCACCCCCCACTTCGGTGACAACATGCCCCAATTGCAGTGTCAACACATCAGATGCCGCTAATATGGGTTTGCAAAACAATATCATCATCCCAACAGCGACTATAGAAGTGATCAAATTAAGTCTATTTTTAAGTCCGGTCATGATACTTAATCTCCCTTTTGTTGTTATAATTTGAATGATTTCCATTTCAACAGGTTACTAATTCAGAATATCCGTATTGACTAGGTTCTTTGGCCGCCCTTCTTTAAAAAACCGAACAATCTCTTGGGCTGCCTTTTCTCTTAATTCCGGGATTGCCTCTTCGGAATTCCAGGCTGCATGTGGTGTAATGACTACATTGGGAAGAGTAGCCAATTTTGCCACTCCGTTAGGGGGTTCTGTTTCGAGTACATCCAATGCTGCTCCGGCGATGGACCGGCTTTTAATCGCTGTATATAAATCTTCTTCATTAACCAGGAATCCTCTGGCCGTGTTGATGAGATATGCGGATGATTTCATATGACCCAGGGTTTCCGCATTAATCATATGCTCGGTTTCAGGAGTTAATGGGACATGGAGGGAAAGCACATCAATTTCAGATAGAAATCTATTCAGATCTTGATATCGCTTAATCCCGTTTTGATCAAAAACACTATCCGTTTGGTAAGGATCGTAGCCTGATACCTTCATCCCAAATGCTGCTGCACGGCGCGCAGTCATTTGACCAATTCCTCCGCATCCCCAAAGACCAAAAACCTTATCCTGTAAACGAGGAACAGGATCAGCAATGGTCATATCCCAGCCTCCTCCTCTAACCTGAGAATTCAGAGCTCCTATCTTGCGGGTTACTTCAAGCATAAGAGCAATAACATGGTCTGCCACTTCTCCCTGGCAATAATCCGGAACATTGCAAACCATTATATTTTGTTGGGTTGCGGTAAATAAATCAACCGTATTTATGCCGATACCCATTCGTACAAGTAGTTTACACTGCTTAAATGTTCTGAGGTTTTCCGCACCCATTGGGGTAAACAAAACCATCGCCACATCACAGTCCTGACCTTCTCTGCAAATCTCTTCCGGAGTCCCGGGACTGCCAAGCACAATTTCGGCGTCAATCTCTTTCAAAATGTTTTTCTCGATCTCCAAATCAGTCCATGATTTATCCGTCATGAATACTTTAATTTTTGACATGCACATTTCTCCTTAATAAAATAACAAAATGAACCACTATGCTGCGAACCTCGTTCCATGATCCAAGCATGGTCATGGAGTTCTCTTTTTATTACTGAAGTGAATGGTCTGTGATTAATATTTTCAGCTTTTTCAAATCATTATCTAACTGTAAAGATCCGGTCGTCTCATATCGAACACCTTTAATTGTTTTCGTATTTCCTCAACTTTCGAAGGATCAAAACAGATGAATGTTCCTTCTTCTTTTTCCGCGGATCCTTCGTAAAGGATTTCCCCCCAAGGATCTATAACCATTGATGACCCGCCAAATATTGTCCCTTTCGATTCTCCGACTCTGTTACAGGCAACTACAAACATCATGTTTTCTATCGCCCTGACTCTCAAAATAGCTTTCCAATGATCAATTCTTGCCTTTGGCCATTCTGCGGAGACAAAAAGCACTTCTGTCCCTTCAACTGCATATTTTCTCAGCCATTCGCAGAACCTGATATCATAGCAGATTACACAACCAGCCGTTGTGCCGGTCCAATCAAAAACACATTGACGATTTCCGGCTTTCAGGTAATCGGGCTCATCCATTAAAGGGAAAAGATGCGCTTTATCATAATGATTAACCAACTTTCCGCTCGGATTAATAATCTGGGCTCTATTAACAACGCCACTTTTCGTTTTGGCTAAGACCGAACCCCCAATAAACCAAACACCGTATTTCTGTGCCAGATTTCCCAGAAATTCTGCTGAAGAGTTTCCTTCGGGATCAGCAATTTCTCCGGCGTTTTCCAGGTCATAACCAACATCCCAGATTTCAGGAAGTACAATTGCCGTTTCATCGGAAGCTGGCTTAAAATGCGCCTTCATCCAATCAGCAACTCTTTGGAAATTTGCTTTTCTATTTCCAATCTTAATATCGATTTGAGCCAGGCCAACACGTAACATCCTAATTCTCCATATTTTTTCTTGAGATTTCTATTTTTCAATACCAAACATTCTGCAAATTACACTGGCTGTCTTTTAAAAAGAATCATTTTAAACATCAAAAATTGGATTTAAAAAACATCAGGTATATTAAAAGTTATTTGGTATACCAAAATTAGTTATTTGATTATTTAGTGTCAAGCTTTTTTTTGGCTATTTAGATTTAACATAACACCGTATATTTCATAATTTATTAATATTATAATGAATATAGAATTATTTTTATGACAATAAGATGTTTTTTTCTGAATATGTGAGTTACCAAAAACAAGTTTTAATGAGCTAAACAAAAAGCATATGCCATATCTTAAAACAAGAAACCGACTCCGGGTTTTAACTGATACATGATTTAAAAAATAAACGATTAACAGACAGAAATAATAGATATAAACATGTGTATTATCGAAGAATATTTACCGGAAACCAGCACACAAGGGAGAACAAGACTGTAACGAAAATCATCAAAATGTATATTAGAAGCTATATGGTATACCAAAAATGGAAAAGTTACATTTAATCCGTCATTGATGCTTTTCTTAAATTATTTTTTGGAAAGCCTTTATCACTCTTACAGGAAAAAGAGATGGAAGAGTTGGATCTACGGTTGGTAGGCAAGTTGATTTAAAAGACTATCGACAGCAAGGGAGTTAATCTCTTCCTGGAAGAAATCTACTCTTTTTTTGCGCTGCCATCGGAGTTTTCCTGATTGTCAAATTTCATACTATAGGCTTTTAGAATCATTTCATAATGATCCTTCATGCTGGTTACTGTTTTCTCACAGTTTCTTTCCCAGAAGCCGTCAATCAGATTTTCGTGTTCTGCTATAATTGATTCCGGATGTCGATTTTCATGAACGGAGTAGAGTGCAATTCGTGTGATTTCATCTCGA
Source organism: bacterium (assembly GCA_018829445.1). Lineage (GTDB taxonomy): Bacteria > SAR324 > SAR324 > XYD2-FULL-50-16 > XYD2-FULL-50-16 > JAHJTV01. The sequence goes on from JAHJTV010000080.1 coordinate 70,107, forward strand.
ATACGGTCCCAGATTTGATTTAATCTTTCGTTTTTAAGATGCTCAACAATAATCGAATGGAACTTCATATCTTCCCTGTTGAACGTGATGGGATCGTCGATGTTCTTTTTCATGGCATTTAAAACGGGCACCAATAATCCGGCGATCAATCTTGGCTCTTCCGAAGAAAATATAGTATTAATCGAAAATATTTCAACCATTTCCCGAAGCATAAAAACTTCTTGAACGTCTTTAACGCTGATATCCCGAACCACTGCTCTTTTTCTATCCTGCAAAATAACCCAACCATCCTGTGCTAGTCTTTTCAATGCTTCACGAACAGGGGTTCGACTTGTTCCCAGTGCGTCAGAAAGCGTTCTTTCCAATAAAACGGAATTTGGGGGCAACCGCAGCTCCTTAATTCTTTCCTTAAGATCCAGGTAAACAGTATTTGATAAATTTTGTTTTGTTTCTCGATCCTTTTTCATAGACCATCCTTGTTTTGAAAAAGAAACAGGATAATTGTCTTTTTTTTGTTTTGATGTTCCATTGCTTGAGTTTTGTTGGCGGTTTTTATTGTAAACACTGCAATCAATAACGTTATAGGTGTTTGCGTTTTGATTGGAATATACTCTAAATTTAAATATCAAAATAGAGAATATCTCAATACTTGAATTCTTTGAAGTTATGATCAACGGATTAAGATGTCAACAAGTGAAGCGCAGTCAGTTCATTTTACCATTGGCCAGAGCAAAAGATTTAATGGGGGGATTTCAAGGGAAGTAATCCTTACTTATTGGATAGTGGTGTGTGAATGCGAGCTAATGTCAAGTAATTAAACAACACTGATTGTAATAGAAAGAAAAAAACCATTGAAGCAAGAATCATCAATGGTTCAGTTTGAGATAAACCAGGCTTTCAGTCTCATGGGCCAGTATATGGGAAGAGACAACCTCTTTTGGGTGCACCTGGCGTTGTATTTTTGTTCGGGAGTGAGGAGATGGTTTCCATATATTTCCTGATTAATCAGATTAGTAAGCTGGAAAATCTGCTTTTCTAGGATCGGAAAGTTTCCTGCAAGGCGGTAACCGTATTCCAGGGGCGTTTCCGATACTTGCAGCTGAGTGCCGCTGGATTTACCCCATTTTACCAGAATGGCATAAAATTCCCTGGCACTGTCCGGTTTTTGGTAATGGCCGATTATCCACTTAATGCACGCTTTCAGAAACATTTTGATTTTTAAAATCCACCGGGGAAAACTCCAGTGTGTTATTCCGATCCGATCGGTGGATCTAGATTCCCGTAATAGCAGTTTGATGATCAAGCGAATGGTCACAAACAGGACTGTAAGACTAACTATGATCAATAGTGCGATCAGGCTCCACTTGATTATTTCATGGAAAACTCCGCCCTCGGAACTGTTTCCCTCAAGATTGAGCCCGCTATTCTGGGACGCGGATACTTGGGCGCTGGCAGCATTAGCGGACCGCTTGGTTCCCCACATGAATCTGATAATACTAATCAAGACCTGGCCGACAGGGGCTCCCGCCTTTTTTAAAATCACTGAAAGTGCTTCTGCGGTGGTTGAGAGTTGAGGGCTGAACAACAAAACAATACTAACTCCTGCCATCAGCACCAGGAATGAAAATCCAAGTGCAATCCCGGCTTTATGAAATCCTGCTGCGAAAGATCTGTTGTCTTTAAGTGATACCAGAGTCAGGCTGATAGACAGTAATCCCAATAGAAAAAAGGGGATATACTGGATCTCTGCTGCTTGCATGCGAAGGGATGTCTCAAATCGGACGGTAATCATTGACTCGATTATCAGGAGAAGAACAAAAGCAGTAATCCCCAGGTCAAAACGATTATACATGTTGCTGCTGTCCAGAGGTTTGGAAACGGCTATTGATCCTCTTTTCCAAATCATAATCGAAACCACCACCAGCAGCACAATGAGGAGCCAATCCCAGCCTCCTTTGTCAGGTGATATCAAACGATGGAATGCAAGCTGTTCAGGGTGATTGTTGAACTTAAAAATAAAGAGTTGGATTGTTGTAAAAAATATCAGTGTAAAGGTGATCCAATGAATCAGCAGAACCTGTATTACTAGCCGTTTCTTGCGAAAACAGAATCGGGTGCTAAGGGATCCGCCAAAAAACAGAGCGATTGAAAACAGAATGGGTGCTCGGAGGTTAAAAACAGATAACAATAAAAATGATAGCCAGGCTTGAAGCCAACATAGTTCCATTCCTGAGCTAGCCAGATAGGTGAGACTTCCTCCCTTATTTGTTGTCATATTACTTATCCACCAAAAGATCTATCAGACCATATCGGAGACCAGATCCGGCATCTCCCTGATCAGTATTGATTTGGTTTTCCGGCACTGCTGTTATATTGATAGCCGGTATGCGGGTTTCATACAGAAACCGAATGGCTGAACCTGGTTGATAGGAAAAGTACATGCAACTGACTCCTATTGGAAATTGACGGTTCGCCTGCAACAATCTTTCTATTTCCATTAAAGGGTCGGGTTGAATTCCTGCCAGCGTTTCAAGTAGATTGGGTATGTGAGAGGCTCCTCTTGTTATCGCCTGATAGCCCTGCCCTGCTCTGATGGTAGAACAATTTGTTAAAAAACCGACTGCATAGTGCTGGGAATCCAGGAGAACCGCAAGGGAGGCTATTACTTCAATGGATTTTTCGAACGCTTCCCGGGTATCTTTCTCATTAAAGCCATCCGCCTCCAGAATTAACAGGATCTTCTCCTGCTCAGTCGGTTCGAAAATCTTTTCCTGAAGCTTTCCGTGACGGGCACTGGCCTTCCAGTGAATATTTCTGGCGGGGCTCATATCACGATAATCCCTTGTTCCCAGCAAATAAATAGGGTCCTGTACCGGGCTGGTGTTGGCCGGTTTGCCGAACATGATTTGTTTTAGAATCGGGAACGGTTTTAGAGGAATCAGGCGCGGATAGACCGTAATGTCCACATTGTGCCGGATGGTTTTGAGCTTGGGGAAGAACCCGAAAAAATCCCCGGTAATCAATCGCGGAGATCCGGTTTTATAAATTCCCCTTTTTTCAGGTCTAAGCTCTCTGTGAATAGATAGCCTTTGGTACCAGAGCATGCCGCTATTTTCAGTGATGACCATTTCCTCCTGATCAGATACCAGCATTCCGGTGAGAGTCAGTTTGAGCTTGAGGATAACGGGTAGCAGCTTGTTGTTTTCAATGTCGATGGTAAGGCTGGCCTTTTCTCCCGGAAAAATTCGGCTCCTGTTTACCGATGCTGAGTAGTGGAGATTTTTCAGGCTTAATCTACTCCAGACTCTCAAACCTATTCCCAGGATCAGGAGGATCAAAGAAAAGATGACCAGACTACGCTGATTGTATATCAAGGCAACAAACAGGGCTATTCCCGTAAAAATCATCAGCAGCAGGATAAAATAAATACCTTGCGAGATCTCATCGTAAGGCTGGCGAATCAGATGTTCTTCATTCATGGATCGGAACCGGAATGTGTTGGACGATCTGATTTAGAATTTCGGAAGTTACAGCACCTTTCAATTTTTCATGGTCTTTTAGAATTAACCTGTGGGCCAGAACAGGCAGGATGAGCTGCTTGATATCATCGGGGAGGACATAATCACGGCCATTGAGAGCCGCCAATGACTGAGCCGCACGCATTAAACCAAGCGAACCCCGTGGGCTGGCACCGTATTGCAATTGCTCATTTTTTCGAGTTGCTCCAACAATCTGTGATATATAAGTTTTTATCGGCGATGAAACGCGAACCTGCTTCCTCGTTTCCTGCATGGCAGTGATTTGATCCGGCTGAAGAACGGGTTCAAGCTCATTCAAGGGATCATCCTCCTGAAAACGATCCATGATTTGAATTTCCTCCTCCGGGGTGGGGTAACCCAGGTGGATTTTTAATAGAAATCGATCCAGTTGCGCTTCGGGCAGGGGGAAGGTTCCTTCCAGTTCGATGGGATTCTGGGTAGCCATCACGAAAAAGGGGCGGGGAAGGCTTTGTGTCGTTCCATCCACAGTCACCTGGTACTCTTCCATGCTTTCCAGAAGGCTGGATTGGGTTCTGGGAACGGTGCGGTTGATTTCATCAGCTAGCAGGATATGGGTGTCCACCGGACCGGGCTGAAATTCAAAACTGCCAGTTTGCTGGTTGTAAATGTTAAACCCCGTGATATCAGCAGGTAGCAAATCAGGTGTGAACTGAACCCGTTTAAACCGTCCATCGATACTTTTGGCCAGTGATTTTGCCAGCAGGGTTTTTCCCACCCCGGGTACGTCTTCGATTAAAACGTGCCCCTCACTCAGGAGTGCTACCAGAAGAAGTTCAATCGATTCTTTCTTGCCGATAATGACTTTCGAAATATTTTCCTTTAATAGTCTGCAACCACTGAAATCCATTCAGTTCCCCTATATTGATGTTTCCGCAAAAACAACCTGACATTGTGAAATACTACCCCTGGTTTTGTCTAATGAAAAGTACAAACCGAATTTTTATTTGATGTAATCCCTTGGTTCCAGATAGAATAAATAGGCGCCTTAAGAATATACGTGTTTTTCTTTCAGATTGGGAAGTTTTTTGGACAAAAACGCACGGGGGGCACCAAAAAGTTACAAATTGAAATATGGATGGACAAGGCGTTGTTTTGCCCACAGTTATCCGTGTATTAGGAAGGTAGGGTAGGAAACGATTTGCTCGCACATCACTAACAATGCTCATTGCCCTAAGCTTTTTAATGCACCCGATGCGCGTTGCTCGGGGCTATGTCGCTCCCTCCCCTTAGTTGTTGTCAAGGTTAAAAACTTGGTTATAAAATACCGAATACAAAAACATTAAATTTCTAACAAATTGGCTCGGAAGATATTGATGTTTTTGAAAAAACAGATTCAAATGAAGCTGTCCGTATCATGCGTAATGGTTCATATTATGAGCTATTCAGTTAATCTTAAGGTATTATATTGATCGTGCAAACATAACCAATAAAGACTAAGACCGATGACAAAAATTGGAAGAAATTCTCCATGTCCATGTGGTAGTGGAAAAAAATATAAAAATTGCTGTAAGGCGAAGGATGACCAAGTGATGCAAAGTGAACTTCCACCAGGCCGTTTCAGTTATAAATCTGGCAGCTATGGTGGATCTGCTGGCTATGTGCCTTCAATTTTATCATACAAGGAAACCGGATCTGACACCTGGGTCGAGCATTTCTGTCTTGTAAATCCCGATGCAGTATTTGATGACGAGGACTCTGCATCAGAACTGGCCGAAAAACACCTGGCAAGTGCCTACAAAATAATTGCTTCGGGAGGCAGTCCTCAGGAGTTTGCTCTTTCCTTGCGTCAAAAAGGATACAAGAGTGTCTCCGATTTCAAAATTATTAAAGAAACCTGAACGATATATTCGATCGTTTCAATTGGCGTGCAATAGGTATCTCGCTGAAGTTCAGCGGGAACAAGCATAAAATGAATCTACCATGAATCCAAAGATAGAAATCGTTTCAATAGTGACAAAAGAGTTTGATAGAATAAAGCCTTTATGGGAGGAACAGAAGCAATATCATGTCAGTATCTCACATAACTTTGCTGATGATCGATCAAGAACTCTGTTTGAAGATAGGAAAAAGGAGATTATTGAAGGTTCCGAAAAGCTCAGAATCGATATCGCGTTTGATGACCAGCAGTTGACGGATATCGGTTATTGCCTGAGTACAATTGATTCAAAAAACAAAGGTGAGATCGATTCACTCTATTTAAAAGAGGAATATCGCAGGCAGGGCCTTGGAAAAAAACTTGTACAACTGGCATTGGATTGGATGAGTTCAAACAAGGTAAACAAAAAATCGATTTACATAATCCCGGAGAATAGTGAAGCATTGTGCTTTTACCGGAATTTTGGATTCAGTCCACGCAGTATTCATCTGCAGCAAGAAAGTATCAATTTGCAGAAAGCATGATAATACGGGATAACAGCACCCGAACTGAAAGAAAAGAATTATGAACCGATTACTTTATCTATCAGCAACAGCACTCACCAGAATGATTCAAGACAAGGAAGTCTCTTCGCAAGAATTGCTGGATTGCTACTTAAAGAGAATTGAAGAGGTTAATCCCAAACTCAACGCTGTTGTACAGCTTTCTGCTGAAACAGCACGTTCGCAGGCACAAAAAGCAGATGAACAACTGGCAGGTGGCACTATTTTGGGGCCTCTTCATGGTCTGCCCATGACGATCAAAGATTCATTTGACACTATGGGAGTTATCTCAACAGGAGGTACAAAAGGAAGAGAAAACTTTGTTCCATCGCAAGATGCAACGGTTGTGACTCGTTTACGCAATGCCGGTGCCATTCTTCTCGGAAAGACAAATACTTCTGAGCTTACTCTGACATATGAGACAGACAATTTAATATATGGGCAGACAAACAATCCCCATAACCTATCGCGCACATCCGGGGGTAGCAGTGGTGGCGCTGCGGCTATTGTTGCTGCCGGTGGATCACCTTTTGATATCGGTAGTGATTATGGAGGAAGCCTCCGGTTTCCGGCACATTGTTGCGGAGTTACGACAATTAAACCCACTTCGGGACGAGTCCCACGGACAGGACATATACTCCCCTTTGGAGGCGTTTTGGATTTTTTTCAACAAGTCGGTCCCATAACACGATATGTTGAAGACCTGAATCTTTTACTTCCACTCATATCTGGTCCGGACTGGATTGATCCCAGCATAATTCCAATGCCTTTGGGTCAGCCTAATGATGTAGATATCAAAAAGCTCAAAATAGCATTTCATACTGATAACAAAATCATTTCTCCATCCGTCGAAACCATCGAAATTATTCGGAAAGCAGCGAATTTACTTGATAATGAAGGATTATTGGTAGATGAAACTGTTCCCACCGGTATTGAACAATCATATGAGTTAATGATTGAGCTGCTATCAGCTGACGGCGGTGCATCGATGCAAAGATTGCTGCAGGAAGCCGGTACTGAAGAGCATACACTTCCATGGTTGGGCCTTGTTCCACCTATTGAGTCTACTAAATTTGATGCGCTAATCATTAAATGGTACAAATTTCGTAGTACCTTACTGTCTTTTTTTAAAGACTATGACGTGATTCTATGTCCGGTAAATGCTTTTCCTGCCAAAGCACATGGAAAAACGAATGAAGAATTGGAAGCGTTCAGTTATTCCATGACTTACAATATGACAGGTTGGCCATCCGCTGTTGTTCGAGGAGGCACATCTCCAGATGGACTTCCAATCGGTCTGCAAATTATTGCTCAACCATGGCGAGAAGATATTGTGTTGGCAGTGGCGGGATATTTTGAAAAGGCTTTCGGGGGCTATAAATCTCCAAATGTTTAAGATTTAATCTAATATGAGAATAGAAGAAGGATGAAAATTAAAATAGTGAAAGATATAATGGACTAACATCATTCTTTTCTGAGTCACTCCACCTGTTTCAATCCACGCTCCCGCGGGGGGAGCGACACCAGTGCCAAGCTCATATGCAAGTTGTTGGAGTGTTTCAATCCACGCTCCCGCGGGGGGAGCGACCTCCTGTTAATGATGTTATCTCAATGGCAGTCAGGGTTTCAATCCACGCTCCCGCGGGGGGAGCGACAGCCGTTTTTAATTTCCTGGGCATCGGCGATGAAACGTTTCAATCCACGCTCCCGCGGGGGGAGCGACGCACCGTTTCAGGTATACGAGGGTTGGAGAAGTTGGTTTCAATCCACGCTCCCGCGGGGGGAGCGACTTCTTGTTCCATTGTTCTCTCCTATTTTTGATAATGTTTCAATCCACGCTCCCGCGGGGGGAGCGACGGCAATGTTTGATTGTATCGGCTCCACCATAAGATGTTTCAATCCACGCTCCCGCGGGGGGAGCGACCGTCTAAATCCCAATCTTTCATTTCATTTTGCCATGTTTCAATCCACGCTCCCGCGGGGGGAGCGACCCGTTTTCGTTTTCTCTGCTTTTTCCCATAGATCAGTTTCAATCCACGCTCCCGCGGGGGGAGCGACTACTATCAAGCCTTTTGAGATAACATGAGCATCAGGTTTCAATCCACGCTCCCGCGGGGGGAGCGACTTTAATTACCTGTTTGTGGGTATCCTGCGTGTCTTGTTTCAATCCACGCTCCCGCGGGGGGAGCGACACCTTGAGTGCCAGCCTTGTGTAGATCTGATCTGAGTTTCAATCCACGCTCCCGCGGGGGGAGCGACTTCAATCTTACCGATCTGGACACAGTTAATATTTGCGTTTCAATCCACGCTCCCGCGGGGGGAGCGACATTGTTGCTAGTGTAGTCACAACGGCAGCTGATATGGTTTCAATCCACGCTCCCGCGGGGGGAGCGACAAGCCAACAGGGACGTCAAGCATATCCTGATCAGAGTTTCAATCCACGCTCCCGCGGGGGGAGCGACTATCCATTTATTTCTTGCATCATTTAAAATCTCTGTTTCAATCCACGCTCCCGCGGGGGGAGCGACTTTTAACTATAGCAGCACAATTAAGTCAGTATTGAGTTTCAATCCACGCTCCCGCGGGGGGAGCGACTTCCACCGGCACCTGCTGCAAGTGCTGCAACGGATGTTTCAATCCACGCTCCCGCGGGGGGAGCGACATGTCTTTGTCCATTGTAACTGCTCGACCAGGTTGTTTCAATCCACGCTCCCGCGGGGGGAGCGACTGCTACCAGTTTTTCCAGCCTTGCATTTTCTTTTGTTTCAATCCACGCTCCCGCGGGGGGAGCGACAAGGTTTTCAGTTGTTAAGGATTACTTAACAACTGTTTCAATCCACGCTCCCGCGGGGGGAGCGACGCAATCAAAGCATTCAACTGAGTCTCAGTCATTGCCGTTTCAATCCACGCTCCCGCGGGGGGAGCGACTCAGGCTTTTGAAACGATGATGAAAAAGCACAAGGCGTTTCAATCCACGCTCCCGCGGGGGGAGCGACTTCAGCCGCCCATTGCCCAGGGGTTCCGTGTAGTGTTTCAATCCACGCTCCCGCGGGGGGAGCGACGCTTGATGATTATTCCCTCCACGGCACACCAGGAGTTTCAATCCACGCTCCCGCGGGGGGAGCGACCGATATAAGGCAATCAGGATGCGAGCGGTAAAGGAGTTTCAATCCACGCTCCCGCGGGGGGAGCGACGTTAGCTCTCCGATAGATGCGCCGTTTTTCCTCAAGTTTCAATCCACGCTCCCGCGGGGGGAGCGACAAAGTTTGCAAAAGTCCGGCTCCAACCCCCATCTGCGTTTCAATCCACGCTCCCGCGGGGGGAGCGACATGATCATCAAACAATCACCAGAGGGCCTTGGAGGTTTCAATCCACGCTCCCGCGGGGGGAGCGACGGCAAAATATAAAGCAAAATACGGTCGTGAGTATGTTTCAATCCACGCTCCCGCGGGGGGAGCGACTCAAGCATTGTTTGAAGTTATCAAAGCGGGTTTGTGTTTCAATCCACGCTCCCGCGGGGGGAGCGACAAAGATGGCCGGATACACGTTTGACGCGATATTGGTTTCAATCCACGCTCCCGCGGGGGGAGCGACAAAGTTGATGGTTTTGCATGGTTTGATGATTATGGTTTCAATCCACGCTCCCGCGGGGGGAGCGACCTTTCTAAAAACACTAACGCAAAAAGAGGCAGGTGTTTCAATCCACGCTCCCGCGGGGGGAGCGACTCACAGATTTGGATTTTATTGAAGACAAAAACGATGTTTCAATCCACGCTCCCGCGGGGGGAGCGACTATGGGTAAAACAACATTAGCTCTTAATATCGCTGTTTCAATCCACGCTCCCGCGGGGGGAGCGACATAATAAGCTATGCATAGCCAGGAAGACAAGTTTGTTTCAATCCACGCTCCCGCGGGGGGAGCGACAGTTAATTGATAATTACTACATAATTAATTTAATTGTTTCAATCCACGCTCCCGCGGGGGGAGCGACCACTCAAGAGCTTCTATTGCCTCACTCCATCATAAGTTTCAATCCACGCTCCCGCGGGGGGAGCGACTCGCTGTATGTAATAGCATCGATACAGCGTTAGAATTGTTTCAATCCACGCTCCCGCGGGGGGAGCGACACGTGAATTAACAATAATAAATGCACAATCAGACGTTTCAATCCACGCTCCCGCGGGGGGAGCGACTAGCGATTGGGATGGTGCAAGTGATTTAACTGTAGTTTCAATCCACGCTCCCGCGGGGGGAGCGACGTACCAAATTTGGTGCGACATAGGGTTGTCTAAAGTTTCAATCCACGCTCCCGCGGGGGGAGCGACTACTATTGCGAGCGTAGACAGACAGAGAGACAAGGTTTCAATCCACGCTCCCGCGGGGGGAGCGACTTCTTCTGAAAGTCATCCTTGTATTCATTACGGTGTTTCAATCCACGCTCCCGCGGGGGGAGCGACCGCAGCGCATGAACCGCAACCTTCAACGCGGCTTCAGTTTCAATCCACGCTCCCGCGGGGGGAGCGACATGGCGGCTTGCTGAGTACCAAAAATCCATCTGTGTTTCAATCCACGCTCCCGCGGGGGGAGCGACAAAAAGGGATTGTAAAATCTGGCAAGAATTCTGTGTTTCAATCCACGCTCCCGCGGGGGGAGCGACTTGCGTCATTGTCGTCGTTAACTTTCCCGTCAATGTGTTTCAATCCACGCTCCCGCGGGGGGAGCGACCAACGATGGATGGGGCTTTAACGCTTTCCTTCCAGTTTCAATCCACGCTCCCGCGGGGGGAGCGACATCTTATGGGGAACGCTGTTTGTCCTCCTCAGATGTTTCAATCCACGCTCCCGCGGGGGGAGCGACGATGCTAACAATATCAAAGAATACACATCAATATATGTTTCAATCCACGCTCCCGCGGGGGGAGCGACAGATTTATGAAGGTGATATCCTCGACAGTATAACTGGTTTCAATCCACGCTCCCGCGGGGGGAGCGACGATCACGGCTATGAGGGGGCAAGAATGGATGTTGAGTTTCAATCCACGCTCCCGCGGGGGGAGCGACTGTTCCAGAAGAAAAGCAAATCATTTCAATTGAATAGCCCGCTTCTTCCGCTAACCTCCAAATTTTTTATATATGAAGGTCTTTCTGGTCTTTATAAGAATTAGTAATAATGAATTTTTATTCTATAATAACATTACATTAGTCTTCAATCGCTATGCTTGCGGGAAATTACTGATTGCTATGGGTCAGCGCTATATAAATATGGGATCATCGGGAGATTTCACCGCTTTTGCTCCAAAGTGTTCTACCCTGCGTTTCCAGTTTGAACCAAGATAATAAAAACGTAAAGAATCCTCTGCAGGGAAATAAGTTTTCAAAAGCCTATTTTTTAATTTCTCCCATTGTCCGGGATCTACATTGCATTCAAAAACTGAATACTGAACCCGTTGCCCAAAATCAAGGCAATGTTTAGCTATTCTTCTTAACCGACGTTCTCCCTCTCTGTCTAATGTAGAGACATCGTATGATACAAGTACCATCATTCTGATTACCTCCAAACAAAGGCGGGATAGTAATCCAGATCACCTCTGATATGTCTGGAAAGAAGCAATGCCTGCACATGAAAGAGTAACCCAATCTTTATATTTTCTTTTAGTATAGGATGCTTAAGCATTTCCTGTTTCCGTTTTTGGTAAGCAGTGAGCAGAGCTTTTCTGGCATTATCAGACATTAAGACAGCTCCGTTTTCAGAATATTGAAAATCATCTTTCTTAATCTGCTGCAGATTGATAAGACTTAATGCCAGTCGATCCCCTAGAAAAGCGCGAAACTCTTCAAGTAAGTCCAGTGCGAGACTTTGCCTGCCGGGTCTATCCCTGTGAAGGTAACCAACATAGGGATCTAATCCAACACCTTCAAGAGCTGAGACACAATCCTGGAGCATTATTGCATAGATAAAAGAAAGGAGGGCATTTATTGGATCTCTGGGTGGTCTTCTATTCCTCCCGGAAAAGATAAAACTTTCTTTCTGTTGAATGATAAGATACTGGAACACCTTGAAATAGGAATTTGCAGCTTCTCCTTCTTTACCACGTAAAACATCTAACTCGGAGATACTTTGAGTCTTTTGTAGTATTCTTTTCAACTCAGCAACCGCAATTTTGAGTTCAGTCACGCCCTGACAATTCGGGTTATTCCGCAACATACGCTGTATTACAGTCCGACTATTGGCTATCTTTGATGCAATAATATACCTGGAAATTTCAGTAGTCTTTTTCGAATCATCAGCCCATCGATACTGCTGCCTTCTCAAAAGCACATTTCCGGTTTGGGGTCCATGTACTCTTGCCTGAAACCGACCATACTCGCTGAAGAAAGCAATCCCAATACCATTTTCACTGCATGCCAACATAAATTGCGGAGTGAGAACTGTCCTGCCGAAGCAAAAAATATTGGAGAGTGTTAAGAGTGGAAGCTGGAGAACCTTTTTTCGATCTATTTCTACTACAACTGTTTCGCGGTCTTTGTGCAGATATGCTCCATCAGTAGTAACAAACAAGGTATTAAGCAGTTTTTTCATTCGTCCTCCGCAAACAGGATCTCTTCATATTTTTTTTGTTTTATTAAACTGCTCAATTTTGGATTGCAGATATTATAAAGAGAACAGCTTTTACATTTATTGGAATAGTTTGGAGCAGGAGTTTTCCCTGAAGATATCAAATCATGTAATTTTTTTGCCAATTGAATGGTTTCTAGTCTCAGAACTCCGTCAAAATTGACTTGTTGTCGACGACGTTTATCTCCATAAAACAATGCTCCGCTTTGAATCGGCCATACTAGCTGCTCTTCCAGACAGATTGCTTGTGCACATAGCTGTACTCTGTCGATATTGTCTGTCTTCGGTTTTCCCTTTTTATATTCAACTGGAAAAGGAAGCCATTTTCCTTTCTTTCCCGGGATTTTAATTCCTGACTTTTCTGGCTTGCATCTATAAAACTCAACTACATCTGCTTGTCCTGTAAGACCCAACTCATATGAAACCAGTCTTAAAGAGCGTGCAGTAATACAATCTGCCCGCGTATCACTTTCAAACTTATGAACTTTTTCGTGCAGTATTTCACCCAGTACTGTGAATCTGTTTTCCGCCCACTGCTGCTCTAGATGGATCAAGGCACATTGCCGCTTACAAAAAGCCAAATGTTGCAGTGCTGAAATCATTACCAGATCATCTTCATTGTACATATCACTTTCTTAATTGTTTTCATTTCCTTAGTGTATAAACTTTATATTCGTAGAAACCGATGATATTTTTTTCACCTGAGCGCAGCTTTTGAAATTTCAGAAGTAAAAATGACATATTCAGGCTCTCCCTTAACACCCCGATTTTTCCACTCATCCGTTAATTCTTGACGAACAGCAATACCGCGCATCCGTTTTTCGATCCAAGCTTCCGAATATCCTTTCGCCCTGTATAAAGTTTTGGTCCTTTTGGTTGCCAACTCCGGATCTTCTATCTCTTGCACCCGCTCATAACCGACTTTTGCCAACCAGCGCTTAAATGGTACTGCTTTGGGTAACGGAATGAATTGGATGATACGAAAAACACCTTCAGTATTTGCGCAATTTGTTTTTCGCATATTACCATCCGGGGCTTTCAAGGCAAGGGGGGGGGGCAAATTGTCCCCCAGAAGGAATTCAATTTAGGATCCCGTTACCTCATTCTTTTTAAATACTGACGAGGGTATGCGCTCTCAGCTAAAGCTTGCACATTATCAACAATAGTAAACCACCATTCTCCATCATGTATAATCCTCCTGATTCCCTTATTCTTGAAACAACCAGTTTTGTTTCCGTGTGATTCCTTCTCTAGCTGTATAGACACTTTTTGGAGTTTTTTCACGAGTCGAATGCATTTACAATGTCTTTTGTGATATATTCTGCGATCTCCTAAATCCCAGTACCCCAAGTGCACACTTCAGATTTTGAATTGAAAGCCCCTTCCTGAATTATCTTAAAAAGAGGCCATCAAATCTCTCGAAAGTTTTGATTCAGATAAAAACACTCGGTAAATATCAAATACGATATACGGCAGAATAGTCTTTCCAATAATACATTAGAGTTTTTCAACTAACTGGATTCCTGATGGAATCTCTTTATTAATTACAATCTCATATGCCTCAAATGAACGGGGAAGATCAGATTTGTTTTTGATTTTCACTTTGTCAAATAGTTCACCTGATCGCGCATTGCCAAGATGACTTTCGTGTTTAAAAACAATTAGTTTCCTGGGGTTCATCTCTCCCCTTGCAGCCGAACGATCGTGCTCAAAAGCATTGAGTAAGGATTCCCAAAGCAATTCTAAATCGTTATCCGAAAAGCCGCTTTTCACCGCATCAACAGCAGAAATAAAACCATGCATCCGATAAAGAGCATAAGGAACAGTAGATTTTCGTCCAAACGTTGATGCATGTTCGCGATTCTCCTGTGCTTTTGCTTCTTTTTCGGTTGTGACCGCACACCTTGTGATTGAGTGCTCCGCTTGATAAATGCGGTCTTCCGAGCGGGCAAACGTTAATTGAACCGGACCACGAATAGTGCCTGACGGTTTGTCGCCAACCGCCAGAACTGCACCAAACGTTCTAATATCATAGAATTTTTCACATAATCCTGTTTGGCGTTCTTTGATCACGTCTTGTTTCTTCTTGTTCTTTTCATCTTCGACGTCAACATTGGCAATCTCATTTGCTAGGATTGCATCCTGTCTGATAAAAATATCATAAGGGGATTGTAGCTCATATTTTAAAGCGACATAATTACGAACCTTCCTTTTTATGCAAACATCTGTCACCAATCCCTGTTGATTCTCAGCATCCGCCCTGGGAAGATTGGCCTGATCAGGGTCTCCGTTTGGATTGCCATCTTTGACATCAAAGAGATAAACGAAATCATATCGGTTTTTTATAACATTGTTCATTATATTTCTCCTTATCGGGTTTAATTCGGATAATCAGTTTTTTTTTAAAAATAAACCTATGCCATTTCGGAGTCATCTTCCAAAACCTCTTTTAATTCAGGCTTTTCCTTCACTCTGCTGAATATAGATTGTTTCTGATGATAATAGCCGATAGCAAACTGACCTTGCTGTTCCAGGCTGAAAACGGCAGGGAACTCCTGGATTAAACAAAAAAGCTCCTGGAGTTCTTTATCCAAAACCACTGCAAGCCCATATTTTTCAGTTTTAAGCTTGGTAAGATGGTTTTGAGACATTTTCATCAACCTTCCAAATGCTGGCGAAGGATTAGTGGATGCAAAAGAGAAAAATCGTTCACGAATCCCTGCATTCACATTTTTTCCCAACGCAGCCCTTTGAATACTCTCCAACATTGCGAATATTCTTCCGCATACGTAGGCCGGACTTGAGTTTGTTTCATCAAGTTTTTCTTGAATCATTTTACCTCCTTTTGAGTTTCGGTTTAAAACAAGTCTAATCAGAGCTGCTCTGACTTGTGTAACACTGTCTTTCTTTCTTTTGTTTTCATCGCTTTCCATTACCCTTACTCTTTTTAAAACAGCACTTAAGATCCAAATAGGCGGGATAGTACCTTTCAAAGCTGCATTCCATAAGTGAACCGCAATTCTTGAAGAAGACGTATCACCTTTCACTTTTTTATTTTTTGTACATTCAACAAGTTCAAAAAAACGGGAGTAAAGTATTTCAGATTTCTTTTGTTCAAAATTATAACGTTCGATAGCAATATCCTGAAACCAATGAGCAATTTCTCTTTTAAAGCTTGGCAGGCTTAATTCAATCCAATCACGAATAGCAATTCTCGCTGCAGCGCCGGAGAGCGTGCATGAATAAAAAAGGTCATCGTCCAAATATTGTGAAACTTTATTATCTCCACTAAAAAAAGAATCAATTAAAATTGCCACAGCCCCGGAGTCTGGCTCATCAAGCATGTCAATTTCACTTAAAGTTTGGTTTCGTTTAGTCCAAAACAGTATTGCTGTATCTGAACCAAAATTCTTTCGATTGTTATATTTAAAAGATAGTTTTTCTTTCCCTTTGCCATCCGTAATAACCTTCTCACTACCATTGCTGAGCAACCAGTTAAGTCCTTCAACATATGTCCGAGCACAATTTGTGCAGATTGATGAGTTGAAGTTCCCTACAAGACCATATGACTCAAAAGCCCTTTCATTGTAAGATACCAAAGCACAACCCGCCATTTGACCATCCGGCACTCTTTTTATCATCCCATGGGGTTTGTTCTCTACTGGATAATCAGTCCTTCCACACAACGAACATGACTTTGAGTTACCTTTTAATTTGCTTTTTTGATCCGCTTCATATTTATTAATAATCTCCTGAATAACAGCTTGTTCTTCATGTATCCTGTGATTAGAAGAAGAGATTCTAAAGGCAATATTACCTTTTCTTTCTTTTTCATCTACCTGTTCCTCAAAAGAAAAAAGCGCTTTATTAATACCATTCATCTTGGAATCATTATAAAAAGCAATTACGGGTTTAAGCTCCTGTATATGTGAGTATTCCTCAATTTTTTTTAAGAAAAGATCATGTTTTTTTGTTTCACCACCATAACCCAAGACTTCTTCAACTTTATCAAGAAGAAGTCTTGCTTTTCCTTTTTTAGCTGTAATAGCTTCAACTTGTGTCATTCTCTTTTCCATGATTGCAAAACGATCAAAAGAACCATCTTCTTTAATAATCAAATCAATGGACATGGGCTCTTCCTTAATTGCGTCATGAATAATTCTCGAATCGGCGTTTTGCTCCCTTATCCTCTTACCCAACTCACTAAATTCCTTAATCATACAGCCTCCCCTTCGATATCGCTCTCTTCGCTCTTTTTAAAATCATATAGGATTGAAGATATTTCTGAATCTGCTGTTGGCCGAAAGTGGCTTGATTCCATCATCCTAATATTTTCTGGAACTTCACAATTCAGAGTACCCAATATTATTGCTACATCATGGAAGAAGACCGGCTCCGGTTTTCCCTTGTCATCGAAGAAAATATCAAAAAGCATGGCTCCTATTGGAATCGTATCATCAATAGGTTTTTCCAATCCCGTTGGCTCCAAGAATTCTGCAGCAAACTCGCGAGTACCAAGAAAGGGACGTCGATAACATTGCCCTTTACGAACACGGCGCCGAAATATCTCAATATATTTTTTTGGTGGATTATTATTGGATAATTCCTTCTGAAAAACTGAAGCTTCAATAATATACGAAACATCTTTTAAAACGATGCTATTTCGTTGGACTCGCTTATCTTCAATATTGATTGGGGTTTTCCCCTGTTTTGTGCTGATTTCGTTTCGTTTTATAGAAAAAAAGTGAACAGGCTTCAATATCCTAATTTGTCGGACATACCACTGAAATTCCGGTTTCCATAGGATTGAATCCAGAATGCCTCTAGCTGCAGAGGGTGTCATACAAGGGTAAGACATACGTTCAACCTTTAAATCGGGTCGAGTAAAGCAGGCAAAATCCCCCGATACTTTCACTCGTACAATTTCTTTATCAAGCATAGCACTCTCTCTTTAATGATTTGATTTTCAAATTCACACAATCAGTTGATCTGCACAAAATGGTTCGACCGATATTCCTGTGTAGTTATCATAAACACCATACCATACCTTAAATCCCGGCAAATCTTCAGAAATTAGCTCTCTATTGTTGATTATAAAATTCTCATAAGTTTGCACTGAATATTGTTGAATTCTTCTATAATCTTCTTTGGACAAAAACTCCTGATTTAATAATGTATTAAATATTTCGTCGCTATCATCACTGTAGTCCTTGATAAATAAACTTTGTGTTGATTTATCAATAATTCTATATACTTCAGCTACTGTTTCAAAATTAAAGTTTCTCCGTAATTGGTTTATATTTTTTTTATCAGTATCAACGAATAAATTTATAATTTTTTGGTAATAATCTTTAAAGAATTCATGTTGGTATAAACCATCAATAGATTCTGAAATCATTTCAAGAGCAAAATCTGATATACTGCGATAAAGTTTATCGGGCATTCCACTTTCAATCAGTCTGAAGATAAAGACCGATCCCATTTCAAGCATTTTACCTTCCCGATTGCATCTCCCGGCTGCTTGAATAATTGACTCAAGTGGCGCCACTTCACGAAATACACATGGAAAATCAAAATCAACACCCGCTTCAATCAACTGGGTTGAGGAAACCAGTATTTTGAGTTTTTTTCTCAAATCCTCACGAATGTTTCTGATTGTCTGCTTTCTGTGATGGGGACACATGGCGGTGGAAAGATGGTATACTGCATCCCATTCTGAGGCCGTTTTCGCACAATCAAAAAACTCTCGGGCTGATTTCTTTGTATTAAAAACAGACAGAACAGACTGGTCGCGATTAGCGACTAACAGCGCTAACTCTTCAATTTTGATAGGTTGGGTTCCATGAACTTGATAGTAGGTAACTCGACGCGTTTTATCGAAAAGATTCGCCGGATCTTTGACCAAAGACTCTATATGATCAATCCCTTTAAAATTCTTTCTGGATTCAAATGCAGGTAGTGTGGCTGTACAGAACAAAAATGAAACCTTCATTATCTTATGAACATTATTCAACATCTCAAGAGTAGGCAGAATTAGATGTTTTGGAAGAGATTGCACTTCATCGAATATAACAACAGATTTGGCAATATTATGAAGTTTTCTGGTTCTTGAAGGTCTATTACTAAACAAAGATTCAAAGAACTGAACAGTAGTTGTTACAATTATCGGGTAGTCCCAGTTTTCACACGCAAGTTTTTGCAACGATTTGGTGTGGCTGTTGTGTTCTGCTGTTTCAAGGTTTTCATTATTTCCTGAGTGATGCTCAAGCACCCATTCCTCACCAAATATTTCCTTTAGAATCTGAGAGGTTTGGTCAATGATATTTATGAAAGGTAAAACAATGATGATACGTTCCAAATTGTGTTCTTTTGCATGATTTAGTGCCCATGATATTGAAGCGAGCGTTTTCCCCATTCCAGTGGGAAGGTTCATGGAGAAGAACCCAATAGCTAGTCTTGATTTCAATATGGCATTCTCCCGGACTTTGTTTCTAAGCTCGTTCAATTCTCCTTGCTTGGATTTCCCGTTTATATCTCTTTCAAGTTTTTGAATCAAAAAATCATAGTCAAGAATTCTGTTTTCCCTTTTGTTGTACAAATCTGGATTACAGAATCGTTCCGTATCCAACCAATCAGCGTCTGTTAAGGAACTGAAGAGGTATCTTATAAAAAACTCGTATTCAAACGGGTTATTATTGATTACCTTATCAACCTCTAAGCCTTGATCCAAAGATTTGATATCATCCAAAAACAAGTTCATAACTTCATTAAACTCTGGTATTTTCCGTTTCTCGAATTCTATCACATCGTTCTTCCAGTGTGCTCTGTCTGGTAAGCCTTTGTGATGCCCATCTATTACTATTGATATATCATTGTAACCTAAAATCTTAGCAAAACCGGCACCCCATGCTGCATGAGGAACACTGCCCCTTCGTCCTCCATTCTCTAAATATTTTTGAAAATCTATTTGATACTTACCGAAATCATGTAAAAGACCAGCTAACTTAAAAATGGAACAGTATTCCGGGCAATTTGAAAAACCTGCAACAATTTCTGATGTCTGAATTAAATGATGCGACAGCTTTTGCCACTCACTCTTTGGTTGATCCTTTTTTGTATGTGCGTAGAATTCCATCAAATGTATTACTTACGAGTTATTTATGTAAAAACCAAAACATTATGGGAGATCACAATTTGTGATCTCCAATGTTTTGGTTTTCTAATAGTCACACTTATTTCCTTTAAGATCACAATGTGTGATCTTAAAGGAAATAAATAATTACCTACCCATACTTCACCGTCAGTTTCTTGAAAGTATCTTTAAATTCGTCCCTCAGTTCCGGCGGTTCCAGAACCTCGACACCGTCTCCGAAACCCAGCAGCCACCATTTGAGGGCGGAGCTGTTTTGGATTTCTGCTTCCAGCAGGACGGTGCCATCCTCCTCTTCGCTCAGTCTTTGATTCTCCGTGAGCTTCGATTCGTAGAGATGTCTGGCGATGCCCGAGGCGAATTTTGCCTTTAACCGGATCTGCTCTCCGTCGATCAAATAATGAAAGGCGCCTCCCTTGACATATTCCTTAAGATCAAATCCTTTGGGAACAACAACATCCTCCTGCAAACACTCCACCGACACAACCCGGTGCAGAGCGAAATGCTGCAGTGTCTCTTTTCCCAGCTTGCTGGAAATCAGGTAGATTACCTCTTGATTAAAAACGATACCCAGAGGATTCAGATGATATCGTTTGGTCTGCTCCGCATCCCGTTTCCGGTAATTTAGCTTGATCTGCTTTTCCCTGATAACCGCTTCGAAAATCGTTTCGAAAACAGCGGAATCTACAGCCGGTGGAATCAGCTGCAATCCGCGAGGAATGATGTTAATCTTCTCACTCCAACGCCCCCACTTGGAATTCTCCAACTTTTTTAACAGATGCTCCGCTCTCCTGAAATGGTGAGACATGAATTCCAGTACCGATTTGGGAATCAGTTTGATCAAAAATGACTCCACCAGGTTAAAGGTCAAAGCCGTCATGGGATCCATTTTAGGAATTTCAAACAGAGAAGCCTCCCTCATCCAGCACCAGCATTTGGCATTCGACTCCGACGATCTTTCGTTTCTGATGGGAAACACCGTGCTGCTTTTATTAAGATCGCGCTGGATGGTTCTCAAATCCTTTTCAAATCCCTGGTCGGCCAACTTCTCCCTCAAAGTATCGGCAGTGATGGTTGCCGGTTCTCTGGGAATCATTCTTAACATGACAATATTTCGTAAGACGGTATCCTTTTGCATTTTTGTTTATCAACTTTTGGTGGAGGATTACACAACTACTCGACAACTGATGCCGTTACAGAATAAAAAAAATGAAAGTCCTATAATCTCATATTTGAACGTATTTCTACGATTGTTCTATCTCCTTTCTTTTACCGATCAAAATCAAATCATCTTGCTGCGCCCATTGAAACAGAAAATGAAACGATTTCAAAGAGAAAAAGTAGTCTCCCCTTTAAAAAAGAGCATTGAAGGATTGATCTGATTGACTGAAATAAAATTATCTTCAATTGTATATGCTTATCGGTCAATAATTATCCATAATTTCTCTCTTTTCCTATTTATAAACTTCTGTAAGAATATAGTTTACTTATTATTACTCTTTATTACTCTTAATAACTTTAAAGAAACCTATAATGCCAGAAAAGTTACATGTGATTTCACCTGTCAACAATTCCATGTTTGCAGAACGAACATTTCACTCTGAAAATGAGATAAATGCTGCACTCACACGTGCAGATATGGCACAACAAATCTGGAAATCAGTGCCGGTTTTTGAAAGAATCGAACAGATCGAAAAATTTATCCAATCCTTTTCCAATCTGTCAGACCAGATTTGTGAAGAGCTGCCCTGGCAAATGGGTCGTCCCATTGTCCAGGTTCCAAATGAGGTCGCCTCAACAATTGAGCGCGCAAAGGGAATGATTGATCTGGCAGCTGAATCCCTGGAAAATATTGTTATCGGAAAGAAGGAGGGGTTCTTCAGGTATATTAAACGGGAACCTCTGGGTACAATCTTTGTCGTTCCTGCCTGGAATTATCCCTATCTGATCGCTATCAATTCTATCGTACCAGGGCTACTGGCCGGAAATTCCATTATATTAAAACACTCTGCACAGACCCCGTTGGTGGCAGAGCGATTTGCCGATGCGTTTAAGGCCGCGGGACTGCCTGATGGTCTCTTTCAATACCTTCACCTTACCCATGAAGACACGGCTCGGGTTATCCGGGATTCACGGGTGGGTTTTGTAGCGTTTACAGGTTCTGTAGAAGGAGGGCAACATATCCAGAAAGTAGCTTCTGATCGTTTCATCGGCGTCGGGCTTGAACTGGGAGGAAAAGACCCCGCTTATGTACACAGGGATGCCAATCTTGCTTTTGCTATCGAGAATCTGGTCAGCGGTGCTTTTTTTAATTCTGGACAGTCCTGTTGCAGTATCGAACGTATCTATGTCCATCAGGATCTCTACAAGGACTTCCTGGAAGGTTTTGTTGAGCTGACAAAGAAATACAAACTTGGCAATCCCCTGGATAGGGAAACCAATCTGGGTCCGGTTGCAAAGAATAGTGTTGTTGCAACTGTCCGGCAACATGTTAACGATGCTCTAAAAAAGGGAGCAAAAACGCTGATTGATCCTGATCTGTTCACAAATACCGTGCTTGGACCTGAATATCTTGCACCACAAATTCTGGTGGATGTCGATCACGGCATGGATATTATGATAAAGGAAACCTTCGGGCCAGTTGTTGGGATAATGGAAGTAAAAAATGATAAGGAAGCCATTGACCTTATGAATGATAGTCCCTATGGATTAACCGCTTCTGTCTGGACGGAAAATGAGAAAGCAGCCCTGCGAATCTCGGACAGTGTTGCCACCGGAACTTGCTATATGAATCGATGCGATTATTTGGATCCTTATCTGGCATGGACAGGTGTGAAAAATACAGGAAGGGGGTGTTCGCTTTCAACAATAGGATATGAACAATTAACACGGCCAAAATCTTATCATATGAGACTTAACACCCGATAGGAAGCGTTACTTCTTCGACAATCCTATCAGAGAAAAAGGCAAAACCCTCTATAGTGCTCAAAATAGAGGTGCTTTTCTGGTAATTATGTCGGTTTCACCTAAAACCATAAAAAGGAGGAAAGATAGGCTTTGGATTAATGGAGAGTGGACTGAGTCAAAGGGATGACTATAAGTGACTCATAATTACCAATTTTTACAGTTTTTTGATAAAAAACTCGTAAATTCGGACGGATTTTGCTTGACGCTGACTTATCAATCATAGGATCTTTTTAAAACGATACATGCCAATTTTTAGCGTCATTATTTTGTTTTCAGAAGTGTTTTTGCTTTAAAACCGCGAAAAGGAGGGAAATATGAGTTTTAAACTATGGATAAATGGAGAATGGACAGAATCGAAAGGAGGACAGATGCTGGAAGTGGAAAATCCTGCTACCGGCAAAATCTTTGATCAGGTACCTAATGCTTCGGCAGAGGACGTCGATGCTGCTGTTCAAGCTGCAAAAACCGCCTTTTATGATGGAAGATGGTCTCGAAAAACCCCGGGAGAGCGCTCCAAGGTATTGTATAACATGGCGCAGATTATTGAGTCCAGAATGGAAGAGATCGCAAAAATTGAATCCGAGGATTCTGGGAAACCGTATGAGTTTTGTTCTTTAGGTGCTGATCTGCCCTTCAGTGTCGACAACCTCCGCTATTTTGCAGGGGCGGCACGAGAGACGGGCGGAAATCATGCCGGTGAATATGCAGCCGGGTACACTTCAGTTTTCAGACGGGAGCCTTGCGGCGTGACAGCGGGAATCGCTCCCTGGAATTACCCCTTTATGATGGCAATCTGGAAAATAGGTCCTCCCCTGGCTGCCGGTTGCACTTCCATCATCAAACCGGCTTCCATAACCCCCAGATCAACCATGCTGTTGGGCGAAATAGCCAAAGAAGCCGGGTTGCCGGATGGTGTTTTGAATATTGTGAGCGGAAATGTCGGAAAAGCCCTGGTTGCACATCCGGATATCCGCCTGGTGAGCCTCACAGGGGCCACCGAAACCGGCAAATATATTATGCGAGGCGCAGCAGACACCGTTAAAAGAGTCCATTTGGAACTGGGGGGAAAAGCACCCATGGTTGTCTTTGAAGA
This sequence comes from bacterium, assembly GCA_018829445.1. Taxonomy (GTDB): domain Bacteria; phylum SAR324; class SAR324; order XYD2-FULL-50-16; family XYD2-FULL-50-16; genus JAHJTV01. The sequence goes on from JAHJTV010000080.1 coordinate 93,912, forward strand.
TGCTGATGTTGCAACCGTAGCCGCCAAAACCATTTTGGGCGGTTTTTTTAATACCGGACAAGACTGCACGGCTGCTACCCGGATTATCGTGGAACGCAGCAAATTGAACGAGGTGACCGAGGCCATTATTGAAGCGACCCGTACACTGAAAATCGGGATGCCGTTTGATCAGGATACCCAAGTGGGTCCCCTGATTTCGGCAGATCAAAGAAATACAGTCAGTGGTTTTGTGGAAAGGGCTAAAAATGATGGTGCAAAAATTCTACTGGGAGGAAAAATCCCCAACGGTTTTGATCAGGGCTACTTCTATGAGCCGACCATCATTACCAATGTTGAGCAATCTTCGGAAATCGTACAGAAGGAAGTGTTCGGCCCGGTCATCACAATTCAATCCTTTACCGGCGAAGAGGAGGCCCTGGCCATGGCTAATGATGTGGATTTTGGATTGGCGTCCTCGATTTTCACAAAAGATATTGCCCGTGCCATGCGATTATCGGCCAGATTTGAATTTGGAACGGTCTGGATCAACGATCATCTCCCCATAACTTCGGAAATGCCGCATGGCGGTTTCAAGCAGTCGGGCTTCGGCAAGGATCTCTCCATTGAAGCGGTTCACGACTATTTGATTAGCAAACATGTGATGATTGCTTTGTAGGGAATTGGGGAGCTGCCGGTTGTTGGCATATTTAGATTGCTGTAAGTATTGGCGGGGATGTAACCCCGCCCTACCGTAATCCTTGCTTCTGGTGAAAATTCCATGTGTACGAGAGGGTAATCCTAGGTGGCTGCCTTTGAGTTGGTTCTGGCGGGGATGTAACCCCGCCCTACCGTAATCCTTGCTTCTGGTGAAAATTCCATGTGAACGAGAGGGTAATCCTTGGTGGCTGCCTTTGAGTTGGTTCTGGCGGGGATGTAACCCCG
>JAHJTV010000081.1 GCA_018829445.1 bacterium
ACGCAGCGACAACACAGGGTGTGGGCATAAAGCAATCGTTCGGCGCGACAGTGAGTACAACCGAAGAACCGGATGCGAGAAAACCGCACGTCCGGGTCTGTGCGGGGGGCTTCTGGTAACAGAGGTTCCTACCGCGAGAGCGGTGAACCAAAACAGAAGGAATGATATCAATGCCTACAAACGTTGATTGGAATGTAATAGTTACTTTTCTTAAAAATATTGGGATAGTTTTTTCTGTTTTTGCCTCGGGTTATTCTCTTTATTCGATTTTCAAAAACAAACCCAAAATCGATATCGATATTCTTGATGTCAAAATAGAAAATAGCTACCTTGTATTGAGGTTATCTTTTCAGAACAGTGGTAAGCAAATGTCTTCGGCTACGAACTTTGTGTTGGAATTAGGCAAAAAGTCCTTCAATGGTTTACAAAAGTTGGAACAAAAAATATATCCGACTGGCAATCATTCAATTTCAAGACCGTCCCCTAAATATGTAGAAGCTTATCCTTTAGAACTTCCTCAGGGCAAAGCCTGCCATTTCAGCATTGTTTTTGATATCAATTCTGAAAATCAGGAAAAAGGAACGCTTAGTATAAGTTTAATTAATCACAAGGTAAAAAAGATTGATGTTGAAATACCAAACCTTGTCCGCTAACAAATGCATACACCCGACTTTACCCGCCGTTTCGTTCGCTACGCTCACTTCACTCTGGGCAAAGCGGGTGATGCTGGCGTTAAATGCTCTGTACTCATGCCCCATTCGTGAAAATTTAATAATTTGACAAAACGCACACAATGTTATACTTTTAGGCCATGAAAGACTTTGAATGGAACGAAGACAAAAATAAATGGCTAAAGGAAAATAGAGACATTTCTTTTGAAGAGATTGCTTACTATATTGAAAATGACGGTTTGCTTGATAGCTATGAGCATCCGAACAAAGTGAAATATCCAAGGCAATCGATATTTGTGGTTCAAACAAGTTCCTATGTATATTTGGTTCCTTATGTTGAGGAAGAAAAATACTATTTTCTTAAGACTATCATTCCCAATAGTGAGGCAAAAAAGGAATACACGGAGTAAACCAATGGCAAAAAAAGATTATAAATTAGAAACAGAAGAGCAAGAAATCCTTGATTCTTTCAACCGTGGGGAATGGGTCTCAAAAGGTGAAAACTTGGACAAATACAAGGAAGCCGCAAAACAAACCTATGCTAAAACCCACCGGATTAATTTTCGAGTAAGTGAAAAAGATTTTAGAGGTATTCAGATTAAAGCTCGAGAAGAAGGCATCCCCTACCAAACTTTAGTTTCCAGTGTTGTTCATAAGTATTTGGTGGGGCAACTAAAAGATGTATAGACCATTATCTCTTTTCAAAAAAAATCAAAACTTACCTATATAGTCAATAGATTGACGCATTTAACAAGCACATTCACCCGACAGCTATCGCCGCCGGGTGAAGTCAAATTCTGTGCTTTTTGCACGTTCATCGTTAAGGCTAAATCCTGCAAGCTGCGGGTGATGTCGGTGTTCGGTTCAAAAAAGCAACCAGACTTACTCTATTCGCCTTTCTCCTGTAAGTATTGACATACGAAACAAGTTTTGGCATCTTTAAGGTATGACTAATCGTAATACTGGAGGAAAAAAATGAGTGTAGCAAAAATCACAATATCTATGGAACAACAGCTCCTGGAAAAAATTGATCAGATGGTCAAAAACAAAGCTTTTGGGAATCGCAGCCAGGCAATTCAGTCCGCAGTAAAAGACAAAATTAATAAGCTAGAGCACACTCGGTTAGCAAAAGAGTGTGCAAAACTAGACATGAAATATGAACAGGACTTTGCTGACGAAGGTTTAATTATGGAGTTGGATGAATGGCCAGAATATTAAGAGGAGACATTTTCTGGGCAAATTTAAATCCAACCCAAGGACATGAACAAGCAGGTTTACGACCTGTTCTAGTGTTGAGCCATGAGGTTTTCAATGAACGTTCCGGGACAATTATTGCTGTAGCAATTAAAAGTCAATCACAGAAAGCAGGTTTTCCTCTTACTCTCAAATTAGAAAGTGGAAAACTGCCAAAAAAGTCATGGATTAAAATAAGTCAGATTCGTACTCTATCCGTGACTCGTTTAGGCAAAAGACTTGGGATCGCATCTTTAGAAGAAGTTAATAAAGTTATTGAAGGGTTACTTGAGATCATCGATTAGCTCAAAAAACCGAACAATTGTTTAGAGTCCGGCCAATATCGCCGCTTTGCGGCAATATTGGCGGCTCAAACAGGTGTTAAAGGTACAAAAGCTATGAAAAAAATTTTTTCTGCAGATATGTGGGCAATCTATAATTTTGCAGAAGCAAATGATAGATATGAAAAGTTCATAAATAGCAATATACCTGCGCTAAAAAGATTTGTTGAAAGTATATTGCTCTACGATGTGATTACAATACCTACTCAAGATTTTATGGGATTGACGGTATTAATAAACCTATTTGGTAAGAATTGCATATCTCAGCTTTTGGAAGAACAATCATTATCTTTTACAAGAGTAAAAGGTGGTATTAGTTACGCAAAAAGCCAAGGTGTTTACCCTTTAGGAATCAAGGACGGAGATACAGGTATTGATAAGCCTTTTTGTGGTTCAACTGAATCCGCTTTAGTTTGGTCACAATCAGGAATAAATAAGAATGAAAGCGGGAACAAAAAAAGTCTTACGCAAAAAGTGCTGTCGATGACAAGAGAAGTTGATCTCAAAGAAATCATTGGTGATATCAAGCTTGAAACATCTAAGGATATTTTAAAGTCACAAACACTCAGAAGTTTATTTGGATTCAAGAGCACAGATTTGGATAACCTAGAAATGGGGGAGAACAAAAAGACTTATATTTTTCCTGGAGTCCAGGCTTTTAACGCTCAGACAGATTTAGATGTTTTATTGGCAATAACACAAGCGAATCTTGAATTGTGCTTGATGGGTATTTCTGACTCCCAGGATATGTCAACAACGAGCCCTGTAGGTCATTTACTTAGCGCTAAATATCAACGATCAGACCCACAACCAATCCCATTCGACAGTTTTTCTTATATACTTGAAATTGATGATATTCCAGATTTTTCACAAGCTGTTTTACATAAACAACTTGATCTAAAAAAGATAATAAACCTAAGAAATTCTAAGAACGCCATCGAATTTCGGCGTTGGTTTCATGAAAACTGCCGCACAGATCCCCTGAGAACCACGAAAGAATATATAAAACTCATTAAGCAAGTACCTGCAATTGAATCAAGACTAGTTAAAACCATCAGGTTTTTTGTGACTCAAGGTTTGGGCTTAATTCCAATTCCTGGTGTTGGTCAAGCTGTAAGTACTATAGATAGTTTCATACTTGAGAGGTTTTTTAGGGGAAAATCACCAAAGTTTTTTATTGATAAATTGCGCCAAGTTGCTCATAAAGCAACAAAAATTCCAAGTAAATAAGGTGGATATTGGCAATTTCAGATGTTCTAATCCTTTAACAAGTGCATTCAGTTGACCGCAATCGCTCTCGGTAAGGGCAAGTATAGTTTTTTTAACTAAATTCATCGTTAATACGGCATCCGTACAGCGGCAACTGATGCATGCGTTATGAAAATACAACCCAATTATGTAGAAAAAACAAAAACCGCGGATTGACCTGAAAAATGCAAGTGCTTATCATCTCATCACCATCTTTGGTTAAAAAAAAGTGAAAGGAGTGAATTAACAATGAAAAAGACAAATCTTACAAAAGGCAGATTGCAGCAGGTGGCTGATAAAATCTTTTCTCTTCTTATGATTCTAACTGGCATCTTCCTCATATCAATTCCCATCGTATTATGGGATTTCCTTATCACCGAAGGACAGTTCAAGCCAACCATAAGACCCTATTACCCATTATATCATGGTTCCTTTCTCATTGGGGGGATTATTATTGCCATACTTGGCATTTTTGGATTAATAAAAAGATTTAACAACACAGAGAGCCAGGGTAATTTCTTAAACAATTATATACTCCCACTTTTAGGAATTATAGTTGCGGTCGGTGTCTGTATGATTGGATATGAAGTCTATACGACAACAGAGTATCTGGCCGCCGACAATCTCTATCTTCTGGTTCTTTCAGCTCCTGTACTGGGGGTGCTGCTGTTTCTTCTACTGATTCCTGCAAGTGTATCTACAATCATCAGTTCAATTCGTAAAAATCCTATCTCCAGGGCCAGCAGACGGGCTGTTGCTTCGTCTTTAGTGATTATTGGGATGGGGGCGACAATAGGTGCGGTTCTTACTCTGCCACCTGATGCAAAGGCAAAACCCTTCCCTTCAGACCTCCCTTTTAAGAAAGTACTCTATGCCCAAGGAAATTCGGGTTACAACACCTTTAAGATCCCCACCATGATTACGGCACCCAACGGGACCATTCTATCATTTGCTGAGGCGAGAACAGATCATAAAGATGACTGGTCTAAGACAGATATTGTCCTTCGCAAAAGCTATAACAAGGGGACGACATGGACACCTCTTGAGGTGCTTGTCAAAGAAGGCAACAAGGTCATAGGCAACGCCTGTCCGGTTACAGATAGAAACACAGGGTTTATCTGGCTGATTTTCTGCAAACAGAATGACACAGTCTGGAAGATGCACAGCAGGGACAATGGAGAAACCTGGTCAAAGCCTATTGAAATAACCAAGAGTGTAAAACTTTCCAACTGGACCTGGTATGCAACAGGGCCAAACCATGGTATTCAGCTGAAAGATGGAACCCTTATCATACCAGCGGACCATATTGTAAATAGAAAGATGCAGGGGCATGTGATATACAGTAAAGATGGCGGAGAAACATGGAAATTAGGTGGAACAATACCAACTGGAGAAGAAGGCGCACTTGTAGAACTGGATAACGGCGACCTCTACATTAATATCCGGCCTGTCAAACCCGGATATCGAGTAACTGCCATCAGTAAGGACAAGGGGCTGACCTGGCTCCCCTATACATATGACAAGATGCTTCCTGACCCGGCAGTTCAAGGTAGTCTCATTAAGATTAAAAAGCCAGGAGGCAGCCTCTACCTCTTTACCAACCCCGCCGACACACTTCACCGGGAAAAGATGACTGTACGCCTGAGCCGTGATGAATGTAAAACCTGGTCCGAATCCAGGGTGCTATACAGTGGCCTTGCATCCTATTCTGCCATTTCATTGATTGACAGCAAAAACGATACTATTGGAAGCATCTTTGAGAGAGGTGCAAATTTTTATGCAGAAGAGATAGTGTTTGTGCGATTCCCACTCAGCTACCTGGACAAATAAAGTACATTTATTCTGGTCCCGGACCGAGTTATTAATTCTGGTCTTTTGTTCAGGTCTCAGACCGAGTTAAATGCCTGAGAACAATAAAGGGGTCAAATCTACTTTTGACCTAATGCAGGAACCTAAGTTCTGGCCATGGCAGGTGAAATATTGAAATTAGCCCTTTGCAATTGTGAATTCAGAGGACATGAAACTTAATTAAAATAGGTCTCGTGTCCCCTGATTTACTAAATGCGAATCAGATTCAACAACAACTTGAATTCCAAACTCAAAATGAGGAACCAGATCATTTAGCTAAACTTGTGAATGATAGCGAAATACAGTCATAACATACACATTCACCCGACCAATCCCGCCGCTCTTACGTCGCTCTGGGCAAAGCGGGTGATGTCAGCATTATGAGTGTGAAGATGTGTGAATAGTATCTTGAGCGGCTTTAATTAGAAAGGCAGAACGAGTCATTCCATTTTGCTTGGCGAAGGAGTCAATTTGGTTGAGATCTTCTTCAGGAACAGTAATATTTACTCTGACCTTCTTTGATTTTTTGTCGGGTATGGAAACAATAAAAAATGCAACATATTTTTCATCGTTATAAGAATCCATTATTTTCTCTAAATTGGAGGGTTCAGGTATCTTGTCTCCAAATTCATCCATAACTTTGATGTGTCCAGACAATGCTTCCTGAGCCATATCTTTAGCTTCATCAATTGTTTTGCCAGCAGTTATACAACCGGGAAAATCAGGGAATGAAACTCCATAATCACTATCTGAATCCTTGTGGATCAATGCTATATAATTTGCCATTTTTACTCATTTGTTCAGTTTAATACCTGATTGTCGTTCAATACTTTTTAAAGTCCCTATTGGGATATCCTTTTTTGGATGAGGTACAGTTACAATTCCACTTTCATCTGGGTGTCGAAAATGGAAATGATCACCAGTCGTTCGAATGTGTTCCCATCCTTCTGTTTTGAGTATTTTTATTATTGATCGACTATTTATGTGTGTATTTTTACACACATTTTATGATTTATCAATAGTATTGTTTCTTTTTTCTTTGAAATAGTCCGTGATATTAAGCTCATAACAAATATTTATACCGGACTGCAGTGTGCCATGAACAAAGCAAGAATCCAAAGGGTTTAAGTTTTGATGCTGTGCAAGAGATGAGGGTAGGCCCCTCGGAATCTGTCTGGTGAGACCGGTTCCAAACCGCCTTATGCTGCTGTAGTAAAGAGCTATGGTAGTGAGCGATAATGGAAAAGGCATGATGTATTTCTGAGTGTCAACCCAGACATTTAATGAACATTGGGTGGCTGAAATTTAGCCGAATTCATCAGAAAGACTAAAACGTGTCAGGTATGAAATAGGAAGATGAGACGCGAAACTTGCAGCGTCGAACACAAGTGAACT
>JAHJTV010000082.1 GCA_018829445.1 bacterium
CACCTGCTCGTAGGTTGGGCTACTTGTTGCCCAACATTGCTTTCTATTGATGGGCAACGAGTAGCCCATCCTACTTTTTCTAAACAAATAATAGCTAAAGTTAAAGTAATGGCGTCTTTGTACATTCCATTGTTTTGAAAGACGTTTCTCGTTATTGTTGCAATAACCTAACCGGACATTGCTGATTTTAAACACAAGATGTTTGACTTTGGAGCTTAGCATGGTTCAATGAAAGTTTTGAGTTGTGTAAAACTATAATCGTGTACGAGGACGAGGACGATCACGAGCACGTTTACGGTTTAAAAGTCTATTCCCTTATAGGAGTAGTCAAAACCGGCCTCTCTGAGATCGGTTTTGATTGGTGACGTATAACAAAGCAGGCAACAGAATCAGATCGGCCAGGGTCGCAGTTATAATAGAGACGGCGCTCAATATCCCAAAATAGCTGAATCCCTTATTACTGGAAAAAAGAAATACCAGGAACCCAATGGACAAAACAAGAGAGGTGAAAATAATGGCTTGTCCAGCCTCCCTGTATGCATGGATGATAGACTGCTTTACATCATTGCTGCTCTGCATCTCCAGCCTGAAATGGGTGAGAAAATGGATGGTATCATCCACCGCAATTCCAATAATAATGGGGACGACTAACAAAGTATGGACGTCAAGGGCCATGTCAAAATATCCCATTACCCCAAATGCAGTAACAATCGGCAATAAATTTGGAATAATGGCAATAAAGCCGATTTTTAAAGATCCCAGCACCACCAATAAAATAACCGAAATCGCACCGAGGGCGACAGCAAAGCTTCGAACCTGAGACCAACTGATATAGTCCATTAGTTTCAGCTGCAGGGGAAGCTGTCCGGTGGTGGTAACCTTGAGATTGGGATAACTGTTTTTTAATGGTTTCAGATGCTGGTTGATATAACTATCAACAGCGTTCATCAACTCCAATCCTTTGATAGAACCGATGTTTTTGCTGTTTATTCCGATTCTGACCAGTCGATAATCATCAGAAACCAATTGCCGTCTGTCTTTGGAATTGGCGCTTTCAAAGAGAAACAGGGTTTGCGCCAGCAATCGCGGATCTTCAGGGATAATATATTTTTCCTGTCTGCCCTCGTTTAAAGCCTTGAATGAATCCTTGGTAACATTGCTTAAGGAAAGGGTTTTAATAACGATGTCCGGAAAATTCGATTCCACATAGGACTGAAGGTCATCCACCGCCTGCAACAGGGCAGGATCTTTAAATCCATCTACCTGCCCGGAATCGACCAACACCTCAAGGTTTCCAGTGCCTCCCATGTACTTGTCTACAAGCTTGTACGCATCTTTTAAGGGAACGCTGTCTTTCAGGTTTTCAATGGAGTTGGATTCCACCCGGATTTTTAATGACCCGATAACCAAGATCACAGAAGCAACAGAGAATAACAGGATGATTTTCCAGGGTGCCAGGAAGATTATTTTTTCAAATCGGCGGATAAAGAGTTGAATGAGATGCTCTTTCCCTTCGGCACTGCTTATTTTCAGGGCTTTTTTCTTCGATACCGGACTCCAGATGTCCAACATCAGAGGGAGAATAAAAATGGTGATAACGAATGCATACATAACTCCAATAGCCGCAAACACCGCGAACCTCTGCAGAGGTACGATGGGAATAAAAATCATGGAGAGCAGTCCCAGGGATGTCGTGATACTGGTTAAAAAACAGGCCAATCCCGATTTCTTATAAACAGCCTGTATTGCTTCCCGATGAGTTCTTTTTTTGTTCCGGTAGAAGAGATAACCGGACAGGATATGGATAGCATCCCCTACGCCAACAGCCAGAACCAGGAATACAATGACATTATACATCTCGGTCATGGCTAACCCGCTCCAACCAATGGTCCCCATTACCCAGATGATTGAGAAAACAACGATGATGATCGGCCATAAAACGGCGCTAAAGGATCGGAACAGAATCCACAAAACCACAATGATCAAGACCAGACACCCTAGCATGATCAGCCCCATTTCAAATGTCATGTTCCTGAATGCATAGGACATTAGAGGCGGATTCCCAACCGGGTAAAACTTGAGAAAATCAGAGTATTGGGGCTGTTTGATAATGGCTGAGATCTCCTCCATGAAGGGAACGTATTCTCCTATTCGTGTTTTTTTGAATTTGGGCAGATAGTCTTCAGAATACATGTCCGGTAATTCAGTAAGCCCGATCTCCCCAAAATCGGTCATCTCAGCTTCATCATCAAAACCTGTTATTACAGTTTTGTTATCTTTAATCTGGTCAGAGATGGGAACTGCATTAAAATCGGTCTTGATGATAATGCCGCCGAAACGAAAATCTTCGGAAAAGTAACGCTTGGGGTAGTCTGACTGTTGCTGTGCCGCCTTTTGTAACCACTCAACGTCTTTTTCTGATTGTGGAATCTGATTTCCGATAAAATCCCTTGAAATCAGGGCGCCTTCCTTTGTTTCCAGATAGGAGGCATTAATGAGGGTCTTCACGTCGGTAATATGATTCAGAGACGAGGTTTCGCCTGATTGCGAAAATAGTCTGAAATTTAAAAGCTCCTCCTGAATTCCCTTAATGGCTTTAAGTGACTGTGGTGAAAAAACATTACCGTCCTTGGCTTCGTAAACAATATAAACCACTTCATCACCGCCGAAGATAGCCCTGAATTGATCATAAGCCTTTTTTACCGGCTCTCCCTCCCGGAAAAATGATACCATCGAGAGCTCAAGCTGAAACTTCCCAACCCCGGCGCCCAATAAAGCCGTTACTAAAACAAAACATAACCAGGCTTTCCAACGGTTTTTTTCCAGATACCCCGGTATGCCTTCAAAGAACCTGTTTATCATTAATCGTATTTCTGCCATGATCCTCCTTATCCCTGCACTAAATGTTCACCATGAATTGGACGCATTATGTAAAAAACGCCAGTTGATAACCGCATGATATATAAAATAAACAAATATGACCGAACTTTCAGTCAAATTATAACTCCACTTTTCCTCGCTTGGGAAAACCTTGTTCGTCTATTATCGGTTTTTAGTTAAGGCATCGATAATAAACCCGGCTGTATCACTTACAATCTCCTGTAAAGGAAATGCCTCTTTGTTGGTACTCCAGATAATAATTAACCCGTGCAGCAATCCGATCAGGGCAGAAGAGAGGTTTTGATGCAGGGGTTCCACGGAATCGGTTTGTTGAATATCCTTCAGTAACTGACTTAACAGTTCCCTGAATTGCAGAATCCCCTGACTCAAAGAACTGTCCGGGCCGCTTCGTACCAGCGAAGCCAGTATTTCAAGCTGTAACCCCGGGGGATAAGGACTATGCTCTATCGAACCTGTAAAACTCTCCAGTAAATATCTCACTTTTTCCTCCGGGGAGGACGAGCTATTCATTACTTCCTGGATATTATGATTTCTTGATCCGATATGCTGTTCAAGGATCGACTGAAAAATCTCTTCTTTGTTCTTGTAGTAAAGATAGATGGTTCCTTTTCCGATACCAGCTTCTTCAGCGATATCCTGGATCTTGGTTCCGGCGGTGCCTTTTCTCCCAATTACCTGTAAGGCAGCTTCCAGTATTTGTGCTTTCTTCTCTTCTCGATTGATTATTTTTGCCATAATATTTTTTGACTGAATTTTCGGTCATTTTAAAAAGTCTATTTGCTTCTGTCAATCGGAAATCTGTTCAATTCAACAAAGCTCTGTTTTAGCAGGAAACTTAAAAAAGTTTGATTGTGTGAAACGGTAGTTTCCCATGATGTTTTCTTATGCAGGGATTATGGCAGGGCGGGATTACATCCCATAAGTGCTTAAATAAGCACATTTTGCCAAGAGCAGGGATTATGGCAGGGCGGGGTTGCATCCCCGCCAGTACAAGCTCAAAGGCGGCCATGTAAGGCCGCCCTACCGTTTTGAAAAACTGAATTTTGCCTTGAAAATATCCTCATTTAAGCGCTTATGGGGTTACATCTCCGCCGAAACTACTGTACAAATTGGCACAATTTTGAATATTGGTATCAGGTTAAAAGCTGAAAATAGGCGTTTGTATACTTAGTAAAGAACGTCCCCTTTATCGTTTCATGAAAAACCGCTCTGCCGTTAAAAAGTATAAGTTTCCCACCAAAAATGCCTTTAAGCAACCGCTTGTGCGATGTAGCCCCGTCAGAATAAACCGTAAGAAGGCTAAGCAGGATCATCTTACGGTTTAAAGGGTAGGTTCTCTCTGTCTATTTATTCTGACAGAAGAAAAAATTAAAAACATATAATCAATAGGATAAATATAAAGCTTGCAATATGCAAATAAATATGAAAAAGAGAAACAACACTGGAGTTTTATAAAGACGTATTAATTAAAAAAAGAGGAAGGATGGAGCCGGAATTGCCTAAAAAAGAGTTGGATGAGTTGTTGTTTCAAGCGTTAAGAGCTGTGTATCGTTTTGAAAGGGTTAAAATGTCCAGATTCGGATTATCGTACGAGGGCATTTTTCTTCTCCAGCATTTAAGACGCCATTCCAAATCCAGTATGAGTGAAATTGCCCAGGAGATGAGAAGTCCTGTCAGCACGGTTACCCGAATTGTGGATCGTTTGGAGAAGAAGGGATTTATTTCTCGTATGCGTGATAAAAAGGATTTGAGAATCACACGGTTATTCTTGGAGCCGGTTGGTGAGACGGTAGTGAAAGAGATCGAGAAGCACACCTACCAGGTGTTGATGGAAAATCTAAAAGGGTTTGATAATCGGGATTTTGATTGTTTTATAAAAACAGCGATGAATATCGGTAAACTGCTGGATACCACATCGTTGCCTTAACCAAGGGTACTAATTCTTAAAAAAAGGAGATAAATGACTCAATTGCACGGAAGAATAGCTGTTGTTACGGGTGCTGCCATGGGTATGGGCAGGATGTTATCCTCCCTGTTACTGGAGGAGGGATGCAGGGTCGCATTGGTCGATGTCAACGAGGAGATGTTGCAGACAACGCAAAAAGAACTTTCCCGTAAGGGCGATTGTATGGCTTATCCCTGCGATATCTCAGATTCGGCAGCTGTGTACAAATTAGCAAAATCCATAGAGAGTGAATTTGGAGATGCTACACTGTTGATTAATAACGCCGGGATTGTGAAAGCCGGGAGATTGCTTGAGCTCGAAGATAAGGTGATTGAAAAAACAATTAGCGTGAATTTAACGGCTCAATTCTGGACAGTTAAAGCCTTTCTGCCAAAAATGATTGAATTGAACGATGGCCATATTATCAATTTTGCGTCGGCTGGTGGAATTCTATCAATACCCTGTCTGTCCGCATATTGTGCCAGCAAGTTTGGGGTAATCGGGTTTACGGATGCCATTCGGCAGGAGATGAAGAAGGAAAAAAGAAATATTCGGTTTACGGTTGTTTGTCCCAATACGGTTAATACCGGAATGTTTAAGGGGGCAAAAATGGTGACGGGAACCAGAATGTTGAAACCGGAAACGGTCTGCCATCAGGTTTTAAAAGGGATTAAAGGGAATAAGGCGGTTATCGCTGTGCCCTCTGTTCCGGTTAAAATCGTAACACCGTTATTAAAGACACTATTGCCGGTTAACGTCATGGATCGGATGAATAAGATGCTTGGGATGTGGGATGCCAATGATACCTGGACAGGTCGATAGCAGATCAATCTTTAATTGCTGCCTGTCCAATTTGGATCAGTTTCTGGCGAATTGAAGTTTTTCCAGGATCTCCGAAGGATGGTCAATAACGAAGTCTGCCCTGGGCGAAGCATCCTCAAGTTTCTGCCGTGAAGCAAAACCGGTTGTAACCGATATCGTATGAATCTTGCCATTGGTTCTGGATTTGGAGGCATTAACGGCAGTCAAAACATCACTGGGTTGGTCTCCTATATATACAGCCTCTGAAAAGCTTGATTCAAGAGAATCCAGTACTTCCAGCAAAGTTGTCGGGTCGGGTTTCAACGGGGTATTGTTTTCTTTTTCGACTCCTTTAATGACGTCAAAATGATCATATAATTGATGATGTTTTAACCCCTCCTCAAGCACAGATTGGACATTGGAGGAGACAATTGCCAGTTTGATGTGACTTAGATCCGAAAGCGTTTCAATGACCTGCTGAATCCCATCCACCAACTCCGGTGGATGGGTGGAGTGATATTGGATATATTCCTGAAAGATCTTTTCCAGATCGTTATCCCAATCAAATCCTAGGAATTTATAGAACTCGGGATAGGGTTCGAAAAAATTCTGTTTTAATTGTTCGATTGATTTAATCGATAGATTGATTCTAAAAACCGAAGCAGCATGTTGAAACCATTTAAAAATGCTGCCAACCGAATCTGCAATGACACCATCAAAGTCGAAAATAACCGTATTAACCATCTCTCAAATCCATTAAGTTTTTATTTGGTCTGTCACTTTTTTTCAGCGACGAATCTCCAGAATCTCTTGATTTCCGTAAAAGGGCAAGCGGTTTTTGGACAAGATGAGGATGGTAGGGTGGGGAAGGTTTTTTTGGATATTTGTTGGGAATTCTCCATTCCCGCGAGTGAGAATAGAAAACCACAGAGAAAGAAACAAGAGACTTGACGGGTTGAAGAGTTCGATATAACGATAAACCCAAAGATTAAACAATTTTCATTAAAAAAGCAGTTCACGATATTGTTTCAAATGTAAATATAAAAAAGGAGCAGAATGTCCGGCTTTGAACAGGAAACCCTCGACAGTGTTGCGGGAATATATGAGGAGCATTTTTGCAGCGTTCCCAAGTATTTGATTTTCACCCTGCTGACCTGTGGTGTTTTTAATCTGTACTGGAATTACAGGCAGATGAAGGCGTGCAATGACCTACTGGATGAAGATGAATTCAGCTTCTGGCCCTGGTTATTACTGACGATTATCACGTGTGGTATTTATCACATCTACTATCAGTACAAGATGGGACGGAGCATTGTTGAGATCCAACGGAAAGAGGGGAAAAGGGAATTCGAAATTTTGCCAGTAATCAGTGTGGTTGTTACCTTGTTTGGATTGTCCATTGTGGTAGACTGTATCCATCAACTGGAGATCAATAAGCTGGTTGAATGATCCGGAACAGATAAGATTCCATGAAATTGAAACATTTTCAAAACCCGGAGTGCCTCCTGAAACTGGCAATAGGTCTTATCCTGTTAACCGTTGCTACTTCGGGACTGCTATATCACTTATTGGATATCAATCTCTTAACATCGGCACCGAGATTCTCCATTTGTCCCTTCCATTTCTTAACTCACAAACCCTGTCCCGGATGCGGTATTTTGCGTGCGCTGATCTCCATCGGACAGCTGCAGTTTCATCAGGCGTTGCAGTATAATCTGTTTTCTTTTCCATTGCTGGCAGTCATGGTGTCCTATCTTCTCCCCTGGCAACCATTGCAGAAGATTATTCAGCCTCATTGGTATAAATTCGGGCTGATTGTCATTCTTATTTTTGGAATTTTAAGGCTTTGTTTTCCAGAGCTTTATCCAGTCTGATGAAGAAAGCCTGACACCTCATTCAGCAGTTGACCTTTTTGGCGGCGCTTCCCGGACAGATCACCCTCATTATGCAATTGGTGCAGCTTTTTTTATGAAGCACTCCATTAATAATCACAAAACCAAGAAATACTCCCAATCCAACCCAGTTTGCCCGAACCGTTTGATTAAAAACGGCATAAGTGATGAAAGTCAGCAAGGGAAATATCATGATAAGGCCCCAGGTGAGATTCCCCCCGATGGCGCCGATCTTTTTATTGCCACTGTTTTGTTTGAACAGCTTTTCTGCAAGTTTCCCCCAGCCACAATGACATTTTTTTCCATAATACCAGCAGGCAGTGCAAAGATGTTTTCTCAATACAACTCCTAACATGATGACGGTAAATAGAATATATCCTACTGAAATAACGGGGATGTTTTTCACTTGGAACAGACTTGTTAAGACGGCTCCTGAAGTGATGAGGCCTATAATTAGGACATTTTCAATGAGGATTTGTGTGTTGCTGGCTTCTTCTATTCCATTTAAATACAAGTTTTCCATATTCATGATTTCCTCTTTTTTAAGTTGCCAGTGGAGATTTTTAAAACCGAAATGAATGATTTATTTTTTCTTTACCATAAGATTAACAAGCATATCCATGGAAAAGCGAACCAGGGGGCCGGGTAAAAATCGTGTCATAAAATAACTCGATTTTGCCATGAATCCGGGGATAATCATAAAACGGCTGGAGGTGATCGCTTTTAAAACAGCTTTTCCTGCTGCCTTAACGGGGAGAAGACCAACCAGATTTTTGATGACTTTTGATTCCGGAGGCAGGGTTTTGGACTCCGCTTCCAGAAAAGGGGTTTTCACTTCAGGTGGACAGACAAGCGCTACATCGATATTAAATCGCTTTACATCAGGGCGTAAACTTTCGGCGAATCCGATCAACGCAAATTTGGAGGAACCATAGGCGGTATAGCCAAACATACCGGATAATCCCGCCAGTGAAGAAACGATTACTATCTTCCCTCCTTTGCGCTTCATAGCCGGAAGCAAGGCCGCAATCACGTTGCGGACGCCATAGACATTGGTTTTAAAAACCCGGTCAAAGTCTTCATACGAGATCTCTTCAAAATAATTAGCATACCCGATCCCCGCATTGACTACTAAAACATCAGGAGCGCCGAAGTCTTCACAGAATCCGGACAATTTTGACATAACAGCTCTGTTGTCCGCAACATCCAGGGATAAAGAATCAAATCGTTGTTCACTGCTGACCTTGAACGGATCCATATTCTTGATTGCCAGATGAAGATTGTCTTTATTCCGTGCAATAAAGGCGATATCAGCTCCTCTTGAGCATACTTGTTTCGCAGTTTCTAAACCGATGCCACTGGAGGCGCCAGTAATGTAGATTTTTTTCTTTGTTAGATTTTTCATAAGTTTAAGTGATCGTGTTATTGTAGAAAAAGACTTATTGAATTGTCTGACAGTTTAACCCAATTTTTTCATATAAAACCTTACCAAAACCACTAGTATGAAGGCTAATCCTTTTAATCTTGTCTGGGTTTAATTCCCCGAAGCTTGTTTCGCCTTGTCATCCTGCAGACTGTGTCAAAAACTTAAAGAGTTGTACGTTCAATTCAACTTCATAACCAGATTATGAAACCTTTTAATTTTTTGCAGGGAATAACGGTAGGGCAGCCTTACATGGCCGCCTTTGGTTTTGCGTTAGCAGCCATGTAAAGCCGCCCAACCATTTGTATTCTGCATTTCTGGTAGTTTAATGAAGGTGCAAGACTCAACCATGGTCTCCATTATCAACAGAGATCTCCCTCGATTATGTAAGTCTTCAAACTCTTTATCCCTTCTTCATAGGGATAGTTGGGAGTATATCCCAGGTGATCAATCAGTTTATCGACTTCAATCTGGTGTTTTGAGCTCACCAGGTTGAGAGACTCCAGGGTGATGGGAGGTTGAATCTTCAACCTGAAAAGTTTCCAAAGAAACTGAACCGAGTGTGCCAGTGGTTTGGCTACAAATAACGGAATGGATCTGGGTTTGCTGCAACCGGCTATTTCAGCCAGATCGGAGAAGTATTGTTTCCAGGTAACATTGTTAAGATCACAAACATTGTAGGTGTTTCCTACAGCCTTTTCAGATTCTGCCGCCAGAACCATTGCATCAGTGATGGATTCTACGTGAACCAATCCGGCGTTATAATCGCCTCCGTTGATCAGGGAAGGGCTACCGGATTTCAAGGTTGCCAGTACCTGGTGCACCCAGGGACGGGAACCGGGGCCGTATACGTTGGCAGGTCTGATGACAACCAACTGCAGATTGTATTTGGTTTCATATTGGCGGGCGATTTTTTCCTGTTCCTGTTTTACCCGGCCATAAGGGCCGAATGTTCGTCCAAAATCTGTCTCCTCTGTGCAGACCTCTTTTCCGATCTTTTCTCCGTAGACCACAATGCTTGAAGCCAGGATCACTTTTGTGTCGAATTTTATCGCCTCATCAAGCACATGTCTGGTTCCGTTTACGCCGATATCCCAAAACAGGTTTTCATCTCCCCAGTCGGCTACAACAGCTGCCAGATGAAAAAGGGTTTTAACATTCTTCATGGCTTTTTCTACTGCCGCAGGATCGGTAACAGAACCGCGAATGACGGATATCAGTTTGTTGGTTTCCCAGCCGGGAGGCAATTTCTCATCCGGCAATACCAGAGCCTTAATCTGAATCTCGTGTTTCAGTAGCTTTTCGACCAGAATACGGCCGATGAATCCTGTTGCTCCTGTTACTAAAACCGGCTGGTTTATTTTTTTCTGAGTGTCCATGGGCGAACTCCTGATTGATTAGACTCCATATTCAGCGCGTTCGATCAATTCCATCTGCATATCCTTATTGAGGGTTACAAAATAAGCGTTGTATCCCGATATGCGCACAATAAGATTACGGTATTCGTCGGGATGATTCATGGCTTCTCTCAGCATCTCCGAAGTGACCACATTCAACTGCATTTGCATCCCTCCAAGTTGAAAGTAGGTTTTAACGTATGAGTAGATATTGTCAACGGTTTTTTCATGACTGTCTTTTGCCGATGGAACGACCTTTACGTTAAAGGCAATGTTGTTATTCATGTTTTTAGGGTCAAGTTGCGCAACATCGCGGATGTTGTCCAGCAGATTTTCCGATGCCATGGGCGAAGGGGTTAAACCGGGAGTAAAGGCTTTTCCGGCTAGTTTTCCTGACGGCAGAGCGCCTGAGAGCGATCCGAATGCCACATGGTTTGACATGGACCAGAATCCGGCGGTGTATTTTCCTCCCCTGAAATTGGTGTGACTGCCGTAGTAGTCATGGGTAAACTTGGTAATACGATTGGCAAGTTTTAAGGCTTCCCCATCTCCGGAACCAAAGCGGGGAGTCTTCTTGACAATGGTTTCATAGAGGACTGAGTCATTTTTAAAATTACCTTCGATAGCCGTTTTTAACTGCTTCAAGGTAAACCGTTTTTTATCAAACACCAGCTCCTTAATTGCCATCAGAGAATCGGTGACGTCGGCCAGACCAATACAAGCGGCTCCCGAAGTGTTGTATTTGGCCCCGCCCCAGGTTACATCCCTTCCATTGGTGATACAGCCTTCAATCAGAGAGGACAGCAGGGGAGTAGGTCGGATGTACGTATGAGCCTCTCCCAGCATATTGTTTAGCTGTACGGCGTTGTCGATCAGGAATTTATATTGTTCAATGAACGCCTCATAAAACGATTCAAAATCCTTAAAATCATCCTCTTCGATGCTTCCTGTATCCGGTCCTATTTTCCACTTCATCAGTGGGTGGGTTCCGTTATTCAAAGCGATTTCAAGAGCTGCCACCATGTTCATCATCATACAATTGGTGTGTGACAGGTGCTTCCCCGAAAGAGTGGGTTCCACGCAGCCAGTAGCGGACCAGTCTCTGACATCTTTGGGATCATAGTTGAACTCCTCCAAAGATGCGATGACAGCCTCATCATTGTGCAAAGACGGGGTTGCGGCGGTTACCAGGTTTACTTCGCAGAGCCTTTTCAGATAGGTATCGCTGTTTACACCGGGAGTAAAGCGAGCATTTACGTTGGGATCTCGTATACTCAGCATTTCGGTGACTTTGAGGAAAATATAGGTCATGTCATTTACGGCATCTTCTCCTTCCGGGGTCTGCCCGCCCAGGGTTATAGCCTGATCCGAGGAGCTACCTCCGAACAGGTAGTTGCCGATATCGGGAACCAGGGGAAGGTGATCTGTACAGCGCATATAAAAACATCCCACCAGTTCAATAGCCTTTTTTATGTAGGTTTCCCTTTCATCGGGAGAATTGATTTTGGCAAGATCCGCCAGATAATAGGGCTGCAACCATTGATCCAATCTGCCCAAAGAGAGTCCTGCATTGGTATTCTCCATGTGCAGCGCCACCCACCCTATCCAGATGGCATTGACAGCTTCATCCAGAGTGGTGCAGGGAGATTCCGGTACCTTCTCACAGATCTCCGCCAAGCGAACCAGTTCCATCTTCCGGGTTGCATCCTTTTCTGATTCTGCCTCGCTGGCAGCCTGTGCAGCCAGATTTTTGGAATAGATCGTCAGCCCTTCCAGGCAGAGGATCATGGCTTCCAGGGGATCTTTCTTTTTTACCGCGGCGGGAGTCTTATCACTGATCTCTTTTCTGATTTCACTTATCAGTGCCTTGGTTCCCACTGAAAGAAGTTTGGGGAAATCGGGAATCGTATGAGAAAGCGCCACAAACTTCCACATAAAATAGACGGCAAATCGTTCATCCAGTTGCTGACAAACCGGGTTGTTATAGGTTTTTCTCACCCACTCTCTGAAAGTCCTGTTTTCCAGCCAATAGGGGAAAACCTCCCGGTGAAGAATCTTCTTAGTTTCCTCCGAAACGTGATATGGATTCAGTTCTCTGTTATCCACCGTATTTAATTCGGACCAGATCATGGATCCCGAAGAATCCGGATAAATTACAACGCCGATCTCCTTGGTTGTAGTGGTGCCTGCAATCAGATCATCTGCCCTGATGATCGCTTTTCTATTATCCATCAGGTATCGGTAGGCTTTTGCCTGCCTTAACTCAGGAACCCATGCTTTGTTATCATGGGTCAATTCAAATCCGTTTGTTTTAAACCAATCGGTGAGAAGTTTCGGCCGTTCATGACAGATTTCCGGTTTGGAAGTGAAATGGATATCAAGAAACTTTTCTAACCTGGGAAAATCATTGAGGCTGTATTGAGACAGGTAGGGGTCTTCCAGGTATTGTACATTGGAATCGACTTTTGCACCCTTAAGCAGGTTTCTCTTTCGTGAGTGATACTCCTGGATCAGTTTTGGTTCTGTTTTGGGTATTTTTATTTTCTTCTGTTTTCCGCTGCCAGTGAATAGTGATGTGTAATAACCGAATAACAGGGGGTAGCTGAGGTTCCCTTCAATCACCAGTTTGTTTTGAAGCATCATAACCATCAAGGCACTGGTATCTTTCAACACCTCTTTGACCACCTGATCATTATCCAGAACAAACACAGCCTTTGCATCGTCCGGAATATCCGGTAAAACCTTTACCTTGCCGTTTTCGAATCGCACCGCCAAGTAAACTGAGCGGGTTTGAGTGCGAATTCCGATGGTGGAGTTAACCCAGCCCTGGTCACATTTCAGGTACTCTTTTTTCGATTTTCGCCAGTTGAAATTAAGAGCCATTAGATGCAACAGAATTTTTAAAAGACGCTCCGTTGTTGATTTTTTTACGGTAACAGGCGCGGAGAGGTCTGCGGTCGGGTCTGTCTGTAATAACATGATATCTCCTAGGTAGGTTTCAAGTGTGAAGCTCTTTAAGAAAACCGGCTTTCGTCGGTTGTCAATCATTTCTCGCTTTTTTATGTTTTCCTGTATCCTCAGTTTGCAGATATCACAATATCGTTAATAATCCACATTATCAAATAGTTTCATAAGTTAGGGCGATTGCTGATTTAGCAAAAAGGGGACGTTGTTGACTAAGTATACAAACGTTTCAGGATTTGCATTAGTACATTCAGGATTGTCACCTCCCTTTACAAGGTAATCAGCCATTTCTGGCTGCCCACTCTCCAGCTGTGCCGCTTCATGGATGATTCAGACGGTTATCGAGTTTTCTATACCATTCAATTGCATTGAGGAGCTTTATGCAACAGAGCGGGAAGATGTCGTAGGCGAAAAGGGAAAGGATAGGTTAGTCAAGTATCCAGTTAAAGCAATGTCCACGGAACTGCTATCACTTCTTCTGATAAGGGCTGTATGGTTTCAGAGGAACAGATCAACAATCCCTTTCTTATATTTTCAGTGGGGAAGCATGCCTTAAAGGATTCAAAACCTTTTACATCTCTTTTGGAAGGATTGCTTTTCATCTTTATTTCAATCGGATATAGCACTCCATTCAACTCAAGAATCAAATCAACTTCCGCTCCCGAATAGGTTCTGAAATGGTAAAGATTTGGACTAATTGGCCAATCCTGAAAGGATTTTACTATTTCCATAATGATGTAGGTTTCAAATAAGCTCCCTTTAAGGGGGTGATTCTGTAAAGCTTCAGGAGAGCCAATCCGTTGAAGATAGCAAATAAAACCGGTGTCCGTAAAATATCCTTTGCTTTTACCTGCGATTTTTTTGACGGCATTTCTAGAGAATGCCGGTATGCTTATCCATTGATATGTCGCTTGAGCTATTTCAGTCCAGGCAAGAGCCGTCTTTCTGTCTATACCAAGTTCCCTTCCAAGTTGCATATGATTGATTTCCTGACCAGAAAGTGCAGCCAACAATCCCATGAAATTGCCAAAGGTTTGTAGTGACCCAATATTAGCTACTGTTCTGATATCTCTTTCAATATATGTTTGAAGATAGGATTGCCAGTAACCGGGGATCAGTCGATCGGGAAACTCGATGATTCCTGGATAGCCACCTCTCCAGATTAAAGGTAGTACCGGTAAAACCGGTGGTTTGGGAAGATTTTCTATTTCGTCGTTGTTCTCCAAAACCCATTGTCTTAAAAAAGAAGGTTTTTCCTCTTCTTCCAATTCTCTACGGGTCATCGGCCAAAGATTCAAGATAGATACTCTGCCAGCCAATGATTCAGAAATACTCTTGAGTACAGACAGATTCTGTGATCCGCTCAATATGTACATCCCATTCTTTTTTTCTTTATCCACCCTACGCTTTATTGTTCCTAAAAGCTCCGGCGCATATTGCACTTCATCTAAAAAAGCAGGACAGCGTATATTCTGAAGAAAAAATTCAGGATCTTCACGAGCATTTCCTATATCAATCACAGGATCAAAGACAATCTGATGTAACTCGTTATCGAACAGATTGTCTATCAATGTCGACTTGCCAACTTGTCTTGCACCTAATACGGCTATTACAGGGTAATATTCAAATAATTCCAGTATACTTTCTTCCAAATACCTTTTCTTGTATTTTATAAAATCCAATCTTTTACCTCTAATTTTGGGAATCACACTCATAGATTTAAAGGTAAAATAGCAGGGAGTTTTTGTTTAGTCAAATAGTTATTCACATTAGAAAAAAACATGGGACAGGTAAATAATAAATCGGGGTCGAATTGAGCTAATTCCCGGAAAACAAGAAATGTAACCCTAAAAAGCACCTTTTAAGAAATTTATTCACACGTATGGGAAAAAGAGGTGTTTGCGAAGTTGAAAAAAAAGGGGACGTTCTTTACTAAGTATACAAACGGTTAAAAAAAAAGGGTAATAGGCCAATTATGAAATAATAATGACTGACAAGAATTATTCAACCAGCAGATTTGGGACGGTTTTGGATGGTTATTTTTTGGAAAGGAGAAAGCGCAAAAAAAAAAAAAGACAGCCCAGCTAAATACACAAAGAGAAGTTTGAACCGGAAGTATGGGGATTGTCTAAATCTGTTTCTTGAGTAGGGTGTAAAAATTCCCTTTTTTGGGTGATCAGGAGTATGGGTGAGTGTTAATTCAAGTAGTACTGGGGACCGGGGATTTTGCTTTCTTATTGGATTTTGGTTGAGGAGGGGGAAACACCCGAATAGAGCAATCTTAATTCACATTAAAATAGTCTATTCGGGCGTAACTTTTGATTTAGAGCAGGAGTTACACCTACTCCGACTCAGAATCCGTTTCCTATTTGTATCTCACTGTTCACATTACCTCCTTAGCGCATGACGCCTTTAATTGTTAACGGAAGAATGTCTGTGTCTGACATTGCGGAAGAGAATTTAACTGTAGGTTAAAAAACACTCGATTGCAACCCCATTTTTTATTAAAGAGCCGGATAAAAATGGGGTTGAATTATAGAATATGCTTTCAAGAATTTTAGTATCAGGAAATGGAGACTGGATGATGCGTTAGTAAATGGGGGGAACAGGGAATGGACTACTGATTACCTGTTGTTGTCATATCGGAACCGGTTGAATCCGGAAAAACCATTCAGTGTTTTTGTCAGACTCAGAATGTTCATGGTACAAATTTTTCCCGGCAATTATTATTATGTGGAATTTATCCGTAAAGTCTTGATCGGATGGGATCAGTTGTGGAAGAGTACTGACATGGGGCAATTCAAACCACAATCTATACAAATACTTAAATCCTGGAAATCTGGAAATGTTAAATAAGCGAAAGGTCAATCTGAAACAACGGATTATCCTAACGGCATGTTTAGCGATTCTTGCCGTGATCAGTTCGTCCATATACATGTTTTTAAATATTGTGACAGATGTGGATAGAAAAGCCATCACTTTTCTATCAGAAGACGGACTGAAGATCTCAGCGGAAACCTATCTGGCTCATGACATTGCCAAGGTTCCTCTGATTCTTATGTTTCACCAGGAATATTGGAGCAGAGGAGAATATCTTGAGACGGCGCCTCGTTTTAACAAGTTGGGTTATAATTGCATAGCCGTGGATTTACGATCAGGGGGGAAGGTTCTTGATGTAAGCAATCAAACGGCTGAAGAGGCGCAGAAAAAGGGGAAATCCACTCGCTTTATTGACGCATTGCAGGATGTGAAAGCTGCTCTTTCCTATGCCAAACAAAAATACAATGCTCCTGGAGTAATAGCCATGGGGAGTTCCTATTCAGCAGGATTGGTGTTGAAAGTTGCCGGAGACAATCCGCATCTGGTTGATGGTATAATTGCTTTTTCGCCAGGAGAGTATTTTGTAGAAGACGGTCAGCCTCATGATTGGATTGAACGCTCTGCGGCAAAAATCTCGGCTCCCGTTTTTATAGCATCTGCCAGGAAAGAGAGAAGCCGTTGGCTTGGGATCTATAAATCGATAAACACAGCAACCAAAATGTCCTACATCCCGGTTTCCAATGGAAAACATGGCTCCAGAGCCCTTTGGGAAAGAAACACTGATAGTGAAGGGTATTGGAGTGTTATGGAAACGTTCTTAAAGAGTTTTTTCTGATTTTTAGATTAATAACACCAGGGATAATGAGAAGAAGGATAACACTGTGGACAGAACGATGGATGCTGACGCCAATTCAGTATCACTGTTCAACAGTGCCGATAGCACATACAGGGATGTTGAAGTGGGGAGGGCAAAAAACACCATGCCGGTTCTGAATTGAATACCCGTCACATTGAACGCCCGCAGAAGAGCAAACCCCACCAAAGGCAGCAATAATAATTTAAATACGGCTGCTATCAGAGATACCCTAAAGTGGTTCTTCAGGGTTTTGAAAGTTAATACAGCTCCTATGGATAACAGGGCAAGGGGAAGTGTTATCATGGACATTAAACTGAAGGTGTTGTCCAGGAAAACCGGAAATGTATGGATCGTTTTTGAGTAGATGATTCCGGATATACAACCAATCACCAGTGGGTTTGTGATTAACTCCCTGGCCACGCTGAAAACCCGCTGTTTAAAACCGGTCTCCATTCCTGAATGCCAGATTAAAATGATTACGATTAATACACTAATAATGGGAATGATGAAGCCAATCAGGATGCCAAAACACTGGATTCCTTCATCCCCAAGGGCATTCATGACAACAGCCACTCCAACATAAGTGTTAAAGCGAAAACAGCTCTGGGAATATGATCCTGCCTGAAAATTGGAGATTTTGAACAGTTTAATTGACAGGGTACTGAGGATAAACACGATTAAAATGGCTAAAATAACGGCAAAATACAGATTCGATTGCAGAGCGGATTCCAATGAGGCACCACCAATCTTCCAGAACAGCATCACAGGAAAGAAGATAAAGTAGATCAGCCTGTCAGACGTTTTTAAAAAGACTTCATTGGTCAATCCCAGCCGTCTTAGTAATCCTCCTAAAAAGAGGAGGGCAAAAACCGGAAAAAGTGTGTTTAGCAATATCACCTGTACGGCCCTCTGTCGCTTAATTAAACAAAAGTTTCCGGTTCTTTGCGAACGCTGTAGTTCGTATACAGCCAGTCAGCAACGGTTTTTATCTGGGGATGATCCATCACTCGTGCACCTGACGGACAAACCTTTACGCAAGCACAACAGACAATGCATAGCGACTTATCGGTTTTTGCTGGATTTTGCTCATTTATGGCCAGGGTGGGGCATGCATTAACGCAGTCCAAGCACAACGTGCATTCAGACTCGATGGAAGTGGGCGAAATCGTAGAAAAATCCCTTGGCTCTCGATAAGGGAAGTTCCCGGGGATGGCAGGCAGACTGTTTTCTTCGCAAGTTGCCAGGTTTTCCGCCTTTCTCATGATTTTCTCCCCAAAGCCCAGGGCTTTTTGCAGGTCTGAATGATCAGGCCTGTTTTCGGCAATCGGTTTTTCAGAGGTGGAATAGGAATGTTCGCCAATAAATGCTCCTGCAGCAATGGGAACGAAGCCCTGGTTTGAGACTATCTCTTTCAACTCCAGAAGAGCGTCTTCATATTCGCGATTTCCATAAAGAACGATGATAACCGCCGGCGTCTTATTTCCCTTATATTGGCTTAAACGACTTGTTGCTTCAGGCGGGATTCGTCCGGCGTATACAGGAGATCCGAATATAGCCAGATGACTCTCATCCATTTCTGTGAGTGGCGATGTAACAGTTGGAATTGTCAAATTGAACTCGTTGATGTTTTCCAGCCCTGTTCCCTGGGCAACGGCCTTTATTATCTTTTGGGTTGTTCTGGTGGGGGAAAAATAGATCAGGTTTAAAGATTTCAGCTTTTTCATAATAGGACCTGCAATTATTGTTTTTTTCTGACCCAGCGTCTAGTGAGGAAGTATTCAAGGAATCCAATTCCGATGAGGGGACAGAGAATGATTAGAAATAACAGGGGGTCAAAGAGAGCGATGCCGACAAATCCTCCCAGAATTCCCCCTAATACTTCAATTACCGCCAGATGTTCTCCCGAGGCATCCTTCACCATTTTTTCCAGCTCGTCCGTATCGAAAGCCTTGACTTTTTCCGTGACGATTTGAGACACCTTTATTTTTTCTAAAACAGCCGGCATGGAGCGCGTCAGGAATATATCAAACCGATCGCTGGAAACAAATTCTTCAAGTGACTGTTGAGCAAATACCAGAATCCTTTTCAGTGTACTCTCCATTTTCTTCCAGGAACTCTCTTGTTCAAGGTATTTATTAATTTCGGTCATTACCTTGGGAACTCCTTTTTCTCGAAACCGTTCGTTGATATCGATGACCAGGCGATGGTAGGTTCTGTTAATCTGTCTTGATCCCTGATTGGAGTTTAAAAAATCGGCGAAATCCTGGACGGCTTTTTCCAGAAAAGTGTAGGCATTGGTTCGAAACTTATCAGAGGATAGGGCATCATACAGGATTTCTTCAATCGCCTTCTGATCGAAGTCAAACGTCCAGGCAGCCAGCTTCAGCATTCCCTTTTTGATAGGACCCTGTCGATCTATGATTTTATTAAGTTGGCTATAAATAAACTCGGATATTTCCGGAATATGGTCTTCAAGCAAAGCAGAGAGTTTTTTTGAAATCTCCTTAAGATCAATGGTTCCTTCTTTAATGTTTTTTTCGATGAGTTGAGTCAATTCCCTGATCAGACTTTTTAGATCTACCTTTTCTTTCAGGTAGTTGACCATATTGATTTCCGAGAGCTGCAACATCCCGAAATAGATTCTGGGAGAATTCATCTGGAACTTTCTCAGCAACCAGTTGGTAATTAAACGCTGGATCTTGGGGTCTTCCAGATTCTTTTCGATGTACCCGTTTAACGAGGTAATGGAATCGGCAATAACATGATTGTCAACAATGTAGGCTTTTAAATCTTTAGGATTGAAAAAGTTATCGGCAATCCCTTCCCCCAGCTTTTCTGCAATCTGTCCCTGGTTCCTGGGAATCAGTCCCTGAATACCATGTTTGGTTCTCTCCTTGGGTTTGAACAGCATGGTAATTGCTAAAAAATTGGTAAAATAACCCACCATGGAAGAGAGAAGAATTTTATAGGCAATATCCAGGTAAGAATAAAGAGAATGGACGATGATTCCAGACTCAGGGGTAGAGAGTGTCCGTAAAATTAAGATCAGGACAAGACAGGGAGGGAATATAAACTTAAAGACAATTCTAAGTACGGTAACCAAAATGATTAGACTCCTTTTAGAACATTATGCTTTTATCTATTGAAGAATCGCATTTGCCGAAACCTGGCTGAAAAATCAACAGATCAGGTGTGAATGATTGTTGACTCTGATGGTACAAAATAAAATCGATTCCTGGCACAAAATTTATTAGTATTTTGAAATTATAGAGAAAAGGAAATTTAATCTGTCTCTGTTTTCAGAAACTACATACTTTCTTTACAATTTTATCATATTATAACGAGCAGATATTTGATTCAATCCGGATTCTCTCGAATAGGTGTCAAAAGTTTGCCTGATTTATTCTTTGACCTTTATCTTTTTGACCAAGATATCCTATTCAGGATAAATTAAGACATTAAAAAAATTGGAGATTTATTAGGGTGAATCCTTTGGCAAAAAATGTTTTCCCTGATTTTCAGGGAGAGAATAAATTCACTTTTTGTTTTCAGTTGTCTTGCCTTAACTTGGATATCACAAAAATATTATAATACTTAGCCGGGGTCTTTTGGTTATGTTGAAGCATAAACTGAGGCGGATTCGAAACAGATCACCAAAGGGGATATCAATACGATCCAGTTTATTTCGCAATTTCTCTATTCTGATTATTCTGATTTTAATATCATTTTCCGCTGCACTGCTCATTCTTCAGTTCTCCGAACTATCCATGCTTTCCAGACGACTGGTTACCGAAGCTTCCATTGAGATGGAATCGGAGTTTCAGAAAATATTCCAACCGGTTATCAAAAACATTAATATATCTGCTCACTGGGGCAGACTAAAACAGTACAATACACTTGAATCGAAAGAGATGCTGGAGATGTTCATTCCCATTCTTGATGAGTATGAATATATAGTCCGCATCAAAAGCAGTGATCGTGAGGGCAATGGATTCTCGTTATACAAGAATCCGATGGATGATGAATGGATAACGACTCAGACTTATACCGATTTACCAGGAACCAGGGAATTGGTTTCAAAATGGGATGATAACCTGGATCTGATTGAGAGGAGATGGCTTCCCATAAACCGTGATTTGAGACTGGAAGCGTGGTATCAGAGTGTCATTGATAGCGAATCCTATCGATTGGGCTGGAATGAACCCTATTTTTTGGAGAATTCCAGAAACCTGGTGATAACGGCATCAATCAAGATAGAAAGTGGTGTAGGAAAAGCATATGTTTTGGCATTTGACATTCTGCTCAAGGATCTTCAGGACATCATGGAGAAGACCGTTTTAAGCGAAAATGGGATTGTGTTTATCTCCACCATGGATGACAGGTTGATTAGCATCTCCGGAAATGTTCTGGGGAATCTTAACCTTACCAATGCTGATTTGGCGCTTCAGTCCCTTTACGATTTTGATTTGCCCAGGGTCAAAGAGTTGCTCAAGGAGTGGGACTCCCGAAACAGACGTCATCTTTCCAAAGTGGTGTATTTTGGTTCAGCCAGAGATCGATGGGTTGGAACAATTGTCCCTTTTCCCGGAAAGGGGGTTCCGATTCTAAAAATCGGGATGCTGGCTCCGTTATCCGACGTCATGCATTATGATATTGTCAGGGTTGCCACTATCTTTCTGATTTTTATTCTGGCTCTCCTATTTGCCGTGTTTATGACCAAGAAAATGGCAAAACGATACATCAATCCGGTTAAAAAGATTTTGGAGCAAAGTCTGAGAATCAGCCAGGGGGATTTAAGAAAGGGGGAACCAATCGATTGTAACATCTCTGAGTTGAGACAATTGGCCGATACTCACGAAACAATGCGTCAGGCCCTGGAGGAATCGCGACAACAACTGGAGGAATACAGTCGAACCCTCTCACAAAAAGTTGAAGAGAGAACCTTCGAATTAAACAGGAAATCCGAAGAACTGGAGGAGCTGAATCGAACCCTGGAAGAAAGAGTCAAAAAGGAAGTTGAAGCCAATCAACAAAAGGACCAGCTGATGTTAAGAAGTGCCCGACAGGCTCAAATGGGAGAAATGTTGAGTATGATAGCGCACCAGTGGCGACAGCCGTTGTCCTCAATCAGCACTGTTACCGGCAACCTCCTGGTTTTTATTGAACTGGACAATTACAATAAGGAGCAGTTCTTTGAGCTGTTGAGCAGCATAAATGAGCATGCCCAGTTCTTATCGAGAACCATAAATGATTTCAGGTACTTTTTTAATCCCAACAAGAAGAAAGAATCGATCTTGCTCGAGACCATTATTGAGCAGACCATCAATATCATTGGGCGTTCTCTGGAATACAAAAACATTGTTCTGGAAAAGGACTATCGATTCGAAGGGCCGATTATTACTTATCCGAATGAGATTACCCAGGTGTTCTTGAACATTATAAAGAATGCACAAGATGTGATTGTGGAGAAGCGAGTGGAAAAACCGATCATCAAGATCAAGGGATATCAGGATGGCAACATGCAGGTAGTTGAAATAAAAGACAATGCCGGAGGTATTCCTCTGGAGCATCTTGAAAAGGTATTTGATCCCTATTTTTCAACGAAGGGAGAAAAACAGGGAACAGGACTAGGATTGTATATGTCCAAACTTATTATTGAGAAACATTGCAAGGGCAGATTGGCTGTTCAAAACGAAGATGGTGGTGCAAATTTTATCATCTCGATGCCCATGTTAACTGATGAGGAGATATAAAAAGTGATTGGAGCAAAGGAACTGATCAAGTTTTCTGATCGCATTCGAATCCTTTATGTGGAAGATGACGAAAAACTACGAGAGGATACTGGCAGACTCCTGGGAACATTTTTTAAAAACCTGACATTAGCTGAAAATGGTCGGATAGCTATGGAAAAATATAAGCCGGGAGAATTTGATATTGTTATCAGTGATTTTGTTATGCCTGAAATGGACGGAATGGAGCTTACCAGGCAGATCAAAGCCATTGATAAGGATCAAGTACTCATCATTCTTTCGGCTCATGATGAACTACATTTTGTTGAAGAATTTAGGGCGGCTGGAGTGGATGATTTCATATTTAAGCCTCTGAATATTAAAGAATTTATAGATACAATGCACAAAGCCTGTTTGGCTGTTACAGAGAAAAAAGATTAGAAAGACCTTAACTTCTCAAATATTGGGTGTATATGGAAAATGCAGTCAAACTGAAAGAGCTGATCGAATTCTCGCAACACTTGAGTGTGTTGTATGTGGAAGACGATGAGCAGCTGAGAAAGGACACATTGCGATTGTTATCGACCTTTTTTAAGCATATAGAACCGGCTGTCAATGGAAAGGAAGGGTTAGAGAAATATCAGTCAGGTGATTACGAGATTGTAATCAGCGATTTAAGAATGCCGGTTATGGATGGCATTGAGATGGTCAGAAGGATCAGGGAGGTGAATGACAACCAGATCATCCTTATCACTTCAGCTCATGATGAATCCCAGTATTTGCTGCAACTAATCAGCATGGGAGTGAACAATTTTATTCTCAAGCCCCTTGATATCAAAAAGTTTTTAAGTGTGTTGGAAAAAACGATTGAGCTGGTCAGGTTGCGTAAAATGGAATCGGATTATAAAAAGCAACTTGAAGAGACGGTTCGATTAAGAACCAAAGAACTGTCCGAGCTGAACGAGGAACTAGCACAATACAATGAAACCCTGGAGCAGAAGGTTACTGAACGTACCGAAGAGCTGAACAGAAGTTTGCTGGAGGTGGAAAGAGCCAATAAGAAGCTGATGGACAGCATCGAGTATGCCAAGGTTATCCAAAGATCTCTTCTGCCGAACGTGCATCAGGTTAAGAAGCAGCTCCCGGGTAGCTTTTTTATCTGGATGCCGAGGGACGTGGTCGGAGGTGATATCTTTTTCTTGGAGTTTTTTGACGACAATTTCCTGATTGGTGTGATGGATTGTACGGGTCACGGTGTCCCCGGAGCATTTATGACAATGATAGCTTCAACTGGATTGAGACGGATCACAAAAGATGAAGGGTGTTTGGACCCAGCTGAGATTCTGAAACGACTTAATTTTATCGTTAAAACCTCACTGCAACAGGATACGGAGTTTGGTTTGTCTGATGATGGTTTGGACGCTGCCATCTGTTTTGTCAACGCCAAGGAGAGGATACTGAGTTTTTCGGGGGCACGTCTGCCGCTGGTGACCGTCCATAATGGCGATACCACCATTATTAAAGGAGACAGGGAGAGTATCGGTTACAAAAAGTCAAATCTTGATTACAGGTTTACTAAAAAAATTGTAGATATTAAAGAAGGGATGTCGTTCTACCTCTATA
Organism: bacterium; assembly: GCA_018829445.1. GTDB lineage: Bacteria > SAR324 > SAR324 > XYD2-FULL-50-16 > XYD2-FULL-50-16 > JAHJTV01. Next base: position 24,352 of record JAHJTV010000082.1, read on the forward strand.
GTGACGGTGTTGTTGATCAGATAGGCGGAGAAAAGAATTTTGGATTCGGACATCGGAGATTTCATAAAGTGATAAGGGGGAATCACCAGATGTCTTTTGATCAGCAACAGAAAAAGGTTCTTCAGGAGTTTGAATACTATAAAGGTGATAATGAAATAAGGGATGATGTTACTATCATCGGGTTTTCATTGGACAGTTAACGAATTATCGGGAAATGATTTCCGCTTTTACCAGCAGTTCCTTATTGGCGATGGGTAATTGTATTTCAAATGAAGCGCCTCCTTTTATATTTCTAACTGTAAGTTCCCCCCTGCAGTGCTTTTCCACAATTATTTTTGACATGTAAAGCCCCAAACCGGTGCCGGTTTTTTCCTCTTTGGTTGAGAAATAAGGTTCGAAAATCTTGTCAATAATCTCCTCCGGAACTCCACCGGCATTATCTGTAAAAGTGACGGTCTGATGCTGGTCTGATTCTGTGCTTTCGATTGTAATCCATGGATCGGTAACGGAGTTTTCAATAAGGGCATCTTGTGCATTTTTTATGATATTCAAAAATACCTGCATCAATTCATTCGAGTAGGTTACAATGGGTTTTGAAAACAAGCAGTTGTTTTTCAGCTGAATGTTTTTGTGTTCCAGGGATTTGCCGATCAGTTTCAGGGTTTTCCCCAGAATATCCTCCAAGTGTATCAATTCCGCCTTTTTCTTCGGGCTGAAAAATTCTCTGAAATCATTGATGGTCCCTGATAGATATTGTACTTGTTCATTAATGGTGGTTAACAGTGAGGAGAATTCATCCTTGCTTATCCTGTCCAACTCCAGGAAGATTTGCATATTGCCGGCAACAGTGCTGATGGACGATAAGGGCTGTCTCCATTGATGAGCGATCATGCCAATCATTTCTCCCATGGCTGCCATTTTTGATTGCTGAATCAGCAACTGCTCCTGTTCCAGCCTTCTGTCCAACTCCTCCCGCACCTTATTTTCCAGATTCCTGTTGAGTTCTTCCAGCTCCTGGGTTCTATGGGTTACTTGTTGTTCAAGGGTGCGGCTGTATTCCCTGATCTCCTCATAGAGTCGGCTGTTTTCTGCAGAGATTTCCTGTTGTTTCACATAGCTCTCTGCATGATTCAAAGCAATTGCCACCTGGGTTGCAAATATCCCGACGATTTCCCTGTCTTTGGCTGAAAAAACCGATTTTGCATGGTGATTGTCCAGGTAGATGAATCCCTTGAGGATATCGTCAAAAATGATGGGAGCAACCAGGATAGATCGGAGTTGGTTAACCCGAATGCTCCTGCTGTGGCTCCATTGGCTTTCACTTCTGGCATCCCGGGTGATGATAATCTTTTTTGTTTCCAGGACTGAGTTTATAATAGCACTGCTGAAGCAATGCTCTATTTCGCTGATAGGCTGTCCCAGAGCGTTTTTAGTGATGCGGGGTTTCATGGCATCACCATGGATACATTTTTCAATATCGGTACAGGTAAAAAGATACCCATGATTCGCACCGGTTAACTGCATTGCTCCTTCCAGACTTGCATCAAACAGTTCATCCAAATTATGGGTTGTGGTTATCTTCTGGCTGATTTCAAATAGTTTTAGAATACTGTTGTCTGTTGCATTATAGGGCGAAATTGAAGTAGAGGATCGTGTTGGATGTAGTTGCCAGTTATCGAGCTTTTCTTTGTATATCTCATAGAACCCGGTCACACCTTTTCCCAGCATATCGTCCAATAGCTGATGAGCTTGACGGATATAATCCGAATTGGAGCTGTTAATCCAGTTCAGGTGTAATCGCACAAAATCCAGGTGAAAGTCAAGCAGGGGTGCTTTCAGATCCCGGGCTATGATGGCAGCAACCTGTATATGTTTCTCCGCATCTTCTGCCTGGCGTAATTCCAAGTATGCATTTGCAGCCAGAATGTTAAACATGGCCTCCATATACGGATCCGGTCTTAACTTGATGATGGGTTTTACGATTTCAAAATAGTTTAGAGCCGTTTCCGGCTCTTTCATACGAAGAGCTACCTGAATGCGGCTGAAATAGACCGGCAGGGCTTCAACCCTCTGAGCTGCTTTATCAATGTTGGGAAGCAGTTTTTCGTACAGTTGCAGTGCATCAGCAAAATTTCCCAGCATTCCATGAATATAAGCCATGGATGCTTCGTATAAAACAATGGCGATTGGGCCGGCCAGATCCCGGTAATTGGAAATCTCAATACCAAAATCCAGGGCCTTCTGAAAATTACCCCTTTCCAGTTCCAATGCTTGCATGGACCATAACTTTATCAGATGTCGGAAGTCTTCCAGGCCAGGTTTATCGAGTTGGTTAATGCAGTGATCGATATAGGTTTCTGCTTCCTTAAACCGCAAAAGATAAGCGCTTAGAATTCCATGGGTTGAAGCAGGGCCTATGGTCAGATAATAGAGTCTGTGTTTCAGCGCGATTTCCACGCCATCTTTAAGCAGTTCCAACCGCTCGGAAAATGTTTTATCGCTGACAACCATGCCGAGTTGAATGACGCTTTCGGCTATATATTTTTCTTCATGCGGCAGAATCTCCATGGACATCAGGTTTTGTCCATATTTAAGCATCTCCTTTTTCTTTCCCCTGGCAAACGACAAAGAGATCTGCAAACCGATGAATTGAAGTCTGCGAATTCTGTCATTTTCCAGCCAGGGTTCGATCTCCATTAATTCCTGCCAAAGTTCATCGTATTCCCTGCTAAATGCTTGAGTATGACGAATAGCATTATAACGAACGTTGAATTGTGTTGCTGTATCCAGTGAATCCTGGTCTTTCAAATTTTTCAATTGCAGCAGGGCTTTTCTATAGTAGATCTCAGCCTGCCTGTCACTATACATTCCATTATCGGTGAGTTGGGCGGCCTTTATGTAATATTGCATGGCCTTTAACGCATCGCCGGCGTGGTCGAAGTGACGGGCGATATCAAAAACAGCGTCGGGAGAATGGGGTAGGGTACTTTTTTCCAGATAGGTGGCTACTGTTTTATAGAGGGACGCTTTCAGCTCCGGTTCTAAATCGCTTAAAAGGGCATAGCGAGTATCATTGTTACAAAAGGAATAAAACCTCTGTGAACTAACCGATAACACATTAACTTGAACAGCCCTGTCCAGAATGTTGAGAAGGTTGTTTTCAAAAATCGGCAGTTCCGGAGGGATCTTGACAAGTGCTTTTAAAGCATCAAAAGAGAATGACCTCAGAAAAATCGATCCCCTTGAAAGTGCCATTATCTCTTCCCGGGTAAAGTCAATCAACGGAGCCAAGTTGGCATTCACTGTTCTCTGTGTTTTAATAAACTGGATTATCTCATCCGATTTGGCATGCCACGCCTGTCGGTCGAAATAGATTAATCGTCTGTCAATCAACTTTTGAAGTGTGTTCCGAATTTGAGAAGGATTTCCCTGGGTTGAGGCATAGAGAGTATCCAAAAATCTTGGCATATCATACAGTTTATCTGAGAAAAGTCGCTGGATGAGGTTGGCTACTTCAGCTTCCTTCAGAGGACTTAACACCAGATGATGCGTATATGATTCACCTAAATGCTTATTAATGCTGGCCTTATGGGCCAATGACAAGTCTTCATAACTGTAGGAGAGGATAAACAGGATGGGTAGTTCTTTTACCCGTTCAATCAGTTTCAGTATCAAATCAACGGACGTTTGCTCGACAAATTGAAAACTATCAACAATAATAATCAGACGTTTTTCGATTCTGGTAATCCGTACCAGCAAATTATAAACGACATCCAGATAGTCATCGCTGGTTCTCTGTCTTACCCTGTGGTCCTGTTTTTTTGAACCATCCGGATCAGTAAAAGTAAAACTTGGAATGAATTCCCTAATAATTCCGAAATTATCTTTGAACTGCTTTTGCAGAAACTTACGTACGGTGTATTGCTGTGCGTGATGAAGCCTTTTCAGATAGGTTTCCAGGTTTTGCAGTATTGTTTTGATTGTTTTGAGCGGGGTTTCATACTCCTCCTTTAGGGCTTGATGAAACCAGGTGACACCCGGCTGTGATTGCAATTCATTATAAATTTCGGTCAGTAGAACTGTTTTACCTGTGCCCCTGCTGCCTTCGATCAGATACAATCCGCCATTGCCTTCAACATGGTGATATCGTTTAACCAGTCTTTTGTCTTCATCAATATGAAATCGATACTTCCGGTTCTGCTTAAGAGGTTTCTTTGTTATATTGTTGATTATGGTATAAAGCGCCTGTTTCTCCTTGATCCTGCCAATAAATGGGTTGGTTTGGGGAAACCCGTCCCAGTGATCATCTTCTCCCAGTTCAAACTGAATCTCAGAAGCAGGTTTTTCCAGAAAAAGCCGATGATATTTTTTTAAGTCGTTTAAGAATCCGTTTGTTGTACGGTAGCGGTCATCGGGGTCCTTACGGATTAACTTGAGAAGGATCTTTTCAAATATCCCCGGAATATCCTTCCTGGTGTTGGATGGGGGATCAGGCATCTGGGCTATGTGCTGATATACCAGCATGGCCGGATCATCACTCCTGAATGGTACCTGCCCCACCAATACTTCATATAGTATGATTCCCAGAGCGTAGAGATCCGCCCTGTGGTCAATGGTTTTGTGAAGAATCCCGGTTTGTTCAGGAGCCATATAGGAAAGCGTCCCACCAGTTCTACTGTCCGACATGCCGATTATTTGGGAAAAACCAAAGTCGAGGATTTTGATCTGCATCTCTTTGGAATCACCGGATTGAATCAGGATGTTGGATGGTTTGAGGTCAAGATGCACCAGCTTTTTATCATGAATAAAGATCAGGGCTTCCGTCAATGTTCTGATGAGAAAGAAGGATTTCTCCAAAGAGAAAGGGCCAGATTTTTTAAGAAAAACAGAGAGATTAGGATAGGGGAGGTACTCCATCACCAGTCCATAGAGATCTCCTTCGTTGAAAAAATCAAAATATTTAATGATCGAGGGGTGCTGCAGTTTTCGCAGAATGTCTCCCTCTGCCCTGAATCGCATCAGAGCTTCAAAGGGAACCCGATTTTTGTGGATATTGACCAGTTTGAGGGCTTTTATCTCATTAGCTTTGGTATCTTTAACCTTAAAGACCTGGCCCATACTGCCGGTGCCGACCAGATCCAAAACTTCATATCTGTGATTCAGGATCTGTCCGATGTATGAAGAGTGCTTCGAAGCCATATCAGGTTATTTCAGACGATTGCAGTTTTAAACTGAAAAAAAATGTTGTTCCCACTCCGGGTTCACTTTCCACCCAGATCTCTCCGTTGTGCTTTTCTATCATTTCCTTGCATAAGATTAATCCCAGCCCTGTTCCCTTTTCATCAGCTGTTCCTGGTGTTGTATGGGTAACTTCAATGCGAAAAAGCTTTTCCCGGTCTTTCTCACTCATCCCAACACCGGTATCGGTTACTTCCACTTGAATACCGCCCTCAATAATCTGAGAGTTGATGGTGATTTTCCCATTCTCCTGAGTAAATTTTATGGCATTGGAGATCAGGTTGCGTAGAATGGTGCTGACCATATTGGGATCGGCATAGACGGAGATTTCATTTGAAATGTTGTTTATCAGCTTTATCCTTTTTGTCTTCGCCGAGGAGATCAAAAAATCAAAAGTCATGTTTACCAGCTGATTGATCGGAAACACATTTGGTTCCAACTGGATTTTTCCCATCTGAATTCTGGACCAGCTTAATAAATTTTCCAGTAATTTAAAAAGGTTATCGGCAGTGCTCCCAAGTTCATTAATCAGCTCGACTACCTCTTCCTTGCTATAACGATCGATCCGCTTGACCAGGAAGGTATTGAGGTTTAAAAATGCTTGAAAGGGACTTTTTAAGTCATGGGCAATGATGGAAAAAAACTTGTCTTTGGTTGCGTTTAACTGTTGAAGTTCTTCATTATAGCGAATGATTGATTCTTTTGACTCCTTGAGTTGCTCCTGGGCCTTGTCACTCATTCTTACAATGCGGGAGAATTGCTTAAAAAGTTTTGAGTAGTCCTCCGATAATTGCACGAATTCTTGATAAAGGGGAGAATCAGAGTGTCGGTGATCTTCGATAATCTCCTTATTCCTCTCTTGTCTTTCGTTTTCTCTGGTAAACAATGAGCGTTTTTTCATTAGCAGGTCACAATTAGTAATGGTTCAAGTGGTTTCTCTTCCGGTATGTTTTTGGGTCAGGATTTTTCAGTTTTACTGCCTTATCTATTCAGATGAGTGTTCTCAGTGAGAAAAAGGAGAATTCGCTATCTATAGGTTCAAAATGGAATTTGACAGGTTCGCTTGCCTTCCGAGATAGATCAATCAGACCCAGTCCCGCTTCCCTGGACTCTTTTTTTCGTTGAGTCCGGTAGTATTCTTTTAATTCATCTTTTGTCATTTTTTGCAGAAGGATCAATCGTTCTTTTAGATCTTTGATTTGCTCTTTTTTGATTTTGTTTCCCCCGAGTACAAAATATTTTCCATTTTTATATCCCACTGCAATCGTTCCAAACATCAATTTCTCCTCAGAATTGCTCTGCTCGGGGAGTGTTTCTGCGGAGTATCTGATAATGTTCTGAGATTGTTCGACAAGTACGGCGAACACTTTCAAAATGGTTGATGTTTCGGCATCAGCCATCTCCATTTGCTTCTTCAGGATATCTCCCAATTCAACCATCAGGTTTTGTGAAATGGGACCACTAAAACTTAAGAAGACTCCACATTCATCCAGATTTTTTTTTAGCAGGTAAAGACTATCCATATAGGTCTAACTCCAAATGCAGCATTAACGCTTGTGAAATTTCTGCCAATATTCAGCCAGGCTGTCCGCCTTTTTTAAAGCCATATTGACAATATCCGGATCGAAGTGTGTTCCTTTATCTTTGTCCAGGATGGATAACGCTTTTTCTATGGGCATGGCTTCCATTCCCATGGTCTGTTTTCCGTCGTATTTGGGATAATCTCTCAGGGATGTTAAAGCGTCAAAAACGTCTCCTACGGCAAGAATTTTTGAAAATTTGGGAATTCTATTTCCCCTCAATCTGTAGGGATAGCCGGTTCCGTTTAGTTTTTCATGATGACAGGCAGCCATTTTTGGAACGTTCTTTAACATATTGGGGAGTCTCATGGCGCTCAGGATTTTATATGTCCAGGCAGAATGCTCATTCATGATGAGTCTCTCCTCGTCGGTAAATCGCCCTTTCTTTGTCAGTACAGCATCGGGTACGCCTATTTTACCTATGTCATGGAGCAATGCCGCGTATTTTAGAACCTCCAGATTGTTGTCTGATAAGCCAAGCTGTTTTCCCAGAAAAAGTGAGTATTCGGTTACCCTGTGTGAATGCCCTGCAGTGATGGGATGTTTGGCATCAACAGTCGTTGTCAATGCTCTAACGAAACTCTCAAAAGCCTGCCCCAGTTCGAGGACAAGCTCGTAGTTTTCGACTTCAAGCGACTCATTCAACTGATTCAGCTTTAACTGCTGTTTGTCACTTAACTTAATCAAGCGTTTTAACTGTCGAAAGATCTTTTTGTAGCTTTTCAGCAGTCCTGAAAATGGGTCAAACAAGGGATTAGTGCTGTCATTCTCTCTCTCAAGAATCCCTTCAGCATTAGTGACGATTTTGTCTTCAGTTTCAAATATTGAGTGTTCCGACATGTGGATTCGCTTATGGGTAAGCAGGGAATGATTAAGGTTTAAATGATCAAATAACAGTTTTAAGAGTAAAAAACGTATGCTTATCATCGATTCGATCAAATTTAAACTCTAAGGGTCGGCAAGCATTCCGGGACATTTCAATCAGCCCCAAACCAGCTCCCTTACTGTCTTTATCCGGATTTGATTTTCGTTGATTATGGTATTCTGTTTTCAGTTCCTCTTTACTCATCTTGGAAAGCATGAGTAAATGGGTACGAAGCTTCTTTACCCTGTGATTGTCAATCAGGTTGCCACTAAGTAAAAAGTAGTGGTTTCCTTCTTTTCCAACAGAAATGATACCACATCCGTATTGACAATTGATTTTGTTTTCATTGTTTTCGTCATCTTTTTCAGCTGAATAGTGAATGATATTATGATTTAACTCGACAAGAACCGAGAATGCTTTCCGGATGGTAGCGGAATCGGACCCTTCGAGTTTCATCTTTGTTTTCATTAAACCACCCATCTCTACCATCAAGTTTTGAGAAAGTGGACCACTCAAGTTGAGAAAGATCCCCTGACAGTCAAAACTCTGATTGATTTGGTAAAGATTTGTCAGCATTTTTTTAACCTTTTTGCTATTCAGATTTTTCTACCAGATTGAGTTTTAATACTTCCAGATCTTCTTGAAACTCCTCACCGTATTCCAATGCACTTTCATCTTCCTTATCGAAAATCCAGTTAATAACAATATTCTTTCCTTCTCTGACCGAATCTTCAAATCGATCGAACAGGTCCATCAGGACTTTTGAAGAACTACTGTTAAAATAAATAATCTCCATATTAACAATAACAGCTTGATTCTGGAGCTGATTTAAGTACTTCTCCAACCAGTCAAAAACCGGGGAATAAAATTCTGCAGTGTTTTCAGGATAGGTTTCACCCGATATTTCTAAAATATTGGTGTCAGCGTTAAAAAAAATTCTCGGAGTATATTTGGTCGCTTCGATTAATAAATTATCCATATTAAATACCTAGGATGAGTTAAATTACCAGCTTTCTACGATGTTGCAGAAAAGAACAATTACAGATTTCTTTCAAATATTAAGCAATTGGATAAGTTTTGCTAATGGTATTATACTCCAACATGATTTCAGGTCAATATGGAACTTATTTAAAGCATATGGCTTCTTCGAAACTCTTTTATAATTTGCGTCAGTTTGTTCAAACATCGAAAGCATGTTTTTGCCGGTTCCTCGCATCATGATTCTGAGATTGAAAATTTCCAGGCGCAGTACCAGTCTTGAGGGTGACTGTCTGGTGGACAGCCGATGCAGGTGGTTTTAATTCTTTCATCAATGGCTTTGGCAAAATAAGGATACTCAACCAAACCAACTGATTTGCAAGGATAATCATCCAATCCTTTTCTGTTGCGAGCGACCTGTACTCTACACTCGTTCATCTGAAACACAAAACTGGTTTCGGTTTCCTCGCTGATAGATTGTTTATTGATTCTTCCGTATAATCTAAAATTAAGCGCCTGTTTTAACCCTGTTAATCCCGGTTGCTCTGTGAGACCAAGGAAGTTCTTTATTAATCTGGCTTCAATGGGAGAAAACTGAGCCCAACAGGAATCGTTGCACCTTTTGGCATCGTTCATTCCACTGTCGAACTCGACTTCCTGGAACCAGATACCGTCATTAGCCAACCAGTTGGCGGCAAAAACATCAAGCCATTCCAAGAGCTTGGCCTTTGGTAGATCGTGAAGATGGTCTAAAAACCCCCCTTTATCCTCGAATCCCAGGGCTTTAGAAAACCGGTTTAACTGAATAGGGAGGCTCTTTTTGAAGACCCCATCCAGGGCCGAAAGAGCTTTCTCTTCCCCCATTTGATGCCTGATCTCACTGTACCAGTGGGAATGATGCAGAATAGTGCGATGAATGAAGTCAAACAGCAGTTGGACCAGCTGTTTTGAAGATAGATTATCGGGAATATTTATTTCATTTGACATGTTTTCTCCTGTATTTTTAAAAAACTAGAGTCTATCAAGTTTTGATCTGATTTGGGTTGATGAAACATCGCAGTGATAAGGGAAGATTTTGTGTTCATATGGTTCACTCCCGTCCAATAATGAGTGTGGGTCATAATACTCTCCATTTATTAATCGACCGATGAAAAGGACTTTCATTTCTTTTATTTTGTTTTTTTCGGCTTGATCGACGTGTTTGTTTTCATCAATCCAGCGTTTGGCAGTATCAAACCCCATGACCCAGAATGGTTTGAATTGGCTAAGTTGATCCCGTTTGTTCTGGAATAAAGGCGCATCTGATACCAACAACTCGGAAAATCCAATAAACTGGCTGGTTAATTCCTTGACCTTTTCTTCCGGGTAGGGAGGTTTCTGATAACGGGTTTTACTTAACTCACAGATAACGTGATATCCGTTTCGATTTAAAAGGTCGAAAATCCCCCTATGTCCTTCGTGAAGAGGGTTAAAAGAACCCGGATAGATAGCTAGATTCGAATATTGGCTTAATTGATCCAAAGGAACCGGATAACCGGAAATGTTTAATAATTTCATTCATTCAAAACCAGGTATTTGTTTAGTGAAGCCAGAACCTCATGGGTTATGAATTTGTCTTGATCTATTCTCGATTCCCCCTCAATCGTCATATAACTCCGTTCAACTATTTGGTTTTCCCGGCAGATGGAGAGATAGCCATGATTTTTGCCCTTGCGTTGTCTATTGGTCTTTAAGGCGCAGGTTAGTGCAAAACTGATATCCGCTTCACTTTTTTCTGACATGCTGATTGCTAATTGATCCGCAGTCTTGCGGCTGACAAAGGAATCAACGTTATTGCCATGCAGAAAACCCTTGAGTGCGGTTTCACTGTAGAGCAATCTGGCCTCTGTTAGAACACGACTACACCCTTCTATTTTAAAAAGATCAAATAGCCCTATACCCCCTCCGGCAATTACAAAGGATATTTTCAGATTGCTTGTTTCTGCAAGGGAAAGTAGCGATTTTATAAGATGATCCATGGGTTATTAGAAATAAAAAAAAACATACGGATAAAGGGTAATGGTTTGGTTTTAGCTCTTTGCCGGTTTTGTGATTTGCTTAATTCCATAACCAATTCTTATTTTTTCTCCCTGTCATTTACCGATTTGTTTCGATAAAAGGAAAAATTAGATGAGACGCAACTATCGGAACTTGTTTCGAATCATCAAAACCGGTGAATGATAAAATAGCATCTAATGTTTCATTCAGGCAATTGACTGATCAAGATCTGACACTTTACCATGGAAAGCAGAACAATCAACAGGTCCATTAAACACTTTGAAGGATTATCTTATGACAAAATGGAACCCGTTTCAAAAACCTACTCTTACCAATCTTTCAAAAACCTGTGGTTGAGCTGCTAAAGTCAGCCCGGTCGGGTTGAGTGAACTGTTAGCGTCTTTACCAAAAAACCGCGATCCAAACCTTCTGGTTGGCTATGATACCAGTGACGATGCCGGTGTATACAAAATTACCGAAGATATCGCCCTGGTTACCACTGCAGATTTTATTACACCCCCGGTGGATGATCCCTACATTTTTGGGCAAATTGCTGCTGCCAATGCGATCAGTGATGTTTATGCCATGGGTGGAAAGCCACTGACCTGTCTGAATCTTGTCAGTTTTCCTCCGGATAAGCTTTCTTCAGATGTTCTCCACAAGATTATCGAAGGGGCGTTGCACAAAATCACTGAAGCCGGGGCAGTACTTGCTGGTGGGCATTCTGTGGAAAATGATGAACCAAAGTTTGGATTAGCGGTAACCGGCATTGTGCATCCAAAAAAATACTGGTCTAATAGTAACGCAAAAGAGGAGGATCTGCTAATATTAACCAAGCCGATTGGTACCGGTGTACTCCTGAATGCCAATCTCAAGAATCTGGTTTCTCCAGGAGCAATAAAGATCTGCCTCGAAACAATGATGGAATTGAATAGAAAACCTGCGGAGATTATGAAAGACTTCCAGATCAATTCCGTTACTGATGTTACCGGATTCGGGTTAGCCGGCCATGGATTTGAAATGGCTTCAGGCTCGGGCGTTACACTTGAGATAGAATTGGACAAGGTTCCCCTTTTGGATGAAGCCCTGGCAATGTATCAGAAAGGTGTCACTACCGGCGTGAATGAACAGAATCGCAAATTGACTAAAGGCAAAGTCAGATTTGATCAGAGCTTTTCAAGTCAACTTGAGGAGATCGTTTTTGATCCCCAAACCAGTGGTGGATTGCTGGTATCCCTTCCAAAGGCACAGGCGGAAAATCTGCTGAGAGCTTTGAGGGCAGGAGGCGTCGACTCCGCCGTTATCATTGGCAAAACAACAAAACTCCAGGGAATGGCCCATGTGGTCTTTAAATAGTAAAGTTGAATGAGAGAAGAGATATTTGATGTGGTTAACAATCAGGACCAGATTATTGGAGAGGCAAGGCGAAGTGAAGTGCATGGAAATCCCGGGTTGATTCATAGGGTATCCCATGTTTTGGTTTTTAATAGCAGAGGGGAATTGTATCTCCAGAAACGCTCGCTGACAAAAGATGTGCAACCCGGAAAATGGGATACATCAGTTGGTGGGCATCTGGACAAGGGAGAAAGTTATCTTGAAGCTGCCAAAAGAGAGATGAAGGAAGAGATTGGAATAGAAACGGATGATATTCAATTTCTCTATAAATATCTTCACTCCAATCAATATGAGAGTGAATATGTCTCCACCTTCCATTGCCTTTGGGATGGAGTGATAATGGTTAATGAAGATGAGATAGCCGAAGGAAAATTCTGGACCCTTGATGAGATTATGCAACAATCGGATCTTGGTTGTTTTTCTCCCAATTTTATGGACGAGTTGAGCCGGTATATCAAATACGCTTAAAACAAAATGAATTGACGCTATGTAAGGAGTGGCAAATGTTTACAAAGAAGAGTGAAGAGGGATATAAAACCCCCCTGGATGGCATCCATTTTAAAACCCTTTCCTATGGAGAAAAAACACTGCTGGCAGAATTCAGGTTGGAGAAGGGAAAAATCCTGCCACAACATGAACACCCCCATGAACAGACTGGGTACCTGGTTTCCGGGAGAATTAATCTCATCATTGACGGGGAAAAACATGACGTATCTCCGGGTGACAGCTGGAGTATTGCCGGTGGAGTTTTTCACAGTGCAGAGATAATTGAGAACTCAGTGGCAATTGAAGTTTTTTCACCCGTTAGAGAGGATTACCTCCCTGAATAATCATGACTCAACTGCCTTGGCTTTCAATCGGCTGATACCCACTCTCCAGGCGAAGAAGAATCCAACAATAGCCGTGGGTATTATGCTTAACCCATGGGCTACAAAAGCGAAAGATAATCCTACTGATCTTGGAACTCCAAACAACTCCAATGATAACTGGCACAAATAGTGATATGTGCCAACATATCCGGGAGATGATGGGACCACAACACTGATTGTGGTTATGACCAGCAAAACGACGGAGGAAACAATATTGATGTTATATATTTCAAACAGGTTGAAGGAAAGAAACACAAAAAGAAGTGTCAGCCAGTAGAAAAACCAGATTGATAGGGAAAGCACAAAAACAATCAGATAGTCCCGTTTTCTTTCCATCCCGTTGATGCCATCAATAAAGGAGGTTATAATTCCGTCCACCTTTTGTGCGATTGATTTGGGAAGGAGCTTTAAACCAAAATTGAGCAGCCTGACGGTATTATCATTTTTCTGCTTTAACAAAACAAGGAAAACAAACAGACCAATGGTTAAAACAAACATGATATAACCACTTTTAGTCACCCAGTCAGGAAAAGGATAGATTATAAGGGCGACTACCATAATCACCAACAGGGAGAGGACATCGATCAATCGTTCTATCACCAGTGTAGCTAAAGTGGAACTGGTCGATATCTTCTCCTTGTTGCCGACAACATTTGCCCGAAACACCTCACCCAAATGAGCCGGCAGAACAGTGTTGCCCACATATCCTATCATTGTTGCCGTAAAAAGGGTGGAAACAGGAACCCTCTTAATGGAATTTAGAAAGTACTGCCAGCGAATGCTTCGAACCCAGTGTGCAATGAACTGAACAAAAATAGCAGGTATGAATAGCCACATATTGGCGTTTTGGAAGGATTCTTTCATTTTACCGAAATCGATCTTGCCAAATGCCAGATACAAAAACAAACCGCTGATAGCGATTCCGATCATTAGTTTTAAAACTGTGTTATTTTTAAATTTTGCCATCTTACCTCAAGGGTCTTATCATCGTGGTTGGCAATAACAAGGTTATCCAATGAGCAACGCTGAACCGTTCTACCGGGAAATATAAAAGAGTACTTTTTTTTGTGCCCATTTTCGAACAAACAGAAATATTGCCATTGTTGCTTCTGAACGTCAATTGCAAATCATGATCAGTTAAGGTTTGAATTAAGAAAAAATTCGATTTTATTAAATCTTTCCAAGTGACCAACAGAACCAGGGTACAAGTTGGGGAATTAAAACAGATCCGGTTTCCAGTAGTGTTTATCCAGAAATTGTGACGGGTGGATATTCTTTTGTGATGCTAACAGACTATCAGCGATCTTTGGGTTATGGTTTTCCAGCTCTTGCAACAGGTTCCTGATGAATTGACGAGTGTTATCTTGCCTCTTGTCACAAAATTCGCTTTTGATAATGGGAGCCTTAAGCTCTTGGATGCGTTCAGAAATGGCTTTTTTGGCGACGTAACACAGGGGTCTGATAATAGTATTATACCCGTCTTTTGTCCTGAATTTAGGCGGCATACCGGAGAGCCGACCTGAAAACAGCATGTTCATCAAAAGAGTTTCGTTTAAATCATCGCGGTTATGACCCAAGGCGATTTTGTTGAAGCCATTATTCTTTGCGTAAGAATAAAGTATTCCTCTTCTTAATCGCGAACAGATTGCACAAGGAGAGTCTTTTTTAAAATCCTTATCTCTAATGAGAGAAAAAGTGTCGAACTTAACAATCTTAAGGCCAATAGATTGATTTTCCAACCACAACTGAAAAGGTTTTATGGAAAATTCAGGAAAATTCTGATCTACAAAAACAGCTGTAAGTTCAAATCTAAATCTGGCCTTATGCTTAATGTCCATCAGCGTTTTCAGTAAAACGGTGGAGTCTGCGCCACCGGAAACTGCAACCAGGATATTGTCATCCTCATTGATCATCTGATAGTTCGATAAAGCATTAACCACTTTACGGCGGATTTTATAAGCTACAAGGGACATGAATTCTCTATTGTCAATATATCCGATAAATCATATTGATTTTGACAGTAACAATAAATAAAATTGAATCTTATTGGTCAAACAGGTGATATGGATTAAGAAAAACGATGTAAAAGGATCATTTTGCTTGATCAATAGAATTGAAGATTATTTAAATGTTACTAATCGTTACGATAAAACGTTTCTTTTGTTTTCTGGAAATTGAAAACACTCCAGAATTAAGGAATGATGGGGATTCGGTTTAACCCCACCCTTTGATTAACGGTTTGTTGTATCAAGAGAGTTGAATACTTTCTTGATATCATTCAAAAAGCTTTTGTTGACCAACATTGACACAGCCTAACCTTCCATGTTAGGTTTTGAATAAATTTTTTTAGGAGAATGATCACAGTCCAGCTTTAAAAAATGAAAGGTTGTGAAAGGTGTTGGCTTAAAATAAAATTCGAATAGCATAGTCATCCTATCTACTTCAGGAATTTAGATAAATCAATTCCCATATTTCACCAATATACCTATCTAACTGGTACAAAACCACTTCAGCGGAAGAAACAGACTCCTGAATAACTCACTGGTTGAAAGGAATAGGATTCAACTCAGAATCTCTTGCAAGAAGTGACTTCCGAGTTGAATTTTAATGGTTGTTGCGGATAGATTGCTTTGTGTCGCCATTTAAGTTAACAGGTTGAAATTGATAAGGTCGATGCTTCGGATTCCCGTACCTTGCAATTAACCTGAATGCTGAACGAGATTATCCGCTTTTACATAATGGAGTAATAATGAATAAAAGGAAATTGTTCGCGGTTTTATTACTGATCATCATAGGGGTGTGGGCGCCCTTATTATTGATAGCTTCGGGTTATGGCCAATCAGCGGAACTTTCTTTTCCGCATCCTCTGGAATTTTATAATGATAGTCACCTGGAAAATGTTTCAGATATTCTGCTACATCGCATAAAATCAGATCCTTTAAACCTAATTGTTACGATCTGTTTTTTTGCAGCCATAATCCACACTTTTTGTGTTGGCTGGTTTCAGAGAAAAGCCGAAGAGTGGGAAGAAGAACACGCAGAGCTTCAGAGAAAAAACAGGGCAAAACCGGTTAACTACAACGGGGATGTTGTTGAAAGTGTCAGTTTCAGGGCTGAGATGTTTCATTATCTTGGTGAGGTAGAAGTGGTGTTTGGTTTATGGGTGATACCGGTGTTCTGGGCAATTGCTTTTAAATACGGGTGGAACAGCGCCGAAGTTTATATCAGCGGAGTCAATTTTACAGAACCGATGTTTGTAGTTGTTGTAATGACCTTGGCTTCTACCAGGCCGATTAGTCGGCTTTCAGAAAATTCCTTGGCACTGGTCGCAAAACTGGGGAAAGGCTCTACAGCGATGTGGTGGTTTTCTGTTTTAACTATTGGCCCCATACTGGGTTCGTTTATAACAGAACCTGGAGCCATGACAATTTCAGCTATGCTTTTGGCAAAACAGTTCTATAACAAAGCACCAAGCGCTAAGTTTTCCTATGCCACCATCGGACTTCTTTTTGTCAACATTTCAGTGGGAGGAACATTATCCCATTTTGCCGCTCCTCCGGTTTTAATGGTCGCAAGCAAGTGGAATTGGGACCTAACTTTTATGGTAACCAATTACGGTTGGAAAGCGGTTCTGGGGATTTTGATAGCCAATACCCTGTATTTCCTTTATTTTCGATCAGAATTTAAATCTCTTGAAAAGGTATCTACAAAAGATCAACAAAAAGAGGCGATTGACTGGGAACTGAGAGAAGAGGAGGTTCCCCTTAAAATCACTATAATACACGTTGCTCTTTTAGTATGGACGGTGTTAACCAGTCATTATCCCGCCCTGTTTATTTCCGGGTTTTTTGTATTTATCGGTTTCAGAAAAGCAACAGCCCACCATCAGAATGATACCAATTTAAAACCTTCGATGCTCGTCGGATTTTTTCTGGCAGGTTTGGTGATACACGGGGGATTGCAAGGCTGGTGGATTGCTCCGATATTGGGAAGCCTGAGTGAAGTTCCTCTGATGCTGGGAGCAACATTCTTGACTGCGTTTAATGATAATGCGGCAATCACTTATCTAAGCACACTTGTTCCCAATCTTTCGGATTCAATGAAGTATGCGGTTGTTGCGGGAGCGGTTACGGGAGGTGGATTAACGGTAATAGCAAATGCACCAAATCCTGCGGGTATTTCTATCCTTCGAGACTTTTTTCCTCATGGTGTATCTCCCCTGAAATTAGCCCTGGGAGCTTTGATCCCCACCATTATTATGGGACTGTGTTTCATGTTACTTCCATAGATATTTACTCACTTGTATCGCATACAGGTGAGTCTTTTCCTACCAGGCCTTCTTTAACGAAGTATATTTTGGATCATCGAAATTCTATTACTGTTTTTTCTTTCAGCACCTAATTCGCATGGAACAGCTTGAAACTGTTTTAAGATGGAATATCACATTCCGGTGTAAAAAGGAGGATATGCTAAGCTCATGAATTCTTGAAACTAGTTAAGAAATTTTTATAAATGGCCCGGTTGATACGTTAAAGTCGAAATTAAAACACGGATAATATTTTGAATCAATTAAGCTAAAAACAAAAAATAGTTTGAAAAGCGTTTTTGATTGCCTTATACTTGAAATTGGGATCATTTGAAGTAGATTAGTCGGAAGCTACTCTAATTCAAAGATAACACGTTATTGTCAATTATGGTTCGCAGCAAATAGTACACGATGTTTTAAAATTATCCAGATGGAGCAAAAAATGAAAAGCTCAAAAATGAAGAGTTTGCAGGTTAAATTTAATCTAACATTTATCGTTATCACGGTTTTGATTTCATTAATTTTTAACCTGTTAATCTACTTCATGGTTAGTAGCCAAAAAGTTGAGGATTTAAAAGGGCTGGCGAGTTTCACCACGGAAAGACTTTCTAAGAATTTCGTTGCTCCAATGTGGGACATGGAAATTGAAAAATTAAAAGATATTATTAGATTCGAGATGGGTGAGAAACAGATTTTTGCCATTCTCATTAAGGATGCCGAGAATAAAAACACAGTAGCGGGAGCACAACGAGACGTTGACTGGAAGATTGTTGATGTCAAAGATACCTTTGATCCTAAACTCATCATGATGTCCAAAGAGATTGTCAAAGAGGGTGAAAAACTGGGAACGGTTGTTGTTTATTTCTCCAGTCGCTTCATGGATAGTGAATTGCGCCAGAGTTTGATCTCGACAACGGGAGCGTTTGCTGCCTTGGCTATGATCTTAATATTGTCTTTATATTTTATCCTAAAAAATGTCGTTATCAAACCGGTAAATGCTGTTGTTGGCTTAACGGAGAAATTGAATGACGGGGATCTTTCAGCCAGGCTTGAAATGGGGGAAGATGAAATCGGAAAAATGATTGGTTCCATTAACGGTTTTACGGCGAACCTCCAAAATGCAGTCAAACAGATCAACCTTTCCATGAAAGCGGTTGCATCCGGAAACCTCACCGATCAAATCACGGTTGAACTAAAAGGCGATCTGAATGAACTAAAAACCAGTATTAACGATTCCATCCAGATGTTGGGACATACAATTTCAGAAGTAGTGAATTCAAGTGAAAAGGTCAAAACAGGATCAAGCGAAATCTCGACCTCTGCCAATACATTGGCAAATGGAACTACCCAGCAGGCAGCAGCTATTGAGGAGATGTCATCCTCCATCAATGAGTTTTCAGCGCAAACAAAGGCAAATAATGAAAATGCTTCTCAGGCCCAACAATTGTCCAATAAAACGCTTGAAATTGTGCAACGGGGTAATCTGCAAATGGAAAGTATGTTGAAATCCATTAACGAAATTAATAGTACCAGTTCCGAGGTAGCAAAAGTTATCAAAGTTATTGACGAGATAGCATTTCAAACCAACTTGCTGGCTTTAAATGCTGCTGTTGAAGCGGCGCGAGCGGGTCAGTACGGGAAAGGATTTGCAGTCGTGGCTGAAGAAGTAAGGAATCTGGCAGGAAGAAGTGGAGAGGCGGCAAAAAGTACCACAGAATTGATTGAAGCATCAATTAAAGAGGTGGAGAAGGGAGTTAAAAATGCAGATTTAACAGCCGCAGTATTGAATGAGATTTCCGAGAGTATTGATAAAACCAATGATTTAGTGGGTGAGATATCATCAGCCTCGAAAGAACAGGCGACAGGGATAGATGAAATCAATCGGGGGTTGTCTCAGATTAATGAGATTGTCCAGCAGAACTCCTCCATTTCGGAGGAAACAGCTTCCTCCTCCGAAGAACTTTCAAATCAGGCGACTCAGCTACAGAAATTAATGAGTCGTTTCAAATTGGCATTTGATGCCAGAGCAGTGGCAATGAAAAGAGAAGCCTTTAGTGCGGATGTTGAACCAACATTTCGTCGCGCCTCCACGCAACCTAAAAAAGCTTCTCCCGCTTTAAAATACGAACCAGTACAAAAATCGGTTGAATCAAAGCGAAATATTCTGGTTTTGGATGATGACGATTTTGGTAAATACTAGTAGCTGTCTTTGAAGAATATAAGACTAGATGCTATAGAAATTACTGGGATGAAACATTTTCTGAAGAGTTGATTGCACAATTATGAAGGCAAAAAAACTACTGAAAGAGTTAATCAAAGCCCTGGATCATTGTTGTTTGAACCATAACGAGATTTTGGAAGACTACAGGGCTTATCTTGAGGACTGCAAAACAAGAGCTAGCGGTTGGGACGGTTACGATAGGAGAGACTATTTTTTAAAAAGAAAAACAAACTTATATCCACACTGGAATGGCGTTGAACGTCGGTACCGATGAGTACGCCATTGATCATTTGAAGACAGAAATTTGGATAGGGGGATAAAGCAACCTCCTTTCTATCTATTCCCTCTGGAGCTGTTCAAGCTGCAGTTAATTCCTATTGAACAGTGGTTTCAATCGGGTTTCTCACTCTGGAGGGTGTTGAATGTGCGATGGTTTTTATTAATTTCGGAGTGATACGGTAGCCCTTTTTCTTCATATCTAACAGTATTCGATTCACAGCTGCTTCATGACTTCCATTCACACAGTATAATCTGGAGGAGTTGTTACATTTTTCCGAGTGTTCCAGATAAATACTGGGAGCCTGTTCCTGTGCCATCATTACGCCGTTAAAAAACAGGTTAATAATCGCTGTTAATAATACTAGTTTAAAAAGCTTCATTATCATCTCCCTATTTCTTCATATTGGTTTTAAATTCTCTTAAATCTCAATTTTCCTTTGTCTTATCATACTTCACATCCCAAAAAACTGATTTAATGAATGAGGATTTCCCTTCATAACAACACATAATTCAGTATCTAAAATGGATAGTGATTAACAAAATGCAAAAAGTACACTACTTTTTGATTATCGGGAAAAAAAATAGCATAAACTGATCTGAATTACATTGCACTATTGTAATCGTATGAAAATATAGATTAAATGCATGAATAGTGAAAACCAATCATTTACCTCATGATACCAGACTTCCCTTGAACCTCTGCTTTTGTGCTCCGCAGTGAGTCCAGCGATCAACACTTTATAAGAAAATAAAAATCCATTCACAACATCAATAGTATCGATTCACGACAGCTGAAATCTCGGAATGTTTTTTTTCTTATTGCAGCAAGATATTGAAAATAAAGACTAAAAATGTAAAGCTGCCTGTTTTATCCTTCACATTCACGACATCTCCCGATGAATTTAGCGACTTTTTCTTTGTTGCTAAAAATCTCTATGTTATTTTTTTTATCAAGTTGCAGTAAGTTTGGTATTAAAAATACTATTTCAAGGCCACGCCCAATGGCTTTTGTTTTATCGGTTCAAAAAAAGATATCTCCGAAAAAATATTAATATTCATTTCAAAGAAATTCATGGGAAGAGGGAATCATGAAAAAACTAAAAAAATGCCAGCGTGTTGAAAGCTACCTAAATAAACTCATGCTGAAAGATGGTTTCGGCATGGAAGAACTTGAACGCTTAAAACATACCAGCATCGTTAGTGCAGGAGAATTGGAAGGAATTGGAGATAGAACTATCAGCAACGTTCTTAATGAGTTCAAAATTAAGAAAGGTTTAGAGTCTCGAAAAAAGAAAAAAATTAAAAGAGAGATTGTTGAAGATTACATTAATAGCAAGCTGCAGAGTGGAGAATTGTCTGTAAACCAGCTAATGACAGTTAAATACAACGATATCAAAGATGCAAAGGAGCTTAGAGACGTTGGAAAGACAACCATTACTTGCGCCTTGGGAGAGTGTAAGAAGAAGCATGATAAGAAGAGTTTTGAAAAAGGAGTGCTTGATTTTCTTACCCAGGAAAGAAAGACCTTAAAAAGAAAATATCCAAATGAACAGATAAAGGTTGAAGAAACTGAACCATCTTTCTCTGAACGAAATGGAATACAGTTCGTGAACGAAGATATAGAGTTGATTCGCAAAATGATCACCGAGTTTAAGAGCGAAAGATCTTTTGGCGAGGACAAACAAGCTTATGAACTGAGAGAATTGAAGCACGCACTTAATTATGTCGGGATTAATCCTACCAAACTAGTGCGATTGTATTGGGAGGATATCTCAAAGGATTTCATGAATCAAAAGATTCTATCCGGCAACATTCCCGTTGCTCAGATACGTCAGATGGCAAGTCAGGGTTTGAAGTAGCAGACTAATTCTCTGTGACTGTTTTCCTGAATTGATTGGATTGATAACTTGAATGTTGCATAATTCAAAATATTTCCCTGGTGTTGGTACATCGGGGAAATCAGTCCAGATTTGCATGAAGGGACTGGGCATCCCTGCTACCCGGGCGGTAATTGTCTTGTAGATCTTTCTCCATTCTACCGATTAATAAACTTCTCCCTATATTCAGGAATCGTTATCATGGGTGGCCTTTCCTGCTTCTGAAAAGCATAAATTTCTTGTTGGTAAACCTGAGGGAGATGAACAAACTGTTTCATCTGGTCGTAAAGTTCAGTCTTAAGCTGAATCATGCCGTAGTCAGATATTCTCGCCAAAAACCGCTGCAGGATAGCAAATGACATCTTTCCCAATGATTTCGTCGATTGATTTCTATGCACTCTTCTGTCCAGATCTACCTGTGCGATTACATCCAAACCCCAGTTCTTGTATATTTCAATGATCATACTGGTTTCAATGCCATAGCCAATGGGAAAAAGGAGTTTTTCGAAAAGAGATCTGTAACCCGCGTATTCTCCTGAAAGGGGTTGAACGATCTGAGTAAGCTCCGGGAAAAACAGAGCGAATAAGGGCCTGATAACCAGTTCCGTTACTCTTCCTCCTCCAGTCGGTCTAATCCCGTTTGCGCCTTCAGCGATGGGACGATCATAAAACGCTTTTGTGTATTTTATTCCTTCTTGCAGCAGAAGAGGGCCGATAAGAGCATAGGCGAAACGATGGTGAATATTTTTTATATCGGTATCCAGGTATACGATTATATCTCCTTTAGCAATGAACAAGGCTTTCCAGAGGTTTTCTCCCTTACCCTTATAAGGCTCCAGATTGGGTAGAATATCATCGGACAGGTAGACATCGGCTCCGTAATGGTCTGCAATTTCCCTGGTTTTATCGCTTGATCCGGAATCGATGACAATGATCTCATCTAACAGCTTATGTCTGTCCATCAATTCGGATTTCATTATTACAATCTCTTTGGCAATGGTCTTTTCTTCATTTAAGGTTGGAAGACAAAGTGAGATGATCAGGCTTTTTTCCTGTTTTGCTTTTACCAGGTTCCCTATATCGGCGAATTTAGAGTGGTGAAAAGTGTTGCTCTCAAGCCAGTTTTTTCCCATCACAGACTCCGTTATCTATGGCCTGCATAACGCCAATGATTTGAGTTATTCCCTTGAAGATTGGTTCAATTTCAATGCTTGTATCAATTGAGTCTTTGTTGGTATTGGTTACACCCAGTGTAACGGCAGGAATCGACTTGGAAAGAAATATGGAGAGTTCTGACTCACTGGATGCGCTTATGGGCTCCAAATTAAGCTTGTTCATAATTGTATTTGTGGTTTTCACCAAAGGATGGTTGAACTCCAACCTGGTTGCATTCAAATTGCTTAGGATCTTCAGCTTCAGATCAACCTCATAGATCCGTTTGATACTTTCAACGATGTCCTTTATATCATTAATAATTTCTTTAACGATGTCATCGGCGTTGCTGTGAATCTCAAAACCGATATTGCCTTCAAGTGCGTCTCTACCATAGTGATACCCACCATTCATTTTTCCGATCACTATCCTGGAATAGGGCTTCTGGGGTAAACGGAGTTCAAGGATTTTGTTTAAAATCTCATTGAGAATTAATATGGCATTTGGATTTGGCCTGTGCGTTTTATTTGAAGTTGGTGAAGCGGTACATTCAATCTCACCGCGCAGCATACCTTCCGAATAGTAGTTAAATCGTCCCAGTTCAACGCCTTCCACACAAACTGCTCCCCTGATCGGTCCTTCCCAGGTTTTCAGGAGATGTCTGACACCTCTCAGGTTACCTTTGCCAATGGATTGAATAACACCTGCCAAAACGATGTCGGATTGGAATTGCAGATTCAGTTCCTTAATGATCCAGGGTAAAGAGATTAAGACGCCAACACCGGTGGAATTATCAGCAACACCCGGACCTGAGATGGAGTTTCGCTTAACGGTGTAGTTAAAGAAATCTTGCCGGTCAACCAGAGTATCCAGATGAGCAACAACAAATATGGGCGGCTTGTTCTTTGCTGCACCTCTGATAATACCAATCGGGTTTTGATAGCTGTCCACGGAGCATTCATCAACTTGGAATTCGGCAAGTCGTTCCATGAAAAGCTTTACACGACTTTTCTCCTTAAAGGTAGGAGCTGATTTTTCTCCAATCAGCACTATATTGGTAATGATGATATCTCGAAAGGCTTTAATCTTGTCAACATAAGTAGGCAGGGTGTCAAGATATGTGTTCATAACATTCCTTATGTTATGCGCATAATTCGTTGGCAAAAAGGTTCCAGGCGTCAAACATCCTGAAAATGAGACCAACTGTTATTGAAGAATGAAGATTGGTCCGGTCTTGAGAAGAAAATAAAAGTGCTTCCCAGAGTATTGCAAACTTGTGTTCACTCCTGAACGGCGTTTGATTGACTATCTGCATTTGATCCGATTTGCGGTAGTATAGCAGTTTTTTTCCAGTTATAACAATGCTCTTTTTATCAATTGAAAATCTATTTATTATGACTCGGTGGCTTTAAATCTCAGTCAGTAATAAGTGGAAAAACACTGTCTTTATTAAATCGACCCCATTTTAATAAGCTAAATTCTTCAAGTTTTACAAAATACTCAATTAACTTCTGCTGATTGATTTTATGCCGGATTGGGTTGTGTATTACCAGTTGATAGATATTTTTCAATATTTTTTGATAAGCGAAAGGGTCATAGTTTTTTTTGATTGCAGCCTTATTTGTTGCGATCAATTTTTCCACATTTTCAATTTTCCCAGGGTGCAAGAGAAATGGATTTATTTCCAAAAGGTGTATTCTGTCTTTCCTGTTAGTTAGTACTTTTTTAATTACAATAGCTTGGTGACCTTCGTTTAGAAGTGCGAAATCGATTTGATGGTTTTGGATCAGTTTTTCAAAGGTTTGCTTAATCTGTACCCTGTTAATCGGCTGTTTATAAAGATTGAGCATTTTGTGTACGGTTTTTTCCCATTCTCCGTAAAAGTCTTCAATCACAATCCAATCCAGGGGAACAGAAATCTGCCGATAAAGATGTGACAGGGAGATTCCTGCTTCTTCAAAACCATCACAAGTTCCGGGTAGATATCTTCCCCAAATCGGTTTATCGGACAACCAGGGCTCAATGAAAGCAAATCCGAATCCTTCCGTTATACTGGTGGTCAAAATAAACTTTGAAGCAGCGATGAGCGAAGTAAATTCATGGTGTAATCCCGCTTCAAATCCGATATTGAGTTTATGCTTTCTGACAAAGTGTTGCCAGAAGTGATAACTTTCAATATCCGCGGGACTGTTGGGAGGCAATGTGATCAACAGGGGAAGATTTTCATGGATAAAAAGAGAAATCAAAATTGCTTCGCCAATGTTTTTCCTGCGAATGGCCCGGATAGGATAAAGAATGTGCGAGGGAGAATAGGCAGACTGTACATCTTTCACATTAGAATCGATCGTATTTTCGATCAAATGTGTTCCCTGAGGGCTGAGACCTGCGGACAATAATACCTTGTGATCTCTTCTATTGATTACGCCATAATGGCAGTTCTCAGGATAAGGTTCTTGAAAAAAGGATTTTGGACGGCCATCCTCGGCAAAATCATGTATCTGCAAAAAAAGAGTCTGTCTGCTGGCTTGCAGCGCTTCTATGATTTTAAGTAGATCTTTGTTTTTGGCCAGGGTAGGATTATGAATATGAATCAGGTCGCATCCATCAGGCCAGTGGGATAAAATTGCATTTATGGTAGAAAAGGCGACCTGTTTCGGATCAACCGCAGCAGGTTTAACCCTGTCATAAGCTAATCCTGGAACACAGATGGTTTTTACCGGGATTTCCTCATCCGCTTTTTCTCCTGTTATAATTAAAGCTTCACCAAATTTTTGAATAGCGGTTATTTGCTGCCTGATTACTGTCGTCACTCCACCCGGTTTTAGATGATAGTGTAGGATGGCAATTTTCATTTGATTACTTCTTTGTTTCCAACCAGATTGACTGGTAGGGATTCAGGTTGATCTCTTTCCCGCTGAAAAACTTTTTTGTAAGAAGGTCCACTGATTCTCCAGGGAGTTGATGAGGATAAATCTTGATTGATTGGGAAGAGATGTTGGTTAATGCAGTGATCTCTTGCGAGTCGCAGTATCGTTTAATGCAGAATATCTGAGGATGAAGTTTCAGGATTTCAAAAGATGTATTGGGATGAAAGGCCGGCTGATCGACTCTGCATCGGATCATATCAATATATGGAAGAAACACCCGTGATCTGAAACTATCAGGGTCTGACAATTGATGATTTACGTCTTCAATAAAAAGCTTTTGCCGGTTTATGGTTCTGGCTCGGTTTGTTTGTTTTACCCCCTCTTCCCAATTGTGCGATCCCAATAAGCTGTGAATGTAGACAGCCGGGACCCCCGGAAGTGCCAATTGGATCGCTTGTGAGGCTAAAAAACGTTTAGCATGGATTTCGTCAGATTCTTCGGTGTTCTTCAGATAAGCGTCAACATAGGTAATGTTTAACTCATAAGCACTTTCTGAGCCGTTCGGATTTTTTTTAAGAGAGACTCGACCACCGTTTTCTTCTACAAGCGATATGATTCTATCCAGTTCTCTTTCGGACAGAATCCCTTCCAGCGGTCGTACACCGATACCGTCATGTGAGGCTGTAAAATTAAAAAAAGTATTGGTGGCCGATTGAATTCCAAGGGTTTCCGCCCAATCGCTGAATTGAGTAATGTCTTCCTTGATGAAAGAATGGAGCAGTAATGGGGGCAAGGTAAAGTTATAAACCATTTGGGCTTCATCATGTCCGTTTCCAAAATAACTGATATTTTCGTTATGGGGTACGTTTGTTTCTGTAATAATCATAACCTCCGGTGCCACCTGATCCAGTACCTTTCGGAATAGCTTTACAATATTATGGGTGTGGGGAAGATGGATGCAATTGGTTCCAATTTGTTTCCAAAGATAGGCTATTGCATCCAGCCGAAGGATTTTTGCTCCTTTACTTACGTAGAATAGAAGAATTTCAATAAATTTGATTAATATGGAAACACTGGTGTAATTTACATCGATTTGATCCTCACTAAAGGTCGTCCAAACATAGACATCAGTGTTGTCACTTTTTTTGAATCTGGTCAGTAACGGTAAAGAGCGTGGACGTGTGACTTGGGACAGATCGGTATTGGGGGCAACTTCAATTGCCAACTCATTGAACTCTTCCTGACAGTTCAGGTATGCTTTGAACCAATCACTTTCTGCAGAGATGTGGTTTAACACAAAATCAAACATTAGCTTGAAGTCTTGTTTTAATTCTAATATGTCGTTCCATGTACCTAAGGCATTATCCACGGAATAAAAATCTTTTACGGAAAAACCATCATCAGAGGAATAAGGGAAAAAGGGCAAGATATGTATGGTCGAAATTGCATCTTTGAGATGAGTCCTGCAAAACTGGTGGAGTGTCTGCAAGGGTGTAGCAGTGCCGGATCTACTCTTGATTGAATCACCGTATGTGATGAGAACAATATCCTGTTGAGAAAAACATTCTTGATGTTTTTCTTCATTTATAGGAGTATTCTCGATAAGCGCCTGAAGTTTTACAAAGGCTAATTCTCCATCAGTTTTTCCATAGATCTCTTTTAAAAGTGCTTTCATGTGCTTTTACAGGGAAGATATGGTTTGAAATTAGAGAAGGCTCTTACTATTCAATCTGTTTTTATATGGGATGATTCCCCTAGTCAAGAGAATAGTAAATTTGTCAAACTGTTCGATCTCTATCAGCAATGTTAAAACGGTTATGTGAAAAGGAGAGGCAGATGACTGGATGTAGGTTTTGTGGGAAAAGACATAATGTAGGCTTTATTTCTACCAGAATTGCCGGAACAGACGGAGTATCCCTGGAAATTACCAAATGGGCAAAGGTTTTTGAAAATGTAGGATTTAATTGTTTCTATTTTGCCGGAGAATTGGATACTCCCCCTGAAGTGTCTTATTTGTCGAAGGAAGCTCATTTTAAACACCCGGAAATCGAAAAACTCTATCGAAGCTGTTTTGGTGTTAGAACCAGAAAAAGAGCCCTGACACAAAAGCTGCAAGAATATAAACAGTTATTAAAAACAGATCTTTATAAATTTATTAAGAAATATAATATTGATATTCTTGTTCCGCAAAATTCGCTAACTATTCCACTAAACCTTCCTCTGGGGGTGGCAATAACGGAACTGATTTCAGAACTAGGAATACCAGCCATTGCTCATCATCATGACTTTTTTTGGGAAAGACAGGAGTTTTTGGTTAACAGTGTCTGGGAATACCTGAATATGGCTTTTCCCCCGCATATCCCCTTTATTGAACATGTTGTGATCAATAGCTCGGGCGATAACCAGCTGAGTCTGCGCACCGGAATCTCAGCAACCGTCATTCCCAATGTCATGGATTTCGAAAATGCCCCTGATCCTCCCGATGAATATTCTTCTGATGTAAGGCAAATGTTAGGGCTGGAAGATGATGAACTGTTGATATTGCAGCCTACCAGGGTTGTAAAAAGAAAAGGAATTGAACATGCGATTGAACTGGTTAAACGATTAAAAATGAAGGCAAGACTTGTTATCTCTCATGCTTCCGGAGATGAAGGTTATGATTATGAAAAAAGGGTGAAGGAATATTCCAAAATGATGGGGGTCAACACCCTGTTTGTGTCTGAAATTATAGCTGAAAAACGAGGTGAAACTGCAGATGGGAGAAAGATTTATACTTTGTACGATATTTATCCGTTTGCAGATTTAGTTACCTATCCCTCCAATATTGAAGGATTCGGCAATGCATTCTTGGAAGCGATCTACTTTAAAAAACCGATTCTTGTGAATACCTATTCTATATATCGAACCGATATAAAACCAAAGGGGTTTCAGACTATTGAAATAGACGGTTATGTGACAGATAAGGCTGTGCGACAGACCAGGCAAGTCTTGGCGGATGAAAAACTTCGGGAGGATATGGTAATAAAAAACTATAAGCTGGCAAAAAAGTACTATTCTTTTTCAGTGCTGCAGCAAAAACTATCCGGGTTGATTTTGGATTGCCTTCAGTGCAATAATCAATAATCGGCGGGATAGCCAATTATACGAAAATGGTGAGGAAATCAAATGGAACAGTTAAACACAGAGTATCACCGTCCATGGGGATACTATATCATCCTGGCGGATGAGAAAGATCATAAGGTAAAAAGAATTGTTGTTAAACCGGGAAAGCGGCTCAGCCTTCAACGTCATCAAAAACGAACTGAACATTGGTTTGTTTTGTTTGGACAGGCAGTCGTGACTCTTAATGATCAGGAAATTGTGGTGCATCCTGGTGAAACTGTTGATATTCCTGAAACGGCCTGGCATCGAGTTCAGAACACCGGAACCGAAGAGATGGCATTTATTGAGGTACAAACAGGAGATTATTTTGGAGAGGACGATATAGAGCGAGCTGAAGATGATTTTGGTAGAGTATGAATTGAAGGAATACACTCTGAAAACAGCCTGACTCATGATGATATCTGTCTGCATATAATGATGCTTATTCAACCGGATTTTAAAGCCCTTCCATCTGACTCGCCTATACAGCCTTATTCTTAATAAAGTATTAAACTCTACCCCCCTCATACGGATATTGGGGATTATTTTTTTATTTTGCGATGGTTTTATGATGCAACAGCAATTTGATTATAAAAATAAGTGGCTGGTGTTGGCCACAACCGGAATGGGTATTTTTCTGGCAACAGTGGACGGCAGCATTGTCAACGTTGCTTTGCCTACACTGGTTAACAGTCTGAATACTGATTTTTCTGTAATTCAATGGGTCGTTTTATCATATTTATTGACGGTGACCACTCTAATGCTGAGCATCGGTCGCCTTGGAGATATGATCGGGAAAAAGAAACTTTATGCAGTGGGATTTGTTGTTTTTACAACTGGTTCAGTCTTGTGCGGGTTATCACCATCAGTTTACTGGCTGATTGCATTTCGGGTCATTCAAGCGATTGGGGCGGCACTGGTCATGGCTTTGGGGATGGCAATCGTGACCGAGGCCTTTCCTCCCAATGAACGGGGTAAAGCCCTTGGGGTTTCCGGTGCAATTGTTTCAGTGGGAATAGCAATTGGTCCGAGCCTGGGAGGAGTGATTCTCAGCTTTTTATCTTGGAGATGGATCTTTTTGGTTAATATACCCATTGGAATTGTTGGAACCCTGATGGTTCTTAAATTCGTGCAATCATTTAAGCCAAAAGGAAAGCAAAAATTTGATTACCAGGGTGCCATCACTCTCTTCTTTTGTATCCTCTGTCTGCTATTGGGATTAACATTTGGACAGAAACAAGGATTCTTTAAGCCATCTGTTTTTATTTTGCTGGGTTTATGGTTTCTTTTTCTTTTGTTATTCATCAGAATTGAGAAAAAATCATCTCACCCAATGATACAGCTTGGTCTTTTTAAGAACAATCTTCTCAGTGTGAATCTCATTAATGGGTTCATAGCTTTTATTGGAGTGGCAGGAACCATTATTCTACTGCCATTTTATCTTCAGAATATTCTGGGGCATCCGACAATTGTGGTTGGCCTCCTACTTTGTGTTGTTCCCGTATCATTAGGAATCTCCTCGCCCATAGCGGGGATCCTGTCGGATCGATTCGGTTCCGAATCAATCTCAACTTTCGGGTTGATCGTTGTACTCATAGGATTCTATACGGCCAGCACTTTGACGGCGGATACTTCGATGCTCGGATACATTGTTCGAATGTTTCCACTGGGAATAGGGATGGGAATATTCCAGTCCCCCAATAACAGCGCAATTATGGGAGCGGTTCCCAAAGAGCATTTGGGGATAGCTTCCGGAATGATTTCTGTTTCCCGTACTCTTGGACAGACTGTTGGAACTTCACTGCTTGGTGCGGTGTGGGCAGGACGAACGTTTTATTATGCCGGATTTACCCATCCCGAGGGGGCAACCAAGGCACCTGTTTTCTCCCAGGTTGCCGCTCTTCAGGAAACCTTTTGGGTTACAGTGGCTTTAATTCTGTTTTGCCTGATTCTGAGCTTCTGGAAGTTGTACCTGAGACGACAGGTACCGGAGAAGAGCAGTCATTAAGCATATTAAAAAAAGTTGTGATTTGGTAATATTTTTCAGAGAATGTGCGGTTAATTAATACAAAGGGCACCGATCCCCAATATTAAAGCGAGAATTTTATGAAGACAGCAAAAGAATATGAGCAGAGCCTGCGTGAATTAAACCTGGAAGTTTATATGTTTGGTGAGCGCTTGGACAATGTAGTTGATAATCCCATTATACGTCCATCGATGAATGCTGTTGCCAAGACATATGAGATGGCATGGAAGCCTGAATATGAAGATATTATGACAGCAACTTCTCATTTGACAGGTAAAAAAATCAATCGTTTTACCCATATCCATCAAAGTACTGAAGATCTGCTTAAGAAAACAAAAATGGGTCGATTGATGGGGTCTCATACAGGATGCTGTTTTCAGCGATGTGTTGGTACCGATTCATTAAATGCACTTTCAATGACGACACTGGCAATCGATAATGTTCATGGTACCCTGTATAACAAGCGCTTTATTGAATATCTTAAATTTATTCAGGAGGAGGATCTTACCTGCGATGGTGCCATGACTGATCCTAAAGGGGATCGCTCTCTTCCTCCTCATAAACAGGCTGATCCTGATCTTTATTTAAGAGTTATTGAGGAAAAAACCGACGGGATTATTGTCCGAGGGGCAAAGGCACATCAAACCGGGGCGGTTAACTCCCACGAGATCATTGTCATGCCCACTATCGCTCTGAAAGCGGAGGATAGGGACTATGCTGTTTCTTTTGCACTTCCCAGTGATGCCGAAGGGATTCGCTACATCATGGGGAGACAGTCCTGTGATCTAAGAAAAGCCGAGGGAGGCAATCTTGATCAGGGGAATCTTTTTTTTGGGGGGCACGAAGCTCTGGTTATTTTTGACGATGTGTTTGTTCCCTGGGAGCGGATTTTTATGTATAAAGAATATGAGTTTGCCGGTCATCTTGTTGAGCGATTTGCATCGTATCATCGCCAAAGTTACGCCTGCAAAGCCGGAGTTGGAGATGTACTGATAGGGGCTGCTCAAACGATTGCGGAGTACAACGGGGCAGAAAAGGCTTCACATATCAAAGATAAAATAATTGAGATGAACCACCTGAACGAAACACTTTACTGTGGTTCCATCGCTTGTGCTGCCGAAGGTCATGAAGAACCCAGCGGAACTTACCTGGTCAACACTCTGTTGGCAAATGTTTGCAAGCAGAATGTTACCAGATTTCCCTATGAAATATCGCGTCTGGCTCAGGATATTGCAGGAGGATTGATGGTCACTCTCCCCTCTGAAAAGGATTTTAGATCTCCTGAAATTGGAAAATGGATGGAGAAATATTTTAAAGGCAAAGCCGATATCCCGACTGAAGACAGATTGAGAATACTGCGGTTAATCGAAAACATAACGCTTGGAACTGCGGCTGTCGGCTATCTTACTGAATCAATGCACGGCGCGGGCTCTCCCCAGGCGCAACGGATCATGATCTCTCGACTGGTCAACCTGAATGAGAAAAAGAAGTTGGCTCAAAAACTGTGCGGAATTCATAAGGAGGACTAGTCATTTATAAAATTGGCGTTAAATACTGCGGAGGGTGTAATCCCAACTACGATCGCGTAGAATTGCTAAACCGGATTAAGCGTTTTTTTGTCAACCGGATTCAATGGGTATCCTGTCTGGATAACTCTGCGAATCTGGTTCTGGTAATCGGGGGCTGTGAGACGAATTGTGCCGACGTGAGGCTTTTAGGCCATAAAACGTTAATCCGGATCTCTGATGAAAAAGAACTCAATTCAGTAATAGAGTTCATACAAACCCACTGCACTTAAAGCAAGCCAAAAAATGAATCATTCTTTCTGTTCCAGTCCTTCCTCAAGTTCTTTGACTCGTCGTTCCAGGGAAGCCAGTTTCTTTCGTTGTTCATCCGTTTTGTAGAACATGGCTGATGCTTTCTGCCAATCCAGAAGTGTTCGGGCTGGAAATCCGGCGAATATCCCCGCTTCTTCAATGCTTTGTGTTACTCCGGATTTACCGAAGATCTTGGCATGATCTGCAATTTTTAAGTGATCCAATACACCGGCCTGACCCGAAATCCAGACGTTTCGACCTGTCTTGACGCTCCCTGCAAGGCAGACTTGAGCCATCAAAAGATTATCTTCTCCAATCTGACAGTTATGTGCCACATGAACCAGATTATCAAATTTGGTTCCTCTTCCTATGATAGTATTTTTAACAGACCCCCGGTCAATAGCACATAAAGCCCCGATTTCAACATCATCTTCAATGATGACATTGCCAATATGGGGAATTTTGCGATGAACGTCACCATCTTTTTCTCTCTCATAGCCAAAGCCTTCACTGCCAATAACACAGCCCGCATTTAACATGACCCTGTTTCCAACAGTGCAGTTGCAATTGATCGTGACATTGGCGTGAAACAGGCAATCATCTCCGATCTTTACTCCTTCTCCCACATAAACATTTGGGTAGATGACTGTGTTGTTGCCGATAGAAGTGTTTTCACCGATAAAGACGCCCGGATAGATGGTGCAGTTCTTTCCTATACGCGCACTGGTTGATATAAAGGCTTGTTCTGAAATATTTGGAATTTCCTTTTTTGGAGGAAAAAGCAATCCAATGACTTGAGAGTAGGCCAACCTGGGATTCTCAATCTGTATTAGGTTCACTTCGTTTACATGAATATCTAATCCGACCAGAACAGCAGACGCTTTACACATGGGTAGGTGATCCTTATATTTTGGATTTGCCAGGAATGATATATCACCTTCTTCAGCTTCGATGATACCGTTGATTCCGGTGATTTCGACGTCGGGATTTCCAACCAGATTTCCACCCAATGCAGATGCAATTTCTTTCAAGGTCAAGGTCTTCATAATAGTGCCCGGGTTACTCGTTTTTGTTTGTTTAAAATCAGATTTGAAACAGGGAATCGTTAATATCTTCCGGAATCGGTTTTCCCATGAGTATAAAATTTGTTGCTGCTATCATTGACAGATTGAGGACTGAATCCGGAGATTGCGTTTTCAGAGCATAATTATTCTTAAAAGCCGGATCAAATATAACAAACGGTACCGGATTGATGGAATGTTTTGTACTTCTTTCCTCTTTTCCGGTTTTTTTATTAGTGATGATCATTTCATCGGCATTTCCATGATCAGCAGTTATAATCGCAATCCCCCCCACCTTTTCAATGGCGGCACATATTTTCTCAATGGATTTGTCAACCGTTTCTGCGGCAATAATTGTTGCTTTTATGTCTCCGGTGTGTCCAACCATATCTGTATTTGCAAAATTTATCAGACCGTAATCATATTGTTTTGAATTTACAAAATCAACTGCTTTATCCGCGATTTCAAGCGCTTTCATTTTTGGAGCATCTGCAAACGATACAATTTTGTCAGAAGGGATCAGATGATAATTCTCTTTTTTAGGATCAAGAGGATTGCGATAACCACCGTTGAAGAAAAAGGTAACATGCGCATATTTCTGAGTTTCTGCCAATCTGAACTGGTTGAATCCAAGTTCCAGAATTCTTTTACCAAAGGGGTTTGATACGATGGGACTGCTGATGATTCTATCTTCGGGGATGTTGTTATCCTCATCATAGACCATCATCCCCGCAAAACAGACTTTGGGCACCGAATCAACTTTAAAACCGCTAAAATCCTTTTCCACAAAGACCCTGGTCAATTCTATTGCTCGATCAGCCCTGAAATTCATCATCAAAACAGAATCGCCATCATCAATCTTTGGGATCTTTCCGTCTCTGTTTCGGATATTAAACGGAGGACAATCTTGATCGATTAATCCAGGAGTTTGGGAACGAAAATGTTCTATTGCATCCAACGCATTATCAAAATTATTTCCTGATTGTCCCAGGACATGGGTATTCCAGCCTGCTTCAACCCTATTCCAGTTCAGATCCCGGTCCATGGTGATAATCTCTCTGCCTCCTCCTGAGGCGATGCCATAATCCCACTCCTGATGTTCTGAATTGATATTTGCCAACAGGTCTTCCAGTTGCTTAATATATTGATCCGCCGTTTGAATACCAACATCTCTTCCATCCAGTAGGGCATGAATATAACACTTTTTTACATTTTGACGAGTTGCCTCTTGGATAACAGCAAAAAAATGATCGATATGGCTGTGGACATTGCCATCAGACAGCAAACCAATCAGGTGCAAAGCACCCGATTTTGCATTTTGCAAAAGCTTTTGCAGAACAGGACTCTTAAAAAATGTCTGGTCAGCAATGGAATTTGTGATCAAGGTAGGCCCTTGTTGAACATTTTGGCCAGCGCCCATGGTAAGATGTCCGACTTCCGAACCTCCCAGATCTTTTTCACCGGGAAGACCAACATGTTTTCCATGGGTTAAAAGAGTGGAATTGGGGAATTGAGATCTAATCTTATCCATGAATGGGGTTTTTGCAAGATAAATGGCATTTGTATGATCCGGTTTGCCGAGTCCGTAACCATCCAGTACAATGTTCAATAAAGGACCACGGTTCTTGAAGTGATCAATCAATTCGGGGTATGTCTTCATTTTTTATTGTGATAAAAAGTTATGATATCAATAGACTAAGTTCATTGTTTACCAATTAATCTTATCAGTATATTATGATTGAGAATAGATTGAAAAGCAAATGCTGAAAAAACCGGAAGATCAGTTTTTAATCTCAAAGATTTGTTGCAGGATAATTGCATATTTTGTAGTCGTTGAATTCTGGGAAAGCTTTTTTCCTACAATTATAAAAGGATAGATTTATGGGAGATATTCATAATCTCCAGATCGTTATATCTCAATCACCTCTGGTTAATCGAATACATGGAGGATCACACCATGGTGCTGCTAATGGTGCACAGATTCTCAATGTTATTGAACAGCGCGAAACCAATAGAAAAATGTCTTCGGTGAGAGAACTTGATGAAAGTGAGAAAACAGAGAAGGAGGAGGCGAGAAAGAGAAGATTGAAGAAAGCTTCCGAAAATCAGTTGATTGACTTATACCGCTAGTTCTATAACCGCCCTGCCGTGTTTTAGGAGTTAATTGAACCTGGTTAGACCAGGTGGGAGTAGTGAGTAATAGCTTTAGGCTTCCCAATAAATTGGGCATGCACACGACTAACAGTGACCAGTCCCTTGTAATAAGAAACGGCTCAATATTACCTAAATTCCACGAACAGGGCAGAAATCTCTTAAATGCTTTGTTGCACTAATTCTATCCAGAATCATCTCCCTTGTCCACTTCAAAATTGTTGTTCCGGGTTTAGCGCCTTGTCCAATTCTTCTAGCATGGGCGTAACTTTCTGTTCTATCTCTTCAAGTAAAACTCGCTTTGTTTTTTTCTCGCTAATTACTTCGTCAGCTAACAATAGCGCCATTTTAATTGCATAGTCGGAAAAAACATGGACAGGCTCCAATCCAGATACGGCATCAATTGTCTCAACTATCTTATTTTCCAGCTCTTTTACGTGATCTTCTCCGTCAGTGCAGGTAAAACTGTATTTTTTGTTATTGATATTAATCGAATGGGAATTGACTTGTTCAGTGTCTTTCATATCCGCGGACTCTTGGAAAAGGATTAAAACAAACCGTTTATCTTGAACTGACTTGATTTTATGGCTAGCATAGAAAAACCTTTTGGAAAAGTTAAACTGTTGGTTTTTCCTGGTTTGGAGTATTAATCCGCGATACTGACCTTGATAATTGACGGATATTTAAAAATCGAACCATCATGGCATATGGGCGAGGATTTTATCAAAATGGTATCATTGAGGATGCCAACATAATTTTTAAGGGAGAGAGTGTGATGAAAGAACTCTATTTGGATGTTGACGGTGTTATTCTCGATTTTGAAGGGTCATTCGTCGATTTTATCAGGGAGGAGTACATAACCGATCTGCCGTTGGATTATTCATTGCAGACCTGGGAAATGACCGAGGAATTTAAGTCGCTTGACATAGAAGAGGTTTGGGAGAGATTCGTAAACAGTGATCGATTTACACGCCTTGAGCTTCTGGTCGATTCAGACAGTTTTAATAAGTTATCAACCAAATTCCCCATCTACTTTATTACAAATATCCCGTTAGCCCAATTCTCAAGTCGTGAACAAAATCTGAAGTATCATAACCTCAATTATAAAGAGTTACATCTGGCCGGGCATTTTAATTTTGGGGAGGAGGACTATCCCAGTAAAGCGGATGTGATTAAGAAGCTCCACAATCCCGGGACTGACATAATTTTTCTGGATGATCATCCAAAAAACTGCATGGAGATCAAGAGAGAATTGCCTGAAAGCAAAGTTTACCTGATGAATCGTCCGCATAATCTAAAAGCAAGCGATCCATCCTGGGTAAGAGTTGAAAACTGGAATGATTTTCTGGAGCAGATTGTATCATAAAGCAACGGCAGACAATTATTGCTTTTTATAGACCATTAGATGGTAGGATTTAAAATAGGAAAAACTCTCAGCGTTTGTTTTTCGTTGCAAGTATTTATAATTTATTTTTTCGAGTCGTTTTTTGTATTTCCATTTAAGAAATTTTGAAATTTTTGGATAGTTCGAGTCCAGGACATAAAAAATCAGGTTGTAAATGGGATGAATCGTATTGGTTAAAAAATCATCTACAATATCAATACTGGGGGCTGTTTCCTGAGTGATATCAATATCGGTTATGGTTTCAATTGGTTGCCCTGATATGTATTCGTAAAACTCCACTAAATCATGCCCTCCTCCAATGGGGCTGGTTCCTTCCACTTTTTTCCGGAAAAAATCACAAATGAGTATGTGTCCGTTATTGTTTAGAAATTTCAAGCTTTGAGGGATTGAGGAATGAACGGGGATGTACTGAAAACTCTCACTGAATAGTATTAAATCATATTTTTTTTCCGTGTTCAGCTCTTCATAGCCACATTCAAATATGTTGCATCTATCTCCGATCAGATTTTTCACGTGCTTGGTTAGATTTGGACTGGGTGAGACACAATCGACCATATAGCCATTATCCAGTAGTTTTTCTGCAAATTTTCCCGCCCCACAGCCAACATCAAGAATAGATTTTACACCCTCCGGGATGTGAGAAAGAATTAAATTCGCGTAGTTCTCCTGTGCCTGATAAATATTTGAGTTATCAACGGTCAAACCATCCGTCCAGTATCCGTAGTGCAAATACTCAGTTTTAAAAAACTGTTTGGCGAGGATCAATCCGATATCCAATCCGATCTCTTTGAAGTCAACTTTTTTCTGTTTTGCCATTATTTCCTTAAGGTTAGTTTTTTTTGCTGGAACTACAAGATAGTCGAACCAATTCGACAAAATAGTCGGAAAATGATGCGATCAATCGCCATTTTTCTGTATTATGTTGTAATCTTTACCATTATACTTTTATCATTCCTTCACGTATAACCTTATAATCCTTTCCTGTCAGGTCTATCAGAGTTGACGGCAGAATTCCGGGTGATCTGCCACCGTCGATGTAAATGTCTACCTGATTCGTAAAATACTGCTTTGCCGCATCGCATGTAGCTGCTTCCGGTTCAGAAGACCTATTGGCACTCGTTCCCACCAAGGGGACGCCTGCCATCCGGATTAATTCTCTTGCGATGGGGGATGATGTCATTCTAAAACCCAAAGTTGAATATTGATAATTCAACTCTTTTGCTAATTTACTATCTTTTGTCTGTAATATGGCAGTCAGTGGTCCCGGCCAGTGTTTTTTTAGCAAACTCATTTTTGAGGAGTCCAGATTATCAGCGTATTGATCAAGCATTTGCCAACTATCTATTAACACTAATAGAGGAAAGCCAGATTTTCGTTTTTTTATTTCATAGATTTTTTGGACTGCTTCCGAATTATCAGCTGCGCATCCCAGGGCATAAAAGGTTTCGGTGGGATAGACTATGACAGGATTGTTATTTGCGAAAAATTGTTTAATAAGTTCCTTTTCATGCTTTTTAAAAGGGTGCGTAAAGGTTGACATCCAAATGTTATATCTGATTATTGTTGCCTTGGAGTTTGCTAGTCATTAATGATTGATGGTATCCTAGACTATCACCTATTTAAATCAATCACTATAACAAGATCTGATATCATTTGATCTAAATAATGTCCATATGCCAACTTTGTGTTCAGCAATTCTAATTTTAGATATTTGTGTCAAACCGAACGACATAGCCTGCAGGGATAATTTGTTCTATACATGTAAAACTTGATATTTACATTGTCATATCAATTGAGTTTATGGAACTCCTTCAGAGTTCTGATAATTGGAGTGTTTTTCTTATCCCGGGGTGGCGCTCACAAGTTCGCTGATCCCAGGCTGTGAATATTTAACCCCGTCGGGGTATTCTCCCCGGATAATTTCTGTACGGCATTCCCCGAAGGGGATACACATCAATAGCCCAGGGTCTGTGAGCTTGCGAATGCCACCCTGGGTATTTAGTCAGTCCGACAAAGGAACGCTGAAGGCGTTCAATAAGATAAAAGCTTCATTCATTTAACATCAAAAACCATAAAATACGTTATAAATCAGGTGATTAATACTGAATAATGTGGTTTATAGAAGAATGTCCCCTAATTTTTACTCCTGTTATCGAATAATAGAAAAACTAGTTTTTCCAAAATTAGAATTGCTACTTTGTGTTTTCTCAGAGTTGAAGACAAAGCTTGAATATTGTTTTTAGGCCGATTTTGGTTGTACGATTGAAGGTCTAGTGACTAAAGTTGAACAAAACAATACCTGATTTATTAATTTTGGTTAAGAAGGGATTAAAAATGACCGGTGTTATGAGGCAGATAATTTGTAGCAAAAATTTCAGCAGTTTAATAATGATTCTCTGTGTGTTCTCGTTTGAATGTGTCTTTGGATATAGCGAAGAAGATTTTGCAGAATTAAAAAAAACTAACAAGTGCATTAACTGCAATCTTGAAGGAGCTGATTTTAAAAATACAGATTTGAGAAATGCTGATTTGTCAGGTTCGAAATTGACCGAAGCAAATTTAAAAGGTTCCAATTTACTGGGGGCAAATCTTTCAAATATTGTCCTATCCCAAACCTATTTTGAAGATGCTATCTGGACAAACGGAGAAAAATGTCAGCGGGGGTCTTATGGCAAATGTATTACTAAAAGTGTCATGACTGTTACGGAGACAAAAAACTGCCCGCAATGCAGTTTGCCTTATTCCAATTTTGAGAATGTTTTTCTGGTTGGCGCTTATTTGGTAAAATCAAATTTTGTAGGCAGCAATCTCCAAAGCACGCGATTTATGGATGCGGAGTTGGCTGAAGCAGATTTTACGGATGCAATTCTGGAAAATGCAAATCTAACCGGGGCAAATATCAACGGGGCTGTTTTTAAGAATGCAAAACTGACAGGTGCTATTTGGCCCACCGGTGAACGATGTAAATCCGGATCAATTAGTATGTGTATTACCAACACCTTTGAGACGTTAGTTAATCAAAAATTATGCAACCGCTGTGTTCTTACTCATATTATCTTGCAGGATCAGAATTTTGAGAAAGCCATTATCCGTCAGGCTAATTTTAGGGATAGCAGCTTTTTGCGAACAAATTTTTCTGAAGCTGCTTTGGAAAAGTCTAATTTTTACAATTGCATAATGACGAAGTCCAAGTTTGACAAGTCCAATCTGCAGGAGGCAATACTGATTCAATCTGATCTGGGTGGTTCTGAATTTAATAATACTGATTTAACGCGCACCGATTTAAGCCGGGCAAATCTGAAAGGTTCAGCATTTAGCGACACGATTCTTCAAAGCACAAATTTTCAAGGGGCAGATCTTTCCAATACCTCATTCTCTAATACTGCATTTAGAAATGTCAGGTTCACCAATGCCAAATTAGACAATGCCAAATTTGAGAAAGTGAGTTTTGCCAATGCCGATTTCTCTGGAGCTACCTGGATTAATGGGCAGGAATGTAATGCAGGTTCAATGGGGTATTGTATTACCTTAAATGTTAAATACGCAGTTCTGAACAAAAAATGTAATGAATGCAGTATTCCTTATGGATACTTCAAAGGGGCAAATTTGATTGATGCTCAACTGAACTCTTCAGATCTTTATCGGTCTAATTTCTCAGGAGCTGTTATGAAAAGAATTCAATTGAATAAATCAAATATGGAACAGTCAAATTTTGACCAGGCCGATTTAAGCAACGCAACCATAAAAGAATCCAACATGAAGTCAGTCAGCTTTAAGGGAGCAAACCTTTCAAATGTTGATTTAACCGGAACAGATATTTCAAATTCCATCTGGAGTCATGGACAGAAATGTAAGAGTGGGTCTATTGGTAGATGTATTACAGATCCTCTAATAAAGCTGATAAACACGAAGGTTTGTGAAAACTGTCAATTACCTTATGTTAATTTAAAAAATAGAAAGATGCTCTGGTTCAATTTAAATGGTTCCATGTTAAGTGGGGCCAATCTTGAGGGAGCAAATCTAACGGGTGCATTTCTAAAGAATGTTGACCTGACAGCGGCCAACCTGAAAAAAGCAGTCCTGAGAGGAGTTGAACTTGTTGGCAGCAAGCTGGATTTTGCTGAACTTGAAGGAGCCGATTTAAGTAGTGCTGTCTGGATTGACGGGAGATTATGCAGGGAGGGGTCAATCGGAAAATGCCTGTGATCCACCTGATTTTTTATTCTTAAATATTGTGTGGGGAGGTTGAAGTTGCTGTGGAACTGAGTTTTTATGATAAATTGAATTATTTGGGATTGTAGAAAATGGTAAATGATAAAAGTCCGGCATTGGTTGTCTTGGCAGCCGGCCTTGGTAAACGTTTTGGAGGATATAAGCAGGTCGAGGCAATTAGCGACCAAGCGGAATCGATCATGGAGTTCTCAATAAAAGATGCTATAAACGCAGGATTCCGAAAGATTGTTTTGGTGATTAATAAGGATATTGAAAGCGAAGTAAACAATCAGATCATAACCCGATTCAAGGGAAAAATAGATATTTCATATACGTTTCAAGAGATTGAAAATGTTCCTTTGAAGTCTACTGCTTGGAAGAACAGGATTAAACCATGGGGAACAGGTCATGCCATTTTAGCTGCGAGAGGGGTGATAAATTCAGCATTTGCTGTTATAAATGCCGATGATTTTTATGGGCCATCGGCTTTTATCTTGATGAAGAAGTTCCTTGAGAAAATCGGGGAAAAATCCAATCAGTTTTTCATGCTTGGTTATCAATTATCAAACACTTTGTCGAAACATGGGGGAGTTTCAAGAGGACTCTGTAAAACTGATGGCGACTATTTGTTATCAATTAATGAGATTAAAGATATAAAAAGCATAAATGACAAAGTCATTGGAGACAGAGATGGCAAATTGGTAGAGTTATCAGCCGACTCAATGGTTTCCATGAACTTCTGGGGTTTTTCGCCCTCTATTTTTGAT
Source organism: bacterium (assembly GCA_018829445.1). GTDB lineage: Bacteria > SAR324 > SAR324 > XYD2-FULL-50-16 > XYD2-FULL-50-16 > JAHJTV01. The sequence goes on from JAHJTV010000082.1 coordinate 66,596, forward strand.
ATTTTAGAAGATCGATTTATTAAGTTTCTTCAAGAAAACGGGCAGAATGATACTTCAGAGTTTTATATTACTGAAGCATTAGATCATGCCATACGCTCAGGAGCAGCAAAAATCAAAGTGATACCCACAAACGAGAAATGGTTTGGATTGACTCATATGGAAGATAAGGATGGTGTCAGTAAAGGAATACGGGAATATCTGCAGGCGTCAAACGAATTCAAAATTGGTTAAAGAAATAGCTATTCAGCAGTGAATTAATTTGGGTATTTTTGCTTTTCCAAAAAAACTATTGTGCAAGAAACTTTAAAGTTATTAGAATTTGAAGTTAAATTTTAAGTTATAAATAACAAAGGCAGATTTAAATGAAACTATCTGATTATCTTTGCGAATCCGGAATTATGATGGATTTTCAGGGAAACAGTAAGAGTGAGATCATACGAAACCTGGTGGAGTTGTTGTCGAATACCGCAGCAATTAGCGATACGGGAAAGATCATTGAAATGCTGGAGGAGCGAGAAAAACTGAAAACCACCGGAATCGGATCGGGAATAGCGATTCCTCATTGTAAAAGTCTTGAAGTTGATAAAGTTCACATTGTAATTGGTATCTCAAAAGAGGGAATTGATTTTCAGTCTTTGGATAATAAACCGGCGAATTTCTTTTTTCTGCTTGTTGCCCCTGAAAAAGGAGGATCAGAGCATCTGAAGGCGAGTGCGAAAATTGTTAGGTTATTTAGGGATGCATCTGTACAAGAGAAATTACTTGCGGCAAACACCTCGAAAGAGGTGATCAAGTTTATTGAGGATAATGAATAAGCGCGTATTTACTATTCATATTCGTCGATACTAAATTCTTCAACTATAAAAAATGGCAAACATCCTAGTCATTACCCACGGAAATCTTGCTGCTGAGTTTGTCAAAATCGCTGAAACAATTACCAACAGAAAGGGAAAAGCAATTCCAGTATGCTTCGATCTGGATACCGACTCCGATTGTTCCCAGAAGATCAACTCCGCCATTGATTCACTGGATTCAGGACAATCAGTTATCATCCTGACCGATCTGTTCGGAGGGACGCCCAGCAATATGGCTATTCCCTTCATTCAAAAAAACAAGGTGGAAGTGATAACAGGTTTGAATTTACCCATGCTGCTTTTTTTGTTAACTCAACCTGAAGACAAAGATTTTGAAGAACTTTGCCGGGGCGCCAAGCAAGCCAGTCAAGAATCCATTATTATTGCCGGAGAGTTCTTGCACTAAAACCATGGTCATAAAAACCTATTATTTCCCAAGATTTTTCGCTCGCCTTTTCGACCTGTTGATCGTAGGTTTGCTGCTGCAGGTTTTTGAAAGATTCAGTCCTCACCACAGCATTAATCTGCTGATCTGTTATATTGTCTATAATCTGGTTGTCATTCTGTTTGGTGGGAGATCCTTGGGGAAGTACAGTTTTTCTTTGAAGATAGAGACGAAACACAGGGGTCTTAGAAGAATTGTCACCTTGGTTGTCAGGGAATTATTGTTTGTTATTTTATCGCCTATATTGGTAATAAATGTAGTCTGTGTCGCTCCTTATCCTCTTCATGACCGTCTTTGCGGAACAGAGGTAGTCAAAAATGAATTCTAAAAATGCGATTATCAGATGCCCTATTCACGGATCGATTCAGCTGGCTCAAAATGAATTAAAAATAATCGACAATTCATACTTTCAAAGATTGCGGCATATTTCTCAATTGGGATTTACCTCATTTGTTTTCCCCGGGGCTGTCCACACACGATTCTCACATTCCTTGGGAGCGATTCACCTGGCTGGTTTGATCTTTGACCAATTATTGAAAAACCAGGTGCACTCAATTAAACAATACTATTCGGCAGAACAACTCGCCTACTTTCGTCAGATTCTTCGCTATTCCGCGCTACTTCATGATATTGGTCACCCACCTTTTTCCCATGCAGCCGAAGCGATACTGCCGCTAGTATCTTCATTAAAGCCGGATCTGCAACATTCCGAATGTATAAACAAAAGGGCAACCCATGAAGATTTTTCACAAGCCATTATTTCTCATCTGGCGGAGGAAGAAGATATCCTGACCAGAGAGGAAGCTGCTGATATTATCTGTATCTTATCGAAGAACAATCAACCATCAGAGAGGATGTTGGCGAATAACGGCAAACCAATGATCTATCCTTTACTCTGCCAGCTTATCAATGGGGAGATAGATGTTGATCGGATGGATTATCTGTTGAGGGATTCCTATTTTGCCGGAGTACCATATGGCAAATACGATCTGGATCGTCTCATCACATCTTTTTCATGTTGTCTGGAGGAGGACTCCCGGCAGTTTCTGCTGGCGATTGACGGAGAAGGGGTGCCATCTTATGAGATATTCCTGTTGGCACGAGTGCATATGTTCTACCAGATCTATTTCCATAAATCCTTAGGTGCCTATCGACACTATTTGAAAAAGGCGTTTGAGGAAAAAGAGATCGATTGTGAAATAGATGGATCATTGGAAAAATTCCTGTTCCTTACTGAATCCAAGCTTATGGAAATTTTTCGAATCAACAGGGACAAAAAATGGTCAGGGAAGATCTATCACCGCATTCCTGCGAAAAGCCTGATTCGAGTTTTAGATGGTGAGCAGGACAGGCTTCACAAACTTGAGAAGGTGAAGCTCATTTTGAAGGAAAACAGGATAGAAGTTATTTTAGCTCATTCATCAAATCAATATTCTTCACAATGCGATGGCAACAAGATAAACCAGGAAACCATTCTGGTTATCGATGAGGAGTTTGGACGGACAACCATTTGTCCCTTAGCCCTCAAATCTTCCTTATTGGGAGGGAGGAAAAAGCTGATTGAAATCTATCAGCTATATGTTCACAGGGAGGATTATGATGAAGCGATTGCGTTAATAAACAAGGCTGATTTAGCCTGAAAACCCTTCTGCTTTTAACTGATCCAACATTTTTCTCGCATTGTTGACGTTTTCCACACCATCTCCTCTGATAGCTGGTTTTTTAATATTTAAGATCTCCTTTAATGTCCTTATTGCTTCCGGGTGTCTATTTTCCTGAAGTAAGAATTCAGCTTTCACCAGTCTGGCAGAAGTATAATCAGGTTCAATTCTGATTGCTCGATTAATATATTGGAATGCTTTTTCCCTGTCGCCCCCGAGAAATTTGGGAACATGAAAATACCAGCCGGCCAATCCAACATAGGCGTTTGTATTACTGGGATTTATCCTTAAAGCGGTTTCCAGCCCTGATTTAATCATTTCCCGGTTGTATAAGGTTCTGACTACACCTTGATCCATTGCACTGGAACCAACTATCAGCGATAGCCACAAATGGGCATTGGAGCTGTCCGGATTGTTTTTTACTCCCAACTTTCCATAACGAATTCCCTCTTTAAAATACACCAATCGATCTTCCTCTTTGACTGTTTTGGTGGCAAGTACCCAATAACAGCGGCCGATTTTCCATTCAACTTCCGAATTGGTGGACAGGTAATTGGATGCTTTTTTGTAATATTCCAGCGCCAACAGTAAATTTCCCGGTATCTCCTTGGAATCGTAAAGTCGGTCGGCAACTGATTCATAATAATGTCCATAAAACAAGGAATCAAACTGATCGTCCGATGAGGCAGTTTGATGAAGAACCACTAAAAGGAGTGAGCAAAAAAAAGCAAGAAAAAGACAACGCATGGGGTTTTGTTGTTGTTCTTTGTGTAAATCAATGTTCATTTTCGGGTTATGACAGAGTGATTATTTGTTTTTCAATCGGTTCCAATCAAAGTGCATATAATCGATCTTTTTTGCCTGGGGCCATCAAATTCACAAAAGAAAATGTTCTGCCAACGGGATAACCCGAGTTCACCATTGATAATAGGGATGGTTTCATTTGGGCCGACCAAACCGGCTTTTAAGTGAGAGTCTCCATTACCATCTTGTGCGTCGTGCAGCCAGACACCTTGTGGAATCAGTTTTCGCAACAGATTAATGACATCGGTTTGAACACTGTCGTCCCAGTTTTCCTGAATCATTATCGAAGAGGTTGCTCCTTGTGAATAGACATTGATCAGCCCGGTATTTATACTGCTTCTTTCAACAATTTTAGTTATTTGTGGTGTAATATCTACCAACTCCTCTCTTTTTGAAGTACAAATCTCTATTATCTCTTGCATATGGGGTCTTAAATTTCCAAAATGATTTATGGTAATAATGATCCGGCATTTGAAAAAACCTTCTGTATCTGATTTATTGAATCGTAGAAGCCTTGTCAACTCTTTGAAAGAAAGAAAAAATTTTGATAACTAATGAAACGAATAACAATAACAAAGCCCGATGATTGGCATCTTCATGTCAGAGACAACGATCAAATGCGATCGGTGATTGGTGAATCTGCGCGGTATTATCAAAGGGCTCTGATAATGCCAAACTTAGCAGAACCTGTCGCAACGGTTGGGCATGCACTCTCTTATAAAGAACGGATTTGTGATGCATTAAAAGGGAGCAATACATTTGAGCCATTTATGGCACTGTATTTGACAGCAAATACCAGCATCTCAGAGATAAAAAAAGTGGCCAGGGAGCCGTCCATATTAGCAGTGAAAATGTTTCCGGCTGGCGCTACGACAAACTCGGCATTTGGTATTCAAAATATTGATCAGTGTGACACCGTTTTCCAGGAAATGCAGAAACTGGGAATCCCGCTGTCGGTTCACGGGGAGGTTACAGATCCCGATGTGGACATATTCGAGCGGGAGAAGATTTTTATTAATACCGTTTTGAAAACAATTATAAGGCGATACCCTGGGTTACGAATCGTATTTGAGCACATCACCACAACAGAAGCAGTGCAGTTCACTGAAGAAAGCGGGGAAAATCTTGCAGCAACCATTACAATTCATCATCTGTTATTCACTCGCAACAATTTATTGATCGGTGGTATTAAGCCTCATCTTTATTGTCTTCCTGTAGTAAAAACAGAACAAGACCGACAACAATTGTTGAAAGCTGCAACCAGCGGTAACCCCAAGTTTTTCCTCGGGACAGATAGTGCTCCACACTCTCAAAAGGACAAGGAAGCAGGTATCGGTAAGGCAGGGATATATAGTGCTCCTGTTTCATTACTTCTATATGCGGATCAATTTGAACAGCAGGGGAAGTTGGAAAAGTTGGAGGGGTTTTCTTCCTCATTTGGAGCTGATTTTTATCGGTTACCAAGAAACAATGAAAAAATTACGCTTATCAAAGAGGAAAATCTGGTTCCTGACACCTGTTCATTTGGAGATGATCAAGTGGTGCCGTTGATGGCAGGGAAAACACTGGCCTGGAAACTGGAGTAAGCCATCAAAATTAAATCTGTCTTAAAACGAATACTGAACAGGGGGCATATCGGACGATTTTTTCCGCGTTTGATCCCAGCAAGATTTCATCAAGCTGGTGGCGGTCATGTTCGCCGACAATGATCAGATCTGACTGCAGCTTTTTGGCAGCTCGAATAATGGTTTGATAGATGGGTCTTCCTTCGAGAACAACGGCCTCCCAATTGACCGATTTGGAAATATATTTCTCACATAGTTTAATCAGTTCGGATTTGTATTTTTCTATTTCTTTTTGAGTTGTATTTTTTGAAACGGCAATATTTTTTAAGGGGCTTCTGTGAACATACATTACTATTAGTTTCGAATGCCTGAGTTTTGCCGTTTCTGCAGCAAACTCCATTGCCTCTTTTGAGAAGTGGTTAAGATCAATTCCCAGGAGTATTTTTTTAAAGCGTTTCATTTATAGTCCTAGTCCGAAAAAATTCGTAATTATAAGCTCTCCAGTTCAACCCCAAACTCTTCTTTAATTGACAGCAAGAGATCTTCATCATGCTCCAAACCGACAAACCTGATCTCAAGTAGAATTTTTGATATTATAACGTTAAAATCGTCAGCATCCGAAATTCTGGCAATCATTGACTTCGTATTTGAACGCCTCAGGTTTTCTAAAACAGCAAACCGAATTCTCTCCTTGACCTTTTGGATGGAAGCTTCTTTTTCATTACGGAAAAAAAACTCAATCTCCGCCTGGTTTTTACCTAAAAGTGCAAGTGTTATCCACTTTGTGTAAATATTGCCAGAATCTTTTACCGGTTGAGCTGTTCCATAAGTGAACGTGAACATTATAAAGCACAATAATCCAATAATTGTTTTTAATGGAAGGAAAATCCTCATAGTAATACCTCACAAGATAACTTCAATTTTACTGACACCAGTACCCAATTTGAAGAACATAAAGCTGGCTCTAGTTCTTAGATCGGAAGATAAGGCAAAAGCTTTAGGCGTTTCTACCTTAAATCCGGTGATCACTGTATTTGATTTGATTTAAAAGGAGAACCACAGGTTAATCCAAACCTACTATTCCTTATATAATCAATCGGAATCTCCGAGAAAAACTTTAGGATATTTAGCTTAAAATCTAAGATAGACTCTTGGATGCTATTTCAAATACATTCTTGGACAGGTTGGGGATTTTCAGTATCTTATAAAGTTGGGATTTCATATGGTTTTGACGGTTTGGGTCATATTTTTTCCATTTTGTCAGCGGCGTTAGGAATCTGGCGGCCATTTGAGGGTTTGTTTGATTCAATTTTAAAATTTCCCCGGATAAAAATTCGTACCCTTTTCCAGTTGGGTCATGAAAATTGATCAGGTTAGAATTGCAGAAGCTTCCAATAACGGCTCGAAGCTTATTTGGATTCTTGTAATCAAACACCGGATGTTTCATAAGATTCTCAACGCTCTCCAATTTAGTAAGCTTGGATGATGCCTGGATGGTAAGCCAGATATTCATGACGTTCGTGTCATCCTTCCATTTCTTATAGAAAACATCCAACGCCTGTGAGCGGTGGGTTGGATCTTCATTTGAAATGTAAGTTAGTGACTGCATTTCATCAGTCATTGTCCTTGCAGTTTTAAATTGTTGATAACACAGGTCTCTTATCTCTTCAGTTCTTGTTGACATCAAGTATTCAAGCGCCAGATTTTTTAAACTCCTTATTCCTGCCGACTCAGGGTCATATCCGATTTTATCTGTTTTATGGAGGGATTTATACAAGTCATAAAACTCAATCTCCAGTTTTTCAGCAATTATTTCCTTGATTCTTTCGCGTATAAAATGGATAAGGTCAATGTCTATAATTTCAAGGTATTCTGATAAGTACGATTCTCCTGGGAGTGTCAATGTCTGTCTGATAACAGCCTTTTCAAGTTTTTTATCAGATAGAACATCCCTGAAAGCGTTCGCAATTCTCGTCATATCGCTCTTTATCGATTGTTCGAGATTATCTTTTTTAAACTTTTTGATTTGAACCGCTTTGATAATTCGCAGTATTGTGTTTGTTAGCAGTTTTTGTGCTGATTCCCAACGATTGAAAGGATCTGTATCGTGGGACATCAAAAACAATAAATCCTCATCGCTTAAGTCATGGATCAGTTTAACCGGGGCTGAAAACCCCCTGAGAATTGAGGGGATAGGCCGTTGTTGAATACCATAAAATGTAAATGTTTGTTCCGGTTGACAAAAATTTAAAATCACTTCCGATTTGGTTTGGCCACCACCCGATTCTTCCAGTTCTATGTTGATTGGATTTCCGTTTCGATCAAACAGTGCGGTCTTCAATGGAATCTGAAAGGGTTCCTTGACTTTTTGTCCGGGTGTAGGAGGACATGTTTGGGACAGTATCAGACTGAATGCTTTTTTATCCGGGGCATAGTGGCTTCTTACCTTGACTTCTGGCGTTCCAGCCTGTGTATACCAAAGGCGAAATTGGGTGAAATCCACACGATTGGCATCTTCCATTGCTTTGACAAAATCTTCTATGGTAACAGCCTGGCCATCATGACGATCAAAATACAACGTCATTCCTTTAAGGAAGTTTTCTTTTCCCAGGATGGTAGCCATCATTCTGACCAGTTCGGCTCCTTTAAAATAAACCGTGACCGTGTAAAAATTATTGATTTCAATATATGATTCCGGCCTAACCTGGTGAGCCATTGGCCCGGAGTCTTCCGCAAATTGAATGGTCCTCAGGTAATTGACATCAAAGATACGCTTAACTGTTCTGGAGGTCATATCGGCTGAAAATTCCTGGTCCCGGAAGATTGTCAAACCTTCTTTCAAACTCAACTGGAACCAATCACGACAGGTGATACGGTTTCCTGTCCAATTGTGAAAATATTCGTGAGCGACAACACCTTGAATCCTTTCAAAATCGAGATCAGTAGCCGTGTCAGGGCTGGCGAGAATAAGGCTGGAATTAAAAATATTCAAGCCTTTGTTTTCCATAGCCCCTGCGTTAAAGTCATTAACCGCGACAATCATGAAGATGTCCAGGTCATATTCCCTGCCATAGACCTCTTCATCCCATTTCATCGCCTGTTTCAAGCTCAGCATGGCATGGTCGCATCTATCGATATTTTCTTTTTCTACATAAATTTGGAGGGTGACAGGTTTCCCGGAGCAGGTGATGAATTTATCCTCCACCACAACCAGATCACCAGCAACCAAAGCGAAGAGGTATGATGGTTTTTTATAGGGGTCGGACCATTTTACCCAGTGTCTGTCATTGCCTAATTTCCCTTTTCCCGTGATATTCCCGTTGGATAGTAAAACCGGGTATTTTTCTCTATTGGCAATAATTTTTGTGGTGTATCTGGCCATTACATCGCACCGATCAGGAAAATAGGTGATTTTCCGAAATCCTTCAGCTTCACATTGAGTGCAGAATATTTTTCCCGATTTATACAATCCTTCCAGTGATTGGTTTTTAAACGGATAGATCCTGGTGATAATCTCAATTTTAAAATTGTTATAACCGCAATCGATTATCAGCTGTTCATTTTCTATCGTGTAGTTTTTTGAAGCCAGAACAGTGTCGTTGAGCTTTATCGATACCAGTTCCAGATCCTTGCCGAAACAGACAAAGCGAGGTCTGGTGGTTTTGACGTCGGGGTTCAGATTGCAGATTAGGGTTGAAGTTACTATTGTGTGGTCTTCGAACAGATCAAACACCAGGTCAACATTTTCCACTAAATGGACAGGTGGGTGATAGTCTTTCAGGTATATTTCTTTAGGTTGATTTTGAATCATTTTTTTTTAAGTAGCGGAACCCCGTATTGCTCCCGGTTTTTAAAATAATAGAATATTTTTAAAAAAAACAGATTGTTGAAGCCTATCGCATACAGTTTGCGAATCATTCTTATTGTTAATGATAAAGATAATATCAACAATAAGAACATAAGCTTATGAGTATTTATCACTTCCAGCATTTCGCTGTTTTCCTTGCTGTTAACTGCTATTGTTAACAGCTTAAATACTCATTGACCTGTTTTAATTTGGATCAGTGAAAACTGTTTGCCGTCGTGTGATTATCAAAATTTCTTGCGAAAGGCTCAGCATGATAAGAGATCATTGAGAAGCTTGTTGACAAGCTGGGGATTTGCCTTCCCTTTGGTCTGTTTCATGACTTGACCGACAAAAAAGCCAAGGACTTTAACTTTGCCGGCCTTAAATTCGTCAATCTGTGAGGGATTTTCATCAAGAATTTTCTGGCAGATCGATTTGATCTCATCCTCGTTTGAGACTTGTGTTAACCCCTTCTCCTTGACAATTTTATCCGGGGCATTTCCTGAAGCAAACATCTCCTCAAATACAGTTTTAGCAATCTTACTGCTGATCACTCCATCTGCAATCAATTGAATCAAACTTGCCAGTGCATTCGGTTTTATTTTACATTCATCAATTTCTACTTTGTTTTCATTCAATAGCCGGGAAAAATCGCTCAAGATCCAGTTTGCCGTCTGTTTTGCCTCTGCTCCGTTTTCCACAGTTTCCTCAAAATATTCGGCTATTTTTTTGTTAGCCACAAGATTTGAAGCATCTTTCTCTCCCAATGCATATTGTGATTGAAATCTTAGCTGCTTTACATCCGGAAGTTCCGGTAATTGGGCTTTCAATTGTTGGATCAGACTGTCATCTACCAAAACAATGGGCAGATCAGGACAGGGAAAATACCGGTAATCATCTGAATCTTCCTTGCTTCTCATTGCCTTGGACGTTTTCTGATTAGCATCCCACAATCGAGTTTGCTGAATGATGGGGTCTCCTTCGAAAGTAAGTTCAATTTGCCTTTCGATCTCAAATTCAATCGCATCCTGCACATTTCGAAAAGAGTTTAGATTCTTCGTTTCAGTTCGAATTCCAAATTCTGATTGGTTAAAAGGGCGAATGGATACGTTGGCGTCACATCTCAGGTTCCCTTTTTCCATATTCCCGTTGCAAATGTCTAGGTAGGTAACGATGGAGTGAATCTTTTCCATGTAAGCCTTTGCTTCTGCGGAGTTTCGTATATCCGGTTCCGATACAATTTCCACCAGAGGCGTTCCAGCCCGATTAAGATCAACATAACTCGCCGTTCGGTCGCCACCATCATGCACCAGTTTCCCGGCATCTTCTTCCATGTGAATGCGGGTGATACCGATTTTTTTCTTTTTCCCTTCCACTTCAATTTCTACCCAGCCGTTTTCGCAGATCGGGCGGTCAAACTGCGATGTTTGATATGCTTTCGGCAGATCCGGGTAGAAGTAATTCTTTCTGGCAAATTGTGAGTCTTTACGAATAGAGCAGTGTGTTGCCAGTCCCAGCATTATTGCATATTTAACGGCTGTCTCGTTGATAGTAGGCAGTGCCCCTGGTAATCCCAGGCAAACCGGGCAGGTGTTCAGGTTTGGATCTTGTCCGAATTCAATGGAGCAGTTACAGAACATCTTTGTGCTGGTGGCAAGCTGGGCGTGGACTTCCAATCCAATAACGGTTTCAAATTCCATAAAATTGTATCATCTTAAAAGTTTTGGTCAGTGAATAGGGATACCTTACATTGACTTTAATGGTGACATTATTGGAAACTTGGGTCAAGAAACCACAGTGCGTACCGCTCAGATGGGGAATTCATACGAAACCAGGGTTTGTATGACAGGTAAAATATTCGAATTGAACTATTTTTTTGATAAATGGAAGCCATAATATGAAACAAGAAGCAAACAAAAGACTGACTTGGAAAGAAACAATCTTATCAACCAGAGGCCCTTCGAATCTTAGAGATTCGGTCATATTGTTCATCAAAGGGCTTTTTATGGGAGCAGCAAACATCATCCCCGGGGTATCGGGGGGGACAATCGCTTTAATCACGGGTATCTATCAGGATCTATTGTTTGCTATCAAGTCCGTAAATATGGATACTCTGAAACATCTGAAAAAGTTCGAATTGAAAGCAGCTTTGTCCACGATCCACATCAAATTTTTGTTTGTTCTATTACTGGGAGTTGCAGTGGCGATACTGTCATTGGCTCATGTGATGAACTATGTATTCAGAAATTATTCGGTCATTACCTGGTCATTCTTCTTTGGATTAATATTAGCTTCCATTGTGGTTATGGGAATTAGGACCAAAAACTGGATCGGGACCGCGGGAATTGCTTTTATACTGGGGACGGTCTTTGCCTATATATTTGTTGCTCTTATTCCTGTCTCAACACCCGAAACCTGGTGGTTCCTTTTGTTCGCCGGGGCAGTCGCAATCTGCACCATGATTCTACCCGGATTAAGTGGTGCGTTTCTCTTACTCATTCTTGGAAAATATGAATACATCACCAACGCATTAAAGAATCCTTTTATCCTGGATAATTTTATTATCATTTGCATTTTCGGTGTAGGTTGCCTCGTAGGAATAATAGCATTCTCCCGTATCCTGTCATACATGCTGAAAAGAAGTGAGAATGCCACCATGGCGATGCTCACCGGCATAATGTGCGGTTCCTTAAGAAAGGTGTGGCCCTGGAAAGAAGTTTTGGAGACCAAGATAATTCGAGGTAAGGAATATATTTTAAGTGAAGTGAATATCCTTCCCAGCCAAATCAGCACGGAATTGATTGTAGCGGTCGCTTTTGCGTTATTCGGATTTATTCTGGTAATCGTTTTGGAAAAATCTGCCGGTGACAAGTAGGAAAAAGCCCAGCGGATTATTGTGCAAAATATTGATCTGACAAGAGCAACGGTTTGGCTTGCAGGATGAAATCCTCTTCAGAGAGGTTTTGTTTTAGTACCCTGCCAAAGAATTGCTCGAGGGGTGCAGTATTTTCATTTCTCTTTTTTGCACCGTTTAAAAGAATATTGGTTTTTTGTGATAACACTTCAATTACAAGTTGTTGTTGAATGGCGGAGATATTTTGAGAAAGAAGCAGTTTTCCAAGGCTATAAATCCTGAACCGGTCCATGGCAATGAACGATTGGGATAGCTGATCCTCATGTCCTCCATATTTCGTTACCAGGTAGTCGTCAATAAGTCCTACCTGGTATTTGGCAGCGATTTTCAGCCATAAATCGTAATCTTCACAGGCAGACAGATTTTCATCGAATCCGCCAAACTCCTGAAATAATTCTTTTGTCATCAAAACCGAGGAGGGGGTAATGGTGCAAAGATGAAGACTTTCGGAGAAAATATATCCTTGCGGTTTGATGTGCTTGAACTTTGGATTTACCCTCTGCCCGTTTCGAATCCAGATTTCCTGGGTCTGTGAGATGAGGATGTCGGGATGTTCTCGATGAAACTGAATCTGCCTTTGAAGCTTGTTTTTAAGCCAGAGATCATCCGAATCTAAAAAAGTAATGATATCGCCCTTACACTGTTTGACGCCTTCATTTCTGGCAGCGCTTACTCCGGAATGCTTCAATCTTGAAACTTGCAGACGGTTGTCATCAAACGTTTTTAGCTGATTGATCGTATCATCTTCAGAGCCATCGTCAATGACAATCAATTCAAAATCAATGTACGTCTGGGCCAATACTGATTCGACTGCCTTGGCAACGGATTTTGATCTGTTATAGGTGGGTATAATAACTGAAATCATAGAATCGGGTATGTGTATCCAAATGGCTTTTCCATTTTTGCAGATGGTTTTTTTGTCTGATTGGCTATAATTCTCGGTTTAATTCGAAAGTGTCTTTGATCATTACTTCTATGTCAATGTAATCAAGTAACTTTAAAAATAGGCAAAATTGTCGGAAAAAGTTTTTCTAAATTCAGGAACTTGTAGCATAAGCACATCTCTAACTTCTTTGTTTATCTCGTATAAGAGAGAATTATTAATTGCAACGAGATCGAAGTAGTACGATATATTACCGGAACATTAGCAGGTAAAAAATATGCGATCAGATCTTTATTGCCTTTTTTATATTCTATGGCAAAAAGCATATTGTTACAAATCATCTGCTGTAAAAAAAAACCAAGCACATTGTGGATTATCAGACTGGTTTGGTTATGCAAGAAATTCGATAACCAAAGCTCTAAAAGACATATTTATTCAACATGTTGGAGCTGTTGTTTGAAAAATGATATTGCATGTAAAAAAAAACCTGATAGACTGTGCAGAAATTATTGGAAAGCGGTTGGACTTGAAAGTATGGTTACTAAATGGTAATGATCAGCCTGAATATCACTCCTGATAATAGTGTTATTCAGGCTTTTTGCTTTAAAAACTGGTACGATTTTTGTTTTTCTAACAAACCAAAATTAATTGGAATGTATCTAATTTGAATTATAGGTGTTTTGAAGAACAGCAGCAATTTGACTGCAAATCTCTGTATAAATCAAGATTATTTATGAATATTAAAAAGATCTTTACCGTTCACTTAGTTGGAATGATTATTCTTTCAATATGTACAGTTGTGCATGCAAATCAATCCGATAAAGAATATAAACAGGCCATATTGAACAAAGTGGATAGTAGTGGTTCTGCAAATTGGGCTCAAATATCAAATATAAATACCTTAGCCCTCTTTTTTACCAATCCCTCTATTAGTTATATTCAGCCGGAAAGCGAGAATAATTATTCATGGCTTGATTTTCAGATATCTTCAATTATTGGTACTGAGGATGAACCAGTGGAAGATGTAGATCTCGCCGATGACTGGTCAGTTTTTTCTGATTTGATGGATGAAGAACCAGAGATTAATGCCATTCAAAATGAAATTGATCTGTTGGAAGTTGATCGGGATGATGATTCAATTCCCAGTGGCGATCTTGATAAACCTGAGGAAAATGAGTCCATCGACTTAACCCTCTTGGGGAAGTTCCAGAAAATAACCGGAGCAGCCCCATTTATGGATCAGAGTTTTGCCGGTCAGGACTTCGAAGAAAGTTTTATAAGAATAAAAGATGGAGAGATTGAAGTTGAGCTGTTTTCCGACCCTAAGTTGGATTATTGTTTTGAGACGCCAGTCGGAAAAACTCTTGCAGATGATTCTTCCTCACTTGAGGAAAAAAAGCAGGTTCCTGAAATACCGGTATATACAAACAAAAAAGTTGACGCTTTCATAAGGTTATACACCGTAAAAAAAAGGGATATTTTTGTCAAAGCCATCGAACGGATGCCGACATATTATGCGATGGTATCAAGGATTCTGGAAGAGTATGAGTTGCCTCAAAACCTGATCTATCTAGCCGTGGTTGAATCCAATCTAAATCCGAATGCTAGATCTCATGCAAATGCTGTCGGATTGTGGCAGTTTATGAGTTATACAGGAAAACACTATAATCTAACCAGAAGTTGGTGGCACGATGATCGTTTTGATCCGGAAAAGTCAACTGTTGCAGCAGCGAAGTATTTAAAGATGCTCCATAAAATGTTCGATGGGAATTGGGAGCTGGCTATGGCGGCCTATAATAGCGGATCTGGAACAGTCAGACGGGCAATCAGGGGAGCCAAAAGACAGGGAAAATCTTCCGATTTCTGGTCACTGAAATTACCACGCGAAACGAGGGGTTATGTTCCTGCTTTTTATGCAGTAACGACAATTTTTAATGATTTACGAAAATATGACTTTGCTCCCATTGAAATAATAAAAAGTGAGCAGCCAAGAAAGATTCTGGATGTTGGTGGTGGGGTATCATTAAAACAATTAGCTCAAATCCTTGCCATGGAACACAATGATTTGATGGAACTCAATCCCAGGATCAGACTCCGGGGATTAACACCGCCTATATTGAAAAATTTCGAAATTGTTATCCCCGCTCATATGGAATTGTCTCAGGTCCAAATGTCCAAAATAGATGAATTAAAGGAGAATCGTTTTGAACAGTGGAAAGCATATAAGGTGCGGGAGGGGGATACACTGTGGTCAATTTCCAGAAACTTTAGAATTCCCATGTCCCAGATTCTCGCCAATAACTGGTTATCGAAAAAGAACTTTTTAAGAATAGGTCAAACATTGATGCTACCTGTTCCTTCGGACTGGACGCCACCTGAAATTCCATCACATACTGAACTTGCAAAAACCGATCTTGAAAATATACCTGGAGTTACCTTTGTTCATGTCGTAAAAAAAGGCGAAACACTCTGGCAAATCTCTCAAAAGTATAGTGTCTCAATTAACCAAATCAGACATTGGAATCGGCGGGTATTAACGCGTAAATACCTGAAAATAGGTACAGAGTTGGTTCTAAAACTGCCTGTTACGTTAGCAAGTAAATCAATGTAAAAAAGAACAACTTATCTTGTGAAAAATCATTTTTAATGATACGAGGTAAATCAGAAAGTGAGTAATTATTTCAAATAACTGAAAAATTACTATTACATTGACGTGTCAACATTCCTGCACTGTAATAATACTCCAAATCCGAATCCAAGTTCTCAGCAACAAGCCCGCAGTGATTGGCATAAAGGAATTACTTTATTTGAACTGATCACGGTTGTATGTCTCATTACAATCATATCCGGGATGGGACTGCTTTCTTTTGAACCCCTTTGGAAAAAGCATCAACTGGAGGCGGCTTCAAAAGATTTCAAAGGGAAAATTCAATTGTATCGAATGAAGGCCATTCTTGAAAATTCCACTTACCAGCTGCAACTGAATAACAATGTTTTATATATTAGAAAAAAAAAGGGTGAATCCTGGTCCAATTGGGAAAAATCTATACTATCGGATCAAATCGATTATGGTGTTACGGGCAATATTTTCTTTTATCAAAAAGGATTTGCTTCTCCCAAAACTTTGACTCTGGGATCTGGTGCCTATAACAAAAAACTTATTCTAAATATTAATGGGAGAGTACGAGAAAGCAAGATTTACTAATTCCGGAATGACTTTGATTGAGGTGATGGTAAGTTTGGTCATACTTACCTCCGCAATTGGTTTGTCGAGTGGATTGGTAAAAAAGGGGATTGATTATCCGTTTATAACCACTGGTGTGGAAAACTGGATTACCTTTATAGAAGAAACAGAAAATAAAATACTTGCCCTGCCAGCTCATACAAATCTGGATACAATCAGATCAAACACGCCACCATTGAATCACTTGGAAACTCCCATTGATCTTAGAAGCTGGCAGATAACGTGGGAAAAGTGCAATCTCCCCAATGTTAAAACGGCAGCATTTCATGCCACTACTATTCAGGGAAAAACAATAGAATGGCGCATCTATCGAACTGCAGATGAATAAAAACGGATTTTCCTTGATTGAACTCATGGTGACTCTTGTGATTTGTTGTCTCACCATTGGTTTCATTAGTCTGAATTTTAACAATTTAAACCGGTTGGTCACCCGTTTCACCGAATATGTCATTTTTAAAGAACAATACCTCATATTTTTACTTCAATTTGAGGATGATTATCAACAGGCGGATCTGCTAACCGAGATCGATCTGGATAGCATGGACAATATGGAATTCAGGGATGACCGGAATAATGATGGTGACTATGATGATTCCAGCGAGAGGATTGCTTACCGGTGGGACAGTCCAAATAATAAAATAGATAGAAAAAGTGGAGAAGGTAATTTTCAAGCCTTGTTGGATGGAGTGTCCGGTTTAAAATGGACTCAGACCAGTTCAAATCCCCTGTGTCATCAGTTGAAATTGAGCAATATCTTCAGTGAGGAAAATAGGATAATCAGTTACTGCCGTCCTTTCCTACGTAATCAAACGAAGTAAGAGGGCATTCTTTCAAAAGCTATCCCAACCCAATATAAAACGGGATATTGCTGAAGGTTTTGGACATAAACTCTGCAGCTGTGCTGATGAACCAGGGTAAGAATAAAATCAATAATACAACAACTCCCACCATTTTTGGAATAATCGCCAGGGTCATTTCCTGTATCTGGGTGACGGCCTGAAATATGGAGACTGCCAATCCAAGCACTAAGGCAGTGATCAATAACGGTGCAGCAAGTTTTACCGCTGTCGTTATTGCTTCCATGGCAAATGAGACTACAAATTCCGGTGTCATAATACGAACCTTAATGAACTGCTTTCAGTTTATAGACCAGTAAAACTCTTGACCAAAGAAGCCGTAATTAAATACCAGCCATCTACCAATACAAATAGCATGATTTTGAACGGAAGAGAAATCATAATTGGCGGCAACATCATCATCCCCATAGACATTAAAACAGCCGATACCACCATATCAATCACCAAAAACGGGATATAGATTATGAATCCCATTTGAAAAGCCGTTTTTAGCTCACTGATAACAAATGCCGGAATAACAACCCAAATCGGGACTTCATTGATGTTTTTAGGTCTTTCAATTTTTGCTATTCTTACAAACAAAGCCAGATCCTTTTCTCTGGTAAACTGCACCATCCATTTTTTGACTGGCCCCGTTGCCCGTTCAATAGCGTTTTCCTGATCAATCTTCTTGTCAAAGTATGGTTTCAAGGCTTGCTCATGCACTGTGGACCAGAGAGGTGCCATTATAAAAAACGTTAAAAACAGAGCAAATCCGACGAGAACCTGATTGGGAGGAGATTGCTGTGTTCCGAGCGCATTACGCAGGAACGAAAGAACAATTATTATCCGGGTAAACGATGTTGTCATGACAATCAAAGCGGGAGCCAATGTCAAAACCGTCAGCAATGCAATGATCTGCAATGTAGACGCCACCTGCTCGGGATCTGCTGATTGTCCTACCTGAAGATTAAAACTGGGAATTGGAACTGTTTGCCCCAGTGCTTCAAAATGAAAAACAAAACAACTGAAAACCAGTATTGTCAGGATAGTTTTCCAATGTGCGGTTGGCTTCATAATTTTTATAATTTGCCTTCAGAGTTACAGTTATCAGATCCTTAAGAAATGCATAAAAGAGCCCTTATTGAGTCAAGCTTATTGCTAGTTATCTTTCGATAATATCGTACCTAAGCAAAAGCTTATTTTTTCAATTCTGGAAATACAACAGCGGAAAGTTCCTGTATAAATTGATTGGCAAAAGCTGTTTTGTTCCGAAAATCACTCCAGTGTGTCCTTTCTTCTAATAAATCAGAATAAGATGTCAATTCTTTTTGAATTTGATTTAAGTACTCTTCCTTTTCTGCCTTTTGCTTTTTTTGAAGAGACGGTCTTTTCGAAATCTCCGTTTGATAAAGGGCAAGATTGTGCAAGTGATCCAATTTCTGTGACATCTGGTTAATCTTTTGTAAGGTCATATAATAGTTTTTTATTGTCTGATCAATGAGTGACCGGTCATCATTTTTATAATTCTCCTTGATCTCGATTTGGAAATAGGGATGTTTTGAAAAGTGGAAAGACATAAAAGAAATGAATGTATTTCTCTCTTTTACAGAGTATGATTTTTCCTTCCTGATTTTTTGAGCGGTATTAAAGATTGCTTTTAAAAGATCTTCATTCCATTTAAACTCAAATTCCTTTTCTTGTTTAGTGATTATAAAGGGTGAGGGAATTTTTTCGATGGGAACTCTTACATCTGCAGCATTCAAGCTCCGGAATAGATTGTTGTCATAAACCAGTTTTCTGATAAAGAGTTGATATTGATTTGTGAACAATTGAAAATCATTAGTATCAAAAGCAAGACTCATCAATAGATATATTGTCGGTTTATAGTAGCGGTCCTGTTCATTCTGATACTCCAAAGCAATTGTTTTTGCTTTTTCTAAGTCATTTTGCTTTATTGATAACACTGCTTTTGTATGACCGAGTTCTCTGTAATGGGGTAATATTTGGTCAATCAGAGTGACTGTTTCCTGCAATTGTTCATTTCGATTATATAGAATCTGGAGATGGGCAAGAAAATCCAGGGCATATACATCCGGGTAAGACTCAACCATTTCTTCCAAATGTTCAACTTTTAATAATGATTGTCTTTCACGCTGAATATTCACAAACTTGTTCTGACCAATAATCCAAGGAGTAAAAATGCTCCACAAAAAAACAAGCATTATTAATGCTGGTAAAAATGAGGAGAATCTTTGAGACAGCGTTCGATCGGAAGCAAACTCCTGTCTTTTATTTATCAGGTTATCGAGGATAAAGGCTAATCCAATTATCGTAAACAGGGGCAGTTTCATTACCATCATTCTTGGAGCGACTGAAAACAAACCATGAAGGTGATAGCCGACAAAGCCCCCGATCAAACCAATTGATATCTTCTTGAGAAAGGAACTGTTTTCCTGTGTAAAAACAATTTTAAAAAGGAAGAAAGCAACATAGATCCAGAAAACAAGGAAGATAATAAGCCCAACAAATCCGCTTTCTTGCATGTACTCCAGCATCTCTGAGTGAACATGATTATAACTGTGTTCCTGGTGCAATAATCTGGCATCCGGATCTGCAAACTGGAAGTATAAATTATACGAACTTCCTAAACCATAGCCAATAATCGGCGATTGTGTAATTGAATCGATTGCAGCTTGCCAGGAGACAAATCTGGGAGTCCACCCTTCAATGGTAAGTAGCTTTCCAAATCTTGAATCAGCCGGGATAGCGTCTAAAACAATGAGAAGAAAGACTCCAATGGTTACCAATAGAATGATTGTAACTAGAATGGTAATTATTCTTTTCCGCCATTTTGGAGGTAAAAAGGCTAGGGTATAAATAATGGTTACGGTTCCTAAAGACACGATAGTAGCAGCTAAAGCTGCCCTGGTTTGGCACAGTATAAGGCTGATTCCGGCAATAATGAAAACCAAAAGAAAAAACTGGTTGAATCGGGAGAAATGAAATTTCCCCATTTCAGGTTGAGCTTTTTCCGGCAGAGCCAGTATTAGCATCAGCGGTAGTAAGACAACCAGAAACCCGGCAAAATAATTGATATTTCCGAAGGTAGCTTTAACTCTTGATGGCGGTATTGAATCCCAATTCAGGGGGTGGTAGCCAATTCTTTCCAGAAAAGCCCAAATCCCAACATAAATAATTGTAATCCCGATCAATACCAGAAAAGGAATAAGATCTTCCACAGTCTCAACACTGCGATAGAGGTAGGCTATCCAAACAATCAGTATAAGGTTCGAAGACAGTTCGTAGATAAAATTGTAGTTGTAATATCCTTTGTACCAGAAATAACCAGGCAATGTTGCCAGCAAAGGAAGTAACACAATGCCCATCTGTTTCCAGGGGATGATTCTATTTGCATTTTTAGGAAATATCAGATCATTATAAACTGCAATCAGACTGACCCCTATTAAAACCAGGAAAATTTTGAAGCTGTTAACCTGATAAAACATATAGGAATGGGTACTGTTTACACCAAAAAATACTAGTCCTGCGAGAAATAGTCTTGATTTTAAAATCTGATTAATTGATGGTAATTGCATATTGATTTGATTAGATGCTTGAATTAAAAAGGATTATTATGCTTATTTACTAAAATGCATGTTTTATAGTCAGTAAGATTCATACCCTTTTAATTAGACCAAATTGACCGGAAAGGCTGATGGAGGTGTAAATTTTCATCAATTCTGGTTTTTGAAATTTCTTTTTTAAGGTATGGTTGGAATACCAACAAGTGACGTTCCGTGCCTTTTTTTGGCAGGAGAATGTTTTTCCCATGTGCGTAGTATTATCAAATGGCATCAGGAATGTAAAACCTCATCTTTTATATACCCACGAACTTTATGTTCAAGGTATTTTACTGTTCAATTCGCAAATTACAATCGCAAATTGATATAAAGCATAAGATGTATCATGGCGCCCTCTACTGACTATTATTTAGAATCAGTTGGGCATGGTAAAGTTAATAATACTGAAAAGAGTTTCGATTGATCGATTTTGATCGTGTTTGGGTTTGGTTTTTGAGTACTATGTTTGAAAACTGTTTCAGGATGTTGGCTTGAACTCCATTGTCTTTTCCATCATCACATAGATGTCCGGAATTCTTCCTTTATAGAATCAGGGATTTTTCCGGGGTCTTCATGATTCAGTTTACAATTATTGTTATAGGAATAGAATTGATAGAAGCTGTATTTCAACTTCTTAATAGATTTGATGGAGTGGTGTCTGAAAGTCAGATTCGACATGCACTTGGACTAGGCTCCAGGCAGGAGATCAAGGAACTAAATCAATTATTGAGTGCAGATAAAAGATTTATCAATTGTGAAGAGAATAAGTGGAAATGTGCACCACTGGCTACGTTGATTGAGGACAAGCCACTGCGGGAAGTAACTTTTATAATAACTGATATTGAGACAACCGGTTCTATCAGAGGCAAAGACCGGATTATCGAAATTGCTGCGCTCAAAGTTAACAATGGTGATATCCTCGATAGTTTTGAATATCTGATTAATCCGCACAAAATTATATCCAGACAGATCAGCAAGCTCACAAAAATAACCAATTCAACAATTCAAGACTCACCATCAATTGAAGAAGTATTACCTGAATATATTGATTTTGTTGACAATGGAGTATTTGTCGCTCATAATTCTCTATTTGATTTTTGTTTCATAAATTCAGAAATCAGAAGACTGGGTATTAATAGTTTAAAAAATCAGGCAGATATCTGTACTTACAGAATAGCAAAAAAATTGCTACCAAAGGTAAAAGCCAGAGGAATCAGCGGTCTCTCGATGTACTTCGACTACCCACTCAGGGATCGTCACAGGGCAATGCCTGATGTTAAGGCGACACACTTCTTTTTGCATAGGTTCCTTCAAGAGCTGGAGAAACAAAATATTAATAGCTTGCATCAATTGATTGATTTTCAAACCGACAAACTTGGAAAGAATGAATTGAGAAAGAAGTTGAAGAAGCAAAAAAAGAAAAAAAATTATTATAGCAGGTTTAATAAGCATTTTTCCTGACGCGTTCAAATCACAGGCAGCTAAAAAAAGTAAATCTATGAATGAGCCATCTCTTATAAATCAGAAACTGATTAATCAACTGCAGACCCTATCTGCTTTATCAGAAGATCAATTAATGGATAACTGGAATCAGTTGTCTGGAAAAGAAGTTTCTTTAAGAGAACAATTGGTTAAATCCGGTTCCGTAAAGGATGCTGATTTTCAGAAGGCTTTGTCAGAGATATCAGGACTGAAATTTGTTGAAACAATAGAAGCTTTACATCCTGATTTCCAGACAAAATATGTTGAGTCGATATCAATCAGGTTTTCGAAAAAACATATTTTTTATCCATATGACTTTTCTGAAACAAATCTCGTGCTTGCTGCGTTGACTCCTTGGCCCGACTCTGCTTTTGAAGAAACTGCCAGAACCCTGGGATTCGATTCATATTCTGTTGTACTGGCAACGGAAGATACCATATTGGCTGCAATCAACCAGGGATATGACAGAAGCTCAGGATCTGCTGAGGAAGCTGCTGATGTTCTTGTGGATGATGCTGACTTGAATTACCTATCACATTTTTCCTCCGAAGAAACCGAAGATTTACTGGATGTTGAAGATGAGGAACCGATTAAAAAGCTGATGAATTCGATTATATTCCAATCTGTTAAGGACAACAGTTCCGATATTCACATTGATCCGAGCCCCAAAGAAACAGTTGTAAGAAATCGGATTGATGGAGAGCTACACCAAATCACAAGAGTTCCCAAACAGGGGCATATTCCTCTTGTTAATCGAATAAAGGTAATGTCCGGACTGGATATTTCAACCAAAAGCCAGCCTCAAGATGGAAGAACCATGATTCTTTTGGCCGGGAAAAAAATCGATATCAGGGTGTCAATCATTCCGACGGTACATGGAGAACAGGCAGTTCTGAGACTCCTCAATCAGAGTCAGGGAATCATTCCATTAAAAGATCTGGGCATGAACCAGAAAATGTCAAAGCAGATTGAAGCCTTAATCCATCAACCCCATGGTATTTTGCTTGTCACAGGTCCAACAGGTTCGGGTAAAACAACAACTCTCTATTCTGCATTAAACAGAATAGATGCCGACAGAAAAAATATTGTAACCATTGAGGATCCGGTTGAATATCGGATTTCAAAATATGGTCAGATGCAGGTGAACGAAAAGACTGGCGTGACTTTTTCAAAAGGGCTCAGGGCAATGTTGCGGCAAGATCCTGACGTGATCATGATTGGTGAAATGAGAGATTCGGAAACGGCACAGATAGCTATTCAATCGGCATTGACCGGTCATTTGGTTTTGAGCACCCTGCATACGAATGATGCTGCATCCACCATTGTTCGTATGATTGATATGGGTATTGAGCCGTATCTGGTAAGCAGTACTGTTAGTGCTGTTTTAGCTCAACGACTTATCAGGAAAATCTGCTCGAAATGTAAAGAGTCTTATTCTATTTCATGGAGTGAAATAAAAGAACTAAACTTGGATAATGTGATTTCAAAGCAGGACTTTAAGGGTGTCTTATGGCGAGGGGCGGGATGCAGTGCCTGCCTCAATACCGGTTACCAGGGAAGGATCGGGATTTATGAACTGCTGATTATTGATGATGAGATTCGCAGAGCTGTTAATAAGGTGGTTGATAGCACAATAATAAGACAAATTGCCTTGAAAACCGGTATGATCAGCTTGAAAAACGATTGTGGAGAGAAAGTAATCAATGGTGTAACGACTGTCGATGAAATGCTGAGGGTGACCTTATCTGAAAACGATTACTGATTTGGAATAAATACTGGCGGCCAAATATCGAAAATAAAAAGAAAATAGCTCATTTTTGGTATTTTAGCTGCATCTCCACAAAACCAAATACAGCACAAAACAAATAAGTAATAGTATTAATCCGCTACAAGTAGGCAAAACATGTTAGGAATGAATTCAAAAGAGAAAAAAATCAATTTCTTTAGTTTTAAACTGGTGCACAAAGTGATGCTGATAGCTGGGTTACTGGTTGCCTGTGCCACTGCCATCCTGAACTACCTGTTTATTCAGAATCTTGCTGAACCCCGAATTCAGCAGGTTAATGAACTTGCTGATACAACTTCGATAATAGTATCCGAACTGGCTTTGTCCAGTTTTTATGAAAGGAATCAAGATCGAATGCTGTCTGCATTGAGTCATGCAGTAGAGAATGTCGGTGATGACGAAGGAGGTTTTTTACAGATATCCGTGATCTTGTATCCAAGTGGAATTTACTATGCATCCACCAATAGCGATTTTGTGAATAAAAAAGTCGGGCAGAGTTTACTAAAGAAAATCGAAGAAAATGAAGATCGCAGTATAGTTGTTGAAAAGCTTAACTATGAATTCAATGATCGGACAGTACCCGTTCTTCACTTTTTGAGAAATATTTCTGTTATGCAGCAGGGCGAGGAAACCAGAGTTGCAGTTACACAAATTCTATTTGATTACGGCAAGATTTTGAGTAAGACCCGAAGAACGCTTTTTATTGTTAGTGGTGTGTTTTTAATCTGCGTTTTTGGATTTGTATGGATACTATATTTGCCTGTCACCCGAATCAATCGGTTAATTATTAATGGATTTGGAGAAATTGGTAAAAACAACTTTGATGTAAAGCTCAGAACCATAGATTTTGGAGAAACCGGCACCCTGTTTGCCGCTTTCAACAAAATGACAGAGCATCTAAATGATTTCTTTCAAGAGAAAAGCAAATCAAAAATGAATTCTGTTATGAGCAGCATCGATAACGCTTCTGGCACTCCTAAAGAGTTCGTTTTAAGAAAATCCGAGGTGACCTGTTTGTGTGCCAGAATTCCACTTGTCCAGCATACGATAGAAAAAAAATCTTTAGAGGAAATTGAAGAATCCATCAATGAGTTTGCTGAGCCGTTTGAAGCGGTTGTTAAGGAGTTTGGTGGACAGGTTATCAAATTATTAGGGAATAAGATTTTTGTTATTTTCGAGGGGATCAACAGCATTGATAACTCAATCAGGACAGCCTTAAAAATTAATCAGAAATGGCAGATGATTAATCATGAACGGAAGGTTCTGGGTAGGGAAAAACTGGATTTTGGGATAGGGCTTCATGCAACTGAAAGTGTAGCGGGAATCGTAAGTCAGTCTTCCATGAGCTATACTGTTATAGGCAAGGCTGCAAGTGTTGCTGATTATTTGTGCTCTTGTGCAAAACCTGAAGAAATATTGGCCAGCTCTTCCCTGATGGATAAAGCAAGTGGTTCATTCCAACATCAGGTTTTATCTGAATTAGTGGCAAACGAGCTGGAAGAGTCAGAACAAGTACTGATTATTACCAATTTACGGTATAGCGATGATGATTTGACCAGAAGAATCTTTCGTGCCAATGATTCTAATTCCATGGGAAGTCATGGTTCAAATAGCCAACTAGTAGATAATATAGGATATGATAAGCATGTTTACACTGTGACCGGATCTGCCAGTCATGAAGCATCAATTCCCGATATGTTGGAAGAGACACTGTCATCAGCTCCATTGGAGTCGATTACTCCCAAAAAAGATAGTTCACCCGACTACAATGAATTGAATGAGGAAAGCTCAAATGCTGAGAAGGATAAGAAAACATCCCTCTGGGATGAGATCGAAAAGAAAAAGCAGTAAATCCGATCACATCCAAAACCTGGTTAGAAGTATCTAGCTTTTCCGCTCAAACCGTATGCTATGATTCCTATGGCTTCATGAATGAAACGGTTACTTGATGAAAGAGCATCTGAAGAGGGCAAAAAATAACGAAAATCCGATATGGTCAAATTTGCACCAAAGTCAACAGGCAACAGATCGACTTTAATCCCCACCCGATTAAAACATCCCTGGGCTCTGAACATGTGAAAAGCGGAGGTGATCAGGAGAATTTTCTTGAATTGATGCTCGTCTATAATTTTTTTAGTATTAACTGCATTTTCAAACGTGTTTCTTGAGTCTTGATCCACTAAAATCCGGTCCTTTGTGACTCCCATTTTTTCCGAAAAATCAGCCAGTAAGCTTGCTTCAGATCTCCCCTTTTGAATTAGACTTCCGTCTCCGCCTGATAAAATCAAATAGTTGGCGGTTTTAGACCTCATTATTCCAATCCCGCTCAATACTCTATCAACAGCCCCCTCAAATTCGATGGTATTGGAACTGCTCATATTAAGATTTAGCATTCCACTCAATACCACAACTGCATCATATTGTTTTTCAACCAGAGAAGGGCTTTTAAGGTGTTCCAGGCTAAATAAGAGCCTCTGACTAACAACCGGAGTTGATATCAGATAAAAGATCAGAAACAGAGCAAAGGAAAAAATACGCTTCTTGAATTTTAAGACACCGATAAAAGCCAGTAACAGTATATAAACAAGGGGATCAGTAAATACAGTTAAGACTTTTGAGATTATAAAAAACATGGATTTATTACCAAATTATTTAAAAAATAGATCAATTCCAATCACTTTCTAAAGAGATACAAACCGAAAAGAGTTCTAAGATATGATTGGCAGTATTTGAAAAAGGTCGGTTCTACATTCTATAATAAGCGGATAATCCTATTATGACTCCGTCAAATGCAAGACTAACGGAATTGCCTTCTCCCTGGTCGAAGGGATCATTGGAAGTTGCAGCTGTTCCTCGCAGGTTTTTGAATTCAGCGATAATTCCCCACTTATTACCGAGCATGATCTGCACACCAATCATTTGATAATTAAAGGGACCGAAGAAGGTCGTTTCATAGGCTTTACCGGTTTCTGTCTGCTTTGTTGCAAAGTATCCGGTTAAAACTCCCCAGCCTACACCAAAATATGGGTGCAAGAACTCCTTGATTGGATCCAATGCGAAGGCTTTTACATTAAAATTAAACATATAAAGACTCATATTAATAGCAGAGCCAGCCACGTCATTTTCACCGCTATACACCGATTCCGAATCAGAACTATAATATTGGAACTCGGCGCCGTACGACCATGCTGGAGGGATTTTGAAATCCAAGGGATTAAGATTCGTCCAGGCGTAATTCAAAAACGGAGCTCCTGACAGTGGATTTCCATCTTCAAAAATGGATTCACCGGAGAATTGGTAATATACTGATTCCGTAAAACCGTAATTGAGAAGTCCGGTAGAAAACTGATCATTTTCTTTCCAATTGCCTCTTCTTACTGAAAGACCTTGATTAGTTGTGGCCACATTTCTCTGCTGCTCGGTATTTACATCCACATAATCCCTGTTATTTTCAATGTAATTAATATCCTGCCCATGCAGGACGTTTATCGGATAAATGATCATTATTCCGAAGAAAATTGATAATAAGAGGTTAATACGAGTGAATTTCTGATTCATGATGATTTGGTCGTTTTCCAGGGAGTCAAAAATGTAAAGGTGGATCAACAATAAATGTTATTCAAAGAAGGTTCCAATTCGTTCAAAACGGTACCCTTCAGTAATGTTTTTTGGAGGATCATGGGACCAAAAAATCACTTCAGCTTTCCCTTCTATTGATGTTTCATCAACAAAACCCCAATAACGACTGTCTTTGGAGTTTCTTCTATTATCTCCCATGACCCAAAGTTTCCCTTCAGGAACCACCACTTCTATATTCTCCGGTAGCTTCAGCAGTTCCGGGTCAAAATAAAGATATTCGGTATTTTCCGGCTCTCCATTAACGTATACTGTTTCGCCGACGATTCGAATTTCATCCCCTCCAATTCCAATAACCCTTTTAATGTAGTCTACTTGCGGATCTACAGGATAGGGGAAAACAACGATGTCTCCCCTGTTTACTTTACGAGGGAAAACTCTCTGATCTGAAAAGGGAGAATAATACCCATATGCATGTTTATTGACAAATATGTGATCACCAACCTGGATAGTATGGATCATCGAGCTGGTCGGCACCAAATAGGGTGTATAAAACCATGTTCTAAAAATCAACGCAGCCACCAGGGCCAAAATAAGCGCTCCAATCCAATCTCTGATGACTGTACTGACATTTGCTTTTTCTTTGTTTCCGGGTTTACTCATTTGAAATCGGATTTCTCCAGATTGGATATATTGGGTTTTTAAAAAAGGCGATCTGTCTATTTTCGAGATTTTATATGTTTGAATTCTTTCATGAGCAATAGCAATTCTTTACTTCTGATGAGATAAGAAATCATCAGGTAAAAAATACCGCCAAGTGTGATTAATATGAATAGAGTTGCCGGTTTTGGCAACATGCTAAACCATTGAAAATCCTTCAGATAAATTAGTAGAATATACATCAAAGTACTTGTCAACAGGCTTAACCACAAGGTTGTGCTTCTAAAAAATGAGAAGATTGGAATCCTGATGGGTAGTTTTTTTAGAAACAATAGTAGCAACACCGTGTGTAAAAATTGGCTGATTGAGGTTCCCAGGGCAATGCCACTATGACCCATGATTCTGGAAAGACCGAAAGCCAATAGAAGGTTAATTAATATCACTAATATGCCGGCTTGAACAGTAGCTTTGACTTTTTTTGAAGCCTGATAGAAAGTTAGAAGGATTCTGTTCCAAGCAATAAAGGTTAGCCCCATGATATGAAATTTTAACGCGCTGCAGGTCAACGATACAGAGTACTGGTCAAATTTTCCTCTTCCAAAAACCAGAGAGACTATTTCCTCATTGAGAGCAATTGTTCCCATAATAATCGGGAATGTAATGAATGTTATCACACGAAGGGATTCAGCCAGTGATTTTTCCAGGACACTTTTATTCTGTTCCAGAAAGAGATCAGCTAACCGGGGAAGTATGACTGTTGTCAGGGAGATAATCAGCACTCCAATAATTAATTCTACCAGTCGATTACTAAACTTAAGCGATGATATAGACCCCTCATATAACAGGGAGGCGACACTTGTACTGATTAATATATTGATCTGGTAAATTCCGATACCGAACACGGAAGGCAACATGAGGATTAGCGTTCTTCTTAAGTAAGGGCTATTAAAGGTAATTCGGCCCACTAATTTTAATCCTTGCTTAATCGTGAACGGTATTTGAAACAGCAATTGAAAACTTCCCCCTGTGATTACCCCGATGCTCAAAACGACTGCCGGATTCTGAAATAACGGGGTGAGAATCACTGCAAAAGAGATAATGGTCAAATTCAGCAAAACCGGGGTTAGAGAGGAGACCCAAAAAACTGAAAATGCGTTTAAAATCCCCTGGCAAATGGAAGCCAATGATATAAAGAGGACATAGCCAATCATGATCCGTGTTAAAAAAACAGAAATATTGAGCGTGTCTTCTGCCAAACCAACGGCTAAGCCGAAGCGAAGAATCTCGGGGGCAAAAACAATGAACAAACTGCAAAAAACAAGGGAAAAAAAGAAAAAAAACCAAAAACAACTCAAGGCGAATTCAAAGGCTGAATCTTTACCGTCAGCCGTCTCTATCTCTTTGAATACAGGAATGAATATATTGACAAGTGCACCTTCCGAGAATAATCGCCTGAATAGATTCGGAATCATAAAAGCAATGGTAAAAGCATCGCTAAATGCCGATGTCCCCAGGCAATTTGCTATGACGATTTCTCTTATTAGACCTAAAATTCTACTGATTGTTGTGATTAAGCCAACAATGCCTATTGCACGGAATATTTTTTTTTGTTTTGTGGGATCTGTGGATGTCATAGAAAAGAATGACTGGCAATCGGTCGTTTTGGAGGAGGGGAGAAAATCTACACCATGTCTTTGCCAGCGGTAGTAGAGACAAGTTTACCATGTTTAACACCTTTGGTGCCGATCAGTTCATCTGAGATCCTCTTTATTTCCGAAGGTTTTCCTCTAACAACCACAACCTCCAAACAGTGATGAGCATCCAGATGAATATGCATGGAAGAGATGATGTTCTTGTGGTATTCGTGTTGATGCTCCGTAAGTTTATCTGCCAGTTCGCGCGTATGATGATCATAAACCAGCGTGACAGTGCCGACAGCTTCCTCATCATCATTTGATTCCCATTTCTCATTAACGAGATTATTTCTAATGAGATCTCTAACAGCCTCAGATCTATTAACATACCCTTTTTTAGAAATGAGTTCGTCAAATTGTTTCAGGAGCCTTTCGTCAATGGAAACACCAAATCTGATTGTTTGTGTCATTCTTCTCTCTTCGATAAAAACTATTTTGGTTCAATTCTGTTATGAGACTACTAACCCTGTCAAAGATGGTTCATTTAAGCTCTATTGCCAACAAAATGCAATTATTTATCTGTAGCTGATCAGGTTTTTTTGGATTTTTCTTTCTTGAGTCCCAAGTCCCCCCGCGAAAAAACGATTTGTTTTAAAAAATAATCCGTATCGCCAAAGAAACACAGGAAAAAACTGATTGCTAAATGAGGGATTCCAATGGAAAAACTTATTTATCTTAGCCATTGTTTTATTTCTGATCAATACTTGTCAATTCACCTTCGTTTGCCAAAATCAGATGTTTTCAACCAAAAACAATTTACATACCTGTAAAACCTACGCATACTTGATTGGAATGCTGTTTGTCAGTGCTTCGATTAAGGGATAGCAGGTTAATAAAGCCATAAAAAGGAACCTTATTCTCGCCTGCAGAGTGAGTCAGAAAAAAAAGGTAGATTTGATACGAAAAAACATGAAATTCTTGTTTATTTTTATATTGGTGGCATTGATCCTATCCGATTGTTCCACGCAAGAACCTGACATTAAATCTCAAGGGAAATCAACAAAGAAAACGGCTTCAATTCAGAAGCAAAGCATAGTGAAGGAAGGGAAAGAGGAACCACAGAAAAGTAGAAGTCAGGTCAAAGAGTTACCAAATCATCTTTTCAAAGGAACCTGGGTTGTTGAGGGATCATCTGCAGAGTTTGAAATCGATTTTCGAAATGGTAAAGTGCTTCTCTCTGGCAAGGATCATGAAGATAAAGAGGGATTTGGTATTTCGCGAACAAACTGGAACAATTTGACTCTGAGCAGTTCAATCCGGATGCCTTCGACTGGCCATACATTGAATATTAAGCTAATTGTGGTGGATGAAAATGTTTTACGATGCGAGTTTACTGGAGATGCCGTCGGAGAAGCTATCTGGCGGAGGAAGGAATCAGTTAATTAAACTGGTTTTCCCTATTTTCCTGTTCCTTTTATTCTTCTTTGCCTCCTGTAGTCGACA
The DNA here is from genome assembly GCA_018829445.1 of bacterium. GTDB lineage: Bacteria > SAR324 > SAR324 > XYD2-FULL-50-16 > XYD2-FULL-50-16 > JAHJTV01. The sequence continues at coordinate 97,913 of JAHJTV010000082.1, forward strand.
TGATCCCCTGCTTTCAAAAAATATTCTGCCCGATTCATATGATCTGGCTGGAGTGAATCGGTCCAATCTGTTTTTCAATTCACCCTCTCTCACCATCATTAGTCTCAATGATTCAATAGAACAGATAAATAGAGTTGTTGAATACTGGAAGCAAAACAGATTTGAAACTCTATATAAAAAAGAGCATCCGGTTATTAGATACGATAGAAATGACATCAATGTGCTAAGAGATTCAATTACTCGTTTGTTTGGAGTTTACTATATTAGGATTAATAAAACTCCAGACGTTAGCCCCGACATTAGTTTTTATAAGGAAATACCCGAAAGAATAAATTGCTCTCCGCTTTCAAATCATGAGATCCAGTTTATAATGAGTACGGGAATTGATGACGCCTTTCCAAGAAAGGCTCTGACTATGTTAATCATTTCGTCTCACGAATTGATACTGAGCATCGGCGGAAAACCCGTCTACCCAAAGGTCCAATCTCCCTATCTCCGTAAAAAATACAATCTACCCAATCTTTTATCCTTGGATAAATCCAATCTATTTGCCACAAAAATGCACAATGATGTATATTCTGCTAATGTTAGCGGATTCGTCTTTTGTAGAAAAAACAAATAATGTGATTATTTTGATTTGTCATCGATCCGATCTCTTTCAATTATTTCTGTATTAATACGCAAAATCGACAATGGATTTATTTTCTGAATATATTCACCTGGAAGAAGTGTACGACTTTCCCGAATCAACTATTTTCCGCGCCCAAAACAAAAAAAATGAGCGTCCGGTTTTAATCAAGGTATCTAAGAAAGAGTTCACGAAGGAACAGTATAATGATATTAAGGATCGTTTAAAAAAAGCGCAAAAAATTGAGACACACCTGATTGTCTATCCGTTACGCTGCCTGTATTCGAATAAAAACATAGCGATGACATGGGAAGACACTGGTGCTGTGTTTTTATCGATTATTCTGAAACACAAAAAGATGGATTTGGAGCGTTTTTTTAACATTGCAATCCAGATAACACGGAGTCTTGGTGAATTGCATGCCGCGCATGTAGTCCATAATGACCTGAGACCGCACAATATTTTTGTTGATGAAAGAAATGGTAATGTTGTTTTTACTGGTATCAGTTTCTTAAAACAGACTTCTGAGCAAAAAAAAATAAAATCTGCGGAAATGCTTGGTGAAGACCTATTTCTTTACACATCACCGGAACAAACAGGCAGAATCAATTGGGATATTGATCAGAAAAGTGATCTTTATTCTCTGGGTATTGTGTTCTATGAACTGCTGACCGGCAATACTCCATTTTTCCATGAGTCACCACAAAAACGAATTCAAAATCAGCTTGTTGCTGAACCTGATAGCATCCTGAAACACAATAGTGAATATCCCCCAATATTAAATCAAATCATCCTCAAACTTCTGTCCAAGGGTCAGGAAGATCGCTACCAAAGCGCTTTCGGATTACTCAAGGATCTGGAATACTGTCGTCAACAATATGAACTGTTTGGCAACATCGATTCATTCGAATTGGCCCAAAGAGATAACATTGAACGGTTAACGGTTCCCAATAAACTCTACGGATCGCAGGAAAATTTTGTTAATTTGATTGAATCATTTAACAGGGTTTGTACAGGTAGCGTCGAAATGATGATCGTGGATGGCAAAGCCGGTATGGGTAAGACAACCCTGGTGATGGAACTGTTGGGGTTGGCTGAACAGAAAGGGGCTTACATTGCCAGGGGACGATGTGATAGAGAGTACAGGGATACTCCCTATTTCTCTCTTATTGAGGCATTTCGGTCACTTGTAAATCAGATCCTGAACCAGGAAAAGCAAAGCATAGATGGCTGGAAAGAAAAGTTTCTCAAAGCTCTGGGAAACAATGGACAACTGGTCATTGATTTTATCCCGGAACTTGAAGCAATACTGGGTGCTCAGCCATCTGTTCCCAAACTCGACTCAGACGAAGCTCAGAACAGGCTAAATCATATTTTCAGTAGATTTATTCAAACCTTCACCATTGATGGCAATCCACTTGTTGTTTTTATTGATGGTTTCCAATGGGCTGATCACGCAACTATCCAGTTGATACAGGCTGCCTTAACCGATATTGGCAGTCGGTATATTATGCTTATAGTAGCCTACCAAAAACACCTGATCAGCCATTCACACACCTTTTCCATGTCTCTGGATGAGATTTCCCAATCCGGTACGTCAATTCAACGAATCAAAGTTACTGCACTGGATGTTCCGGATGTCTGCCTGTTGATTGAGGATGCACTTAGTTTTAAACAGGATTATCGACTACTGGCAACCTATATCATTGAAAAGACGGGAGGTAATCCATATTTTGTCAAACTGTTTTTGGTTACCCTCCATAATCGCAAGTTGATTCAATTCGACCCGTCTGAAGGCCAATGGTGCTGGAATATCGATACTATCAAAGCCGCAAAAATTCCGGATAATATCATCGATTTACTTGAGGAGAAAATAAGGGGTTTGGAGCAGGAGTCAATCGAAATATTGAAAATTGCTTCCTGTATTGGAAACCAGTTTGGGTTGAAAACCTTGATGCTGGCTGCTGATATTGATAAAGAAACAGTACTAAAGCTGCTTGAAAAACCGATTGAACTTGAATTGATACAGCGGGCTGATAAGACAAAAAAAACACCGAAATCCAATATTGAGAAAGAAAAAGAGTGGGAAAATAAAAAGGACATAAATTTTCGATTTACCCACAGCAGGGTACAAAGGGCAACATATTCCTTACTTCGGTCCAAAGAGAAAAGGCAGCATCATCTCAGATTGGGAAAACTATTGCTCGAAAAATATGGGGGATTTGAGAACGATCAACTTACATATCAGATTGTTAATCAGATGAACCAGGGAATCCAATTGATCAGAAAACAGGCTGAGAGGCATGAACTGGCAAAGTTGAACTTGCTTGTGGGGAAAAAATCCAAGTCTGCTGCAGCATTTGAAATAGCCTGGAAGTTTTTTTCAATTGGATCCGAATTACTTTCAAAAAGCAGTTGGGAAAAGGACTATGAGCTAACCAAGGAACTGTATTTGAAAAGGTCTGAATGTGAGTATTTTATTGGAAATACGGAGGTCGCCAAACCGATTTTTAATCTATTGCTTCAACATGTTCGAACCAATCGTGAGAAGGTCGAAGTCATCAACCTGAAATTAAACCTCTATATAAAAAATAATCGCCTGGAAGATGCAATTGAGATTGGTGTAGCGGCATTGGACTCGTTATTCAACGAAAAGATCCCGCCAAATGATGCAGAGATCACTATTGTTTCCCAGATAAAAATGCAGGATATTCAGGTCAATCTTGAGCAAAAACAGATAGAAAACCTGTTGTATTTAAAAGAAATGTCTGATCCGGATAAAAAAGCAATGATGGATCTGATCGCAAATATCATTCCTGCTGCCTACATAGTGAAACGAAATCTCTGGGTGCTATTAACCCTGCAGATGGTTGAAATCAGCTTATCCCATGGAAACACGGATAGTTCGGCCTACGCTTATATGAATTATGCCGTTATTCTGTGCTCGGGATTGCAGGATTATGCGGGCGGATACGCCGTTGGAAAGCTGGCGTTGGATCTAAACAGTAAATTCAATAATCATGGCCTCATCAGCCAGCTGAATTTTTTATTTGGGAGTTATTTGGGTCATTGGAAAAACAAGGCGGTAGATAATATAACCTACCTGAATCGATCCTATACGGCTGGAATAGAATATGGAGATTTTATTAGCGCCGGGCTGAGTGTCGATTTTCTGATGAAAACCCATATAATGGTTGGATCGCCTCTTGAGGAGATTCAAAAGGAGGTCAAGAAGCATCAGGACTTTGTGGATCAGCTGAACAATCCGGATCTTGCGGATATTTTGGAGATTTCTAATTTGGTGTTGCTTTTAAAGGACTCAGTACCTGATTCCAGTGATTGTATTCCGGATATGCAGCAGTCGGCTGAATTGCTGAAATCAGTAAAAGCCAGCAAGAATACCCAGTTGAAACAATGGTATTACCTGGTAAACGCTCAGATACATTATTTTTTTTACAACCATGCTGAAGCTTTGGAGATGATCCAGGAATCAGACAAACTGATTGCGAGCTACTCTCAATTGGCAATTTCAGAGCACTATTTCTATTTTTCATTAATAATAATAGAAAATTACAGCTCCTTTAGCGAGGAGAACAAGAAAAAATACTGGGATATTCTCAAGAATAACCACCAAAGACTAACGACACTGGCAAATGGGTGTCCAATTAATTTCAGGGACAAAGAATTGCTGATATCGGCCTTGATGGCCGGTATTTCCGGTAATTATATAAAGGCTGGTGACCTGTTTGATGAAGCGATTCAAACTGCAAGTGACAACGGATTTGTTCAGATTGAAGCCATAGCCAACGAGTTGGCCGCAAAGTATTATCTATCAAAAGATAAAGAGACCATTGCCATGGCTTATATTCGTAAAGCCTGTCTTGGATACATCAAGTGGGGAGCGATGAGAAAACTGAGTCATCTGGAATATAGCTATCCGATGCTTTTAAAAAGACGAACACGTTTTGATGAAGCAATCGAATATGAAGGAGATTCCAGTGAAAAATCAATAATTTCCGATTTGGATTCAATTGTTAAGGCGTCTCAGGAGTTATCGCAAGAGATCAATTTGGATTCAATGGCTTGTAAACTCATTGAGATGCTGCTGGAAAATATCAAAGTGCAGAAGGGGTTTTTCCTGGTTGAAGTAGACAATCACATAAGGATTCTGACACGGGGAGTTAAAAACGATTCAGTTATTGTCGATTCGATTTCCGTTCCCCTCGAAGAATGTGAACACATTGCGAAAAGTGTTGTTTTTTATGTAATAAGGACCAAAAAGACCATTATTTTGGATGATGCCAGTAAAGACAGTATGTTTGCCTACAACAAATACATCGAAGAGGTAAAACCGAAATCAATTCTCTGTATCCCAATTATTACTCACGATAAACTAAACGGGATTCTTTACTTAGAGAATACGGACGTTGCTAGAATCTTTTCGCCAAAACTGGTGGAATTATTGACACTTTTTATTTCACAAGTCTCAGTATCAATAGAAAACGCCATGCTCAAATTTACCGTAGCAAGGTTAACCGAAGAACTGGATACCTCAAAGAAAAAACTGGAAAAGCGCATGCAATTACTTGAACAACAACTTGAAAACCGGTTCAAACAAAACGTTTAACAGAGATTCGGTTTAAAGAAAGGCCTTAGGGAACTGAAAATTTATATGATTTTTCAATAAGAGTATTGATTTCAGTCTGTGCCTTTTCTCCTCCCGATGTATACAGGCCCATATCCTCTTTCCCCGTTGGGTCAAAAAAGCAAAATCTCTCTGAGTTCGCTGTTCATTACTCGTCCTGTCTAAAAATTCAAAATCCCGTATTGTTAAAAATATCTATTCTTGAATCTACTCCGAAAAGTCGATTTTCTTGTCATTCCGGCCTCCGAGCCGGAATCCAGATTTTTGATTAAACCTTATGGATGCCGGATCAAGTCTGGCATGACAGCGGTTCAGGATTTCTATGGTTTTTAGATTATTGAGTTAAAAACCCTAAATTGAACATTACAATACTTTTCGGAGTGGACTCATTCTTTTTTACTCCGGAATTAAAAGGCTGAAATCTGGTCATATATGACCAATGGGTTGTATTTAACCACTTTTTGTATCCGTTTTATCCTCTAATCGCTGGTGTTCTGGTATAATATATATTTTAAATTTAGTAGGTTGGCCGTAAAAATAGAAATTCGACTCTATTTAGCATGAATCTTGAAAATGTATTTCTTGGATATGATTGGTTTTAATAGCAGAAGAGAGGATTAAATAGAAACAAATAAAATTAAAACAAGTGTTCAGAGAGCGATTAGTGATATGATTGTAGTAATAATGACTGCACTTGAGGATAAGACTATGTCTACTCCGGGTTCATGGAAAAAACTCTACCCATCGGCCGTTAAAAAAAATGGAGGACTATCATGGATAAAAGAAAAAGCAATAAGTCTCTGCGTAGAAAATCTGAGCCTTTCAAACCGACCAGAATGTTTATTAACGGCGCTGTGGCAGATTATCTGAATCGAGGAGGCAAGATAACACAACTGGCCTCAAATCGTAGTTATTACTATGCAACGCATAATGATAATCATTATTTTGAAGCTGACGACTTTCTTATCGAAAACACCATTTTGCAATGAGATAAGGCAGCGTGAATGCTTCCCATATGGAATTTTAATTCAAGGGCAAGTGGCTTGATAACTGTCTAAAAACAGGCCACTTGTCTATATTTAAGTCTAGTCATCCTTGAAGCGAGAATAATATGAAATTGCACCCATTGTTAATAGTTGCTTGTTTCCTCATTGTTGGGGCGTGTAGTCATAAGGTTGTAAGAGTAGATGACGAGTTTTTGCGTGAGATGAGTCCGGAAGAAATTCAACAAATGGAGAGGATCGAGAAAGCGATAGTTGCTATCAGTGATGAACAGCAGCCAATTCGAGATTCAATCCGAATTACTGAACTTGAATTGCAGATTCAAAAACGGGAGTCAGTCCAGCTTGAAAGAGAAAAATCGATCCTAAACAATAAAGACCGTCTGTACAAATTAAAAAATGACTTTCTCAAACAAAAAGAGGCTCAACAAGCGATTCAACATAACAGTGATAAAATCGCACTCGATGGGTTAAGGAATCTGGTTTTGAAGGCGCGATTAGCCAACGATAATGCTTGCTTGGAAATGAAGAGTGCCGAACTGGCGGAAAAAATCTCGCAGCGGTCACTAATGCGAGCTCAGATCGGAAGAGCACAACAGGACAAGGTGTTTGGTACTGACTCTGGAAAGAGTGTTGAAAAAATTAGAGTCTCAAATTTTGAAAAACGCCTTGAAGAGAAACAACTCACTCTTCAAAAAAAGGAGAATCTCCGCCTGGAAGCCGGGAATAAATATCAGGAAGCCAGGTCAGCCTTAAATCAAAAAATGCTATGGATGTCCGCACTTCAGTTCTCACCAATTGAGGTGGAGGCAACGGATGAGTTAAAAGCTGAGTCAGCAATCCCAGAGGTGATGCCAACCTTGATTCGCATTACTCAATTGGAGATACAGGTTTTACAACAGGAAAAAGAGCAGCTGCAGAGAAAGAGTTCAATCCTCGTCGATCGAAAACGAGTTTCCAAGCTTAAAAACAACTCTATCGAACAAACAGATTATCAACAGGACATCGAGAAAACAGCCAAAGAGATCTATATGAAGGAGCTGTTAGTGAAAGCTATGGAAGCACGACTTGTTTATGAAAATACTCAAGCGGAGAAACAGCAGATTGCACTTGAGCAAAAAAATACAGAAAAAGTGTTGGCACAAGCTCAAATGAAAAGAAAGCTACAAGACGAAGCCCTTGGGGATAATTCCAATACACAAAAAGACAAAATAGATCTTTCCGATTTTGAAAATCAACTAAAAAAGATTCAAAGCAGGCTGCAAATGTCAGAAAGATCCATATTGGAAGCACACGGCAAGTTTAAAGAGGCTTTTAACGATTGGAAAGATGCCCAATCAAAAACCGATTAAGGATGATTAACAGCACAGCGATCGAAGAGGTAACAAACAGATCAACTATCTGCTTTAATAATAGGTTTGGAGTCTTTGGCCGGCCAGACGATTTCCCTGAACCATTGAAATGACATCGATAAAAACAGAAATAGCCATGGCTGTACCAATTGAACCAGTTCTATTTAAAACTACCTTCAGATTCATTTATGCATATCGGCACCAACCCCGAATAACCAAGGAGACAGCATGAATATACGGTTGAATAAATCCCCGAAAGCATTGGTAATGTTTATTTTATTGCTGAGTATTGTCCAAGTGGATGATATTCGTGCCGATTTATTCGGCTGGGATGCTTATGAAGAATGTGCAGATGCCAAGGTTGCAACCGAACTGAAACAAAAGTATTGTCAGCGTGATTTTGATGATGCTGAAGATCGCATTCAATACGTTGAAGCAAAATTCAAGGAAACAAAAATCAAACTTGAGGGGCAGATTGCCAACCTCGAATCAAAACTGGAAATGGTCAACGAAGAAAAGGCAACTTTGGAAAAGGAGTTTTATAAGGAGAAAACAAGGTTGGGAAATGCCATAGTTGAACTTAACAGTCAAATTGCTCGTCTGAACCAGCAAATTGAACTGGCGAAAAATCAAATGGATCAGCAAAAAGATACCTTTTTACAGCAAATTGCTGATCGGGATAACACCATTCAAATCCTGAAACAAGACTCAGGACAGAGAGAAAAAGACCTAATCGATGAAAACAAAGCGCTCCAAAAGCGCTACGAAGATGAGATAGTAAAAACCAGTGCTGAATTAGAGACGGAGAAAAATAACAGCATCAAAGCGCTTGAGGAACAACGGAATAAATATGAGCGGCAATTAATTGTCTTACGCCTCCAAATGGAAGATGGGAGGAAAAAACAGTTGGCTGAAATTGATGTTTTAAAAAAGGAAGCTGAACTAAAAAATCAGGAGCTGGAAAAGCTATTGGCACTCACAAAATCACAAATCTTTGACCTAAAGAAGATCATTCGTGATCGAAATGCTGAAATCGTTTCACTTCGAAAATCAAGTGAGACCCAAAAAAAGGAATTGGAGCTAATGCAAGCCCAAGAAAAAGAGCTGGCGAATCAGCTAAAATCAGAAATCGAAAAGGGAGAAATTCGACTGAAAAAATTTCAGGGCAAACTGATAATCAATATTGATAACAGAATCTCATTTGCGTCAGGTTCTGCGAGTCTAAAACCAGATATTAAAGCCGCATTCAACAAAATTTCGTCCATCCTCGCCAGTTATCCGGGAAATCAAATACAGATCGAAGGGCACACCGATATCGTGCAATTGAAAGTAGATGCTGAATTCCAGGACAATTGGGAACTTTCAACAGCCCGAGCCTTATCTGTGTTGAGGTTCATCCTGAAAAATGAAAACCTTGATAAAAAACGTTTTGTGGCAGTCGGATTTGGAGAGTATAATCCTATCGCCAGCAACGAAATAGAAGAAGGGAGGGCTTTAAACCGGAGAGTCGATATCGTCGTTATGCCCAAAGTCGACAAATATTCTGACTGATCGTAAGGGAGGGGCTCTGACAATATCCCTTTTTCCGGGTGGTGCTCATAGTCATGCTATTGGCGGGGTACTCTTCGGCGATTACATTGTTTTTGGATGATATCATACGTTCCGTTTTTTGGGGTGTTCCGTAACATAATTGTTGATACAAGGCTGCCTCTGGTAAGGTTAGTGGCGGGACGGAAGTATCTCTCGGTAGGACGATTGACTTTAAGGGAACGATATTGGCGAACAAATGTATCGTCATCAATACTGGAGCAACGCTTTAGCTCCCGCCTATCATTCGCTTGCCAACTAAATTTTCACCGGTATTCTTTGCTCCGCCTGACGCGGCTCCTTGTTTGCCTTGCCAACTGGAATTTCTTAATGAATGTTAATATGTTGTATAAGAGGTTTGAGCCACGACTGACTGCCATTCGCCGTTTCCTGCCTGCGCTTGCTTTTTTTTGCGGATTTACCTGGGATTCTGTGAACATGGGTCGGGTGGTTTCCTTTCTTGATCTCCTAGTACTCACCAGCTATTACTTTGGAGCTGGCCTCATCCTCGTCCTTCTAGTACGGGAGATAAAACCCCAGTGGAAAAACTGGTTCGACTTTCTTGTCCAGTTTTTCTTCGGTGGTCTGTTCAGCGCCCTGGTGGTTTTTTATTTTAAGAGTTCCGGCTCTCTTTACACCTTTTTGGTTGTGGTCGGTCTGGTCATGCTATTGATTGCCAATGAGTTTCTCGCCAAAAGATACCCGAGCCGCGCTTTGAGTTGGGCATTGTTTGCGATTTGCAGTACCATGTATCTCAATTTTTTGATCCCTCACATAGTCCATTCCATCCGGGCTGTTTGGTTTTACTTGAGCTGCTTGATCAGTCTGGTTCTAATCTTCGGTATTCATCGCTTTGCCAGCGTCAAGCAACACGAGATCATGTCACTTGCAGGAAAAAAAAGGTTATATTTTTGGGAGCTGCGGCAGTTGGCTCCAGCCTTGAGTGTGGTTATCCTGCTTGTCGTTTTGTATCAGTTCCGGCTTATTCCGCCCGTACCTCTGGTATTGAAGGAAAGTTATATCTGTAAAAATTTCAGCAATCAGGACGGTAGTTATCGGTGCCAGGCCGAAAAACAAAACTTCTGGCGGCGAACCTTAGGAATTGGTGAGGACGTCATTCACTTTCAGGAGGGGGAAAAGATTTATAACCTGAGTGCAGTGTTTGCTCCTACCCTGATAACGGTTGATCTGGTACAGCACTGGTGGTTGCGAGATGAGAAGGATAACAGCTGGCTGGATAGAGGATTCGTTAATCTGTCCATGATAGGCGGTCGCAAGAAAGGCTGGCGGAACTACAGCTATATACAAACCGATGTCCAAACGGGGCGTTGGAAGGTGGAAACCGCCTTGCAGAACGGGGCGGTACTTGCCATTCATTATTTTACCGCCAAAGAACAAATTGGTTCTCAACAACCGACACATACTATAAGGGTGCACTAAAGATGTGGAAAGTCCGGTTAGGTTTATGTCATATCTATATGAAGTCGCTTCTTTTCGTCTTTTGGTTTGGTTCTGATGACTGTTTCTGGCTTCATTGATAATCTGATAGCACAGTTCTCTAACACGCTTAATACTGACGGTCCTGCCATGTGGGTTCATAATGGGGAATCAGCGCTTGGAGCAAATTAGCTCTGTTTATATTAAATACACTGCTTGAACAATCTTACAATTTTTAATGCCATAAATGTAGGAATAGACGTCTCACACCTCCAAATAATTGCAGCATATGGATATAAAACCGAGTCACATTATTCCAGCCTTGGAATGGATCCCTGGCTACAAAATACAAAATCTGAGGGGAGACTTGACTGCAGGCGTCACCACTGCAGTGATGCTGATTCCCCAATCCATGGCTTATGCTCTTTTAGCTGGGTTACCTCCGGTGATCGGTCTTTACACTTCCATCGTTCCGCTGTTGGTTTATGCTTTGCTGGGAACATCTCGCCAACTTGCTGTGGGCCCGGTTGCCATGGTTGCATTGCTGGTTTCCAGTGGTATTGGCGCACTTTCTGATCCCGGAGATCTGGAAACCTATGTGCGCTTAACGATTATGCTCACATTCATGGTTGGGATCTTGCAATTCAGCATGGGGATCTTTAGATTGGGGTTTTTAACCAATTTCATGTCCCATCCGGTGATCAGCGGTTTTACCTCTGCGGCGGCATTGATTATTGGGTTTTCTCAACTGAAACATGTGCTTGGTGTGAATTTGACCCGCTCTCAGAACATCTGGAAAATATTTTATCAAGCGATTCAGGAAGTTGATCAGATAAATCCTTATACACTGTGTTTAGGATTGGCCACCATCGCTTTTCTACTGGTGATCAAAAGGGTCAACCGCTTAATCCCAGGCGCTTTGATTATAGTAATTGTTTCATGCTTGGTGACCTGGGGATGGGATTTACAGCAGATGGGGGTCAAAATAGTGGCTGAAATTCCTCGTGGGTTACCGCCTATTCGCCTCCCAGTAATAGACATTACTGACGTTACCGCGTTATTGCCCATCGCTTTGACAATCTCTTTTGTTGGATTCATGGAATCGATCGCAGTCGGCAAAAAAATAGCAACTGAAAAACACTATGAACTGGATGCCAACAAGGAACTAATTGCTTTAGGGGCAGCCAACTTCAGCGGTGCTTTTTTTCAGGCGATGCCCATCGCTGGCAGTTTTTCACGCACGGCAGTGAACAACGAGGCAAGAGCTAGTACCGGATTGGCTGGAATCATAACAGCGATTGTGATTGGAATAGTCCTGCTGTTTTTCACTCCACTGCTTTATTTTTTGCCCAATGCGGTTCTGGCAGGAATCATCATGGTTGCCGTTTATCGGCTGATGGATTTTCGTGAAGTCTCCTTTCTCTGGAAAGTCAAACGCGATGATCTAGCACTTCTCATCATCACCTTCGCAGCTACGATTGGTTTGGGAGTGATTGAGGGGATATTCGTCGGTATGGGCGTCAGCATGGTCTGGTTCGTAATCAAAACCACGCGGCCTCACTATGCAGTGCTGGGCAAGCTACCAGGGCGAACAGACTACTGCAATGTCAAACGCCATCAAACAGAATCCACCGGAAACATTCTGGTCATTCGTTTCGATGCCCAGTTTTACTATGGCAATGTGTCTTTCTTAAAAGAAACGTTGATAAAAGCCGAAGCGGAGATGGAGACAGTTTTAAAGGGTGTTGTTATCGATGCCAGTTCCATTAATCAATTGGACTCTTCGGCAGTGCAGGCTTTACAGGAAATCATGCAGGACTATCGAAATAGGGGGTGCAAGCTACTCTTTGCTAATATCAAAGGCCCTGTCCTCGACGTTATGAAACGATCTGGGTTTCATGAAAACCTGGGAGTTGACTGCTGTTACAGAAATGTTCACGAAGCCGTTTGTTCCATCCCCGATAATAGCTGATTCGAAACATCACTGGTGATTACGGGATTCATGGTTTCAACAAACGAGGCGGTGATCGCACTGTTAATGGTAATATTCGTGGCCGCGTCGGCAGGAAACGTCTCAGACACCGTGAGGGCTGTTGTATCCTTATCGGGTTTTGAATTATCACTATCTTGGCATCCAACCATAAAAGCTGTCAGAAGGAAGACCGCAGCTCCTATCGTGATCAATCGTTTTAAGATTCGATAAAAATCCGGATGGAATTTTTTCATGATGTCTTTTCCGGTTTATTGTGCGATATACAGGGAACAGAATTTAGAGGCAAAATTCACAGTAAGGATAATCCAGGTGCTTGAGGGTGTCTGTTCGGTGAAACACATATAGTCGTCCTTAATCTTAGACTGAATTGAGAAGTTGGATTCTCACAAACGTTTGAGTCGGTTACTGACCTGTTAAGAAAAAATAAGTGATTGGATGGCTATAACAAATCAAGGAGAATATTCTAATTCCGGCAGAAGGAAAATATACTCATTAAGCGACTACACTTCTTATTGTTTTTACGGGCTTTTCTGCTGGTTCATCATTTGGATCTTGAGAAACCAGTTCACCTCGGAATGTTTTGACGAGGGCGCTAGCTGTCAGTTTCTCAACCCCTGCTTTTGCTCTTTTTTGTCATTCTTCCATTTGACACGCAATAGAGAATAGGTCTTCAACCCGTTTTACGATTTCCTTTTGTTCTTCTTTGGGAGATAAAGTTACTGTATCGAACATGTTTTTAAATCATATGGCTAAAATCAGTGGCAATGATGGAACAGAATCGTTGTACTGACCCTATTAGAGAATACAAAGTGGCTGGATGAAACAGAAAAGGTTACGGCAGATGGTGACCACAAGGAATAATCGAGGTGTGCTGTACTATGTAGATGCCTGAAGTGCCTTGGCATCCCCAAGGGGATTCGAACCCCTGTCGCCGCCGTGAAAGGGCGGTGTCCTAGGCCGACTAGACGATGGGGACACCTAAGTATATGGTGAGTTGGATGGGGATCGAACCCATGACCACCTGGTTAAAAGCCAGGTGCTCTACCAACTGAGCTACCAACCCGTCTCATGTTGAGATTATTCAGTTAGAATAAAGTGAAATATAAAACCTGTCAATAAATTTTTCTGTAGCCTTTTTTATTTCTTTCTTAATTATTGTAACAATTAAGAAATGCAATCCAATCATTTAGCAGTTTCTTTAAGCTCAGGTTGAAGACCGAAGGGAGTCATTGAGCAACTGCTTTACCGCATATAAACCGCAATATAGTGTTTCAAGAAGATAGGTGTGAAAATTTTTAATCAGCGTTAACTGCAAGCAAGTTTATATAATTATTTTCACTTTGGTTACCTGATCAATTTTGGATATATAAAAACTCAGAACTGATTATTACACTGATTGAGGTGTATCAACTCAAGATTGACTTTCCAAAAGACTTCAAATCTTTTGTTGCCTGGATGACTCGTTGGCTCATCGCCTCTTCAGCTTTTTTGTTGTAACTTCTTGGATCGTAAAACTTTTTGTTTCCAACTTCGTTCTCTATTTTTAAGACAGCATCATAGTTTTTAAGCATATGGTCAACTATTGGTCGTGTAAAAGCATATTGAGTATCGGTATCGATATTCATTTTTATAACACCGTATTCAAGCGTTTCATGAATATCTTTAAGATCCGAACCCGATCCCCCGTGAAACACCAGGTACATTTCAGCCTTGACCCCATAAGCTTCCTTAACAGCTTTTTGCCCTTCTTTCAATATTGATGGCTTCAGTTTTACATTCCCGGGTTTGTAAACGCCGTGAACATTTCCAAAGGTAGCCGCTAGCATAAAACGCCCGTTTGAAATGCCGGATAGCTGCTCATAGACGTATTTCATGTCTTCGGGTGTAGTGTACAGTTTTTCTGCAGGCATTCCTTCTCTGTTTACTCCATCCTCTTCTCCCCCAACTACTCCCGCTTCAACCTCCAACATTATATCAAGTTCTGCGCACTCTTTCAGCAATGGCACAGCCGCCTTCATGTTTTCTTCCAGGGTCAAGTCGGAACCGTCAAACATGTGTGAATTGAACAGATTGGGCAATCCTTGCTCTCTTCTTCTCCTGGTTTCATTCAGAAGGGGGCGAACAAAACTATCCAGTTTTGAAAAGGTGCAATGATCCGTATGTAAGGCGATGCAAACCTTGTAATGGTCTGCCATCAGGTGGACATGCTGGGCCAGGGTGATTGCTCCCATGGCCATGTTTTTTACCGATAAACCCGATGCAAATTCTCCTCCGCCTGTTGAGACCTGAAGAATACCGTCACTTTTAGCTTCGGCAAGGCCTTTCAGTACGGCGTTGGCAGTTGCGATTGAGCTGACATTGATGGCGGGAAAAGCAAAATGGTTTCTTTTGGCATTGTCCAGCATTCTACAATAGGTTTCATAGTTTGCGACTGGCATGTTTTCTCCTGATTTTTCGGTTGATGATAATAGTGCTCTGGGGCTATTTATTATTAGTCGGCTTTGTTTTCTGCGCAACATAGAAAACCCAAAAACGGCTGTTTTTATTATATGTCGTTCTATTTTCAAAGTATAGGAAATCTTCTGCACCGTCATTGATGATTTGATTTAATAATTACAGGTCTCTATGATATCAGGAATAACAGGTAAAGAACTCAACTTTCCCACTTCCAGAAATGTGAGAAATATAATTGGAATGGCAATGTAAATATTTTAAAATTACAGCTTAATAGAATAAAGAAGACAGGAATCAGGAGACAGAATAAGAAAGTAGTCGCTACGCTCCATTGGTATAAAAAATGTGTAAAATGCACTAAAGGTGCTCGGATTAACCTTCTGACTCCTAGCTCCTTTCTCCTGTATTCTCGCGTACTAACACCGAAGAATAAAACAGAAGCAAAACAAAATATCCAATTCATTAGGTTGGGAAAGTTGAGAAAATAATATCCAAACCCCAGGTCAGGTCATAAATTATGAGTAATACAAACAACCAATTATCAAGGCTGGATCCCATAGAGAAAAGACAGCTATTAATAGAAGCCCTTTCGTATATCCAAGAATTTCAAAATAAAGTTGTCGTGGTGAAGTATGGTGGAGCAGCAATGGTTCAGGAGCCGTACAAGGTTTCTTTTGCAAAAGACATTGTACTTCTTCAATCACTAGGGATGTATCCGGTAGTTGTTCATGGTGGCGGTCCGGAAGTAACACAGGCAATCAAACAATATGGATTGGAAAGCAAATTCATAGATGGGCTTAGAATAACTGATCTATTGAGTTTAAAAATATCCGAGATGGTTTTATCCGGCACTGTTAACAAAGAGATCGTTGCCCATATTAATGCTCAAAATGGATTGGGAGTCGGATTAAGTGGGAAAGACGGCAAGCTGATACAAGCAAAAAAGATGGAGCATCCTTCCACAGATCTCGGTTATGTAGGTGAAATAGAGAAGATTAATCCCGAGCTGGTTTTTAATCTGATTAAAAATGGTTATATTCCTGTTATTTCACCAATTGGAATGGGCTTGGATGGGAATACCTATAATATCAATGCAGATACGGCAGCCTCGCATATTGCTGTAGCTCTGAATGCTCAAAAGATTATTTTCCTTACTGATGTTAAAGGGATTTTAAAGGATGAGAAACTGGTTTCCGAACTTACAAGACAAGACACCCTAAATCTGATTGAAGAGGGTATTATATCAGGGGGAATGGTGCCAAAGGTACAAGGGATGTTATACGCTTTAGAAAATGGGGTTGGCAGCGTTCACATTATTTGCGGGATGGATCATCATGCCGTTATTTCAGAACTGTTTACTGTGAAAGGAACCGGAACCATGATTTACAATTAATGGTTGGAAAAAGGCAGATGGGAGGATTATTTCAAGTTATCTGTTAAATATTGTCTGTAGGCAGGAAACGGCCGCTATTATTTCGAGAATGACTGTCATTAAGTTAATCAACCTGCTGATTTTAAACCCGAGAGGCTCCTGCTCGGGCAACAATCTGATTACGTTTTTAACCACCGGCCATGGGGAAAAAGCAGAAGATTTCATCGTCTTGTTTTAGTACAGAGTTTAAATCAGCCTTTTCACCATTTATGATATAAGAAATAGTTTGGTTTTTAGGTAAGTTGATCTGCCTTATCGCTTTTTTGAGCTTGATTCCTTCCGTTACTTCGAGGACGATGCCTTTTTGGGGATCATATCCTTCCATCTTATCAAACCCGGCCAGCAGCTTTACATTGATGCTGATTCTCGGCTTTTTCCTGAAAAACGAATTGATTTTCATGAGCACTGTTCAATTGAATTGTTTTAACAAATAATACCTTTTTTCTAAGCATGGGATGACAACATTTTAATTAGCGAACAATTGTCACATCCTTCATAAAAGCTGGTGCAGCAATCATCGTGAATTTGCATCAAGCCTTGGTAGTAACTCAGGTTTTTCTCCATAATAGCGGTATTGTCCATTTGAAACAATCGGTTTTCCATGAACCTGGTTTTATAATTTTCCCCTTCAGCCGGAAGAATCAAAATCAGTGCCAGGAGCGTTTTCTCAAGTTGGGTGTCGTTATATTTTTTTGACCAGCTCAAAAAGAAGGGAATGATACTATTTATCAATATAATGAGTTGCCGTTGTTTGCCGATGAGCTTCGTCTTTGACAATCTGCTCGTTGGCAAAATGGGAGAAAGGTAGTGGTTCAAAGGATCCCAGTCCGGTTGTGGAAACATTAAATCAAGACTGTTGAGAATTTTTGGTTTTGCTCGATTTTCATTCAATAATGTCTGGCATTGCTGAAGAAATCGAAGCCAGGATTTTGTCAAACCTTGGAATGAAATTGACTCCAAGTGATAAAACAAGCCGTGCAATCGTCTTAAAGAATTGTTTAGAGGGCGATGGGGTTTGTTTGGCTTTTGAGGTTTAAAAGTATCGTTATTATTGAGCCCCAACCAGTGTTGTTGAAGGGTTGCCCATTCTCTTCTTGATTCATTGGCGACATTTTCGATACTCACCGTATCCAAATAGCCCAAATAACCAAACCAGCGACTTAAAAACTCAACTCTGCTTTGTCTGAACAATGATTTAAAAAAGAGTTTTAATTTTGAATAGGGGAATTTCTCAGACATACTGACAAAAGCTTCGGAATTGGAGCTATATCCAAGGGATTTGCAGATACTGGTGAACAAAGCATCATCGTGTTCATCCTGGTTATTACCATTAAAAACCCCTTTGAACTGGATGGATTTTGTAATCAGCCTGTTTTCTGCGGCTTGAAAAATTATCTTCCTAAGCATTGTATTGCCTGTCTCTTTTAAATACAGACCACAGGCGCCCGGAAGATTTTTCACTTCGAAACTCCGATCAAATGTAATGCTTTCCCAAAATTCCTCAAGCGTTGAACTGATCAAACAAAGTGATGGAATATTCAGCCCAAAATGATTTTTGGCAGGGGACTGACCTGGATTCAGAAATACATGTAGGATAACCTTATTATAAGCGTCGTCTTCCTGATGTGAATGCTGATACCATGCAGACTCGTCGATATGTATCTCCACATCTCCGAAAAATAAATTATTGTTGATTAATATTTTTGCGTCTTTAAAATCCGGACCCCAACCTTTATTATACCAACCTTGAAAAAGAACCTTGAGCTCTCTTCCGTCATCACAACATAACTTTTCAGATGAAAACCTGTTGGATTGCCACAGATAGTGGATTAATAGTTCAGGAATTTTGATTTTTAGTAGGTGAATGTTTGAAGCAGCCATGAAAATAGAACAGGTTCAAGTGTTGCCCTGAGTGCAGGGTGGTTACCGCATCTCTTCAAAGTTGATTGAGTACTTGATTATAACCCAATCTGATCCTATAATTGGTTAAAACACCTCTTGAATGATAGTTAAGACACCAAAACAGATAAATGCTAAGCAATAAACTCACAATAATCCTGGTTCCTCAAAAAGATGGCGGAATTCTCAGTTTTGAGCTCTCCTCTTTTGTGATCAAGATGATCATTCTGGCAGTTTCTGTTTTTACATTGATTTCAATAGGAATATCAATCGATTATTTTCTTATTCTGGAAAAGAGTAAGAACCAAAGGGATTTGGAGCGGGTATTGATGATGCAAACGGTGAAGATCCAGGAAATCAATAATCAACTATTGAAAAAACAAACCGATTTGGAAAATTTTGAAGAGTTTGATCGAAAACTTCGTTTAATTACCGGACTGCAAGAATCATCGACAAGAATCAGGTATATCGGTGGGAATGGAAATGCTTTCAATGGGGAAAACAGCAAAAAATTTGAAGATTTGAAATTAATCAATAAACTGAAGAAACTAGACCTGGATACCAAGTTGCGGGAGATAAGTTTTTTTCAACTAGGTGCTTATTTACAGGAGCGTACGGATAAGTTAGCCAGGACCCCTTCCATTGCTCCAACCAAAGGTCATTTTTCTTCCAGATTTGGCAAAAGGATTGATCCGTTTACCGGGAAAATCAAGATGCATAACGGGCTTGACTTCTCCAACAGAAGATATTCTCCGATTGTAGCACCCGCTGATGGGGTTGTTGTCAACACCTTTGTGAACGGTAGCTTCGGAGAATTCCTTGTGATTGATCACGGGTATAATATAGTAACCAGGTATGGGCACCTTTCTAAATATGAAGTGCAGGTTGGGCAGAATGTAAAAAGGGGCGATCTTATTGCACGGATAGGAAATACCGGAAGGAGCACTGCACCGCATTTGCACTATGAAGTTCTGGTCAATGATCAATATGAAGATCCCGAGAAATATCTGTTAGAATGAACCGGTTCGTATATCGACTGTTTCTGGGTTAAATATCATCACTTGACCAAAGTGTTCTCCACGTTACTGCGATTACGGTTTGCTTTTGGGTAACAATTGTATTCTGTCCCAACTGTTTGAATACTGAATCTTCTTTCCCCTTTTCGCCTGATTCCTATCAGTACAAGTTGCTTATTCCCGGACTTTTTCACTTTTTCCCCTATTTTAAAAAAATCATCGACTTGTTTTTGATATTAAGTGAACAATTGTATTCTTAATAAGAAGAGGAAATGTGTCAAGCAAAAAGTGAACAAAAGTATCCTAAAGGTGAAAAAACTTCCCTATTCCATTCTTTTAAATTCCCTACCTGCCAACAATAGTCCGAAAGTTAGAATACTCCAGTAAAGACCCATCGATAGACCGTTCCAATTGAATCCAAGCGAAAATTGCATGATGGAGTTCAGGGATTCATTCCCATAAAGGATCTCTTTCCATAGATGGCAGGTAAAACTAACGATGGTGAACAAATATAATTCTGCAAATACAACTCCGGAGAAGTAACCAAATATTAATGCAAAAAGAACTAATATAAAGATGGGCAATAACACCAAACTCATGAACAGTATATGAAACACATTGTTGAGGGGAATAATAAAGGATTGTTTTTCAGTTAATTGATTAATGATGGGAAAAGTATATGCCAGAAGCCATAAACTGATGATAAAGATCGAACAAACGGCTTTGCAGGTCTTCTTCAAATAGCTATCGCGAGTTAATGTCCGGGGCAGAAAGGGTAAAATCAACAGTATACCTGCAACGGACAGGAATGACAGCTGAAACGACAGTTGTCCTATTGCCGCAGGTTGAAATGCAAGAACTACGGTTGCAACTCCCAATAATATAAACCATACGGACTGCCAATAGAACAGATGTTTAATGATTATCCACCAAGCCAGCATCATGATTGCTCTTTGGGCTGATATAGGCATTCCTATTATCTGTAAAAAACCAAATATTAGTAATAAACTGGTTAAGTCAATGATCAAGGAGGCGTTGCCCTTTTTGATAATAGCCAAAGGGAAAGAAGTGAATCTGCGGAGAAAAAACGTTAACCACAAATAAAATATTCCGATGTGCATACCTGAAATGGCAAAAATATGTGAAATGCCCAGATCCTTTAATGCGGTACGGAGTTTAGGGGAAAATTCTGATCGGTTCGCCAAAGCCAGGGCTTTGAAAATACTGCGGGGGAAGCCGTCTAGATAGTATTCAACTTTTGATTCAATATAAACCAGTAAATAAGATCTGTTTAAGTATTTATCCTGACTTGTCAGGTTGAACAGTTGGAAGTTTTTTTTCGGTTGAATTGTCAGAGTCCATGAATCGACCTCCTCTAGTTTTATATTTTTGAACTCGTATCTGCTTCCCGGATTAAGCCATCTTGTTTTTAATTTTGTTTGAGGATCAACAGGGAGATTGCCAAACGGCTTGAAGATTTGGTGCCCTTTGCACCAAATTGTGAGTTTTGAAAATCTATGGTAACCCGAATTCCCCAATGAGTTTTCATTTGCTACTCCAGAAAGATGGTCTATCTGTTCGATGCATACCTCCGGCAAAGATTTGGGGTGAGAAAACCATGACCCATTCGATATTGCCAATAGAATGAATAAACAGAAAGAACACAATCGCCATTCTCTAATGAACAATCCGAAGAAACAAAGTGTGAGTTGGAAAATCAGTACAAATCCCCACCAGTGAATATCCGAAGTGAAGTAAGCGTAATAGGGAATTAGGCTGATAATTAAGAACAGTGTTGGCGACGACAATCTTTCTGAGATATTAAAATTTATTTTTGATCTTGATATTAGGGTAGCCAATGGCTTTCAATTGGAACGTTTTTTCTGAAACCGTTTTGACATATAAGGTAACAAATATTCTCCAATTTGGAGAGAACTTGTTTTGAGGAGTATTTAAGCTGTAAATCGCATCTGGAAAGATGTACAACAATGTTTTCAAGCTCAGTTGCGGTATATTTTCTTGTTTTTTGAATTAATTGTTTTGCAATCCATGGATTAAGTTTCATTTGGTCAATGACCATTTTCTCAGGATAATCCTGGTTTACCATCCAGCTTATCTTCAGTAATCTCCTGTATTGCGCGGAAATCAAAGCAAAAATATTGACATGGTCCGATGTCTGTTCATTTAATAGTGTTTTTAAACACTCCAGCGAGTTTTTTAGGTCTTTTTCTGCCAGAAAATCAGTAACTCGAAATATGGCATATTTTTTAGAATGACTGACGGACTTGATTAACTCGTCGGGAGTAACGGTTTTTTCAGGAGAATCCCTGAGTGAAAGTTTTTCCAATTCCATATCCAGAATTGAAAAATCTGATCCGGCAATCTCCACTAAAAAATCGGCAGCAATTTGATCCATATAAAGACCCTTAGTCCTGGCCCGATCGATTATCCAACCTATTGGTCTAAAATCGTCATAGGAAATGGTCTTTTTTATCTCGTGGGAGTTTTTTTTCAGCAACGCATATACTTCTTGATTCAATTCCCTTGTGTTCTTAATATTTGCAGAAATGGCCAGTTTGACTTGGGCGGATGGATTCCCCAATAACTGTATCAGTATTGATTGAAAATCATTGGAGTCGGTTATCTGCTGCTCCTCATCAGGTTGCTGGTCAACAAAATTCAATTCCTTCTGCAGTTTCTGCTTTAAAAAATCTTGAACAGTCACCTCTCGGGAACCATTCCCTTTTTCACATATAATTTTCCGATTTTTCCATGAATCTTCGAGAGAGAGCGAATAGCTATTATCGATTTGCTTATTTATTGATTTTACCAATTGCCTGGCGGTAATTCGAAAATGAGTGGTTTGTGTTTCCGTCAATGTATCAGCATCATGCCAGTCAAGCTCATTGGTTTTGTCTTTTTTTACAAGGACGATCTTCTCCAGCTCCTTCGCCAGGTGTTGTTTCGCTTTTTTGTTTGAGGGTAAATTTTGGATATTTCGAATGTGGACGAGGATGACAGGAGAAAAAAAGGATACTGTGTTACAGGTACTGCTTAATTCATTCAGTAGTTTTCGATTCTGATTCTGGTCTTTTGAAAAAAAATCGTTGGTATCAAAGGTATAAAACGCCTCTTTTTGTGCGTTTTCCGGCAATAAAGAAGTGACCAGACGTTGAATTTCCTCTTCTATTTCCAGATGTTGATTTCCATAAATAAAATACATGTGCTTCATAAAAGCGTTCTTCATTTAAAGTTTTTAACCTGAAGGGATACACTTGCTATCTCATCTTGATTTAGAGAATGATGTCAATAGGTTTGATTTTGTCAGTAAAGATTTGTATGGAAGATTCTGATATAAAGCGCTATCAATTGAAAGGTTGCCTTTGCCTATGGAGAAATTTCATAATTCCACTTAGCAGATGTTATTTATTTAGAATTTTTACAGCTTAGGAAAAAGGAACCAGCAGTTCGTAACCAATATAAAGAATATTGTCTTAATATTCCTTCTGTATCGAATACTTTTTCAGTCAATCAACTTGCCTGCAACAGAATAATCATTTAAAGGTGCTGAAATTTCACTAAAGAGATCCAGTTTAATTTTTTCTCACTTTTGTTGCTTATATCTACAAAGTAAAGTTATTCTTGTTTTAACAGGAATAAAAAACCAAATATATAATAATCAGGTTTAAAGATGGCAGATGTATTACTGTCAGAAGGTGATGACTTTTTAGAATCGAGATTTGACCCCAAATATAGGGATCTGTTTCAAGAAAAAATTGGTTCCTTTGGGGATGTTGTTGTAGAAAGAGATTTTGATATTCCTACCAAGTTTTTTGGAAATTTTGATAAAAAAACGGAACAGGTGCTGTCAAATCTTGTCAAGTCAGTTTTTAACATCGCAGATAATCATGGTTTGAGAATTCAAAACAGTAATCCACGTATTGAATTTTACACAGAATCAGCCTGGGCTGGCAAAGAATCCAAAGCAAAAAAAACATTTAATAGTCTGCCGGCATCAGATGTTGTTTGGATTGATGGTGATCCCCATACCTGTGTTATTCTGCCCTATAAGATTGATTCTCTTGAAATAGTAATCAAAACGATCCGCTTGTTGTTTTCAAATTTGTTTGGGAAACTTTATATTGATGAGCTGGTACAAAGTGGACTCTATTTTAAAACAGGGTCTTCCAAATCAATTGAATTTGAGCTTGGGGAAAAAATTCGATTCTGCAGATTTGCAGATGAATATCCGAAACAGGTTCAACCGAGATTTATGGAATTGGGGAGGAGCATAAAAGGTGATAAAAAAAAGGTAATAGAATTTGGTAAAAAAGAGTTCTTCAGGATTTTGGAGGAAACCCAACAGGGTGCCATTAAAAAAGACCAGGATTTTGTTGAGAATACATTTTTGTTCCATCAAGCCTTTGCGCAAAATAAACCAGCAGAATTTTTTCAGATCATGGCAGACAAACATGCTGCGTCTCAATCGGAAATAGGCTTGGTGCTCCCACACGAAAAAAGAAGATTTGAACTCGTACAAAGCAAGAAACAATGGGCATATTTTGAAAGCTTTTATGAAAAACTGCAGTATGCATTAAATAGTATAAACGATCTGCAGGAATGCTTTAATTTATTGAATGATGAAAAAGAACTGTCCGATTTTTCACTTTCTGATTATTGGATCAGTACTTTGAATAACAGGGTCGTATTCTTAAAGAGAAAAGGCTTGGTAAAGCTTTTTTTGGTGGATGATGCCAAGCTGACACCAAATCAAAAAAAAGACAGTATGGAGTTTCCTTTATGGGTCTGGAAACAGCGTTTATTCAGGAACTTCCCCACATCCAACAAACCGGAACATATTATCAAAATAATATCAAATCAATATAAGAATTCCATTTATCAAAAGGTTTTTGAAGCATCATTTCGATCAATAAACTGTTTAAAAAAAGTTCACTTAAAAACGAAATCTGAACTGAAAGAGCTATATGATTTTAAAAAACTAAAAGCTTTGATGATACTATTGGCTATCCGAAAACAGGGGATTGAAGATCTCTTTGCCGTTAGCCGACTAGTTCCGCAAATGGCACGGAGTAATGAATCAGACATGGAAAAAGTGACAAACAGAGCAATTAGTAGTTTTAAACAAGGTTGGTCTTATTTTATCTCTTTTGCCCTTATTCACCAATACTACCTGGACAAAGGCGATTCAAAAAAAGCGATGGCTGAAAAATTTCTTTTAATAGTTAAAAAATATATTGATGAAAGGATTAACAACCATTCATCTTTTCAGGTTGCTTATTTGTTTTTATATATTTACCAAAAAAGCGGTTTTGATCTGAATATTCCACTGAAAATAATAAGAAAAAAATCCAAAGGATTGGAATTCTTTTTAATTAATAATGATAAGATAATGCAGCGTAATTCTTCAAATCAGGATATCATCGAGTCGAATGCCGAAAAACTGCTTCAATATTAGCATGTCACAACGCACTGCATCTAAAACAATGAATCTTTTTCAAACCAACTAATAGTTGCTCTTTTATGTCTACAGAAAAAAAAAGCCTGATACATCTTGATTGTCGTCAATTTGGAAGTAGTGGTATCGGCACCTACATTGAGAATTTGATCTCGCAATACCAAAAATTGGATTCGGATCTGCAATTTAAACTCCTCCTAAAGAGAGAGCATATTAAGAATCTGTCATCAAATCCTGATTTCCAGTTAAATGAGTATAATGAGCCCATTTATAGCATAATGGAACAGTTCAAATGGGTTAGCAGAGTCAACCCGTTTGGTGTTCTTCATGTGCCTCACTACAATGCTCCACTGCTTTATCCAGGAAAACTGATTGTAACAGTCCATGATGTTTGCCACATTGCCATGAGGCAGTATTTTCCGGGCCTGTTGAAACGCTTGTATTCCAGTCTGTTTTTCAAACGGATACTGGTCAAAGCGGCTCATATCATTACAGTTTCAAATTTCTCAAAGGCAGAAATAATGAGATATTTTGATATTGACCCCGAAAAAATTTCAGTCATTTATAACGGAGTTAATTCAATATATCACCCCATTGAAAAGGAGGAGTCCGATAAGGTTCTTGAGAGATACAGGCTTCCAAATGAATACATCTTATTTCTTGGGAACATAAAAGCTCATAAAAACATCACGGGGGTGTTGGCCAGCTATAGGAAAGCAGTTTCGATGGATAACAGCCTTCCACCGCTGGTAATCCTGGGCAATAATGAAAAAATGAAAGAGGAGTTTTGTGACATCAATTCAATTCTTTCTGACAAGTTAATTCATAACAAAATCATTTTCACCGGAATATTGCCAACAGAAGCCCTTCCGTCAATTTATTCTCGTGCCCTTATTTTTCTGTTTCCCTCGTTTTATGAAGGGTTTGGTTTGACTAGTCTGGAGGCGATGGCATGTGGAACACCAGTCATCACCTCGAACGTATCTGCAATTCCGGAAGTTGTTGATAATGCAGCCTTACTTGTTAATCCCCACGATAATGAACAGATAGCCTCATCCATATTGAGATTGGCAGCGGACAGCGAATTGCAGCGAGATTATATTCAACGTGGATTTGATCAAGTTAAAAAGTACTCTTGGGAAAAATCGGCAGAATCCCATCTTCAAATTTTTAGAAAAGTAGCTGAAACTACTACATTCAGGTCGAAACCACCCAAGATTGTTCCACCAACTTTTCTGGTGGAAAAGCAAAATATCCTGTTTTTGGATCAATATGGAGATAGGGTCGGTGGAGGCCAGGTTATTCTTCTCGATATTCTTGAAAAGTTCCGATCAAGCGGATTGTGGAATGTGTACGTTTCATTGCCCGAAGAGGGCAACTTTACCCAGCTACTGTCAGAAAGAGGTTTTCCGTATCATATAATAAAAACGTGGCAACCCACCTGGCATCACGAGATCCATTTTTTCGATTATTTTAATTATACCTTAAGCTCTATAAAAAGTAGTTATTATATCGGGAGATTGATAAAAAAGAACGGAATAAAAGTAGTTTATTGCAATGGTGGGCGTACATTTTTAAACGGAGCCTTTCTCTCCACCTTATTCTCCCTGAAACTTTTTTTTCACCTTCATCTTCTGCTTGAAGAGAAACAAAAAAAAGCCGTGACTATTCTTGGCAGAGCTCCCGGTGTTAAATCTATTTTTGCAGTTTCCAAGTTATTAGAACATCAATACCTGAAGCACTCTATTTATCGTAAGATGTGTGTCGTTTCGAATTGGGTTTCACCTGAATTGCTTTCAACTCAATTGATTACACGAAAGGCCCAAATTGCTCTTCCGATCAGAATTGGAATTGTTGGGCAGATTTCAAAAGCGAAAGGACAATGGACAGTATTAACAACGTTACTGGAAAGTGAAGCGATTCTTCCAATAAAGCTGTTGATTTTCGGGGATCATCTGATTCACGAACCTGAGCATTGGCAAGAAGTATTGGACTTGATCGACGGTTTAAATAGAAGTGGGTGGGATGTTGAATATCGAGGATTTGTTAATAAAAAGACACAAATCTATGATAATATAGATGTTTTGGTTATTCCTTCTCTTGTTTCAGAATCATTTGGTTTGACGGCAATTGAAGCGATGGTTAGAGAAGTGATTGTGATTGCGAATCGGTCCGGTGCCTTGGTTGAAACAATAAAACATGGTGAAAATGGATTACTGTATGATGCGACTGAAATGAGTCAGTTACTGACGATTTTGCACACACTTGTTAGAAATGAGATCGATTGTGAGAAGTTACGCAGAGAAGGATTAAAAACAGTTCATTCCAATTATCATCCGGAAAAGCAGTTGGAGCTTTTGCATAAAACTGTGTATGAAGCGGCTATTCAATAGAATTTTCAGTAATTAAAAGCAGGTGTCCAGATTCAAATTCAATTGTTGCAGGACTTTCACTTATTTTATTGGAAACAGAGCACAAGTTGCCGAATTCCAAATTGGCATCAGTCAGATTCCACTCCAAACCGAAGGAGGAAACCTTTTCCACCTTCCCAAAAATCGGAATAAGAGAGATACGAGAACCGATGGGTGCGTGAAACGTTGTGCTTTGTGTGATGGAATAAACCTTCTCCGTTTCACTTGTAAAACAAAGTGTTACGTTTTTTTCGGAAAAGCACTTGATCAATCCCAGATTGTATAAACTATGATCCAAACGATCTCCAAAAGCTCCCAAAACGTTGATATTTAAAACGTTTTTATCAATACAAAAATTGACTGCTTTTTCACTGTCCGTTGTACTTTGATCTTCTATCTTATGCTGTTCAACAGCTTTATAATAGTTGATTGCCTCTGAGGAAATTGAGTCAAAATCTCCTATAATGACATCGGGGATCATTTTATATTGAAAGAGATAGTTTGCCGCCCCGTCTGCACATATTTTAAGATCCTTGTTTCTCCAGCAATTCAGCAGTAGTTTTAGTGAAGGAGGAGATCCATTTAATAAAATCAGGGCATTTGTCATAATAGCATAAGGACGTTATTCGTATCCATCAATTCTCAATTTGAGAGGTGATGGTGTCAATTAATATATTTTCTTGGAACTCTTGAAGATATATTACATGTAATTTCATAATTAATGGTATTGATCCAATTTGCCATCTCTGTGGCTGAGATCTTATCCTCTCCCTGTTTCCCGATAAGAACCACCTCGTCGAAGGCTTCAACGTCTTCAATATTTGAAACATCAATCATCAACATGTCCATACAAATTGTACCCACGACTGGAGCACGTTTTCCGTGTACAAGAACTTGGCTTACATTTGAGAGTGATCGAGAGTATCCGTCAGCATACCCCACAGCGACAGTTCCGATCAGGGTTTTTTTATCAGTGCAGTATGTTCGACCGTAGCCGATCGGATAGTTAGGAGGAAACCACTGTAAATGACAAATTGAAGACTTCCATGTAATGGCTTCGGATAGGTTCAGTGGCTTTGTCAGGTTTGGAGCGGGTGCTTGTCCATACATGCTGATTCCCAGACGAAACAGATTTCCCCTGTCAGAACTGAGTTGTGATATCCCTGCTGAATTTGCAATGTGAATCCAGTTAATGGGAAAGTTTTCTTTTAGCATGTGGACCATTTGATGGAATTTGACCGATTGCTCTTCACTAAAAGTGGTATCACTTTCATCGGCGCTTGAAAGATGAGAGTAAACACCATCAATTACCAAATAATCAAGCTCATTCTTTGCATTGATAAAGTCATTCAGTTGGTCTTTGGTAAATCCTAACCGCCCCATACCCGTTTCGAGTTTTACATGCACTTTAATTGGAGTATTGATGGATTTTGCATATTCGTTTAGCTTTTTCGCAAGTTCGATTGAATACAGACTTGGGGTTATTGAATAACAGAAAAAAGCAGGAATGGCCTCTGGATACCATCCTCCCAACAGCAATATTGGCACTTCTATACCAGCGTTGCGTAATATGATTGCTTCTTCAACTGAGGATATTCCGGCCCAAACGACCCCTTCTTCCAAAGCAGCTTTTAATACGGGAACGGAACCATGGCCATAGCCATCTGCTTTTACAACAGCTAATATGCTGTCGTCAGATTTGAGCATACTTTTATGAATACGGATGTTTTGTCTGATTTTGGAAAGATCAATTTCCAAATACGTGCGGCGATACAGCATCTCATGTAAATGTCAAAGTTCTTTAGGTGTTGTTTGGGTTGTTTTTTATTCGATCAATTACACCAAAGATCATTCTTAATATTTTTTTTCTAAAATTACTCCCACATAATCAACTGTGACCGGTATAGGAGGGGTTAATTTCTTGAGGTGGATTTTTGCATATTGAATTTGTGAATAGCAACCTAAATCATCCAATATGGTCTGTGCTGCTGTCTCTAATAGTTTGAAGATTTTTCCGGTGAAAAGCTGTTTAACCCTTTCGATAACATTCCAATAGGATAGCACTGACTTGAGATTGTCCTCTCCATCTGTTTCAGATCGACGGACTTGTAACAGGAGATCAATTTTAAATTCTTGTCCAAGTTTGTTTTCCTCAGGAAATACTCCGTGATAGGCAAATAGCCGTAAGCCACTGATATCAATTTTATAAGTATCGGTTGTCATTCGTTGATTTAATGGTAGAGGTTGTGAAGATACATATTTAATGGGTCCAACTTTTATAATGCTTTCTATTTAAAAAAGGCAGGGATTCTGTTTTGTGAGTATATGAAGATGTTACCGACTTTTTCCAGCAAAGGCATCGGAATAGATAGAACTCATCTGAAAAAAGGAAAAATGAAATAAGATTCCACTAATTACGTTTGCTGTCATCTACCTCTTCAAGTCTCCTAATCAATTGGCTTTAACCCTTTAACTCTTTTTAATAATTCATTTGCGAAGCTTTGCTTTCCCCTGGTTGCATAATCCTGGTTTTCTGGTTTTTTGCTTTCCAAATATTGAGTGCGAAGTTTAGCAAAATCTATCTTTTTTTCACTATCATATTCAAATCTTGAAATAAAACTCTGAAAAGAATTGTCTAAGACCTCGCTGATCACACTAATGTTGTTTGAGGTAACCCCGCATGCAAAAGTCCTATTATCAACAGCTAATATGATAACCTTCTGCTTAGGACTGATATGATAGGATGAGATAAGCTTGATATGATGATCGCCCCGTTTAAAATTAAATTTGGAAACAAAAAATCGATTATAAGTCCACAATAAAGCATATAAAAATGCCAATAAACCGGATAATACCAGAAGCATTTTTATGATGCTGACTGTGATGCTGTCGGATTTCAACAAATCGCCGGAAAATGAGGACAAAGGTTGTTTTTGTTCCTCCTTTGGAAGCTCAGAGGTTAGAACCTTTGTGTTAAAAATATTATTGTCTGTGACTTGATTTTTGTCGATATAGATATTCAGAGTATTTTCATCGGGCTGAATCCTGACTTTGCCTACGGCTTGAAACCCGGAGTTGGAAAAATAGATTTCAAGTATGGAATTTTTTCCTTCTTTATAAAACCTGGTATATTTTAGAAAACGATCGTTTATATGCTGGTTTTCAATAGCAGGATCAAAATCGGTCTGAGGCAAAGTAATCCGGACTTGTCCTGATTCAAAATGGGAACTTATCGGTTTCAAAATATTTTTCGATAGGTGCAATTGAATGAGTTCAAATTCTGGTTTGGATGAGATCGTAAGCTGTTGAATAAATGTAGAATCTGGATCAGGTGGTGAAACACTCAATAGGTTGAGGGGGAATAGAACAAAACTGATAAGGGTTAACAGAAGAACCTGGGGCATAATCTATTTTTCTTGCAATTTGAGTAATCGTTCACTTTCTTCAATGATTTCTGTTATTTTAATTCCGAACTTCTCATTCTGAACAACAATCTCACCTTTAGCCACAAGTTTTTCATTAATTAATACATTGAGCGGAGATCCAACTTTTTTCTTTAATTCGATGATTGAGCCGAGATCAACATTTAGTAGGTCTCTTATCAAAAATGAGGCCCTTCCGACTTCTACCGTTAGATTGAGGGGGACGTTTAATAAAAAATCGATATCCACCTCGCTCGGTCGGTCTGATTCTCCACCCTCTTCAGCAGAGAAATCATCAAGAGCCGGTTTAGTGTCGGCTTCCTGCAAAATCATATCCCGATTTTGCTGTAATTCTCCTTCGACATCAGACCAATCGATGTCATCCATGCCGTCTAGACTAGAGAAATCAAGTTCGCCAGAATCTGCCATAATCGAGTTAGAAATGGATTAATTCAAAATGGGTTAATAAAATGTTATCAAATTCAAATAAATTAATTAAGAATAAACTCTGTAAATAATATTTTTTTTACTGGTGTGGTATCACGCGTATCCGAATCATCAATAAATTTTTGAGTAAAAACGCTGTTTATCTTTTTATAGATTTCTCTTTTCAGGAGGGTTTTTCCCGAAGGAGTATTTATATCTTCACTTGTCAAATTTCCCAGTAGGGATAGGATCATATCGTCAATGATAGGTTCCCGAGATGCAATAAATTCTAATGCTTCCGGATCTTCCATCGCTACGACCAGCTTTATCGTTAAAAAATGTCTACCATCTCTCAAGTTGACGACATATTTTTTTGCCGGAGAATAGATAGGGTTTGCCAGTTTTGAAGCTTCCTTTTGCGTCGCAGCAGTAATGTCTTCTTCAATTTGTTCCTGGGATGTCTGGTTTTCTTTAGTTGCCGTGCTTTCGTCTGTTGAAAATAAAAACATGTATGCCGCAGCGGCGCCGCCTATCAATAATAATAATAGAAGAATCACAATCATCAGGAACTTCTTGCTGCCCCCACCAGTTTCTTCACTTCCTTCTTCGGCCATTTTTCCTCCGCTATCGAAATTCATCTTAGATGCTTTTGCCATGATTTTGTAGCAAAATATAGTAAATGCTTTATCTATTTAAAGCGTGTTAACTAAAGGATTTTCTGACCAATTATGGTCAATGAAAAGTTGAACGACAACTCCCAGAACCGTTAGCCTAAACTTATATGTTGTTTTCTGAAAATGCAAAAGGTAAGCCGGTGAAAAGAATCTGTGGACTTTTTTACTTCAGGTTTTGCAGAAACTGTATCTGTCGAGGTTAGATTGGGAGTCTGGACTTGATCTTCTTCCAAAACAATTTTTTCTTGATCACCTCTATTGAGTTTCTGATTGTCAATTCACCCTCTTCAATGCACCTCTCTATCTGAGTAAAGTCGGCCCAGTGAATATCCATTAAATCAACACTTAAAGCTATATCCGCTTTGGAAAGACTTATGGATTTTAAGATACTCCTTGAGCCTTCTGCCGCTTTCAAGGTTATGTCAAATCCGTTTAATTCTTTATCTCTGGAATCCATCCCCGGTGCAACGTCTATTGCTATTGTAAATTTAGCACCTAAATTGATTGCTGTACTGACAGGAACCGGATTGATCCATGATCCATCTACGAATTTAGAATTTTCAAACTCTATGGGTGGAAATATACCGGGTATAGCACAACTTGCCATTACTTTTTCAATAATTTCCCCGCTGGTAGAAACCTCCTCCTCAGCCGTGTTAAGATTCATCGAGACCAGTCCAAGTTTAATCGGGCATTCTTCGATATGACCTTTGGGCAGGATCTGCTCAAGATTCTTTCGAAAGGTTTCTTCGGAAATAAATGAATTTCGTCTTAGAGACACGGCAAAAAACAGTCCGGTTTTTACATATTTTTTTAAAGTTCCGAAATAACTCTGAGGTTCAAGGGAACTCTCTTTGATGAGATCCAGTCGTGCTCTATCAAAGAGAGGTGAATGAATATACTCGGCGATTCTGTCGATCGCTTCATAGATATTCGGATTTGCCCCGTATATGGCAGCAACGATCGAACCGATACTTGTCCCTGAGATGATGTCAATGGGAATTCCTTCTTCCACCAGTGCCTTGATAACACCTAAATGGGCCAAACCCCTTGCTGCACCGCCTCCCAATGCTAATCCAATTTTGAAAGTCATAGTAGCCTAGATTGAGTAACAATCATGGAAGCTTAAGTCACTGTATACTATGTTTTTGCTTTTCTGATTGAAATGTTCAGTTCGCGAAGTTGCTCTTTATCAACTTCTGAAGGCGCATCTGTTAAAAGACAGGCTGCTTGTTGAGTCTTAGGAAAAGCTATTACATCTCTTATGGATTTGGTATTGGATAGAAACATCATGATCCTGTCGAATCCAAAAGCCAGACCACCATGAGGAGGCGCTCCCTGCTCCAATGCATCCATGAAAAAACCGAACTTGGCTCTTGACTCCTCTTCTGACAGATTCAGAAGTTTGAATACACGTTCCTGAATGTCTTTGCGATGAATCCTTATGCTTCCACCGCCTAATTCAACACCATTCAATACCAGGTCAAATGCAATCGAATTAATTCTGGAGGGGTCATCAAACTCCCATTTTTCCAGGTCTTCTTGATTGGGCATTGTGAAAGGATGATGGGAAGAGGTATAGCGCTTTTCATCTTCATCGAATTCGAATAGAGGGAAATCGGTCACCCAGACAAAATTAAACTCATCATTGTCAATCAGTCCTGTTTTCTGAGCGATCTCTCTTCTAAGGTTTCCCAAAGCATCATGCACAATTTTTGTCTGATCGGCTCCAAAGAGTATTAAATCGCCAACTTTGGCCCCTGTTTTTACATTTATCTTTTCTATTTCGTCCTGTGTAAAAAACTTCGCTATTGGCGATTGCCAGCCATCTTCCTTTAATTTTACATAAGCCAATCCTTTTGCTCGATAGATTTTAGCGAATTCCGTTAAATCATCCAATTCTTTCCTGGAGAAACTGGCTCCACCGGGAATCATTATCGCTTTTACAATACCGCCACTCTCTATTGCATTTGAGAAAACCTTAAATGAGCAGGAAGATACAATCTCACTTAAGTCAATAAGAGGCAATTCAAAGCGAAGGTCAGGTGCGTCACTTCCATAAGTATTGATTGCTTCCGCGTAGGTCATCTGAGGAATTGGCAGGTTTACTCTGTAATTCACTGTTTCCCTGAAAAGTTCGGCAATCATCACTTCCATCAGTTTCAGGATTTCCTCTTGGCTGGTGAAGGAGAGTTCAATATCTATTTGAGTGAATTCAGGTTGACGGTTTCCCCTAAGGTCTTCATCCCTAAAGCATTTTACAATCTGGAAATACTTATCATAACCACTTATCATCAGCATCTGTTTAAAAAGCTGAGGTGATTGTGGTAGGGCGAAAAATCTACCGGCGTTTACCCTAGATGGTACCAGAAAATCCCTGGCTCCTTCCGGCGTGGATTTTGTTAATACCGGAGTTTCGATCTCAAAAAAACCATTGTTAACGAAGAAACTTCGAATGACATGAGCCGCCTTGGAGCGCAGCATCAAAATGTGCTGCATGGTCGGTCTTCTGAGATCAAGCGCACGAAATTTTAATCTGGTTTTTTCTCCAACTTCCTGCTGATCATCCGAAATCTGGAATGGCAGTAAATTACAGGTATTTAATACCTTAACCTCTTTTACATGAAGTTCCACCTCACCGGTTACCATTTTGGGGTTAATTGTCTCAGGAGATCTTTTGGCAATAACTCCCCGTATTGCAGTAACATATTCAGAACGAAGTCCATCAGCTTTCATGAAGGCTGTTGCATCATGCTGTGTGGCAAATACAATTTGAGAGATACCCGTATAATCCCTTAAATCACAAAATATAACTCCTCCATGATCCCGTCTCGTATTGATCCAACCCATTAATATGTGTTCATTTCCGATGTCTTCGGCGCGCAATTCACCACATTTTTTGGTTCTTTGCCAGTTACCTAACTGATCTAGCTCCATTTGACTGTTTACCTGTATTGATGTTTCAGATTTTTGAGAATGATTAAAACCATATGTCCAATAGACTATGGTTGCTATCCCTTTCAGAAGAAGATTAATGTCGGAAAGAGTGCGGGTCTGTTTAGCATTCTTTCCACTGATTCAGTATAGTTATCTCCCGGTCTTGAGCGGATACATTTGCTTTTCCATAGTGTGCAATATTGATTTAAATGATGCAATTTACTTTGTAAGGTTTATTCAATATTGATCAATGAGTTGCTGAATCTATAAACAAGGATTATTGCCGGGGGATGTTATTGAGGAAGATATGATTGAAGGGATTGAGGAGAACTGAAGCCGGGCAAAGCTTTGCAGCTTTGCCCTTAATTCTCTTTATTCGTAGAAACTTTTCAGCATTCGGCTTCGAGTTGGATGTCTCAATTTTCTCAGAGCCTTGGCTTCAATTTGTCTAATCCTCTCTCGAGTAACGTCAAAGTCCTGTCCGACCTCTTCAAGCGTGTGATCCTTCTTCTCATCGATCCCAAATCGCATTTTGAGGACCTTTTCTTCGCGAGGTGTCAAAGTGCCCAATACCTTTCTTGTTACGTCGGCCAGATAGGTGTTGACTACTGATTCACTGGGCAGCACCGCTGTTGCGTCTGGAATAAAATCACCAAGATGCGAATCATCTTCATCGCCAATTGGTGTTTCTAAAGAGATGGGCTCTTTGGCTATTTTTAAGACCTTCCTGACTTTTTCCACAGGCAGATCCATCTTGATACTGATCTCCTCAGGAGATGGTTCGCGTCCAAATTCCTGGACCAGATGTCGCGATGTTCGGATAAGCTTATTGATGGTTTCGATCATATGAACCGGTATCCGAATAGTTCTCGCCTGATCTGCAATCGCTCTTGTAATTGCCTGCCTTATCCACCAGGTTGCATAGGTAGAAAACTTATACCCGCGTCGATATTCAAACTTATCGACCGCTTTCATTAATCCGATGTTGCCTTCCTGAATTAGATCCAAGAACTGCAATCCGCGGTTTGTATACTTTTTAGCGATACTAATAACCAGTCTAAGGTTTGCTTCGACGAGCATACTTTTTGCGGTACTGACTTTTCTTTCTGCCAGTTTCAGGCGTCTGATTTCAGAACGGAATTTCTCCAATTTTACATCGGTCTGATGGATCATCTTATCAATTCGCCTTCCTCCCGCTTGCACTTTTTCCAGTATACGGCGGGCAACCCTAAAATTATGTTTGGTAAGGCGCTTAAGTTGCACCTCTATTATTTCGCATTGTTCAGAGTTGTTCTCATCCCATCCTTCGATCAAGTCTGAAACCTCAGCAACAGGTGCACGAAGATCACGCTGATATCGAGATAATTGAGTAAAGGTTAAGTCGATCTTATCATTGTGATGAAGCATTACACGAAACATCGTATCAATTTGTTTCGTGTTAAAATTGATACTCCTCAAGGATTTTAAAAGGAGGAATTTAGCTTCTTCAAACTCTGCTTCAAATTCACGCTTTTTCTTCGGATCATTTGTACTGTCGTATTTTTCCTGGAATCTATTCCTATCTTCAAAATGCTTTTTCGCAGTCTTAATCTTTTGCAGCACCTGGTCTGCCGCTTGAGATTCCTCTTCAATTACTTGATCGTCCTCATCTATACCGGAAACAATGTCACGGGCACGAGCTTTGCCGTTCTTTAGCTTTTTACCTAAGTCAAACAGATAATTGATAATCAACTCTGATCGTAAAAGGATATCCAGCATTTCGTGTTGACCTTTTTCGATCATTTTTGCGATTTCGACTTCGCCTTCTCTTGTTAGGAGTTTGATGGAACCCATCTCCCTGAGATACATACGAACAGGATCATCGGAGTTCTGATCGGATGCTACTACCTTTGCTTTAACTTCTTTAGTTGGATCCTCCTCCTCCTCATCATCATCATCGTTATCTGGATCATCATCATCATCCAAAACATCGATTATAATATCATTATTTTCGAGGTCATTATCTGAGACAATGAATCGATCGTCTGAATTGTCAGAGTCACTATCTTTATCATCATCGTCATCGTCATCGTCCAAATCATCAGCTTTAGAGACGGTTTTGACTTTGCTGCTAATTTTTAGTGGTTCATCTTCCTCCTCTTCCTCATCGTCCTCGTCTTCAATAATTTCCTCTTCCTCTATAATCTTATTTTTTAGTTGTTTTTTTATTTTTGTCTCTTTTTCACCGGTCTTTGTGTCTTTCTTGTCAGATTCAATTTTCTCTTCGGTTGTAACTATATCAGATTTCTCCTCTTCTTCCTTTGAGACAGGGGGTCTCTTTTTTGTTGAATCAACTATTTCAATATTCTTGTCTGCTAAATAATCATACAGAGCATTTAAAACTTTTTCTGTCGGATCACCTGGGAAGATACTTTTTATTTCAGCATCTGTTACAAAACCTTTGACTTTTCCCTTGGTTGTAAGGT
Source organism: bacterium (assembly GCA_018829445.1). Classification (GTDB taxonomy): domain Bacteria; phylum SAR324; class SAR324; order XYD2-FULL-50-16; family XYD2-FULL-50-16; genus JAHJTV01. The sequence goes on from JAHJTV010000082.1 coordinate 135,168, forward strand.
TCCTGATTATTTTTTCTATCTCTTTCTGAGTGAATTTCTTGTTAGCAGATTTGGTTTTCTTAGCTCCGGAATCTTTCTTCTTTGATTTGGAAACCTTATCGATCTTTTCTTTCAGGTTTTTCTTCCTCATGATTTTTATCCTCTTGGCTTTTCAGAAGCTTTATTTAATTCAGGTTGATCAATTTTGATTTATTGTACTAATTTTTTTAATGAATCCAAATAAAAAATGTATCCCGAATTCATTATTTTGTAACAGATCTGTTCAGACTGTTTTTTTTCGGTTTTCGATGATAAGCCTTAAAGTCTCCATTTGTTGCTCAGGGGGTTCGTATCGCATTTTGCTTTTTTCATATAGCTGCCGATTCCTTTTTAAATCCTGAACGAGCCTCTTAAGGGTTTCTTGTGAAAAAGTTCGATTTTTTTCCTCATTATCCTCCTTCAATTTCAGCAATTCTGCTGAACCAGGTCGAACAAAAACCGGACCCTTATATTCAAAATCGTTGTGAAGCATATAAACCAATTTTGTGCCATATTCGACAAAAAGCTCCGGAAAATCCTGAGCCTTTAAAAGTTCAAATTCGTTATCAGTTAGCTGCAAAAACCGAGCAAAAATCTCCGAAAATTCATGGTCGATAAAGTCATTAATCCTTACCTGCTCTCTTACATATTTAATCGCTTCAGCATGATTCATTAGATATTGAAGAAACCTAACTTCGGGCATTTGTTCCTTTTCAAATATGGGGAAGGAACTGTTTACTGGTTGAGTATCCGAGGTTTCTCTTCTTGTCTCAGGCTGTTTTATGATTTGAAGGAGCTTTCCTTTTGCAATATCAAAACTTTTTGCAGCATTGGAAAGAAAGAGTTCTTTCTTAATAGTTGATTTAATATTGTTTACAACGCCACCAATAACCTCCCTAATTTTAGATTCACGATATTGAATACCTTTTAATGAGAAATCCTGTTTTGTGAAATCTTGTTTTGTCCTACTTATTATGAAATCAAAGTCATAGGCAGCATCTGCCAGAAGGCGATTAAAATCCTTATTTGAAAACTTTTTGAAATAATCATCGGGATCTAGACCTTCAGGTAAAATGATGACTTTACTGTCAAGATCATTTTCGATAAAAAGTCTCGCTGAACGCTCCGCGGCTTTTATGCCAGCTCCATCCCCATCAAACAATAGAATAGCCTCTTCTGCTCCCAGTAATTTGAGAATTCCTATATGCTCTTTGGTTAAAGCTGTTCCGCAAGTGGCGATCGATTCGAACCATTCATTCTCATGTAGGCGAATTACATCCAGATAGCCCTCAACAAGGATAGCTCTTCGATTTCGTCGAATGTGTGCATATGCGAGATCTATTCCATAGAAAATAAAACTTTTCTTATATAAATCAGTTTCCGGCGGATTCAGGTATTTTGGCTCTTCATCTCCGATTGCTCGTCCCGCAAATCCCAATAAGATCCCTCTTCTATCTTTAATGGGAAAAATCAGCCTGTTCCTTAATCTGTCGTAATGCCCCCCTTTTTCCCCCTCCTTGATTAATCCGACTTTCTCCTGAGTTAAGTTGGAAAAATTCAGATTTAGGAGATGACTATTGAGATTCGTCCACCCGGGTGGTGCATATCCAAGTTGAAATTTCTCGACTAATGATTCAGAGATATCTCTTTTTTTTAGATACTCCCGGATTTCGCTTGTTTGTTGAGCACGTGCCAAATTATCAAGGAAAAAGGTCAAACTTTTTTCTAAACAGTTGTCTGCTATGGAATCATTCGAAACTTTTGGGGAATAATCATTTGAGGTCTCTATACTGATGCCGCTTCTTTTTGCAAGGAAATGTACCGCTTCAACAAATTGAAGGTTTTCAATTCCCATAACGAACCGAATGGCATCTCCGTACTCACCACATCCATAGCATTTAAAACTCTGATAGGAATGAGAAACGGTGAAAGATGGGGTTTTCTCCTGGTGAAATGGGCATAGCCCAATGAGATTCTTGCCGGCTGGTTTGAGTTGAACATATTCGCCAATGAGCTGAGCAATATCATTGGCTTTTAAAATCTGTTCTTTTGTATCTTGAGAAATAAAGCCAGTCTTTTTAAGCATTACGATCTCTTAAGTTTGTTAGATCTTAAGATACAAGCACTAAGACTAACTGACAAACAGTTGATCTTCTCTGAATAAACTATCTACCGGCAGCAATCCACGTTGAGAACTTTTTCGATATAACTGTCGAATTGCTTCTTTCCCGTCATGACCCAGATCTTTCGAATATCGATTCACATACAGATTTATGTGACTGGTGATGATTCCGCTGTCCAACTCTTGAGCATTGTCTTTGATAAAATGAGCTGCTGAGTCGGGATTATTTTCAGCAAAGATAATCGATTTTTTGATTAACGCTTGTATGGTTTCCTGATCTTGAGTGCTGACTTTATTCGAAATAATGATTCCCCCCAGGGGAATCAAAATGTTTGACTCACCTTCCCACCATTCCCCCAAATCAAGCAGGTTATTCAGGTTGAACTGCTGATAGGTAAATCTGGACTCATGTATTATTACACCAGCATCGACATCGCCTTTGAGAATCGATGGAATGATTTTATCAAATGGCATAAAGACAAAATCAAAACCTTCGCCTACGGCCATTTTAAACAACAATGCTGCTGTTGTTAATTCCCCGGGAAGCCCAATTCGTCCCGAAGTTGGAATTCTATTTTCCCTGCTTAATAGCAACGGGCCGCACCCTTTTCCCAGCGCACCGCCCGCAGATAGCAATCTATAATTATCCAAAACGTGAAACCAAGCATGAATCGAAGTTTTGGTTATATCCAGTTGATGATTCAATGCCATCTGATTGAGCGTTTCCACATCTTCAATAACCAATTTAAATTTGTACCGATGTTCAATTTTATTATGAACCAACGCATCAAATATAAATGTGTCATTGGGGCATGGGGAAAACCCTAATGAGATTTCACGCATTAAAAAATACTACCTATCAATTATGCTGCAGCAGAAGCTTTATTCAGCAGCATTGTTAAATTTGACTTATTTCTTGATGCTGTATTCTTTGGAAGAACGCCTTTGGTGTGTGCCTTGTCAATCACTTTGTGAATATTGGGCAGCATCTTTTGAGCGTCTTCCAGTTTCTTCTCTGTAACCAACGAGATGAATTTTTTGATCTCAGTTCGGTATGAGGACTTTAAAGCCCGATTTCGAAGCCTTCTTCTTGCATTTTGTCTGGACCTTTTAGCAGCCGACTTATGATTTGCCATATGTCTTCCTGTAAAATGAAGTGTTTGTTCAAAAAGCGTTTTCTATATGTTCCAAAGCGTATTGCTTATCGCTTTTAAATATAATTGTGATAACATCAAACCGAGGTTGTTTCGATCGAATGTTACGTTGAATCAAATATGTTTGCCCAAGTAGTCTGAGTTTTTGGCGTTTTTTTTGGGTTATTGAGATTAAGGGATTAACCATGATAGTTGAATAATAGCGCGATTTAACTTCAACAAAAACCAGGTATTCTTTGTGATCTGCTATAAGATCTATCTCTCCGATACGACAACGATAATTCCGCTCTCTGATTCGGTAGCCCTTTTCCAGCAAAAAACCTGCTGCAACTTCTTCTCCCAATCTGCCTAATTTTATTCTGCCGATGGGACTAGGCATGATTACTTTGTAAAAAGTTTTTCCCTAATTCTCGCCGCTTTACCAAATCGATCGCGAAGATAATAGAGTTTGGCTCTTCTGATTCTTCCCTGCTTGACCACCTTTATTTCTTCAATTCGGGGTGAATGAAGAGGGAAAACCCTTTCAATACCATAACCTTGACTTACCTTCCTAACGGTAAAAGTCGCTTTCAGGTTTTTATCACCAAAATGTCTTGCAATTACAACACCTTCAAAGGGTTGAATCCTTTCTTTTTCACCTTCCTTAATTTTATAAGCGACGCGAACCGTACTACCTATGTCAAAGGAAGGTATATCTTTTAACTGTTGCTTTTCAATGGCATCTAATAAATTACTCATTTTTACTCCCAAACTTGCAGTTTAGTATGCAAAAAACCTTATTCTATAAAAAATAAGACCTGATAAAACAAAATGGTATAAAGCACTCATTCGACTCTTTTTATACTCCAGCTTTGGAAAGGATATATTGATCAAAAAGATCAGGACGTTTTTTCCTTGTCTTCTCTAAAGCATTTTGATGACGCCAGTTTTCAATTTCCTTATGATTACCGGAAGTTAATACTTCAGGGATTCTTTTACCTCTGAAACTGACTGGCCGAGTATATTGTGAATATTCAAGCAAATCATAATTAAATGATTCACTCTCAATTGATTGAATATTGCCAATAACACCGGGAATTAATCTGCCGACAGATTCGATAATCGCCATTGCTGCGATTTCCCCTCCCATCATAATATAATCACCCAGACTTAGTTCTTCATCGACGAATTCCCTTATCCTTTCGTCAAATCCCTCAAACCGGCCACAAACCAAAACAATTGGACGGTCCAACTTGCTCAGCTCTTGGGCTTTCCTCTGGTTGTAGGGTTCACCTTGCGGTGAAATTAGAATCTTATGAACTCTGCCCGAGTTTGCTTTTTCCTGACACCTTTCTAAAGCATTTACTATTGGCTCTGGCCTTAAGACCATTCCTGCTCCCCCTCCGTATGGTGGAGCATCGACCTTCATGTGTTTTCCTATCCCGAAGTTTCTGAAGTTGATCAAGTCAACCAGAAGCTTTTCCTGTTCAATGGCTTTCTGAATCAATCCCTGGGATAAAAAGGATGTAAAAATCTCCGGATAAACGGTCAATATTTGAAGATGAACCATATACCGGTACCTGACGTTTATTTTTTATTACTCTGTGTATTCAGATCCATTAACCCGGGTATTAGGTTAATAATAACCTTGTCCGGGGGAATAATCTCTTTTAGTACCTCCGCTGAAGTCGGAAACAGAAATGTGCCATCTTCTGTATCAACCTCACAAACCACTTGCGGTCCAGCTTCAAAGTATTTGGTTATTTTTCCCAAATACTGATCATCCGTTGAGTAAACCTTTGAATTGATTAAATCATCAATAAAAAACTCCTCTTCATCCAAAGGCCTCAAGTTGGACTCTTCAGTATAAAGAGCACAGCCTTTTAATTCAGCAGCTTGAGAAATATCGGTAATCTGATCGAACTTTAGCAACCAATGGTTTTTAGCTTCTCGAGCGCCTGTCAGGGAATGTCTTTCTTTTCGATTGTCCTTTAGAACTATTAATTCCTCCAATCTTAGAAAGATCTCCGGATCATCAGTCAACGGCATGACCTTCAATTCCCCTTTTATACCGTGGGTATTGATAATAGCGGCTATCTGCCTGATACCTTCAGTATCCTCACTCATAGTTTTTTCACCTAATACCAAAGCGTAATCAATTACAAATCTTCAAAAAGAATAACTGCCGGTAACTATTCTGATTTTTCCGCAGTATCTTCCTTTTTTTTCTGCTTCTCTTTTGGAATAAAAGTAAGCTTCAATTCAAAACCCTCTTTTATTAATAGCTTTGTAACTGTTTCAGAAGCTGTGGCACCAACCGATAGCCATTTCTGAACACTCTCTTTATTTAAATCAAGTGCTTTGGTAAGTGGATCATATGTTCCCAGCTTTTCCAGAAATCTTCCATCTCGCTTGTTGCGCTTGTCTGTTGCAACAATTCTATAAAATGGTTTTTTCTTTGCCCCTGCTCTAGCAAGTCGAATTCTTACCACTTTAGTTTCTCCTACTACAAGTTTAATAAAAATAATTAAAAGGGTCCCAGGTTACTGTTACCAGGGCCCATTAGGTTTTGAAGAGCTCTCATCGACTTTTTCCCATTCCCCATGGACGAGAATTTTTTCATCATCTTATTCATCTGGGAAAACTGTTTTAAAAGTCGATTGATATCACTAACAGCGGTTCCACTTCCCTTGGCGATTCTAATCTTTCTGGAACCGTTTATTATATTAGGTTTCTCTCTCTCTTTGAACGTCATTGAAGAGATTATTGCGTCAATTCTGACTAGTGATTTATCGTTAAATTCCGCTCCGGAGGGAATCTTGTTTCCAATACCTGGGATCATACCGATTATATCTTTAAGTGATCCCATCTTTCTTATCTGCCTCAATTGATCCTGAAAATCGGATAAGGTAAAGGTGTTTTTCCTTATTCTTTCTTCCAGTCGTTCTGCTTTTTCCTGATCTATATGTTCCTGCGCTTTTTCGATCAGGCCGATCATATCGCCCATGCCAAGAATTCTTGAAGCGATTCTATCAGGATAAAATGGTTCTAAATCCTTAATCTTTTCACCGATTCCAATGAACTTAACCGGCTGCCCTGTAATGGCTCTGATAGATAAAGCGGCGCCGCCTCTGGCATCTCCATCCATTTTAGTAAGAATAAACCCGGATAAACCCAGTCGATCATGAAAAGCTTTGGCTACATTTACTGCGTCTTGACCCGTCATTGCGTCAGCAACAAAAAGAATTTCGTTTAATGAGAGCTTCTGCTTTATCTCTTCCAATTCGGTCATCAACTTCTCATCGATCTGCAGACGACCTGCTGTATCCAAAATAAGATAATTAGCCAGCTTCTTGTCAGCTTCCTCCATGGCGCTAACCGCTATATTTAGCGGTTTCATGTCAGGTCGACTATCGAAACAGGGAACGTTTATGTCTTTTGCCAGTACTCTTAGCTGATCAATTGCTGCAGGACGATAAACATCTGCAGAAGCCAGGTGTACCTTTTTCCCATCTTTTTTAAGTCGATTTGCCAGTTTGGCGACAGTGGTTGTTTTTCCACTCCCTTGTAAACCAACCAGCATTATAATTGTTAGCTTGTTGTTGACCTGGGTCAACCCATGATTTTCTGCTCCCATCATGGCGATCAGTTCATCGTTAACTATCTTTATAAACTGTTGACCAGGACTAAGAGATTGCATCACCTCCGCACCCAGAGCTCTTTTTTTAACCGATTTTAAAAACGCATTAACAACGCGATAATTAACGTCAGCTTCAAGCAGTGCGAATTTGACTTCTTTCAAAGATACTGCAATATTGCTTTCTGAAAGAACGCCCTTATTTGTAAGCTTTTTAAATGTTTGATTTAATTTTTCTGTAAGGTTTTCAAACATCCAATTTCATCTTTAAAGGTCTATTTAATAAAAAGCACAATTGAAAATGATAACCTCAAAATACCATCTTGTCAATCCCGTCACCATTTTTATAATAATTCCTAACTGACTGATATTAAGATAAAAGCTGAGAAGCATTATTATAAATTCATTAAGAATCAAATGCGAATGAAAATAGTCACCGGTAAATATTTTTTCCCTCTTTGGGGAGTACTCTTTATATTAATGTTCAATGCATGTGGATTCCAATTAAACAGAAACAGGCTTCAATTACCCAATGGAGCGACTTCAATCCATTTATACAAGATAGCCAATAACAGTTATATTCCAAGGCTTGATTTTGACTTAAAAGACAAGCTGATCGAAAAACTCATCCAGAATTCAATAGATATTCGACTGACGGAAGAGGCAGACATGATTCTTTCTTTCACACTGGAATCCCTCACAACTAAAAAAAGCGAATATTCCTTGGATGATTCGGCGCAAACCTATGAGTATCTGTTCAATGTTAGAGGGAGATTATCGGTTTTTGATAACAGGACACAGTTGTTTTATCTCAATAACTTTTCTGTTGGGAGTTCTTATTCAATTAAAACCGAAGACACGGATCTTTCTTCCTTCGATGAAGAAGATGGAAGGAGTCGGGTCTTGGATAGCTTAAGCGATGTCATTGCTAATAAACTGACAGATAGCTTCTAAAGATCCAATTTTATCGCTTCGTCTATCAGCATTACAGGAATCCCCTCTCTAATGGGGTACTTCAATCTGCATTTTTCACAAATGAGCCCATCTTTTTGAGATGTAAGACTTAGATCTCCCTTACATTGGGGACAGGCTAGAATATCAAGAAGTTTTTGATCCGGTTCCATAATCTTAAGTATTGATATCGAATTGGTTTTAATATTGTGATGATTAAATACTACAAGATTTTTGACGAAATTATGCAAGTGAAAATCAGGCAATATCCCCCATTGAATCAATTAATACTGAAGATTCATTGTTCTCCAAATAAAAGCGAATTTGATTATTAGTAGAGGAATCATGTGAACGGTGGTCTATCTTTCCAGATTTCAGTTCCGGGAGGATTTTTGACGCAAGCTGTTTACCTAACTCTACTCCCCATTGGTCGAAAGAGAAAATATTCCAAATGATCCCTTGAACAAACACCTTGTGTTCATAAAGCGCTATTAGTGCTCCCAGCGTTTTCGGTGTCAGTTTTTTTGAAAGCAAACATGTGGAAGGACGATTGCCCGAAAACAGTTTGAATGGAATCAACTCGATGGGAGTGTCCTCTTGTTGCAGTGTTTTCTTATTTTTCCCAAAAGCGAGTGCCTCTTGCTGGGCAAAAAAATTGGCCATCAGTTTATGATGATGATCCGGAAATCTCTGGAGCGACTGAGCAAATCCGATAAAATCACAAGGGATCAATTTGGTTCCCTGGTGAATTAATTGAAAAAAAGCGTGTTGGCCATTTGTCCCGGGTTCGCCCCATATTATCGGGCCGGTTTGATATTGTACCGGAGTTCCATTCCGGTCTACTCCCTTTCCATTGCTCTCCATATCGGTTTGTTGCAAATATGCTGGCAATCGGCTTAAATATTGATCATAGGGAAGTATGGCAGAAGTTTCAGCTTCGAAGAAGTTGTTGTACCAGATTCCAAGCAAGCCCATCAGAATCGGAAGGTTTTTGGAGAGATCTGCCTGTTTAAAGTGCTGGTCCATAAGGTGAAAACCTTCCCGCAGTTTCTTGAAGTTTTGAGGGCCCAAGGTGATCATTAATGATAGACCAACAGCAGATGTTAAAGAGTATCTGCCCCCCACCCAATCCCAGAATTCGAACATGTTATTTGGATCGATACCAAATTCAACAACTTTTTCTCTGTTAGTAGATAGGGCAACAAAATGGTTTTTAACAGCCTCGTTACTTCCTAGCCTTTTGATTAACCATGACTTTGCGCTTTCTGAATTTGTCATGGTCTCTTGCGTCGTGAATGTCTTCGAAGCGATGATAAAGAGGGTTTCTTCAGGATTAAGATCTTTGAGCTGTTCGATCAGATGGGTAGCATCAATGTTGGAAATAAACTTCATGGTTAGTTCTCGATTGGAGTAAAACTTTAGAGCCTGGTAGACCATGTCAGGGCCTAAATCTGATCCCCCGATTCCAATGTTGACAATATTCTTTATTTTTTTCCCACTGAATCCTCTCCAAGCTCCGGAATATATATTTTGAGATAGATGCTCCATTTTAGCCAAAACGGCATCGACTTGCGGCATGACGTTTTTTCCATCTAAGTATATTGGGGTATGAGAGCAGTTACGTAAGGCGACATGAAGAACGGATCTATTTTCCGTCCCATTGATTTTTTCTCCGGAAAACATCCCATCAATCTCTTCTTCGATCTTCCTTGCTTCTGCCAGCTTGATCAGAAGACTGATCGTCTTTTCAGTAATTCTGTTTTTCGAGAGGTCAACAAACCAGCCACAATCCTCAAAAGTCAGATTGATTGCACGGTTTTTATTTTGGGCGAACATCTCTTTCAGGGTGAGGGGTTGTATCTCTTTAAAATGAAGTATTAAATCTTTCCACTCTGGAAGGTTTGTTAGTATCATGGCTTCCTCATTGTTGAGATGGTTCCGACGAGATGAAAAAAAGCTCAAAACCGGCTTTCTCTTTTCTATAGTTTAGATTCTATAGAAAACGGCATCTTTGTGAAAACAAAATTTATCGTGCACCGGTTTTGCCCTATTTCGGCACTAACACCCCCAGAAATTGTGATCTGAGTTGTCGATCGGCAGCACAAGTTGCCTATTTCCAATATAATTTGACTACAGGAAGACAGGAAAGTTGTCTGCCAAAAGCATTTCTGCGCCGATTTAATTTCAAAATAGAAACTTTGAGATGAGCAATATAGGATTAAGTCTTCTTCATTTCTGAGGAACCTCTGAATTAGCAAAAAACCCATTGCAATTTTAGTATCGTTAGCATAAAAGAGAAGCAGATCATTACTTAATCTACGCCCAATAAACTCGGATTATTAGTCTTATGAACTTCTTTGATATTGTTTTTACATTAATTGTTGTTTTTTTAACCCTTTTGAGCGCTTCAAGGGGAGCCCTGAGGGAAGTTTTATCTACACTTGGTATCGTATTGGGATACTACGCGGCAGAAAAATTTTATCCCAATTACATGAATCTTACATTAAAATATGTGAATAATATTTCACAAGCCAAGATTGTAACTTACTTCGCCATCTTTGTGGCTTTTATATTGGCTGGAATCATATTGTCCGCAATCATTAAAGCTTTATTGTCATTCAAAAGACCCTCTTTTTTAAGTCGTTTAATCGGTGCCATTTTTGGCTTAACCAAAGGTCTGCTGATATGTTTGCTGATTTTCTTCGTTGTCGAAGGTTATATCCCCTCCTATCTGGATGATCTCTATAATTCATTCTATACACCTTCATTACAAAACATAAGAAGCTTTATCAATGGTATCAACCTTGCTTTTATTGATAGTATTAATCTAGCATAAGTAAGTTATTGAAAACCATATTTATACAGCATTAAACGGATGAAATCCCAGATTTGATTTCCTTAATGTTGTTTTGATACCATGGATCAAATGCTTCCCAGACCCGTTAAAAGGATCTATTTCTTCCTCTTACTGTTAAACCTTACCGTTTTGCTATCTGGATGTTTTTTTTTTAGTTCATCCAAAGAGAACCTATCCGTAACTCCAGGAAAGCCTTCAAAAGATCTTTACAAAATTCAGAAAATATATATTCAGAGTTTTACAGGGCCTAACGTAGCAGAAACCGAAAAACTGTTTTTTGAGACCGTTGAAGAGCAGGAAATCTTTACTTTCCTGGATAGACTTCCCAATGATTACCATGATCTGACCATCATGCGTCTTGAGGTAATTGATTCCAATATTTGGGAAAATGAAGAAAAGCTACTTGAGTATGAATCATTGCGAGAGGTCGTTAAATCGAGCACAGATACAATCAAACGAAGAAATGCCATTATCAGTATAAAAGTATCTCTCTATGAAGCAGAATCAGGAAAGCTGTTACTGCGAAAACTGTATTCACAACCGTTTCAGCAGATTTACATAGGGGAGGAGTCTATAAATAACTTGATGGATCAGAAAATGGAGATCCAAAGATTGACAAAACTACTGATATATCAATTATTAACAGATATTCATGAAAGAGAAAGTGAACCGGTGGAAATGGAACTGGAAATTGGACAGGGTGAGGGGTTTATTTCCAGATACCTATTAAACTTTGGTGAAGACAGAATAAAAAAAGGCAATAGATTTGTGCGGTCAGGTGACTACGAAAGAGCAAAATGGATGTGGCAACTGGTATTGTACAAACCAAATAAAAATGAATCTCTGGACGTTTACAAAATTAACAGGGCAAGTGCTTACTATAATCTGGGAGTTGTCCATAACAAACAGGGAAAATGGCTTGAGGCAGCCAACATGTTTTCTCTGGCAAACAGGTTGAATCAGAAGTTAAAATATGCTCAAGCTTGGGGAAACAGCATGCAAAAATGGCTGGATGAGCATAAGTCCGCGAGTGATTTTGTTGACAACCTTTCTCCCTCAAAACCGGAGATATCAAAGGGGAAAGTTCAAACAGTACAAAAAGAGACAATTAAGCTGGAACCAGTGAAAATGAATGACTCAAAAAAGCTGGGCCTATTGGAACGCAATGATCAGCTTCTTCTAAAAGCCAGAGAGTTGTGGCCTCTTGAACCGGCTTTTAAATATGGGGTGCCACAACCTGTTCAATTGGATAAACCGGGTGTATTGCTGGAGGATCCTGAATTGGAGATGGAAGTCGATGATATAACTATTCCTGTCAAAGATGATGATGCCATATTGGGTGATGACTTGATTAAAAAAGTGCCTAGTCAATCAGGGCAATAATCAATAGAAAACAATTTTTTGCTTTTACCAGTTAAAAAAGCCTTGAGACGCTGATATACTTTATTACCTATCAACAATTTTATATAGTTAGGCTGTTTTAAAAAGCAATGATAGCGAAGAGAAAATTATTTAAAAGGTAAGCTATGATGAGAAGAAAAATAACACATATCTTCATTTGCATGTTCTTGTTGTTTTTAGTGCCGTTTATGGTTAACGCCGGAATTATCGGAAAAGGAAGCGCACAGATTATAAATAACAATGAAGGGGCAGCTAAAAAACAGGCTTTAAATAATGCATTGAGAGATGCGGTCATGCAAGGAGCCGGACTTTTTCTTGATTCTGAAACGGATACCAAGAATTTTATGGTGGTTCGAGACGAGATATTTTCAAGTGCAAGAGGATATGTAAAAAATTACAAAGTTCTGAGAGAGGAAAGAGAAGGTGAGAGTTGGGTGGTTGAAATAGATGCTGAAGTCGCAGCCAGTGATATCAAGAACAAACTGGAAGAGTTACGGATTCTCCATCAAAAAATGGGGAATAAAAGACTGATGGTGATTTACAACCCCACCCATCCGGATGCCTTGAAATCTGACCATAGCGCTGTGTCTGCAGCGACTATCTCCATAGAATCTGATCTGTTGGCATATGGCTATCGGATATTTGATAGTCGTTCTGTGGGCTATGTTTTTGACCAGATTAGTCAGAAAGGTGCAGCAGTTGAGCAGTGGGTAAAAATTGCCTCTCAGCATCAGGTAGATATTATAATCGAATTTGAACTGATCACGGAAAAGAAAAAAACGTATTCAAAATATGCCATAAGAGCAGCAAGAAGCACCTTGCAAGCAAAAGCCTATGACGTATCAACCGGAAGAAAAATTGCCAGCAGAGGCACCAATCAGAAGCAGATGACCAATGCATCCATGGGAAGCTACGATTGGAATAATGCATTATCCAATGCCAGCATCAAAGCGGGGAAGGTTATTTCGGAGGAAATCTCCAAGGACATTGTCAAGTACTATGAAATGGTGGGAGATATAGGGAACGCCTTTTTTATGGTGTTCAAGGGATTCTCCAAGGACGAGGAGTTTGAGATTCTTGATATCCTTGAGAATTTAGAGGGATACCAATCAATCTCTGAATTGAAAAAAAGCCCTGAATACTTTGAGATAGAATATTTCTCATCAATGGACAAATCCAGGCTGGAACGCAAACTTTACTTGGATTGTAAGGCAAAAGGAATTAAATTCCTGACGAAAGAGATGACCGGTAACCGATTTACATTTGTTAAACGATAACCAATGAGTCAAGGCAGTAGACCTTCTTTACAGCTATTAAGTCAGCCTATCAGGACTGTGTTCCTTGACACTCAGTTGCGGATTGAGAGCTAAATGGCTTGACTGGAAGGTGGCTGCTGCCCCTGTTGTTGATTTGGTTTTGACATCAATTGAAGTATTTTTTCTTTAATGATTTGGAGATCACTCATATTCTCCTTACGCGCTTTAAGGAGTTCGGACCTTTTTTCCATTGTCTGACTCGAGAGTGGATCATTCTCCATCAGCTCCAGCTGTTTTGCGATCTCTTCCTCCCTGGATTTGAGTTCTGTCAATAATTGGTACAGCTGCTTTTGTGACTGCTTCTCCTCTTGCTGCTTTCTGAGCTCATCCTGCATGATTTTTAGCTTTTTTCTCACCAGGATATAGTTAAAATGAGCGTCCTCATCCTGCTTTAGTGCGGTATTAGAGTACTTTTCCTCCTGCCTTTCATTCTCGATAACGGCTCGATAGTAGGTCAGGCTCTGACTTAAGATATCAAGTGAAGATTGTAGCTTTTCATTTTGTTCCGATAACCGATAGAAAGTGTTCCCAAGATTATACAGGATTTTCCTTGTAGTTTGCTTATCTGCCTTATTTGAATTAAGTAGCTCAATTAGTAGCTCTTTTGCCTCTTCATATTTTTGCTGACGGTAATAGATGATCGCAAGGTTATATTTTGAACTCACGTAATCGGGTTGTTCTTTTAACGTATTGCCGAGTTCATCCAGATTTTCATCAGCCATGTCAGTTGATATGGATATTCCCTGTAATTCCCATCTCCCATTGCCGCCAAGCCAGATGCCTCCTATCAGCAACACAAGACTTAATAGTGCCACCAAAATCCAGATTTTTTTCATCGTTTTGCCGTTTCCAGGTTTGATCTTCCCCATCGAAAAGAATGAATTGCTATTGAACTGTATGGATCATAATTCACCGGCAATGAGTATTTCAAGCATTTGTAAAAAAAAGTTGTCATATTCAAAACATGTGACAATAGAAGGCATTCAAATTGACTTTTTTTACTAAAACGACAGTTAGCCATTTAATTCATGTCGGAAAAATTCATTTTTTGAGGTTGAACAGCCGAATTTTCGACTCTTAAAGTGGAAAAATATGAATTTAATCGCTTTTTTGGTGAGGATGAGGAGCTTTTTTTTTTGGATAAATTTGCATGTCTTCACAAGCACCAATTTTACTTGGATTGACAAGCATCGAGTCCGTAAAGTATTGAAATAATAGCAGATTATTATAAAATAGCCGTAGATGTCAGTAAAGATGGTAGTTAACAAAGATTCTATAGGATCATAAAAAAATAAAAAAAAACTGCAAAATCGGAAGGAAAGTCTTGACATTATTTCGTTTTAACGCCTAACTGGTTTAAACGTTTGCTGGAGAAATCAATTTGGAATTTTTTCCATTAACGTTTGTTTAATAATAATCCGAAACAGAAACCAACAGGAGTATATATGAATAAGGCAGAATTGATTGCAAAAATTGCAGACAAGGCGGAAGTTAGCAAAGCTCAAGCTGAAAAACTTTTAAATGCTACTCTTACAAGTATTAATGAAGGTTTAACAAGCGATGGCAATCTTACCTTAGTAGGTTTTGGTACATTTCAAGTTGTTAAGAGGGCAGCAAGAAAGGGAAGGAATCCACAAACTGGAAAAGCCATTAAAATCCCAGCTAAGAATGTTGTCAAGTTTAAGCCAGGCAAAAACTTAAAAGATGCTGTAAACTAGATCTATCGGTAGTTGTCTTAATCACAGTTAAGATACCCAAAAATCGGCACTCTCTTTTGGGTATCTTAACTAGTCTGAGTTTCCCTTCCAAAACCTCAAGCTCCTTTCAGTCATTTGGCAAGCATTATTCCAACAGCTAGAAACGAACAACAAATGCCAGTGTGAGTCCTGATGAAGTCAGAGAATGATTTTCTCCAGTTTCAGTGTTTATGTAAAGTGTTTCGAAATAATAACCCGGAATAATTGAAAAAGAATCTGAAACAGACATGGTAATTCCAAACAATATCAAAGGTCCGTATCCGAAACCCGACGTGTTACCTACCTTGCTTCCCTCATAGGTAAAATCATAGTGATAGTCTTGAAGAGTTAGCCCGATTCCACCATAGGGTATAAGATCAGGTACATTGTTGGAATTGTAGTCAAGATTGTAACTGCCATGAAGACCGCCGGTGATACTTGTTGTGTTCGCAACCAATTCAGCTGAGGACCCGTTAATCTTGTGTTTCCCGACTGCGGATCCGTTGCTTAGTCTGAAAAAGTAGGACCACAATTTGCTGAAACTGCGTTGATACGAAATCCCAATCCTGCTTCCGGATAAGGTGTCAGTGCCATCTGATAATTGATAATCACTGAAAGTAAAGCTGGTGACCGAACTGTTTTTTGAAATGGCCAGAGTTGAGGTAAAAGTACAGGTCAGCAACATCAATAACCACGCTGTCAACGGAAGAATTAGTTTATAAATATCCATTTTGGTTTATGTCCATGTAGACAAGGAGAAAGAAATTAGTTTTTAGAATCTTCAAACCAGGTTGGTAATTCATCTTGAGTAATTCCCAGCCGATTGGCAATTTTGGGTTTCAAAATCGCAAATACAGAATCTGATTTGACACACTCTTGTCCTTTGTCGTTTAAAACAATGCCTTCCATGATGACCTCATGACGACCAGTCCCGTCTTTTATTTTTCCGATCGCCCTAATTTGCTTTCCCACATAAACAGGTTTTAAAAATGTTAGGTTTAACGTTTTTGTCATAACAAGTTGTTTAAGAAAATGCATTGCAGCCCAGCTCATAACTTCATCGAGAATCGTTGTCAAGACTCCTCCGTGAATCAATTGACTCCAGCCACATAAATGACCAGGAACGATCAAATCGGATATGACTGAATCTGTACCTGCCTTAAACTGCATTTTTAATCCTGTTGGATTGTTGGGGCTGCAGCCAAAACAAACGCTATTAAAATCGTTTTTGATTGGTTCAAATATCTCAATAGTCATTATTGTCTCCTAAAAAAATACAGTTGTTTTTGAAACCAATATACTTGTTTAATTCAAAGCTCTCTACGTTTAAAGAGGGTTATTGGTACTGCTATTAACCTTGATTGCCGTTAGGCAGGATAAAACTAGGTTTGAAAACATCGTGGGTACGATCAAATCATCATAAAACCGAAAGATTTTTTTTATCTATTAAGAGTACTACATAACTCACATTTATGTTATTTCTCTTAACTAAAGACCTGAATACAGATTATCCGAGAAAAATCGTATAAACAAATGGATTTCTGATCTATCTCTTTTAAGGTTTTTTTAAAAAAGCTTTGATAATTTTGATAATATCGACTTCTTCTTTTATTGCAAACCAGGCATCCAGTTGGTGGCAGTCAAAATGGAAAATTTCAGTTGGGTATTCCAAAGTCTTGGTTCTTCAGCTTATGTTTCCCTTGATTGTGTTATAGTTTTTTCCGATAGTATTAGGTATACTCTTATTGCATAAGAATCTGGCAAAAAACGAAATCTCTAACTGTGAAAAATAATAATAACAGTTTTGTAACTTAGTCAAAAACATGGCAAAATAATTCTTGTGTTATTTTTTGCTATTAAAAAATTGTTTGGATTTGCTAGAGTTTTAAAACAATTTGAAAAGTAAATCCATCAACTGTTTTTCTTTTCTTTGTATCAACTTTACTAAAGGTCATTATCTAACAATATGGAGCGAAACATGGGAGATATACTGAATCAATTACCAGGCGAGATCCAGGTTCACATCAAAGGAATCACAAAATCATCCGGATTGCCAGATGTTGAAGAATCATATGAAAAAATGGCAAAAGGCTGGTTGGACAAAAAGACGATATTTGAAGAAAAAATCGCCGAACAAAACATGATAGAAGTTGATGAGCTTGCGATTGATGATACAAAAGGAGCGGTAGCGTTGACCTATTCCGGATCATTGGTGGTTATAGGACCCTTAATTGATGGGTTTAGAAAAGCAGGATACAACAGTATCGGATTGCGCAAAAATGTACCGGATTCAATGGTACAGGAAAATTCAAAACTGGCTGCTGATGTTGTTGTAAACAGCCCAATTGAATTTGAAACCGGCCCTGTAAAAAGCACGTCTTCGATCTATAAAATCGCTGTTTGCGAAGGAGATCTGCAGGCAATCGAGCAAGAGGAGAAAATTTCCGAGGTTACCGTTATCATGACAAATGAATTTGTTAATGTTAACAAGGATCTGATTCCGGTTTAAACTCATAAAATCCACCGTTTTTCCTAAGGTGCATGGATTCACAGTTTCGTCACAAATAGTTAACTGGTTATGGCAAATCATCCGGCTCAGATTGGAAAATATAGAATAATATCTCAGATCGGCAAAGGAGGGATGGGGGCTGTTTATAAAGCTGAACATCCCACCTTGAAAAAGACGGTTATAATAAAAAAACTAACTCTGACAGGCAGCCGGGATTTTGTTGAACGATTCAGGCGGGAAGCTCAGCTGATGATGGAGTTTCGGAATGAGAAGATCGTTCAGGTCTATGATCATTTCAAAGAAGGTAATTCCTATCATATCGTAATGGAATATGTGGATGGAATAACCTTAGAGCAGTTGATTGAGTCAAAAAGGTTTTTGTCGGAAGAGGCGGCTCTGCTGATTTTTGCAGAGGTCTGCAGGGCGTTAAAATATGCACATGACCACCAAATTATTCACCGGGACATCAAACCGGCTAATATCCTAATTTCCAATTCGGGCGTTGTAAAACTTGTGGATTTTGGAGTATCTGCCAGTCTGGATTCAAGTGAAGAGGATAGTCTAACAAAAGCCGGAATGACAATTGGTACACCTTCCTATCTTGCTCCGGAGCAGATAGCCAATGCAAAAAACAGGGATAAACGATCCGACATTTATTCCATGGGAGTGCTCCTTTATGAAATGGTCATAGGTAAGAAACCTTTTAGAGGTGGATTCTCACCCGAAGTGATTTCTCTCATCGAGAAGGGAAAGTATGTCCTGCCCAGGAAGATCAATCCAAAAATTAAGCCTGGTATGCAAAGAATTATCAGGAAAACCATGCACCACAAAGTGCAAAAGAGATATCAGGATCTTGGACTGGTCATCAAAAAAACATCAAAATATCTTCGAAAATACAAGTCCCAGGAAGAGATCACGGCAGCCATTAAGGCTTATCTTGAAGGGAATGAAAGTCCTTTCAAGAAAACTGGGCAAGGGATCCTTTTAAGCTTTTCATCCAAAATATTGGGAGTTTTAATCATCGGCTTTTTGTTTGCGGTGACCTTGGGAACGCTTGGTTTTCTGGCATTGGAGCGAGGGTATCAATATGAATGGTTGTATCCCGATGAATATGGCGCCTTGCAGGTTATGGTGAAGGTGAGAAAAGGAGTTAAAGAAGCTGGCGAGAATTACATCAAAGCCTATTTGTATTCAGAGGAAAATAATTCATTGAATTATGAAAAGGATGCAAACCTTGAGTTTTCAGAGGTGAAGGAACTGGAAACCAACGACTATTATGCATTGAAGTCCCCCAAAATCTATCTCCGGGAAAGACTCTATAAACTGGTTTTGTACGTGGAAAATGAGCAGTATAGAGAAAACTTTTATCTATATCCTCGACAATTTCAGAAGAGGAACCTCGATTCGTCTGAGTCACAAAGAATTTCATTTATAGTCGACAAAGAACAACCCCAGCTACCTGTAAGTACAGAATACAGTGTTTATGATATCATTACAGGTGAAAGCATCACACAAGAAACCGATGTTACAGTCTTCTTCAATGGTGAATGGCTCAATTGGTCCGATATTTCCCGGAGTCCATCTCCCGAAAAAGGTTTTTATTCAGGGAAAAGATATCGCACCCGTTTTAGGCATTCGGATTACTTCACCAAGATTTATAATTTGACCGTTCAACCTGAGCAAACTAGGGTGGTTGTAAAAATCAGTCTGATTCCCATTCCGGGCACAGTTGCGGTGAGATCAGAAATCGATGGAGTTGACCTGTACCTTGACGGTTCTCTGCAATACCTGGATGGCAGCTTAAATAGAAGATCAAAGAAGTTGACCCCACTTACTTCATTAGCAACAAAGCTGGAACTTTCTCCAGGGGAATATCTTTTTTCTGTAAAGTCAGGAAACCTGCTGGGGAGATCCACGGCAGAAAAGAAGATTGTTATTCAATCCAGGGATGAATTTCATTTTGTCATTGAAAAGAAAGCAGACAGTAATGAATTGCTGTTTAACATAGAATAATCAGGAGAGGCAATGACCACATTTATCCGAAAACTTGTATATGGATTCATAGGGCTGTTGGGCGGATTAGCTGCTTGGCCTGTCGCAGAAGTATTATTGCAGGTGCAATCAAGTTTTCCTTCGTTCCTAGTGTTTACTGTAAGCGTGGGTGCAGTATTTGGTGCCATTATGGGAGCTTTTCTAGGCAGTAGCGAGGGAATTATGCTTTCAATCAAACCCAGAATTGTACCCGGGATTGTTACTGGAGCAGCGGTAGGAGTTGTTGGCGGGATTGTTGGTTTTTTGATAGGACAGGGTGTTTTACTATTCATAAGTGAAATTGTCTTTCACTCCAATAGGTCTTTAAGATCCATTGGTATTCCCATCTCAAGAGTGGTTAGTTGGTCGTTTCTGGGGATGTTTATTGGAATGGTGGAAGGTGTAAGAGCTCTTTCCTGGGCAAAAATCAAGGTTGGTTTGTTGGGAGGGATAATCGGTGGAGTTCTTGGCAGTATTTTATTGGAGTTCCTGAGAACCTGGTACCCGGACTTTATATTTGCCCGATTGGCAGGATTAATGGTTTTTGGAATGTTGATCGGTGCTTTTTATGGACTATTCGAAAAGAGAATGTCTCAGGGGATACTCAGGCTCTTAAATGGCAAGTTGAAAGGAAAGGAATACTTGCTGGTTCAACGAAAGATAAAAATCGGTTCTTCAGCTAAAATGGATATACAATTGTCCGGGTATAGGGACATAGCAGAAAATCACGCTCTTTTAATGAGGAAAAGAGATGAAGTCACAATCAAATGCTCCGATGTCAAATCCAGAGTGCTGGTCAATGAAATGAAGATTGATGAACATGTCTTAAGATTTGAAGATGTTGTTCAAATCGGATCTGCTAAATTTCTATTCTACTATAAATAGGGAGTAACCAATGACATTGAAAAAGATACTGCTTCCTTGGATGCTGATTGTTTTGTTTACCGCAAGTTGTTTTGCGGACTCAATCCGCATATCCCAGGTTGATTCCAGCAGTTTATTATTGAACCAGAACATTAAACTCTATATCAGTGCAACTGACGATTCCGGAGAGCCACTAACAGAGTTGGAACAGTCTGATTTTAAGATCTTCGAATCCATTAACCAGAAATTATTCAAAACGGTCCCGGAAATAACAGGTTTTCGATCCGGAGTCAATTATACTGACGGTGTCAATTTTCTACTGTTAATTGATAATTCCGAAAGCATGTATTGGACACTGGAAGGGAAGAAGACAGAAATAGAAGCAGACAGACGAATTACCATTGCCAGACAAGCCGTAAAATCCTTCCTTAGTAGTATGAAGAATCCCAATGATAATGTGGGAATTGCACTGTATAATTCCTATTTCACCCTTTTATCAAAACCTTCCAATGAGCTAAAAACGGTCATTACCTCCCTTGACAGCATTAAACGTCCCACTGGCGATGCCATCTATTCGGAGATATACGGTAGTGTAAAACTGGCAGTGAAAGAGTTTGATCTTTTTAAGGGGAGAAAGGCGATAATAATTTTATCCGATGGTGTCAATAACCCATCCTATTCTCACACTAATAAGATTAATCAGCAGTTTGGAGCCAAAAATGTTTCCTACCAGGAATCAATACAAGAATTACAGCTAGAAGGAATATCATTGTATGTCGTATATTTTGGGATGAAGTCGGATAAGAAGGACAGACATCTAAAAACCATTGCGGAACAATCGGGTGGTATGACCTTTGATGCCTATAATCAGAATCAGCTAAACCGGGTATATCCCCAAATTATGGATCAGATTCAAAAGGAATATATCATCACATACAAGGCAACAATGGAACCGGCTGATCGAAAATATGTAAAAGTTGATTATTCGGACGGTTCACAAAAAAGGAGTGTTACCAGGTATTATATTTCAAGTTCTGTTTTTGGTAATCCTATCAAAGGGTTTAATCCCCTGCAACTAATCCTGGTCTTATTGGCCATCTGTTTGCTTTGGTTGCTGTCTCGGATGAGATTTGAAAAGCAAAGGAAAAAACCATCCATAGAAGTGCTAAATGCAGGTGCCGGAAAATTGTCGACCCAGGTTTTAACCTTGGGAGGAGAGCAAACTGTGATCGGGAGTTCTCCCAGTGCAGACATGACAATAGCAGGTTTGCCAGCTGTGGAGGAAAACCATGCAACAGTTGTGTTTAATCCAAAGGATAATACGTATGCCTTAAAGGGAAGCGGCAAAATGATGGTCAATAACCAGGTCGTTTCGACAAAAGTATTGGAACCCGGGGATTTAATCAATATCGACGGCATGACCATGATATTTGATGAAGGGAGTGAAACGGAGAATAACAAATGAAGATGGTTGTCTTGGATGGGTTTGCTTTAAATCCGGGAGATCTGAGCTGGGAGAAATTCGAGCAGCTTGGTGAATTGATAGTATATGATCGATCATCAGAAAAGCAGATACTGGAAAGAGCAAAGGATGCACAGATTCTTCTGACCAACAAGACTGTTTTAAACAGGGAAATCCTGTCACAGCTATCAAGTCTTCTTTATATCGGTGTTTTAGCTACGGGAGTGAATGTAGTTGACACAGAATACGCAGCCGAAAAGGGGATTGTTGTCACCAGTGTTCGTAATTATTCAGGTTTGTCAGCAGCTCAAATGGTGTTTGCCCTCCTGCTGGAATTAACCAACCGGGTTGGACATCACAGCGAAACAGTCAATGATGGGAAATGGTCAAAATCTGAAGACTTCTGCTATTGGGACTATCCTTTGGTAGAATTGGATGGGCTGACAATGGGGGTTGTTGGATATGGTGGAATTGGTCAAGCCGTAGCCGGGATGTCCCGGGCATTTGGGATGAAAGTGCTGATCAATACACGTAGGAAACCGGATAATCTGATGGATGGGGTGGAATATACCGATCTGGATTCATTGTTCAAAAATAGTGACGTGATCACCCTGCTTTGTCCACTTACCCCAGAGACAAAAGGGATGATAAACCAGTCCAGTTTAGGCAAAATGAAAACCAGCTCTTTTTTGATCAATATATCAAGGGGCGCTTTGATTATTGAGGAGGATTTGGCAGTGGCACTTAATAACGATCAAATAGCGGGAGCTGCACTTGATGTTTTAAAATCAGAACCGGCTGATCCAAATTGTCCACTGCTGGGAGCAAAGAACTGTTATATAACGCCACACATCGCCTGGGCTACCCGAGCTTCCAGGAATAGACTGATGGATCTTGCTATTGAAAATCTTCAAGCCTTTTTAGATAGGGTACCTCAAAACACTGCTTAATGGATCAGCGCAATGGCTACTGAAAATGTTTTAAAGGGGAATTGCCATTGTGGTAATATCTCCTTGGAATTTAGGACAAAGTTATCAACACCTGATTTTTCAGTACGAAAATGTGATTGTTCCTATTGCACAAAAATGGGAAGTCGTTATATTTCAGATCCCAATGGAGAACTTACCATAAAATATAAAGATGAAAACCAGGTCAGCAAATACAGTTTTGGAACTAAAACGGCCAGCTTTCTGATTTGCATGAATTGTGGAGTAATGCCGGTTGCTGTTTGCAGTCTGGATGGGCAGGATTTTGGAATTGTCAATGTCAATTCATTGGAAGATGCCGATCATTTTGGACGTCATTCAAAATTGATGAGTTATGATGGGGAGTCTCTGGGAGAAAGACTGGCAAGAAGAAAGCGGAATTGGATCGCAAAGGTGATTTATACAGATGATTAGGATTATTAAGGTATTGCCTCTTCACGAATTGCCAGCTTCTTTTTGTTCTTATCCATTATTTCCTCACTGGTCATAAAGCCATACCTGTCATATTTGATAACCTGCTTAAACCATCCTTTTTCTTCAAGTATCTTAGAGCTGAAGAATTTTTCCTCTCTTCTTTTTCTTCCTGTAGCATCGAAATAGAAGACAGCTTTATCAATACCGTTTTTTTCGGCATATGTTTCGGTAAAATAACTTTCCTGAGCTGTTATTGTTCCTTCAGTATTATACAGGTAAATCTGTTTTTCGATTTGCCCCTTGTTCACAACATTTGAGGTTAAATACCACTCCTCTTTAATCTTATTCCCTTTAAAACCGTACCAGAAGACGGACCGATAATAGCCTAATTCATTCGTATCTTTATCCGGATAGAAGGTCTCCTTTTTTACCAGTGTTTCATATTTGTCATAGTGAAAGATGACACGATAATATTGGTCCGGCGTCTCTTTATCTTTTGCGTAAAAAACCTCTTCTTTTAACTTTTTCCCCACGGGATCAAGGTATTTGATTCTTTTGTACTCACCGGTTTTTTCAAAAGCTTCATTTGAACTGAACCGTTCCTCCTTAGAAATCTTTCCGTTTTTACTCGAATCACTTGGATAATTGACTGCTTTTTCAACACCGGAAGCTTTGGAAGTCCTTTCTGTATAAAATTTTTCAATCCGATCTTTTTTTCCATCCAGGCTATAATGGGTTGTTGTTTTTTTCACTCCGGTTTTTTGTGAATAGGAATCGGTGTAAAACTTATCCTGCTTTTCCATGACTTCATTTGGTCCAAAATAGGATATTGTCTTATTGTAACCAAGCTTCCGGGATTTATTATCAGGGTATGTGCGAACGATCCTAACAATGGAATCATCTTCGTCATAATAGGTTATGATCTTGTTCTGGAGACTAGTCTCAATATTCTGATCAACATTGGCAAAGGAAATACTATTTAATAACAATAGGGTCCCCAGGAAAAGGATCATTATTGCAATTGGGGAAAAAAGAGGTTTATAGCTGATTGGAGTGTTCAAGGTTTTTTCTATTTTCAGGTTAATCAAGTCAATAGTATATTAATTTAATGACTTGGTCTAAGCATTATCTGTACCAGTAAACAGCTTTCTTGTGGTCAATAATCCCACAAAAACCGGTGTTTTTTATGGGATCTTTTGAAAAAAGGTATGATAGGTGCTTACAATTGTCTCAAAAAATAAATAGTTATTGCTGAAAAACCGTGTTTTGACATCACTTTTGAGCCAGGAACGATGTTTGATAAAACAATAATAAAGAATCTCAGTCTGCAAACCCCTGAAAACAAAGTATATGTACTAAAGCTGATTGCTCACCAGATTCTGGGGGAACAATGGGTCTATTATCGGAAAATCAAACGCGGAGACCAGGGATTTTCACTGTTCAAAGAGAAATCTCTCATGGAACAGATGAAAGCAACTCGGGCAGCTTTAAGATTTACAACTAGAAATGCAAGAAAACTATATAAGACTGTATATCAAGATTGTATCAAAGATATTAAAACCTTTACCGGATTGAAAACAGAATTCCCCGAGGTTGCGGATGAAGCAGAAGGAGAAATGCCTCCAGCGCTTACTTCAGATCAGGACGCGGTTATTATTTCCTGGACCCCCGTAAAATTTTTTCTGCCGGTTCTCCAGCTAAGAGCCAAAGGAATGGCAACCCAGCGTCATACAGAAGGTTTGGCAACAAAACTCTTCTTTAAAGTTGTTGGATATTATGCGGATCCTTCAAACTGGGACAAATATAAACTTAATCTTTACTTGAGGAAGTTAACCAAAAACTCTTCCTACCAAGAGATAGTTTCCGAATTGGCACCGTTAAAAAACGATCTGGATCGACTGATCGAAGTTTATGAACCCTTTAAATTTGGAAAAGCTTCACTTTCCAAGGATATAGCAACAGAGTCAGATTCTTTTGATGATGCAATGGGAGTTGATAGCTTTGAATCACAATTGAAAACACTGTACTGGCATCATTTTATCTATCTGGCAATGGAGTTTTTTTTATTTCGGTATTACTTGGTGCTAATCACATCAACTCCTTCCCGGGAAGCCCTTCGTTATCTGACAGTACTTTTTGAGCCAATTTTACAGAAAGCAATTGAAATCAAAAACATTTTTTTGGGCTCGTTTGAAACAGACCGCACTAAGCGCTCTTTTCGGGTTCCCTATCAAAAGCTGGTCAGTGCAAGAGCTTGTGAACCGATGAAGAAAAACATCAGGACTCAAATGGGGGTGTTTGAGACATATACCTACAATCTGCCCTTGCTTGAAAAGAATACCCTTAATTTTGAACTCGAGAAAACACCTGAACAAGACTCCGAATGGTGGATGTTTATAAAACATCACATACTTAATATTCAAAAACCACCTCTTTTCCCGGAGAAGATAGAAAGCGACAACAAAGAGGGTAAAAAACCTGGTACAAATGATGGTCACAAGGCTTTGGATGAGGAAAAGAAAAAGCTCCAAACAGAGATAGATAATTATATCCAAATTAAAAAGAGGTTGGTCGAAAAAAAATCCCAGATTGAAAAAAGTAAACAAGACACGGATTCTCTTAATAAGGAAGCCAGAGTTATAATCGAAGAACAAAAATCACAATTGCTGAAAGAGGAATTAAAACTTGATAAAGAGGGTCAAAAACTAAAAGAAAGATATCAAAAAATAGAATCCAGGCAAAATGCCGCCGCACTTGCTGAGTTGGAGGAAAGGAAAAGACTCGAATCAATGGGTCCGAATAAAGAGGAAATTCAACAAATCGAGAATGAGATTAGTGATATTTCAGTAAGACAACATGTTTTATTAAATATGATGGTGATCCTGATTGTCTGTAACCAGTTAAAACGATTGGCTCGATATGGAATTCTGGAAAGATTCAAGCAGAGAGTTAAAAATGATCAGGAATTGGAAGTAAAGAGAATAGAAGAGATTAGAAAACAGGCCGAAAAAAAGTTAAGAGATTTAAAAAAAAGAAAATCACAAATGGAACGGTTGAAACAACAGGATACAGTTGGTGTCTTGATGACAGATATAGAGAAGTTTCAAGCCGGAATCGACGATAGAATAGAAATAATCAAACAGGATTCGTTGAATGAACTTCAATCTCAAAAAGAGCGGTTAAACGTATTATTTAGTGAGATATCCAAGGAGAAGTCGCTTTCTCTTGGTTCCTCTTCAAAAGTTATCTGGCGAGTAATCCAGCAGATAGAGCCCGAGGGTGAATTCATTGCCGGTATCCCCTCATTTGTTTCCAATCATATCCAAAATAATTATGTAAAAGAGTATGAGCCGTTTTATAAGAACATCTTTAATATCTTCGATTTACAGATCAGCGAAAAGATGCTGATGATTCAATCCCTTGAAAAATCCGGGGGAGAGAAAGCGATAAGATTGGTACTAAATGAAGGTGAAGAAAAGCAATATCAAGATCTTATCCAGAGTTCCAAAGAGAAAATCGAAAAACATACTCCCGGCGTCTTCGATTGTAAGGTTGTTTTTTTGACCAATCTGATTCTGGTAAACGACTTGTTCAGACTAAGTCTTGATTCAAAAAGCCTGAACGCTTTGCTTCTACTGAAAGTTGTGTCACCCAAGAGTACTCAAAATTTTAACCTAAAAGGGGAGACGGTAAAGGAACTCATGGAATTGAACAAACTTATCAATCCCATGCAAAAAAACCGGATTATTCAACAAGGGCGAGAGAATGACAAGAACCCGGAAAAACGGTTGAATAGCGCAATGTTGACCTCACTGCTGAATAATCTGAATTAACTTTTTTTGCTTTGGGTTTGATTTTTGAACACATTTCGCATGGATATCAGAACCTAGAACAATCTGAACGTTTCTTAATGCATTTAAAGTCTATTAGAAAGAGAATCAGACATCGATTTAGAAGTCAGGAGATCATTATGTTAAAAAAAATTGTGAGTTTCAGTACCCTATTACTTGTTTTGACAACGCTCACCGTTCTTGCGTTTGAAAGAAGCAGTCGATTACATGCTCTAAACGAATTGGATGTTGAGAAAAACAAAGCCATTCTGTTAAGAACCAATAAATGCAGAGGATGCTATCTGGCGCATGCCAAGCTCTCAGGTGCAGACCTGGCATACGCTGATTTAAGAATGGCCAATTTAGTAGGCACAACTTTTATCCGGGCAACTCTCTATGGTGCAGATTTGAGCGGCGCTAAAATCGCAGGGGCAAATTTTTCCGGTGCCCAGTGGATTGACGGATCAATTTGTCAAACAGGATCGATCGGCCGATGCATCAAGCCGGTGCAGTAGTTTTGATTTCGGCGTGATCTTAATTCTTTTAACTATATCTTCTCATATACTTTTCCTCTTTTCCTCCGCAAAGCGTCGCCAGTTTGGTTTGACTTTATGGGTAATCCTGAATAATACTTAGATACTAACAGGACAAACCACGACATTCCCGAGACAGGGGATGTGAATCTTATCTTGAGCTTACCTTTGTGAAGTAAACCCCCATTCGCACATAGAAGAATCGGATTACTTTAATAAATTCATTTGAAAGTTGAGAGGATAGTTTGGATTTTAATCCGTGTATGAAGCACAAAATTGTACGTAAAACTGTCAGGGAATTTGCCGAAGCTGAACTGGGGCCTATAGCGTACGAAATCGATAAGGATGCCCGTTTCCCGTGGGAAGTGGTTGAAAAAATGCGACCCCTGAATTTTTTTGGATTGCAGATACCCCAAAAATACGGTGGTGCCGGTATGGATAGCATCAGCTATGCCATCGTTATTGAAGAGATTTCCAGGGTATGCGCGGCAGTCGGACTTTGCGTTACTGTTCACAATAGTGTCGGCGCCTATCCTATTCTTTTTTTCGGGACCGAAGCGCAAAAGAAAAGATATTTACCACCATTAGCCTGTGGTGAGAGGATAGGGGCTTTTTGCCTGACAGAATCAAATGCAGGTTCGGATGCCGGAGGTGTCGAGACGAACGCTGTCCGGGAAGGTGATAATTATATTATTAATGGAACAAAAATATTTGTGACCAACGGTGGTATCTGCGGAACAGCCTTGATTTTTGCCAATGTGGAAACGGAAGGAATCCGTCCAGATACCAGGGTTTTTATTATCGAAAAAGATACACCCGGTTTCCTGGTTGGCGAAATTGAAGATCTTTGCGGTATGCGGGCCAACCCCGTCTCATCTCTTTTTCTGGAAGATTGTGTTGTTCCTGCAGAAAATATTCTGGGGAATTCCATTTCGGGGTTGAAAATTGGATTCACAGCCCTTGATGCCGGTAGATTAGGAATAGCTGCTCAAGCTTTGGGAATTGCCCAGGGAGCTTTTGATGCGGCTGTAAAATATTCAAAAGAGCGACAACAGTTTAAAAAGCCCCTGTCATCGTTTCAGACTATCCAGAACTATTTGGCTGACATGGCTACTGAAATAGACGCTGGGCGCCTTTTGCTTTATCGAGCCTGTAGCTTGAAAGATGAAAACAAACCATTCAGCGCTGAAGCTGCCATGGCGAAACTGTATTGCAGCAGGGTGGCAACAACGGTTACCAACCAGGCTGTTCAAATTCATGGGGGTTACGGTTATAGCAAGGAGTACGACGTGGAGCGGTTTTTTAGAGATGCAAAGGTAACTGAGATCTATGAGGGAACTAGTGAAGTGCAGCGAATGGTAATTTCAAGATCAATTCTTACAAAATTAACGTAGTTTGAAACATATGTTGAATCTGGTAACCTGTATAAAACAAGTTCCGATGGTTTCGGAGCTTCCTTGGGACTCCAAAAGGGGTACCTTGAAAAGAGAGATGGCTGACGGGATGATGAATCCGGCTTGTAAGCACGCCTTAGAAGCAGCCCTGCTCCTTAAGAATAAGTTTAGTGGGCATATTACCGCCATCACAATGGGACCACCCATGGCGGAAGAGGTTTTGCACGAAGCAATAGCCATGGGTGCAGACCGGGGAATCCTGCTTTGTGATCCTCATATGGCCGGGGCTGATACCTTGGCAACTTCATATACTTTAGCGCGTTTGATAGAAAAGGAGTGCGCCGATTTTGACCTGGTTCTTTGCGGATGTAACACAACCGATAGTGAAACAGCCCAGGTAGCGCCACAGCTGACAGAGGAGCTGGACGTTCCAGGGGTTATGTATGTTGATCAGTTTGAGCTAAGTGATAAATCATTGCGTATGCAGAGAACCGTCGACGGATTTCTGGAAACGCTGGAGATGGAACTTCCGGGCCTGATTTCCGTTTCAACGCAGCAGTACTCTCCGCGATATGCTTCTTTTTCCGGTTTGCAGGAAGCCTTTAATGAGAGTGATATTAAAATCTACGGGATTAAGGATATTGGCGTGGACCCCGAATTGACAGGGAAGAAGGGTTCTCCAACAAAGATTTTGGATGTCTATTCACCGATGGCTAATAAAGACAACATCGTTCTTTCCGGAAGTCCGAGAAATGTAGTGGAAGAGTTATTTAAAAAATTTGACGATAAAATTGGAAGTGCAATAGGAAAAGACCTTAAAGAATATGAGTAATAATTCCAAGAAAAGCGCTCGGGATATCTGGGTATTCGGCGACTATAGAAACTATTTCCAAAACAGGGTTACATTGCAGCTTTTAGCCAGGGCGGTAGACCTGGCACCAAAAATTGACGCCAGGGTTTGTGCTGTTGTTTTTGGCAATGATGTTGATGAGTATATTCGAGAGTATATCGCTCATGGGGCGCAGAAAGTATACGTGGTGGATCATCCGTCACTTGATAATTATCCCATTGAGACTTTTGTCAAGTTGATGGAGATTCTGGTTGATAAGTACTCACCGGAAATCGTCCTGATTGGGGCAACCTCATTTGGGAGAGAGTTTGCACCAAGATTGGCCAAACGGTTGAGAACAGGACTGAGTGCCGACTGCATTAATCTGGAGATTGATGATGACGGGTTGATGGTACAGACTGCCCCCTCTTTTGGCGGTAATCTTCTTGCCAAAATAGTCACCCCTGAAACCAGACCTCAAATGGCAACCGTGCGTCCGGGGACTTTCCAGGAGATTCCCCATGATGATAACAAAAAGGGTGAGGTGATTAAAACAGATTTGCCTGACTCCCTGCCAGTTGAACGCGTTAAGGTCATCTCTTCGGTAAGAAGCCAGGAAAGATCTCAAAAAATTGAAGATGCAAGAGTAGTTGTTTGCGGCGGTCGTGGTATGGGCAGTAAAAAGAAATTCAAAAAACTGTTTGAACTTGCCAGTATTTTAAATGGAGAAGTTGGAGCAACCAGACCTGTTGTTTACTCCAATTGGGTCGATCATGATGCCTTGGTTGGCCAGGCTGGAAAACATGTTAAACCCCAGGTTTTATTCTCTTTCGGAATTAGTGGCGCTATTCAGCACACGGCCGCAATAAATGATGCAGAGTTTATCGTCTCGGTCAACAAAAATCCGAATGCCATGATGATGAAACTGGCTGATGTCGCGATTGTAGCCGATGCTAACCAGGTATGTGCTGCGTTGATCAAAGAGCTGAAAAAAAGGATTCGGAATTAAGAACTAAAAATAACATCATCAGATTTGGAGTTACGCTTTCAAGTCGGAATATCCAAATTCAGACAGTTTCCTGGGGTTGTTGATCCAGTTTTTTGCCACTTTGACATGAAGTGACAAATATACATCGACACCCAGAAGCCTCTCAATTTTTTGTCTTGATAAGGTTCCCACCTTTTTTAACATCGATCCCTGCTTGCCAATGATAATCCGTTTATGGGTTTCTTTTTCCACAAAAATAGTGGCGAAAATGTTGATTTTTCGTTTCTCCTCTTTAAAAGCATCTATCACCACAGCAGCTCCGTACGGTACCTCTTGAAAACAATTGCGCATGATCTGCTCACGGACAAATTCGCCTACGATCACCCGTTCCGGTGTATCTGTCATTTGATCTGCTTCAAACAAAGGAATGCCTTGTGGCAAATATTTTGGGAAAAAAGTCTTTAAGGTATCTAGTCCTTTATCTTTGAGTGCACTTATGGGGACGGTTTCCGTGAAATTAAAACGCTCATTGAGAGTGCCAATGGTTTTTAGCACTGATTCCGGATTGCTTTGATCAATCTTGTTTATAACCAGAATAATTTTTTGGTCTGGTAGTTTAAAATGCTCAATAATGGAAAGATCTCCATTGTGAATCGTATTATATTGCCCAGGGAACGGTTCAGTTAGGAAAAAAATTAGATCCGAATCGTGTATGGATTGAGTGGCATAATTCACAATTCGTTTGTGAAGTTCATTCTTGGGTAAGTGGATACCGGGAGTATCAAGGATGATTGCCTGGTAAGACTCCTCGGTGATAATACCCCGTATATTATTCCTGGTCGTTTGTGGTTTGTCTGCGGTAATCGAGATTTGCTGACCAATGAGTTTATTCAGCAAAGTGGACTTGCCGACATTGGGGCGTCCCAACAGGGTCACAAATCCCGATTTAAAGGAGGATTGGTTCATGGATGACGTTTTATAAAAGGTGTTTTGAGTGTTCTGACGATCTGGAACGTGTGAACTAATGTTGTTACCAAACCGGATAAAATATGATTCAGGTTTTAGTTTAGGAGATTTTCTGCGGTTTGAATATCTGAAATTGTCTTGTTAAATAATAGCACTTATCTTATTTAATTGTAATAATTCATGTCTCACACCATGTGCTCTCCAAAATAAGATTCCGTGTTGTTAAAATACCCTGTAATTTTAGGAGGTTAAGCCTTCACTTTTTAACCTGATTAATTCAGTTTTGTAGATGTCAATAATGCGATTATAAGTGCAAAATAAAAAAATACTCTTGAAGATCACAAGTATTTTTACCACAATAGTTCCGGCAATTTGATTAAAGCGGATCTGGGTTCAGCTGGTTCAGATTTTGACAAAATATAAAACAAAGATGTTGACAGTTTTAGCCGTCTGTTCTAGTTTGAATATTTTACGTTGTAGAATAGTGCTGGCTTAGCTCAGTCGGTAGAGCAGCTGATTTGTAATCAGCAGGTCGGGAGTTCGAATCCTCCAGCCAGCACCACTCCACAGTATGGGGAGATTCCCGAGTGGCCAAAGGGAACAGACTGTAAATCTGTCGGCGAAGCCTTCGGAGGTTCGAATCCTCCTCTCCCCACCATATCCTGAGCGCAAACCATAAAGGGCCCGGGTAGCTCAGTGGTAGAGCGCTTCCTTGGTAAGGAAGAGGTCGGCAGTTCAATCCTGCTCCCGGGCTCCAGATTTCACAACTAAAAGAAATGAGAGATATCGTTCATCTTCAGTGCACGGAATGTAAGCGCAAGAATTACAGTACAACTCGAAACAAAAAAGCAAAACCGAAGAAAATGGAGTTTAAAAAGTACTGTTCGTTTGATCGTAAACATACACTGCATAAAGAAACCAAATAAATTAGGCCAGTAGCTCCAATTGGCAGAGCGTCGGTCTCCAAAACCGAATGTTGTGGGTTCGAATCCCCCCTGGCCTGCCAATTTTGGCATAGCTTGTAAGCTTTTTAATAGATCTCGATAATGTTTAAACGATTCAGAAAATTCCTTGGTGACGTCAGAAGTGAGTTCAAGAAGGTGACGTGGCCAACCAGAGAAACTACCATCAAGCAAACCGGCGTTGTCTTGGTAATTGTGTCAATTGTTGCCGTATTTTTAGGTGTCATTGATTACGGATTATCTGGATTGGTTAAGCTGATCATCGGATAAAGATATAATGGAAAGTGTTGAATATAAATGGTATATTCTACAAGCATATGCAGGCTATGAACAAAAAGTTAAATCGCTGATTGAGGAACAACTCCGATTAAAGAAGCTGGAGGAACTGGTCGATGAGATCTTTATTCCTTCAGAGGAAGTTACAACTAAGAAACGCGGGAAAACACGAAAGAGCAACGTTACTTACTTTCCAGGATATATTCTTTTAAGGATGCACCTTACAGACGAACTCTGGCATGTTCTGAGGGATATCCCAAGAGTTTCAGGTTTTGTCGGGAGTGATCAGAAGAATCCACAGCCAGTACCGGAAAGTGAACTGACTGACATAAGGCAACAGATAGAAAGTGGAATCAAGCAGAAGGAAATCGATTCGACTTTCAGCATAGGTCAAACAGTTATTGTGATTGAAGGGCCTTTCGCTGAATTTAATGGTGTGATTGATGCTGTTGATCGAGAGCACAATAAGCTGACA
Organism: bacterium; assembly: GCA_018829445.1. Lineage (GTDB taxonomy): Bacteria > SAR324 > SAR324 > XYD2-FULL-50-16 > XYD2-FULL-50-16 > JAHJTV01. The sequence goes on from JAHJTV010000082.1 coordinate 168,858, forward strand.
GTATTAGTCAGCATTTTTGGTCGGGCGACTCCATTAGAGCTTGATTTTGATAAAGTTAGATTAGAATCGCAAGACTGATATTTCAATAGAAACAATAAAAGTTTGAAAAACACTATTTGGCGTTGTAGCAAGGTAGTTAAAAATGGCAAAAAAAGTATCAGGATATATAAAATTACAAGTGCCCGCTGGGAAAGCAAACCCGGCTCCTCCAATTGGACCGGCTTTAGGGCAGCATGGCGTAAACATTATGGAGTTTTGCAAGAGTTTTAATTCTAAGACTCAGGCTCAGGAAGGAATGATAATTCCTGTTGTAATAACGGTTTACGCAGATCGTTCTTTCAGCTTTATCACCAAAACTCCCCCAACTGCGAATTTGTTAAAGAAAGCACTGGGCATCGACAAGGCCTCTGCAGAACCTAATCGAATCAAAGTTGGTAAAGTAACTGAAGAACAATTGGAAGAGATTGCAAAAATAAAAATGCCGGATCTTAATTGCTATGATGTTGAGGCAGCAAAAGAACTGGTTAGAGGAACAGCAAAAAGTATGGGAATTGAACTCCCAAAAATGAGATAGACAAAAAGTTAAATTTTTTGGTTAGCAGGAAAGGCAATGGCTAAATATTCAAAAAGACAAAAGGAATGGCGCGATGAGATTGATCGGATCCAGCGCTATGACTTAATTGAGGCGATTAAGCTTGTAAAAAAATATGCCAAGGTTAAGTTTGATGAACCTGTCGATGTAGTATTCCGATTGGGAGTGGATCCTAGGAAATCAGATCAAATGGTTCGTGGAAGTTGCGTTTTACCTAATGGTACTGGCAAAGTGGTCAGGGTTTTGGTTTTTGCGAAGGGTGAAAAGGAGCAAGAAGCAAAGGATGCAGGTGCAGACTATGTGGGTGGCGATGATCTGGTGGCAAAAATCAAAGAGGGTTGGCTTGAATTTGACCGAGTTGTGGCAACACCTGACATGATGGGCGTTGTTGGAAAAATCGGTAAGGTTTTGGGCCCGAGAGGACTGATGCCCAATCCAAAGGTCGGAACAGTAACGCAAGCTGTTGGTGATGTTGTATCGATGATAAAAAAAGGTCAAGTTCAATTTAAGACGGATAAGGGTGCAAATGTTCATGCAACAACAGGTCTCGCTTCGTTTTCAGAAGAAGCTCTGGCAGAAAACATAAGATCCTTTTATGACAGTCTGATTAAGTTGAAACCATCTACGGCAAAAGGTACCTATATCAGAAATATATCGATATCAACGACAATGGGTCCTGGAGTCAAGGTAGATCCTGGTTTTTTCAAGTAGTCGATCTCGTAAGTCGTAAGTGTAACAATTATCTCTTCCAGATTATCTTCAGACATAACAATCTGATTAGATAAAAGATCGGAATTATCGAAGAAAGTGGGAGCCAGCAGGCTTAAAACAAAAATCCCACTGAGGTGACCGAAAGCTTTTATTGCTTCATAGTGCCTATCTCTATTCTTCATTATTCCATCGCATAGTATTGTATTTGTTTTTTGAATTTTCTGGTGATTTTTATGAAATAAGCCTTAAAATTCAAATGGTTAATAGTGTGTAAATATTAACCTCTTTTATATTTATTGGGAGAACTTTATGGACAGAACCACTAAAGAATTAATGGTGGAGGAGTATAAGAAACTTTTTTCATCAGCAATCACTGGGGTATTGGTCGATTATAAAGGGCTCAAGGTTGAGGAGTTAACCAGTCTAAGGAAAACGCTCCATGAGAAGAACAGCAGGTTCAAAGTGTTGAAAAATTCTTTGGCAAAGCTTGCTGCTAATGGAACTCCTTTTGAAGAGCTTGGCGAACAATTCACGGAAACCAGAGCTTTGGTTTACAGCCAGGATGATGTAGCCTCACCGGCTAAAATCATGACTGATGCAGCGAAAGCTAATGATAGGGTTAAGATTATATCCGGATTGCTGGTTTCCGGAGAGAAGGGAAAAGTTCTGGACACGGCTGGTATCAAGGAACTTGGTAACTTGCCTAGTCAAGAAGAACTCATTGTTAAACTTCTTTATGTGATGAATGCTCCAATCACAAATTTTGTACGTGTCTTAAACGAAGTGCCCAGCAAGTTTGTAAGAACCTTACAGGCCGTCGCTGATTCTAAGCAATAATCCGTGTCACGAGGAGAAAAAATGGCAGATATTACTAAAGAACAAGTTATAGAATTTATTTCTAATATGTCAGTTTTGGATCTTTCTCAATTGGTGAAAGATTTTGAAGAGAAATTTGGCGTAAGCGCAGCAGCTGCTGTTGCAGCTGCCCCTGTTGCAGCTGCTGCTGCTGAAGTTGCTGAAGAGAAAACTGAATTTGATGTTATCATGACATCTTTTGGCGAAAAGAAAATCAACGTTATTAAGGAAGTACGTGCCTTAACAGGTCTAGGTTTGAAAGAAGCCAAAGAACTGGTAGAAGCTGCCGGGGCTGACTGCAAAGTTAAGGAAGGCATAACGAAAGATGAGGCCGCAGATGTTGTTAAAAAATTGACTGAAGCAGGTGCAACCGCAGAAGTTAAGTAAATCAAAAATAAGGGAAGATTTTTTTGATCTTCCCTTATCCCTCACTGATGTCCCGACAGAAGGTCAGACAAGCCCACTAAATCAGTTCTTTCTTCAGCCTGTCATAAGCAGCGTTATAAATCTGTATTATTCTTTTTGCTGTTTCTACTTTTTCCGGTTCCTGAAGAAATTTATCCGGGTGAAATTTTTTGATTTCACGATTACGAGCTTTTTTAACCTCCTCAAGTTTTACGGGGGGAAATAGATTGAATAGCTGTAGATCTTCCATCATTTGTTTGGAATGTGGCGGAGTAGTGTCATCTGCAGAGGATCTTTTGGTTTGTGAATTATCTTTCCAATTTTGATTCTGCCTTGAATAGGATTGATTGGAGTGATGTTCATTGAACTCTTTTTCATCATCCAAATCGTATTTTCGTTCCCACTCTCGCAATGTCTCATCGATAAACGAATCACTTTGTTCGAATATTTGAGTGATTGTCGCAGCCTTGTCGTTTGCAACCGCTTTTAGCAATCTAAATAATCTGTTCCCAATATCCATAATTACCGTTGGACTATACCATTATAAAAAAGAGTTATTTTTTATTCTTATCTAAAATGAGCAGTCAAATATAGCTTAAATCTCTCAATGTATGGTTGGCAGTCAATTTTAAAACTCTTTGATCTAGGTTTGTGTTGGCATTGAAACTGTGGATAAGGTATAGATGGAAGTGATTGAAGTAAATTCAGCTGGCACGGAAAAGTTTGGCGGATAACGACTAATGGTTTTCACTATCCAGGATAAATCACATTTAGTAAATCTGGATTTACGTATCAGGACAGGTCTGATGAAAGCACCTGATTTTCAGTTTTTTATGTCGAATATTTGACTGGATATTATAATTCACAATGTTTCCTGAAAGTCTTAAAAATCAGGTATATTGCATGTTGACTAATCCAACACAACGTACTCCTTGAATAGAATGAGGAAAACATCGCCTATCAAAATAGGGATGGAAAGCATTATTAACCAATTAGCGCTTGGAATATTAGTCAAATGAATTTAAAATTAACAAAGAGAGTTAGGCAATTTTGGGTTGAATGAATTATCAACCTATCATGAAGATCAATAAGGTTAGCCACCCGTTATATCATCTTCTCAATTGACCAACTTAAAATATATACAGCTTTAACCGACTTCATTCCAACAAAAATAGGTAACGACGAGATAAGAAGAAAGGAATTCATGCAAAATATTCCCAAAAATATTATACTGTTAATTTCCATTATTATAGGAATTATCGTTTTGTACACTTTTTCAACAAAAACCATGTCGGGGAAGGAGATACTTTTTTCGGATTTCATGGACATTGTTGAAAGTGGTCAAATGCTCAATGTTACCATAAAGGGAAATCAGATCAGTGGACAGACCAATACCAATGAGACTTTTATTACTAATACGCCAAGATATTATAATGATTTAGTCCCGCAGTTATATAAAAGGGGCGTCCGTTTTAATGTTGAATCAACGGAAGCTAATGGATTGTTGTTTGCGATCTTAAGCTCCTGGTTGCCCATCATCCTCATCATTGGAGTCTGGATTTTCTTTATGAAACAAATGCAGGGAGGCAATAAGATCATGGGATTCGGAAAATCAAGATCAAAGATGCTTGATGAGGATGCCAAGAGATTTACCTTTGATGATGTTGCCGGGATCGAAGAATCTAAAGAAGAACTGGATGAGATTGTTGAATTCCTGAGAGACCCCAGCAAATTCGAAAAGCTGGGTGGTAGAATCCCGACAGGTGTACTATTGGTTGGCGAACCCGGAACCGGGAAAACCCTTTTGGCGAAAGCCATTGCAGGGGAAGCTCAGGTCGCTTTTTTCAGCATTAGTGGCTCCGATTTTGTCGAAATGTTTGTTGGTGTAGGCGCAAGCAGGGTCAGAGATCTGTTTGCACAGGCAAGAGAAAATGCCCCTGGAATCATTTTCATTGATGAAATAGATGCTGTCGGGAGACACAGAGGTGCAGGATTAGGAGGAGGAAATGACGAACGCGAGCAGACATTAAATCAATTGCTGGTTGAATTGGACGGTTTTAATGGTAACGAAGGGGTGATTGTTATTGCTGCAACCAACCGTCCCGATGTATTGGATTCAGCCTTGACAAGACCGGGGAGATTTGATCGACAAGTCGTCGTACCAAAACCGGATATCAATGGAAGACAAAAGATACTGGGGATTCATACCAAGGAGCTAAAACTGGCAGAAGATGTTGATCTGAAGAAAATAGCCCAGGCTACTCCCGGTTTTACCGGGGCGGATTTAGCGAATTTGGCGAATGAGAGCGCTTTGATTGCTGCTCGCCAGAATAAAAAAACCATTGGTATGGTGGATTTTGAGGAAGCCAGAGATAAAGTAATGATGGGGAAAGAGAGACGCTCCATGATTATTCCCGATGATGAGAAAAAAACGACAGCATACCATGAAGCCGGACATGCAATTATCGCGGCTATGCTCGATGAAGTTGATCCGGTTCACAAAGTAACAATCATTCCGAGAGGTCGAGCGCTGGGATTAACCATGCTATTGCCTGAAGACGATAAATATTCTCAAAAGGAATCCCAATTAAGGGGTATCTTAATGATGATGATGGGAGGCAGGGCAGCCGAAGAGTTAATCTTTAATCACTTTACAACAGGTGCCAGTAATGATCTGGAAAGAGCTACCTCCATAGCCAACCGGATTGTCTGTAATTGGGGGATGAATAAAGAAATTGGCCCAATCCACTTATCTGCCAGCGGCGATGAGGTTTTTTTGGGACGGGATCTGATGAGAAAGCGTAATATCAGTCAATCCTTAGCGAATAAGATTGATAAGGAAGTAAGTAAAATCGTGAATACTGCCTATCAGAAAACGATGAAGGTGTTGAAGGACAATATCAACATCTTACATAAGGTATCACAAAAACTACTTGAACAAGAAACCATTACAGGACAGGAAATACTCGATATACTGGGAAAAATGCAAGGGGCTCATCAATAAAATTGGTCAAAAATGTCGAATGTCGAGTTTTCATATTTGTTAAAGCCTTCTGACTCCTCTCTGGCGGGCGAGTACCTAAGGGAGACTTTTAACCATCAATTTCAAAACAGACCGAATCGTTCAGTCTATCTTTTCATTTGCTACTTTAAAAAACCTTGTCCATTAAGTTTTCAAGAAACTGCCAGGCAATTCCCTGCCAACTGTGTCCTCCTTGAATCTCAGCCGACAAGATTCTGTTTGATCATCATTGCAGAACCTGATGAGTTCCATCAAATAGTTGAGTTTTCAGGAAGCTTGGTTTGTAAAGGATTACAGGGTCTCCTGCTATCTGAATTGGAAGTTGATATCCAATCCACACTGCAAGTGGGAGACAGACTCTGGGATGGCAATTCTCCTGTGACAATGGGTATTCTGAATATTACTCCGGACTCGTTTTTCGATGGGGGAAAGTTCTATCAAAGAAAGGAATATATTTCAGTGGCCAAACAACTGATTGAGGAAGGAGCGGATATCATAGATATTGGAGGAGAATCCACGCGACCTGGTTCAAATCCGGTTCCAATTGAAGAGGAAATCAGACGAGTGTTACCGGTTGTTGAGCAAATAAAAAGCAGGTTCCACATACCCTTATCAGTGGATACCGTCAAACCGGAAGTTGCAGAAGTCGTTCTGGAGAAAGGTGCTGCCATGATAAATGATACTTCCGGGTTATCCCATGGGAATCGCATGATAGAGGTATTAAAAAAATATCGAGCTAGTTATTGTTTGATGCATACCCAGGGAACACCTGAGAGAATGCAGATGAATCCTGAATATACAGATGTCGTTTCTGAAGTATATCGTTTCTTTAAGACAAAATTGCATCTTTTACTGGAATCAGGAATAGAAAAAAACAGAATATGCATCGATCCGGGGATTGGTTTTGGAAAATCTTTTTTACATAATCTGTTTTTACAACGATTTCTATCTGTCTATAAAAACCTGGGTCAATTGATTTTGCTGGGAGTATCAAATAAATCTTTCATAGGACAGGCATTAAGCAGGGATGTTGATAATCGATTAATAGGATCAGTTGCAACTCAAATAATGGGTTGGATAAACGGGGCGAGTATTTTTCGAGTACATGATGTTCAAGAAACAAAAGATGCCCTAAAAATTGCTCACCTTTTTTATCCATAAAATTGGGGAGACTTCCGACAGCTATAGATTTTTTACAAAAATCAAATAGTAATTGACATATAATTACCAAGGATATGAGAATTTAAAAGATCAGCAGTCTGGTATGTTTTTCACATGATTACTTTCAGCCAGTGACTATTCTTAAAGATATTTTCATATAAACACTTAATTCAGATTTACTAACCAAGACAATGTCCCAGGTTTTTGAAGCATTATACGACATAAGATGGCAAGATATCCTTGATATCGTAATTCTCAGTATTGTTATTTATCGAATTTTATTGATGCTGAGAGGAACAAGAACCATCCAGATATTGATTGGTTTCCTTCTTGTGGGAGTTGCCTTTTACTTTGTTGATTTATTAGCCCTCCGTGGGATTACATGGGTATTGCGCAACATATTCAATTCTATCGTGATAGTTTTTATCGTTTTATTTCAATCTGAGATAAAAAATGCACTGGCTCAAATGGGGACAAAAACTGTATTTCCCGGATTGAAACATAGGCAATCCTTGCCGTTATTGGACAAGATTTTCTCTGTTTGTGAACACTTTTCAAATTCCCGTATCGGTGCATTGATTGTACTGGAAAAGGAAATGGGATTAGGTGACTATTACAAAGGTGCTACTGAGATCAATGCAGAATTTTCACAACAACTCCTGGTATCTCTTTTTCACACCAACTCTCCTTTGCATGATGGTGCTGCAATAATAAATGGGAAAGGCAAAATTGCATATGCGGGCTGCATTTTGCCGATTTCGAAACAGACGGACTTTTCCAAAAAACTGGGAACAAGGCACAGGGCTGCATTGGGTTTGAGTGAAGAAACAGATGCGGCTATTTTGGTAGTAAGTGAAGAAAGTGGTAGAATAAGTCTGGCGTGGAATGGTGAATTAACCACTGAAACAAAAGAGACCTCGCTGAAGGAAAAGCTGAAAGAGATCCTGATCAAAAAATAAATAGCAAACGATAGTGATTCGAGTTGTTTAATGAGAATATTCAAGATTAAAAATCCAATACAAATCCTGTTATCAATTTGCTTTGCAATCGTCATCTGGATATTTGCACCCTCTCCAAATAGGGAATTGACAGAGGTGAAGTTTTTTGTACCTGTTTCATATGCAAACCTGCCCAAAGATCTGGAGATTACTTCAGAACCTCTTCAGTTAATCAGTGTTACAGTAGAGATACCAAAAAATGAGCTGGCACAAGTTCATCCAAGTCTGTTTCAAGCTTCAATCAATTTGGAAGGATCGGTTCAGGGGGAAATGGAGTTTGAAATGACCAAAAAGATTATTTCTGCTCCCAATAATATTAAGATTATTGAGATTGAACCGAAGGTTGTCAAACTTGTATTAGAAGAGATCATCGAGAAGGAGCTTCCTATTCAACCTGTATTCGTGGGGGAGTTGGCCAAAGGTTATGTTCTTGAACAGATTACGATGATTCCTGAATCTGTAAAAGTTAAGGGATTGGCATCTATCCTGGGAAAGATTGAACGTCTTCAGACTAAAGCAATCAATATAGAAGCCATTGATGGTGATTTGGAGATGCTGGCGTATGTCGTTTTTCCCAAGGGCATTACAGCGATCGATCCAAAACCGGAGTATTATACAGTACAAATAGTTGTTGGTAGCGAGCCGATCAATGTGCGGTTTATCAATATTCCGATTGGGATCATTAATAATGATTATGTCACCAGAATCAACCCACGAACTTTTAATATGCTGGTTCGGGGTCCCAGGTCGTTGATGGAAAATTATAAAAAAGAGGATATCCAGGCATTTATCGATTTGGAGAGATACAAACCCGGGAACTATAAAATTAAAGCTCCCACCATTAGGGTTCCACCCGAAGTGCAAATTCAGCAAACTTGGCCACCCATTGATATCTGGGTCAAAAATCAAAAACTAGATTAAGGGGAACTATCATGCCGATACTACACGTTAATGTTGATCACGTGGCGACAGTAAGGGAAGCCAGAAAAACAATAGAACCTGATCCGGTTTATGCGGCTCTTCAGGCAGAACAGGCCGGTGCTAGTGGAATCACTGTCCACTTGAGAGAAGACAGACGACATATCCAAGACCGTGATCTCAGATTGATCAGGGAATTGGCACAAACTAGAGTGAATTTTGAAATGGCAGCCACCGATGAAATGGTTAGAATTGCTTTGGATATCAATCCGGCCATTGTTACTTTAGTTCCGGAAAAACGTGAAGAGGTCACAACTGAAGGTGGTTTGGATTGTATCTCCCAGTCCGGTCTCTTGAAATCAAAGATTTCTGATTTAAAAAATGCCGGTATTCGGGTCAGTCTGTTTATTGATCCCGATTTCAAACAAATAGATATGGCCAGGGAAGTCGGAGCAGATGATATAGAACTTCATACGGGCGAGTATGCCAATGCAAAAACAGATCTGGAGAAAGAGGATCAATTAATACGATTGGAAAAAGCTGCCATGCACGGTCATGATATTGGTCTCCAAATAAATGCAGGTCACGGATTAACTTATTTTAACGTGGAACCAATAGCTACCTTACCTCATATTGAAGAATTGAATATTGGTCATAGTATAATTGCCAGATCAATATATGTGGGGATTCAGCAGGCAGTTCGAGAAATGATGGAATTGATTTATTGCTGAACAAGCAGCACCGAAGATCAAATCCAAGTCTGATCTAGAGATTGCTATTCAAGTAAGATTCCAGTTCTTCAGGCGTTTGTGGGTAGTTATTGCACATCTGTTTCCAAATGGCATGCTTTTCCATGCAAAGATAAAGTGGGATATTGGGCGCCTTTTCCTGAATCCATTTGGAAACTCTGAGCAGCATTGTCTTTCTCAAGGGCTTTATATACCGCATCTTACCATCCTCAGCCGCAACAAATTCATTTGAAAAAATAGATATTCTAGGAAACCGTTCTTCGGCAATCTGCTTTAAACTTGGGATATATCTCAAGGTACCTAAACTGATCCAGGCTATATTCTCAGGCTGAACGGCTTCAAGCATCAGATCAATTGTCCTACTATATCCACGCTCCCAGTTTTCATAATGAATGAGGGGGTCAAAATGAAATCCGATTTTATAACCATCTTTTTCCAACCTATTGGCAGCTTTTAAGCGATCCTCCAGGGAAGCCGTTTTTAACTCATTTGCCCTTATTATTTCACTTGGGTTAAGAGACCAGGATACGACCGTTTTTCCACGATGATCCAACCCCAATAAAGGACCAATAAGATCAGTCTTGGTTTTTAATTCAAGGGTTGCATTGTCTAAACCGGAGAACACATCTACCAGATAAGGATTAACCTGGAAGATGTGATCCAATGCAAGGCTGTCGGAATGTTCCCCTGTTCCAATGCGAAAGGGTTGCTGAGGCCTGCTTTTGATTGTGGCAATCATTGTTTCGACAAGCTCTTCAACGTTTACGTGAAATGTAATCACGGACTTGTTGAGAAACGCTTGTAATATGCAATAGGTACATTCTAAAGGACAATTCTCAATCAGGTCTAACACATAGTAATTGCAGCATAAAATATCTTTTGTGAACCCCGGACAAAGCTTGAAAGCATCAGCTTTGAAATTTTTCAAATGTAAGAATTGCTTACCTTTTGACAGGGAGATATCAGATGGAACAAATGCATCCAGAGCTTCACTTGAACTTAGGATAATGGGTTTTAAGGGATGAAGGGTCTTTAATATTTTTTCACAGTAGCCAAATGCTAAGGCATCTTTATCAACAAATACTCTCTGAGGTTGGTATATCATAAAATTAATCGGCCGAGTGTTTTGGGCAATCCGGATTTGAAGATGAATCCTTTAATCATGGATTGTAATGATTTTTGCACAGTGGCCTAATATTTCTCGCTTGGTTTTCTTGATGGGGGAAGTGGTTCTGCGTGTATCCAGATTTCTCTGCAGATTGGATTTTAAGCACCAATACATTGTATCGCCTTGCTTTTTCAATATGCACCGGATATTGCTTTTTAAGCAGACATCAGGCTTTTTATAACCTTTTACGCTCGTATTATCCGCAGCGTAAGCCATACAGCTCAAACTTAAAATTACCAGTGAGAGCAGTATTACTATGTGTTTCATTTTTAAACCATACAAAATATTTAGAAGAATGATTGGTTTTTGAGTTCCCAAGTAGAAAAATTCAATAAATATACCAGAAAACTCCTCTTGCCTACTGAGATAAAAATTGGTCATTGCGATCGAAGTAAGCAGTTTTGATCTCTACTGGGCGTCCGGTGCTATAATGGAAGTACTCGATTTTTTTTGCTATCCCGTTATTTTTTTTAGAAAACTCTTCGGTGTAGAACCATTCCTGGCGATATTTTCTTACGTAGCGATTCTTATTTAGGGCAGTGAAGTAAATCCGTTTATAATGACCCTGTTCGCGGATTGTTTTTTCCGTATAATATGACTCTGTTTTTACAGCTATTTCATTGTCATCAAAAAAAACAATGTTCTTTTCAATCCCGTCAATATTTTCAGGATAGTGCCATTCAATCTTTTTTTTCTTACCCTTTTCACGAAATATTATATTGTAACTGGAGAAGGGAGGAACCAGGTGATTTTCCTCCATGACTCTTTCCCCCGTATTTCTATCAAAATGAACAATAGATTTCTCAATCAAGGTTCGATCAGAAAAGACGTCTGAAAATATACTTTCTTCCATGATTTTCTTACCAAAATGGTAGTAGACAATAATTTTTCTTAAATTGTTGTCGATCTGGTAGTCAACGGTGAAAATGATCTCTTCTTTAACGATGTTATCTTCATCATCATGGTAATTTCTCGTGATTGAAAAATCTTCTTTGTTGATTTCTATGGTTTTACCACCGAATTCATTATGGGACGAAATGATCTCTTGGGTATCAGCGAGCGTTTTGATCTGGCCAAAAAATACGATTGAATATACAACAATCAATGATAACAATCGGATCATGTCAATTTAAACAAAAAGTATGATTGAAAATATGATTTGTTAGAAATCATAAGAGTTTTTTGGTTGCTCAGTTGAGGGGACTTGGCCTGATTTGGATTCCTGTAGAGACTGTTTGTATTTTTTCCAGTCACTGTTAAAAATCCGGTTGTCTATCAAAGTAAGCTTCAGCTTTCCTGATGCGTAGTCAATAGTTGCCTTAAGAGCAGGTGTCGTTGGTGTGAATCGATTGCATGTGCTGCCCCAGCATGCACTTATGTTTCTGCTTTCTCCATGGAGCGCCTCGATATTTTCGATAGTAGGCTCTCCATATTTTTCCTTTAACAGATTGTAAAGTCCATTTGAGTTATTCATAAAGGAGCGATACTGATTGCTGTAATCAATCCGATACAATCGTTTTTGTCCTGTAAAGTTCAAAACGATTTTGGTTTCATCTTTTGCCTGAACAATTTCATATCCGTGAACTAATCCGTATTTATCCTTGCTGGTTTTGAACTTGTTGATGTTTAGTATTCTGATGACATCATCCAGATTCATATTGAGCTTAACACCCTGGATATTAAAGTATGAAACATTCTTGTCTGCTTTGGCTTCCTCGGGAAGAAGAGACACACTTAACAAAACAGAAAATGAAATGATCAGAAATCTTAAATCTTTAAAGAATCGAAAGTAATAATATTTTAAAAAAGGTAGATTAAGGCTCATTATTAACATTTAATTTTTCCCGGTTAGAATAGCTATCTGGTTGATAGCTATCATACTATACTACTTAATGACCTGGTGCAATGGTCGATTCCCAATATGAAAATTGTTATCTTTAAATATTAAGCTTTTTTCAATTTGCCGGACGAAACCTTCTACTCCAGTGCAATGTTTTTCACACTATCATGTTTTTTGGAATAAGTGTAGAATTCAACCGCGATTCGCCAGTATGGGGCTTAGATTTTAGTCAAGCCAGGCTTCATTTCTGTAGGTGGCGGTTTTGCCTTTTCCAAGCAATTAAAACCATCAGATGGCGGTTATCAACTCTCAACTTCCATGGGTCTGATAATTAATGGTAGAGATGTATAGCAGTCACATCCACTTTTGTATCATTCGTAATTTCAATGTCAAGACAAAGAACAAACTGTGTTCTGTTGATTTTTTGTGAAGAAAGAATGGAAATTGCAGAATACAAATCGTAGAGTGACTATTAAATCTCCAATTGTGTTTGCCTGGGAACGATATATAGGATAATAAATTAAATTCATTACTCATTTATCACAGATAAGGGACTCATTGGAAAAAAAACAGTTTTGCGCAGTTTGTTGCTTTCGTCGACAATTTTGTTTAGACTAACACGACAAGTGACAAAATTCGATTTAGTAAGCTCATATTGTGGAATAAAACCATTAACAAATAACCAGGAAGTACATCCTTAGTTTAAGAATTTGTCTTTTTGTTCATTTTTTGATTAACCACTAGAATATAAAAATCTGGGAGCTATCATGAAAAAACTGATAATACTAGTGATCCTGGCTTTTGCTTTGTCGCCGGTTACTTCGGTGCAAGCAATTAATGCTGTGGCCAGTATAAAAGCAATTGACGGGGATGTTAAAATTGAAAGACTAAAGCGAAACATTCCGGGCAGAAAAGGATTGGTGCTGAATGACCAGGATGTCGTCATTACTGGTTATAATGCTAAAACGACGATACTATTCAGAGATGGCTCAGAAATTAGAATATTCCAGAATTCAAGGTTCATTATTGAAAAAACAGAAGAATTAAAAGGAAGCGAGAGAGGATTTTTAAATAATTTTTTCTTAAAAACAGGATCTTTCTGGGGGAAATTCACCAAGAACCGACAAAGAACCAAAATTGTAACCCCGACAGCAACCTGTGGAATTAAGGGTACAAGTGTTTCATTCTCTGAAAGAAACGGCCAATTGGATGTTAGTCTATCAACCGGCCTTATCGAACTGGAGAACGAGGATGAAAAAATAGCGCTTCAAGCAGGGAAAATGGTAAAAGGGATTAAGCAAACAGGGATTTTTAACGATAAAATAGAAGATATACCATTTCGATTGGTGATTGAACCGGATAATCGACATATCGTTGTACCAACAGTAGGAAACACCGGAAAAATTGATTTCACTGTTCAGGTAACGGATGTAAAATCCAAGCAGAATGTCTCACGATCGGGAGATATCTTTTTCAGTTTAAGATCAGACAAGATCATTTTTCCGGAATCAGTGAAATTGAATGATAGAGGATATGCCAGGGTGTCGGCGGCAATCAAACCTTTTCAAAAAGCTGATTACGGTGACGGACGTATAGAAATTGAAGTGCTGGCTGAAGGTGAACAAGCAATGGACATCGGAACAGGGCAAACACTTTTAACTTTTGATGTTCCCCAAAAACACAAAAAAATAATTCGCATTGACGCCACCTCGGGCGAGATAAATTAACGGCGTAATGAGTTGGCTGTTTTCAAGAATGGCCAACTCAATTTGATCGGAATTTTCCTGGTCAGCCATATCTGGTTATCAATCGGTCTAATCCTCTTAAAAAACCACTTCGTTTATTGCACAAATCTAATCCTTTCCATTAAACTGCTTGCCATCGCAGGTATTATAAGATAGGCAATCAGGAGCCCTTCGATTGTTATGGCCCTGTTTTATAGGAGATGATATAAGATAATACTGTCGGCAAATCGGTTGAGTGCTGATTACCTGTAACAAAAACCTCAATTTGCTGTAAGTGAACACTATTCGGTAACCTATTCAATTACAAGGAAATTTAAGCAGAAATATGGTGAACAACAGTTATACAGCAGAATCAATTGAAGTCTTAAATGGACTTGATCCGGTGAAACAACGTCCTGGGATGTACACTGAAACCAGTAGACCCAATCACCTGGGACAAGAAGTAATTGACAATAGCGTGGATGAAGCCACTGCCGGTTTTGCAGATTCAATAGAAGTCATCCTTCATGAAGATGGGTCTTTAGAGGTGAGTGATAATGGCAGGGGAATGCCGGTTGATATCCACCCTGAAGAAGGAATTACCGGGGTGGAGCTGATCATGACCAGACTTCACGCAGGGGCTAAGTTTTCAAATAAAAATTATCGCTTTTCGGGAGGTCTGCACGGTGTCGGAGTATCCGTTGTTAATGCTTTGTCCACAAGACTTGAAGCGCAAATAAAACGAGACGGCACTCTTTACGGAATTGTTTTTGAGAATGGGGATAAGGTCAGTGATCTTGAAGTTAAAGGTACTGTCGGAAAAAGAGATACCGGAACAACGATTCGATTCTGGCCAGATTCGAAATACTTTGATTCAGCTAAATTTTCCGTTAATAAACTACGCCACGTATTAAAAGCGAAGGCTGTGCTTTGTCCGAAGCTCCGGGTCAGCTTTTTGGACAGTATCAATAATACCGTTGATGAATGGTATTATGAAGACGGATTAAAAGACTATCTATCCGGTAAAATATCTGAATTTGAAGCTATTCCGGATCAACCATTTGTAGGGCACTTTGAAGGAAATGAACAGACTGTTTCCTGGGCTGTATCCTGGATACCGGAAAGTGGAGAAAATATAAATGAGAGTTATGTTAATCTTATTCCCACCAATCTTGGGGGAACTCATGTTAATGGATTTCGAACCGGTTTATTAGAATCCATCAGGGAATTTTGTGAGTTCAGAAAGCTTATTCCAAGAGGTGTAAAACTGACGGGTGATGACGTATGGGAACAATGTAATTACATTCTTTCCGTAAAACTTCAAGACCCGCAGTTTTCGGGTCAAACTAAAGAGAGACTTTCCTCAAGGCAAAGTGCCACGTTTGTTTCCGGGATTGTAAGGGATGAATTCAGTCTCTGGCTGAACCATCATACGGAAATTGGAGAACAGCTGGCAGAGATGATTATTTCCTGTGCCCAGAAAAGACTGAAGACACGGAAAAAAATAGAACGGAAAAAAGTCAGTGCAGGGCCATCACTCCCCGGGAAATTGGCTGATTGTGTTTCCCAAGATCCCAGCATCAGTGAATTGTTCCTGGTTGAGGGCGATTCGGCAGGCGGATCGGCAAAACAGGCCAGGGATCGTCATACACAAGCCGTGATGCCGTTGCGCGGTAAAATTCTCAATACCTGGGAAATTGATTCTGCATCTATCTTAAGTTCACAAGTGATTCATGATATATCTATTGCTATCGGTGTCGATCCCTCCTCGGATGATCTCAGCGAGATAAGATATGGCAAAATCTGTATTTTGGCAGATGCCGATTCAGATGGTTTGCACATTGCGACGCTGTTGTGTGCATTGTTTTTACGACACTTTTATAAGTTGGTTGAGGAAGGGCACATCTATGTTGCAATGCCACCTCTGTTTCGAATTGATATCGGCAAAGATGTCTATTATGCATTGGATGAAGAGGAGAAAAAAGGTATTCTTGACAGGATCGCAGCCGAAAATAAAAAAGGTAAAGTCAGCATTCAACGGTTTAAAGGACTTGGAGAGATGAACCCCATGCAGCTTCGAGAGACAACCATGGCTGCAGATACCAGGCGATTGGTGCAACTGAAATTAAAATCAAATCTTGATGCTTTTGATATGATGGATTTGCTGTTGGCTAAAAAGAGAGCTTCTGACAGAAGAATGTGGCTCGGAGAAAAGGGAGATCTGGTAGAAGGGACTTAACACCCTTCCCTGCAGACAACAACTTTAATTTTTTGAAACAATAAAAAATACAGACTAAATTGACTTAATATTCACCATGTTAGAATCAGTAGAATTGAACGAAGAGGGAGTTGAACAGATTTCAATCGATGAATTTGCTGAAAGAGCATATCTGGAATACTCCATGTATGTGTTGCTCGACAGGGCGCTACCTCATATAGGGGATGGCCTTAAGCCCGTTCAACGCAGGATTATTTATGCCATGTCCGAACTTGGGTTGCGGTCGAATGCGAAATTTAAAAAGTCGGCAAGAACCGTCGGCGACGTCCTGGGAAAGTTCCATCCCCATGGAGATTCAGCATGCTACGAAGCCATGGTATTGATGGCCCAACCCTTCTCTTTTCGCTATCCATTAATTGATGGACAAGGGAACTGGGGGTCTTCGGATGATCCAAAATCATTCGCTGCCATGCGGTACACCGAATCAAAACTTAGGGAATTTACCAACATTCTGCTTAATGAGCTGACCCAAGGGACAGTTGACTGGAAACCAAATTTTGATGGAACACTTGAAGAACCATCCATTTTGCCTGCCCGTCTCCCTCATATTCTCTTAAATGGGACAACAGGAATAGCTGTGGGAATGGCCACGGATATTCCGCCGCATAATCTCAGTGAAATCACAAAAGCCTGTATTCACCTCCTGGAAAATCCTAATGATGGTATTAATGAGATTCTGACATATGTAAAAGGGCCGGACTACCCGACAGAAGCCGAAATCATATCAACCCGGGAAGACATTATCGATTTTTATAAGACCGGTTTTGGCAGTGTCCGTATGAGGGCTACCTATCAAAGGGAGAATGGGGATATCGTCATTACAGCTCTGCCCTACCAGGTTTCCGGATCAAAAATTCTGGAACAGATGGCGGCACAGATGCAGGCGAAAAAACTGCCAATGGTGACAGATCTTAGGGATGAGTCAGATCATGAAAATCCGACAAGGATTGTGATTGTTCCCAAATCCAATCGTGTTGATGTGGATACGCTAATGGTGCATCTGTTTGCAACAACCGATCTGGAGCGCACGTACCGAGTAAATATGAATGTGATCGGGATTGATGGTCGTCCAAGAATAATGAACCTGGAAGAGATTCTTAAAGAATGGTTGGATTTCAGGCGGGCAACTGTGAGGCGCAGGCTGCAACATCGTTTGGATAAAGTCCTGGATCGGTTACATATCCTGGAAGGGATGTTGATTGCCTTTTTGAATCTGGATGAGATCATCGATATTATCAGGAATGAAGAAGATCCGAAAATGGTTATGAGAGAACGTTTTGGATTAACTGATCGTCAGGCCGAAGCTATCTTGGAAACCAAACTCAGGCAATTGGCAAAACTGGAAGAGATGAAGATCAGGGGCGAACTGGATGAGTTGGCTGAAGAAAAGCATAAAATCGAAAAAACCCTGGGATCAGATAGAAAGTTACGGGCCCTGATTATTAAAGAGATGGAACTAATAATAAGAAAATTCGGGGATAAGCGGCAGTCGCAAATTGTTCAACGCAGGGAAGCGCACGCTTTAACGGATGCGGAGATTCTTCCTTCAGAACCGGTATCGATCGTATTGTCCGAGAAGGGTTGGGTAAGGGCGGCAAAAGGCCATGACATTGATTTTGAAAAATTGAGTTATAAATCGGGGGATAGATTGGCAGATGTTGCACACGGTATCAGCAATCAGTCTGCCGTATTTATCGGCTCCACCGGCCGAAGTTATACACTGCAAATAAGAAGTCTCCCATCCGCCAGAGGGTATGGAGAACCATTAACCGGTCGCTTGCAACCTCCCCCGGGAGCTGAATTCAAATATGTTCTTTCAGGAGATTCATCTCAAAAAATCATTCTGGCAAGTGGAATTGGTTATGGTTTTGTGACTGAATTGTCCGAACTGTACTCAAAAAACAGGGCGGGAAAATCGATGATCAATTTCCCCCCTGATTCATATCCTTTACGTCCGGCATTGGTGACGGATCTTGAAACCGACCGTGTGGTGGCTATCAGTAGCGAGGGACGCATGTTGATTTTTCCTCTGGCACAGCTTCCCATTCTTCCCAAGGGAAAAGGTAACAAAATCATCAATGTTTTTTCCTCAAAGGGTGAATCACTTGAGATCATTCTATCACTGCCGAAAGATAGCGGTTTTCTCATAAAAGCCGGTAAAAGAACATTGACCATGCGGGATGAAAAGCTGGAAGAGTATATTGGTGAAAGGGGTAGAAGAGGAAAAAATCTACCACAGGGATTTAGAAAGGTTGATCGAATCGAATTGATTAAGAAAGAGGACGATCTTCCTGAAGATGAGGAAAACATCCAATTGAGTATAATTGGCAATAACGATGACGAGTAAAGAGTATAATTTGTCTGATAAAAAAGATCATTTGACCAACAAAAATCCGGACAAGGTTTGATAGTAAAATGCCATTTGATAAGAGAACCCTGAGAGGTGAAATAGAGCGCGTTCTCTGCAAGGACCGTTACAGGTTAATACGTCAGCTGCAACATTTACCATCAGTCGATGAAAAAAATTTCAGCAGTCAATTGGACAGATTTAAGAGGAATCTGAAACTCTCCCAACAGCGTGTTGAAGCCCGAAAAAACAGCATTCCCTCGTTTAAATACCCCTCGGAATTACCTATTTCCAGCAAACATTCAGAAATCTGTGATACAATCCGAAAAAACCAGGTAATTGTTATAACAGGGGAAACCGGGTCCGGGAAAACCACACAAATTCCCAAAATGTGTCTGGACGCCGGGAGAGGCATTTTTGGAAAAATTGCCTGTACTCAACCAAGACGGATTGCCGCCACATCACTCAGCCTTCAGGTAGCCAAGGAACTGAACTCTGAAGTGGGCGACCTGGTTGGTTATCGCATTCGGTTTGCAGATAAAACGCAGGAATCCACTCTAATCCAATTTGTGACAGATGGACTCTTATTAGCCGAAATACAGGGAGATCGCTTTCTAAATCAATATGACACCATTATCGTGGATGAAGCACATGAACGAACACTGAATATTGATTTTATATTGGGATATCTGAATCAGCTTCTGAGGAAACGATCCGATCTGAAACTGATCATCACGTCGGCAACCATTGATGTGGATAAGTTTTCTGCGGCTTTTCCACTACAATACAATGAAACCCTGAAAGAAAACCTGATCTGTACCAAAAATAAAAACCACCTGATCGGTGAGCCGCATGGCGCACCTATTGTAAAAGTTTCAGGTCGTATGTATCCGGTTGAGTTGCGTTATCTTCCAATCGATGAAGTAAAGGAGGAACAGGGGGATATTACTATTATTGATCTCGTTATTGAAGCGGTGGAAGAGATACTGACTGAAACCACCCATGGTGATATCCTGGTGTTCATGTCCGGCATACAGGAGATCAGGGAAGCCTTGGATCGTTTTTCACATCTTACAGCGGAAGGATTTCTGGTTTTACCGCTTTTTAGCAGATTATCAAGAGGGGAGCAAAATCGAATTTTTCAATCAACCCATCACAGAAAGATTATTCTATCCACCAATATTGCCGAAACGTCCATTACCGTTCCGGGGATTCGATACGTGGTTGATACTGGCCGGGCAAGAATCAGTCAATACAATTCACGATCAGGAACACAGGGGCTGCCAATCGTGGCCATTTCTCAAAGCAGTGCTGATCAAAGAAAGGGACGATGTGGAAGAGTCAGTGACGGGATTTGTATTCGTCTTTACAGTGAAGAGGATTATGACAATCGCTTCAAGTATACCATTCCCGAAATCCAGCGTTCAAACTTATCGGAAGTTATCCTGCGCTTGCTGGATCTGAAATTGGGTGATATCGAAACCTTCCCGTTTATAGACCCGCCCCAGTCCGCCCAAATCAGGGCCGGATTTCGGACTTTGAGAGAACTGGGAGCGTTAGATGAGAGAAGAAAAATAACATCTATTGGCAAGGAATTGGCTTTCCTGCCGGTTGACCCCCGAACTGCCCGCATGATACTTCAGGCCAACCGGGAAAAATCTCTTTATGCGGTATTGATAATTGCCTCTGCCATATCCTGCCAAGATCCGCGCGAAAGACCGGAGGATAAAAAGACACAGGCTGATCAAAAACATGCCCTCTTTAAATCGCGAGAATCTGATTTAATAACACTTCTGAATCTTTGGGAAGAGTACCATTCAACCTTGGAAGATTTAAAAACCCAGGGGAAGATGCGGAAGTTCTGTAAGGCAAATTTTCTGTCTTACAATAGAATAAGAGAGTGGAGAGATATCCACTCCCAGTTAACAAGTATCGCAATCGATAAAAACTGGAATGTCAATAAACCGGATAGTTGGGATTATGATGGGATTCATCAGAGCATTTTAGCCGGTTACCTGACTCACATAGCCAAGAAAAAAGAGAAAAAGATTTACCAGGGCACAAAAAATCGAGAACTTACCCTTTTTCCCGGATCAGATCAGTACCAAAGCCGACATGAATGGATTGTTGCCATTGAATTGATTGAGACATCAAAATTATTCGCCCATCGTGTGGCGAAGATAAACCCTGACTGGTTGGAATCATTAGCCAATAATCTCTGCAAAAAATCCTGGGCCGAACCTCACTGGGAGAAAGAGTCCGGGCGTGTTTTTGCACTTGAGAAAGTGACTTTATTCGGATTTATTCTCGTTGAGAACCGAAAAGTCTTTTATGGAAAAATAGATCGTGAAGAAGCAAATAGGGTTTTTGTGAGGGAAGCGCTTGTTCAGGGAAATTTTGAAAGTAACCTACCGTTTTGGAAGCACAATCAAAATTTGATCAAAGAGATTGAAACGGAAGAGGCTAAAATCAGGTCCAAAATGCTTCTTGTGGAAGACGAGGTGATCGAGGACTTTTATCTTCAGAGAATTACCGGAGTGGCTTGCCTGGATGATATGAAGAAACTCATTAAAAGCCATTCGGGTGATAAGTTCCTGTTTATGACCAAAGAAGACTTGTTGAGGAATGAGCATGATGCTAACAGCAACCTGTTTCCTGGGCTTCTGAACATTGGTGGCACTGAATGTCCTTTACATTACGAATTCGAACCCGGGCATCCAAAAGACGGGATTACCATTCATATCCCCTGGCCTGTCCTCAGCAGTGTCAGAGAGGAGGTTTTTGAGTATCTGGTACCCGGATTGCTAAAAGAAAAAATAGTCTGGTTGCTTAAAAACCTGCCTAAGGAAGAGCGGAGAAAAATAGTCCCGATTCCGGAAAAGGCTGAAAAAATATGGGATGAAATGACTTCCTTGAGCTATTCAACACAAGAAAAAGAAACCGGGTTTGTTCTGAAAGATAACTTTTATACCGAGTTGTCGGAAGCCCTCTTTCGCGTAGCACGAGTGGATATTTCTCCTGAAAGCTGGGATCGGGATTCCTTGCCGGATTATTTAAGAATGAACTTTGCCGTTACCAAGCCAAAATCATCGGAGGTGACCTATAGCAGAAACCTGGATGAGTTAAAAAACACAAAAACAGCAAAGGCTAAGGATAACTGGAAACAAATCATTTCCCCCTTTGAACGTTGGGGAATTTGTACCTGGGATTTTGGAACCCTCATGGAGAAGATGCAGTTGTCGGTAGGAGGTGATATCGAAATTTGGGGATTTAAAACTCTGGAGATTAAAGATTCGGAATTGCATTTGACAGTCTGCAAAACATACGAAGAGGCTTTGGAAAGGAGTCTTGGAGCCCTTCCCAAATTGATTGAATCTCAGTTAGGAGACGAATTAGCCTGGTTATATGATGAGCTGCGATTTCCTCCGGAAACGTTACATCGTTTGCAGAATCTCTGGCAGTCAAATAGAGAGATCAGTATTGAAGCGTTATCCAAGAAATTTAACAGCTTAAAACCTAAACATAGAACAGAGTACCATTCGCGGGTTCAGCAGCGGGCTTATCAGATGGTTTACGACGGTCTCTGTGGCTACAATGGAACCCCACTTCTTACTGAAAAGTCATTTTATGCCTATGTTAAAACGATCAATTTAAATGATTTGGGTGCAAAAGTGACTGAATGGATAAATCAAACCCTGGAAACCTATCATCAGGTTTTAAGTTTTTTATTGGTTAAACAGGTCTATTTGGACAGAAATTTCGTAAATTCCATTCATAACGAACTTCGTTTTTTTCTTTCTCAGGATTGTCTTGAAGAGATACCGCTTGAACAATGGAAACATTGTCCCAGAATTTTGCGTTGCTACAAAAAAAGAATAGAACGTTGTCTTGAAGATCCATCGGCAGAAAATGAACGGTTTCAGATCGTTCGGCCCTACCAGGAAAAAATGGAAGGCTTAAAAGAAACAAAAAACAGCACAATTCAGGCAAACTGGTCATATCAAAGAGTTCGTTGGATGCTGGAAGAATTGAAAGTATCAATATTCGCTCAAGGGTTATCAACGGCTTTTCCCATATCGAAAAAAAGACTGGATAAATTCCTAAGTGATTTTTTTAATTGATGTTCCCCCGTTTTTTGAAGTGTGTTGTTAATTGCAGTAATCTGACGAAAAAAAGTATGTCTTGATTAGGGTTCTTGAACATGATAGGCTTGTTTTATCTCTTTTTCTAAAATTTTATATTTCTTTTTTATAAATTCAATAGGTTAATGAACACCGGATGTTCGTTTATAAAACCAGAGATGATGTATGGCAAAAATTCTTATTGTTGATGATGATCCCCATCTAATTGAATTACTGACAGAAATTTTAGACCTGTTGGATTATTCATCGGAATTTATTACAAAACCAAAATTTCTATTCCAGATTCTTGAAAATGAATTCTTCGATTTGATTTTGATGGACTATTACATGCCTGAAATTGATGGTGTGTCGCTTTTAAAGGAATTAAAAGCTCATCCTATTCATAACAGGATTCCAGTGATTATGCTCACCAGCGAAATCGACGACGTTCTGCTTGCCAAGTGTTTTGAAAGCGGAGCCGAAGATTTTATAAATAAACCGATTAGCGAACTGGTTTTGGATTCCAGAATTAGATCGGTTCTTACGAAGCAGGCTCATCTGAAAGAGATAGAGAAACAAAAGATCGAACTGGAGGAGATGCTGAATACGGTAAAACGATACTCAGTAGATCTTAAGAATGAGATGGATGCGAAGGATCAGGCTCTTAATCTGCTTAAAAAAACATTTAGTGGAATGGCTGAGGGTGTGGTTACTCTGGATTCGCATTTTCTAATTCAAATGATATCACCACAGGCAACACGTATATTGGATATCGATGAAAAGAATGCTTTGGGAAAACCAGCTTCGTCAATCCTGGGATCAACGGTGGCAGGTACCAATGGTGTATTAATGGACTGCGTTAAGAACAAAATCGATATTTCAAGGGCGGAATCACAATTATTATGCCCCAATGGAGCCATCATCCCTATTATCCTATCCATACGCCCCTTAACAACTCCTTCAGGACAAAATGGCTGGATACTCTTCTTCTGGAATAGAAGAGAAGCGGAAACATTTTTGCAGAAAAAGGCCACGATCGGAAACTTTGGAAGTATGGTTAGCTGTGATTCCAAAATGAAAGAGATTTTTCAACTGATCGATAATGTCGCTCCCAGCAATGCTACCGTATTGACTCAAGGGGAAAGTGGAACAGGAAAAGAACTGGTAGCAAGAGAGCTGCATCTCCGCAGCCGCAGGGCACAGAAACCTTTTCACGCCGTGAATTGTGCTGCAATCCCGTCTAATCTTCTGGAAAGCGAATTCTTTGGTCATGAAAAAGGCTCTTTTACAGGAGCCCATAGTATGAAAAAGGGCCGTTTTGAAACGGCAAATGGTGGTACAATGTTACTTGATGAAATTGGGGAGATCCCCATAGAATTACAGAGTAAACTCCTCAGGGCTCTGCAGGAACAGAAATTTGAGCGTGTGGGAGGCACCCAGTCGATCCAAGTGGATGTTCGCATTATTGCTTCTACAAACAGAAATTTATGGGAAATGGTACAGGAGAAAAAATTCCGGGAAGACCTCTACTATCGATTGGATGTGGTTTCAATTACACTGCCCCCTTTAAGAGAACGTTTGCAGGATGTTCCACTTCTGATTTCTGCCTTTATTGAGGAATTGAATCATAGGGAACAAAGGGATATTAAGAATGTTTCATCCGATGCACTGCAACACTTGGTCCATTATGATTGGCCTGGCAATGTCAGAGAACTGTATCATGTCATTGAATACGGTTTTGCAGTGAGTAAGGGGAATATAATAAGAAAAGTTCATCTTCCCGAGAAGATTATTAAAAAATCGCCATCTGATGTCAAACATGCAGAACCTGTCCAAAGTGAAAGAGAGATGATTCTAAGAGCTCTAGAGCAAACGAATTTTCGCAAGGGGAAAGCAGCTGCGTTGCTCGGCATCTCTCCCAACACGCTTTATCGAAAACGGAAGAAATATGATATTTAAGTAAAGGTATTATCTTTTAGTATAAAAAAGTATTGCCTGTATATTTGGATTCCTCCAATTGTTGATTTAATTCGTTTTTCTCCTTTGCTTAGTCTCCTTTCGACGGGAAATGGTCAATTTCGATCAACTTATTTTTGTTTTGATTTAGATTCGATCATTTTCGATTAATCGTTTTTTCTCAATAGAGTTGCACTCTTCTGAATCTTATTAATCCATTGACATGACATGCCTTTACTAATTGGCATGTATCTCGCAGCCACTAAATCAGGACATTCCCACCATTTTTACGATCATTAAATATTTGGTTATAAAGAATCAGGATAAACAGGACATTCCATCTAAGATGGGACTGAAAAACTTTCTGATAATGACCTGTTAAAATGGTCTTTTCCGATGAAATTGTTTTCCCAGTATCAGTTCTCAATTGCAGCAGACGCTGTTATCAGTTATGAAGAAAATTAAAGAAAACCTTAATGTACATATTGAAAAAATTGACTTTAATGGGTTTGTGGAATCATTTGTAAACGTCAAACCTTTTTACCCGGATGACTACATAGAAGAAACGCTTGGTAGAGTATTAAAACGCATTATTATTTACACGGAATCAAACAGGGCTGTTCTTGTTTTAAATCGTGGAGGCCAGCTATCCATTGAATCAGAGGTGAAGCGCACAAAAAAAAATCAGATCACGGCAACATCCCTGGAAACACTAAGGTCCAAAGCTATAAACTCCTTGCTTCCTCTGACAATACTGTATGAATCCATTAGACATGAAAAACAAATTCATCTCACCTTTTTACAAACGAACAAGCAGTATCGGCAGGATCAATATTTTAAAATCAACTCTCCGGCGTCTCTCTTCTGCTCAGGAGTTATTAATGATGGCTGTTTACAAGGATTTCTTTACCTTGAGTCAAAAAAGGAGTGTGTCTTTGATACCGATGAAAATGAAATAATGATACAGATGTTAATTGATCAGGTTTCAATCTCACTTGAAAGTATTGAACAATTTGATCAGCTTAGGCAGCAGTTGAGAGAGAAAAGACACGAATTAAATATCGTAAAACGACACATTAAAGACAAGAACTCTGCAAGAATTCAATTTCTTGCGGATATGAATCACGAAATTCGTGCTCCATTGAATACTATTATCGGGTTCAGTCAATTGTTGATGCAGAAAGGAGATCAATTTCATCTTCCTTCTGAATGTAAAGACTATATCAAGCATATTCAAGCCGAAGGGCTCACTCTTACAGAGGTGATGGATAACGTGTTGGAGATTTCAAGAATCGATTCTGATAGGTATAAACTGAAAAAAGAGGGTATCGATATAAGATTACTGGTTAGGGGAATTTTTCATACTAATAGACAATATGCTGATCAACTTGGGGTCAAATTAAAATTCCAATTCAAAGAAGACTTGGTGGATATTCTTTATTCTGATCGATCGGCCGTTGGACAGCTGCTCATGATTTTAGTAAGGAACTGTATCAGCCGCACTCTTGTTGGTAAGTCTGTTGTGATTGAAGTTGGATCAAAAGGAAGTGATATCAATATCTCAATCAGATACAACGGAAAGATTATTCCAATTAGTAATGGGAGTGATCACCCCGTTATATCCAAAGAGAATGCGGGTTCTTCGGGTTGTGCTTTCAAAACAAGTACTGAGTTGGAAATAGCCGGCAGGATTATTGAACGGTTAAAAGCTAAGGTTGAAAGGGTACAGCTGGATAATTATGAGTCGGTAATCAATATAGGCTTTTCTACGAACCCGGCAGAAGTACAAATGAGATGGAATAGGTCTGTCGAAACACAGTCTTATTTTGCATCCAAGAATAGAATACTTGTTTACAGGGAAGACGGCGAAAAAGATAGGGTTTTAGAGTCAATGTTAAATGAACTTGGCGTTTCTCCAGTTATATGCAACACCCAGGAGCAACTGCATGTTAATCTTCAGAAACTCAAACCCCACTTGATAATTATTGATCTCCACCTGCCAAGTAATAGTAAAATCTGGAAGGAGATTCATCAACGAGAATCGATTTCCAGCCAATTAAAATTAATTCCGATCATCTTGATCACAAATGAGAAATTTTATGTGTTACCCCAAAAAATAGCAGCTACCTTAAATGTCGAAATATTACAAAAACCCATCAATATGACAGTGTTGGTTCAGATTCTAAAAAAACATTTGATATTGATACCTTACAGTCAAATCAACACGGACAAGTGCGAGACAGGGCCTAATCAAATTGACTTTAACGGGGATTCAATGGTTGAATCAGCTGTGAATGATCATTCGGCAGAAATATTGGAAGAGAGCTTGATTCAGGAATTTAAAACTCTATCATCTACGCCGATATTTAAAGGTGGAACACTGATCAACCGGCTGAAAAAGATGAAACGAATCTCAGAAAAGCTTTTTCCCTCTTATCTGCCTGTTTTAGGTAAGATGGAAATAGCTATATTCGATGGGAACGGGGCTCAGCTGAATAGACTAATAAAATCCGTGTTAGCAGAAAAACTATAATAATTCCAAAAAAACAACAAAAATGGTTATAGAAACAAAATAAAGGGGGGCAACCGGTGATACTCAATTGAACGCCCAGAACAATTTCGAAAGCGCGACCGTCGCAGCGGCTTGAGAATATATAAGGTGCAACCGTACTTGTTTTTAAAAAGTTTAAACAAATTTTAAAAACTGTAAGTCTTTATTTAAAATTGACGATGCTTGCATTTTATTGTCTAATTGTCTAAAAACACCTCCTGTTTTTTCTTTCTTAACCATTATTATCGCACTGAAATGGATGCAGATCATATAGTTGAAAAATTCGATATGAAGTTGGGAGAATTGGCAGACGGTATGATCATTACTGCATATGCCGGTTTTGGGGAAAGATACCAAAGATTGGATGACAAAACCAGTGAATTTATCCGGCATAACTTCAAAAGATGCAGCCTTGTTATCATACGTAATGACAGTGAGATAACTGTAAAAGCAAGTGAAGTAAGAGTGGGTGACACCATCTTAAAAGTATACAATTTCCCGTCTAATCTCCTGAAGCTGACTCAAGTTAATTCCCGATTGATCAAAGCCCTTAAATATCGAGATATTCGCAGGTTTGATATTAAGCAGCAGGCATATCTTACCGATGATTCCAAGCGAGAGTTACGGGAGATTATCAAACTTGTTAAGCAATCCACCAAGCGCTTGTCGGTCAAGGAAGAAAGACGTCTTGAATCCATACGAGAAACCAATGAGTTGATTCAAAAAACAAACGAGAGTGTGAATGTCAGGCGTGAAATCATCTCATCGGTTGAGTATGCCATGGATAATGCAAGACGGGGAAATAACAATATCGATGATATTCGCAAATATGTGGATGGGATTACACAGACAGCATCTGCAGATGCAATGTCAGCCATTGCCAATATTAGAGCAAGTGACCAGACCTATGCGCATTGCGTTGATGTTGGGGTGATTTTCCAGACGGTTTATAACTACATTCTTCAGGAAACAGGCAGAAAAAGTGTTTTTGATTCCTTAAATCAGGCCATCCTTAGTGCATTCCTACATGATTTTGGTAAGGCAAAAGTGCCGAAAGATCTTCTTGACAGCACCAGTCGCTTTGAGCGGAGCAGCAAAGAGATGCAGATTCTGATGGCTCATCCTGAACATGGAGCAAAACTATTGGCTGATATGGGACTGCCTGACAGTGTAATCAACATGGCGCATTATCACCACGTAAAGCAGGATGATAATATGTTATCCAGCTATCCAAAAGACTGCCATTATGAGGATGTTTTTTTTGAAACCCGGTTGCTGGCTATAGTCGATGTCTATCAAGCACTCGTTGGCAGAAGACGGTATAAAAGATCCTGGTCGCCTCCGGCAACAATGCGATACCTTGATGCATTATCAGGAGTGGAATATGATTATGAAGTATGGCTTCTGTTCCTCAAGGTGATGGGGCTTTATCCTAAAGGATCGGTTGTGGAACTGAGCAATCATTCCATCGGGTTTGTAGTAAGTATTCCACGGGATGAGTCCGATCCTGAACGCCCCATTGTGGCAGTAGTTCGCAATGAATACGGTGAGGATTTGGATCATCATGAACTTGTAGATTTGCAGGAGGCTTTGGACATCTCGATTGCAAAGGATCTTGATAGTCTTGAAGTATTCGGGAGCAATGCCCTTGATGTTTTTATGGGAATTGAGATTTCTTGAATCGCAGCCACCTAATCAAACGTCCACTGCTCATGAGTCAATATAAGTGGTTAGGATGGTAACAGCGGAATCAGTATCCTTATTTTGGTTCCAAGACCGTACTCGCTTTCCATCTCAATGAAACCCTTGAATGATTCAACGGTTTTTAATACTGCATCCATCCCGACTCCCCGGCCGGAAACATCGGTTACCTTCTCAGCCGAAGAAAAACCGGGCAAGAATAAGATTCTCCAGTGTTCATTATTTTCAATATATTTTTGAATCAACTGTTGATCGAGATGCGGATTTGCGGTGGCAAGCTGAGATATCTTCTGTGTATCGATGCCACCTCCGTCATCCATGATTTCTATTAGCAGGTTCTCATCCTCTTTTGCGATAATGACGGAAATAATCCCCTCTTCGGGCTTCCCTGCCTCAAATCTTACCTTAGCTGATTCAATACCATGATCGACACAGTTGCGATATAAATGGCTCAGGTCTACATTCAATTTTTTTGCAAGTTCTTTGGGAATGGTCAGATCTTTTTCAATGCTTATCTGAACATCGATGGTTTTTCTTAGTTTTTCTGCCAGTCTTAAGGCATCTTTTTTCCAGTTGCTGGTTATTTTATCTGCGGGAACATTATTTTTACTGAGAACAATGGACCGGATTGTATTCAAATCACCCTTTATTGCAGCTTCTTCCAATAATCCAAATTCTGCCAAGTCAAAGGATATGCCACTCAAAATCTGGATAATTCCTTCACCTAGATTCTCTTTAAAAGAGAGGGCATAATCCAGCTCCTGTTCGAAGGCTGTGTACAGTTCTTGAAATGCATCCGTATATTTTTCGATGCCCTGCTTCTCAATAGATAAAAACCAATCTTCGAAATTATGAATAATTGTTTTAAGTTTTTTCAGCTCGAATTGACCGCTTAGCCCTTTCGAACCATGGAGGCACCGCAGCATCTCATTGATTACCTGAGTGTCCGGCTGCTGATTGTTGACCCAGTATTTTTCTGCAAACACGCCGATTTTTTCATACGATTTCTGGATATCTTCAAGCATATCCATGAAACCACCAACATTACTCTGCATTTTACTGGTTATGGCGTTTTCCTGTTCCTCTTTTCTTGCAAGTTCAAGTTGCAGGGTTATGTCTTCCATTCTCACAAAGACCGACATAACATTTCCCGCTCCATCCTGTACAAACGAGTATTGAAGCTTGAAATCCCGATTGTTGATGGATACATCATTTGGTAACAGATCTAAAACCACATTATGATTGAACTCGGCGCCGCTGAACAGCATGTGCAGTGCCCGATAATAATTTCGCAGGGTTTCTCGATCATTTCTAAAAGCCAAATCTGCAAACGGAACACCCACCAGGTTTTCTGATCCCAGATAATCAGCAGCGAGCGCCGTGTAGTTTTCCCCGATTTCACCGGCTACGTTAATGGAAAAAGACCCCTGACCAATATTATCCAAAATCTCCTGGGTTAATTTTCGCTGTTCTTCAGCCCTGATACTCCCCTGTTTTGCCCGTTCAACAACAGACTGAAACACCTTTTCTTGTAAGCCCGGTACGCTACGGATCAGCTTAACAAAGCTTTCTCTGGGGATAAACTGAGCTGTGCAGTTCATGATGGGTTTTACGGTGATGGAGGATTCTCTTTCACCGGTTGCACAGGCATCATCACCAAAAATACCCGAACGGGCGATAACCGGGACTTTACTGTTAAACTCGAAGACGTTGGCTGAATCCTTGAGCAGATACACACCCTTGACCTCTTCGTATTGCTTTAGAAAGGGCTCGTTGGCCTGCAATTTTACTTCAACCAGACTTTCTGCAATATTTAATAAATCAAAATCGGAAATGTCGCAAAAAAGTTCGATCTGCCTAAGCCTCTTGAGTTTGGGTATCCATCCTCGATGATCAGATTTTAAGCGTTGATCCACACGAAAAAGTTGCACAAAGAACATTTTTTTCATGTTTGAATGGATTTTTATAAAAGTCTCTCGAATGGAAGGCTCAAGAACGGTTCCATATACTCTCCTCATAATTTCAAAAAGATTCTCAGCAAGTTTCATTCGCTCTACCCGCCCCATGTCATTCAGTTTTGACATGATTTCATTGGGGTTGGGAGTCTTAAATATTTTTGAGATTATTGATAAATCTTCAGGAGTCATATTTTAATCTTTTGTAAAGTTCCAGCAGCTTTTGTTGGATAACGATTCATTCATTATTCAGTGACAGGTATACTATCTTTTGCTTAAAAACCAAAGTCTTCTATTGAAAATAAAACGATTGCAACCCTATACTTGAAAAAGCACATACTATATACTTGCAAACATACTACGCCACTTGATCATTGCAGTTTAAAATTGGATAACCAATATAGTGGTTATAATCCCATAAAATCAACTAACAAATGGCGATATTAAGAAATCTACTGTTTTAGCCTGGGGGTTTGCAACTCTTTTTAATTCAATGTTTTAGAGATGTTAACGGGTTTTGAACCATCACGGCAATAAGAAAAGGTTTCACTCTGTGAATTATTTGATGGAAGATATCACAAGAGTATGAGCATCTCTACATGCATTTAAAGATCTTTGCCAGAAAAAATATTAAGGGGAAACAGCAAGTTATAATGGTAACAAATTATATCAACATGTATCTCTATTTTGATAAGAATTCAATATCTTAAATTGATCTATTTGCATTTTAAGTATATTTTTGTAAATAATGTGACACAAATGACAGTAAAAAAGAGAATTTCCAATGAAGATAGTATGATTGAATAAAATTTTAAAGTCATAGATAAACAATAATTATTTGAATCTATTTTAGTGAAAATCCAATGAACGAGTTGACAGCCCTGAAACAACAACTCAGTACAGATCAAACCGCATCCTACTATTCGGAGCAGTTTTTTTCCAACCTTTCCAGTAACAAAGAAGCAGAAAAGGTACTCGGTGATATTATAAAGAACACTATTCAACGGTATCGATATGTCGACGAAATAAAAGAGCGTTTCGATAATGAAGAAAATTATAACCAATTATTGTTAATCATCTTTCGCAAGTTTCCGTCGTTTGGATTCATTGTGTGTAATGAAATGGATAAACGGCCCGATTTCTATGACTTTACAAAAACATTGCGAATTGCCAACGCAGTATCCACAATTGCTCGGAAAGTTGATTATAAGGTAAATGCTGATCTTTTCCTCAATCAATTGGATGCCAATAGTGAGCTGGTTGCGCTGGAAGAAAAGCTTCTGGAATCATCGTCCAAAGATACCTATATTCCCAGAATCGTTAATTCCGACTTTGTGCAGCTGGTCAATACACATCCCACCCTGCAATCAACAACTAACCCGCATGAATTAATAGAGATCATATATTATTATAAGGCGGTTAAACAGATTTTTTTAAAGTATTACTTCTATTTAATCGGCTATTCTCAAAGCGACATACTTGCTGCTCACGTCAGCCAGGTATTCTCCCGTTTATTAATCTCGTTAAGATCTCATGAGATTAGATTTTGGAAAAAATATAAAAATGGGAAAAAACTTCAGCTTCAATTGGAGAATACTATTTCCAAGGATTTGGAAATAAGCAGACATCCCCACCTGAGAAAACATATATTTGAGCGAATTGATAACTTTAATCCTGTCATTCAGGACGGAGGTGTCCGGAACACTGTCATTGAAGTTAGAGATCTACAAATGAAACAATTGGCTGTCTTTTATGAGCTTTCCATCAATAAGCTTGTGATGCTTTTGGACACCACCTTGAAAATTGAGGGACCTCCTTATGTCACATATCTGCTTTCCCAGTTGCATCGCACTGACAATGAAAAACTGTTTATTCTATATGATCATCTTAAAAAACTCTCCTCTGAGAAAACGAAGTCACTCAGGCATTTGGTGATGTCGTACGCACACAGACTTCCGAGGTCCAAAAGGAAATTACTACTATCCAAAGGAGACAAGTCCATTCTCGAAACGGTGTATAAAACAGCGGAAAGCCTTAGGCAAGAATCAGCTCATAAAAGGCTGGTTGAGTCAGAAGGGAAAAGGGGAATGACACAAGATCAGGTTCCGCGGTTTCTCGAAGAGCGATTAAAAAAATTGTATGAGAGAGTGAAAATTGAAGGCGCATTAACCCAGGATCAAATACCGGAGTATCTGGCCAAGTTTGCAGCTGCTGCAGAAATGGTTATGGGGCCAGTCTCCATAGGAAGCCAACAGGTGGTTTTTGAGGAGTTTAAAAATACCACTGACGAGATTCTGGAAGATATTTCCAGCAAAGGACAATTGTCTGCAGAGGAGATAGAAGAATATAAAGAAAATATTGAAGAGAAAACGAATGAATTGAAGAACAAAACGGAGGAAGAACGGACTGATATTGTCGATGAAATTGGGGTTACGCTCACCGAAGCTTCATTTGAGTCGGATAAAAGGAAAGAGGAAGCTGAAAGAGAAGCTTTTTTCAAAAAAAGTATTATCCCTTACGGGTTGGAAAAAAGAGCAAAGCGAGTGTCCATCACTGAATTCTTTATATTTCCCTTTGGTGATTTTAACGGCCCTGATGAAGATGACTGGTTTGACTATCATATGCGATACCTGCAGTTGGCTGTTAAGGAGAAAAAGTTTGATAAGTCTAATTTTGTTAAAATCTTCAACTCTTTATCTTATTTGCCAAGGATAAAATACAAGAAATATTTTAATATATTCCCCAACGATCAGTTTGAAGAAACTACATTTATGGCCGTTTATGATCTTTGGCAGAATAAAGCATTCGATAGATTGAAAATCGAGTAATTGGAAATGAATATGGTAGCTCATATTTTCTGGAGGATGCAGGCAGAAGTAAACGCCTTGATCTTGAGTAACTTTGAAATATCTTGCTGGCCACATTTTTACATCTGGTTTTCTCTTTGAATACCACTCCTTTTTTTAGTCATCTGTATTATTAAAGGAATAACAATGCCAAAGGACTCTACACCCATTGAAATGGACCTGCAGCAACCTGTGCCGGAAAAAAGAATAGAAACAGCATTTATACAGGTTCCTGTAGAAATCAAAGATCAAGTTGAAAGCTACATAAGCTCATTGATGAAATCATCTGATCTGGATCTCAAGAAAAGTGATGGCAATATCAACGATCTTCCTTCTCAAGGCTGCTTTCTTGTCATTTCACTGGATAAAGTGGAAAAAATAATAAAAAATCTAAGAAATTGCCTGTCAATGGAATCAGATAATGAAACTGCCGATATCAAGGCTGAAATCCGACGAACTTTAACTCTTTTGAGTTAGGATATGTCAGACTATACTGTTTTCCACTGGTTAAGGGCAATGTGTATAGAGAATGTATCTCCCATATCAGCCTTATCACCATCCGAAGATCTATACTGATTCACCTATTCTACATACCACAAGAAGACTTGTCTGATGCCAACTGATCGGGTATGCCAGTACAAAACCATAAGGAAGTAGACTATTTGGAAAATGTCAAATATGATGCGGTTCAATAAAGCGATATACTGCACGACAGTATTTCAATATTAGCTTTCTAATAAACCAATCGATTAGTCATTATCTTTATCTTGAAACTTGATGAGTATTATGTTAAGTTCTCGGAAACCGGTATCAACCTGTATATTTTATAAAGGTTTATAAAAACAAGATGATAGATTAAAAAGAGACGATTTCAGATGCTCAATTACTGGCTTGTCAATATCATTGTTATTGTACATTTTTCCTTTGTTCTGTTTGTAGTTTTCGGTGCTTTTCTATTAATCTGGTCTAGAAAAATAATCTGGTTACATCTCCCGGCAGCTATTTGGGGAGTTGTAGTTGAGTATTGCGGATGGATTTGTCCTCTGACTCCCCTGGAAAATCGACTCCGATATAGCGCTGGTAGGGAGATATACAAGGGAGGGTTTATTGAGAACAACATCATGCCGATTTTGTATCCGGATAATCTGACTCGTGAAATCCAGTATTTACTGGGGACCTGCGTAATAATTATCAATGGTATACTCTACTGGTATGTGTTTGTAAAAAGGAAAAACAGATAATCGATACAACAGAGTTTTATTTGGTTCTTTTTTTTTCTTGAAATTTTAATTGGTTATGACAGGTGATGACTGAGAAGGGAAGTTGAATGGCATTCGATTGCCTTTTGAATCTTTGGAGTTTTCAACTTTCACTTTAATTTTATGGATATCTAAAAAAGGAAAACAATATTTTCAATTTGAATGGGAGTATAAACATAGATAAATGGTCTAAAACCTCAAAAGGAGAACAGGTATGAACATGAAACAAAAAGTGCTTGAATATCTGGAAGAGCATCCAAAAGCAACCACTGACGATTTAAGAAAAGTTTTCCCGGGAGCAAATAAAAAATCACTGTGGAATTACTCCGGTCAATGGAAGAAACAAAAAGGAATCAAAAAAAAGGAAACAGCAGATAGTATTAGAGGAAAGGTGTTCGAATTCTTTAACAATAATCCGAACGCATCTTTAGGCGATTTAAGGAAGGCTTTTCCTAAGGCTAATGAAGTATCTATCAGTAATTATCGTTATCAGTGGAAGAAAAAGCAGATACATAATGTTAGAAATCCAAGTATAAAAGAACAGGTCTTCAATTATATTAAAAAACACCCTGAAATAACATTTGGCGAATTGAAGAGGGCACTTCCGGATATAAATCCATCCTCAGTCAGTGCTTATCATTCCCAGTGGAAGAAGAGTCAAGCAGTGATAACCATGAACCCGGAAAAACCGATGAAACAACAAAAGAATGCAGACAGATCTACAAAAAATGATGGTAATGAGCAGGAATTAATCAAGGCGCTCAAAGCAACAATAGAAGCGCAAAAAGACACCATTGATGCAATGAAAGCACAAAACTCAATGTTGAAAAATAAACAATCGGCGATTATTTCTGAGTTCGACGACATAACCGATAGCCAGATGGAAGAAATCAAAAAAATTATGAAAACATATATTAAAGGGATGAGAAAGCTCTGAGAGATAAAAGCTATCCGATTTAAGCAACAAGGATGTTGTTTGTTGGATAAGAGTGAATGAAGATACAATCAGTGTTTTCCCCTTTTATCATTCTCCCGAGTTCCATATCTCCGTACTGTACTCAGTTTCACTTCATGCATTAATGGGTGAATCCCGAATTTTTAATAATTTTAAAAACAACAATGAACCATTGATATTGACGATAACTGATGCAAAAGTTATTTATCGGATGACGCACTGTGTTTATATCTTCCCCTTTTTCCAAGCGCATACAAAGAGTTTTAATTATATCATACGGTTCCTAATAGGTTTTGTAATATTGATTTGAAAAAGTCCATAAAAACTGATCGCCGAGATATATTCTTGAATGTATAATGAATCTCAAATAAGTATTCAGAAAGTTTACTGAGGATTTTCCTATACAATCAAAAAGGTTTGAAGAAAGTATACTTAAATGGAGTAAGTAAATGAGTTCAGAAAAAACCGACAGAGGATTTGGTAATATCAAAGCAAAAATTATTTCTGGTGTATTAAAAGGGGCTAAGGTCATGCCCTTTTCTAAAAAGATATTTAAGACAGTTCAGTCAGTCCCCTTTGTTCAGAAGAAGATCCAGAAGGGGATTGATGGTATGATGGGGGAGCTTTTCGATTCGATCAGACCCTACAAAGACCAATTTCCAGTTTTTACAAAGCTTCCAGAGGAAGGCCGTGCGCGAACAGAGATTATCGGTGAAATGGAGTATATGAGAAGTTCGGAAGATGACAGATGGAAGGATGGGTTTGTATCGGGAGCTGTTTATCACGGTGATAAAGACCATATCGAGTTTTTAAACAAGGTTTATGCTTTGAATTCACAAACCAATCCTCTTCATTCCGATTTATGGCCCAGCACAACAAAATTTGAAGCTGAAATCGTATCCATGACCGCTAACATGATGAATTCGGATAAAACTGAAGATTCAATAACAGGAACGGTATCATCAGGTGGAACAGAAAGCATCTTACTGGCGATGAAGTCATATCGGGATTTTGCCGAAAAGAAGAGAGGCATTACCAGTCCGGAGATGATTGTTCCGGTTTCAGCCCACGCGGCTTTTGATAAAGCATCGCAGTACTTCAAAATCAAAATGATTCATGTTCCCGTTGATAAAAATTTCAAAGCTGACGTTGAAGCTGCCAGAAGGGCAATAACGGAAAACACGATCGTTATGGTCGGTTCCGCTCCTTCCTTTCCCCACGGAATTGTTGATCCCATTGAGGAAATGTCGGAAATAGCCAGACAACATGGAATTGGCTTCCATACCGATGCTTGCCTGGGAGGATTTGTATTGCCCTGGGCTGAAAAACTTGGTTACCAGGTCCCAAAATTCGATTTCAGATTGCCGGGCGTAACCTCCATTTCAGCTGATACCCATAAATATGGATATGCTGCCAAAGGGACATCAGTAATTTTATACCGCGGAAAAGAATTGCAGCACTTTCAGTATTAC
Source organism: bacterium (assembly GCA_018829445.1). GTDB lineage: Bacteria > SAR324 > SAR324 > XYD2-FULL-50-16 > XYD2-FULL-50-16 > JAHJTV01. The sequence goes on from JAHJTV010000082.1 coordinate 206,442, forward strand.
AAAACAGCCGATTGGTTGGGAGGGCTCTATTTTTCACCCACCTTTGCCGGTAGTCGGGCTGGTGCTCTGAGTTGCGCCTGCTGGGCCGCCATGCTTTCAATTGGAAAGAAGGGATACATGGATGCGACCAGGAAGATACTGGAGACCGCAGATGCAATCAAAAAGGGTATTGGCGAAATTCCCGAATTAAACCTGATGGGTAATCCTCTCTGGGTCATAGCCTTCACTTCGAAAGACCACAATATATATAAGGTTATGGATTATATGACGAAAAAGAAATGGAACCTGAATGGACTGCAAAAACCAGCCTGTATCCATCTTTGTATTACCTTACGTCACACTCAAGCGGGTGTGGCTGAAAGATTTATTGAGGATTTAAAAGCGGCAGTTAAATACGTGAAGAAAAATCCTGATTTTAAGGGGAATATGGCTCCTATTTATGGCCTTGTAGCAAGTATGCCCGTCAATGACATTGCCGAGGATTTTTTTGACAGTTACCTTGATATGCTTTACAAACCTTAACCTGTGTTTTTCCCATGACAACATCCTATAAAATCTCAATCTTCTGCCCTGACCGTGTTGGGCTGATTGCCGCCATAACAGGGAAACTGTTTGACCTGGGCATCAATTTGGGTGATAGCACCTTTGCTGTTCTGGGGAGCGGTGCTGAGTTCACCTCTGTTTGCGATGTACCTGTCGATTTGGAGATCAAGGATTTGCATCAGCAACTGTCCGCTGTCCATGAATTAAAGGATGCGGATATAGCTATCAAAAGGTTTGAATTGATAGATATCCATGGTCCCACTGCTAATGTTACCCATCAAATAACGGTTAAAGGAGGTGATAATCCAGGACTGGTGGCCAGATTGTCTGAAGTTTTTATTGAGTTCGGGGCCAATATTGTAAGGTTGAATTCTGAGAAAATAGCAATGGACAATGGTTATCAATATGTAATCAGGATTTCTGTCTGGATTCCGAGGGATAACAGAGATGGATGTCTGGCGACCATAGAAAACACTGCCAATACGCTTCAAATGCAGTGTCAGATAGAAGACCATCAACCCTAAACAGGAGAGTCGGATGACGGCTGTTAGAGGAATGCTAACTTTGAAACAACTATCACAAAAGGTAAAAAGTGATGAGATAGATACAATCCTGGTTGTGTTTACCGACCATTACGGGCGATTCATGGGGAAACGATTTGATGCAGATTTTTTTCTGGAAAGCATTGTTGAGTCGGGAACCCATGGCTGCACCTATCTTTTGACAGTCGATATGGAGATGAAGGTCGTAGAAGGATATGAATATGCCAATTGGCAACAAGGATATGGCGATTTTCACATGGTTCCCGATATGTCGACCCTGAGAATTGCCAGCTGGCTGGAAAAAACAGCCATGGTGATCTGTGATCTGGAAAATGATAATGTTCATCTCCCGGTATCTCAAGCCCCTCGTTCCATTCTCCAAGAGCAGATCAAAAATGCGGAGAAACTTGGCTTTTCTGTTATGGCTGCTTCTGAACTTGAATATTATCTGTTTGAGAATTCATATAAAGAAGCTTCAGAAAATGGATACCACAATTTGTCTCCGGCTGGTTCGTATGTTGAGGATTATCATATATTACAGGGAAGTCGTAACGAGTTTTATCATGGCAAGGCAAGAAGACACCTAAGAGATTCGGGAGTGCCGGTTGAGAATACAAAAGGTGAAGCAGGAGTAGGGCAACATGAGTTGAATGTCAGATATACAGATGTTCTGACCATGGCGGACAGGCATGTAATATTTAAACAGTGCTTGAAAGAGGTGGCCGATCAACAGGAAGTCAGCGTCACCTTCATGGCAAAATATACCCAGGATCAATCCGGTTCAAGTTGTCATTTACATATCAGTCTATTTAAGAATGGGAAGAATGCTTTTTTTGGCAAAAAAAGATTTGAAGGAATCCAGTGCTCCAACAACTTTCGTTGGTTCCTGGGCGGTTGGATGAGTCACATGCCTGAAACAATGGTGTTTTATGCACCTACCATTAATTCCTATAAGCGTTATCAGGCTTGCTCGTGGGCGCCTACAAGAATAGTATGGAGTTACGATAATAGAACCGCAGGATTTCGGATTGTAGGTCATGATCAGAGTTTGCGAATTGAATGCAGAATTCCGGGCGCAGATTGTAACCCGTACCTGGCCTTTGCAGCAGCCTTGGCTTCCGGTTTGGACGGAATAAAGAACAAGATAGAACCACCTGAAATCTACAATGGAGATGTATATTCAGCGGATCATCTACCCAGAGTCCCTGAAACTCTCGTAGAAGCAAAACAGCTATTTGAAAACAGTAGGTTTGTTAAAGACAGCTTTGGAGCGGAGGTTCAGGTTCATTACACTCATTTTTTTAATAAGGAGATCGAGTTTTTTAATAATGCCGTTACGGATTGGGAAAAAAAGCGATATTTTGAACAGATTTGATGGTGGTGTGGATAAACAATGTACTTTCCGATAATTGGCGTTACAATACATGGGCAAAATGAGAAAGGAGCCTATCATACTTCCGCTTTTTATGTGGATAGTATTCGACGGGCAGGTGGGATTCCACTTTTAATCGCTCCAGGGGAATCGAGGTTAGACTCATTAATTGATAGAATTGATGCTTTTGTATTTACCGGTGGTGGTGATATCGAACCTGGTCGTTATGGTGGTAACCACCATGTTTCCATGTATGGAGGTGATCTTGTTAGAGATCAATCGGAATTTACTTTGGCTCAGAAGATTATCGATCAGCAGCTACCGGTTTTAGCCATCTGCCGGGGGATGCAAGTCTTCGGCGTCCTACTAGGGGGTAGACTTAAGGAGGATATTGAATCCAATCCCGTAGGTAACATTAAACATCGTCTGCCGGATTTTAAACCGGTCAGGCATGTTGTAACACTTAACGGATCTTCAAATCTCAGGTCCATTTTAAAATCGGATAAGATTATGGGCGCCTCAATTCATCATCAGGCAATTGAAGTTTTACCTGTGGGAGCTGTACCCGTGGCTTTTTCAGATGACGGCATAATAGAAGCGTTTGAGTTTGAGAAGATTCCAAATCTGATTGCCGTGCAGTGGCATCCTGAGATTACAGCTGAAAGTGATCCCATTCAGCAAAGATTGTTTGACCAACTTATTTCTATGGCAATAACAACTTCCGAGAAAAGGAGATAAAATGCGTTTACAAGACAAAGTAGCCTTAATTACCGGTGCAGCCAGTGGTATTGGCCGTGAAACCGCTGTATTGTTCGCCAGTGAGGGGGCAAAGGTGGTGGTTTGTGATGTTAATGATGAACTGGGAAAGGAAACGGCGAAGTTGATTGAACAGCAAGGAGGACAAGCAGTCTATGTTCACGCCGATATTTCAAAGGCAGAAGACTGCAAAAATATGGTTGATAAGGCTGAATCAACTTTCGGCAGACTCAACGTCATGTTCAATAACGCCGGGATCATGCATAGCAGTGATGACAATGCTGAAACCACCGAAGAATCAGTATGGGACTTGACCATGGCGATTAACCTCAAAGGCGTTTTCCTGGGATGCAAGTACGGTATTCCGGCTCTGAAAAGAGCGGGGGGAGGTTCTATTATCAATACCGCTTCTTTTGTAGCTGTTTTGGGAGCGGCAACACCACAGATTGCCTATACTGCCAGTAAGGGAGGTGTGCTTGCCATGACAAGGGAGTTGGCAGTTGTCCATGCCCGTGAAAACATCAGGGTAAACTCACTATGCCCCGGTCCGTTAAAGACAGAATTGCTCATGAAATTTTTGGATACAGATGCGAAAAAACAAAGAAGACTGGTGCATGTCCCTATGGGCCGTTTCGGGGAAGCAAAAGAGATGGCTCAGGCTGCTTTGTTTCTAGCCTCAGATGAGTCATCCTATGTAACCGGGACTGATTTTATGGTTGATGGCGGTATTAAAGCAGCATATGTAACACCTGAATAGATGGGTACTTTTATCCCTATGCTGAATTGTGATGCTTTATTTGGTCTTGCTGTCCAGCATAGGTTTTTTACGGTCGCGATGGATAGAATGATTTACGGAGAGGGATCATGCCTAAAGGATACAATGGCGTTATTCTCATTATTGACTTGAGTTCGGGGAATATAGAGAAAAAAGCATTTTCTGAAGATTTCTATAGACTATATATGGGGGGAGGCGCCTTCGGTGCTTATTTTCTGCTAGCGGAGACAACCGGCGTGATTGACCCGTTGGGGGATGAAAACATTCTCACCATCGCTCCCAGTATTACCACAGGCTGCAATGTAACTGGAGTCAGTCGATGCAGTGCTGTGGCTATTTCACCGTTGACTGGCGCAATCGGTGAGGGGCAGGCTGGTGGCAATATCGGCCCCATAATAAAACACGCAGGTTACGACGCCATTGTACTCAAAGGCAAAAGTAAAACGTTATCCTATATTTACATCGAAGATGATCTGGTGGAAATCAGGGACGGGTCCCATCTCAGACAGAAAAACGTCAGTGACGTATACGACCTTTTGATCCAGGACTCCAGTAAAAGAAAGACCTCCATCATTCAATGTGGCCCTGCCGGAGAGAAGTGCGTACGTTTTGCTTCGCTTTTGGTAGATAGAAACAACGTTGTTGGTCGAACGGGAATGGGCGCAGTTATGGGAAGCAAGGGCGTGAGAGCGATTGTTGTTAAAAGTGAAAATAAAACACAATTTCATGACAATAACAGCCTGAAGAGTTTTAACCAGATCCTGAAAGATAAGATTGATCAAACGGGATTTCCCAGAATTTTAAAAGAACACGGCACCCCTGGTGTGGTATCAATACAGGCTAATGGCGGCAATCTGGCATCCTATAATTATAGAAGTGGATTTCATAAGGGACACCACAAACTTGATGCCAGCAGCTTTGAAAAAGAGATCGGAGCCGGTAAAGCAACTTGTCCCGGTTGTATTGTGGCTTGCCGCAAACGAGTAAAAGCGGAGTCACCCTATAAAGTGAGTGACAAGCTGGGCGGTCCCGAATTTGAAACCCTGAGTATTCTTGGATCCAATCTGGATATCACGGATGCAGTAGCTGTAGCGAAGGCTAATGAATTATGTAACGAATTTGGGCTGGATACCATTACTACCGGGGCTATTGCCGGATACCTGTTTGAGTCCATTGAAAACAATGCAATAGAATCAAACGTTTTAGATGGTAAAACATTTCGATTTGGCAATGCGCAGGATCTTTTCGATTTAATCGATTTAATCGCTAAACGGGAAGGGGTAGGGGATATATTAGCTGATGGGTTTTATAAAGCTATAGAAAAACTGGGTGAAAAAACAGCTCCTTACGCCATTCACTGCAAAGGGCAGGGCCTACCGGCGCACTTGGCACAGGTCAAGCCTAGTCAAGCGTTGATGTATGCCGCCTGTCCAATTGGAGGCGATCACCAGTCAGCTGAACACGATTGGTTTTTAAACCGGGAGGATCAGGATAGTCGAGCATTGGGGATATTTGGTGAAGGAGATGCCAAATCAAATAATCTGGCCAAGGTGAGAATGACAGTGTACGGCCAGATGTATTACAGCGTCTTGGATACCCTCACTCTTTGTATGTTTACCTGGGGTCCGGGAAATCTGTTCTCCTATCAGGATTTGGTGAATCTGGTTTCATTTACCACCGGTTGGAAGACAACGATGTGGGAGTTGATGAAGGTTGGAGAACGCAAAATCAATATGATGAAAGCAATTAATATAAAAAGAGGATTCACGGTAAAAGATGATATCTTGCCCGACCGATTGTACGATCCTATCCCCGATGGACCAAGCGCAGGGTCATGTGTAAACCGTGATCGCTTTCCCGATATGCTGAAAGAGTACTATGGACTAATGGGCTGGGACCCCGAAACTGGTAAGCCCACTACGGGAAAGCTTCAGGAGCTTGGTTTGGATTGGGTGGCAATTTAAAGTGTGACTGCTTCGGGCAATGAGGGAAAGTGATATTGTTTGGAAATTATATATCACTTTCTTCTACAATCTCTTTATCAGTTCATACCTTTTACCCGGTTAATCTTTTTGATTTCCCCGGCAATTGTCAGCTGATCATCTTCACCCAAGACAAAGTCAGGGCTTGGAAATACACTGACAACAGGCTCTTGTTTGCTTTGCCGCTTGACGGAGAGAACATCGACTCCAAATTCTGCCCGAATATTTAATTCTTTGATAGATTTGCCGATGAAGAGTTTAGGAACGGGGATTTCGGATATTGAATAACCTTGCAGAAAATGCACTTCGTTCAGGGGATTGGTCGACTGAATCTTATCCACCATGGTCGCCACCATATCCTTTCTTTCGATCTCCTTCTGATAAGCGTCCAGAATATCTTTCTGCCACACCATCCCGATCAGTTTCTTATTGCCGTCCGAATCCACTACGGGCAATGCTGAAAATCCCGATTGACTCATTTTTTCCAGGACATCATAACATGTGTCATTTGGATTTGCGGTTGCTACATCCTTGACGGCAATGTCCTTGGCAATGATAAGATTTTGCAGATCCTCACCTTCGAAAAGAAAACTCTTGATGTCATGAATTGAAAGGACTCCGGTTAATTGTTTATTGTCATCAAGAACAGCAAAATAGGGGTCTCTTTTGGATATGACCTGATTGATAACTTCTATGAAACTATCGGTTTCCTTAATGGATTCAAACTTCGGTGTGTAAACATCCCTGACATATATTGATTTCATCACATTGATTTCTGTCCCTTCCCGGATATTGATCTTTCGAAGGAGCAGTTTCAGGGTATAGATAGACTCACGTGACAGTTTTGAAGATAGAATTGTGCTGATTATGCAAGTGATCATCAGGGGCAGGATAATGTTATAATCGTTGGTCAGTTCAAAGACAATAATGATGGCAGTGATGGGCGCCCGGGTCGTTCCTGCAACAAGTCCTCCCATGGCGACTAAAGCATAAGCCCCCGGTGATGCGGTGATTGATGGGAAAAAGTTGTGTACAATAGTGCCGAAAAAACAACCTAACATGGCACCGATAAACAAGGAAGGAGCAAAAATCCCTCCCGATCCACCCGATCCAAGGGTTAAGGACGTGGCAAATATTTTTACAAAGATCAGGATTAAAGCAAGATACCACAGGGTTTGTCCATGGAGTGCATTGTTGATGGAGTCATAACCGACTCCCATGATTTGAGGGAAAACCAGGGCGATCAATCCAATTAAAATCCCGCCAAAAGCTGGTTGGAGGTATTCCGGGATCTTCACTTTGTTATCAAAAAAATCCTCAAAGGAGTACAGGACGCGGATAAATAAGAATGATGCAAGCCCGGCCAATAGTCCCAACCCGATATAGAAGAATAACTCCCATGGTGTCACCAATTCATAACGTGGGACTTGAAAGGCTGCCAGGTTTCCCTCGAATTTATGGGAGATTACCGTTGCCATCACAGAAGAGATCACTATGGGTGAGAATTGAGTGAATGCAAAATCCATCAGAATAATCTCAACAGCGAACAAAGCTCCGGCAATCGGAGCGTTAAATGCAGCAGCAATGCCCGCCGCAGCTCCGCAACCAACCAGGGTTTTCATTCGATTCCCGGAGATATTAAAAAACTGCCCTACGGTTGATCCAAGGCTGGAGCCTATCTGAATTATAGGGCCTTCTCTTCCGACCGAACCTCCTGTGCCAATGGTGATTGAAGATGCCAGGGCTTTGATCAATGCCACTCTTGGTCTGATTACACCCCCTTTGAGCAGAATAGCTTGCATAACCTCTGGTACCCCGTGTCCTTTTGCCTCAGGAGCAAAGAAATAGATCAGAGGACCAACAATCAATCCACCAATCATGGGGATCAATATTTTTATGTAAATTGGTGCATCAATAATATTTTCCAGCAGGTTCTTATCGCCCGGAAAGGAGAGATTGGATATCTCCATGATCAGAGTTCGAATCGCTATCGCCCCAAAACCTGCCAGAACTCCGATAATAATGGCGACAATAATCATGAAGGTATGCTCTGTCATTTTGGCTTTGTCGATCAGTCTGACAGAATGAAGTGAACAGTATCTATAAACTCTTTTCAGTAAAATCTGCATAACAAACTATTTATCTGACAATGTGTGGGTGGTATCTATCAAGTTTTAGATGCGTTAGGAAACAGTCGGCATGGATTGATTCCATTGAATTGAAATTAATACAACGACGATATACCTGCTTACAAGATATAACTGTTAAAGGCAATAGCAAAGCTGAAACCGGTTATCAATTCAAATCCGGTTCAGAATATATTATTATTGTTTGAAAATAAACTCTCACCAGGCCATTCTATCCGGGTGAGAGTTTATTTTTTTCCTGTTTGAGTGGCCTGGAATCTCTGCGCTTGAAGTGAAACCGGGATTGGGGTTTAACTCTTGAATATCATGTGAAAGTGGTCAATTGCATTTTTTAATCTGGATTCACAAAGAGTTCCCTTGTAAATCTTTGTGCTTTTTATTTACAAAACATTTTAAAGGTGTAAAAATTGAGGCGATTAAATTTGAAGTTTGCAAAATCAAATATTATTAATTGATTATTGAATAGCTTTCTTGAGCATTAATGAGATAGAATCAAAAAATTATTTAAGAAAAGATTTAATAGAAATGGCGAGAGGTTTTAATGAGACTATTAACCCGATCAGATTTTGACGGTTTGGTGTGCGCCGTGTTTCTGACAGAACTTGGAATAGTGGATGAGTACAAATTTGTTCATCCCAAAGATATCCAAACTGACTCAGTTGAAGTGACGTCTGATGATGTTTTAGCTAATGTACCTTACCACCCTAAATGTGGCATGTGGTTTGATCATCACGTCAGCGAAGAGGACAGGGTGCAGATTAAAAATCTGGATTTTAAGGGAGCCTCCTATGTGGCTGATAGCGCCGCCCACGTTATCTGGGAGTATTATGGCAAAGAGGAAGCGTTTGGTGACAAATTCGATGATCTGCTTAACGCAGTTGATAAGGTGGATTCGGCAAAGCTATCCAAGGATGAAATCTTACATGCAAAAAGCTGGATTCTGCTTTCTTTTATAATGGATCCGAGAACGGGTCTTGGTTATTTCAAGGATTTTAGGATCAGTAATTATCAGTTAATGCTGGATATGATTCAGTACTGCCGGACTAAAGATGTTGATGAAATCCTGGATATACAAGATGTAAAAGAACGCGCCGATCTCTATTTCGAGCAGCAGGAGTTGTTTGAAGATATGTTGAAACGTTGCTGCCAGGTTAGGAAAAACGTCATCGTCACCAATCTATTAAATGAGGAAACAATCTATTGTGGAAATCGGTTTCTGGTTTATGGTATTTTCTCAGAGCAGAACATAGAAGTCAGAATTCAATGGGGTAAGAACAAACAGAATGTGGTTTTTGCCTGCGGGCATAGCGTCATTAATACCAGCAGTAAAACGCATGTTGGGAAATTGATGTTGAAATATGGAGGAGGAGGTCACGAACGTGTTGGAACCTGCCAGATTGAGACGGATAAATGGCAGGAGATTCTCGAAGAGATTATCACCAAAATGCAACAGGACGGCTAGAAAAAAGTAAAACGATTTCTCAGTCCCTGTTTGGTATTGCTTTTCTGGGGAGTCTGGGTTTTGATAATTCAGGTCGTTTATTATCTTTGGGACTCAACAGGTGACATTTGCCATTGAAGAAAACATCCTTTTCAATTCCCAGGTTGCAGGTCCTGATCTCTCCCTCTATTGATCCGGGAGAATTAATATGAACTGTATCTTCGGCTGTGATATTTCCCGTGATTTTTCCCCCGGAAACAAGAGATTTTGTCGCTATCTCGGCTTCAATCTCACCGGTTTCGCCAACATAAACAACAGACTCACAATTCAAGGTTCCGCTTAGCTTTCCATCAATTCGGATTCCCCCCTTTGTATGAAGATGTCCTTTTAATTCGCATGATTCCGAAAGAAAACTAGTCGTTTTATTCTCTTTTTCCAGTTTCACTTTATGTCCGTTGTCATCGTTGATTGTGTTAATAAGAGTGAGAACAATCTATTAAAATCCTCCTGATTATAAAATTCAAATTCTATTTTGCCCCTCTGCCCCTTGGAGGTTATTTTAACTTTTGTTTTAAAATGCTCTCTTAATCGGTCCTGGTTTAAATTCATTTGGGGGGTTAGATCAATCTCCTTTGCCTCTTCTTTTTTTATCAATTTAGGCTGTTTTGCCTCTTTTACTGCTTTTTCTATGTCTCTTACCGATAGTTTCTCGGCCACAACCCTGTTTCTCAGTTTAAGTTGCAGCTCTTCATTTTCAAGTGAAAGCAAAGCTCTCGCATGTCCGGTTGTCAGTTCTGCTGTCGCTAAATCGTTTTGAATGACTTCCGGAAGCTGAAGCAATCGTATGAAATTGGCAATTGTTGACCGGTTTTTCCCAACACGCTTTGCCAGGTTCTCCTGGGTATAGCCATGCTCTTCCAAAAGATCACGATATGCTTTTGATTCGTCGATCGGGTTTAGATTGTCCCTTTGAATGTTTTCAATCAAGGCGATTTCAAGGAGTTCATTGTCTTTGATATCTTTTATGACTGCCGGTATCTTGTCATATCCGGCGAGAATTGAGGCACGCAGTCTTCTTTCACCGGCAACCAATTCGTATTTTTTACTCGCATTTTCCTTGGGACGGATGAGGATAGGTTGAATAACACCCTTTGTTTTGATTGATTGAGCCAGTTCTTCCAGTTTTTCCGGATCAATTGATTGTCTGGGTTGTTTCGGATTATAACCGATATCTTCAATTGAAATCTGAGGTGTTTCACCTGATTGGGATTCCTGGCTTGCCTGGTCGTCTACCGATTTTAAAAGTGCGCCAAATCCACGTCCCAGAGCTTTTCTCTCTTTTGTGCTCATTGTTGAACCTTTGATTGATGTTTCTCTATCAGCTCTCTAGCAAGTTTTAAATAGCTGATGGTTCCTGTGCTGGTTCGATCATAGAGAAAAACTGGTTTCCCAAAGGAGGGAGCTTCGCACAGTCTGACATTTCTGGGGATAATGGTTTTAAAGACATATTCTCTTAAATGCATTTTAACTTCATCAATCACTTGTTTTGAAATGTTATTTCTCACATCGAACATGGTGGGAAGTATTCCTTCGATAATCATATCGGGATTGTAATTTTCCTTAATCAAATTGACAGTAACCAAAAGCTGGGACATGCCTTCCATGGCGTAATATTCACATTGTAAGGGAATAAGAACGCTATCAGCTGCCACCAGTGCATTAACTGTCAGAAGGCCCAGGGATGGGGGACAGTCAATCAGAATATAATCGTATTCCTCTTTGATTTCTTTTATTGCCGATTTCAACTTGTGTTCCCTGGAAGTAGTATCAACCAGCTCGACTTCCGCCCCTGTCAAATCAATGTTTGCAGGTATCAGTTTCAACCGTTTTATAATTGTCGGGTAGATCTGATCTCTTATTGGCGCATCATCAATCAGCGAATGATAAATGTTTCGTTTACATTCATTTGGAACAAGACCGAGGCCACTTGTTGAATTTCCTTGCGGATCAAAATCCAGTAACAATACATCCTTGCCTAGAATGGCCAGAGATGCTGCCAGATTAATGCAAGTGGTCGTTTTGCCGACACCACCTTTCTGATTGGACACTGCAATGACTTTACCCATTCTATTGATGCTCCACCGTCATTTAGGTTTATTGATACAATTCAAAGGCATCTTAACCGGTTTTTGTCTTTTTTACTCGAAGTTTTAGCTTTTGTATACGATTGCTTGCCAGTTGGTAAATAACTTCCTGCTTTTTCAATCGTTTTAAGATGGTGTTGTAAACCGCTATTGCCTCATTTAATTGCCCGGTTTCTTCGTATATACTCGCCAAACTGAGAGCAGAGGAAAGCGATTCTTTTTGATGGCCATATTTTTTGTCGGCTTCAATAAATGTAATTTTTGCCAGATCCAAGTCTCCTTGCATCTGATAAGATAGACCGATTTGAAAATACGCAGATGGGGTGAGTTCAGAATTGGGTTTTTCATAAATCAATCGTTTTAATTCTGCCCGTGCCTGTTCATAGTTTTTTAGGTCGAGGAAGAGTTCCGCAAGAGTAATCTGATTATTCTCCCACTGCTTATCGCTTAACTGAGGTTCGGTCTGCTTTTGCAGCTTTAATAAAATCCGGATTGCCCGCCGCTTTCCTTCATCACCCTGTTGAGAACGAACACGAGATAGTCCCATCATGGAGCGAACATTGTAATCCGAGTTCTCAAATTTGCTGTTAAGCGAGCGATAGAACCGAATGGCTTCTTCAGGATTTTTCAGATAGTGTTCATAAATATTCGCGATCCAAAATAGCGAATCATCCACCAGGTGGTGATTGGGAAACGCCTTTGTGAGAGCGATGAGATTCTGAACGGATTCATCATATTTTTGTTCTTTCCATAAGGACATTCCATTATCGAACATTCGTTGTGCTTCATCCTGCTGACAGGAAATTAAAAGCAATACCAGAAGGAAGCAGATTGTCCATTCAACCAGTTTTTTATTTAAAATACTCAGTTTTCTTCTCACGTTTCCCGGAAAATATAAAGTGTGGTTAGGAAAAACCAAGAATAATTATTTGTCTTCACCTTCACCCCCTTTTTCACCCTCTTTTTCAGGGACTATTGTTTCGGCGGATACGACTGTCTCGTCATTATCCCCATTTTCATCCTCTTTTTCGGGGACTATTTTTGCGGCGGATACGACTATCTCGTCCTTATCCATGTTTATCAAGCGTACTCCTTGAGTCACCCGACCCGTACTCCTGATTTGACTAACTCTTAAACGAATAATCTTTCCTTTTTGTGAGATTAACATGATCTCGTCCTCATCCGTAACTAGAACGGAAGCGACTACTGACCCGTTTCGTTCACTACTGCGAATATTCATTACACCCATATTTCCACGATTTCCCAGCCTATATTCACTAATATCAGATTTTTTCCCGAAACCGTTTTGTGTAATGGTTAAAATAGTTCCATCCGGAGGAATAACTTCCATTGATATCACCTTATCATCTGTTCCGGGTTTCAGCTTAATCCCCTTACAACCGCGAGTGACTCTTCCTTGAGCTCTTACAGCTGTTGACGGAAATTTTAAAGCCATTCCATACTTGGATGCAATAAAAATCAAGTCTTCATCCTTGCACAGTCTGACTGCCACCAGGTGATCACCCTCATCGATTACCGTTGCTTTGGTTCCACTTACTCTCTGATTGCTATAAGCCGTCAAAGCAGTTTTTTTGATCGTTCCGTTTTCGGTAATCATAATAATGTAGCTGTCGTCGCTATACTCGGAAATGGGTGTGCAGAACATAATCTTTTCGTTTTCAGCCAACGGCAAAATGTTTACCCATGCTCTTCCTTTTGCAGTTCTGCTGGCTGCCGGGAGTTCAAAAACTCTTTTCCAGTACACTTTACCGTGACTGCTGAAGATCAATAAGGTATCGTGGGTAGAGGCGATGAACAAGTGTTCCAACAAATCCTCCTCTTTGGTTGTCATCCCGATTTTACCTTTTCCTCCCCGATTTTGAGACTGGTAGGTGTTCATTGGACATCTTTTGATGTAGCCATTCTGGCTCATGGTGACTACCATCTCTTCAACAGGAATCAAGTCTTCCTGTAAAATCTCTTCATGGGTTTCAATGATTTCCGATTTTCGTTCGGTTCCATATTTTTCCCGTATCTCAATCAACTCTTCTTTGATGATGTTCAACACAAGCTGTTCATCAGCCAAAATCTGCTGATACCATGTAATTTTTTCCAGTATCTCTTTGAGTTCGGCAACCAGCTTTTCAATTTCAAGACCGGTAAGACGCTGTAATCTCATTTCCAGAATAGCTTGAGCCTGAACGTCCGAAAGCGAAAATTCAGTCATCAGTCTTTCTTTGGCGATACTTCCGTTTGCTGACGATCTGATCAATTGAACAATCGCATCAATATTGTCTAATGCGATTTTAAGACCTTGTAGAATATGAGCCCGTTTTTCCGCTTTATCAAGTTCAAAACGTGTTCTCCTTACTATGACTTCGATACGGTGGTTTAGGAAGTGTTTTAGAATATCCAATAGAGGCAGTACTTTTGGCTGACCATCCACGACCGCCAGCATTATCGCTCCGAAGGTGCTCTGCATGGCCGTATGTTTAAGCAGATTAGCGAGTACTGTATCGGCGTTTTCGTATCGTCTAAGTTCAATTACAATACGCATCCCCTTTCTGTCGGATTCGTCCCTTAGATCCTGAATTCCTTCTAATCGTTTCTCTTTGACAGCTTCGGCGATTCGTTCAATCAGTCGGGCCTTATTGACCATGAAAGGGAGTTCTGTAACAATAATGGCCTCTCTGGAGCTGTTTTTAATCGGCTCGATCTCCGTGCGGGCGCGGACCTTGATGATTCCTCTTCCGGTTTTGTAAGCACTCAAAATCCCGGTTCTTCCCAGAATAATCCCGGAGGTTGGGAAATCCGGACCTTGAATAAAGGGCAGAATCTCTTCTAAGGTACAATTATGTCTGTTGTCGATATAATAAAGTAATCCATTGGTCACTTCGACCAGATTGTGGGGTGGTATGTTGGTTGCCATTCCCACGGCAATACCGGTTGAGCCATTTATCAACAGATTGGGGATTTTGGTCGGCAGCACTATAGGCTCTTGTAAACTGCCATCGTAGTTGTCAATAAAATTAACTGTGTTTTTATCGAGATCGTCCAAGAACTCCTGTGATATCCTCTGAAGACGGATTTCAGTATAACGCATGGCCGCCGGAGAGTCTCCGTCAACGGACCCAAAATTCCCTTGACCATTAATAAGCGGACTTCTCATGGAAAAGTCCTGAACCATTCGAACGATGGCATCATATACAGCCTGATCACCATGAGGATGGTATTTACCGATAACTTCGCCGACAATCCTGGCCGATTTCATGTAGGGACGGTTATAGGCAATATTCAATGATCCCATGGCATATAGTATTCTCCTATGAACCGGTTTTAAACCGTCTCTGACATCTGGAAGTGCTCGCCCTACGATTACGCTCATGGCGTATTCCAGATAAGCAGTTTGCATAGTGTCTTCGATGTTAACTGGAGTTATTCCTCTTTGTTCAGTAGCCATAGGTTGTCTTTTATAATGTATTGAAAACTGGATCGTTGAGAAAACGGTCAGTCTGTAAGGGAAGAATCAGGCAAAAGAATAATTCTAATATTTGGATTTGCAAGGGAATTTTTGTTGTTTTTTCATGTTTGATAACCAATACTGCATCCTACCCAAAACGAAGCAAAATGTCACCATGATTGCGTCAGGAAGTTGGTCTTAGATTGTGTTTCAATTAAGTGTTTTTAATTGTTAGAGCCTCATCACTTGATTGCTGTGAAAAGGGGTTGTCAGGTAAATTGGTTGCCAGTTGGATTGGTTTTTATTTTGTACATTAATGCGAGTGAAAGTCCCATTAGAGTGAGGATTACCGTCTGGACTTCCCCGTCACGAAAGTTGTTCTCGAAAATACCGGCGATCATAATGGCAATCAGACCGGCGCAAATTCCGGTTAATAAAGATTTTGTATTATCCCGGTTGTCAGGATATTTCTTCAGAACGTGAATGATCTCTCCAATCAATATCAACCACCAGGCCAGATAACCGATTAGGCCGACAATCCCGAAATCGATCCAATTTTGAAGATAAATATTATGAACACCCACGGAGGCCGGATGTTGAAAAGTATGTTTCTCCTTTTTGGCTATTTTGTCATAGTAAGGTTGCAAGAGCTCAGCCCTTTTAGGGCCGAAGCCAAGAATTGGATTGTCCCTAATGGCATTGAGGGTGGCCTTCCACATTAACAACCTGTCGATATTTGCCTTCGCAGTAAAACTGCCGATTCGACGACCGATTGTGGTCTCCCGGTAGAACCATCTTTTGCTGTCATCACTTACCTGGCTGTAGATTCCAAAACCGATACTCAGTAGGATCAGTATCGCTATATAACCTTTTAATTTCAGCTTCAATAGAAAAATGATTCCCAACCCCGCAATCAATCCAAGCCAAATACTTCGCCCCATGGAAAATAAAACTCCCAGAAGATTGCAGATTGAGGCCACGACGAACAGGAGTCTTCTTTTCCACGGAAGGTCACGATCCATCACCGAAGGCACAAACAGGGTAAAGAGCAGGAGAGATACACCGCCATAAGTCAAATGATGGGAAAAAAATCCAACTGCCTGCCAGGTTTTTCCAGAAGGGATGTATTCATTTCTAAGAGATTCAGAACGGAAATAGTCCAGACCAGTGAAGAATTGGAGGGTGGCATAGATTCCAACGATACTGGAAACGAACATCAGGATATAAATAAATCGTTGATGATCTCTTTTTTTTAGTGAGAAAAACACTAAAAAGGGTAAACCCAGACGCCAGAAGTTTCTGAAATAGGAAAAACTGACCATTGGTTTGTCTGATAACAGACTGCTTAGAATAGCACCTGATATCAAAACAGCCATTCCATAAATCATCGGGGTGTGTTCCCATTGCTCTCTTTTCTTTATGAACAGGTAAAGAGAGCAAAAGTACAATCCGAAGATAGCAAAGTGATCTCCTGCAATACTGAAGGGCAGGGATAAAAAAAGGATATACAAAAAGAGATGCCGTATCCTTTCTACATCTAAATTATTATAAGCACTTGTCATTTTCCTGAAAGGTAGAATGGACTTGATATGGAGGAAATCTTAACCGGCTGCCTTGGTCTGATCATCTTTCAGGTGGCAGTTCTTATATTTTTTTCCACTGCCACAATAACAGAGTTCATTTCTGCCGGGAATGCGAGCTTTTCTGACAGGTGCTTGTTTTGGAGCTTTATCATCCCTTCTGGGCCGGTCAATCTCACCATGAATCATTTCCATCTCTTGTTGCTTGCGAGGCATCTCTTTGGGAGGTTCAGATACAATGCTGATGCTGAAAACAGCTTTAACAGTCTCCTCGCTAATCCGTTGCATCAGGTCGGCAAACATTTCAAACCCCTCTTTCTTATATTCATTGAGCGGGTTTTTTTGCGCGTAACCGCGCATACCTATCCCTTCTTTCAAATGATCCATGGAAAGAAGATGGTCTTTCCACATATTATCAGTAATCTCAAGAAGGATTTGTCTCAAGACCAGATCTTTATACTTTCCAAACTCTACAATTTTATCCCTGTAGCGTTTTTCCGCTATCTTTGCCACCCATTTTTGGAGTGCCTCTCTGGTTGCGGAATGTTCTTCAATCTCCGCTGAAGGTTTAATTTTAAAACGGGAGAAAATTTCAGCCTGTAATCCTTCCAAATCCCATTGGTCGATATATTTTTCATTGCAGTACTGATTCATCAATTTTTCAATGGCGTCATCCAAGAGGTCAAGGAAAACATCTTCGGCGTGCTCGCCCAATATCCCCCTTCGCTGCCGATAGATAATCTCTCTCTGCCGGTTCATGACGTCGTCATATTCCAACAGGTGCTTTCTGATTTCAAAGTTGTGTGCTTCCACTTTTTTCTGAGAGTTCTCTATGGCACGAGAGATGAGAATATGTTCAATGGACTCATCTTCGTCAATCTTAAGTTTACTCATCAGGTTGGCAATCCGTTCTCCCCCGAAGATTCGCAGAAGATCATCCTCCAAAGATAGGAAGTAGCGGCTTTCTCCCGGATCTCCCTGTCGACCGGATCGACCACGAAGCTGGTTGTCCACCCGTCTGGATTCGTTTCTTTCGGTTCCAAGAATATACAAACCACCCAAAGCCGGGACGCCTTCTCCCAGCTTGATATCGGTACCCCGACCGGCCATATTGGTTGCGATTGTCACTGCCCCTTGCAGACCGGCATTTGCTATGATTTCTGCTTCTTGGGCGTGAAATTTGGCATTCAAGACCTTATGGGGAACCTTATTTTTATCAAGAATCCGGCTCAGTCTCTCCGAACTATCAATTGAAGCGGTTCCGACTAATACCGGTTGTTTCTTTTCATGAAGGACTTTGATCTGTTTCAATATTGCCCGGTACTTTGCATCCGCAGTTTTGTATATACTATCAGGCTGGTCAATGCGAATCATCGGTTTATTGGTTGGGACAACAATTACTCCCAGGTTGTAAATCTTCATGAACTCGTCTTTTTCAGTCTCTGCAGTACCGGTCATGCCCGCCAGTTTTTCATATCTTCTGAAATAGTTCTGGAAGGTAATTGAAGCCAGGGTTTGATTTTCCTTTTCAATCCGGACCCTTTCCTTGGCTTCCAGTGCCTGGTGAAGACCGTCACTGAATCTCCTCCCCTCCATCATTCTGCCGGTAAATTCATCAACAATCAGAACTCTCCCATCTTGAACAACATAGTCGATGTCACGTTTGAATACATAATGGGCTTTAAGCGACTGGTTCACATGGTGAAGAATCTCGATGTTCTCAAAATCGAAGAGATTGGATGTTTTTAATAATGAAGACAACCGTGTCTGCATTTTTTCAACACCTCTTTCAGAGAGCTGAATATTTCTTGATTTTTCTTCCAAGGTAAAATCGCCAGGGATTATTGTATCCAGATCTTCCTGCTCTTTTAAAAAGTTCTTGACGGCATTGATGTCTATCCCCTTGTGCTTTGCAACCATTTCAGGTTCGGGATTGTCCACAACGCGCCATTCCCTTGTTAAACCGTACATCTCCTTGTCGACCAGATGGTAGTTTTCCGTCGAGTCCTGAGCAGGGCCTGAGATAATCAAAGGCGTTCGTGCCTCATCGACCAGGATACTATCGACCTCATCCACTATCGCATAATGATGGTCGCGCTGAACGTAGTCCTGAAGGTCAAATTTCATGTTATCGCGCAAGTAATCAAATCCAAATTCGTTATTGGTTCCGTAGGTAATATCTGCGCCGTAAGCTTCTCGCCTTTGTGAATCATCTAGCCCGTGCTTGACAACTCCATAAGACATTCCCAGGTAATTGTAAATCTGACCCATCCATCTGGCATCCCGTTCCGCCAGATAATCATTGACAGTTACCAAATGAACTCCTTTTCCTGTCAGGGCATTTAAAAACAGGGGAAGGGTTGATGTCAGAGTTTTCCCTTCCCCTGTTTTCATCTCGGCAATCTCTCCTTTATGGAGGGCGATCCCTCCAAGGATTTGAACATCATACGGTCTTTCTCCTAGGGTTTCTTCAGCTGCCTTTCTAACCAAAGCGAAAGCCTCGGGCAAGATATCGTCAAGATCCGAGCCATTTTGTGCCTTGTCTTTAAGCTCCGTCACTTTCTGCAGACACTGTTCTTGTGAAAGTTTTTTAAAATCGGCTTCCAGAGCATTTATTTTGTCCAAATAGGGCTGATATTTTTTAAGTTCCCGATCACTAAAAGTCCCTAAAACCTTCTTTTTAATATAATTGAGCATTGTTATTTACTGGATTGATTGGTGTGAAATTATTTATTAAGCCTGTCAGAGTCTCTGGTGAATCCAGATTTTAGTTAGCTTAGCGATTAGTTGTTTATTATTACCTCATTAATAAGGAGATAACAGTTTTATTCCAATAAATCTATAGCCCGAAGTATGATACTGATCTTTTTTAAAAACAATATTTCGTAACTTCATTTAAAAGAACCTGAGGTGAATCTGTTGCCCGGATTCTTGAGAGGAAATATGTTATTACTCTTTCACGATGATTAACCAGTGCAAATTGGACTTGGTTAAAAAACCGGTAAACGAAAAGAGAAGAAAAAATTTAAAGAATTATTACAGATGGTTGATTGATGTTTTGATTTCTGTGATTCAGGAATCGATATTTGATCTCTTATAACTTATTCTTGAAGGAGAAGACGTTGCCATCAATACAAAACAAGAGACGGATGAATATGAAAAATATTATTGTGGCGGAAGATCAAGGATTTTGCTGGGGTGTCCGCAGGGCCCTGGAGATTATTGATAAGTATGAAACAGTCAATATTTTTGGAGATCTGATTCACAATAAACAGGTCGTGCAAAAGCTGGAGGAAAAAGGGAAAAAAATTGTTCATCATGTGACGGGAAAGGAAAAAAAACCGATAGTGGTCACCGCCCATGGAACGACTGTGGAAAACCTGGAACTGTTTCGCCAGTTTAAACTGGACATTGTTGATACCACCTGCCCCCTGGTCAGTAAAATCTATCATGTCGGTGAGTCGTTAGAGGAAAAAGGATGTCGCATTATGATCATTGGAGATAAGAATCACGTTGAGGTTAAAGGTATTGCATCTCGAATGAAAAATCCCATCATCATCGAAAATGAAACGGAGCTTAAAAACATAGAATTGCCAAAAAAAATTGGAATTATTTGCCAGAGCACTTATTCACAAGAGAAATTTAATATACTTGCTGGTTTTGTGAGTGAACGGGCGGAAGAGGTTATTGTAAGAAACACAACTTGTTCGCCAACAAAAAAACGTCAGGAATCTGCAGCAAAACTGGCTCAAAATGTAGAAATTATGATTGTAGTTGGCGGATTTCACTCTTCAAACACCAAGAAGCTGGCGGAGATAACCAGTAAATACGTGGAGAGCTATCACATCGAGACCGCCGAAGATCTTAATGAAGAATGGTTTAAGGGGAAAAATGAGATCGGGATAACTTCGGGCGCTTCAACTGCCGACTGGATCGTTGAAGAGATTTGTAGGAAGATCGGCAATTTTCCTTGAGTGATTATGAAGATGACAAAGTCGGCAATCGAATTTATAATTATCATTTGTACATTAAAATTATGGGAAAACACTTCAACTTCAAAACAAATAAATTTAGGGTATCATAATGAATCAAATTCTCATTTCCACCGACCAAGAAAGACCAGCATATAAAATAGCTGATATAACCCTCGCAGAATTCGGACGAAAAGAGATGCGTTTGGCTGAGCAGGAGATGCCGGGTTTAATGGCCATCAGAAAAAGATATAGTGAGCAAAAACCCCTTAAGGGATCCAAGGTCATGGGGAGTTTGCACATGACAATACAAACAGCTGTTTTAATCGAAACTCTGGTAGCGCTAGGAGCTGACGTTAGATGGGTAAGCTGTAACATATTTTCGACCCAGGATCATGCGGCGGCAGCTGTAGTGGTTGGACCCGAGGGAACTGTAGATAAGCCAAGCGGAACACCGGTTTATGCCTGGAAAGGGGAAACTCTGGAAGAATACTGGTGGTGTACCGGGCTGGCTTTAAAATGGCCGGACGGTTCCGGGCCGAATTTGATCGTTGATGATGGTGGTGATGCCACCCTATTGGTTCATAAAGGCGCCCAATATGAAGCTGCAGGTAAGGTGCCGGAATTCGATTCTGAAAAAGAACCCGAAGAGTGGGGTGTTATACTTGATCTTTTGCGAACAGAGTTGGCCAAAGATCCGACTCGATGGACCAAGGTTGTAAAAGAAATGGTCGGGGTGAGTGAAGAAACCACAACCGGTGTACATCGTTTGTATGCCATGCAGGAGAAAGGAGAGCTGGCATTCCCTGCTTTTAATGTAAATGATTCGGTCACAAAGAGTAAATTCGATAACATCTACGGTTGCAGACATTCCCTCACAGATGGTATCTGCCGGGCCACCGATGTGATGATGGGTGGAAAGATTGCGGTTGTTTGCGGTTATGGTGAAGTGGGAAAAGGCTCTGCACAGGCGTTGAAAGGGCAGGGGTGTCGGGTCATTATTACCGAGATTGATCCCATATGTGCTTTGCAGGCAGCCATGGAAGGCTATGAAGTGAACACGGTTGAAAATGTAGTGGATAAAGCGGATATTTTCGTTACAACCACCGGAAACTTCAATGTAATTACGGCAGATCACATGGCTCGCATGAAGGATAAAGCGATTGTCGGCAACATTGGCCACTTTGATAATGAAATTGATATGGCCGGCTTGAAAAACTTTCCAGGAACAAAGAAGATAAATATCAAGCCTCAATATGATGAATGGGTATTTCCCGATGGTCACAGTGTCATGATTCTGGCGGAAGGAAGATTGTTGAACCTGGGATGTGCAACCGGACACCCCAGTTTTGTCATGTCCAACTCATTTAGTAATCAAGTGCTGGCTCAGATAGAGTTATATGTTAACAAAGGGCAATATAAAAACGAGGTTTATGTGCTGCCTAAAAAGCTTGATGAGGAAGTCGCCAGATTACATCTGGATCAATTGGGCGTGAAACTGACCAGACTAAAACCGGAGCAAGCGGAATATATCGGCGTTTCAATAGACGGGCCTTATAAGCCTGATCATTATCGCTACTAGAGGGTTGTCAAGTGCAGCTGTCTTTGAGACAAGCTGCGCTTTTTCCGAATTAAAATAATCCTGATATATGGAAATCAAACTTTCCCGCTGATTCATCCTCTTTCTTATCCAGTTTTATTCCGTACTCAAACCTGAGCACACCCATGGGTGTTACAAGGTTTACCCCGGCACCGGCACTCATGCGATAATACCAGTCATCTCTTACATTATCAGTGATTTCATACATCCTGTCTTCTGCCCAAACATTTCCCGCATCAAAAAAGATAAGCCCTTTAATGTTACCGCCTTCACGTGTCAGGGGAAAATAAAGCTGGATATTCAGAATCCGTTTTTCAATACCACCGGAATGCGTTTCAAAGTACTCTCTTTCGGGATCTTTTTCAGCCGGTAAAGAGGCACAGACAGGATCAGCATTACAGGACGCCAGATCTAAAAGCCCATGATCCGCCATGTATTCCGCCTGGTAAGGATATTTTTCCTCAATATCAAACCCTTCAGGTAATTCTGCTTCGCTGGCAGG
The DNA here is from genome assembly GCA_018829445.1 of bacterium. Classification (GTDB taxonomy): domain Bacteria; phylum SAR324; class SAR324; order XYD2-FULL-50-16; family XYD2-FULL-50-16; genus JAHJTV01. Next base: position 229,257 of record JAHJTV010000082.1, read on the forward strand.
TCCTTTAATCTCGTTCCAGTCGAAACCGCGTACAGAGGTAATTCCGCCGATGGTAAACCGTTTTCCATAAGGAATTTCTCTGTCAGGATTGCTTTTTTCAAGCATTGCCCAGTTGAACTTTACTCCGAATATAATAGTCTTGGATTCGTTAAGCGATTTGAAGTATCTGTAAGTTAATCCGTAGCGCCGGTATTCAGTCGACCCTCCCAGTACCGATCCCCCGACTTGATCGGCATAGAATGAGGTTTCGGATCCATTGGATGGGAACATGGGGTGATCGACTGTGTTATATGAAGCGCCTAAGTTCAGACTACGGAAGGAGTTCTTCTCCTTATTATCCAGCAGTATCTCTCCGGTGGAAGAGATGTTCTCATACTCTTCATCTTTCCAGGCATAAGAAGAACTCAGACTCCAGTCTTTCCAGATGGGATAAGACAAGCCGAAACTAAATCCTATGGTACGGATATCATAATAGGTTTCATCTTCGAATGTGTTATAAACCTTGAAGGTGTTGGTGAATTTTGTATCCAGCCAATAGGGGGTAGTAACGGATAAATTATAACTACTGTCGCCTTGATCTTTAAACTCGGATGAGAAAGACAAGGTGCGACCGGTTCCCAGGAAATTCTTTTTTGAAATGCTCAGGATAACTGAAAACCCACCTTCTCCCGAGTAAGTCAGACTTGCATTGAAGGCACCTGTTTGTCCTTCATTCAAAAGCACATCATAATCCAATAAATTGTCATCCTCAGCTTGTTCACTTTGAAACCGAACTCCGCTTCCAGCTTGAAAAAAACCCAACTGGGTAATTTTACGTTGACTTTCTCGGATCTTGACTCCGTTATAGAGCTCGTTATCATGAATTTCCAGTTCACGTCTTACCACTCGATCCATGGTTTCATAGTTTCCCTGAATTTCAACCCTGCCTATATAAGCTTTTTCACCCCTTGTAATTTGGAATTTAATGTCCACGGTTTTGGTATCTTCATGGACATCATTGGAAATCCTGATTTTAGAAAAAGCATATCCCTGTTCCAGATAAATATCATTAAGTTTGAAACGATCTTCGTTTTGTTTGTAGGGATTAAAAATCTCCCCTTTCTCCAGGGTCAGGTTTTTGATCATCTCCTCTTTGTCAAACAATAAATCATGACCATCCTGGGAGATAAAATCGATCTCACCGGTGAAATATTGCTCCCCTTCGGTGATATTAAAATCAACCACCACCTTTGAGAAATCCATGTTGCGAATTAATACGACTTTTGGTTTGTCGATGTTGACCTTGATATAACCATTCTGCATGTAATGCTGCGTGATAACCTGAAGATCCTGATTGATCTTTGATTCTTGGAACACCCCTGAATCGTTCGCCCAGGAAAAACAGTCAACCTCAGCCGAGAGAAGCAGTCGTTCAATGTCAAGAGGTGGGTAAACCTTGGTTCCGGAGATATTAATCTGTGTCAGGAAAACCTTGGGAGATTCACTAACCCTGAAAGTCAGGGAGACCGATGTTTCGTCTATTGGGATGATTTCATAATCTACTTGGGTTTGCGTATAACCCTTCTTGCGATATTCTTCCAGAATCGTTTCGGCATCTGTTTTGATCTTGGTGGTATTAACCATATTGTTGGCATAAACCTTCAAAACTCCTTTTAGTACGGAATCTGCAATCAGCTCATTCCCAACTATATTGATAACCCCTATTCTGGGTTTTTCATCGAACTTGAATGTCAGTAAAAACCGCTCCTTTTCCAACTCTTCAATCTCAACTTTTATATCCCTGAAAAAGCCAAGGTTGAATAATTTTTTTATGTCTTCCGACACAGCCTTGGGAGACAGTCTTGATCCCTGCTGAGTACTTAGAGTAGAGTATATCAGCCCCTTTTCTATCAAGTGGAGCCCCTCAATGTTTATCTGAACGACAGTACCATTGTATTTAAAGAATTCTGCTTCTGCTTTTAACAAAGGCGTTGAGGCAAAAAAAACAATCAAGAAGATAAAGATAAAAAATGGTTTTATGGAGAAATTAAATCTAGTCATTAGAATTGTGCCGGTAACAAAAATAGTCTAAAAGATTTGTAGGGTGTTTTTGTTGATAAAAGATAGTATGCGCCTAATCAAGAATTGTTCGAATTAGGGGGAACCAGTGTTCCGTTTTTCAGCATTAGTCTGAAATCCATCTTATTGGCCAGTTGTAGATTGTGGGTAACCATAATTAAAGTTGCTTTCTGTTCGTGACAGATCTGGTTCAAAATAGCACCTATTTTTTCGCCTGTTTGGGAATCTAAGTTTCCAGTGGGCTCGTCGGCCAGGATGATATCGGGTGAATTGACCAATGCTCTTGCGATTGCTACCCGTTGTTGTTCTCCTCCTGACAGTTGGTTGGGCTTGTGTGACATTCGCTCTGCCAGTCCGACCTGACTCAGAAGACGTTTTGCTATTCGGGAACTTTCCTGCTTCGACAGACCTGCAATCATTCCCGGAAGCATTGTGTTTTCCAATGCTGAAAAATCCGGCAGTAAATGATGGGACTGAAATATAAAACCGATATTCTCGTTTCTCCAATTTGCCAATGTGTTGGAATCATATTCATAAATATTTTTATTATTGTAAAAAACCTTACCAGAGGTAGGTCTATCCAGACCACCAAGAAGTTGAAGCAGAGTGCTTTTACCACTGCCCGAACTTCCAACTATGGAGACGGTCTGATCAGAGTCAAATTCTGTGCTTACACCTTTTAAAACTTTGAGCTCCTTCCCGCTTCCATCCAGGTAGTTTTTGCACAATTTTTCTATACGAATTACAGTTGTCATGGTTTTGTTCGATCTTTTATTATCACTCATTCCGTAATCCCTGAACCGGATCGAGTTTCGATGCTTTGCGTGAAGGGGCGATCGTCACTAAAAAACAGATCAAAAATGATATCAGTGCAATCAAGGATATCTGCCAGATTTCAACATGGACAGAGATACGATTGCCAACGTACACCCCGGGCGGGATATCAATGATATCAAAGTTTGCCAATATCCAACAGATTGTTAATCCAAGGATTTCACCGATTATGGTTCCGGCAAGACCAATGACAATCCCCTGAATCATGAAGATCTTTCTGATGGATCGATCTTTGGCTCCCATCGCCTTGAGGATAGCGATATCCTTGTTTTTTTCAATTACCAGCATGATAAGGGAACTGATAATATTGAAAGCTGCAATCAGTATGATCAAGGTAAGAATAACCGCCAATCCGAATTTCTCAAGTTCAAACATCGCAAACAGATTCCGATTCTGATCAATCCAGGTATTGATGATGTATGGAAAACCGATCTCATCTTGCAGAGTCTCTTTATACTCATCCGCAAGATTTCTGTTTTCAACACTCAATGTCAATCCACTGATCCGTCCTTCGCTCTTAAAAACCTTCTGAGCTACCTCAATATCCATTATCGAGAAAAATTCATCAGCGGTGGGTAATCCGGATTCAAAAAATCCGACAATACGAAACCGCTTGGCACGGGGCATGTCTCCCATCGGCGTAATTCTGGCTTCAAGAGACATGATGGTGATCCAATCTCCAATATCGACACTAAGCTCCTTTGCCAGCTGAGATCCAATGATTATTCCGGTAGTTTTCTTTTTAGAGACAGGACTGTTTTGATCAATAATGGGTTCGGAATGAGGCTTCAGTTTCTCCAGGATCTCCTTTATTTCCGGTTTGCTCTCATTATCAATAAGGGAATTGTCCCGTTTGCTTTCAAATGATTGGGTGCGTATGAAAAAATTAATCGGTGTCACACCCGATTCAAGGTTTATATCGATGCCTTTGACCAAGGTTATCATGGGTTTATGTTTTCCAATGATAAAAGCCTGGTTTTGGGTAAAGGGAGCATAGGCTTTGATATCGATCGTTTCACTGATGCGTGTGGCCAGGGCTTTGTCTGCATCCCACTTGATGCCGTCAGGAGAAAGGGAATAGATGGTAAGATCTCCGTTAACCTTTTGAAGGGCGCTTTTAAGATCATTCTCAAAACCATTCATCACCGAAAGAGCCACAATCAAAGCCATAACTCCAATGGCAACGCCAATAATGGATATTTTGGTGATGACAGAGATTGATCGATCTTTTCGCGGACTCCTTAAATATCGACTGGCGATAAATGTTTCAAATCCCATTAAAAAAACTCCATTTAACGGTAAGTTGTGTGCGTGAATTGAAGTGCCCATTTTATTTTGGACAAGTTGATTAAGTACTATCTTCACTTGTATGCGTCAAGCGCTTTTCCCTCAATACCTTGATCGGCGGGCTTCGATCAATTTTTTATTCTTCACTTTTTCTGCGGCTATCTTATGATCGGTTTGTTGATAGCTATTGACTAAATTGACAAGTTCAACAATATTTTTTATTAACAGTTTCGTAACCGAACTATCCAACCTGTTTTTAAAAAGGACGGATGAGTATCAATTAAGCAGTTGATTTTTTGCCAACCTTAAAAACGAATAGCTATGATAGAAGTCGATCATTTAACTAAAAAATACGGATCTTTTATTGCCGTTGATGATGTTTCTTTCCAAGTGGAAAAAGGGGAAATTCTCGGCTTTTTGGGACCGAATGGAGCCGGAAAGTCAACGACCATGAAGATGCTATCCTGCTTTATTACGCCTACGTCAGGAACAGCTAAAGTTGTTGGGAAAGATATTCTTGCAGATTCTTTGGAGGTTAAGGAAAATATTGGCTATCTCCCGGAAAGTGCCCCCAGTTATCAGAATATGACTGTGATAGAGTTTCTAAATTTCATCGCTTCTATCAGGGGGTTTAATGCTCGGGAAAAAGCGGAACGAGTGGAAAAAATAATCATGACTACCTCTTTGGATAAAGTAAGATACCAGACAATTGATACCCTATCAAAAGGTTATAAACAAAGGGTGGGATTCGCCCAGGCGCTGATTCATGATCCTCCGGTTTTGATACTTGATGAACCGACCGACGGATTGGATCCTAATCAAAAAAGGGAAGTGCGTAACCTGATTCGGAAGATGTCTCAAGAGAAAGCAATTATTCTCTCAACTCACATTTTGGAAGAGATGGAAGCGGTCTGCACTCGCGCCATTATCATTGACCAGGGTAAAATCGTGGCCAATGGCTCGCCGGAAAGCTTACTGAAAGAATCATCCATGTATAATGTCATATCCGTGTTATTAACGCAGGAACCCGGAGACTCAATCCTGGAATCCTTGCGGGCGATGGACAATGTCGAAAAGGTCAATGTTCTGAAAATTGATGGTGAAGCTGGTACAAAGCTTCAGGTGATACCGGTTCAGAAATCTGATATTCTGCATGATGTCAAATCGACCTTAACCAAAAGTGGTATAGAGTATAACGAGATTTATCGAGAAAAAGGGTTCATGGACGAAGTATTCTGGAATTTAACCTTGGGAGGACGAAATTAAGATGGCTCAGATCAAATCAATTATCAAGCGGGAACTGATGGCGTATTTTTATTCTCCCGTTGCATATGTGTTCATTGTTATTTTTTTACTGTCAACAATAGGAACCACTTTTTTCCTGGGAAACTTCTTTGATTCAAACCAGGCAGGACTCGAAATATTTTTCCTGTTCCATCCCTGGCTATTTCTATTCCTGATTCCGGCTGTTGGCATGGGACTGTGGTCGGAAGAGAGAAATTCGGGAACTATTGAACTGCTGTTTACCCTACCGATTACCATGTGGCAGGCTGTTATCAGCAAGTTCCTGGCCGGTTGGATATTTATCGGAATAGCGCTACTGTTAACCTTTCCAATGGTCTTGACAGTCTGGTATCTGGGTGACCCTGATAGCGGCGCGGTTTTTACCAGTTACCTGGGGAGCTTTTTGATGGCAGGATCATATCTGGCAATCACCTGCATAACCTCAGCACTCAGTCGAAACCAGGTCATCAGCTTTATTCTCAGTGTCATCATCTGCTTCATTATGGTTCTGTTGGGTTGGGGGATATTTACCGAGATTCTGATCCGGGCCTTGCCTGTTTGGCTGGTTGATATCATCTCCTCCTTCAGCTTTTCAACTCACTTTAATTCCATAAGCAGGGGGATTGTTGACAGTCGGGATGTCATTTTTTATCTCTCCATTATTTTTGGAGGATTATTGATTAATGCTGTCATCTTAGACGCCAAGAAAGCGGTCTAAGTTTAGAGATATGTTATAAAATACTGCTCCGGAAAAGCTTTTTCAAAATGGAGGTACTGGGGCTTTTGTTGCCTGTACCCCTATTTGGAAAAAACTTTTCCGGATAACTATAATTCCAATTGATTAACGCATTAATTTGGGTGAAACGATGACTAAGGAAATAAAAAAAGGGAAGTTACAATTCGGTTCAACCGCAACAAAAATCGTCCTGATCTTTATAATAATCATAGCTATAAATGTAATTGCAGCCGGATTATATTTCAGATGGGATGTTACGGAAGAGAACCTCTACTCCCTGTCAGAGGGAACTACGGAGATAGTAAATGGGATACAATCTCCCATCACCATTAAGTATTATCATACGAAAAATCTGGAAGGCCTGCCCATGACCTATAAAAATTATGGGAAGAAGATTAATGAACTGTTGATAGAGTTCAAAAATCTCAATCCCGAGATGATCACCTATGAAACCTATGATCCTAAACCCGACTCCGATGAGGAGGAATGGGCCAAGAAATATGGTTTGTCCGGTATAGATTTGGGGACCGGTGAAAGAGCTTTTATGGGGATTGTGGTAATTCAGGAAGACAATGAAATCAGTCTACCCTTTATGGATCCGCGAAGGGAACAGTTTCTGGAATATGATATTACACAGCTCCTGATGCAAGCCTCCCAGGACAAAAATAAAGTGGTCGGAATAATGAGCAGTCTGCCGGTTATGGGATCAATGCCGAACAGATTCCAGCAAATGCAAGGCCAACGTCCCCAACCCCGCTGGGCTTTTATGGAAGAACTGCAGAAAACATTCAAGATAAAGGAATTAAAAATGGATGTTTTGGATATCGATGATGAAGTGGATATCCTGATGGTAATTCATCCCAAAAACCTGCATGAAGCAACACAATATGCCATTGATCAGTTTGTAATGCGGGGAGGTGAATTGGTGATTCTGGTCGATCCAAATGCAAGAGTAGATGAACAGGCAGCCATGGCAGCCCAAATGGGAAGCATGGCATCTGCCAGTAGTGATCTGAGCAAGCTGTTCAAACACTGGGGTGTGCAATATGAATCCAATAAAATTCTGGGAGACAAGGATCATGCCACCCGCGTCAATGCCGGTGGCGCAACAGGCGTCATCGCCTATTCGTTGTGGCATTCACTGAATACTCAGTCCTTTAATCAGGATCTGGTGGCTACCAAGGAACTGGAGACCATGTTGCTGGTCGAACCCGGCGCATTCACACTGGGGAAGGACAGCCCGTTGAAGCTGAATTCACTCCTGGTTTCCTCTCAGAATTCCGGTTTCATTGACAGCTATATGACACGATTTGGGAACCCGGTGAACATCAATAAAGGCGTGAAAGGAGATGGTACTCAGTATTCACTTGCCGGGATATTGACCGGTGAGTTGACATCAGCTTTCAGCAAGCGACCCGATCCGCCCCAGCCAAAAGAGGGTGAGCAAAATCAGGAAGAGGAGAGCGCTGCGGCGACTCCAAAGCCCTATGCCTCAAAAAGTCAGGGAAGTGCCAAAATTTTATTGATAGCGGATGTGGATTTTATCTCCGATACTTTCAGCGTCGATAAATTCAGCCTGCTGGGGCAGACAATGATTCAGCCGAAAAACGACAACCTGAATTTTATGGTGAATATGGTTGAATTCCTGGGTGGAGCGGAAGCAATGATGAAAATTCGTTCACGGGGAAGGTTCACCAGACCGTTTACACGCTTTGAAGAACTGCAGAAAAATGCCCAGTCCCAGTATCAAGAGGCTGAAGAACGACTATCGGCAAACTTGAAAGATGTTCAGGATAAATTGAGTCAATTGAATATTGAAAAAGGAACGAACAAAGTTGTTCTCACCAAAGAGCAGATCGATAAAATCGAGCAGTTCAGAGAGGAAGAGGCGAAAACCAAAACGGATTTGCGTAAAATCAGGAAACTCCTGCGGCAAGACATCGAATCAGAGAAAACCAACTTAACCCTGATGAATCTGCTACTGGTTCCGATTTTGATGACGATTATTGGATTAGCCCTGTATTATCGAAGAATGAAAAAACGCTCATAATACAAGCCCTGCGGGGCTTTAACCAGAATGACGAATCAACCAGACAACACTATTAACCAGAAATACAAAGGGAGATATGTCAAAACGAAACCTTATTATTTTTGCCATTGTTTTAATTATTTTGGCGGTCGCAAGCCAATGGGTGGGTCGAACAGGAAATAAAAACCAGGATGACAAAATCGGTCAACCTGTTCTTGATGCTGCCATGGTCGAAGCTTTTGACGAACTCATTCTCGAAGGCTCGAAAGGAATTATCCGGTTTAAGAAATCGAATGATCAGTGGGGAATCCAGGAAAAAAACGGGTATCCTGTGGATATGAAAAAACTGTTGGAGTTGATAGACAATCTGACCCACAATACTGTCGCTTCGTTGGTAACCAAAGACGAAAAACGCCTGGAATACTTCAAAGTAATCTATCGCAACAGTGAAAGTGGCAACGACACTAATTCAGGAACCCAACTGACCTTGAAAGAAAGCGGCAATGTCATTTTTAAAATGATGGCGGGAAAACAGCGGGAAGCCAAATCAGACAGACCGGACATGCCATCATACCCGGATGGTCAATATATTAGAATTGGAGATAGCAAAGTCGTTTATCTGATAAAAGAAAACCTTCTCTTCGATTCCGACCCCAAAGAGTGGATTCAAACGACATTGCTTTCCATAGACAAAAAAGAGATCAAGTCAGTCAGATTTGAAGTTCAAAATGATAATTTTTTACTGAGAAGAGCAGAAAAAGGGAAAGAATTGGATCTGGAAGGATTGCAGGAGGGGGCGAAAATGAATGATTATGAAAGATCGTCCCTGCTTTCCGAACTGGAAGATTTTAAGATCGATGATATCCTGGAAATCTCGCTGATCCCTGAGACTGAACTGGAACTCAAAGCCCGAATCACGGTAGATGTATATGATGCGTCTCCTCTTACCTTCCGTGTGTACAGCAAACTTGTTGAAAATCCGCTTGAACCGCAGAAAAAGGATGAAGAAAAGGAATATTCCTATTTTATTAATTTTGTGCAGTCCGACGAAAAGGGAGAAGACTCAAAATGGAGCCAGGTGCAGGAATTAGGGAGAAACTGGTTTTTTAAAATGGAAGAGTGGAAAGCAAAACGCTGGATAAAGACCCGTCAAGATTTCATTGAGGAATCTAAATAGATAAGTCGATGACGCATTAGTATCCTTTGCATCATTTACAATTGGAGATTGTTTATTACACTTTGTTACATTTTTTAACAGCCTGTTAAAGAACAGAACAAGGGATATCCGTATTATTGTAATTGTGATGCACGAGAAAAAAGACTGAAAAATTAGTTCAGTCGTTTCTTAAACGGTCGGATTTTTTGATTGAATTTTCCGTCAATTCGACTTTTTAGAGATAAAATTAACTCAGAAAAAGGATACTAAATGAAAAGGATTATCACTCTGATTTTAACAGCTGGTTTGTTCTTTGGTTCTCAGGTTGGCATGGCAGCTGAATTAAGCGGTTTGGTTGTGACAGATAAGTTTAATGACGAGCTGTCTGCGGTTGACAGAGCAAAAAACATTATTTCGGAAATCGAAGCCGGTACCAATAAAGCGGTTGTCAGTACAGCAGCAGACCGTTGTCAGAATTTAAGAAAAGTTGCTTATGATTCAAAAGGTTTCTCGGTTACACCTGTATGGGTTGAGAAGGATAACGGTTTCCAAAAGGAGTATTCAGCCCGGATTAATTACAGGATATTTTGCGATTTGAAAGTTAATGTTGGTTCTTTGTAAGAATAGCCCCTCAAGTAAAAGGTTAAATTGATCAACTTCAATGGCAGTATATCATTTAAAGATATGTGTCGATAAGCGATACGCTGCCTTGAAACCGGGTCAAAAAAAACCTTGTTTATCTCCTCTCTCCTCTCTCCATTCTAATCAAATCTTATAGGGCCTTGGGAAACAGTGATTCCAGCACCATGAATGAGGAGGCCACCGGTTGCAGTATCGCATCAATATTCGATTCTTCGATTCCCAGTGACACCGCGGCTTTCTTAATAAACTCGGACTCTTGCCCCGCATATTCACCATCACACATCGCAATGGTAACAACATATTTCAGCATGGCATCGGCAGCATTGGTATTTAACTCCAATTTTGGTATTTCACTGGCTTCGAGAGCTGTTTTTTTTAATTGATCCAAAGTGGTATTGGAGTTTTTAATCAGTTCAGAGATAATATCAAAGTATAATTTTTCTGAGGGATGAATATGGCCGTCGGCACAAATGATTTTCATCAGCATCAGGGCACACCAGTACAGCTGTTCGGAATCCAGCTCCGTTTTTAATTGGACGGTAAACTGTAATCTTAGCTTGTCAAACTCGCTATCCAATAGATTTCTCATCTCTTTTGAATCAATATTCAAAGCCATGGCAGCATCACCAAGGTAATAAAGACCGTTGTCGCGTAAATCGTTCTGGAGCGTTAGAAGATGCACCATCTTTTGGATGGCATATGCTGCTATCTCTTTAGGCAGGGCAATGGCAACCGGGGGATCCTTCTCCAGATTCTCATCATTGCTTAATTCAATCGCGTTTTTAAGTACGGTTTCAATCCATTTAATGGCATCTGCAACGACAAGATCGGAGCCGGGAGTTTTGTTCAGCCGTTCTTCAATCTTCACTAAAACTTCAGAAACAAGGTTATATTGAATCGACGGGTCATTCTTCGTGGGTAAACTAAACATTTATCCTCCTAACATTTCATTACGTCATTTAACCGGATACCTGTGAGATATAATAGCTTGTATTGGATTTGATTAAATGGCCAAAAAATTGTCAATTATGTGTGTTATCCTACCACAGATTGTTAATTTTGCAATTTTTTTGCTTTGTTCCCCATTATTATGAAAAATGATTATTGTCCTTCTGCAAATGATTGAATTTTGATATCAGTAAATTATCAGTAATTCTAATTTATTAGTATGTACAACTGGAGGTTGTCATCAAAAAACCGTTTAATCATGGTCATCACAGAGATTGAAGCAAAATCCATTTTACGAAAGCATAAAAAGATAGACTCCTGGTTTGTGTCGCGATATGGCATGAATCTGTACCGGGGATGCATCCACGATTGTGTCTATTGCGATGGTCGAGCCGAACGTTATAATGTCGACGGAGATTTTGGGAAAGATATTGCGGTTAAGGTCAATGCCATCGAGTTACTGGAACGTGAGCTGGACCCCAGGCGAAAAAGGATTCCCCTGATAAAAGGATTCATCATTTTGGGTGGAGGCGTTGGGGACAGTTATCAACCAGCGGAAAAACGCTATCAATTAACAAGAAAAGCGCTGGAGTTACTGCTAGATTATGACTTTCCCGTTCACATCTTAACCAAGTCAACCCTGGTTGAACGTGATATCGACCTTTTGACGGAGATAAACAAAAAAAGCAAGGTGTTGGTCAGTATCAGTTTTTCCTCCACCGATGAGGAGATCAGCCGCAGGTTTGAACCAAGGGTTCCTTCTCCCCGGGAAAGATTAAACCTCTTAAAGGAGATAAAGAAACAGGGCATTGCATGCGGCATGTTCTTAATGCCGGTTATCCCGCACATCACTGACACGCCCCATCTTTTGGATCAATCTTTGGCGAGGGCTGCCGAAGCAAAACTGGATTATGTTATTTTTAGCGGCATGACGCTAAAACCGGGGAGACAACAGGATCATTTTTTTGCGGTGTTGAGGGAATCCTATCCTGAGCTGCTGGAAGAGTATCATTCTATTTATGCCAATGCCGGAAAATGGGGGAATGCGTCATATGAGTACTACGACCAGCTGCATCTGCTTTTTGATAAAATTGCCGGTCAATACAAGATTCCCAGACGAATCCCCCTGGGACATTTCAAAGATCATATAAATGAAAACGACAGGGTTGTGATTATCCTGGAGCAGATGGATTATATTTTAAAAATGAGAGGACAAAAATCTCCGTATGGTTATGGTGCCTATTCCATTTCCCAGCTGAAACAGCCCATTGGGGAGCTAACAAACAGTCTCAGGCAGCTAAAGGGCGTTGGCCCGGTTACGGAAAGAATTGTGAGGGAGATTCTGCAGACCGGCAGTTCCACCTATTATGAGAAACTGATGAGCTAAAAACGTTTTGAAAACCCACTGCTTGGAATCGATTCTTCCAATGTTTTCCACTTTTGTTCGGCGGCCATGCATAGCCGTCCTTTCCGTTTTAGGGTTACTGAACGAGGGTTAAAAAGATATTCCGGCGGTAACTACAAAAAAGCCGAACAATCCGGAGACAGCATTCAAGAACTTACCAAAATCCTCAATTTCCTCTATCACTTCTGCTTCCGGTATCCCCGTGTTGGATGTAATCTTATAATCCAGACTCTGGTCCAGTATCCTTGAATCTACATACCAGTTAATTCCTATTGTCAATCCTGAATCGAACTGCCACATATTTCCAATCCCCATAGTGGCGGTATTGGACTTAAATGTCATCTCTGCTTCAGCCTCGCCGCTATCCTTGGTCAGGGTTCCCTCTCCGTCCCATGTCCTGACATGATAAGCCAGGTACAGGTTCAGTGAGGAGTCATTTGAGAATACCCGTGCAAAAATCCCTTCATTGGCATAGGATCCACTCACATTGGTTGACTCACCGGCGTCTTCTCCTTCATATTTTTTATCAAGATAGGTGTGCTCGTAATCTGAATCGTTTACTTTTCCATATTCAAATCCAACCATGAAACTGGAACCCAAGTAAAAACCCACGTTGTAAGGCCGGGTCAGTATTGTTGCAGCGTGCACACCTATGGGGGACATTCCGATGAAAAACATGCTGTCGCTTCTGTTCTCGCTGGAAGTAGCAGCAACAAGGGACATCGGAACCAGCAATGCAATAAGGAAAAGAATTGTTTGACGGCTTTTCATAAACGCTCCTTTTGTTGACAACAGCTTGATGACGATTGTTTTTCTTAGTATGGGTAAAAAGACAATATCGTCGATTTTAAAAGCATCTTCTAGCGATTTAGGTACAACAATTGTCAAAGTTGAAAGAGCAATAGCAAATGCTCCGCAAACCATAAAATACTGCTACCCGTTGTCTCAAATGGTAGTGGTCAATGATTTCTTTACCCGGGAAGAGAGATCTTTCCCGCAATGATGTCTGCTATAGTTTCGGAGTAGAGCTGGTGCTCCACTTTTAGAACTCTTTCCGCCAGGGAATCTGCGGTATCATCCTCAAGAACCGGAACCTTTTTCTGGGCTAATACCGGTCCATGATCATATTGACCGTCAACAAGATGAACCGTTGCCCCCGATTCCTTTTCTCCGGCAGCAATAACCGCTTGATGAACTTTCTTGCCAAACATACCCTTTCCTCCAAACTTTGGGAGCAGGGCGGGATGAATGTTCAAAATTTGTCCACGAAATGCATCCAGGGTTTTATCACCAATTTTTTTCATGTAACCGGCAAGGATGACTAAATCTGTTTCATACTTTTCAAGAACTTCAAGAATTGTTCCATCCAACTGGTTTGGATCAGGGTGTGTTTTACTGCTCAAATGGTACCAGGGAATCCCCTCTTTTATTGCTCGCTGAATGGCTATTGAATCGGAATTGTTACTAATGACGACGGCCGGTTTCGCATCTAACCGGTCTGATTTTATGGAATCAATAATGGCTTGCATGTTGCTGCCGCCATGTGAAGCAAAAAAGGCTAGGTTCATGATCTTGAATTTGGGGTTATGTGTCTAATCCTGTACAGAGCTTAGGAAAACCGGTTCTTAAAACAGCCTGCAGTTGTTAACATTCCTTGAAATTAACTAAAACCAAGTGTTGCCGTCATCATACAAAAGAATACTGTCCTTGCCAATGCCTGGAGAGGTGCGGGATGTGGCAAATCATCAGATGCTGATACCCAGGTCAAGTTTGATCATTTTTAATATAGTGATGGAGTGGGGTTTCAGGGTCAGGGTCATATCAGCATTGATAGTACTTATCTCCTTTTCACTGACTTCAATCTTTTCCCGCTCTTCCTCAGTATTGTAATCAAAGGGTGAGCTGCTTGTGTATTCAACAATCTTTCCGTTCTTGAAAAACATGAAGGCTTTAATCCGGAGTTCAACAGAAACAGATTCACTGATACTCTTATTGATCAGCATCAATGCTAACTTCCCGCCGTCATCAGTACATGTGGCTGAACACTCGATGGTTGGGTTCCCGGATATTTTTTTAACCTGTCCGAATTCCTCCGAATCAAATTGATCCGATTCCACGGAGATGTTCTCAATGAGATTGTTATAGGTATGATCCTTAAAAAGTTTAAATACCTGATAAATGGGAGTCAGAATCAGTCCTGTCGCATCAGTCCTAATCATCCCCAGGGAATTGACCAACATTGACCACAGTCCGATGGGGCAGATATCAGAGAACCGCTGAAATAACATCAACACTAAACCGGCAAAAATCCCGTCCTGAAGATTATAGTTTGCTTTTACCATGTCGCCCAGGGTGTACCAGATGCCCCATTCATCAAATGCAATTCGAACACGGGGTCTTTCTCCGAATCGCCTGACGATACTGTTCCAAGCCTTCAGGATCTGTTTCTTAATCTCAAACGGTGCTGCCATCATGGCATGATAGACAAGTTCATTGTCCGGGTGATTTGACTCCGACAGCAGGTTTAAATCTGCAGGGAAGGGTAGGTATTGATGAATGCTAAGATAATCAATGTAATTACTGTCCACCTCCTTGAGAAATCTTTCATTCCAATCACCCTGGTTCCAACCACAGCCCACCAGTTTAATGCTAGGATCTTTTTTCTTCATTTCCTGGGCAAACTGCATATATCTTTTTCCATAATCCGACGGATTTTTTTCGTATCCCTGTTCATTTTCCAGGTAAATTTCGTTCCCAATTCCCCATATGGGAACATTAAAGGGAGATCGCCGACCATGTGCAGTTCTCAGCTCTCCAAAACTTGAATCGGGATTTCCATTGCAGTACTCAACCCAGTCAGCCGCTTCTCCCGGTGTTCCCGAACCGTAATTGACCGTTATGTAAGGGATAGCTAAAACTTCCTCGCAAAGGGTGAGAAATTCCAAGGTTCCAAATTGATTGTGGACATCGTGACTGATTCGTCGTTTAAACTCCCTGGTATTATCAGCATCAAATTGACTTCTGGGCAGTTCCGAAATACCACTTAACAATTGTTCACTCCAATTACTCCAAAAGCTGTTGGGGAGCTTTTTCCGTGTACTCCTGGGACCGATGGCATCCTTCCAGTGGTATACATCAGCATAACAGCCACCTGGCCAGCGAATAAGAGCCGGTCGTAAATTTATCATGGCGTTGAGAAGATCCCAGCGAATTTTATCCAGCTCGGGATGATCGGCTAGAGGAAGAACCGTTTTGCCATATGACCAGATTCCATCGTGGATACATTCACCTACATGTTCAATAAAACTGCCAAAAATCATAGGGGAAATCTTTTTGGTGATGGAGTTGATATTCAGATAAACCTTTGCCGTGTTTGTCATGGTCGCATTTCTCCGGCTAATCAAACGGGTCCATTTTCAGGAACTGACAGGAGTTAGGGCGATTCAACCGAGTCTCCGTCCTTAAAATATAATCGATTATAACCAAATGGAAGTGTTGTTACAATTATTTTAAATGGTTATATTCAGGTGATGGCCATGATGGATCCAAACTTGAAAAACCTGGTTTATATTACTAAGTTCCAAACTTAAGACTATGATTCTCGACTTTCATACTCATATTTTCCCATCTTTTATCAGGCAAAATCGTGATCGGTTTTTCCAGAGGGAACCGGCGTTTAAACTCCTTTATGATTCTCCAAAGTCTCGATTGGTTGGCAAAGCGGATATAATAAGATCCATGGATGACCAAGAGGTGGACAAGTCCGTCGTATTTGGATTCCCATGGCAGAACCCCGATCTGGTTAGAAAACATAATGACTACATTTTAGAAGCAATATCCCGCTATCCGGACAGGTTAATCGGATTCTGCTGTTTTGACATGAGGAATGAAAATGCCGGTCTGGAAACTGAACGTTGCCTGAAAAACGGGTTCTCCGGGGTGGGGGAACTGGCTGCTTATCAGTGGTCGATTGGGGAGGAGGCGTCTGCTAATTTGGAATCGGTGATGGCGTTGTGTAAGAATGCAGATGTTCCCATATTGATACATGCAAATGAACCCGTGGGGCATCCGTATCCCGGGAAGGTTCCCGGCTCAATTGTCAGCAGCTATCATCTGTTGAAGCGGTTTCCTGACAATAAAATTGTTCTGGCTCACTGGGGTGGAGGGCTGTTTTTTTACTCCCTGATGAAAAAAGAGGTCAAGGAGGTTCTTAGGAATACCTATTTCGACACAGCCGCTTCGCCTTTTCTCTACGACCTGGCAATCTACAAAAAAGCTGTGGAATTGATCGGATCGCAAAAAATCCTGTTTGGATCAGACTTTCCGCTGATTAAACCCGGACGATACTTTGATGAGATGTCGGAGTCGGGATTGTCAGCCGTGGAAATGGACCAGATAAAAGGCGGCAATGCGCTAAGATTGTTGTCATGCCGGACCTGATCTCATTAATCCTTCATCATGGGTATTTTGGGCACAAAGTACTTTTTTTCAAAAACGGCAGGGCGGGGATTACATCCCATAAGCACTTACTTAAGCATATCTCATTAAGAGCAAGGATTATGGTAGGGCCGCCCTACCGTTGAAAACAGGTTCATCAAAAGTTGATGAATTAGAAATAAACCTAAATGAACGAAATAAAACTGGCACAAAAATATAAAATAATAGTTTTCATAGAACTTTTTTCAGCTGCAGCAATTGTTGTGTATTGGGCTGGTTATTATGGATTCTCCCGGTTATCCAATCAATCACCGGCTTTTTACGCCGCTTTTCCCAATGCGATACCCTTTCCTGATCTATTCCTGGCAGTGCTAATGGTTTTTTCGGGTTGGCAAATCCTGGAAAAACGCAAAATCGGGAAAGTTTTCATCGTTCTTAATGCAACGATTATGATTACCCTGGGGATTATTGGTGCTGATTTTAGTCTGGATGGTGGAATAAGGCTGATCTCAATGGTCAGTATGCTCCGCAAGGGATTTGTTAACCTGTGGTGTATCGTTTTCGGGCTTTATTTTTTATTAAAAATCAGGGAAAAAGCAAAAGAATCCAAGACAGAAAACCCTGATTTGGATTCTCAGTAATCCGGATTCAATCGTGGTGATCTCATAGCAGACACATACAATCCCCAAAACTGAAGAATCGATAGCGCTCAATGACAGCCTGTTCATAAGCGTTCATCACGAAGTCTTTCCCTCCGAACGCACAGACCAGCATTAACAGTGTTGATTGTGGAAGATGGAAATTGGTTAGAACCTGATCCGCAACCTTATACTGATAGGAAGGGTAGATAAAAAGGGATGTTTTTTGATGCCCGGTTCTTAACCGACCGTTGTCCCAGGCTGATTCAAGGGTTCGAACGGTTGTTGTTCCCACAGTAACGATTTTTCTACCCTCTTTTTTGCCGGTTTCAATTTTTTGGGCAACGGTTTCGGAGATAAAAAATTTCTCTTCGTGCATGATATGCTTTGAAACATCATCCACCCGAATCGGCTCAAATGTCCCTAGTCCAACATTCAATGTAACAGTTAGAATCTCAATCTCTTTATCCTTTATTTTTTTAAGAATGGCGGGAGTAAAATGAAATCCGGCAGTCGGAGCTGCAATTGAGCCATAGGTATCTGCATATATGGTTTGATAATTGATTAAGTCTTGAACCCGATTCCCATCGTCTTGCCTGGCTTTGTGGATATAGGGCGGTATCGGGGCATACCCGTATTTCTCCAGATCAGAAAACAGATCGGATGTTTCCGTGAACTCAACCCGGCACTCACCGGACGGAGTCTTTTCTTTTAACACGGCAACCAGATTTTCGTCACAAAGGTAAAGTGTTTCACCAATTTTGAGTCGGGAGGAATTTTTTACCTTACAGCTCCAGGTGTTTTCCTCAACGGGTTCGACCAAGAGCAGCTCAATAAAACCACCGGATGCCCTTTTTCCCGGAAGTCGGGCCGGAAGAACCCTGGAGTCGTTGATGACCAGGATTGACCCCGGTTCAAGGTAATCCGGGAACTGGTGGAAATGCCGGTGCTGAATCCGGTGTGATTTTCGATCCAAAACCATCATCCTTGAATGATCTCTCGGGGTTATGGGGTCTTTGGCGATCAGCTCCTCGGGCAATTCATAAGAGTAGTCTGATCGTAAAATAGGCTGGTTGAATTCTGGTGGCATGTTTCTAGAATAGTTAATTGGAATTCTATTTTTTCGACGATAATGGTCAAAATAATGATGCTTAAGTTTTTATACTCATTTTATGTTTTCTAAATCCTTATGAAATAATGTTGTAGGGTGAGCACATATTTGTGCCCACACCGACACTAAAGACCGAAGTACGTATCCTTCCGAATGACCATCACGAGTATGGTTTGTAGCGGGATTGTCTGTCGGATTCAAGTTATGTACGTTTTATGGAGGGCTATTATGCCAATTGATCAAAAAACAAAATCGTTTCTAACCAACAACCTGAAATTTTCATCCGTTCAAGTCGACAGATTGGAAAACAATAGCGCAATGTTATCAAAAATTCTGGGCCTGTTGGAAACGTACAGAAAATCACCGAAAAGCAGAGAAACAAAATTGTTTACACTGCGTCAGATAAAATCGATCAAGCAATCCCTGGACGAATCATCCCAGCCTGAAACACAGGTTTTGGTGAAAGCAAGATCTGAATATTACTCCTTCCAGAAACCCAAAAAGCTGTCCTTTCTCCAGCCAGCCTGATGCTACCGGAAGGGTTAACGGAAAATTACGATTAATCCTTCTAACCTGGCTGTTCTTAAAAATCCTGAGCGTATCCCAGATAAGTTTGCGGAGTTAATTTTTTCAAATCCTCTTTAATCGCATCCGGTAATTCCAGGGTGTCCACAAACTCAACCAGGGTTTTTTGATCTACTGCTTTTCCCCTGGTGAGCGCTTTCATCTTTTCATAGGGTTCAGGAATATTGTACTTCCTCATCACGGTTTGCAGAGCCTCTCCCAGCAATAGCCAGGCGTTGCTCAGCTCCTGCTCCAGTTTTTTCGAATTCACCTTCAGCTTGCTCATCCCTTTCAGAGTAGCTTTGTAGGCAATGATGGAATACCCAAATCCCACACCAATATTCCGCAGAACCGTACTGTCGGTCAGATCTCTCTGCCATCTTGAGATAGGCAGTTTTGCAGCCAGGTGTTCAAAAATGGCATTGGCGATCCCAAGGTTTCCCTCTGAGTTTTCAAAATCGATGGGATTAATCTTGTGAGGCATGGTGGAACTCCCTACCTGGTTTTTAACGGGGATCTGAATGAAAGCTTCTGTTGAGATGTATGACCAGATATCCCGATCAAAATCGAGGAGAATAGTATTCCAGCGGACAAAGTTATGAAAAATTTCAGCCATATAATCATGGGGCTCGATCTGAGTAGTTGCCGGATTCCACTCCAATCCCAATGATTCCACGAAATTTTTGCCAAATCCTCTCCAGTTGAATTCAGGAAAACTGACCAGATGGGCGTTAAAATTGCCTACAGCGCCGTTTATTTTTCCCAAGGCCCGATGATTGCAAATCTGGCTTAGTTGACGTTCCAGTCGTGCAGCCACGTTAAAAAACTCTTTTCCCATGGTGGTTGGTGATGCAGGTTGCCCATGGGTTCTTGCCATCATCGGTATTTTTCTATATTCATCAGCTTTCTTTCTGATTTCATTGATAACTTCTTTGCAAAGCGGGATGACGATATCCCCCAGTAATCCTTTCAACATTAATCCATAGGATAAATTATTGATATCTTCACTGGTGCAGGCAAAATGAACCATGGGAATCATTTGCTCCTGCGACAACGCCTTTAGTTTATCGTTGATGAAGTATTCAACAGCCTTAACATCATGGTTAGTCACATGTTCAATATCCTTAATCTTTAGAGCATCCTCGGGAGTAAACATCCGATAGATTTTTCTCAGAGATGCGATCTGCTGATCATTGATCGCTTCAATGCAATCGATTGCAGGGTTTTGAGCAAGTGCAATCAACCATTCAATTTCGACCTGTACTCGATAGCGAATCAAGGCAAATTCACTGCAATGCTCGTTTAACTCTTTGACTTTGCTGTGATATCTTCCATCCAGCGGAGAAATAGCTTGTATTTCAAATGCTTTTTCCATTGTTAACCATGGTTTGAATTGTCAGGCAGGATACATAACGGTTTATTTGATCGAGTTTGAAAAACTTCCTGATTATAAACAAATAACAGCCTTAATTCGAGGCGTTTTTAAACAGTCTATTCGAAGCCCAAAAGTGAAAAACAAAAAATGCAATAAAATCAAAGGGCTTTTTAAGAGGCTGTAACGTAGGTGGCTAATGGTGCAAAATCAGATAAATATTTTCTGTTATCGATCAAGTTTTTAATCATATACAATTGATTTATGTATGATCAAGGAATAAGAGAATGGATTCGGAGTCAGTTTTATTGAATTTTATTTATATGGGCTTATATTGATTTAATTGTTTGAAAACATATGAAATTTACAGTTTAATCTCTGGATATAGTTGTCTTTATCAGGATTTGCAGCCATGTTTTTATTAATTTTTGATTGCCTTAATGAGTTTTTTTCGATAAAGATTCCGTCGAAACTTGATTTTTTTGATTTACTATTTTTATCATTGATTTTTGGAGAAATGGCGCATGAGTAATAATCTAACAAAGGCAGGGTTGGTAGCGGTAGCAGCAGAAGAGGCAGGAGCTACAAAAGCAGCGACAGAAAAGGTACTAAACGCGGTTTTGAATGCTATTCAGAAAGGTCTGGTCGATGGCAAACCCATCACCCTGGTAGGATTTGGAACATTTTCAGTTGGTGAACGGCAAGCCAGAAAAGGCAGAAATCCACAAACAGGACAGGAAATTCAGATTCCAGCGGCCAAAGTAGTTAAATTCAAGCCAGGTAAAGCATTAAAGGAAGAAGTAAATAAATGAGACACACCCCTCATGGTTTTAAAAACGGATAAAAAGAGTTAGATTATTTCGTATGCATCGATTAGTATCGGTGCATACGAAATAAGTTTTAAAAATTTTAATGAATTCAAGTTTTTCAGTCTTTATCCTCCCTGAGTACCTGGTATTTTCCTCTTTATTACAGCAGACAGAAATGTCGATTCACTATCGAATTGAAGATGTTTTCCAGCGTCTTATGGAGCACTATGGACCTCAAGGCTGGTGGCCTATAGTTCTGACTGAAGACGGGAAATCAACCCGCAGATCAGCCGGTGGTTATCATGCCGGTGACTATACCTATCCTCACAATGATATACAGAGACTTGAGATCTGCCTGGGGGCCATTTTAACGCAAAATACCAATTGGAACAATGTTGTTACGGCATTAAAAAACTTGAAGTCTTCAGGCTCATTCTCATTTGCTAAACTGGTCACTATTGAAGAGAATGATCTTGCCCGGCAGATTAAAAGTGCGGGCTATTATAATCAAAAAGCCGGCTATATTAAAAATTTCATCCGCTATCTGAAACAGAATCCGTTTTCTCATGAAAAACATCAGGAAACATCAATCTTGCGTAAAAATCTGCTTCAGATCAGAGGATTAGGCCCGGAAACCGTTGATTGTATTCTACTGTATGCTTTTAATCGATACAGTTTTGTAGTTGACGCTTACACACAAAGAATTCTTGGCAAACTGCGGATAATTGAGAATAATACCAAGTATGAGTTTGTCAAGGAGCGGTTTGAGAGCTCTCTGCCAAAAGATCTGTTTATTTATCAGGAGTATCATGCCCTGCTGGTTGAACATGGGAAACGGTATTATAGCAGAAAACCTTACGGTGAGGGCGATCCCCTGTTTTAAAAACACTTTTTCAGAAGAGGATAACTTTGAGTCTTGATATGGAGCGTTTTACACGCTTGGGAGAAGAGACAATTTATACAGCCCATCGGATTGTTTCAGAGAACATGCAGCAACGGATGGAAGCTGAACATTTACTCTTAGCTATATTGGGACAGCAGGAGGGAAACGTTACCAAAATCCTGAAGAAAGACAAGGAAACGATCAAGGCTTTGGAAGCTGACCTGGATGAGCATATTCGCACCATGGAAAGCAACAAGTCTACTTCGACCGAAGTATACCTCTCGCACAGTTGTGAACAGATTATTAAAAAAGCGGAGCAGGAACTGGAACTGCTTAAGGATAATTATCTTAACCCCGAGCACTTGCTACTTGGAATAATTAATCATACCGGGACCAAAGCTTCCAGACTCCTGAGAAGAGCAGGCATCACCTACAAATCGATCTTGGTGAATATTCAGCAGATTCGTGCTGGCAAGCGAATTACCTCAAGAGGCGAGGCGGCTGAAGAATCAATGATCGAGGCATACTGTCAAAACCTGGTAAAACATGCCAAATTGAATAAATTCGATCCGGTTATCGGCAGAGATGAGGAGATAAGGCGGGTCATTCAGGTGCTATCCAGGAGAACAAAAAATAACCCGGTTTTAATTGGTGAACCCGGTGTCGGAAAAACGGCTATTATTGAAGGATTGGCGCAGAGAATTTATCACGGTGATGTCCCGGAGACGTTGAAGAACGGGAAACTCCTGGCTCTTGATCTGGCAGCCATGGTGGCAGGGGCAAAGTATCGCGGAGAGTTTGAGGACCGCCTTAAAAAACTATTGAAAGAGATTGAAGAATCCGACGAAAATAATGTGCTCTTCATAGATGAATTGCACACCCTTGTGGGGGCCGGAGCTTCCGAGGGTGCCTTGGATGCGTCCAATATGCTAAAGCCGGCCTTGGCCAGGGGGTTCTTACATTGTGTCGGTGCAACCACCATTAAGGAATATAAAAAATATATCGAGAAAGACCCGGCTCTGGAAAGAAGATTCCAGCAGATCACCATTGGTGAACCTAGTGTCGATGATACCATAGGCATTCTTCGTGGTCTAAAGGGCAAGTACGAAGTACATCATGGGGTTCGCATCAAAGATTCAGCCATTATAGCCGCAGCCAGACTGGCTGATCGTTACATTACGGATCGGTTTTTACCTGATAAGGCCATTGATCTTATTGATGAAGCAGCTTCTTCCATTCGCATCGAGATCGATTCCCGTCCAACCTCCATTGATAAAAATGACAGACGGATCATGCAGCTGGAGATCGAAAGGAAGGGCTTGATTAAGGAAGATGAAAAGGAAGTTGCTCCCCGGCTGCACACTATTGAAAACGAATTGAGAGAGATAAGGAAGCAGAATAAGCGTTTAATCGCACAGTGGCACAAGGAAAGAGATGAGATACAAAAAGTCAGATTGCTGAAGGAGGAGATAGAAAAATCACAGCAGGAGGAGATAGAAGCTCAGCGTTCGGGGAACTTGGAGCTGGCAGCCAAATTACGCTATGGTAAACTTGATAATCTCCAGAAAGAATTGCTGGAAGCAAATAAATCCATGGGCCAAAACGGTCAGGGTCGGTTACTGAAGGAGGAGATCGATGAAGAGGATATTGCATCCATCGTCTCAAAATGGACCGGAATCCCGGTTTCTAAAATGCTTCAGGAGGAGCAACAGAAGCTGCTCAATATGGAGAAGGTATTGGAACAGAAGCTGATCGGGCAGAATTCAGCGCTCGTTTCGGTATCAAATTCAATCAGAAGAGCAAGAACCGGCATTCAAGATCCCAATCGGCCTTTAGGATCCTTCATTTTTATGGGGCCGACAGGGGTCGGTAAGACAGAGTTGGCAAAAATCCTGGCATCTTTTCTGTTTGATGATGAAAAGGCGATTATCCGCCTGGATATGTCAGAATATATGGAGAAACATACGGTCTCCAGATTGCTGGGAGCACCTCCGGGGTATACCGGTTTCGAAGACGGGGGGGTATTAACAGAGGCTGTCCATCGGAAACCCTATTCGGTTATTCTCTTTGATGAAGTGGAAAAAGGTCACCCCGAGGTATTCAATATTCTGCTGCAGATTCTGGACGACGGGATTTTGACCGATGCAAGAGGGATTAAGGTCGATTTTAAAAACACTATTGTGATTTTGACCACTAATCTAGGCGGGGATGTCATCCTGAGAATACAGGCGGAGCAAAAGAAAGTCACGAGTGCAATGGTCAGGAAAATTTTACTCACAAAATTCAGGCCGGAATTTCTGAACAGACTTGATGAGATTATTGTGTTTTCGCCGTTGAGTATTCACCATCTTGAGCAATTGGTCGATATTCAAATTGCAAAACTGTTACAGCGACTGGTGACCAATAATAATACCCGCATTCAGATAACCAAGGAAGTGCGTCAATATCTAGCAAAAGAGGGGTTTGATCCCGATTTTGGAGCCAGGCCCCTGAAGAGGATTATTCAGAGGGAATTGGAAGATGTGCTGGCGTATAAAATACTGGACGGTACCATCAAACATGGAGATTTTATTGAGGTGCGCCTGCAGGATAATCGATTGAGCTTTCATCGAATAAAATCTGCAGATCATGCCTGAGAATCAATCGTTAAAAGAGAGTGGGATCTTTTCCCTGTCTTTATATACAAGAAAATGATGTATCTGTCCCGGTTGCATTCGGACAAAAAACAGGTTGGTCGCCAGGTCCTCAGACGAATAAGAGTAACATTCCCTTTTTAGATTCAAATCTTGAAAATTGTAGACATAAAACTCCTCCAGATCGATTAGCCTGCTCAGGTTAATCCGTTGCCAGACTTCTTCATTTCCGCTGTTATTAATAACCAGTTCAAGATCGATTTTATCCGGGGCAAGCCCTGGCGGTAGCTCCAAATGTGTCCAGACCGAATGATGGTTGCGATAAATAATCGATCTGTTGGCGGGTTTTGAATAGATAATTTCCAGATCGTTAATCTCATCTTTCACCTCTGTAAATTGGTGAAAATAGTCAAAAGGCAGGTATTGCCTGTTGCCCAGTGTCTCCAAAGTCTCTTTTAACCGGGGATTTTGAACCATTGTTTCAATCGGTGGTGAGTAGTAACTCCAGTTTCGCCAGCCATTACCGACCCTGCCCGAGGTTCCGGGTTTAATATTAATATTGTTTTCCACAGTGGGGGATCGATATTCTTCAGATAGGATCGACAACAAACCGGGCAAAGTAAAAACAATATCTCTGGATGGAGAGCCCTGACACAATCTTTGGCAGATTTCCACCCAGAATGAATCGTCGCAGCCTGGAAGCTGTAAAGGAACGTCATCCAGGAAGAATGGCAATGCCAAAACTCGATTACAGAATTCCAGTATTCTCTCTGCGGTTTCAAAATCGTCCTCATACCCTTTCTGATTGATGAGGTATTGCAGCAGAGTCGACGTATCATGGGTTTCAACCATCATCAAGGTTGAGGCTTGATACCGATTCAAGGGAATCAGAATATTCTGTCGGGATTCCCAGCGCGGAATGGACATGGCGCTAATGTTCTCCCCTTTTCGGATATACTCTTCAATCACTTCAGATGTGGCTTCCACCCTGGCTGAGTCCCCGGCAACTTCACCCCGGATTTCCAGACCGGATTGTTTAACAATATCGATGAACCAGCTCACATTACTCTTCCTTTCCTCGTGATCCTCAGTTAAAAAATGTCCGTGAGGATAGGTACTATCGGAAGGAATAAAAAGAGGGACAACATATTGACCACACCAGCCGACAAAATGATCAAGAAAAACACCATCTCCCATCAGGGACAACCAGTTCATTTTTTCAGTTAGATATTGTTCCAGTCCCCGACTTTTCTCCTTGTACACAGCCACGCCCCAGGCTTGTTCGGGGTAACCATGCTCAGGCTCTGGAGAACAGCCCACTTGATAATCCTTCTCAAACACTTCGGGATGAAAAAAAACATCAGCACACTCTAATTCCACACCAAAGGGCAGATTGAGAATCAATCCGACATTTAATTCTTTTAGTTCGTGATGAATCTGCTGCCTTTGTTCAAAACAAAGAAACTGATAGTATTTAAAGTATTCGATTCTGTTTTTATATTTATCGGAAATCTCTTTGACCTGGCGACTGTTTTTATCCCGGAATCGTTCGTCCTGAAGATCAATCCTGATCTCCTTGTAAAGCTCAAATAATGCAAAATCTTCAAGCCAGTAGGAAGCTAATCCTTGGAACTCCTGAAACGCTTTCTGTCTTTTTATTGACCCGGTCTCCTTAAAAACCGAGTAACAGCCGTTGATGACCCATGGTACCAAAGTCCTTTTTAAGGTGTAACTAACCGTTCTGTTCTGCTGAAAAAATTGACTATTGGCCGTGTGGATCTCTTCCAGATTGGCCTTCAACTGAGGATTTTCCCTTAGTTCGGGGATGTCGAAAAAATTGATCTCATCGGCGGTTAGTGCAAACCCGTTGTTCAGGGAAAAGGGACTTGCAATATCAGCATTACGGCTTCCAAACGGTAAAACGTAGAGATCACCTCTGATCTTGCACTCATTCATGATTTCAGCCAGATGACGAAGTCCCCTGACATTTCCGGTGCCGAAGGATCTGCCCTCTTCGCTGTTGACCTGGGATGTCGCAACCAGAAAATTCAATTTCACGTTTGGTCTCCATCAAAGTGAGTGTTGGGCATTTATTTTTAAACGTGTAGGATCTTTTTCCATTATAGAATAGGATTTTACCCCAAACTTGGATTATGTTCAATTTAATTAACCATCCAGCTCCTTAACAAGACGGGCCAGCATTAGTGGAAGTCAGTTTTAGGGACATATTTGTCTGTTGGTTGTCGAATTAGTAACAATCTGTTTCGACAAACTAGGGTTAACAGAAAGAGATCTGAACAGATCCTAATCATGTTTACATTTCATATGACTATTGAAAAAAAGGTTGCCGTATGTTTTAAAATAATAGTAAATTGAATACTAAAATATCAAGCGAGTGGCAAATTAAGGGTTCATTTTATTGTGGGTGTGATAATCGGTGCCTCAGCAAAATCCTGTTAAATCCTGCGGCTAATCATTTTTTAGACCTTGTCTATTTGAGTTTCAGTTTTCGTCAACCACCTATTGAAACGTTTGGATTGGGCTGCGTTTTTTAAAAGACAGACAACAACTGAAAGTTTTCCAGTTAAGTTCAAATTATTTTAATAAGTCCATTAGCGAAAACAGGTATTTAATTGTTGGGAGGAGTATTTTTTTAATGACCTAATTGTAAAAAATAATAATACTTGCTCCAAGATCGTTATTGATAGATTTGTAGATTTCCGTATTGATGCCAAACAGGTTTATCACTATCTTTTCCATGGTTTTTGTTAGTACTCGAATGTTTTCACTTGACAGTTTCATCAGGGTCGTTTTTATTTCATTAACTTTGGGCATGCAACTTTTCTTTTTAAAACACACTCCCAGTAAAAGGCTTGAATGACATCAGTTGTTATCGTTGAATCACCGACAAAGGCTCGTACCATAAAGGACTTCTTACCCAAAGGCTATAAAGTATTTGCCTCAATGGGGCATGTCCGCGATCTTCCTCAGTCAGCATCAGAAATACCGGAAAAAGTTAAAAAAGAACCCTGGGCCCAATTGGGGGTTAATGTAGATCAGAAATTTGAACCCTTATATGTTATTCCCAAGGGG
This sequence comes from bacterium, assembly GCA_018829445.1. GTDB lineage: Bacteria > SAR324 > SAR324 > XYD2-FULL-50-16 > XYD2-FULL-50-16 > JAHJTV01. The sequence goes on from JAHJTV010000082.1 coordinate 257,176, forward strand.
AAAAAAAAGGTTGTCAAAGAGTTGAAGGACGCAGTTAAAACTGCCGATGAAATACTCCTCGCGACTGACGAGGATCGGGAAGGAGAGAGTATCAGCTGGCATCTGGTGGAAGTCTTAAAACCTAAAGTCCCGATTAAGCGCATGGTATTTCACGAAATCACCAAAACCGCGATCGCCGAAGCTTTGACGAACTGTCGGGATATCAACCAGTCTCTGGTACGGGCACAGGAAACCAGAAGGATTCTGGACAGGTTATACGGCTATACCATTTCGCCTTTGTTATGGAAAAAAATTGCTACCGGTCTTTCAGCCGGGCGTGTTCAATCCGTCTCGGTCAGACTCATTGTTCTCCGTGAAAGGGAAAGAAGGCTTTTTAAAAAAGGTAGCTATTGGGATTTGCAGGCGGAGTTAACAAAGGATAAAACATCATTTCAAGCCAGGTTGTTCTCGCTTTCGAACCAGAAAATAGCATCCGGAAAAGATTTTGATGAAAATACCGGAAAGATCGCCAAAGGCAAAAAAGTCCTGCTTTTAGATGAAAAAGATGCAAGGACTCTCGAAAGCCGGTTATTGGATAAGGACTGGAAAGTAAAATCCGTGGAAGAAAAACCTTCTACCACTAAACCTTCCCCTCCCTTTATCACTTCAACACTCCAACAGGAAGCCAATAGAAAACTCAGGCTTTCGCCACGAAAGACCATGCAGATTGCGCAAGGGTTGTATGAAAGGGGGTTTATAACCTATATGAGAACCGATTCGGTTAACCTTTCGGAACAGGCAGTTATAGCAGCCAGAAAGTGCGTAACCTCCATGTATGGCTCAGAATATCTAACAAAAACACCTCGCGTCTTCAAGTCCAAATCAAAAGGTGCGCAGGAAGCGCATGAAGCCATCAGACCTGCTGGCAGCTCATTTACTTTGCCAAAGAAGTCCGGATTGCTTGGGGTGGATCTGGAACTCTATGATTTGATCTGGAAAAGGACCGTGGCAACTCAAATGGTAGATGCCAAGCAGATTCACGTGACGGTTGAGATCGAAGTGGAAGAAGCGGTTTTTAGGGCAAAAGGCAAAAGAATCGAGTTCCCCGGGTTTTTCAGAGCTTACGTTGAGGGATCTGATGATCCGGATGCAACATTGGATAGCAAAGAGATCATTCTTCCCAATCTGGTGGAAGGAGATAAGGTAGGCTGTGGAGAGCTGAGAGCCGATGGGCACGAAACATCTCCACCCCACCGCTATACCGAAGCTTCGCTGGTAAAAAAACTGGAAACCGAAGGGATTGGACGACCCAGTACCTACGCTACCATCATTGATACTATTGTTAGGCGAGGTTACGTCAATATTGTCTCCCATACGTTAGTGCCAAGCTTCACAGCATTCGCTGTCATCGGATTGCTGGAGAAACATTTTGAAGATCTGGTTGATCCGGGTTTTACGGCTCGAATGGAGCAGGTTTTAGATGAGATAGCCGGCAACGAAACCGAATGGCTACCCTATATGAAGAAGTTTTTCCTTGGCAAAAACGGACTCCAGAATAGAGCAATCGCCAAAACAGAGGAGATTCCGCCCGGAGAATTCCGTAATCTGAACTTCGATGACATCAAGGCGCGTGTCTGTATTGGCCGGTATGGTCCTTATATTGAGACACTTGGGGAAGAACGGATCACAGCGTCAATTCCCAAAGACGTCAGCCCGGCCAACCTTGACCAGGAAATGGTAGACCTTATCCTGATGCAACAAAAGAAAGGTTCAGAAGAGTTGGGGATTCATCCGGGAACATCTCAACCCGTCTATTTGTTGAATGGGACATATGGACCCTACGTTCAGCTGGGAGAAGTTGAGGAGGGCAAAGCGAAACCAAAACGTGTGACCCTGCCCAAAGGGATGAAAGAGGTGGATGTTACGATGGAGATAGCCCTGGTCTTGCTTTCCTTACCCCGGGAACTGGGAAAACACCCGGAAACGGATGGGAAAATATCGGTCGGTATCAGCCGCTATGGCTCATACCTGGTTTATGACAGCCCTGCCGATGGAAAAGACTATCGATCTCTGGCGAACACGGATAGCATAATTGATATTTCAATGGATAGGGCGCTGGAAATTTTGAGCAAACCAAAGAGGAGCAGAAAAAAAACTTCCGAACCATTAAGAGAGTTGGGTGCACATCCGGAAGATAGCGCCCCGGTCAATATCTTTGTAGGACCTTACGGACCTTACGTCAAGCACAACAAGGTCAATGCTTCTATTCCCAAAGATACGGATCATACTCAACTGACGCTGGAGCAAGCAGTGGAATTATTAACAGTCAAGGCTACCACAAAACCCAGAAGAGGAAGACGGAAAAAGAGTTAAAAAGAAATAGGTTGAACCTTGTAATTAAACTGCAATTATAATACAATTTGATATAAGTAAAATAGATTCAGTGAGTCAGTCATTAACACCAGTGGCTATCGGGCGTTTAAAAGAAAATACAGGAGAATCCGAAGCCATTAGAGCAGAGAAAAAACTATATTGGTCTTCAGTTAAAAACGATGTTCATAAAATGCAGAAAACTGTCCTGAATACTTGGGAGGAGCAATGGAAGCAGTAAAAGAGAGAACCGATTTTGATATCGATCTTTATGATGAGTTGGATGAGGATACTCAGAAAGACAAATTCCTATCTTTTTGTCTTGGAAAGGAGGAATACGGCATTGAGATTCGACATATCATTGAAATCATTGTGATGCAGGAGATTACCAAGGTTCCGGACATGCCTGAATTTATTATCGGTGTGATAAATCTCCGCGGGAATGTTATCTCCGTTATGGATATTCGAAGGCGATTTGGTCTGGAAAGTAGGGATTATGACGATCGAACCTGTATCATCGTTGTCCGTATCAACAATATTTCGGTAGGTCTTATTGTTGATACTGTAAATGAAGTTGTTGACATCCCCGAAACACAAATTGATCCTCCTCCAAGAACCCATTCAGGAATTGGCAGCAGCTACATCCAGGGAATGGGAAAAATTGGTGAAAAGGTTAAGATTCTGCTCGACATTGAAAAGATTCTTTATGAAGAGGAACTGGAGCAGATCCAAGCAGCACAGCTCTAAGTTCACCTATAATCATTTCAGACCTGTGTTTTACTGAAGGTGATTCACAGGTTTCCTGCCTGATAAACCGCTGATTCCCGCATGACTATTACACCTGTTTTAGATTGACGACGGTCTGAAAAGACGATTATTATCCTAGGTATCCGTACCAGAACACAGGAACTTTTAATTTATTGCAGGGAATAACGGTAGGGCGGCCTTACATGGCCGCCTTTGAGTTGGTGCTGGCGGGGATGTAACCCCGCCCTACCGTAATCCTTGCTCTTGGTAGAATGTTCTTGTTGAGTGCTTATTAAAGAGCAATTAGAAAGAAGATTCAGTGACAATTAATTATTATCCAGAGTCATTAACTTAAGAAATATATATATTAAATTGACCATCATAATCTTAGACACAGGGCATGGACTCCTGACTGGTGGTCTTTAATTAACAATTCAAGATCGCTGCTACAAGAGGTTATCACAAAAGGAGATTTGATGGCGACATCTGCGAAAAAAAGAAAAAAAACTGATGCTGCAAAACAACTGACCGAAAAACTGTTTTTCAAAAAAAAGAATGCCTGGGACGGGCTCAAAGCAAAAGAGCAAAAGGAGATATTTTCCCTCGCCGATGAATATAAAAAGTTCCTGAACAGCAGTAAAACAGAACGGGAGACCATAGCAACAATTGAACAATACTCAGCCGGGTTGGAGTTTGTTAATATCAACCAGGCAAAAAAGAGTACTAAAAAGTTGTTTCTCAATTATGATTCCGTTGCCGGGGCATTGGTGATTATTAACGACACTAATTCCTTTGAAAAGGGATTCCTCATGAACGGGGCACACATCGATTCGCCCAGGTTGGATCTAAAGCAGTTTCCCCTGTATGAAGCGGAAGATATGGCTTATATGAAAACCCATTATTACGGCGGAATAAAAAAATATCAATGGGTGACACGGCCATTGGCCTTGCATGGGACTATTGTCCTTGAAAGTGGAAAGAGTATAGCCATCGCTTACGGTGAATCGGCAGATGAACCGGTGTTTATGATCAATGACCTGTTGCCACATCTGGCACAAAACCAGAATAAGAAAACAGCAACCAACGTGATTGAGGGCGAACAATTGAATATTCTGGTTGGCTCCATTCCTTATAAATTTAAGTCTGAAAAGGATGCCATCAAGCTTGCCATATTGGAAAAACTGAACAAACAGTATGGAATTACAGAGCAGGATTTTGTCAGTGCCGAACTTCAGGTAGTTCCCGCCGGAGAAGCTCGGGATGTCGGATTTGATAGGAGTTTTGTGGGAGCATATGGGCAGGATGATCGGATTTGCGCCTTTTGCGGGATGAAAGCACTGTTTGATGTCGCCAAAGATATCAAACAGAAGAACCTGATCATGGTGTTTTTCGACAAGGAGGAGATAGGTTCCATGGGAAACAGTGGAGCCCATTCCAATTTGATCGAACGGATTGTAAATGATATCATCCAGCACTATGGAAAAGGAGACTACAATACCCTGCTTCAGTCTCTGGCCAATTCCAAATTTTTGTCTTCGGACGTAAATGCCGGAATCGATCCTGAATGGAAGGATGTATCCGAGCCCATGAATTCGGCAAAAATCGGTTTTGGAGTCTGCCTGACCAAATTTACGGGCACCCGGGGAAAATCAGGATCGAATGAGGCCCATGCGGAATATGTCGCAGATGTACGAAAAGCATTTAATAAGGAGAAGGTGATCTGGCAACCAGCCGAATTGGGCAAGGTTGACCAGGGAGGCGGCGGCACCATCGCTCTTCATCTTGCCAGGTATGGCATGGATGTGGTGGATTGTGGAACGGCTTTGCTCTCCATGCATTCGCCATTCGAGATTGCATCCAAAGTGGATCTTTACCATACGTACAAGGCCTATAAAGCTTTCTATAAGCATTTGTAGGGCGGGGTTACACCCCACAAGAGCTTACTGAAGCAAAAAATCATTAGTTGTTGGTAACTGAACAGTTTTGAGTTATTGCCTAAATTATTGAAATTATAGGCCATAGAAAGCTGACATGTTGTCATTCCGTGCTTGACACGGAATCCATAATTATTTCAAAAATCTGGATGCCGGATCAAGTCCGGCATGACAGAGAA
>JAHJTV010000083.1 GCA_018829445.1 bacterium
TCTATTGATGGGCAACGAGTAGCCCATCCTACTTTTTTCTAAACAAATAATAGCTAAAGTTAAAGTAATGGCGTCTTTGTACATTCCATTATTTTGAAAGTTTCTCGTTATTGTTGCAATAACCTAACCGGACATTGCTGATTATCAATACCCTTATTTTACATTCTCAAACTTTCATGATCATTTCCACCTTTACAGCCTTTATGATGATGATTCATGATTGCAGTTGGTTTAGATGACTTGATTCATTAAAATAGCTTTCCAAAAAGGCGGACAACCTTGAACAAAACAGAGCAATCCTCACATTATTTATGACTTTTCAAAAAGCACAGTTTTACATTTTAAGTGGAACCGGCAACACCTTCAGAGTCGCGCACTGGATGAAAGAGATGCTGGAAGATCAGAATATACCGGTTACCTTGGATATGATTGACGATGTCGACCCCGATAGCCAACTGGAAAAACCACATGAGGATCTGGTGGGATTGTTTTTTCCAACCCATGGATTCATGCCTCCCTGGTCGATGATTAAGTTTCTTCTTTGCTTTCCGAGGCGAAAAAAGACCCCGGCAATTTGTGTTGCCACCCGGGGAAGTATATTTTTGGGGCCTGTTCGTATCCCCGGGGCAGCCGGATTTGCGACTTTTTTTGCCGCCCTGATTCTTACTCTGAAAGGGTATCGAGTTAAGGGGATATTCAGCCTGGATATGCCATCCAATATGATTAACTTACACTGGGGACTTCATACAAAAAATGTTGAAAAGATTCGGAGAAAAACCCGGCAGCGGCTTCGATTGATTGTAGCCAGACTTACTGAGGGCAAAAGGATCTGGTTCAGCCGTAACAATCTTTGGGAAGCAATCTGGTCGGTTGTCTTGTTCTGGTTTGTCCCTATTTTTCCCATTCTTTATCTTTTGTTTGGAAAGATGTTCATGGGGAAGATGATGTTCTCCAACAATAGATGTGTCGGTTGCGGTTTATGTGCTAAATCCTGCCCCAACAGCGGGATACGCATGGTCAGATTCGGAAAAAGGGCCTATCCGTTCTGGACTTACCATTGCGAAAACTGCATGCGCTGCATGGCATATTGCAGACGCAAGGCTGTGGAGGCCGGTCATTCCTGGGCAGTTGCTCTTTTTTACCTGACGTCAGTACCGCTGGTATTCTGGATATCAGTCTGGCTGCATCAACAATTTCCCTGGATTCCCCGAATTAACAACTACTGGGTAAATGAGTTGCTCAATATTTTCTATTTCTTACCTGCTTTGATAATCAGCTATCGCATTTTCTGGTACTTAATTCGATTTCGTCCGTTAAACACCCTGTTTACCTATACGACAATAACCCGCTACCTCAGGCGTTATCATGAACCGGAAACCAAGCTGAAACAGATGACTTTGCTGGCAAGGAAAAGAAAGCTTTTGGATGACCCTGTAAAAGACTGGAATTCCGTAGACAAAATGATCTGATCGAGGTAAAGAATTGAAATCGTTCAGCCAATATTTGTATCACTGTTTGCCTTATCGCAGCCACCAAGCTAATCAGAGGTTATCTCATGAAAAAAGGAGCCTTTCGTGATTCTTTTCTGCTCAGATCCAGGGTAACTATTTTTATTTATCTGTCTTTGCTGCTGGTATTGATTCTTATTATCGGATATGCCGGGCGACACATTATCTTTAGACCCTGGACTTCCAGAAACATGGTTTCCGCCGCTGTTGTCGATAACAGTATTTTTTGTTTTGGCGGTATGGGAGAAAACAATGTTTTTTATCGGGATATTCTTCAGATTGATTTGGAAGAAAATATCATCCGACGATTGGATCAGCTCCCTCAAAAAGTGATCGGGCTGCGTTCAGAAGTTGTGAATGGGAAAATATATCTGATTGGCGGTTTGGATCGGACAAGTTTTTCAGACAAAATACTTGTATTTGACTCTCAAAGCCATGAACTAACGGAATTTGCAGAACTTCCTTTTCCGGCAGCCTTTGGCGACTCCACCCTGATAAATAAGGATATATTTTATATTGGAGGCTGGACCGGGCAAAACTACCTGGATACTATCATCAAAATAGAGACACAAACTGGAAAAGTGAAGACGATCGGAAGACTGCCAACACCCCGTGAATATGTTGGAACCGCCTCATACCAAGGCAAGATCTACCTGTTTGGAGGAGAGGACCATAATGGGCATATTTTGGATGATATTCTTGAAATTGATCCGGAAAACGGCGAGGTTTTAAGGACAACAAAACTTCCCTCTCCAAGAATGTACATGGAGACAGCTGTACTAAACGGAAAGATTTTTATGACAGGAGGTTGGGCCGATGGGATACCCTATAATGATATTCTGATGATGGACCCGGTAAGCCTTGAAGTTAAAACGAATATACTGGGCCATACCAGCCAAAAACTGTTGTATAAATCTCTGGTTACGGTAGGAGACAATATCTATCTTATCGGTGGTGCGGATGATCTTTCCAATCGTCAGATCGGAGTCGTAAAAATCGACATAAATTCAAAAACGGTTTCCTCACCTTCCCTGAAAAGTTATTCCTGGATGTAGTTCGTGGTTAAGTGTATACCCCAATAATAAATTAAGCGGCGTGTTTTTTACACACTGTGTTGGTTTGACTTCATATGATTCACAAAATCATAAAAGTGTTTGTACTGTGTGATCACGGTAAAAAATCGTCTTACCAGTCTGGGGTCGATTTTCCAGGTTTTCTTAAGCATCCTGAAAAACAGGGCTCGTATTTGAGGATCTTCATGAAATAGAAATTGTTTAAAAATGCGATACCCGAATTTCAGCTGTCTGGGGTCACCTTTTTTACGGGTATAATTACTATTATTGTAATCCACCTGTTTGAGCCAACTTAAAAACCTGCTTTCAAAAGCTTCCGGCTCATATATTTTTTTAAAGAACTCCCGGTATAATCGACTTAACGTCTCCCCGTCCATCTGTTTGGGGATAATATTGGTACTCAATTGCCACTCTCCCGAAAATTCTTTCTCCACCAACCGGCCCTCCTTTTTTAATCGATTATATAGAGGAGTGTGGCGCGGAGCATTCAACAGACTGATCCCGGCGATGGGGCTATTGGTCTCCTTCAGGAAATGATCCAGATCAGCGAAGATCGTTTCATCATCATTGTCAAAGCCGACGATCAGACCAATGAACGGAACAATTCCGTACTTGGAGATTCTTCTGATGCGTTCGTAGAGATCTTTTGCATAGTTCTGGCTTTTATGCACCTCATCCAGGCTCTCCTTTCTAACGGTTTCAACGCCCAGGAAAAGCACTGAGAATCGGGCATCGGCAAACAGTCTGAGGAGTTTATCATCATCTGCCACCTGTACGGTGATTTGTGTGGAGAATGAGAGTGGCCTGGTCTGTTGTTGATTCCAATCGATCAGCTTTTTTAGCAACTTTTCCGTGAACCCTTTTTTTCCCAGAAAATTATCATCTGAAAAGAAAACCGTTCTGGCTCCGATTGCATGGGCATTCCGGATTTCGGTCAAAATCTGATCAATGGATTTGGTGCGGTAGGTTCGTCCCACATACTGAATTACATCACAAAAATCACACTGGTTGGGACAGCCCCTGCTGGTTTGAACACTGATGTTAACATAATCCTTAGCATTTATCAGAGACCAGTCCGGCGCCGGACTCTGTTGCATGTCGATATAAGTTTCCTGCTTATAAACACTCTTTTCTTTGTTGTTAGACCACTCCTGTAGAAAAAGAGGCCAGGTGTGCTCCGCCTCACCCACGAACAGATAGTCCGCCAATCCATCGCATTTATCGGTTTCGATAGAGGCAAACGTTCCCCCCAATGCAACCTTCTTTCCTTTGTTTCTAAATGTAGTACATAATTCAATAATTCGCTGAGAATGCAATGTTCCACCGGTGATGGCAACCAGGTCGCAATCCTTCTCGAAATCAACTTCTGTTATATTCTCATCAGCCAGTTCATATTCAATGGGCACAGAATCAGGAGTCATTGCCATTAATGTAGCCAACGCCGAGTTCGGCATCAAGGTCTTTGCCCCGAGGATGTCAGCCGTCCCCTGCATGGACCAGAAGTTGCGGGGATGCCTGGGCGCTACCAGGTATATGCGCTTTCTTGTATCCCCTTCACTATATCGCTTCGTTTTTAATCGTCCCATTCCACTTGTTGGTTTAATTCGGGTTTAATTTAGACCCGAATTATGTCTAATTAATTTCGTCTTTTGTTTCATCCTCACAGGCTGTCACCTGATAATTCTTTGTTCTGTTCTTAGCTAATTCACAATATTCTGGAAGTACATCTATACCGACTGAGTTTCTTGAAAGGCGTTGTGCGATTTCAGAAGTCGTTCCGGAACCAACAAAGGGATCAAGTACCCAATCATATTCTTTGGTAAACAGTTTGATGAACCATTCCGGAAGCGCTTTGGGAAAAACTGCACTGTGGTTTTTGTTGTAACATTCAGTGGCAAAATGGAGAACATTTGTTGGATATGCCATGTCTCGACCGATCCATTTTGACACATTTTTACCAAAACCACTTTCCACTTTCGATTCATCGCGAATGAGATCAGTATTACTGAGGTTTCTTAAACGGGATTTTGCCCAATCTCCCATGGGAACCATAACTTCTTCCTGGTACATATTAAATTTCTTAGATTTGTTGAACTGCAGGCAACGTTCCCATGCATCTCTAAATCGATTAGGCCATTTACCAGGGAAACAGTTCTTTTTATGCCAGACAAATTCTTCTGTCCAAAGCCAGCCTAATTCACGGAGTGCCAATATTAATTCCAATACATATGTATGTCGTTCGCCGCTAACAGCTTTTTCTTTAATATTGAGGATAAAAGTACCATCCGGTTTCAAAACTCGCAGGAATTCTTCAGCTCTTGGTAAAAACCATTTTACATATTCATGAGGTTTAATTCCGCCGTATGTTTTGTTTCTACTATCTGCATATGGCGGAGATGTAACTATTAAATTGAAGTGGTTTTCTGGGTAATTCTTAAGGATCTCCAAACAGTCCCCGTTTTCTATTCTTGTTTCTAACTGTTCCATTTTCTACTATCCATTCCAGTGGTTAAAACTACTTGGTCAATTCATCAAACAATAGTGTTCTTGACACTATCAAGCAATAATAGATAGACAGTTAAGTCATTCATTTTAGAAATGTTTAGGTGAACAATCTGAACCCTATACTGTAACAGGGCAGAAATCCGTATCAAGTATTCTTGAAGTTATTAACCTCATTGATCAGCCACTCGGTCCACTCGGCTATTCCTTCCCCGGTTTTACTGGAGACTTCAAAGATTATAATGTTCGGATTTAACGAGGTGGCCCTCTCTCTGGCCAATTGAATATTGAAGTCGGATAGGGACAGGTAATCCGTCTTATGGATAATCATGACGTCAGACACTGTGAACATCAATGGGTATTTAAGTGGTTTGTCATCTCCTTCCGGGACACTTAAGATCATCACATTCTTGTGAGCGCCGGTATCAAATTCAGCCGGGCAAACCAGGTTCCCTACGTTCTCAATAATAATGAGATCCTGGGCTTTCACTTCCATTGCTGCCAGACCTTTTGCGACCATATTGGAGTCCAGATGGCAAAATCCCCCGGTTCTGAGTTGAATGGCATCAATCCCCCGGGCCGCGATCTTCTCGGCATCTACTTTGGAATCTATATCCGCCTCCATGACAGCTATTTTGATCCTGTGATTAATCTGTTCTGCCGTTTTCAGAATCAAACTTGTTTTTCCCGCACCAGGTGAAGACATCAGGTTTAACAGAAATGTTTTCTCCTGTTTAAGATTGGCTCTCAAATCATCAGCCTGAATCTTGTTATCAGACAAAATATCTTCCTTGATTTCAATCAGTCTAACTTCTTTCATTAAACCACCTCCATATCTTTTATGTAATATTCCTTTCCGGACACAATGGAACACTTTTTCCCCTCGCATTGAGGACACTGGATCTCTTTCATCTCCTTGATATCGATCTGAAAGGAGTTGGAACAGGAATTACACTTCATGACTACCGGAACCCGTTCAATCTTTAAACGGGCTTCTGCCGCCACGGTATCCTTGGCCAGATAACTGAAATAGTGCTGAATCCATTCATCTTCAAGATCGCTGAGCTCGCCCACCCTGAGATTGATTCCAACAATCTTTTGCACCTGTTTCCTCTCGGCGTGAGCAATGACAACGTCAAGAATCCGTTCCGTTACCGGTAATTCATGCATCTGTTCCTTTCGCTTGAATGTTTATATAGCCCCGATTTTTTGGAGGTTTATAATCTCATCCTCTTGAAATCCCCAATCCTTCAAGGCGGATTCGTTATGTTGCCCCGGTGCAGGCGGTGGACCCTGAATTTCCGGTTTGGTTCGGCTGAAACGAGGAGCAGGGGCTGGTTGAACGATACCTCCCACTTCAACAAAAGAGTTTCTGGCGACATTGTGAGGATGTTTGGTCGCTTCCGAAAAAGTCAGCACCGGCGCGAAACATACATCGGTTCCCTCCATGATTTCACACCATTGATCTCTCGTTTTTGTTTTAAAGATGACATTCAATTTTTCCTTTAACAGCGACCATTTGCTGATATCCATCTGAACATCAAAATCCGGATCAGAAATCCCGGTGTGCTTCAGCAAGAGTGCGTAGAACTGGGGTTCGATAGAGCCGATTGAGATCCATTTGCCGTCTGCTGTCTCATATGTTCCATAAAAATGGGCTCCTCCATCCAATAGATTGGTTCCCCGTTTATCAGACCAGCCGCCAGCGGCTGCAAACCCATAGAACATACTGGACAGAACTGCTGACCCGTCCACCATGGCAGCGTCAACTACCTGTCCCTTACCTGATTTCTGAGCCTCAAAAACTGCACACATAATACCAAAAGCCAGCAACAAACCGCCGCCACCAAAATCTCCGACCAGGTTTAGCGGTGGAACAGGCGCCTGGTTTTCGTAACCAATGGCATGCAATGCACCGGAAATCGAGATATAATTGATATCATGACCGGCGGCCTCGGCAAGCGGTCCATCTTGTCCCCAACCTGTCATCCGTCCGTAAACAAGCTTTGAATTGCGTTCCATGCTGGCAACCGGGCCTATCCCCAGTTTTTCAGTGACTCCTGGCCGAAATCCCTCGATCAGGGCATCGGCTTTTTCAATCAAACGCAACACCGTCTCCACACCTTCCGGTTTTTTTAAATCGACCGTTACAGAACGGCGACTGCGGTGCATAATGTTATATTTCGCTTCTCCTAAACTAATTGCACCTGAACCCGGTGTTTTACGGTCAATGCGAATAATATCAGCTCCCATATCTGCCAACATCTGGGCGCAAAACGGTCCCGGCCCAATACTGCCGATTTCGACTATCTTCATCCCTTTAAGTGGTCCCATTGGTTTGTCTCCTGATTTTTATTTATTAAAGACTCTTCCTCTTTTTATTCAAACGGCTATCGTTGTGTTTTTCTTTTATGATCGCATTTGCACTGCTTAAATACGGAGGCGCGTATCCGGTATTTGCCTCCGTATATTAGTTATTTCCTGTCCAGCAAGCAGAACAAAATGTTTCGAAGTTGTATTGACTTTTATAAGGCTCTTCCCACATCAAAACCACTATAGATGGCATCATATGCCAATCCTATCTGCTTTGAATCGCCGACCATTTCATAAGGAATGCTTAGTTGTGTGAGAGTCTGATGAAGGGAGTTCTCCGGTACAGAGCCCGTAGCCATGACAATGGTGTCCGCTGCGATCTCTTCGGTTTTTCCATCACATTCCACCTTTAATCCTTTTTCCGTTATTTCCAACGCCTTTGTCTCAGTACGGGTTTCAACGCCATAACGGGAGAGATCACCCATCAATACCCAACGGGTTGAGCGACCAATATCTTTTCCCGCTTTTTCCAGCATCTCTACCATGGTTACTTTCTTGGTTCCCTGTACTGCCAGTTCGCAGAGATCTTCAGGGGTTTCCACGCCATTCAGCAGCAAAAATTTAAGGGCGTCGCCTGACATGGTTCCCTTTTCGGCAAGAAACAGGGCAGTTTCCACACCGACAGCTCCTCCACCAAGAACAACCACTTTCTTGCCGGTTAAGACTTTATTTTGCAGGACATCCCAGGCCTGAACCACGTTCGGCAGATCGGCTCCGGGCACCGGGATGGTTAATGGTTTTGCTCCCGTGGCCAGAATAACATGGTCCGGTTTTTTCTCTTTTAATAAAGCCTCATCCACGGTTTTATTGAGTTCTACATTAATACCGTGGACTTTTACCTGGGTGGCCAGATCTGTTGCCAGTTCCTTGAACTCCTCACGTCCCGGAGGTGCCGCCGCTAAAAACAACTGTCCTCCCAGTCTTTCTGATTTCTCATAAAGGGTTACGGAATGTCCTCTTTCTTTGGCTGCCAACGCTGCACTCATACCTGCTGCACCCCCGCCGATAACCATCACATTCTTCTTGATATCGGCCTGTTTGATGATAGTTTCCAATTCCCTTCCAACCCGCGGGTTACACAAACATTGCACAAATTTGAGTTCGAAGAGATGGTCGAAACATCCCTGAGCACAAGCGATACAGTGAATGATTTCGTTTTCCCTGCCTGCTTTCACTTTGTTGGGAAGTTCGGGATCAGCAATAAGCGGACGACCCATGGCGACTAAATCGCATAATCCGTCAGCGATCATTTCCCTGGCTGTTTGGGGATCATTGATTCTATGGCTGGAAATAACCGGAACATCCACCTGGTCTTTTATTCCTTTGGACAGATATCCGAACACACCCCTGGGAACTGATGCTACAATCTGGGGAATCCTGGCTTCATGCCAACCCACATTAATATTCAAAGCATCAACACCCACTTTGACCAGTTCCTTGGCGAATATCTGCAGTTCCTTTCTGCATACACCGCCCGGCATGAGATCATTCCCGTTAATACGGGCAATCAACGGAAAATCATCCCCCGTTGCTTTCTTAATAGCCTTCATAACTTCCAGGCCGAATTTCATGCGGTTCTCAAAAGTTCCCCCCCACTCATCAGTCCTGATATTTGTCAAGGGGGAGAGAAAAGAGCTGATCAAATAGCCTGTTCCAGCCAGTACTTCAACTGCGTCATACCCTGCTTTCTTAACCCTCAGGGCGGCTTGTCCGAAATTATCGATAATCTCCAATATTTCATCCCGTTCCAACGCACGGGGAGTTTCCCGGGTCATTCGGGCTTGAATTGCGGAAGGAGCAACAGCGGATTCTCCAATCATAAAGGAAAAACTGTTTTTACCTGCATGATTCAATTGAACGGCAGACAAGGAACCATTATCCCTAATGGCATCAGCCAGACGCTTAAGCCCCGGAATATACTCATCCTTATGTGCACCAATATTTGTTGAACCGGCCGACAGTTTATCAACGGTTGCGAATCCTACAACAATCATCGATGCTCCGCCTTTAGCCCGCTCGGTGTAAAAGTTAATCAATTGATCGGTTACTTTATAGTCTTCGGCCATATTCAAATGCATGGCAGGCAGGTAAATTCTGTTTTTTAATTCCAAATTTCCAATCTTTATCGGTTCAAGGATCGGATCATTCATAGTGCTCCTCTTCGGTATTTATTAAATCGATCAAACGTTCATTTTTTGTTTTTTAATAGACAAGCCTAGCACATTCGATTTTGGCTGTTAAGGGGCGGTCGCAAAATAACGTAATAGCTTGAAATATTTAGAGAGATACTAAGTCCCCACTCCGTGACTTAAATCAGATTCCCCCCATCACAAACCAGACAACTCCCGGTGGTGAATGAGGAAGCGTCGGAAACGAGATATAAAACCGCTCCTGCCATCTCGTGGGGCTCGGCATGTCTTTTCATGGGAATGCCCTCCAAAGCGATATCATAAATCTCTTTGTTTTCGATCAGGGCACTGGCAAATTTTGTTTTGGTTAGACCGGGAAGCAAAGCATTCACTCTGATTTTCCATCCCGCCAGCTCTTTGGCGAAAGCTTTAGTCATGGAAACCATGGCCGCTTTGGTAATGGAATAAACTCCCTGAAAAGGAGCGGGTGATATAGCGTTGATGGATGCAACATTAACAACCGATCCTCCGCCAGACTTCATCATCAAACCAGCAGCATGTTTGGTCATAAAAAAGGGTCCTTTTAAATTGACCCCCAATGTTTTGTCCCAGATCGCCTCGTCAACATCCGTAATATTGCCAAAAAAAGGATTGGTAGCAGCATTGTTAACAAGAATATCAAGTCTTCCGTGTTTCTCTTCAATCCTGCCAAACAGATTTGCAATCTGGTCCAGATGTCCCATGTGACATGCTATTGCTTCCGCACTTCCTCCGTTTTTCTCGATTTTTGCCACCACTTCCAGCAATGCTTCCTCCTTTCGGCTGACCAGAATACAATGTGCTCCATATTCTGCCAGAGTTTTTGCGATCTCTTCCCCGATTCCCCGGCTTGCTCCCGTAATCAATGCAATTTTATTCTTTAAAGAAAAATCAACCATTTTGCTCCTCTGAAGTTAAGGTTTTTATATCAATCTGACTATTACTAATCCACGACCATTTCTGCCTAAAATACTTATTTCTTTTAACCGGAGTCATGACATTTTTTATAATTTAAGGGATCGCGTGTCAAGAATAATCGAGCGAATGTTCGATTTTGATGGGATAACCATAGTGGGAAAAGTCGAAAAATTCAAAAAGTGAGCGAACGCTCGATTTTACTTGACACTCCAATGAGGTTGACGTTATATGGTAGAGTTAAGTCCCATGAAATATATTTACAGTGGTTTTTTTATAAGGTTAATTCGTTATGTTGAACTCAGTGGAAGAGAGCCCGTTACACAAGATCACCAATGCCAGAAGTATTGCCTTTTACGGCGCATCAAATCGTCCCTCAACAATGGGATCCATAATTTTGGCATCGATCCTGACAGCGGGATACAAAGGGGAACTTTACCCGATTCATCCCAAGGATGAATCGATCAAAGGACTGAAATCTTACCGGCAGGTGGGAGACTTGCCTGAAGTACCGGATCTGGTAATGATGGTTTTACCGACAGGAGTTGTATGCCAGAGCCTGGAAGAATGTGGGAAAAAAGGAATTAAAAGGGCGGTTGTCGTCTCGGGAGGATTTAAAGAGGTTGGAGGAGATGGGATTCAGCTGGAAAAAGAGTTGCTGGAAATTGGCAAACGCTATGGGATTCGTATTATCGGTCCCAATTGTCTGGGCATCGCCAATCCCTATAATAATCTGAATTCGACACCGCTTACAATGGAGGGTGATCCCGGCTATATTGGTCTGGTTTCCCAGAGTGGCAGTTTTGTCGCCCAGATGTTCAATTATCTTTATCGACTGAGATTAGGGTTTAGTACGGCTTTCAGCGTCGGTAACGAAGTGGATGTTGATATGATTGACTGCATGGAATATCTGGCGGTTTGCCCTCACACGAAGGTGATTGCGTTGTATATTGAAGGCGTCAAGAGGGGCAGACGGTTTCTGGAGGCTGCCAAGAGGATCTCAAAAATCAAACCGATTGTTGCATTGTATGTTGGAGGATCAGAGGCTGGAAAAAAGGCAGCGTTTTCACACACCGGATCATTATCGGGGCCGGATCAGCTTTATGATGGATTGATGGCCCAATGTGGGATTACAAGAGCTTATTCTCTGACGGAGCTATTCGATCTTTCCTGGGCATTGGGCGCGCTGCCAAAACCAAATGGAAACAGGGTGGCAATCCAGACTCATTCAGGAGGCCCCGGGGCCACTGCTGCCGATTCCTGTAGCCGGGAAGGGTTGGTATTACCATCCCTTTCAGATGAAACACGGAAAAAACTGATGCCTTTTCTTCCTCATACGGCAAGTGCTGCCAATCCGGTGGATTTGACGTTTACTCAGAATCCCAAGGAATATTTTTCCGATATTCCCGGTGTCTTACTTAAGGATGAAACCCTGGATTTCCTGTTGATCTATATCCTGATACCTGAGAATTCAATCAGGACCCAGATGGTAGATGCCGGAATGACAGAGGAACAAGCTGAAAAATCACTTGGCAAAATGGCGGAGTTTGTAGCCAAATCATTTATCGAAATGCAACAGAATGCCGGTAAACCGATCATTGGATTTACTTATCGCAGCCTGCAGGAAAAACTGGTACAAGGTTTGATGAAGCAGGGAATTCCCATATACCAGGATCCTGCCAGGGCCGTCAGGGCAATGAAAGCTGTTGTGGATTATCATCAGTATAAGGATCAAAGGGCAACGGCTTGAAAAAGTAATAGATCTCAAATCAGGAGAATCATCATGCAGGGAAAAGGTCGTGTGGAAGGCAAGGTGGCTATCATAACAGGTGCAGCCAGTGGGATTGGAAAAGCGACTGCACAAATATTCGCCCGGGAAGGTGCTAAGCTGGTTCTGGCAGATATAACCGAGTCAAGTCTTAAAACCATTACGGAAGCGATTAAGGCATCAGGAGGTGACGTGATCTATGGAGTAACTGACGTGGGAAAGGAGGATCAGGTCAAACAATTGGTATCACTGGCCTTGGATGAATATGGAAAGATTGACATCGTCTGCAATAATGCCGGAATTACGGGTGATGTTTCAAAAAGCGATCTTTGGGATCAGGAAGGCGAAAACTGGCAGGAAGTGTACAGTATTAATGTATTGGGAGCTGTTTATATGATGAAATATGCAGCAAAACACATGTGTGAAAGAAAAAGCGGCGCGTTTGTGAATACGGCCTCTGTTGCCGGTATTCGCTCAGGGGCGGGACCCAATGCCTATAGCGCCAGCAAGGCTGCGCTAATCAACTTTACACAGACTGCCGCCTGTGATTTGGGAGGTTTTAATGTCAGGGTCAACGCTGTTTGCCCGGGACTAGTTGAATCCGGTATGACCAAACTGGTATTTGATTATGCCAGGGAAACCGGGAAAGAGGCTAAGCTGGGAAGTCGATGCGAACTGAGGCGATATGGGGTGCCGGAAGAGGTGGCCAATGCCATTCTCTTCCTGGCCAGCGATGAAGCCAGTTATATAACCGGCCAGGCTTTACCAGTGGACGGGGGTAATACAGCATCCCTCAATCTTCCTGGCATGAAGTTCTAATTCAATAATATTTATCCCACACGGTTCAGTCTTTCGTGCATCTTGACGTTGTTTTTATAGATGTTCAGGTATTCCTCAAACAGCTCATCGTAGATCTTTCTGTTATCAGGATTGGGCTTAAAAACCTCTTTGATTTGAATATACTTGTGGATGTCCTTGAATTGAAAGAGACCGAGCCCAACGGCAGCAATATAAGCAGCGCCCCTTGCATTGGACTGGATCGGGTCTTTAACCTGTTTGATCTCACGATCCAAAACGTCGGCATGAATCTGACACCAGATTCTTGAATTTGCCCCGCCGCCCACAAAATGAAGGCTATCCATCCGCCGCTTGACAAATTTCTCAACGTATTTAAACACCCAGCGCTGGTTAAAAGCCACACCTTCCAAAACAGCCCTGATAATATCTTCCCGGGTGGACTTTAAGGACATATTGTGCAATCCGGCTCTGATATAGGCGTTTTCTACCGGTGTTTTCTCACCATTCAGCCACGGAGTGAATAGTACCTTATTGCTTCCGGCTGGTACTTTTTCAGCGATTCGATCAAAAATCTTATAGACATCCGGTACTGCCTCTTCTCTCAGTAACTCGTCCTTGTGATAGAGAATGTTTTCTTTGAGGAAGGTTAAACAGGCTCCGGCTGTTTCCTGTTCATTAATAATGAAATATTTATCCGGAATGGGACAAGGCATAGAAGCCATGGTGTGAAACAGATCCGTCTTCTTAAAGGGCACATGAGCTGAAAGCCATGAGGAGGTTCCGATGTAAATATGACCAGCGTAATCATCAACGGCACCTGAACCAAGTGCGGCTGCCTGCAGATCAGGAGTTCCCATCACAACCTGGACGTCTTCTCTTAAACCAAGTTCGGATGCAATCTCTTTCTTGATGGGTCCCAGAATATCGATTGAACGTTTTAAATTGGGAAGCTTCTCTCTCTCCAATCCGGTATTTTTTAAAAGTTTTTTGTGATAGTGGATATTCTTCAGGTCTCTGTTGTCCGTTACCCAATGTAATGCTATGGAATCGAAGGATGCAGCGAATTTGCCCGTAAGTCTTAAGTTGATGTAATCTTTAGGTTCCAGAAACTTATAAGTTTTCCGATAGATTTCCGGATAGTTTTCCTTGATAAACAGAATGTGGCCAACCGGATCTTTTCCGTCCAGTGCAGGAGCACCGCCTGTCATACGAATCCAGTCATAAAGTTTCCGGACGTTATAACCTTCAACTTTAATTGGTCCATCCACCACCTTCCGGACTGCTTTTTCCCCGCGCATATCCATCCAGATGATGGCATTCATCAGATTTTTTCCATTCTTATCGACCGGAACCGTTCCTGACCACTGTGTCGAAGCACACACGGCAACAATATTTTCTCTTGGTACCAATTCCTTATCCAACAGTCTTTTTGTGGTCGACATTATAGCGTTCCACCAATCATCCGGGTCTTGCTCGACACCACCATCCGGCAGATGATGCAGGGGGACTCCCTGGAAATCGAAACCGATAATTTCACCATACACATTTGCTAAAGCAGTTTTACTGCCGGACGTTCCCAAATCAATGGATAAAATAAATTTGTCTTTTGAATCTGGCATTATGAAATCTCTCCTTTTTTAGACTATTCAGTACAAATAGTATGAAAATCGGTCTTGTGTCAGTGGGGGAATAACGCAGGTGTAAAAGCAATTTGACACTTCGCGATAAAACACTAATAAACCAAAAGGTGTTTGCCGTCAAGAATGGGATAATGGCGAATTAAAAGGGGTTGATCTGAAGTGCTTGATTCTGGCCAGTAGCCTGCTTATGAAAGAGCTAAATAATCAGGTTGTTAACTGGTCAGGAGATCTTGTTTTTCTTTTTTGAAGAATTACTATAGTATTGCCAGGTTAGGTACAGATTAGCCTGTTCAAGGGAGAATCTTAACAGTATCAGGAAATGATACCCGGTAGGTTAATAACCTGGTTTGTTGAAGATCCGGCATCTGACATAATAGATGCCATGGGGGCAACCTTCACCAAGTCTATGGCGAACGGGGGTAACCGGGAATAATACCATCCATGATATTAGATTATGATTCTCCCGGAGGTTGGAAGGCGTTTTGCCCCCACAGCGGACAGCTTTTTAAAGCTTTCGACCTATTTTTCCTTTTGATACAATCGCATCAAAAGCTTTTCTTGGTCTGGCCTTGGGTTCCTCTGCCGGGACGCCCAGAGTTAGCAATGTTAAAAGATACATTTTGTCAGGAATTGCAAGTTCAGCTTTGATTTCCTGGTATAATTCATGTTTAGTGCCCGTCACTTCACTGTTTAAGGCACCAACAACACACATTCCCAATCCCTGGTTTACGGCTTCAATACCCATGAATCCGTATGCGATACCTAGCTGTTCAAATGTTCGGGATAAGATAATTGCCGGTCCATTTTCAGCCACACAAAAAACCGGATCATTCAACATCACCTTATCAATAATCTCTTCGTTCACTTTCATCACACCGGCTTCCGCCAATTCCATTAAGGCTTCCTTATTTTTCGGTTTCTCCCAGGCGGACAGATCACCACAAACGGCAATCACAATCGGTGCTTTGGTAATAAATTTCTGACCCGATGCCAATTCTGCAAGTTTTGATTTGGTCTCATCCTCCTCAATGACAATGAAATGCCATGGTTGAACATTTTCCCAGGAAGGAGCCCTTCTTCCGGCATTTAACACTGCTCTTAATGCTTCATCGGAGACGGGTACGTCCTTGTAACGTCTGATACTCCTCCAGCCATGTATCGCCTCTGTTGTTTCCATATGGTCCGCCTCCAATTTTGCGTTTATGAAACCTGCCACCTTAATAGCCAAAATCAGCTGAGTCTCCGTTTTTTTTATGACCCCTGATCCAGAAAAACTGGATAAGTACCTAAAAACCGAAAAAGGGTTGTTGATTTTCAGGTTTTATTCAATATCCCGGTTCGATCTAATGTCTTATACGGATTTAATTTCAACTGGTCATATTTTGACAAGACTCCATTCCAAGTGTCAAGAAAAATCGAACGTTCGCTATATTTTTCTTCGGGCACTCCCTGTGGTTAAAGCGCATGATTGACAGTCAGTAATCAGTGTCATTAACTTAAGAATCAATTGACCTTCATAACCGAACACAGGAACTTTTAATTTATTGCAGGGAATAACGGTAGGGCGGCTTTACATGGCCGCCTTTGAGTTAGTTCTGGCGGAGATGTAACCCCGCCCTACCGTAATCTTTGCTCTTGGTAATATTTTCTTAAGTAGCGCTTATGGGATGTAACCCGCCCTACCATTTATTTTGCATTTTTGGTAGTTCAATGAAGGTGTAAGACCGTAGGCTAATGAAACTGAGTCAGAAATAACTAATAAAAATCCATCCACTGATTTTGAGCTTAACCGTTTTTTTCCAAAATCGAGTTAATCGATCGTTCCATTACCTGCACAGCTCCGATAAACATACCAAAACGGGTATCGTTGGTTTGCCCGTGGTAAAACCGGTAGTAGATTTGTTGGGCAATGGTTGCGACCCGGAAAACATTACAGCATTGATAAAATGTAAAATCTTGAACACTAACTCCTGATCGTTCCAGGTAGTAGGAAATAATCTCTTTCCTGGTTAATGCTCCTTCAATGTTTGTTGGCAGCATTCTGATCAATTGCATCTCTTCGGAATCGTCGCGGTTGATCCAATAGGCGATGGTGGCTCCTAAGTCCATCAGGGGGTCACCAATGGTTGCCATTTCCCAGTCGAGCACTCCGATAATTTTCAGAGGATTTTCCGGATCAAGGACAACATTGTCAAACTTGTAATCATTATGGATTAAAGATGGGTTTTTACTATCAGCAGGTTGATTCTTTTCCAGCCAGGTCATGATAGATTCAAAATCGGGGGCATCCTGTGTTCGGGCAGCGCGATATCGCTTGCTCCACCCGGCAACCTGGCGATTGATGTAGCCTTCGGGTTTTCCCAGGTTATCCAATCCTATTTTCTTATAGTCAATGGCATGAAGTTCCAGCAGGACATCAATCAGATTAGTACACAGGGTTTTAGCATCATCCGCTGAAAACGACAAAGTTTTGGGGAGGTTTTTGCGCAAGATAATCCCTTCGATTCGCTCCATGACATAAAATGGAGCCCCCAGTATGGATTCATCCTCCGTATATACCAGCGGTTTAGGGCAGTAGGGAAAATACTCCCGAATGGATGATAGAATTTTAAATTCCCTGCCCATGTCATGGGCTGTTTTTGCCTTTGTCCCGAAGGGCGGTCGTCTGAGAACCAGTTTTTTGGTTCCGATTTCAATCAGGTAGGTGAGGTTGGAAAAACCGGAAGGATATTGTTTCACTTCAAGATTTCCGGTTAATCCCGGAATAGTATCTTTCAGGTATGTTTCAACGGCTTGAATGTTTAATTCTTCACCCTGCCTGATATCTGTAGCTGAATCTGTTAAGGACATTTACAATCTTAGGTTAAAGTTAAACTCTGAAACGAAAAAGAAGACACATGTTTTTAACTTGCATCCGTGAGATCTAACCGCTAACCGCCATCCTCTTTAATATCTGCCTTGCCACAGCGGATTTATGAACCTCATCGGCACCATCATAGATACGACCTCCTCTTTCATGACGCCACATGTAGGCAACAATGGTATCATCGGTCATTCCCAAACCTCCCATAATCTGGATGGCAGTGTCCAAAACCTGCTGCATCACATTGGGGACTGTGAATTTGATCAGGGATATTTCCGTTCTTGCTTCTTTTGTTCCCAGGTTTTCTATTTTCCAGGCCGCATCCAGAACCATCAACCTGGCTCTTTGAATTTCCGCTGCACACTCGGCGACTTTTGCCTGTGTAAGCTGTTTTGAAGCCAGGTTTCGTCCTTCAGAAATCAGGCGGGAATTGGCGTATTCACACATAATATCAAAAGCTCGATTGCAGACTCCGATCCAACGCATACAGTGATGGATTCTTCCTGGCCCCAGCCTATCCTGGGCAATAACAAAACCTTCTCCTTCTTTGCCGAGAAGATTTTTTCGAGGAACACGACAGGATTGATAGAGGATTTCGCCATGGCTGAAAAAGTCATCTCCCGTATGATCCATAATGGGGATATTACGTACCAGGTTAAATCCCGGAGTATCACTGGGCACGATGATCATACTGGCGCGCTTATGTGGTGAGGATTCTTCCGGGTTGGTAACAGCCATCACAATCGCAAATTCTGCCCCATCAGCTCCTGTCGAGAACCATTTATGCCCGTTGATGATATAGTCATCTCCCTCTTTTTCAGCGGTGGTTTCCAGCATAACAGGATTGGATCCTGGCATGTCAACTTCGGTCATGGAAAAACAACTGCGAATCTTTCCTTCAACCAGTGGCGCCAGGTACTTATCTTTCTGCTCTTTTGTCCCGTATTTATGGAGGATTTCAATATTTCCGGCATCCGGGGCCTGGCATCCGAAAACAAAATGTCCAAGTGGACTTCTGCCCAGTGCTTCGGAAACGAGGGCATGTTCCATCAGATCCAGTCCCATTCCGCCAAATTCTGTCGGGTGATTGGGTGCCCACAATTCCATTTTCTTAACAATTTCCCGCTTTTCATTGATAACGGGAAGCAGCTCTCTAAAAGGCTTTGAAAGGAATGCCGGTTCCAGAGGGATGATCTCCTTTTCCAGGAATTCGTTGATCATCTCAACGATGGTTTGCATTTTGTCTGATACGGTAAAATCCATATTAAGTCTCTTATGTTGGTTTTATAAGATGGTCACACTCAACGATAGGTTAAGAGTGAGGGATCATTTTTTAGAATCAGGTGTGTGGTATCATTAAAACCGGATAGCATGATACGACCGTTATTGTACTTCAACCGGGTAATAGAGCTGTTTTGTATCTGCCAGGCGATCTCCATGGTCATGTCATCTGTCAATTCGAGTGCCATCTGCACAGCAACGGATATTGGGCCACCCGAGGTGGAAATCAATACGGTCTGTTTTGAGCCATGTTGTGTCATGATGGCAAGGATTCCTTTTCTAACCCTCTCTTTAAAATCCTGCCAGCGTGGAGTGGTGTCAATGTCATATTTTCCGGTGATCCAGTGCTTCATGATCTTATTAAACAGGACTTGAAATGCTTTTCGGTCCGTGCGCAACCGTTCAAGGGTTTCAACCTGCTCCGGTTCATCCTTTAATAAGGCAGGCAGGAACGATTCAAAAAGCACCCTGGAATCGTATTCGTTAAAAGCCGCGTCACGAATCGGTTGAGGGCATATCAGACCCTTCTCCAGCAACATCATGCGAACGGATTCCGCAGTTTTAATCTGCCGCTCCATATGTCCGCAATATACGGCTGTAAAGGGCTGGCGGATATCTGCAAAGTGTTGGCCGGTTACTTGAGCCTGGGTTTCACCGATTTTTGACAGATTATCATAATTATCGGCGCCAAAGGAAGCTTGTCCATGCCGAACCAGGATGATTTCACTCATTTTCAGTTATTTTCCTTCAGCAGGTAGAAGGATTCAATGAAGCCTAATATAAAATCAGCATAGTGATCCACAGTCACATTCCGCTTGGCATATTTCCAGCGTTTTAAATACCAGTCCTGTAGCATGGCTTTGATCACACTGGCAGCCATCTTATGCTCACGCTGTTGAAAAAGACCCTGTTCAGCTCCCTCTTCCAGAATGTTCAGGATCAGGTTTTCTGTATACAATTCGGCCTGTTTATAAAAATCACGCTCTTTTTTGCAAAGGCTTTTTGCCTCCATATAGGAGAAGTAAAACCAGGGTTGAACAATTTCGCTCAAGTAAAGATGCGTTTTGATGGTAAGCCGCAAACGAATGAAAGCGTTTTCTTTACCCAGAGCTGATTCTTCCAGAATTCGCTGAATAAAACTGTTTCCCACCCGTTGCAGGGTATTGAGAAGCTCCTCCTTACTCCTGAAATATGAGTATAAAGCCCCCATGCTTAATCCGGATTCCTGACTGAGGTCTCTCATACTCATTCCTCGAAATCCCTTGCGGGTGCAAATGCGGAAGGTAGCATCAAAAATCTTTTCCAGGTTTTTTACGACTGTTTTCTCTTTTTTTATCTGGATAGATTCTTTTCTTTCCTTATACACCTCTTTACAGAAATCCTCTTTATCGATTTCAAGCTGTTTTTTAAATGAAAAAAAATCCAGTTGCTGATCTTGATCTAATTCCGATTCCAGTTCTTTATCTAGTTCCATATTTTCTTAATATCCGTTTGGCTACTGATACCTTGTGAACTTCATCCGCACCATCGTAAATCCTGGCTGCTCTTTCATGGCTCCATAGGGTTGCCAGGACAGTATCGTTTGTCATTCCCAGTCCACCATGAATCTGGATGGCAGTATCCAAAACCTTTTGCATGGTCTTGGCAACTGTGAACTTGGCCGTGGCGATCTCTACCCGCGCATCTTTTGTTCCAACCTTATCAATCAACCAGCCGGCATGCAACACCATCAAACGGGCACCCTGAATTTCAGCTGCACACTCGGCAATCCAGGCTTGCACGATCTGTTTTGATGCCAGATTTTTACCCTCTGCAATCATACGATCCTGGGCTCGTTTGCACATTAATTCAAAAGCACGATTACAGATCCCGATCCAACGCATACAATGATGTATCCGACCCGGCCCTAACCTGTCTTGAGCAATGACAAAACCGTGGCCTTCGGGCCCCAGAAGATTAGCCCGGGGGACTCTGCAGGATTGATACAATACCTCACCATGACTGAAATAACCACCGCCTGCATGGCCCATTACCGGTATATTTCTGACCAGATTGAATCCCGGAGTATCCGTTGGGACAATAATCATACTTGCGTTTAAATAAGGAGATTCAGATTCCGGATTGGTGACCGCCATGACAATCGCAAATTTAGAACCGTCAGCAGAAGAGGTGAACCACTTGTGACCATTAATGATATACTCATCACCGTCCTTTTCTGCAGTGGTTTCCAGGAGAATGGGATTCGACCCCGGCATGTCGGGTTCCGTCATGGAAAAACAACTTCGAATATCCCCTGCCACCAAAGGTTTCAGATAGGTCTCCTTTTGCTCATCCGTTCCGTATTTATGCAAAATCTCGATATTCCCGGCGTCGGGCGCCTGACAACCAAAAGCAAGATGCCCCAAGGTGCATCGTCCTAAAGCTTCTGAAACCAGCGCATGTTCCATTAGACCCAATCCCATTCCACCGAGTTCTTCAGGATGATTCGGAGCCCATAGCTCCATTTGTTTTACTTTCTGCTGCATTTCCTTTATCGTTTTTTCAAACGTAGCGCCATCCCGCGATTTGGTTAAATACTCATTTTCTAGCGGTATCAGCTCTTTATCCACAAATTCATTTATCATCTCCAAAATGGTTTGCATTTTGTCCGAAATTGAAAAATCCATTTTGTCTCCAGTTTGATTAGGGCTTATTATGATAGCTTAAAATTATTTAACTGTAATCTACTCAACTTTTCCAACTTAATGATTTTGATATTTTGCTTTGTTTCTGTTTTTTCCGTTGTTGGTCAGCGAGAATACGGGAGATAGGAGCCAGAAGGTGAATTTGGGCTCCTTTAGTGCATTTTACATATTAATTATGCCAATGGAGCGTAGCGATTCCTTTCTATTCTGTCTCCTGATTCCTGCCTTCTTTATTCTATTAAACTGTAATTTTTATATATTCACATTGCCAATCCAATTATAATTCTCACATTTCAGGAAGTGGGAAAGTTGAGTAATTTATGAGTAAATTCCGTCCATCTGAAATTCCGTTAAACGATCCCCTCAGAGCAACATATTTGAATTATGACTTCATCATCAAAAGTTATGAGGTCTATGTCAAGAAAAATCGAGCAATCGCTCGATTTTTCTTGACAACTGACGTGTTTTCAATGATAACAGACCTTGACAGCCAGAAAAAAGGACAATTGTTTTCCTGTTTTACCTAAAACCAAAAAAAGAGATGAAGATTTTAGTGTGTATTAAAGAGGTTCCTGATCTTGATCCGGAAGTGGAATTGACTATTGATCGTGAAAAAGCCTGGATTGGAATTGACGAGAATTCCAGGTTCATGATGAACAGGTTTGATGAATATGCTGTTGAAGAGGCAATCCGTATAAAAGAGAATCATCCGGATACTTGGATTGACGTCGTCACTGTTGGAACCGAGAGAGCCCATATGGTATTAAGACGAGCCATGGGTATGGGAGCGGATCATGGCATTCACATAGTTACTTCTGAAGTCGGTTACATCAGTCCTTTCACCCTGTCATCCTGGATAGCACAGATGGCAGGCACAAGAAATTATGATCTGGTACTGACAGGTGTGATGTCTGAAGATACAATGCAAGGACAAACCGGTGTCATGTTGGCTGAACACCTGAAAATTCCGTGGGCAACTTCTGTTATCAAACAGGAAGCAACTAATAATAGTGTGGTTGTGGAACGGGAAATTGAGGGTGGTTTTCGCGATATTTTGGAGCTTGAACTTCCTTGCTTGTTGACGATTCAATCGGGAATCAATCAACCCCGATATCCATCTTTATCAAAGGTGCTGAAGGCAAAAAAAGCCGATTTGGAAACCATACCTGCCGATGCACTGGGGCCTGAAGATGACAGGCTGGAAGTAATTGAAGTGGACTATCCGAAAAAACTGAGGGAAGGAAGAGTATTGGAAGGTAATCAGGAGGATAAAGCCAGGCAGTTATTGGACCTGTTTGTTGAAAAAGCATTTATTTAATATTTCTGTAAACTTAAAGATGGAACGAATTTTTATTTTAGTTGAGCATTTTGCCGGAAAGATCAGGGCAGTTTCTTACGAATTGGTGGGAGTGGCAAATCTTCTCAGCAGTTTTCAACCTGCAGAAATCAAAGCTATTCTCCTGGGTGAAAACATTGAAAACCTGGCAAAAGAGTTTTCGGAAAAAAGTGATTTGGAGACGTTCGCTATCTCTGTTCCCGGATTGGAAACCTACAATGCGGGTGTCTACAAAGAGGCACTTTTAAACCTGTTCAAGGAGTTTCCTTTCTCGTTTTGTCTCAGTTCTCATTCAACCCAGGGGTTGGACTTTGTCCCTGCGCTGGCTGTTAAACAGGGGGCTGGTTGCATCACTGCTGTTGAATTGATTGAGGAAAAAGATAATGATCTGATATATAAACGCTCAATAAGTGGTGGCAAGCTAATCACGTCCTTAAAGAATAAAGCCCCTTCCCTTTTTCTGACCATTCAACCCGGATCATTTAAATCAATTGAAAACGGGACAACCTTTACAGCAAAAGTGATTCAACGGGTCTACTCCTCCACTTCGTCAACGGTAAGGAATATCACCACTAAATCCTTGAATGTAGACAGTTCCAGGCTCTCAGAAGCCAAGGTGATCATTTCGGTTGGAAGGGGAATTGGAGATGAAGAGCATCTGGAGTTGATTGACCAATTGGCAGCATTGTTCCCAAAATCGGCCATAGCTGGCTCGCGCCCTCTCTGTGATCTGGGTTGGTTGGAATACAAACAGCAGGTGGGGGTCACCGGGGCAACGGTATCACCGGATCTTTATCTTGCCTGTGGCATTTCAGGAACGTCACAGCATGTTATAGGCATGAAAGGGTCAGGGCTGATCGTATCCATAAATCTTGATCCCAATGCCGCAATCAACAATGTGTCGGATATTTGTGTAGTGGAAGATTTAAAGACCTTTATTCCTGTGCTATTGGAGGAGCACCATAAAAGGAGGCTACTGTAAGTAATATCAAAAGCCTGATTCATATTCCGAATTTGATTTAAATATAACCGAAACAAAGAATTCGGATTTGGTCAAAGAGTTTAGAAGGTTACTCAAATTAGCAAAGGCTTCTCTCCCAATCAAACCCGGGTAGATACTGATTAACAAATTTAACCGGAGTGGTGGTTCGAATGGCCTGTTTGGCAGTCTTGGAAATGGGCAGATTTTCGAAATCATCGTGAATCTCAGGCAATCCTCCCATGCCGACGGGATGGTCTGATCCAAACATTATTCTGTCACAATGCTGTTCCAGTCCCTCTATTAATTCATCCACCAGTTGATGACCATTGGGCATCGAATCAACCCATGCCTTAAATTCCGGACGAAAAAACGCAAGTACATTGGTGGCATCCAGGTAAAGTCCCGGATAATCCTGAAGCAGTTCGAAACAAGTCGTCGTACCTGGAAACGCCATGTGAACAAAGACTAGCGGAAGTCTTGGAAAACGTTTCACCAGGGCAACCAGTTCTTTGATGGGCATTTTCATGCTATAAAAGTCCTCAAAGCCCGTGTGAAGAAAGACCGGTTTGCCAATTTCCTGCATAAATTCATACAACGGGTTCATTCGTTGATCCCATGGATCAAATCGTTGCACAAACGGGTGAAACTTCATTCCCACCAGATCGTGTTTGGTAAACAGGGTTTCTGCCAATCTGGCTTTATCTGGTGTATCCTGGTGCAGGCTGGCAAAGGGAATTGCACCGGGTGTATCATGGCAGAATTTGATATTGAAGGCATTAAGCGAATCGGTCTCTTGCGCTTTTAAGGGATAAATAAAATTGAAGAAATGAGTGATCTTCATCTTCTTCAAATCGGTCAAAATATCTTCGGCCGAAACGGATTCTTTGACCGGATGATCAGGAAAAGCTCGCAGAATCCAGCGTGCCAACCCTTTTAAACGCCAATCAGGCATCACATGAACATGAGAGTCGATGAACGGAGTCATATTTACCCCTCTGCCTGAATGATTTCTGCATCTTCAGGAATCAGACAGAAGGATTCGACAAAACTGATCACCTGCTCAGCGTAGTCATCTACAGATACTTTCATTTTGGCATATTTCCAGCGTTTTAGATACCAGTCGTTCAACATCGACTTTATTAATGCTGTTGTCAGGGCATGATTTCCGGACTTAAAAACGCCCTCTTCTTCCCCCTGCGTCAACAACTTAATAATAATGCCATCGCTGTGCATTTCATGATCTACTGCCACCTTCCGCTCCGGTTTTTTGAGATTCTTGCCTTCCATATAAGTAAAGTAAAACCAGGGTTGCATGGCTTCGCTCATGAACAGGTGGGTTTTAATCAGATTCCGCAGGTTATCCAGAGGGGCACTTTCCTCTTCAATACAGTCTTCCAGTATTTTCTGAAAACTATCACGGCCATTTCGCTGCAGCATTACCAACAGGTTTTCCTTGCTGGTAAAATATGCGTATAAGGCCCCCATGCTTAAACCGGTTTCTTCACTTAAATCCCTCATGCTCATCGCTTGAAACCCCTTTTTATTGCCGATTTTCAAGGTGCTTTCGAAGATTCGCTGCAGGTTTTTAGTGACTGTTTTCTCTTTCTTGACACGAATATCCTTCCGGTTTTCGGAGATCGCTTCTTTGGCATTGCTTTTTCGGTAGTACTGGATCACTTTTTGAAATTCAGAATAGTTCATGCCTTTTATTTTATGAGGTTTTTCGGGTTCCATTACGCTTGATCCCGCACTCAATGCCGGATGCGGTTAATAAAAAGTTGGGCTTGCATTTGATTGGTTTTTACAGTAAAACTAGCCAACAACAAATAACTCATCCCCTTCCTTTTACATACAAATCCATGAAAAACCTGTCAACTAAAAATCGAACGCTCGTTCGGTTTGAATCTGCAATAGTCTGAAATAAATCCTTCTTTTCTAATATTCGTTATGTATGAAAAGAGCGATATATTGATCTGTTTAAATTAATCTCTGCTTGACAAGGTGAAGATATCTGCCATAATTTTATCCATCATATGATGGATAAACAGGAGGAATTATGATCAAAACAAAAATCACGGAACTTTTGGGAATAAAATATCCCATAGTTGGTGGTACCATGATGAGTATTTCGACTGCTGATTTCGTAGCAGCCATCTCAAATGCAGGTGGATTAGGAGTTTTGGCTTCCGCGATCTACAAGTCGAAGGAGGAGTTCGAAAAGGCAATTGATAGGATTTTGGGGCTCACAGATAAACCTTTTGCGGTCAATATTAATCTTTTTCCCGGTATGCAGTTAATTGATAATAATGTTTATATTGACGTCATGCAGGAGAAGGGAGTGAAAATAGTTGAAACCTCCGGGCATGCTGCGCCGTCTGATTTGTGTGTTCGTTTCAAGGAAAGTGGTATGACGTGGATACATAAATGTGTCGGGTTGCGGTATGCACTCAAAGCAGAAAGTTTAGGGGCGGATGCGGTGACGGTTGTTGGATACGAAAATGGGGGTGCCACTGGCAAATTGGATATTGGCACCCTGGTTCTGATTCCCACGGTGGTGGATGGTGTCAAAATTCCGGTAATCGGCGGAGGCGGAATCTCAGACGGGCGTGGATTGGCTGCTGTCTTAGCGCTTGGTGCCCAGGCTGCTATTTTGGGATCAAGTCTACTGGTTACACAGGAATGTCCGATTCATGATAACCTGAAGCAAGCCCTTCTCAATGCCAGTGAACTGGACACGAAATTGGTAATGCGATCCATTGGCGCAACACACCGGGTCTGGGCCAACGCAGCCGCTCAAAAATGCGCCGAGGTTGAGGCTTCGGGAGGCAGTTTTGAAGATG
Source organism: bacterium (assembly GCA_018829445.1). Lineage (GTDB taxonomy): Bacteria > SAR324 > SAR324 > XYD2-FULL-50-16 > XYD2-FULL-50-16 > JAHJTV01. Next base: position 26,732 of record JAHJTV010000083.1, read on the forward strand.
TGATCAATATCGTTTCCGGTGAAAAATCAAGAAAGATGTATGAAAAAGGAGATTTGGATGCCGGAATAATCTCCTGTGGTCAGGGAATAGGATTGGTGAAGGAGAAACCCACCGTACAGGAGTTTTTTGACAGAATCGTCCATCAAGCAGAAGAAACGATTAAAACAATAGATATCAGTTGAATTGGTTACCATGGAAGAGAAAAGTATGCTGAATTATATCCACTATGCGCTCAATGAAGAGATCACAGCAATAGGTGGACATTATGTTATCACCAAGGAGAGTAAAATTCCGTTAAGCGGCAGGGAAGTCTTGGTAACCGTCGGATATGGTGTTATGGATACCACATGCTGTGGGACCGGAGGGTGTGGGTATGCAACCGTTTATGGATTCATTGAAGAGTGGAAAAGTGAAACCAATGAGGATGGATTGGAGGTATCCAAAGTAACTCCAATCCGGGATGAGCAGATTCGGAAGAGCCTAAAAATCTCAATTTTGAATAGTGAAACCGTACAGCAAGTCAATTTTTTGTAATATCCTGTATTCACTGTTAATATTGAACTTAAAAACCCTTAAGCTACTTGGAGATTGTGTCTAAAGGTATCGATCAATATAAGTAGCTTCCATTTCATTCCTATTGCCTTTCCAAATACTTCCTTACTGACAAAAAAAATCAAAGTCGTTATTATTACCGGATACGTCGAAAATCCTGAGTAATCATCAAACGGAGTAAAAAAATGGAATTGACTTGGTGGGGTACTGCCGGATTTCGTATTAAAACACAAGAAACAATTCTTCTGCTTGACCCTTATCTGTCCAGAAATCCTGAAGCGAGGCCGATCCAGTATTTAACTCCTGACAATATCGGCGATGGAGATATGATTTTTCTCTCACACGGCCATTTTGAACATTTACTGGACGTCCCTGCCATTGCTAAAAAAAATGGTTCAATGGTCTTCTGCTCCAAAGAGGTTGGAAAAACTTTGTTGGAGACAGGAACCAAGGCTGATAAGATTCAGGAAATTACAGTAGATGGTTTTGAGATTCAGTTTCACGGAAATCGAGCCCAGGCTTTTTTTAGCAAGCATGTGGTTTTTGACCGGAAACTGGTGATAAAAACTTTATGGCAGGCCAAATTACGACTATTTAAGCATCTGGATTTATACATAAATTACCCTATCGGTCAGATGTTGAGCTGGCGTTTTACCATTGAGAATAAGGTTGTTCATTTCTTCGGAAGCGGGGGCTCTCCTGCTGAAGAGATGGAAAAATTGGCAAGTCGCCCCACCGATATTCTACTGGTCCCTCTGCAGGGGCATTCCGATATCTGCAACATAGCTTTGGAATATGTTCACGTTATGCAACCGAAAATCGTTATCCCTCATTATTATGATGATTTTTATCCTCCCATCTCATCAATGATTGATATTGAACCCTTTATCAAACGCGTAAAACAAGAATGCCCGCTAACAGAAGTCAGAACGATGGAGTTGAATGAAACCGTATTACTTTAATCTGGAAAAATCAGGATTGTGCGTTACTGTTCGGGAAGCAGAGAAGATGGATCTTGCTGAGTTAACCAATATTTACAACTACTACATAAAAAATTCTGCCATAACCTTTGATCTCCATCCATTTTCAATAAAAGAAAGAGGTGAATGGTTTGAACACTATAACCAAAATGATCTCCATCGCCTCTTTGTCGCTGAACTGGAAGATAAAGTTATCGGGTACGCATCCAGTAGCCCATTCAGACCGAAGGATGCATATTTAACTTCAGTGGAAACCAGCATCTATCTTAGTCCCTATATCATTGGGAATCGGATTGGAAAGGTTCTCTACCGATATCTGTTTGATGCTCTGGAAGGTACGGATCTTCATAAGGCATATGCAGTTATTACTGTTCCTAATGATCAGTCAATTGAGTTGCATCGGAAATTTGGGTTTAAAAAAATTGGTTTGTTTGAGGAGGTCGGGCGCAAGTTTGATCAATATCACGATGTAGAATGGTGGGAGAAAAATCTGAACGAAGGAGGGTAACATGAGTCAGGAGTATACTTGTCTAAAATGCGGAAACCGGGAATATGAGGTTGGCGAGTTTAGAGCAGCCGGTGGTTTTTTGGGAAAATTATTTGATATTCAAAGCAAAAAATTCACAACCGTTACCTGCAGCCAGTGTCGTTATGTTGAGATCTACCAGGCTGATTCAAGTATGCTGGGAAATATCTTCGATTTTTTTACCGGATAAAAAAAAACCGAAGATATTTTTCCATTAAGAAAAAGATAAAACGGATGCCCTGGGAGTTGAATCTGGTTAAGACATTTAATCTGACCGATTGAGGCAATCTTTTCCGCCGATTTGGGCCGAATTGTGACCGATTTGATTCTTGTGTGGTAGTATCCTCTTCTTTTATCCTACTTTTAATCAACACAATTCTCCTGTTCATGCTGGTGAAGATGAGTCCTTTACACGAACTCACATTCAAAGACAATTGGCATTATTTAGATTTATAACAACCTAAAATTCTTTAATTTTTGCCTGAAAACTGATCGCCGACAGCTGAAGACATTTCGAGTAGTACTATGATCGAAAACAGGGACTTTACGTTCCGACACTAATTACAGATTGCATGACTATAAAACCGTGGAAAATTCTTAAGTCCAGATATCTGATTAGGGACAAATGGCTGACGTTGCGTGCGGATATGTGCGAAACCGATGATGGGACAATAATTGATCCGTTCTATGTTTTTGAAAAGAGTGATTGGGCCCATGTGGTGGGATTTGACGATGAAGGTCGGGTATTGATAGTCAGACAGTACCGGCATGGTTCACAGACTGTTTGTGCAGAAGTGCCCTGTGGTGTGATTGATAAGGATGATGTATCTCCTTTGGAAGCGGCCAAACGTGAGTTGTTGGAGGAGACCGGATGTGTGGCTGAACGTATGGAATGCCTGGGTGTTTTTTATGCAAACCCGGCAAGACAGACAAACCGGGTCCATAGTTTTATCGCTTTTGGCGTCAAAAAAGTTGCCGAACAGAACCTTGACAAGACAGAGAATATTGAATTTGAGTTTGTCGATCTTCAGACATTGATGAGCTTGATTGATACGGGAGAGTTCGCCCAATCTCTGCATATTTCCAGTGTTCTGTTGGCTTTAAGAAAAAACGGGTTGCTGGATAAGATCTGAAAAAGAGGTGAATATATGTTTTAATGGGAGTTATCGAAAATGGTTCATGAGCTGCAGTTTGAAAACTTTCAAAACATACTCGATTTCGAAAAAGAGGTGAAAAAGAATGGTGATCCGTTTGCAGCCCAAGGGATTCCAAAACGGATTGAAATCGTTGGAGAGAGGTGAATTTTGAACGTGGGATTGTCAAATTCTGAATGATTAATGGGTGGTCAGTTATTTAATGCTTATTTTGTAAGCTTTACCGGGAGATGTGATGAATACTATTGAAACCGAAGACAAATATTTTATCCCTTTTTTTAACAAGATTCCGATCTCGATCGAAAGAGGAGAAGGGATTTTTGTCTGGGATGAAGATGGAAACCGCTATATCGATTTTACGGCTGGATGGGGGGTTACCTGTATCGGTCACGCCAATCCTGTTATTACCAATGCCATCATCGAACAGAGTAAAAAAATCATCCAAAATCCCAGTTCCGGTTTGATTTATTCACCTCCCCGTGCCCGACTGCTTTCACTTATGTCCGAGATTTTGCCCAAACCGCTGTCCAAAGTGTTCTTTACCAATAGCGGAGCAGAAGCGAATGATGCAGCCATCAAACTGGCACGCAAGGTTGCCGGAAGAACCGATGTGATCTCCACTGTAAAAAGTTTTCACGGCAGAACGATCAGTACAGCATCTGCAACAGGGCAAGTCAAACATCGTGATAAATTTAAACCCATCATGCCGAATTATAAGTTTGTTCCGTACGGGGACATCAAAAAGCTAAAAAAGGAGATGGATGCTAACACGGCAGCGGTTATCCTGGAACCCATCCAGGGAGAAGGGGGGGTCAATATTGTTCCGGATATGTATCTGAAGATGGTTTCGGAAATGTGCAAGAAAAATGGTTCCTACCTCATTATCGATGAGGTGCAAACGGGATTTTGTCGCACCGGTTCCATGTTTGCGATTGACGGACTGGATCTGAAGGTGGATTTTTTAACAATGGCAAAAGGGATCGGGGGTGGATTTCCTATTGGCGCCTTTGCCGTTTCTGAAGAAGTTGCACAAAAAATAGAGAAGGGAGATCATGGCGGCACTTATTGCGGTAACCCCTTAGGTTGCGCGGTTGCCTATGCTGTAATCAAGCATTTAAAAGACAATAAGATTGATGAGTATGTGGCTTCTATTGGCGACTGGACTCTGCAAATACTAAAACAGTGGAAAAAAGATTATCAGGACATTATCGAAGTCGTGCGGGGAAAGGGACTTTTAATTGCAATTGAGTTCTTTGATCCCAAACAGGCTCAATCGGTTTACCAGGAGTGTCAGAATCAACGATTACTGGTAAATATAACACAGGAAAAAGTGATCCGTCTGTTTCCCGCTTTAACTATTACCAGGGAAGAGATGAAAGAGGGTCTGGATATTCTGAACAGTGTCATCAAACATCAATGGGAAGAGTATCACAAGATTAAACGAGGATTGGGTCTCGAAAGCTGAAATGTGATCCGGTTTTCAACCAGGGTGGGGGTCTTGATCAGGATGCGGTTAAATCCAGCTCAATTGAAGAGACTGAGCTCTTTGGAGTCCATTGTCACCGGTTAATGGACTCCTTTTATTTTTATTTTTTTCAAACCGCTGATAAACTGCCTGGTCAGCTCCATTGAAGCTGCTTGTTCGTAAACTTTGCCTGTTTCATCGATTCCCCTTATTTTTCCATCATTAAAAAACATCTCCAGCAGATGTTTGCCAATGTCTGTTTTTTCCTTTTCTTGTTTTTGATCTTTTGTATCCACCAGGAATTTCATGAAGTTGAGAATCCGGCCCAACCGCAACAGGGTTATCACTTCTTTCCTGGTGGTCGTGTCTGAGAGGGGGAGGGCAGAGGATCTTGTCAGAGATAATCTGAGGGGCAACAGGTTCCGGTTTTTGCATCTCTCAAACTCAATACTTCCGGGAGATGGGTAAAAGGCCGAAACACCTGCCAGCACTCTCTTGTCTGCCAGAAAAAGCAGGTCTTTTACCGAATCTGCCGGATCTTGACCCGGGGCTCCAACAATTATGTAACCAGAACAAACCAGGTCGTGTTTGGCTGCCAGGTTGACCGCGGTTTCAAAAGCTTCTCTGACATCCGGTCTTGAAAACCGTTCCAACTGAGGTTTTGCTATTGTGCAAAGAGAAAGATTTAACGCTGTAAATCCCGCCTGTTTCATTTTAACAATCAGATCTTCATCAAGAGAAGAGGGCAACAAACCGTTCATGGCCCTTAATTCCAAATCCACAGTCCCAAAGTTTTCTATAATTTTGTCCAGCAATTCATGGAACCAACGGCGGTTAAAGGACAGGTTTTCATCTTCAAAATCAATAAAGCGCGCGTCATGACGATTGATTGCCATTTCCAGTTCCTCAAGAATTGATTCAAGGGAACGGGTTCTGTAAGACAGGTAAGAAGTGCGACTGACAGAACAATAGGTGCATTTCATCGGACATCCACGACCAGCCATGATCACTGTTGTTCCCCGCTTATTGCGCTGATAGTATTTCTGATTGATAAGTTGAAAAGCAGGCGGAGGAAAAGCGGAAACATTGTCCATTAATGCCGGAGGTTTTATAATCGGTTGCTTTTGCTCATCGAGAAAACAGATCCCGGGAATGGTCCGGACTGGTGTATTCTCTTTTAATGCCCTTGCCAGCAGAGGCATGGAGACTTCTCCTTCTCCTCTCAATACCAAGTCAACTGCCGGGTGTTTAAGGACTTCCAGGGGAAGCGAAGTTGGGTGATGACCTCCCATCACAATTTTGCATCCGGGAAGATTCCGTTTCACCACTTCAGCAACTTTCAAGGCTTCTTCAGCATAAGGGGTGAAGAGAGACGAGATCCCAACAAGATAAGCTCCGGATTTTCTCGCCTGCAAACCGATGTGCTCAAAACTGTAACCATAATGCCGGTAGTGATAAAACAGGGAAAAAGGGGAGATATCAGATTCTGTGTAGTATTCTCTTAGATATCCCATTTCAACCGGCAAAGGGATGATATGACTTTTCTTTGATGCCAGACCATCTATGATTTCAACATCAAATCCTTCCTGAAGGAGAAGGGATGCAATGGAGGTCAAACCATAGGGAATGGTGCGTTTTGCTGTCAGATAAAAATCTCTGATGGGGGGTTGAATCAGTAATATATCGCTCAAAATGGCACCATCAATTATGGTTCTCTGGAATAACAGGAATGTTTACTTTCTCTGCGATTGTATTTCAGAATACTATAGAGGCAAAAGGTAGATGGCACAAGGCTGAAGGGGCGACAAACATCAATATTGTAAGATTCGGGTTGGATTCCGGACATCCATCACAATACTCCGAGTATTGCCGGTTCTCTCTGGAATTTAATGTCAATAGTGGGACAAAAACAAATTTGCTAAACATAAGAAACCGAATCCCTAGTGATACAATTAAAAAAAGTCGATTAATAATATTCCTGGTCAGGATAAGAATATTTTCTGGATTTTTTCTTACACATTCACACCATCTGTTTTTTTATTGAGGAAAGTAAACTCAAAATTATCAATTTGATTTTCCTCGACTAATCTTCATCATTAATTTTAATCTCCCACGTTAACATCATTGCCATTCGTTTTTTTAGAACATTTTCTTGAATTGAACCTCAATTGAGTTTAAAATTTCGATGCGAGTGTAAAGTCTAATTGCGATTTTTGTCAGGATTCTCACTGATAAACCGAACGGATTGAAGAATCTGTTCAGGGTCGCATAAAACTCAAACTCATGAAAAACGAGGAGAGCTATGAAAACCATATTAGCCATAGACGATGATGTTATGTCTCTTGAAATTTTGGAAGAGATTCTAAAGGATAAGGGTTTTGAATTAATCTTATTTTCAAGTGCCTGGGCAGCGATAGATTTTGTCAAATCGACTCAACTTCCCATAGACCTGTTTCTGATTGATTTCAGAATGGAAGAGCAGACAGGCCTGGAAGTCTTAAAATATCTTAAGGAAAGCAACCGAGAGTACAGCAAATCCCCAATGATAATAGTCTCCGCCATTTCCACACCATACTATAGAGACAAGGCTATCGCCCTTGGTGCTGCCGGGTATGTGTCCAAACCTTTTGAAGAATCAGCACTTTTCAGCGTGATTGATGAGTATTTGCACGATGATTGTGCAATTCCTACTTGATAAAAACACATCACTCCTTTAAAAATAAAAAAACAATTGAAATGGTGAGCTAAGACTCACCATTCTCTCATCCCCAATTTGCTGGGTTCATCGACGGTTGTCATTCAACGATAACCCCTTGTCTTTTAATAATTTTTAACGTATCAAGAGCATAAAACATCGACTTATTTTGGAGCACTATTGTTCCAGCAACAAAAAAGGTGAGACTCAAATGGACAGGATAACCATTGATAAACAAACCACACAAAAACCTTCACGGAGAGCATTCATAAAAGTTGCAGGGGGAACTCTGGCAGGGATAACAGTTGCCGGTGTTGGAATCGGAGCATTTTTAAAACCGGCAGATGTCGGTGGTGCCTATGGTCAGTATTTTGATAAGCTCAATCACACCCTGAAACAGACAGGAATTGGAAGACCCTGTATTGTGTTGGATCTGGACCGGGTTGATCATAACATATCACGGGTCAGGCAACAATTGCAGTCGCCCATCGCCTATCGCATTGCCGCTAAATCTTTGCCATCGGAACACCTGATCCAATATGTTCTGACAAATGCCGATACCAATAAGGTGATGGCGTTCCATCAACCCTACTTGGGAATATTACTGAATCAGAATGAGAACATCGATATCCTGCTGGGAAAACCGCTGTTGATAGAATCGGTGAGAACATTTTTTGCCGATCTTAATCCGGAAGAGCGTGTACATGCCTCAAATCGGATTCAATGGCTGGTGGATTGCCAGCCGCGTCTGGATAATTATTTAAAACTGGCTCAGGAGCTTTCACTCACTCTCAACATAAATATAGAGATTGATGTCGGCTTACGCAGGGGTGGGGTTCAAAGTGAACGAGAGTTGGGACAGCTGTTGCAGGTGATACATTCCAATTCGCAAAATCTGAGGTTCACAGGATTCATGGGTTATGAGGCACATGTCCCATATGCTCCTCCTGTTATCAGTTCAGTGGAAGGTGCTTTTGCTGAGGCCATGGAAACCTATTCTGCTTTTTATATCCACGGGAAAAAGGAGTTCCCATCACTGTTTGAAGGTTCCCTCACTATGAATAGTGGCGGGAGCAAAACATATAAAATGTTTACCGGGGGGCTACACGTCAATGATGTTGCAGCCGGCTCCTGTATGGCAAAACCTTCAACATTCGGTATATTGGAAGACCATCAACCCGCTTTGTTCATTGCAGCTCCCGTATTAAAGAAGTTGAAAGGCGCTCAATTGCCATTTCTGGATTTCGCTTCTGGATTGATTGAATGGTGGGACCCAAACATGGCAAATTCGATCTATCTATATGGCGGTGGCTGGGCAGCAGAGCTGGTTTCTCCATCTGGGGTTAGACTAAATGGTCTTACAGCTGATCCTCCCAATCAAAACCTTCTTCCGAACCAGTCTTTGTACAACGGCTCCTCCAAAGTTCCATTGGCAGTTGGTGATTATGTTTTCTTTCATCCTCATCAAAGTGACTCCATGACTCAGTTTGATGAGATTATTGTGACTCGTGGCAGTCAAATTGTTGACCTATGGAAACCTTTCCCCAAACGATATTAGTACCTTATAAGTTTTTTTCTGCTTTTTTTGGCAGAAAATACTTTTAAGGTACTTATTCAGTTTGGCTGGGTTAGGGATTTGAAGCGCAGAGCCTATTGATCCTGACGATAAAAGGTAGCATTCGACAACAACCCCAAAAACAATTAAGATAACTATTGAATTGTCAGGGTTTAACTCTTAATTCATTCAAACCCAGGAAGATACTTGAACGAAGAAGAAATCATTCGTCGGGAACAAGATAATGAACCTAACAGGAGAGGTTGATGGGAAACAGAATCGAAGATATTAAGAATTTTGAAAACATCATCAAGAATCAAAGGACACTTGAACCAACATCCGATGAGATTAAAACAACTATAAAACTACTTGAATGTGAGCATCTGGTCGAATATGTGAAGTTTCTGGAAGTAAATTATAAGGAAAAACTTAATGCAAATGTTGGCACAGTCATCTTAAAAAAGATGGGAATAGATGACGAGGAATTTATCGGGCAGTTTGCAGCAAAAATTAATGTGAAACGGTTGGAGAGACTGGAAAGACTGGTTAAAGCAAAATCAGATCGGTTGCTGGACACCTATCTGAACATTATGGTTCCTGATGAGATTCTGAATAAATTTGTCCTGTTAAAAGCAAACCTGATCAACTATGAATATGACGGCAAGTATAGGAATGCCTTGGTTTTGATACGATTAGCAGTTGAGCTGAATGAAGTTGAAAAACCCGAGGATCTGTTCGATACTTTTTTGAAGATGGAAAATAACTACTATAACAAGAACTATCCTTCAGTTGACGTGAACACTTTTTATAAACTGGTTATTCCCATGTTAAGAAAGTATTCCGTAAAATGCGGACCTGAAGCATTTTACGAGCTCAGAGACAAAGTAATCCTTGAATTGCGAAAACATGGCGTCACTCCGAATCATCTTTCCATTGATGTCCTTGACAGGCGAGGCAAGCATCGGACAAAGCAACTGAACTTGGACGATTACCAAGGGTTCGAACTCTATTGACCCCTCAACGATTTATCTTTCGGTGTAGGACCGGTGATTCAGGCGTTGAACCTGTAGAAGAACATTTACACAGCTGTAATAATTAGATATATAATATCATACGGCCACAAATAAGGACAGCTTGAAGATGAAGACCTCTTTAAGACAGCCAAACTCTCTGCGGATACCGGTTTTTGCGATGAGGGCAATCTTCAATATCTGTATGAGAATGGCAGCGGTGCTTATATTCCGGATTTACAATTCAGAAAGAGAGATCAACGCTTTAAAACCGCCGATCAACACTATCCTAAAGATCGAAAGAAGAAAGCTGATAAATTCCACCCGGAAGACTTTAAAATCGAGGTTGTCGTCAAATCCGCCAATCGACTTATTCTACAGCCTCGTTGGGTTGCGGGAAACCATGAGTTGGCATAGTATAACCATGGTTATACTATGTCTATAAATCACTCATGAATTTTTGGAACTCAATACAAAGGTAAGACATGAAAACAGCTATTTCAATCCCTGACAACGTGTATAATACAGCGGAGATGGTTGCCAAAAAGTTAAACATTTCCAGGAGTGAGCTTTATACCAAAGCTATAAATGATTACCTTAATCAGCATCAAAAAAGTCATATTACTGAAGCATTAAATAAAGTATACTCAGAAGAAAAATCAACCCTAGAACCTGCAATCATCCAGATGCAGTCTTCAAGCATTGAGGATGAATCATGGTAGTTCATCGAGGGGAAATCTGGTGGGCTTCTTTAATTCAGCCATCTGGATCAAAATCAGGTTATAGAAGACCAATAATAGTTGTTCAGTCAAACGATTTTAACGCAAGCCAAATCAGGACTATTGTTGCTGTAGTCATTACTTCCAACCTCAATCTGGCAAAAGCTCCTGGTAATGTTCTTTTAAAGAAAAAGCAGACCGGATTGCCCAAAGATTCAGTTGCCAATGTTTCACAGATTGTGACTCTAGATAAATCATATCTATCAGAGAAAGTCGGCAATTTAACATCTGGCCAGCTAAAAAAAGTAGAAGATAGTTTAAAACTTATTCTTTCACTGTAACCCAACAATTAACTTGAACTGACGGCATAGCTCCCTCTATAAATTCAAGTTAATCATTCTTGGCTTGTATATCATTAACATGAAGTCCGGTGCAGCCGCAGCACCGATAAGGACAGCGCGAAGATGGAGACCTCTTTAAGACAGCCACGCTCTCTGCGGATACCGGCTTTTACGATGAGGGCAATCTTCAATACCTGCATGAGAATGGCATCGATACTTATATCCGGGATTTACAACTCAGAAAGAGAGATGAACGCTTTAAGACCGCCGATCAACATTATCCTAAAGATCGAAAGAAGAAAGTTGATAAATTCCACCCGGAAGACTTTAAAACTGAGGTTGTTGTCAAATCCGCCAATCGACTTATTCTACAGCCTCGTTAAACCATAGAATCCAGGTGTGACTCTAGAGAAAAAGCTATCTTGGGGAAATTGTGAAGTATTTTTTTATCTTGTGTGATAAGTTTTGTTTTTAATTGGTCGGCGAGTGCGACAAATTCACAATCGTACGCGGAGCAGTCTGATTGAGAGACTAATTTCATAATTTGTAGAGAGGGCAATTGATATTCCTGATATGCCATTAAATCCTCAGCTTCTTGAAGGATAGCTATGATCGAATCGAAGTCTAATAGGTCTTTACGAAAATAGCCTGATAACACATTTCTGAATTCACTTTTCCATAAAACAGGGGCTGCCCACTGAGGTTCCTTTTTTAACAAGAGTTCAGCGAGACCAGAATATTTAGTAGGTAAATACAAATAGCTAATTATATTAGTATCAACAACAATCACGGTCTGCCTTCATCAATCAAGGATTCTATTTCATTTGCACTGGCGGCCGTCATTTTAAATTTAGTTCTTAAATGACGGGCATTATCAATTTTTTTATCAACATTTATTTTCTCAAGCATGAGCTCCTTTTCAAGACAAGCGATGATTTCAGAGTTTATACTTCTATGATTCACTTGAGCAGCAAGCTTTAAGTTTTCATAAAGAGAATCAGGGATATTCTTAACTGTAATTGCAGGCATTGGATCCTCCATAGTGTGGTTTCGTATTAATACCATTCTGGTTGCAAAAATGAATTTAGTCAACAAGAACGATTTAGCAATTTTCTGCAGCCGACAGCCCCTCATATCTTGTGGCCTTTTGTTGCCCAATGGTTCACAACCTTTTGCTGTGCTGTTCAAGATCTGTGTGGGCTGCGGCTGGAACACTCGTTAGCAAGGAGAACACTTCATCAAATTTGCTGTAATTAATCTAAATCAAAGGATTATTTATGGAAGCATCAATCTTGGAACAAATTAAAACTCAAGCGCAAGTGCTCATCCCGATTTTCAATGAATTGAAATCAGGATTAGGTAAAGAGAAAGCATATTCAATCATGCATAAAGCATTGGAAAAGTAGAGAGTAAATGTTAGGAAACAGATTAATAACATGATTCCGGAAACCCAGTCGAAAGAATAACTGCAATCACTCCATTTTATGCAACAGACAATGCAATAGATTTTTAAATGAACAAACAGTCTTCTGAGGAGTTCGAATGCAAAGTTACTGGTTGTTGATATGCTGACCACTATAAACAACTTTTCAATTGCAGCTGGGATAAGTCAAGACTTGCAGTTAGTGAGAGATCAAACGATTAAACAAGGCGATCAACAATGCCATTTTTTCTATGCGTAGCGAAAATAGTTGCTAACAAAGCCATTATGACGTACCACAATCGCCGCTCAGGTCAACGTAAATGAAACTGGTGTTGGGCAGACATAAAAACAAAGCGTCACTGTATACTATTGGTTATAATCAAAAAATAAAATTGAACAAATGAACAAAATACTAAGATTAGGGTTACGCATTTTGTTAATATTGGGGCTCCAGATAGTTATTGGAGTTGTGTTCATTAAACCGTATATTATTACATGGGGAGCAACCGATCAAGAAATCTCAATGTCAATGCCAGGAGATCATCTGGCGCCATTTATCAGTTCTACACGCAGTATCACAATCAACGCTCCGATATCAGACGTTTGGGATTGGGTTATTCAATTAGGAGCAGACCGAGGTGGTTTTTACAGTTACTGGTTTATTGAAAAGCCGCTCGGATATAAATATCGTGAAACAAACCGAATTGAACCGGATTTTAAGGACATGGAAGTGGGGCGTATAATAAAAGCTTCACTTGATCCATCCATGAGCTTTATCGAGTATAACTTTCCAGTTGTCACTGTAGATCCTGGAAAATCATTTGTTTTAAAAAACTGGGGATGTTTCCTACTCAATGAAATAGATTCAACTCGAACACGATTGATTGTTCGAACTCATGGTCAATCTATGACAAGCCTAAGGGATCATATAGAATATTTTTTCATGATGCCCCTTCATTACCTGATGGAAAGGCGAATGTTGGAAGGTATTAAATCACGCACAGAAGTAGGCTCTGGTGAGCCATTTTCTTCTACAAATGATATACTTTGGTTCTTAGGAATGATCTTATCATTCTGTTTAATTGTAGTTTTATTCTTCACCAGCAAGACCATTCAATCTCAATCTGCTGTTGTTTTATTTAGCGTGATTTTGTTATTGATACTTTTTGTAGCTGATCCAATCCCAATTTACAGTTTGTCCTTATTACTTTTATTGGTTTTCAATATTCTGTGGCAAAACAAAAACCTGGGGTCAAGTCTTTCATTTTGACATCTGCCCCAAGCGGTTTTTCGGCTGTTGAAAAGCCTGGGGGGGGTGCGGGGGGGATACTTGTAATTTTGTATTATGGTAATAGGAGCGAGACCGTTTTTGATAACTTACCTTTGACAAATGTTCATTGTAAACTGTACGATCCCCCTGTTTAACGATAATCAATTGAATTGCCATATATTTTCCACTCTTGATCAAACAACATTTTTCCCCTTAGTTTTTACATATTGAACCTGCATCTTCAGATCCATGAATATAACGCATTGACTGATAAGCAGAAGAAAAACCTGCCAATCTTTTTCAGAAGTAGATTTACTGCTAAAACCGCCTTTGATATTCAGCGAGAAGGAGATGAAGATGAACAGTACCAAGTCGGGGAGCTCGCCAAAGAGGACGAAATAGTCTTCAAAACCCCGGATAAGTTCTATGATGAGGAGACCTCTCATTTCAAATCACTTAACTCAATTGAAAAATGGCAGAAAATTGATAGGAAGAAAATTTGAATACCCCTTAATAATAGGAGCTTAACTTGGGTAGGCTTGCAGGTTTTAAATATCGACAGATTGTAAAACGACAAAAGGAATTTGGTTTTGGTTTTGATTGTCAAGCAGCAGGTAGCCATGGAATTTGGTATAATACTGACACTGAGAGATATACAACAGTTCCAAATCATCCTGGAGATATGCCGGAGGGAACATTAAAAGCAATACTAAATCAAGCAGGTATTAGTCCAAATCAGCAATGTCCGGTTAGGTTATTGCAACAATAACGAGAAACGGCTTTCAAAATAATGGAATGTACAAAGACGCCATTACTTTAACTTTAGCTATTATTTGTTTAGAAAAAGTAGGATGGGCTACTCGTTGCCCATCA
>JAHJTV010000084.1 GCA_018829445.1 bacterium
ATTGAAATTATAGGCCATAGAAAGCTGACATGTTGTCATTCCGTGCTTGACACGGAATCCATAATTATTTCAAAAATCTGGATGCCGGATCAAGTCCGGCATGACAGAGAACCCTATACTCTCAAGTTATTATCAATTGGTTATTAATTATTTTTCCATTTAAATCAGCTTATTATGTTGATAATGATTTTTAAAATAGTCAATAATCAATTGTTAATTGAAAACTACTAATAGTTCTGCGCTTATTTAAGCGTTTATGGGTTTACACCCCCGCCAGTACTTAATATAAGGCGGCCGCGTAGGGCCGCCCTACCGTTAGTTCTGCATAATTGTCATAGTTTTGTGTCAATCGCATTAATTGGTAAAAAAATTCTTTTAGAAGATTCAAGAATATGGCCCTCTGAGGGGCTTTCAGCTAAGTGCAAGAGAAAAATCTTTTAATCTATAAATGGTTATACCATCTACTGAAAGATATCCATCCGCCGTTAGAGATTTTTTATCATCGTCGATTGAGGTAACAACCGCTTCAACAGTAACCTCCTTGCTTTCCGGAATGATCTGACCTCGATAATTCCAGCTGTGTTTTTTGCCTATGACAACTGTTTCAAACCGGGTTGTTGAATCTACACCCCATCTTTTTGCAGCAACAACTTTCAGAAGCTGAAGGAAAGACTCAAGACCAAGCGATCCGGGACAAACCGGGTCCTGATAAAAGTGAGCTTCGAAAAACCAGGCTTGAGGATTGACAAGCATACTACCACGAATGAATCCGAGTTGATTCGGTCCACCTTTTGGATCAAAAACCTCAATGTTGTCAACCATCCGCAGCATAGTATCCGGATATGGTGAATCAACGGGATAGGAGAAATGTTCAGATCGTCTCATCTCTTCTTCATTGGGTTGATAGAGTGAACCATCACGTATCCCAACCTGTTGTGCCAAAGATTCCCTGGAAAAGAAACCGAACACTGTGTCACCACGGTAAACCGGGCCGAAACGATCATGGATTTCGAAATCATAACCCTGAATAATCATGCCGCCACTACTGGCAATTCGAGTGATTTTTGCCAGAGTGGTCAAAGTCCCTGATTTTGATGTCACTGGTCGCAGTTGTATGGCGTTGCCGTCCAGATTGCGAAAGGATAAATCGACCGTGCTTGTAAGCGCCGAACCCATATAAGCTGCCAGCCATCCACAGGACTGCAACCCGATTTCCAGTAGAATGCTGAATGGGATGTTGGTTTGCCGATTGGCTGCGAAGTACCAAGCATCCGGTAAAATATCATATTCAGCTTCAACGGTCACCCCTTCAACCATCTTCCAGGGCTCTCCGCTTGTTGTAACGATACGGTCCAGGAACAGATAGGGCGGTCCCGGCAGGCGAGCAATTTTCCGTTCTTGATCAAAAACGCCGTATTGTCCACCGAAAGCTTCCGAGGGATTGCCGGTTGCAAAAGCAATGATGCGATCCGTATCAAAAAGAATCTGTTTTACAGGAAAATCGGCACGATCCTGGCTCACGGGTTGCCACAAAGCTTCGGTTTTTTCGCGGTCCAATCCGGCCAGACTCACCGACATGTTGGTTACCTCTACAATGGGTCGACCATCCACAAACATCAAAGCATCTGCAACGGCAAAAGGCTCGGGTTGAAATCCAAGCTCCTTGATGCTGACTTGATAAGTCACTATTCCGGATGTTTCAACAACCTGACCTCTGCATTTAAGTCCGCTGACAATACCGGGAACAGGTTCGCACCATGTTTGCCCCGCTTCTCCGATCCACCCCATGCGCAACAGATAGATCCTCAAAGTATGCAAACAGCATTCATACATCAGGGTCCCCGGCATAACCCTGTCATCGACAAAATGACACGTGAGAAACCAGTTGTCCGGGTGGATATCCATTTCTGCGGAAATCTGGCCAATGCCATACCGCCCGCCTTGCGGGTTGACCTCTATTACGCGGTCAATCAATTTAAGCTTACCACCGAGCAGTGTATAAGGGCGACTAAGTTGAAGCTGAGAGAACAACTCACCAAAGCAGCCTTCAATATTTCCTGCATATAGAGCAGTAACTTGCTCCTCATTATACGATTCAACCTGCATCGGCACCAGCTCTTTCCAGTCTTCCGGTATGATCCCCGGTTGCGATAACAGATCGAGTCTGGTATGAACAATCCCCTGTCCCATAGCCAGGTCTTCAGCAGTAAAAAAGCCGGCACAGCCATTACGCATTGATAAAAGTGGTTCCCCATTTACAGAACCTTCAAAGTTAAAATGGAACAGATAGGTCTGATCCTGCCGGAAAAACTTCTCAATTTTTATATCATAATGAATTGTTTCTCCGGCAACCGGTAATCCACGATGGAAAGTCACTGCAGCATCCAGCAAGCGATATACAGCTTTTCCCCGGGTTATAAAGTCTATTCCCAGGTAACCCGAAAGGAATAAATCCGCCTGACCGGCTTCAATGGCAATACAGGCCGGTATCCGTCCGCCATCAAGATACCAGTGATCAATCGTGACATCATGCTCGGTAACAACCCTCCCGTGAGTCATTGAACGCGGGATCGCCTCGACTTCAAGAATTCTATCCACCAGCATCAAGGGTTCATCGGGTAATCGGACACGGGTTGGATAGGTATCAATTTCGGCAAAATCAGATCCAAGCATTTTTTCAACCGAGCCGATGGCAAATTCCAGACACATTGACCGATCAAATGCCACTGACCTAGGGGATTCTATCATTCTGGAAGCATAAGGCTGGGCCGTTACTTTGGTAACAGGAATTTCAATTCTGTGCGGCAAAAGTCCCGGATCTGGAATATCCTCTCCCTGACTGATCATCTGTTGTAAGAGTGATGTTTGCAGAGATATGGTTTTCGACAACGCCTGTTCCAGAATCCTGGAAAAGTCCAAATAGGCTTCATGGGCTTTCATATCAGATGAAAGTGTTTCTTTGAATTTTGATATAAAAACTTCCTGCGGCTCTTTATTAAACGATTCGCTTACAGTTGTTTGTGACTCCTGATTTTCCTTTGCAATAACCCTCTCTTCAAATTCAGGAATCGACTGTTGATGCGTAGTTTCAGCCTCTGGCGGAAGCTTTGGGGCAAAATCCTTACCACCAATAACCGTTTGTATTTTTAAGCCATTTTTATTGGTACTGGCGGATTGAATTGAAGTCTTCTTGGAGAAATCATCTAATTTTTTGATTCCATTCGGAAGACACTTTGCATTATCCTCTTCAAGGACTACATGAGAACAAGAGCCATCTGCTCCCATTCCGCTTATGAGAGCACGACGTGGTTCATTACAGCCATTGGTCAGCCAATCGTGCAGAGCAGCGGGGGGTGTGGATTTACTATCAGCCGATTCCCATTCATCTTTTACTAACTGCTTATTTTTTAGTGGAGGTAAAGTTCGATAATGCAGGCAAAGTGCTGACTTTACGATTGAAGCTAATCCGGAGGCAGCCCCTGCATGACCGATATCTGCATTAACACCGCCAATCCCGCACGTATAATCATTCTTATCTTGTCCAACAACAGATCTAAGGACTTGTGATTCCATTTCTTCAATATCGGGTACATTAGTCCCCCCAGCCTCCAGATAGCCGATGGATTCCGCTTTGATACCGGCATTTTGGCAGGCTTGTTTCATCGACATTGAATATGTCTGTGGTTCGGGAGCAAGGTTTTCGATATTCCCGCCGGTTTTTGTACCGGTTCCCTTAACTACTGCATAAATCCTGTCCTTGTCCTGTTGCGCTTCATCAAGACGTTTCAGTACCAGAGCTGCTGCGCCTTCTCCTATCATAATATCATCAGCGTTCTTATCAAAAGAGTGGTTAATTCCCCCTGGTGAGAAGAATCCATCAACAAAACTACAAATAACGGAACGCAAATCACCGGCAAAATCGACTGCACCGACAACAGCCCGGTTAATTGAGCCTTCCTGAAGCAAATGGATACCAACTTCAAGAGCTCTCAATCCTGAGTTTTCTTCACTGGATAGAGTGAAAGCGGGACCGCCGCTGCGAAATTCTTTGGCGATGCGACTGGCAACAATACTGCTTAGAGCACCTATCGTGCGGTTGGCGGTCAGGGGAGGTCCGGCTGCCGATCGTAATTCTTCCAGCCAGTTGTTGAGTTGCTGCTCATTGAGATTCAATCCAAGTTCTTCAGCCCATTTGCGGGCATACTTCTGCAACCCCCAGCGGAAACTGAAATTTGTTGCGTTCAAGTCAAGGCCGCACCCAATGAAAATACCGGTGTATAGCAGATCCTCTTTGGTCAGATTTGCATCATGCAATGCTTCAGTTGCAACTTTCAGCATCAACAACTGTCGAGGCAACATCTCTTCCTGTTCCTTCGGCGGGATTCTAAAATCACCTGCATAAGAAGAAACCTCGGGAACAAAAAATCCACTGAACGGCACTTCATCCAGACCCATGTTTTTAAACCATTTGCTATGTTCGGCCCCCCACCAGTTGGTAGGAGGTTCAGGCAATTGTTCTCTGTCGCCACCGAATACTCGTCGTTGGAACTGTTCCAGGTTTTCCCAGGAGCCAAAATGAGCTCCCATTCCCACAATCGCAATTGGTTGGCTTTTTTGCTTTGCCGAAGGATGCAGGGTTACCGGGCTTGCAGTTGATTCCTTTGGAAACCATTCCTCTACTAAGAGATGAGCATTGATGCCTCCAAACCCGAAAGCGCTCACGGCAGCTCTTCTTGGGTGACCACTCTTTCGTGACATCCAGGGCGCAGCCTCTTTCAGCACTCGGAAAGGACTCTCCTCCAATTCGATTCCCTCAGCCGGACTGGAGAAATTTACCGTGGGTGGTAAAGTCTGATGCTTTATCGCCAGCAGTGTTTTGATCAACGCTGCAGACCCGGCGGCCGTCAATAGATGACCAATATTCGCCTTAACCGATCCGATGATGCACTGACCGGATCGCCATTTAATGTCTTTCCAAAGGCTTTGTAAACTGGTGAACTCAACGGCATCGCCTACTGGCGTTCCTGTTGCATGGCACTCAATTAGATCCACATCATCCGGTGACCAGTGAGCCTGTTTGTAAGCCGATTGCATGGCCCGAATTTGACCTTCGGAAACAGGGGTCAGCGGATTCCCTTCAAGATCATTGGACAGTCCGATACCACGAATTACGCCATAGATATGATTTCCGTCGCGCTGAGCGTCCTGTGTCCTCTTCAGCATTACCAGACCACACCCTTCGCCAACAACAAGCCCATCACTCTTTCGATCAAAGGGCGAACAGGTGCCGGTTGGTGAAAGA
This sequence comes from bacterium, assembly GCA_018829445.1. GTDB lineage: Bacteria > SAR324 > SAR324 > XYD2-FULL-50-16 > XYD2-FULL-50-16 > JAHJTV01. Next base: position 5,303 of record JAHJTV010000084.1, read on the forward strand.
GCACGCAATTGGGAAAAACCCATCTGCGTATACAGGGAATCGGGTCGGGAAAGTCCACCGGCAAGCATGCTATCAGCCCGCCCTGCAACCAGTTCATCTGCGGCAAGCTTGATAGCATAAAGAGAAGACGCACAAGCCGCATCTATGGTAAAACAGGTACCCTGAAATCCAAGCGTTTTCGCCAGTAAACCGGCCGGAAGGCCTGCCACGTAATGATTGATTGAAGCAACAGGTGCCTCGTCATACGACAGATCATGTTCAGAAAGCTTTTCCAAAAACGTACGACCCAGATAGTCTCTTGTCAGTGCAGAAGAGTTTTCACTGGGCAACGCAAGATTCCCAATGATAATACCAGCCCGAAGTCGGTCAATTTTGTTTGGTTTGCAGTCGGAGATTGTCTGGTGGCCAACATGCAGCAACAAGCGAAACATCGGATCAAGTTTGGAAAGGAAATCGGGATCGATATCAAGACCGGAAACAGGTGAATTGTAAAGTTCACTATCCAGAAAGCATGCTTTTTGGGAATATACTTTGTCTGCAGCTGCGATATGCGGATCATATACCTCTTCCGGTTGAAGCAACCAACGCCCTTTTGGGGGTCGACGCGAAGTATTAATATTGCCGACAATATTATCCCAATAGGTATCCAAACTCGGCGAATTGGGAAACAATCCACCAATCCCGACAATGGCTACTGAACTTCTATACACCATTTTCAGGCCACTCCGATCAGCTTATTGCGTTGAAACTTTTCTTTTAGTGATGCATCAATAACACATTCGTAGTTCTCCAACCGGGCAATCTGTAACTCTGTAAGCGGATCAATAAAATCGATATCAACATGAGCACGATTGCTGTTTTGCTCCTTGACCCGGGCCCGTATTTCAACCCCTGTTTCCGGAAACCTCTCCTGGAACTGTCGATATCGTCCGGCAAAAACCGGGAGTGATCCAGCCTGGTATTGCTCAAAGCTCCACAGGGTCAACAATTGAAAACTGGTGTCGAGAACCAAGGGGTCAGCAAACCACGAGTTGCGCAAAGGTTGCTCTATCCATAGACTCGGCATTGGTGCTGAATTTGCCAAGGCACTGATTCCCTCTTCCGAGCATCCCAGCATTTTCCGAATGCCTTGAAAATCCTCACCATGAAAGAGTCTCTCTGACTGATAGATTTCGCTTATTTGATACGGATACTCGGGTAAGCTTAAAGTGGTGTTTGCAGGTCTTTTATCTGCGAGATTGTGGGTGAGTACAATTCTGGCCCGAGCATGGGCAACCTTTTGTCCCTGACAGTCAATACCGGAAAGTTCAACAGGAATAATATAAATCCCGTTACTCTTCATGGCTTTACCAGTCAGCACTTGCAAGGTGTGCACCTGATCAGGTTCAATGATCACACCCCTGAGAATGCGCAAATCATTAAACCCCTGGAATTTAAGTCCGGGATTGTCATGGATTGCGCCATGTGCCAGCCATTCAATTATAATGGCCATAGGCAGCACAGCTTTACCGTCGATAACGTGAGATTTTAAAAATGGATATTGGTCTACGGAGAGATCCAGATCAAATGCTTTACCAATGTAGATATTATGATCCGGTTCAGATTGTTTTTCTCCCCTGGAATTTGTATTTCTACCCAGAATGACCAATTCAACAGGTCCACCCGGTCGAGTCGAAATGTCACGGAGCAGAATATCTGCACCGGCTTTCAGGTTGATCATCTCGATCCCTTCCTTTTCAAAAACCTTTTTTAACGACGGAGTTACCATGCCTCCATCCCAGGGACCCCAATTAAAAGAGAGAACTCGGCAATCGGGATGCAATTCAGCCCGTTGATCGGCGATTTTATTAAGCACCTCGTTTGCAACCGCATAGTCTACCTGACCAATTCTCCCAAAACGAGCGGTTGAGGAGGAGAATAGTGCTATAAATCTAAGATCATCCTCCGGGCAAAATTTCAAAAGCGTTCGTAAACCACCAACCTTGGTTGAATAAACCTGCTCAAATTGCTCTTCCGTTTTTTCCTTAATCCTTTTGTCGGCAAGAACTCCTGCCCCATGAATCAATCCCTTTACAGGACCGTACTGATCGCGAATATCATCAAGTATCGCACCAAAAGCCTGGCTGTCACGCAAATCGATTGAACGGTAAATTGCGATCCCGCCAACCTTTTGTATCCTTTCCAGGGTTATACGGATCTCCCGCCCAGAGGTAATTCGCCGATAGTGACTTTCGACATCCAAAGGCTTGAGTGGTATACTTGAATTTTCAATCAGACCTTTTTTAATCTCTGCTTCTTCTGTCAAAGAGCTCAACCATTCTGGCTCTTTATCGGTAACCTTGCTGCGACCGATTAGCAGCAACGTTGCCTTGCTTGAAGCTGCCAAAGCAACTGCTACTTCTGCCGTAACGCCTCTGGCACCTCCACTGATGACAACCAGATCACCTACTCCCACTGGCAAATTGGCAACAGGCTCCTCAATTTGTTCTGTCATTAGCTCCAAGGTCAGCAGTCCTTGAGAGGTAATACCAACCTCAATCGGTCCCATTGTAAAAATCTCATTCACAATCGATTGAGCAGTAGGGACAATTTCCATCCCCTTTTCCAGATCCAGTACCTTACAATGGATTACCGGCCACTCCATTGCCGCAGTCTTACACAATCCCGCCAATCCTCCTGAAAGTGGATCAACGATCTGATTGGTTACTCCCAAGCCAAATTGGCCATTCATCCGTGATACAACTGCAAAAAATGCCCCGCCACATGTCGACGTTTTCTGCAGCGCCGGTTCAACTTTTTGAGCAATCTTAAAAGAATTTCTCAAAAACAGATCGTCGGCACCCCCTAGTGGAGTAAGGATAACCAGTCCGGATAGTTTTTCAGGAAGTACCAGTGAATTAACATCTGCAATAGAAATTTTACGTGGGATCAGTTGTCTTGCGCTGAGCTGAGAACAAATTAAATCAGACAGCTCTGAGCCATCATCAGTAATCCAGACTTCGGTGCCGGGAACAACACTCAATCCGTTTTCGGGTCGATTTTTCGGTAGTGATACAGTTCGCAAAACCTGCCTGATGATATCCTCCGAGACCGTTTTCTGAAAGCTGGTTTGGTCTGCCTCCGTTATATCAGAATCAGAGGCACTGGAGAGAAAATCAACAATTTGACTGACTGTCTGCAAAGTCCCAAAAACTTCCGGCTTGATTACCGGCGCATCGGGCAAACGTTCCTGTAAAGCGGATAGAATCTCTACACGCTTGATCGAGTCTATTCCCAGATCGGTATCCAGAGCCATGTCCGGTTCCAGAATATCCAATGGATAACCGGTTTTCTCGGCAATAACTTCCAGCAGTATAGTCGAGATATTATACGCTTCATTGCGACCTGAATCTTGACTGATGCCTGTTTTTGAATCAACGGACATTCCGTTACTGAGATAGTCGATAATCTGTTCAAGAGTTTTCAACACGTTGAGATCTTCCGGAGAAATGACTGGTGCCATCGGGAGCTTTTCCTGTAAAGCAGAAAGAATCTCCACCCGCTTGATTGAATCAATTCCCAAATCACTGTCCAGTGCCATATCCAGTTCCAACATCTCCACCGGATAACCGGTTTTTTCAGCAATGATCTCCAGTAACAATGGAGCGACTTTTACTTCAATTGTCCTGTTTGTTTCGACCTGTAACGGTTTTACATCATTAGATTCCGAATTTTGTAAAGCGGAGTTAACTACCTCCACCAGGGTGTCAGCAATCGGCTCTGAGTCACTGATTTGGCTATGTCCAACAGTTCCCTGATGTATCAGGTTTTGTTGATCAGCCAGTTTCATTAATGATTGTGTTGCTTTCTGTTGACCTTCCAGAAACTTTTGATGAAGGCTTGCAGTCTGATGTTGAAGATCCTGTAACGCTTGTATGCTTTGCTGGGTTATCCGAAAAGCCGCTTGAAGATTGGGTGTTTGAATCGAAGTGTCGGCAGCTTGTTTTGGAGAAACCTTGTCTGTAGTTTTCAGTATTGGTGAAGGTTGATTTGTCGAGTGGATAGAACCCGGCACCTGAGATTTGACGGGTGGCCGTTCCTCTGGTTTCCTGTAATAATTGGCACCACAGAGGGATACTGCCATACCGGGTTTCTTCTTACCTGCAAGTTCCCGGGATGCGGCAAAGCCCTCATCCCATAAGGACCAATCCACCGACTTGCCGAGAGCAGATAGCCGGGCTAACAGGCGGGCCAGATCATCTATATTCGAATCGGTTCCGTTTGAAGAATCAAGTGCGATTGCCTGATGATCTCGTTTTCCAAGAATTGCCTTGACCATGCCTGTCAAACGAGCGCCCGGACCAACTTCAATAAACAAGCGGCAACCGGCCCGATACATATTTTCAATTTCCGAAACAAAATCGACAGGGCTAATCAGTTGTTTTGCCAATAATTCTTTAATAGTTTCAATTGAATCAGGATATTCCAGGCCAGTTGTATTGGAGAATACCTTTTTTCCCGGGCTTTGTAAGGATAATGACCTGAGCTTTTCAGCAAAAGGATGAGCGGCATCCGAGACCAGTGGGCTGTGAAAAGCGGCGGAAACAGTAAGACGCTTGCTTCTGATACCCTTTTTATCCAGCAATAGTGTCGCTTTTTCGATTTCAGTTGTTGCCCCTGACAGAACACCCTGATCGGGTGTATTTCTGTTGGCAATTACCAGATCAAGAGATTCTTCAGCCAAAAAACCCTCAACTTGTTCCAAAGGAGCAAAAACCGCCAACATGGAACCTCGATCACCGTTTCCGGCAGTCATCAGTTCACCACGCAAGCGAGATAAATAGTGTAGTTGTTCAGTTGTGAAGACTTCTGCAGAACAAAGCGCGGACAGTTCCCCATAACTATGTCCTGCAACCGAGTCGGCTGAGACTCCGAAACTGGAAAGAACACGACAAGCTGCCAGGTTGACTGCACCAAGGGCAGGTTGTGCCACTTCTGTCGCGCGAAGAATAGAATCTGCTTCCTCTTTTGAATCCTGATCGAATTGAGGACGCGGATAAATAATATCTGTCAAAGTTCCTCGCGATTTACCGGAGTTCGCAGCAAAAGCATCGTCTGCTTCCTGCAGAGTTGACAGAAACTCCGGAAACTGAATCGCCAGACCTTTCAACATTCCAGTATATTGTGCTCCCTGGCCAGGAAACAGCATGGCGGTTTTGCCTTTAAAACTGCCCGAGGCGTAATAGACACCATCCGTTGTTTCCCAAAATGGTTGCTCATGATACTTCTCCAGCATGGTTAGTGCCTTTTTTACCTGGGAGGCTCTGTCTGTTCGGTTTCTCTTAATAACTAAAACAAGTCGATGGGGATCGGTCTCAACAAATTGACGACGTTGGCTCTCAGAATCTAAACGTAAATGAGTCCAGCTTCCTGTTGTCGGGAAGTTTAGTAATTTGTTGATAAGCCCAGCTCTATCGGTGTCAGAAAAAGGGACCGCTTGAACATCGCCTTTCCAGTCAGCAGTCGCTTTATTTGGTTGGTGTTCTTCAAGCAGGCAATGGAAGTTACTTCCGCCAAAACCATGCGCACTAATGCCGGCTCGTCTTGGATGATCGCCTTTGGGAATCCAGGGGCGGCTTTCGGTGTTTACATAAAAGGGTGTTGTCTCTGAAGACAGTACTTCCAGTGGATTGGTGACTTTGATGGTGGCAGGCAGAGTCTTATGGTGAAGAGCAAGCGCAGCCTTGATCAATCCAGCTGCTCCGGCTGCCGCTTTGGTATGCCCGATTTGCGACTTAACGGAACCGAGTGCACACCATGGTTTTTGTGCTGAACCGAACACATCATGTAAAGCGTTGACTTCTGCAGCATCACCGACTTTTGTCCCCGTACCGTGTCCTTCAATCAATTCTATCGTATCCGGTGTGACTCCACCATGCTGATATGCGCGCAATAGTGCTTTTTTTTGCCCTGTGGCGTCAGGTTCATATATGGCTGATCCGCTGCCGTCACTTGAAGTCCCAATCCCTTTAATAACAGCGTAGATTTTATCTTTGTCTCTCTCTGCGTCGACTAATCGTTTTAAAACAACAATCCCCAGTCCTTCGCCCAATGTTGTGCCGTCTGAGTTTTCATCGTAGGGACGTGCATGACCCGATGGCGACAGCGCTGGCGTTTTGCTGAAACAGGTGTACATGAAGATATCATTGAATGTATCAATCCCCCCGGTCACAACCATATCAGCACGCCCTGTTGCGAGTTCAAGGGCAGCGAGGTTCAGGGCGCTCAGAGAACTCCCGCAGGCAGAATCAACAACGCAGTTAGTACCTCCAAAATTGAAGTGTTTGCTGATCCGACCGGCAACAACATTTCCGAGCAGCCCCGGAAATGAGTTTTCCTGCCAGGGCACATAGGAATCAGAAATCCTTTGAGTAACGTCTTCAGCGATCTCCGGCTCAACTCCTGCGGCCTGTAGCGCTTCCTTCCACTTGGGATAACCCAGCCTGGCTCCCAGCGGAATGACAAGTTCCAATGTACCGGTTACACCGAGGATAACACTGACTTTTTCTCGATCAAAGACTTCCCGATTCTTGTATCCTGCGTCTTTAAGTGCTTGATCAACAACCAATAATCCAAGCAACTGAGATGTATCAATCGCTTCAATTGCATTTGGAAGAATGCCGTAATCCATCGGGTTGAATTCAACGGGTGAAAGAAAACCGCCAAGTCTGGCATAAACCTTATCGGCTGCTTTGGAGTCCTGATCATAATAATCCTTTAAACTCCAGTGTGTATCAGGCACTTCGGTTATCGAATCCACTCCGTCTTTGATATTCGTCCAGAAAGCGCCAACAGTATCCGCCTGGGGAAACATACAGCCAATGCCGATAATAGCCAGGGGCACGTTGTTGGGTTCAAGAAGATTTTTTTTATTGCTATGATTGTTTTTCAACGGCTTGGCTCCTGGATCTGATTTACCTTAAAAGATACGAACAACCTGAATCGAAACGGGATCTCATTTTCTGCGTTAATCCCATAACCGTTTGTTATAATAAAAATCACAAAATGCAAGGATTACGGTAGGGCAGGGTTACATCCCCGTCAGAAGCAACTCAAAGACGGCCAATGTAAGGCCGCCCTACCGTCAAAAACATGATTTTTCCAGCAAAAATGCCCTTAAGCAAGCCTGTACGAAGCTACATCCTCGCAATTACTTAACAATATTTCCAAGTGCAAGGAATACGGTAGGGCGGGGTTACATCCCCGCCGGGGAAAATCCAAAAGCGGCCATTTAAGGTAGCCCTCCGTTTAAACACATAAATTTTGCAGTAAAAATACTCTATCAACAAGCCCCAGTTAATTATGAGATGCGGCGCTATTCAGTAGAGCCAAGTCGTTCTTTTCGGTTCGAACGCTAAGAAGGGCTGCAAGATTGTGATAGATGTGTGCAGCTAATTTTGGCGATCGGCGTTGAATACGGTCGAATCTTTTTTTATCAATCATCAATACTTCTGTTTCACCTTCAGCTATCACATTTGCAGATCTTTTGTGACCGGTAAAAAAGGCCATTTCTCCTAAAACGGCACCAAGCCCGGCATTCTCAAGAATCACTGTATTCCCCGTTATAGAATCTTCAGCCTCTACACGACTCTTTCCTTTTAGAATAACAATTATATTTTTATCGACACTCCCCTGTTTAATTATATAATCATCTTTCTGGTATTGCTGCAGTTTTCCCAGAATTGCCACATTGCGAATCTGGCGCTGAGTCAGCCCCATGAACAGTGGACAAACCTCCACCAATTGTCGGTTGATTTTTAGCTTCAACATATCCCAGGTACTGATTAACGGCAACGATTTCAGTATCGTGGGCGTAATGAACAGATCACTGATCAATGCAGTCAGCATTGCCAAGGCGGACAAAACTCCGAAATCCTGAGTAGATCCGAACTCCCCGAAATACAGCACAAAAAAGCCCATCATCAAAGCCATCGAAGTTGATACCACCGGTTTAATTTCATGTTTGATGGTATTGATGACTGCCACATCGTTATCAGAGTTGGTCCGTAATTCATCGGAAAACTTCACCATAAAATGGATCGTATCATCCACAGCGATCCCCAAAGGGACGACTACTACCGGGAAAATCGCAGTACTTAATGGAATACCAAAGAATCCCATTACAGAAAAATTGACTAATACCGGCATAATGTTGGGTATCATTGCCAGCAGTCCCGCCTTAGGTGATGCAAATAATAGCGATATCACCAACCAGATGACGGCAAAGATAAGGAGTAGATTCATGACTACCTGATAACTCATAACATCCGATGATCGAGAAACCAGAATCATCTCCCCGGTAACACGCACCTTAAGATCAGGGCTCATATTTTTCTTAACGTACTCCAAGATTTGTTGTTCCTCATAAAGTATATTTTGTGAGCCTCTGACCGCATTCCTCACTAAAATTGAAGTTTTGGAAGAATCAAAATTACAAAAACGGTCGACATCATCCGGATCGAGCATCATCGTGTATTGTGAAATCAACTCCGCAGAATCAGGCGTCTTCCAGAATTCAGGTTTGCCGTCATTCATTTCCATGTGGAGCTTCCGGATAAAATCAGTGTAGCCTACCGCATTGTCATAACGAGCTGACAGGAAGTCCGATAATCCTGCCAGCTGTTGCATCACTTCAGGTTCTTGGATTCCATCTTCCCTGCCGGTATCCACCACAACATAAAAAACTGTTGCCCCGGACAGATTCTCGGAAGCATCGTTAAACAGACGAATGATCTCCGAATCCGCTCTAAAAAATGCCAGATAGTCGGTATCCACTTTCACCTTTGAACATCCCCAAATCGCCACACCAACCATCAAAAAGATGATGGTAATTACCTGACGCCGGTATTTTGTTATTGCTGCAATTAGAATATTCTGCAGCCATAACAGTGAGTCTTTCTCGCTTTTGGAAAAAAGCCGTTTTGAGGTCGGATACCACCTTAAAACCGATGGAACCAGTGTGATTGTCAGGAAAAAATTCAAGACTAAACCAAATGACGAAACTATACCAAACTCTATTAACATGGGGATGGTGTTTACCATCATTGTCGCAAAGCCGACAAGTGTTGTGAAGGAAGTCAGAAGGATTGCGGTACCGGATTTAAGCGCCATCCTTTTTATTGCCATATTCTTGGTCAACTTGCTTTGTAATCCCAGAGCGTAGCTGGAGATCAGATGGATATCCTCGGTACAGCCAACAACTATCAGCAAGGTAGGAATCACAGTTGTCATAGGGTTGATGGAGAATCCCATGACTCCCATAAATCCCAGGGTTCCCACAACACTAAGAAGTCCTGTAACACACGGGATAACCATCGCGACCGTGGTGCGGAAGAAAAAGTATAAAATAAACAGCAATGCCAAGGCAGATAGTGGGATGAGATGTACTAAATCATTTGTCAGTTGTTCAGTGACCATGGATTTTAACAGGGATGATCCGATTTGATAGAGTTCCACTCCATCTCCCAGCTCCCTTCGTTCCGCTTCAAGCAGAGACTCTACTTCCGCCACCAGCCTATCATTAAACTTTTTATCGTCAGGTCGACTCTCGATAAACAGATGAACTGCTGTTGCTTTTCCTTCCTTGTTAACAACCTCTCCAATCAGAATCTGATTGGAGAGGGCGTCTTTCCTTATCTGTTGAAGCTCGGCAGGATCTTTAGGAATGTTGGCAAGGAGGTCATCTGTTTGCAACACGCCATCTTCACCCTTTAAATTACTAACCGTAGTAAGACTGACAACCCGGGTCACACCCACAATCCCTTCACCGGCGAGAGATAACCGTTCGACACTCTTCAGGATTTCATAGGTGAATATATTATCACTCTTTATCATCAACGTGAGAGTGGTATCATCTCCGAAAGTCTCACGTACTTCCTGATAAAATCGAACTTCCGGATCATCCGGGACATACATGGCTTCTGAAGTGGAATCGATCAGAATATTCCTGAGCCCGGGGGCGAAAGCAAGAGAGAAGAGAATTGCCATCAAGAAGGAGAGTACCGGGTATCGTATAATCCATCCCATGATCTTATTCATAATTATTCCTCGCAGTATTTTTTTATGATCTATTATGCTTCAGTTTATACAATCACGAGATTTGAAAGAACCTGACGATTAAAAATCAATCGTGGAATCACTGACCTTATTTTAAATTGGTTGGACGTTTAAGACCTTGTTGCGTAATTAAGGTTTGATCAATTTCCTGATCTATCTGACGATTGGTTTTGATAATGATCGTTTTCGTTTTGCTGGACAGTCGGTTCATTTCGGTTGTGTTACTGACCCACAGATCTCCCTTTATATTCTCCGGATCACGATAAGAGCCTATTTTTATCAGTTTACCACCTCGACCAAAGAACTCGGTTTTAACATTCAAATAATTATCTTTTTGAATCCACAGCAGTCGTTTTGAATATCCGCTGTATTTTTTTTCTGAAGGCGTTGACGGCAATGCCTCAATGATCCAGCAATCCTTGCCGTCCAGCATTTCTTCTTTTACAATCTTATATGTATGGGCATTAAGGGATTCAGGTCGCAAATCTTCGTATGCCAGATCAGTTCCCATAAACAAATTCTTTTTACTGCTACCCGCGATCCGCTTGACCCGCTTCGCTGCTGACAAATAGAGCCATTGATCATCCTCTTCCGACTCTTTTTGTTCCCATGTTAGAAGACCGGTACCACTGACTTTTGAAGGTGAACTGAATTTCATTAGCGTTCTGGCCTGCTTTTTTTCATCTTTGTAAAACCAGAGGTGCATAACCTGTTTCTTTTCGCGATCTTTACTATCAAAAATGGACATTTCAAGCCTGACATACTCGCTCTGATGGGTCTGCCTTTCTTCTCGTTCCCGCATAATATCAATCCCGGAATTGCCGGCGAAGACATTACTGCTGAATAATCCGGAAGCTATTATCAGAAAAACGCTACAGAAAATGATCCTATTTTTCATAACATACCCTCGTTTGGTTGGTTCAATGATTGGAAATCAGTTAAAATAGTTCCTAAAAAAAGCAGGTTATTGTCATGGAAGCTTGATCGTTGTCTTTCCATCTTCCGAAATAACTTTCCTCAGTGCCGTCAAAGGCATCATATTTCAGTTGAATCTCTAAATCATCTTTCAGGTTATGGGTCAGTTTTGTTCTAAAAAAATAACCATTTTCATCTCCATAATTGACAGATGCCATAAGCTCTATTTTTGTATCAGCATCTATTCCAACTTCAATACGTCCATTTATGGATTCATTTGCAGGCTGACCACCCCCTGAATCATAATACGGGCTTTCATCCGGTCTCTCCCTGCTTATCTCTTTGTCAACGAATTCCAAAATGAAATTCAATTTTTCAAAAAAGTCGGGGAGATCGTATATCCAGGAATAATTCAATCCCAAAACATATATCTCATAATCAACATCCTCCAATTCGTTTCTGGTTTCATGAAACGCTATTTCACCATGGAATTCGAAATCTCCCCAGACCGTTGAAAAGTTAAATCCAACCTGATGAAACTCGGGATAAACCAAGCCAATTTCAATCTCCGGAAAAACCGATTTGGTAACCAATACAGCAACAGGAGAAAATCCCTGGTAATAATTCAGGGCCAAATCCCATCCTTCAGCCAGAGAACTGCTTGAGAGCTGGAGACCACCCTGATTTTCAGTCTGCTCCCTTGTTGGCAATTCTCTGTCCCATATAATGTCAGTAGTAGGATTTGAACTTGAGGTGGTTGTGCTCCAGCGACTGCTTTCAAGGGGAAGACGATTTGGAGTAAAAATCGGTACTGAAACTACCTGCAAATTGAGCATCGAACCATACAGGAACAGGGATATTACAGGAACCCCAATCTTGTGTTGATCAGGATTTCCTAGTGTATCTGCCACAGACATAAAATCCTTGGGATTAATAACGTCCGTTGCTTTGCAGCCATCAGCCACCCCCCAACTAAGAATCTTTTTTCCCATTGAAAGTTCGAAATCCCCAGCAGTGACCAAAAAGTAAAGCTCGTGAAAGGTTGTGCCGGGCCGTTTAATGGCATCCTCAACCATCCTGAATTCCTTCTCCACCCAATCCTCATTATGTTCCTGCATGAGAGGACTGGCAACGTATTGAACGGTATCAGTGAGCTGGTTGGATATGTTGATTTTGAGTTGAACTTCGGAATAAAAATCCTGATCAGGTTTTTCCGAGCTCTCTTCAAAAAAGGACTGGTATGATCCCTTGAAACTTCCGGTTATCACAGGCCCATCACCATCATCGGCGAATAAGGGATGCGTTTTAATAAGACAGAAACACAGGACCGACAGGAAAAGCCATTTGCAATAATTCATGTCCCCCCTTTCAATTATTCTGACAAAGATCAGTGAAAAGTGAGAACTCTTCACCGACCATCGTAATAAAATTAAATATTTTTCTCTTACGACGACGCAATCTTCCTGACTATAGTGAACAAATTCAAACTGATCGCCGTCACAGAACTCTGTCAGGAATTTTAAGATTGATTGGATTATTGTCCAGATGAGTGTAATACCAAGTACTGCTATTATTGAGAGAAAAAACAGGCCGGCGCATTCACTCAGTAATATGAAGTTTTACAAATCCTTTGACACTCAATATATGATTTCCGACATCTTTTCAAATCTTACCTGAACATATCCGGCATGAAAAAGAAACCTAAGCTCTGAGGTTACCAACTATTTCCAGTTTATTTTGGGTAATTTTCGTTCGGGAAGTCGGAAATATTTATATTTAGAATATCCCAGCATCATCGGATAGTGTTGACTGTGCCCTTCAGGTAAACCGACAGCGTCTTTAAGAGGTTTCCAGGAAGTGAGTCCGCCCTGAAGTAATCCGGCCCAACAGGTACCAAGACCCAGTTTAGGCGCGATCAAATCCAGATAAGACAAAGAGATACTCAGATCAGTCATCCCGCTCGTGTTCTTTTGGGGCGCTGAAGCTATGATCAAAGCAGGAGCTTCCCTGAGGACGACATCCATCCCCATTTCCCATGCCGCTATGATCATGGGAATATAAGGAAAATCTGCAATCGCCTGGGAGTTGGCCTCTCTCACATTTTTCATCCATTCCACCGTTAAACCCGCCAGATTGCGTATTTCGGTTTTATCCGTAAAGACGGTCCATTCGATTGATTGACTGTTGCTGCCCGTTGGAGCATAACGAGCTGCTTCGATCAATCGCTGAATTTTCTCCTTTTCGACGGGACGATTCTTAAAAAAGCGAACGGAGCGGCGTGACCGAAGAAACTGAATCGCCTGCTCTTCTGATATTTCGACTTCTTTAAGGATAGGAGGACACTCCTCAATGGGTACCTTAATATGACTGAGCGCCCCTTGCGGACATACCGCCACACAATGCCCGCAAAGCAGACAAATCCCTTCTCCGCCCTGCACCATCTCCGGGAAACCGTTTCCGTCCTTTAAACGGATGATGGCAACCGGACATTCATTAGCGCAGATCCCGTCTTTTTTACAGGTACTTTCATCGTTTATCAGTAATTGCATATTTTTTGTACACTGGAGGTTCATTATTAAATTCTTAATTTAAGAGCAGATGATAGTTAAATGCCTTTTCAGTGTCAAGGCGAGTTCCTCCCTTAATATACCATCAAGGAGTTTTTTATCTGATAATCTCAATGTCGATCAGGTAGAGAAAAGTATGAATTGAGAGCATAATCAGACAGAGATTTAAAGTTTCTTCGTACAAAGAAACCTTAAACGTATCTCACGGTAATAGGAATGTTTAGTGCCAAATTGGATAAATCTGCAGTACTGGTGGGAATAGTAATCAGGGGACCAGGATTGAATCAATGTTTTTATCAAAGAAAATATGCAGGAATTCTTTTTCCTCAACCTGGCCCTGTGATAGCCTTTTAAAAGCAGGGAGATCTACATTTTATCAGGTTGCTTAAATGAGCGATATATTAAGCCCCTCACTTCTTTCCTTCTGATACTGACCCTGGGTTCAACTCTATAGTAGAGAGTTTTTGGTATCGTATTTTCTAAATCTCCAGTTGCATCAAGAACAGTTTTACCTCTATAGTGATTCCTCGCTTCATCATACATCAAACCTTCACCAAAAAAATCATACTCCTCTTTTTTACCATGACGACTGCTGATACCTGTGTCGATAAGAAAAACTGCAGTATCGGTCGTACTATCATACATCCTTTTTCCTAAAGCCTCATCACTCGTACTATCATACATTCGCGGGATTCCTACAGATATAGCCCGGATTTCTCCCTGGCTTCCAGACCGTTCTTCAGTATGCCCTGTAATGATTTTTTGGGGTTCAAATCCATTGATATTGAGCAGCTTGACCAGCTCAAATATATTGGTTGAACGGGTATCTCCTGAAGCATCTCCAGTTGATTTTTCAGGCGGTGCTAACGGATGAATCTGATTGGTTACATCACTATTACTCAATGAGGTCTGCACTGCACAAGTTTTATATATATCCTCTTTCGGTTTTTCAAATCGCATCCAGTATCCACGGTAATGCAAGGGACTGCAGGGATAACCATATGCCCAAAGATATGAGTATCGACGATTACTTGTATCAATGTCCGCACTCGGGTCTGCTCTGAAAGTGAGTCCTTGAATATAGTGCGCTAATTCCGGATCATCAACAATATTGTAAACCCAAAGTGACGTATCACTTGTTGGATCAATCCCAAGTTCCTCATTTTTAATCTTACCTCTTGCGTGATAACCTGCCCGGGAATCCGGCGGGAATGCTTCCAGGTTATAGAGGGTTTTAAGTTCCTGATTAATGCGTTCCCAAGTGATGTTTGCACCGTCGTACATCAAATGATCCGTTCTTGCGGCAACAATAAATGCCGGTGAAATACCGCCATGCACAAAAAGATCATTGTTCACTTGAAGGACGAAGTTTCGTGACCGAAGCCATTTGCCCAGTATTGTTCCAGCCCCATAGAGTTCACGAACCAATCCCTTTTTAATTGGAATTCTGTCATCGCCTTTCAGTTGATCTGCCATGGCAACTTCATAGAGTCTATCTTTCTCTCTGGAGCCAATAATGGCTTCCTCTTCATGATTTCCCAGGAGAAAATGGACTTTTCCCTTCGATTTCTCTTCCAGGTACCGTATGGCCCACAGAATTTCAAGGTGATGATCATCCCCGTCCATTACATCGCCCACAATGATTAAATGACCATCATCAAAATTCCAGTCATAACGCCACCAATCCAGGCATATATTTTTTTTATCAACAAAATGACACAGATTGTTTTCCACGGTTTCCCTGTGAGTGCGTCTCCCATCGCCCCACGTAATAATCTCTCCTGCCAGAAGCAGGTACATGAACGATCGTAAAGAGCCATGAACATCACTGATTGCATACCATTTCGTGACATTCTCCAGTTTGCTTACTGTTGTTTGTTCCTCGTAATTTCCACTTAATTTTAAATAATACTCAACACCCTCTCGATGGCACTTTTTACTGGTATTATCGAAGCATAGTATTTCTCGAAAATCAGTGTAACGTGCAATTACAGGATTCGCAGTACCTGCACCCGCTATTGTTCTGTCCTGTTCCCATTTTTTTTTGCATCGTTTAAGTCTACTATTACATTGGGTCATGGAGATCCCCAGATATTTGTCTTTGTCATCGATATTAAAAAAATGAGGCCCCCAGAATACAATGTTCCCATCTTTTTGCTTCGGTTTATAGTCAATAGCAGTTGCTAACGAGCAAAAAGAAATCGTTAAGATGATAAAAAAGATCGTTTTAAGATAAGCAGAATTGTTCATGGTAAATCCTTCATTAAAAGGTCAGTATTCATGGCTCTTTTGTGGATGAAGTACCAAGGCATATTGTTATCCGCGTTCAGTAAAATCAGCTTTTTTATATATAAATTCCTTATAATAATCAAGCGTAAATGTTGATCTTGTTACTCTTCTTATGAAAAAGACGACAATGCTTCTGTCGAAAATTTGAGGATTTTCCGTATAGAGGAGGTATTGTCAATGAATATCGAAAATCGCAATACAACGATAATTCATTTTCTTAAAATGATTCCTCAATCCATTTTTCTTAAAAAGCGGCAGTTATCTTATCTCCTTTCGTCACCATCAGAAAGCAGTGGAAAAGGTGATCAAAAAAAGATATAAAAGGTATTTCCAATAAAACGCATGTGTCCCCTTTTTCGAGCAAAGCGCTTATGGTGAATGTCTCAAGATGAGGTCAGCGCCGTTAAAATCCATGTTAAATGCAAAAACAAGCAGGTAATGGAAATCTCAAGTTATAATTGACGCTTATGACAATGTTATAGAGCTGCAGAAGCAGTGGGAAGGTGTTGGTCTTGGTGAATCGGATTCAAGAGAAAACATCCAGTGTTTCTTAAATAGAAATCCGGGCATGAGTTTTACGGCAGAAATAGAAAAAGAGTTGGTCGGTGCCGTATTGGACTGTCATGATGGCAGATGTGGTTATATACACTATTTGGCTGTATCACCGAATCATAGAAGACTGGGATTCGGTCAGCTTCCTGTTGATTGTTGTCTGAAAGCGCTGAAAGATATTGGTGTTGTTGAATGTCATCTGTTCATTTTTAAGAATAATGAACTCGGCTTAAAAATCTGGGAGTCAGTAGGACAGGGGTATAGAAGTGACTTTTGTGTGCAGCCCAAATTCATTGGTTCTGAAGAGGATTAGTACCTAGGATGGGTAACCGATTTTTTGGCTTGTAATCCTTTATCGTAGTGAAAGCCTGTCAAAATGCATCAGTGCCGCCTTATGACTTCCCAATGCTAATCATTTGCTCGCGTTTGCACAAAAAACAGAGCCCACCTTACGTTTTTATTATATGGCCGTTTGGGAAAAATCCTAAATTGTGTGATTCGTTATTTAATTTATTTATTATTGTTATGGAAACGGTTATCATTACTGGAACAAACAGAGGTATCGGATTTGAATTAACGAAACAGTTTTTACAGGCCGGCTTTCACGTGATTGCCACCTGTAGAAACCCTGAAGCGGCGTCTGATCTAAATAATCTGGCCAATGATGGTAACCTTAGTATTTTTCAGTTGGATGTAACCAGCGATGAATCGGTATCGGATTTTTTCACAAGCTTGTCCGGAAAGGTTGTAGACATCCTGATCAACAACGCCGGAATTATAGGAGGTGATTCCCAGGATATATACAATATGGATTACAAAGCCTGGATTCAGGCGTTTGAAGTAAACACTCTTGCTCCTTTCAGATTGTCTGCAGCCTTAATACCCAACCTGAAACTTGCCAAACGCCCCAGAATCGTTACCGTATCAAGTCAGATGGGATCACTGAATAGAAAGAGTACAGGATCATATGCCTACCGAAGTTCAAAAGCGGCAGTAAACAAAGTAATGCAGGTACTATCTGCAGAACTCATCGATGATGGAATAATCGTTTGTCCTGTACATCCCGGTTGGGTGCAAACGGATATGGGAGGACAAAATGCTGAAATTACGCCCCATGAAAGCGCCTCCGGGCTATTTGAGCTGATTAACTCCCTAACAATGGAACATTCCGGACGATTCTGGACCTGGCAAGGCGAAGAACATCTCTGGTAACAAAACTTTTGGATATCGTATTTTGGTTTGAAACTGAGAAGCACTCTATTTAAACATTTCCATGACAACAGCAACCTTATCATTTCGAAGCGCAACCATTAATGATGTTCCTGTGCTGGTTCAAATGCTCTCAGATGACCCTTTGGGATCAAAGCGTGAGAGATTTGAGACACCACTTCCCGAAGCATACATCACAGCTTTTAATGCCATCGAAAAAGATCCAAACAATGAGTTAATCATTGCGACCATTGAAACTGAAATTGCAGGGTTTTTACAGATTACCTTTGTTCCCTATCTTACTTATCAAGGTGGGTGGAGGGCTCTGATAGAAGGTGTTAGAGTCAATAAAAGATATAGAAAACAGGGAATTGGTAAACAAATATTTCAATGGGCAATTGAACGTGCCCGAGAGAGAAATTGTCATTTAATTCAGCTAACAACCGATAAAAAACGACCTGATGCAATTAAGTTTTATGAATCCCTTGGGTTTCAGGCAACTCATGAAGGCATGAAATTGCATTTTGACAGGTTAAATTCTTGAAAATGGTCTTATTAACATCCCTGTTTTCATATAACCCGCTTGATTTTATGATGGTATTTTATTTTTACCTGGCAGTACTCACATTGTCAGGTAAATCGTTTGCTGATACTATTATCATTGACAAAGACCGGCACATGAACAATATAACACTGTAAGATGAGGTATGTAGAAAGAAAAAATAGAAAATAAAAACCTGGGATGTTGAGATTTCATCAGCAGATTTGTGTTTTCCGGAGACATTGCCTGTTGTAAACACCAAAAAAGGAGAAAAAATGAAATGGATTAAAAGGGGACTTCTGACACTTTTCGGTTTGATTTTGCTGTTGGTTGTAATTGCTTACGGCTACCTTAAGTCGACATTACCCGATTATGAGGGGGAAATTACGGCTGACGGTATTCTGTCCGAAGTGGAGGTCATTCGGGATTCCTTCGGCATGCCGCATATCTATGCCAAAAATGATAACGACGCCCATTTTGCCCTGGGATACAGCATGGCTCAGGACAGGTTGTTTCACATGGATCTGGTGCGACGGGCTGCAAGGGGAAGACTTGCCGAAATCCTGGGCAAATCACTGGTGGAGGTTGATACCCTGTTTAGAACCATAACGGCCGGGAAATCGGTTGAGGAGATTGCAGACCAATATCCGCAGGAAGTTAAAGCAGCTGGGGATGCTTTTGCCGCAGGATTTAATCATTATCTAAAAAATCCAGGAGGTCCACTACCGATTGAATTTACTATTCTGGGGTATCAACCGGAACCCTGGAAATTTAGTGATGGTGTAGCCGTTCATTATTACATGGCCTGGGATCTTAACGGCGCCTTTTCCAATGAGATGCGTTACGCTTCCGTCATTCAGAAACTGGGAGAGACACTGGCCGAAGAGATTTTTCCGGGATATCCAAGCGGTTATCCTACCATTATACCGGAAGGCAATGCCACGCTTGATTTTCTCAAACTCAACAATATTGCCAGGGAAAAACTGGGTGTTGAAGGAGGCGGTGCCAGCAATAATTGGGTGATCTCCGGTAAAAAATCAACCACCGGCATGCCCATCCTTTCAAATGACCCTCATCTTGGACATGGTGCCCCCGGTATCTGGTATGAAGCACATCTGGTTACCCCGACCCTCAATGTTTCCGGTTCCTTTTTGCCCGGTATTCCCTATGTTGTCATCGGCGCCAATGAACATGTTGCCTGGGGATTCACCAACGTAATGGCGGATGATACCGATTTTTACGTTGAAAAGATCAATCCCGAAAATCCTGATCAGTATGAGTTCAAAGGGAAGTGGGAAACCATGAAGATCAAGGAGGAGGTTATCAAGGTGAAGGGAGGGGAAGACGTTACCCTCAAAATTCGTCTCACCGGTCACGGGCCTTTAATCGATGACGTCAACACCTTTGAAGAACCCAAAAACACCTCCATCGCCATGCACTGGTCAGCCTATGAAAAACTGGAAGCCGTACAGGCTTTCAAGATGATGAATCAGGCTGCCAGTATCGATGATATGGAGAAGGCTGTTGAATACTTTAAATGCCCCGGCCAGAATTGGGTCTATGCGGATGACCAGGGAAATATCGGCTACTGGGCTGCTGTTGGTATTCCTTTGCGAGAGAATTTTACGGGTGTACTCCCTCTGAATGGATGGGAAGGAAAAGAGGAATGGAAGGGTTACGCACCCACCATTGAACAACCTCATCTCAGAAATCCGGAGAGAGGATGGATCGCAACTGCTAATAATCGCCATGTGGGAGATGAATATCCTCACGTCATTTCTCATTATTATGCCATGCCTGACCGTTTTATGCGTATTCAGGAGATGTTGACTGAAAAAGAGAAATTGGGGGTTGAGGATTTTGAGAGAATGCTCAATGATTTTAAAATGATACTTGCACAGGAATGGGTTCCGATCATTCAGGCATCCGTCGTTCAAAATGAGCTATCATCAAAGGAACTGGACGCTCTCAAAAGGCTGGGACATTGGGATTTTGTAGCCCGGGTGGATAGCGTTGAATCAACCATCTTCCACACGTTTATCAACAAACTGGTTGAGAACACCTTCAAGAACAGGCTGGGAGATGATCTCTACGGACAATACCTCAAAGGCAGCAACATGGCTCTTAATGCCTTGCGCAATATGATCAATAAAAAGGGATCGGTCTGGTTTGATGATCCCGGGACTGCGGAGGTCGAATCAATGCAACAGGTTATTGGTAAGAGCTTTAAAGATGGGGTTGCCTACCTCGAAAAAGAGATGGGAGATAACATCAATGACTGGGGCTGGGGAAAGATTCATACCTTAACGATTCAACATCCGTTCGGAAAAGCATCCAAACTGATGGGTTTCTTTTTTAATATTGGCCCGTACCCGATGGGGGGGAGTATAGCCACGGTTAATCCACAACCCTATCGGTTTACCAAACCCTGGGACGGGTACCATGGTGCCTCTCTGCGATATATCGTTGATTTTGCGGATCGGAAGAATTCCAAGAGAATAATACCGGCCGGTATTTCCGGGAACTTCATGAGTCCCCACTACGATGACCAGGCGGAACTGTGGAGAACAGGCAAGTTTCGACCCTTTGTTCTGGATAGGGAAAGCATCGAATCGGACTCACGCTATGTTCTGAAAAT
Source organism: bacterium (assembly GCA_018829445.1). Taxonomy (GTDB): domain Bacteria; phylum SAR324; class SAR324; order XYD2-FULL-50-16; family XYD2-FULL-50-16; genus JAHJTV01. The sequence continues at coordinate 26,109 of JAHJTV010000084.1, forward strand.
ACAACCGCAGTAAAGCGAATCGAACACGTTTATCAAAAACAAAACAGCAATCCACTTCCAAAATCAAAGACCGGTGCCCTGAAAAAGCATCCGGTCTCTCTCGCAGATCAATGCCTATTTTGTGTATCCAAAATAATATCCAATTTTTTATCCATTTATACCGGGGTGATGCTGAAACAATATTGAGTCCACTCCGAAAAGTATTGTAATTTTCAATTTAGGGCTTTTAACTCAATAATCTAAAAACCATAGAAATTCTGAACCACTGTCATGCCGGACTTGATCCGGCATCCATAAGGTATAATCAAAAATCTGGATTCCGGCTCGGAGGCCGGAATGACAAGAAAATCGACTTTTCGGAGTAGACTCAATATTTAAGTTTTAATTACAGATAGATATGCATTTAGAAATCAATTGACAAATTCAGGGAAGGGGGAGTAGAAAACGGCAGTGCTTAATTCATATGGGTTTTTTAAACATTCAATAAGGAAGGAAAAATCGAAATCAGGAATTGCCATATAATTCCTGGAGGAGAGATCAATGAGAAAGTATTTACTTATTCTATCTGTTTTTCTATTTGTTTTGTGTCTGGCATTTGCCTGCAGTTCATCCGACGATGATTCTGGGGATTCTGCGACGCAACAGGAGGATGTTGAATACCTGGTGGCAGGAATATTTGACCTTATCGGTTCAGTATTTGAGAACGAAGAACTGCCAACGGGTGTTACTTCAGAAGTTGATAAGGATAACCTGACACTATCTCTTACCCTTGATAGTGTTTCAGGTGGGGATAGAGGTTATACAGCCAGTGGCACCCTGACAGGTGCTGGTACGCTATCAGCGGATAAAACCACCATTACCATTGTGTTCACAGGTACCATAACCCTGACTGGAGGCCAGATTTCAAGCCTGGTATGGGATGTCACCGTTGTTGTTCCCTGGGATGAAGCAGACAATGATTTTGACGGTGAACCCACTTCAATAACCGGAACTGTAACTGCTGATGGAACGGTCTATAACATAGAGGATCTCGATCTGTCTGGAGATGACAGTGGCGATGGATCAAGTGTAAATCCCCAGTTTGTAGTTGCCGGGATGAAAACAGATGAGGGGCAAAGCCTGATTGTCTATTCGGCTGACGGCTCAGCATGGGGATATCCCAATATCAGCCAGATGGCATCACCTGCTGAAGACCTGAAGGGAATCGGTTGTGATCCCAGTGGTGATTGTGTGGCTGTGGGTAATAATGGCGCAGTCTTTTATTCCACCAATGGTACAAGCTGGACTGCCGGTGATACTGGTATAACATATAGTCTCACAGGTGTGGCCTTCGGAGAAAATCGCTGGGTGACTGTTGGTGCAGGTTTGAGTAATTTGGGAACAGTTTTGTACTCGGATGATAAGGGGAAAACATGGAGTGCAGGTTCATCCTCATCAACAATGTATCAGTTTATCGATATAGCCTATGGCAATGGTCAATGGGTTGCCATCAGTCCAGGCAATCAACAGTTCTATTCTCTTGATGGAATCAGCTGGATTGAATTTGATATCGGAGGCGTAACCAGTTTTTCGATGAGGGATGTAAGCTTTGGAGATAGCACCTGGGTAGCTGTTGGTGATAATGGAGCCATTATCTATGCTGCTGATCCTTCCGGAACCTGGTCATTAAGTTCCTTTTCGGGAACACAATCTTTTTCCGGGGTTAATTATGGAAACAGCCGGTTTATTGCTGTTGGCAGTGGAGGCGGTTCTGCGGTTTTGATCGTAAGCACCGATAACGGGCAAACCTGGACAGAAAAGACGCTGCCAACTGAATTTACTAGCACTGGAAACCCATTAAAAGATCTTGCTTATGGTAACGGCATCTGGTCGGTATTGGGTAATTATGGCGATCATCTGCGATCTGTAAACGACGGCGATACTTGGACTGTTGCAGCATTGGATAAATATGGCGCCTTTGCAATTTCTTATAGGGCTAGATAATACCGGTTGATTTGGGAAGAAAGCCGGCATTCCACCCGATGGTTTGCCGGTTGATCCGAAACCTTGCGACGGAACTTGAATCAATTACGTTCCATTGTAATGACTCTCTGTCGTGAATTATCTGCTTTTTGCATGATTCGATTTTCTTTTATGCCGCGTCCCATCCGCAGGTTTTCTCCAACACCGTATATACTCCTTTCTTCATCCTTTACAACAATATTTTTGACCAGTTCATTCAGATCAAATGCCTGTGTCGTTAACTCGGCAACTGCAGAGGAAGTCTCTTCTGAAATGGCTGAATTCTGCTGCACAATATTGTTAACATCTATCAGACTGCTATTTATCTGGACTACCATCTGGGTCTGCTCGTTGGAAGCTGCGGCCATGTCACCAATGATATCGTGAACCTTTTCCACCAACTCAACAATTTCTTCAAGAGCGCTGGAAGTCTGTTCGGCAACAGCGACTCCCTTTTCGACCTCTCTGGTCGAATTCTCAATCAGCCGGGTTGTGTTTTTGGCTGCTTCAGAGCTTCGGCCGGCAAGGCTTCGTACCTCTTCCGCCACCACTGCAAAGCCCTTCCCGTATTTTCCCGCTCGGGCTGCTTCAACGGCAGCGTTGAGTGCCAGAAGATTCGTTTGAAATGCTATCTCTTCAATCACTTTCACGACTTTTGTCACTTCACTGCTTGTGTTTTTTATCTCATTCATGGAACGGCTCATGCCATCCATTTGTGAACTCCCCTTTTGAACCGCCTGTAAAGATTGCTCGGCAAGTTGTCTTGCAGAGTCCGCATTTTGGCTAATACTCTGTGACCTGGCGCTGACTTCATTCATGGAAGAGGACACTTCCTCAAGATTCGCAGCCTGACTAGAAGTGCCATTGGCAAGGGTTTCGGCAGAATTTGATAGATCGTTGGCTCCTGTATTAACCCGATCGATTATCGCTTTCACTTGCACAATAATCTTTCCCAGCATGGAAAGGGATTCATCTACTCCAATCTGCAGATCCTTGATCTCGCCCACAAAGTTGCCTTCAACCTTCCTGGAGAGATCTCCGTCAGCAACACTGTTCATTACGATGATGACATTGCCGATGGCAGACTGAATTGAATCCAGTAATGAATTCAATATGGATGCAATTTTCCCGATCTCATCGTGGGAACGAACAACGATGCGTTGCTTCAAATCACCCTTGATTACGCTGATTACTCCGCTTTGAATATCACTCACCGGAACCAGGATCTTATTAACGATTATGAAGATCGCAATGGATATGACTAATATGCTGCTGACCAAAATAATAATATTTAATGTCAGCATGTTAGTTACCGGAGAGAAGGCTTCTTTGCTATTCGCTGTTACCCCTATGGTCCAACCCGTAGATTCAATTGGCTGGAAAGAGACAAGTTTGTCCACTCCTTTAAAGGTATAGAATATGATCCCCTTTTTCATTCTGATCATCTCCCGCCCGAAATCAAAGGTGTTCATATCCAGTTCCATGATGAGGCTGGCATCGGGATGACTCACAATAATCCCTTTTTGATTATAAATATAGGAATACCCACCTGCGATCTGCTTTGTGTTAACAAATTTTTTACTGAAATACGCAAGATCAATTACACCGACCAGAACCCCTTCAATACTATTTTGAGTACTGATAGGGGCTGAAATAACGAAAACCGGATTTCCGGTCGACTTACTCTTTAAAACATCAGATATAAAAGGAATGCCTTTCATAGAATTTTGAAAATACTCTCTGTCTTTTACGCTAATTTTACCGATCTGTTCGACTTGTGCACTGGCGATTACATTGCCTTCAGAATCTGTCAGAACCAGTGACTCGTAAAAACCATACTGAGAGGCTTGTTCCTTTAGGAATTCATTGATATCCATTCGAACGGTTTCTTTGTTGCCAGTTGATAGAAACATTGACTTTATCAGTTTTTGCTTACTAGCACTAATAATGTCTTTTTGAGTGCGAAGTACCCAAGAATCGAGATGATTCGCGGTCGCATCGCCCATTTGTACAATTTCATTGGTTATTGCTTTTTCGAGAACACTTTTTGATCTGATAAACGAGAAGACAATGGCGATACTCATGAACACAGTAACAACGACCAAGGTCGGTATTAGTATTTTGCCTTTTATCCCTATCTTGGAAAAATCCTTCATTTAAAAACTCCCTTTCAGCAATTTCCAGTTCTTAATGATCTGAATTAATTTGATACTATAAAATGTATTTTTTTGTTTTAACTTGACTAATGCTGGAAGCTCAGGTTAGCATCTTATCTGCAGCATGAGGGTGACTCAAGAGATCACTTGTTGCCCCAATTTCTATTTAACAACTATACTTGATGCACACTAAATCTGCAACCTGATTTAAAAAGCTACTGATTTAAACAATGAACAACTTTTTAAAAACATAAGGCCTTTTCTTTGAATACAAAATTAATTCAAAGATAAAGACCTTCCACAGGTTTTTCGGAATACAACTAGGACTTAATCGTTTATCTCTTTACTGCCAAATCGTACTAATCGATGTTTTTCGATAAAAACCAATGTTGCACTCGATTAAATCCAGCAAACTTTCAAAAAAAAACTTATCAAGTACGGGACATTGACTTCGTATTGAAACTTATTCCTACGCGGTATCTGTGCTATTGCTGATGTTGTAACATCCAATTGCCCTACTGTCTCAGCCAGTAATATCCTCCTGATCCAGAAATATGATCGCCAGCGTTCTTCTGATTTGATATAATGTATGATGTCGTGTTCCAGATCGATAATACCACGCTTTTCGATTCATTTTTTCATTACTGTGCTCATTGTACCAAGTGAAATCAAATCAAATCTCGACCCTCTTTAATACTTGCTTTCTTCATTATTGCATTAAGTCTTTAATCTTATAAAATCAGCTATATTTGCTTTTTGCATAAAGTGTTAAGAATGTCTCCAACTTGGTTTTGGGCAAACAATTCTTTAAACAAAATTCTTTTTTTACAAAGAAATAGATATGATTTGATCAAGTTACAACGAGTGATATGACTGATTTGGAAGGAAGAAGAGGTGAAATTGTGGAGACTGCGGAGATTTGACGCTTTTGGTTTCTGAAAAAGACTTCTAAATCTCCGCCCTAAATTCTATTTTAATTAATGTTGAATATGGAATGTTGAAGCATTGCCTGATAATTACTCCCCGGTGATTAAAGACATCAAAGCTCCACTTGCAAGCAACCTCAACATTTCTATTCATCAACGACATCATTTCCGGTCAAGGTGATGGCCGGATGATGGTTGTTGATTCAAGATCCGCTAATACTGCCTGTTTATCCATTTCTATGACTTTGTAGTCGAAATCATGATGTCGAAGGTATTGATCATTGATATGAGGGCTGGCTTTCCAACCGGAATTGATGAACCAGCTCTGCCCCCCGCTGGGAATAGCGCTCAACAGCCGGGGAGGGGAACTTCCAAACTCCATGATGGTGGTCCAATCCGGCATGCCGTTATGCTGCACAGCGTCCGGTAAGTATCCCAGTCCAACGGCTGCACCGGCAACAGGGCTTTCCTTTAAATAAGACGGTCCATCCGGAATCGGCATCGATCTGTCCGGATCATCCGATCCGCCCTGGCTTAAATAACGCCAGAACACCGGCAGTTTCCATTGTTCCATGTTTTTGGACTTGAAAGTCTTCTTTAGTTCGGAAATGGTCAGACGGAGGGTTTCAAGTATAACTGAATCGCGTGACTTGCCGTTGAGAAAATCCCATTTTACCGGTAAGCCGGCCTGATCTCCTTCCAATACACGTAAAAGGAGACTGGTTCGATACTTGATGTAAACATCGGCATCCAACTCATGCCACCACTTATCGATGTCATCTTCAAAAATGAACTGTTCGGCAACCGGCAGCCATTTTCGAAAGATGGTTAATCCAACATGATCATAAAATCCATCCCTGTCCTGATCTTCGTATAGTTCGTTCCAATCAACCATTTGGGCAACCGCTTGTCTGAGATCCTTTTCATTAGTTCCTTTAACTGCAGAATGCCAGAACTGTTCGAAAAATCGGGGTGATGTGATCGTCAGATCCACACTGCCAAAAGCGGCTGCGATGGTGCGGTTAAATTGTTTCATGTCATCGATGGTGATACTGGAGTCGGCTTCAACCAGCGAAACCGGCAGGTAGGTTCTAAAGTGTTTTCCCCAGCGTGAGGCATCACCATAGGTTGCGTCGGATGTTGGTTTGCTGTTCCAGGCGAACAGGTAGTTCTTTTTCGGATTTTTAAGGTAAGGCCGTTGCTTTACGGGGACTGGGTGTTGCCATTCATATTCACCTGTTCCGGGGGTTGGTAGTCTGGGATCGGTGCCAGGTGCACGATTCGGCAGATTTCCGGTATGCCACACCGCAATATTGCCTTTGCTGTCTCCAAAACTGACATTATTGTTGGCTTGTATCTTTCCGTTTAGTAGGTTTTCTTCGAACTCTTCCATGGTTTTTATTGACATTGTTCGTGCAAACAAGGCCCAAGCGTCAGTTTCTCCCATCCAAAAAGCCCATCGTTGAGAATAAGCCCTGTTGTTTTCCAGATCCCAACCGATCACCGGACCGTGGATTGTACGCGCAACTTCAAATGTGAGGGGATCTTCATCCTCCACTTCTATTGTTTCGGTGCGAACAATCATATCATGCCATTCATCTCTGAACCAATATTGATACTTGTTTTGGGGATTAAGAGTTTCTGTAAACGTATCGATGGTGTCACGCTCCCCGGTTGTTATCAACCAACCAAAGTTGGATGTTCGCCCCATAACAGGCAATCCGAAGGGGGCAATGCTCAATCCCGCTACATCTATTCCGGCCCCGTTAATATGAACTTCATGCCCATCAGCGGTAGCCTGCATCATCAAGACATTTCCGTTTTCCGATCGACCCGGAGCTATCGTAAGACTGCGGCTGGCTCCTCTTGTCAAACCACTTTTTTCGAGCATACCATAATATTTTTTCTCACTCTGCCGGGATTGTTTCAAAATAGGATCAATATTACCGCCGGAAACAACAGTGGTATTGAATTTCGGTTTCAAAGAAGTCTTGTTGGCAGTAAACTGATCAGACATTGTTGTGTAGGCATCCGGATCTGAAATGACTAAGACATCATCAAAAATGATCTTTGCATTGTCTTCTCCATACCGTTTAACAAGGTCGTCATAGAACTTTTGATTCAGCAGTTCGTTGCCTCCGGCTGTGCTGTATAAGCGGGTGATAACGGAGAGTGCCGCCACAATATCTGTATCCCGGTAGTGTCGCAGGGGAACATCCAGAAAATCAAACTCGAACGGCAGTTTGGCTTTGGGATTTATTCGGGCTTCTTCCACATAAAAATTGATTCCGGCTACCATTGACTGAAACAACTCCCTCATTTCCGGGTCCATGGCGTCGATCATATCTCTCCTTTCAGCTTCGGTGTATCCGTCGGTACGTGCTTTTTTATCCACCGATACCAACTCGCTACCGAATATGGCGGCCAGCTCACCCATTCCGGCACGACGAACCATCTCAAGTTGGAACAGGCGGTCTTCAGCCATTGTGTACCCCACTGCGAACAAGATATCTTTTTTTGTGTCACCATAAATGTGAGGAACACCGGAAGAATCCCGGTATACCGTGACTCCCTGAGTTACTTTGTTGGTGGATATTTCCTGATTTCGTACGATGGGGATTTTACCGGTACAATCCCCCAAAACAATAGCTAAAGCCAGAAGTATAACGGTTTGTCTTAAACTCCTTCTCCAATCTCCCATCAGATCCTCCCTATAAATAAAAATTTATTCAATGTACGGTCAGACTGCTATGTTTCAATATTCTGACAGGCAAGATAACTCCATCAAAGTTTCCCAAACAGCTTTATTGCTGACTGCAGCCTTCACCATTAAATGCGAATAAAATTCACATTTAATGAATTACAGACACTCCCGATTTTGTCAACGGCAAAATGTAAATAGTATTCATCTTTTACAGGATGCATTGTTTTTATGGATTCAGATTTTGATCAGCAAATAACTAAGCAGTGTACAAGATTCGGATAAACGGATTCACATCTTCATTGAATTGTCATAAAAACGAATGACCTGATTTAATTCATCAAACCATGACTTTACTCTAACCGTCTCTTGACGTAGGTTATTAAATAAAGCATAACTCTGTTTACTGCTTATCTCTATTTTGAGATTTCGTTCAATATTGATGAAGGATCGGTTTGAATAAAAACCTGACTCATGTTGTGATAACAGTTTCAGTACTGGCTTTTTCTCTTTTGCTGGGTGGGGGGCTCAGTCTGATTATCGGACTGAGTTACGATGCCATCATATGGATATCTCCACGCATTATTATTATTGATTCCTTATCATTGGGACTGGCGATTCTAGTCAGCCTTTATTTTAGCCGGTTTCTGGCAGTCAAGACCAGAAGCAAATCTTTGATCTTATTGCTTTCATTCAGTTTGATGCTTGGAGCCGGAATCATATCATTTGCCGGTTTCTTCCTGTCTAATCCCGCTTCGTTTTTATATTCTGATAATCGAACCGTAACTTTTCTACTGGTGAATCTTCTCTTCTTCATCACTATCAATATCATTACCAGTGGCTTTGTCGTTTTTCAACAAACGGTAATCGAGAAAGAGAAAGCCCTGAATGAGGAAAAAGTACTCAAAACCCAGATGGAGCTGGAGTTGCTGGCTTCCAAAATAAACCCGCATTTTCTGTTTAATTCACTTAACCTCCTATTATCTCTGTTAAAAACCCCCGACAAGGCGGAAGAAACAGTGATTAATCTTTCTGAACTGTTGCGCTATCACCTGGATATTGGTGATACAAAGACAGTTTCGTTAAAGTCTGAACTGTCGATGGTTGAAAAATATCTTTTCATTCAAAAGTTGAGATTCGGAGAAAAGCTTACCTACCAGATCGATTGCCACGGAACCGGAAATATACCACCATTAATTATTCAACCCCTGGTCGAAAACAGTATCAAACACAATATGGATATAACGGACCACCTTTCAATCTCCCTCAAAATAACAGAAGAAGGAGACCAACTGGTCATATCCATAGCAGATTCCATGGCCGGTATCCGTCCGGAGATGCTGGGGCAGGGAATAGGGTTGACGGTAACCAAAAAAAGAGTTGAATATTTTGGAGGATCTTTTTTAATAAAAAACGGGGGGATAGAACTATCTTTTAGTCATGATAAAAACACTAATAGCTGATGATGAACAGCATGCCATTGATCGGTTGAAAGATCTGCTGTCAGACTATGAGCAGTTTCAAATTGTGGCAATTGCCAGGGACGGAAGCGAAGCGTTGGAAAAAACGGTATCTTTGAATCCGGAGGTAGCGTTTTTAGATATCAATATGCCCGGTGTTTCAGTGTTCAAAACCATCTCATCATTGAATGATCCTCCCCTGATTATTTTTCAGACAGCCCACTCCAAATATGCGACCAATGCCTTTGACATCAACGCGCTGGACTATCTGTTGAAACCGATCAGCCGGGAAAGATTCCAGCAGGCTGTCTTGAAGATTTTGGATAAAATGTCCCAGGGCTCGCAAAAATCTGCGACGTCGGAATCCCCGGAAAAGGATCAGATAGAGAAGATCTCGGTCAAAACGGAGGGAGTAATTAAGGTTATTCCGGTTGATGATATTCAAAAGATCTGTTTTGAAGAGGGGCTCAGTTTCCTTTATACCCGAGAGGGACGTTTTCTATCCGACCATTCTCTGAATTACTTTGAGCAGAAACTGGAAAGCGCAGGATTCTTTAGAAGCAGTCGAGCTGCACTGATAAACCTTAATTTTATCACAACAATCAGCAAGGGCTTTAAGGGAGGCTTCTTCATCGAATTAAAAGACGGTTCAAAGGCGGAATTATCCCGACGAAAAGCTCAAGTACTAAAAAAACTGCTTGATTTTTAGGCTCATGAACCATTCAACAGGTAAATTGCACCGCTCATCATAAAGTCCAGCCACTCATCTTTATTTACTCGCCAGATTCTGTTGCGATCAGCATATGATTACCTATAGATATTTACATAACTTCAATAGCCACTATTGAGGTCAACAAAACAATAATAGTAGATCACATTGAGGAGGCACAGATGAAAATTAAATCGATATTGTTTTTATGTATTCTGCTGGTAATCGGTGTCAATCTGGCAGCCGTAGAAGTGAAAGTGGATCATGCGCATTGGGTGGAAACCGAACGGTTTAATGAGGATTACCTGTTTACCGGTAATTATCTTGAGTTTCAAGGTGAAACCAGGGATCTGTTTGCTTTTGCAGAACAGATAGATTTTTCAGGGAAGTCGTCATTAGCTCTAACAGCCGCTGCCCGTCAGATATATGTTGCTGGAAACGTCGGTAATGGTGTTAAAGCAGCCGGTCGGACAATCATAATGAAGGGAACGTCAACGGGAACCAATTTTCTGGGGGCGGAAAGCGTGATTTTTGAGTCGGAGAGCCAGACAACGGGTGATACGTTTATCGGGGCCAGGCAAATTCTGGTTAAAGGGAAGATATCCGGAGATCTCTATGCAGGGGCTGGTGAAGTGTCAATTCAAAATGAAATTCACGGTAATGTTAAAGTTTATGCCGGGCAATTGAAGATTGAGGAAACCGGAAAAATCATCGGAAATCTGATCTATTATTCCGATCATCCGCTTAGCATAGAAGAGGCAGCACGGGTTACAGGCAATATAACATTTGAAAAAAAGGAAGGAGGGTTTTTCGATGACACTTATACTGATGACATTTTTAATGGAACCCTCATATTCTCTATACTTTTCAAGTTGTCTTTTGCAATTCTGGGATTTTTGCTACTGCTGTTTCCTGCTACTCGGTTTTTAGAGAAACGGTTGACTCATAAACAGATACTGTCGCACTCTCTTTGGGGTCTGATTCCAATATTCATTTATCCGACAGCGTTTGTAATTTCAATCCTTTTGGTAATAACGATTCCCCTTGCCGTTTCACTGCTTTTTGCCTTTGTTCCTGTGCTCTTTGTCACAAAAATCATCGGTATTACTGCAATTGGAGGATTTATCACCAATGCCCTGGATCTTAGAACAAAAAGTCGTTACCTGTTCTTTCTGATCGGAATAATCCTCTACTCTTTGCTGAGCTTGATTCCAGTATTCGGATTCCTGCTGATGGTTTTTGTTTCAGCTATAGGTTGCGGAATCGTCTTATCAGCATTATTACAAAAGCGATTCGTTTAAACCAGAACATTATCCAAAAGGCGGCCACGTAGAGCCGCCCTACCGTTATTTTTCGATCAAACCCGGGATTATGGTAGACTGGGATTATGTTCCCATAAAGATATCTTGAAAACAGTCTCCAGTATCACCGATGGTATTTTAGTACTAAATTTTTGTAATAATAGGATGTTATAATGACAAAGCGAGTCGGAATTTTATATTTCTCCCCAACCAGTTCTACCAGATCAATCTGCAGTGCAATTTCTTCGGGGATGGGGGTTGAAGAGCCGCAGTTTTTTAATATGACTATTCCTGAGTTGCGGACTGATCTTATTGCTAATGCAGGTGCAGATTTAAATATGATGGATCATCTGATCATCGGATCTCCTGTCTATTCCGGCAAGTTACCGTCTCAGGTTATCGACTGCATTAAGGCCATCGGTGGAAAAAGAACGAAATGCAGTGCTGTTGTTGTCTATGGAAATCGTGACTATGGCATCGCTCTACATAATATGGTGGATTTACTTTCCCAAAATGGTTTTGAGGTTGTTGGTGCAGGAGCTTTTATCGGACAACATTCCTATTCGGATCTGGTTCCGGTTGCTATGGGTCGTCCGGATAAATCTGATATAGAGTTGGCACAGGCGTTTGGGAAAAAGTGTGCGGGAACCCTAAACAGGCTGGATCTCAATAAGATTCCGGTTCAAATGGACAGATTTGCAAAATCGGAAAAGTATTCGGCAATTAAACCTTCCTACCTGGAAAAACGATGTCTTCAATGCGGCAAGTGCACAAAAGCCTGTCCGCTGGGATTGATATTGTTCGAAACAGGTATTGTCATGACTCAAAAATCGGAAAAGCAATGCATTGGGTGTATGGCGTGTGTTCAGCATTGCAAGCCAAAAGCACGAACACTTAAAACCAATCCGTTTGTAAAAGTTATCATGAAAGGAATATTAAAAGAGGCGCTGCAAAATAGAAAAGAACCTTTAATGATTTTTGGCTGAAACAGCTAACCTCCGGAGCGTTTAACAGTCCATCCCATTTTTTGTAACTGTTCCATCAGCAGATCCCGCTTGTCGCCTTGGATCTCAATTATTCCCTCTTTGATGCTGCCGCCGACACCACAGATCTTTTTGAGTTTTTTGGCAAGTTCCGTTAATTCCTGGTGGGGAAGAGGAACACCGCTTATCAGCGTGACTCCTTTTCCCTTGCGACCTTTGGTCTCACGACTGACTCTGACGATTCCGTCTCCTGCGGGCATCTGTTTTTGGTTGCAGATGCAGTTGGAAATTGGTTTATTACAGACAGGACACATCTTGCCCTGGTCGGTTGAGAAGACTATTCCATTGTTTTCAAGATTTTTTCGGGACATCGATTTTTTATTCTGCAAAAGGTGAAAAAGTCATAATTTGACAATACAATTAACATACATCCCTTTCAAAAGGCGATGTGAAGCTTCCCAACTGATCTTTATCTTTTTTTGGTTCAAAAGATTCTAATAAAGGATGCAAGGAATCATCTTTCCCAGGATTGAATTTCAATGATGTTCCCCTCAGGATCGCGGAAATAGACAAATACCAGGGTTCCCAATCCTTCAATCAATTTCCTGGTGATTTTTCCTAAATTGGAAGCCCCCATGTTTAATGCAGCACTCAATGTCGTTTCAACATCGTCGACTTCAAAGGCGATATGACTGAACCCTCTGGAATTTGCAAAAACAGGTTCATGCTCGTCAATTTCTTCATAGGTAAAAATTTCCAGGGTCGGAGCTTCAGTACCATGACCCGGCAATAGCAGGTGTACTCCCTTCAGTTTCGCCTGGGTCAAACCGGTTGCCTGATCCAGCCAATCGCCCGAGAGATCTCTTTCGGGCGGTTTGACTGTACAGTTAAAAATCTTGATATAAAAGTCAGCCAATGTTTTCCAGTCTTTGGCAACAATATTTGTGTGAGTGAATTTCATACGTTCCTCTTTTTGTTAAGAAGTTAAACCTGTAATCACTGCTATCGGGTTGAACCCGGTTTCTTATGCACCAATATATTCCCTATAAGAATAATAACCACCCCGACCAAGGCGGAGATGGTCCATTGATATCCTTCGAACATTGTGGAAAGTGATAGAGCAACCAGTGGAAAAAGAACGGTGGCATAGGCAGATCGTTCAGCTGTAATTCTGCCAAGCAGGGCGAAGTAAGCAGCAAAGGCTACAATAGACCCAATAATCGAAAGATAGAGCAAGGAGACAACATAGGGTAAATGCGGATCAAAGGTAAAGGTACGACCACTACCAAACAAAAACAGGGTTAGGAGCAAAGTTCCGTAAAACATGGACCAGGAGGTGTTGCCACATACCGAGAACCCCATCAAACGATTTCGGGCTGAAACGATGCTTCCTGCTGAAAAAGAGAGTGTACCGCCAATGCTGAGAAGTACTCCGAATAATACACCTGATTGTATGGATAATGTCAGCAATTCCTCGAAAAAAATGCAGCCAATACCCAAAATTCCTAATAATGCTCCAAAAACGACTCGTGATGAAGGACGCTGATTAGTCAATACCGAATTAATAATCATCGTCATAGCGGAAGCTGTGGAAAAGATCACAGCGATTAATCCGGTCGTCAGGTATGCGGCCGCATGATAGAACAGGAAGAAATTGGTTGAGAAAATAAGAGCCCCCTGTAAGGCCATAAAAAAGTGCTCTCTCACCGAAAATCGAAGCGGCAGGCGTCTAAGAACTGTCCAGGTGAACATTAAAAGTGCGGCCAGACCAATTCTATAGGCAACAGAAGCTTCCGGTGGAACAATTCCTACCTGGTACCTTACTGCAAGCCAGGTGGAACCCCAGATCAAAACCACAGTAACATATAGTAGTGATGTTATCATGATATACCTCTGAGAAAGCTCAAAAAGAATAGTTATTTGAATTGCGTCTTGTCGTAACGAAATATGAATTCAATATAGCATTTCAACTTATTTTGGCAACAGGTATGGTAAATTCAAGAGCTGTAAGGGAGATATAAATGGACCAACAAATAGACACGGAAGTCACAATATTCCAGATAGGTAGAAATGGCTTGACAGAAATGCACAGTCAATAGAAGATTAAGACCAGAGTTTCAAGTAGATTAAACCCGATGAAAATCCTGTGACATAATTATAATGAGTTAACAAAAATGGCTAATGGCATTGTAAAATGGTTTAGTGATAAAAAAGGTTTTGGATTCATTGAACAGGCAAGTGGCCCTGATGTATTTGTACATCATTCAAATATTAAAGCGAGCGGTTTTAAATCGCTTAAAGAAGGCGATCGTGTTACCTTTGATATTGAAGAAGGGAAGAAAGGACCCACGGCAATTAATGTGACAGCAGAATAATACATTTGATTTGTGGTCCTCACCCCGATTTGAGCTAAAGCCCAATAGCAGCAGTACGGAATAACAGAAAACCCGGGTTAGTTTTATAAGTACTTTTTGTGCCTGCTTTGGGTTTTTGGCAATAAGTATCGCAGGATATATCAAGAAGGGGTGACTTATGGACGCGGTTGATAATAGGGAGTTTGCTGCAGAATACAGCAAGTGCGGAATTGATCTCTTGAATACTCGAGGGGCCAATTTTGTTAAAATTGTTTATTCGTCTGTAGATGAAGTGGTCAGTTGTGAAATCAATCGATTATGTGCCGAAGAAGGTGTCATTCCAACCTGTAAGGCTGGCTGTTTCCATTGTTGCGGACAACACATCCTGACGAGCATAACAGAAGCTCAGGCCTTAGCACATTATATCAAGTATAGTTTTACCCAAGACCAGATTGAAAAGCTCAGGTTGCGCACGCAACAGTGGCACGAGTGGGATGAGACCAGGCGAAGCTGTTCCACCCTGACTGACGGGCAATCTGATTTTTCTGCTTATTGTTATTGCCCCATGTTGGTAAAAGGTGAATGCAGTGCCTATTCCATGAGGCCCCTCATATGCCGAACTCATTTTGTCAGTTCGGATTCTCCGGCTTGTCGTCCATTCCAAGATCCAGAATCAATCAATGATAATCCGGTGGCTCTTGCTTCAGTTTTAGCAGCGACGAGTCCATTTTCGATTATGATAAGAGAGCATATTGAAAATGCCGGACTGAATTTTTATGGTTCACTCATGCTACTTCCTCACTGGTTAGCCATTGAGATGGACTGGGACTTCGCCACAACTCCGCAAATGAAATAGAACAAGGTCTCCGGTAGCCAATTATAAGTGTGGGGCGACTTCAACGTTTATTGTCTTATGATTTTTTGTATATTCGAAGAGGAGACTCTTATAACCAGTTCGACAAATACTCTGCATCAAGTTAACGCTAAAGTGATACACTGAATTAAGAATTGAATTGCTATGACTCAATACGTAACCAATCGATTATACTTTAAAACGAATTCAAAAACCATTCTGATTTATCTAAAATCCAAGGCTTTAGGAAGTGATAGTCCTGACCTGTTTTCATTAAATTCCATCAAAATGACGCCAGTGGAGTTGATTTTGCCGTTGACCAATGAAATAAGAACTCTCTCTATCATGAACGCCGATCGGCCGTCCCTTAGTGAACCGGCCGGTCAAATTGCATTATCAAATCTATTTGATGGTCAGGAGAAAAAGGAGAATCCGTCCGAAATTCAAAAGGCTATCGGATCGATGAAAGGATCTTTACAAAAGGTAGAAACGGAAAAAGGTAAGATGGATTATGAGGTGTTTGAAAAGGCTTTATCCAATTATGAGCAGACCCGGTTTTTTTCGTTTTATGATTGGCGATTGGCCCATTGGGGAGTTGTTGACGATATTCACTCTGTTGTTGAATCCACCTTTAAGAGACCCACCACCTGTATCGAATTTGAAACCACCTGGGTTCCACCAATGAAGGCATTAAACAATCTGGCCAACACCTTTCCATCGGTCAGATTTGAACTTCAATCCCGTTATAATTCCTCAGATCCCTGGGAAAAGACTGAGCTGTTTCCGGCTATACCTTTCGGTTATTAGACGATTCAGTTACAGTAGTGATTTGGAGAATGCTGATGTTGATCTTTCCTGGCTGGTTTATCCGCAATCATTACAGAGTTCTTGAATTGAAGTGCCAACTTTTGAAGGATTTAAAGGAAGAGCAAAGCTAAATGATGCTCCCCCTTCTTCGTTATTTTCTGCCCAGATTTTCCCCTTATGTGCCTCTATAATCTCTTTGCAGATGGCGAGTCCTAAGCCTGTACCTCCTACTCCGTTTGTAGTTTTTGTACTCTGTACAAATTTATCAAAGATCAATCCCAAATCTTCTTCCGGTATTCCGATTCCCTGGTCTTTAATAGAAAAAATCAAGGCTGTACTGAGATTATGGTCTGAGACGCGCCGTCCGACTGTAAATTGATTTTTTTCGAGTTTAATTCGTATGATTTTCCCCGGAGGAGAAAACTTAATGGCGTTGGAGAGAAGGTTTCGAAAGACCTGACCTATTCTATAACCGTCACAAAACAATAAAGTAGATTCATTGGTAATGGAAAAAACAAGTTGTATATTCTTCTCCAGGCAAGCCGGATTGAACTCTTCGATAGCTGTTTCCGCTATTTTCCACAGATTCTGATCATTAAACGTATATTGCATCTTTCCCGATTCCATTTTGGACAGATCGAGCAAATCATTTAGAAGCTTCATTAGACGATTTGCAGATGTATCAATCTGGTGGAAGTAATGAATAAGCTTCTCCTTCGGCTGTTCCTCTTTTGTAAGCCCTTTGCGTGCGTAGCTGATGACCTGGTGCATAGGATTTCTTAATTCGTGCGAGATATTTGCTAGAAATTCACTTTTTGACTTGTTGGCTATTTCCGCTTTTTTCTTGGCTTCTTCCAATTGTTTGGCATGCTCGTCCAGAAGAGTATATGCCTGTTGCAGGTTTTCCTGTGTTTCCTGCATTCGTTGGTGTTCCTGTTCATATTTTTTTGCTTTGAACGTCGTCAGGGAGAGCTTATCAGTCATAATCATAGCGAAAATCCGATACAGCAAATGCTGAAAATGTTCGGAATCGATATCAATATAACGGCCGATACTGTTGGCTTTAATACTGAAGTATGACACATTGGAAGTAGCTTTAACCGTAACGTTACTGGGTTTATTGCTGATGATATTTCCTTCCCCTACAATATCTCCTTTTCTTTTTAGTTCAATTATCGGTTCGTTGTCGGCAAAAATCCCCAGTTTTCCCCGCAGCAGGAAAAAAACCTTGTCATTTTCCTGACCTTCGATCAGCAGTACCGAGCCTTGTGGCACCGTAGCCAATTCTGACAAGGGAATCAGTTTCTCAAGTTCACTATCGGGTAAGTGATTGAACAAACGTGAGTCTTTGAGATAGGCTATAATTGCTTCATTCTCTTCAAAAAGAATCTCTGTATTTTTATTTGTCATAATTCAATGAATCCCGATGCTACTCTCAAAACAGGCATCATAAACCGTTCCAAGAAAATTATTTAATATTAGCCTTAATTGCCGCTGCCATGATTATTCCAAAACGGAATTGTAAGCTCAAGCCAAATTATTTATGATTAAAAAAAAAAGAAACTTGAAGCATGGAGATATTAGCTGAAATTAATAATAATTCAAACTGATACTGAATATTGATTCTCCACTTTTTAAATGAGTCTGCAAAAACAATATCATAAAAGAGTCAATTCAATTCTCGAAATTGGGAGATGTTGACGGCACATGATCATCAGATATAATGTCATTGCATAATCTCATTTAACAAAAATAATTATTTAAAAAAATGAAAAAACCAATCGAACTGCTGGGAACTTCCTTTGACTGTCTTTGCGGTCGGCATCATGAGGTTCCGACTAAACGGCTTTTTTATGGGAGTGATGCCCTGGAGCACCTACCCGGTTTTCTGAATTCAATTGCGGAAAAGCAAACTTACCTGATTCTGGCGGACCAAAGAACTTGGAAAGTTGCAGGTAGCCGAGTTGAGAGAAACCTAAAAAAAACTGGAGCAACAGTCCAGTATCTGATTATTCCGGATCGGGGTGGAGATTCTCCGGTGACCGATGATAAAACCAGGGATTTTTTACTGGAGAATGCTCCTGCTGCCGACTTGTATATAGCCGTAGGCAGTGGCGTAATTAATGACCTGGGAAAGTGGATAGCTTATCTGAAAGAGAAACCTTATGTTTCCGTTGCAACGGCAGCTTCCATGAACGGTTACGCGTCAGCCAATGTCTCAGCAGCCATCAATGGTTTAAAGGTACTTTTCCATGCCCGAGCCTGCCAGGCTGTATTTGCAGTCCCGGAAATCATAGAACAGGCACCTTATGTATTGACAACTTCCGGTCTTGGGGATGTTTTAGCAAAGCCGGTCAGTTCAGCAGATTGGAAATTAAACCAGTTTTTGTTTGACGAGTACTACTGCCAATTCTCCGTCGATCTGTTAAAAGACCTGGAACCCATATACCTGAATAATCCACACCAGATAAAAGAAAGAGATCCGAGTGCAATGGAAGCGCTTTTCAAGGCACTGTTTTTCTCCAGTGTTGCCATGACAATAACAGGCACCTCTTCACCTGCGTCAGGCGGAGAGCATTTGATCTCCCACACCATTGACATGCTGGCTGATAGAGACGGGGCAAAACATGATTTTCACGGAAGGCAGGTAGGCGTGGGATCGATTTTTACAGCAGCCTTGTATGAGAAAGTGTTTAATATCGATAAACCGGATTTTGAAATGATCCCAGGTGGGATAAACCACGACTTCTGGGGCTCGCTGGCACCGGTAATCGAGAAAGAATACCAAAAAAAGATACCAAAGCTGGAATTGGCCATCGAAAAGCTGTCGGATTTGAAAAACTGGAACGATTTAAGATCAATTTTGAAACAGAATCTTATGCCAGCAGCGAAGTTGAAGAAGTGTTTAAAAACAGCTGGTGCGGCCCATCGCATAAAAGATATTCGATACAACAACCAGAACATGGAAACAGGCTTTTTCCTCTCCATATTAAAAAATGCCAACCAAATGCGAGAAAGATTCACCATACTGGATCTGGCAATCTTGCTGGGTGTCGTTCCCGATCAGTTGGATCAACTGGTTTCGGATTGGATATTAGATTGATTCAGGCAAAAAAAGCATAAAACCGGGAAACAGGTTTAAAGCAAATCTCAATCAAGAGCACTGCATATCGTCTTGAAGGCCCGTAAATGCACTTGATCCAATAGGTCATTTTCCGGATCCTTCTGTGCAGAGACCTTTGCGATAACGGTTTTGGATTTTGGATCAATATAAATCCACTGACCATGAATCCCTAATGCAAAATAAGCCCCTCGATCATTACGAGTCTGGTACCAGTAATTGCGATAGCAACCTTCAGGCAGTAGATTGATAAAACTGCCTTTAACCCAGGCGTCCCGATCACCTGTTGTTAAAGTGTCCTTAATCCACCAAGCGGGAATAACCGATTTGCTCAATGCTTGACCCGCGTCACGCATAATCATACCAATACGCGCCATATCTCTGATTGTGGCACAAATGCCACCACCTGCCCTCGCTGCGCCCAGACGGTCAACCGTTACGTAAGCATTTCGCTCTGCACCCATCGGTTTCCATAGATATTCACTAATCAATGTAGCATAGGTTTTACCGCTCGCTCGTTCCATTAACCATCCCATAAAATCCGTATTTGGAGTCACATAATGGAAGACGTCGCCATGTTTACCTGTTCCGGGTTTTAGTGTTGCCAAAAAGCTCCGCAGATCAGGCAGGTTAGCGGGATCAGTATACGGATTCCATCCTGTTGATTCACGGTAGCGTCCATAATCTCCATCCAAATCCAGATATGATTCAGTGAATGAAGTATCGACAGACATATCAAGTATATTTTGGATTGGGCAGTTTTCGTAACATGAACCGATTACTTCCGGTATATAGGTTTCTGCAGTAACTCCAAGATCGATAATCCCCTTTTCCGCCAGTATACCGGCTAAAATTCCAGTAACGGACTTGCTGACTGAAAATATTAGATGAGGTCGACTTGGTATCAAACCGTTAAAATACCGTTCCAAAACAACATTATTATCCTGAACGACAATAAAGCCCGAAGTCTCACTTTCGGAAAAAAGCCGTTTTAGCGTCCATTGCTGCCCCTGTAGCCCTTCAAATAACAGATCATCCAAGTCCAATGGCATACTTTTTAAGCTTATGGTTTTTTCACCTGCCTCAATCTCTTCAGTCGGCAGCACTTCGCGTGCATGGTGAAAAGACCAACGGCTGTATGGCAGAGTGCGCCAGTTGGCTATGGTAACTTCACCGAGTTCTAAACGTGTTGGCCCCATTTTGGAGGTGGCAGGCGTGTTCATGATGTTCTCGTCTTTCTTTATTGTAATCAGTATTTGTCAGATGCTTTCCACCGCATTATAAGGCGGTCAAAAAGAAGCGAAAAAGACTTCCCCGAAAAAACATTTTCAGGGAAGCAGATTGACTTACTTCAGAAGTTCAGTCCAGATTGCTGAGTAAAGCTTGGTTGTGGCAGGTGGACAAGTCGGCAGGAACTTTCCGGCTTTGACGGATTCAGCAGGAATAATAATTTCAGGAGCTGTTTTCATATCATCCGGCATATACTTATCCGATCCCTTGATGCCGTTTGCATATCGAGCAAAATTGGAAATTAAAGCCGCATTTTCAGGATCCATGATGAAATTTTGGAACAGCTTTGCGTTTTCAAGGTTTTGGGCATCTTTCAAGACCGCGACGCTATCCATCCATAAGGGATAACCTTCCTTTGGATATCCGTAAGCAACATCGGGGTTCTTAAGACGAGCACGGAAGGTTGAACCATTCCAGTTAACAGTTGCAATGTAATCACTCTTTATCAGTTTTTCAGTCGTTCCATAGTCCATGGAAAGCCATTTTGGTTTTGCGGCAATAAGACGATCTCGGACTCTTTTTAATATGGTCATATCATTAGTACAAGGTTCACCACCCTCATACATAATAGCGAGTGATATTATATCACTCATTTCCGGAATAACATTGACCTTGCCGATTAACTCTTCGGGTGGGTCCAGGAAAATAGAGGAAGTATTTATATCACCTTTGTAAGCCGAAGTGTTGACAGCGACACCTGTTGTACCCCATTGCCATGGCACAGAATAGTGTCTGCCCATATCCCATGGAACATTTATCCAAACAGGATCCATATTCTTAAAGTTAGGCATTTGGTCGGGGCGGGTTTCCATTAAAAGGCCTTCGCCAATAAAGACCGGAACATAGTTAGCTGAAGGAACTACTATATCGAAACCGTGACCACCAGCTTTTATTTTTGTCAGGGCTGTTGTATTGGAATCATAATCGGTGATAGTAACTTTAACATCATATTCCTTTTCAAACTTCTTAATCAGCTCAGGGTTGGTGTAGTTTCCCCAGTTAAAAATATTCAGATTGCCCTTGGCCATAACTGTTGATGAAGTGGCTATTAAACAAATTGCTGCCACGATACCCATAAATTTTATTTTCATAGTATCCTCCGTACAAATTTGATTAAGGTTATAAATATTTTAAATCACTGCATCGTTAATTCGTTTTTTCTCCTTGTAAAATGAATCAAAGCTTGTCTTGGAAAAAAGATTACTTCGATTTCCGGTTAAGTATAAAAAACATTGTTAACAAGAAAACCGTAATTGCCAGTAATGCGGTCGAGATTGCATTTATCTCGGGTGTAATAGCACGACGCAATTGACCAAGCATATAGGTTGGAAGAGTATCCTGCCCAGCTGACTTGACAAGCTCGGTAATGACTACATCGTCAAGCGAAATAACAAAAGCCAGCATTGCACCTGCTACTATACCGGGGGCTAATAGGGGGAAAGTCACCAATCTGAATGTCTTCCACGGTGTTGCATAAAGGTCTGCCGCCGCAGTTTCCAGTACCAGATCCATACCTTCAAGACGCGCTCGAATAGGCAGGTAAGCAAAGGGAATACAAAATGCGGTATGAGCCACAACCAAATAACCCAGTCCTGTATAACCGGTGGCGGTTTTGATTAAAGCGAAAAATATCAGCAATGCAACACCTGTTACAATCTCAGGCACCATCAGAGGTTGATTGATCATCGCATAAACCAGGCCTTGTCCCCGAAACTTCGAAGTCCGAGTAGTTGCCAGTGCAGCCATTGTTGCTACTGTCGTCGATATTCCGGATGCAAGAGTTGCGATGATAAGAGAGCGTAAGGCTGTTTCCTTAACCTGTTGGTTACCCCAAGCCGAAATGAACCATCGCCACGACAAGCCTTCCCATGCGGCAATTGAATCCCCTTGATTGAAAGCGTAAATCATCATGGTAAAAATCGGAGTATAAAGGAAAACAAAACAGACAATAGCCAGTGTCGTAAAACCAGGTTGATGCTGAATATTGAAGGATCGACCCTTTCTTATAAATTTAAACATGAGTATTCCTCGATTTTGCCGTAAGGCGGATGTAGATCAGGAGGAAGATCATGACCATAGCCAGAAGAAAAAATGATAATGCGGCTCCAAGTGGCCAGTTGTTTGCCTGTCCGAATTGCAGTTCAATCAAATTCCCCAGCATCATACTTTTCCCGCCACCCAGAATTCTTGGTGTGACATAAGCACCAAGTGAAGGAATGAAAACAAGAATTGATCCTGCTATGATTCCGGGCTTGATTATGGGAAGGATGATCCGTCTCATGGTTTGCCAACGATTGGCGTAAAGATCATACCCTGCTTCAACAAACCGAAAATCAAACCTTTCCATGGAAGCGTAGATGGGCAAAACCATCAAAGGCAGATAGACATAAAGCATACCTGCCAGAATTGCGAAATCGGTGTAAAGCATCTGAATCGGTTGGTCGATTAATCCTAGAGACAATAAAATCGAGTTAACAATACCTTCATTTCGGATCACTTCCATAATGGCGAAGGTACGGATGAGAAGATTGGTCCAAAAGGGAATGGTGATCAGGAACAACCAGATTGAACGACGTTCTGGAGAACGCGTTGCTATGAAATAGGCGGTGGGGAATCCGAATATTAGGGTTAAAATCGTTGTAAAGAATGATAGCTTGATTGAGCGCAGTAATACCCTTATGTGGGCATCAGATAAATTGACAACATCAGAAAAAATATCACGTTGCCAAATCACACTAAACCAGCCTTCGGTCGAAAATTTCCAGACGACTCCGCCATAGTCTCCAGCCGTAAGAAAAGAATACACCAGCACGATTAAAAGAGGTCCGGATGCCGCAAACAAAAGAAGAGTCATCGCGGGAGATAACAGCAACCAGCGTTGTCGTGCCTGCTTTTTTTGTTTCAGTTCATAAGAGGTAGGAGTATTCCCGGTATTTTTGTCACCCATTTTGTCAATTTGATTGACCATCATTAATCCCTCAAGATCTGAACAGCGTTTTTACTAAGCCCAACATAAATTTTGACCCCCTTTGTCAGCTTATCAATATTGTCTTCAGGGTTATTTTGCATTCTGATCATAAAAGGCTCACCGCTATCAAGAATAAGGTGATAGTGCATATCTGTTCCAAAATATACTGCGTTTTCAAGTCGGCCGACCAATGCGTAATCATCCGTATCTGCTGTTATCATTGTGTGTTCGGGTCGAATTACTATGTTTACTCGCTTATTCGGCTGAAAACCATCAGGGAGATTTGCCTCAACTTTTGTGCCTGAAGGCAGTGCAATTTCTGCTATTCCATCTCTAGCACTTATTACATCTGCCTGCAAAAAATTCGTCTCCCCAATAAAATCGGCTACGAATCTTTCCGCAGGTTGCTTATAAATCTCCCGCGGTGTGCCGATCTGTAGAATACGACCTTGATTCATGACGGCAATTCGATCAGACATCGTCAAAGCTTCTTCCTGGTCATGGGTAACAAAGACAAAGGTAATACCGGTTTCATTCTGAAGACGTTTTAGCTCAATTTGCATCTCCTTGCGCAGTTTTTGATCAAGTGCGGAAAGGGGTTCATCCAGAAGTAAAACATCGGGGCGTGGTGCAAGGGCTCTGGCCAGGGCAACACGTTGCTGCTGACCTCCTGATATCTGGTTGATCTGTCTGTCTTTTAGCTCTACCATTTTGACAAGGTTAATCATCTCGTCGACTGTGCTTGCAATCTCATTCTTTGGCCTTCCCAGCATCTCCAACCCAAAACTGATATTTTCGGTAACGGTCATGTGGGGGAAAAGAGCATAGTTCTGAAAAACAGTATTTACCCTGCGTTTAAAAGGCGGTAGATTTGTAATATCTTCGCTATTTAGAAAGATGGTTCCGGCAGTCGGGTGTTCAAAGCCGGCAATCAACCTTAGTAAGGTTGTCTTACCACAACCAGATGGACCAAGAAGTGTGAAAAACTCATTTGCGGGAATTGATATCGATACGTCACTCAATGCAACGATTTTTCCGTTGCCATTCCCGTAAATTTTGGTAACGCCCGCTGCTTGAATTGCTATATCCACGTTCTGCTTTTTCACCTGTAATACCTAATATTATTCTTTCATTGAAAACCACATTTTCCAGTTTAGCCAGAGTCCAGGCTTTGTTAATTCAGTCATCCTCAATAAACATCTGTATCTGAAGTTTGATAAAACTAGATTTATCAGAAGGAAATGAGATAATAGGAAATCGCTTTCTTAGAGTCAAGTCATTTTCTCATGCATGATAAAAAATAATGAAAAATTCGCCATAAGATGACAATAGAAAGGACTTTATAAGTTGTTTTCTGTTAAAATATCATCTATTCTTTGCGAAATCCATCAATATTTAGTTGTATCAATACATCTTTAGAGAAGGTTTTTCAAGTCACTTTTTAAAAATATTCTCTCTTAGTTGCAGAACATTCAGTGCTGATGAGTGGCTCCTAATTTTTATAACGGTTAACCGAAGTTAGTGTTGCAACTATTCCCGCTATATATCTCACAATACAGCCCACTATTTCGGTTTTATGAGAAAAATTCTTACATTTGGATGTTACAATTCCATGGAAAAAAACTCATCAAATGAAATACTGATAACATTGCTCTTTCTTTTGTTATAAGTATTATAAATATTGAATAAAAAGAAATTCAACCTTTTTGACTGGACGAGGATTAAAAAGGTGCGCTCCACTATGAGTGTGAAGTGGCAGTTAGTGTAATATTATTCAGCATTGTCCGGTTAGAAATTTGCATCTGCTCGTAGGTTGGGCTACTCGTTGCCCAACATTGCTTTCTATTGATGGGCAACGAGTAACCCATCCTACTTTTTCTAAACAAATAATAGTTAAGTCAAAGTAATGGCGTCTTTGTACATTCCATTATTTTGAAAGCCGTTTCTCGTTGTTGTTGCAATAACCTAACCGGACATTGCTGAATATTATTAGTTCTTGGTTGGCAGCAATCATTTTACAAAATGCGAGGCAGAATGGTATGAAACGATCAAAAAAAACGGGATTGGATTCGGAATAATCCTAAGTAACTTAATATAGACTGAGAAATGATGGTCAAAGGATTAAAGGAAGATGTTGAAGTGGTTTATGATAAATGGGGCATTCTCCATATTTTTTTGAAAAATGGTGAAGTTGTGTATCGTCCTTTAAGCTTAATTTATGTCCAGGATCGACCGTTTCAAATGGATCTTTTGCGTCGGTTGGGCAGTGCGGAATTGCCGAGATTTTCAGAAAAAGTGTGGCAACAATGATTCCGAAATAAATTAGGTGCCCAGGGCCAGTCTGGGTTTTTTGGCTGGCTTCCGGATTCCCTTTCTGAATAGACTGTGACATTTGAAAGCTGACGAAAAAGCCATAATTTGAAACTCTCAATAATTATTAAAAGGTCAATACAAGCATGGAAGCTTTTGAGATTATAAGAAAAGGAGATGACAATGGTAATCATGCGATTGTCAAATTTGTCTTATCTTCATCCCTTGTGGTCTATGGATTAGCCACCAAAAACTTTTATGGCGGCAAATGGGACACAGGACCCACCTGGAACTACCTGGTTATGGCAGAAAAGCCTTTTCTGGTGGATACCGGTAGAACTAATACAAGTAAGTCCTTAATCGAAATGATGGAAGTCGTTGGATTATCCGGTACCGATCTGACCCATATTTTATTGACCCATGGTCATGAGGATCATGACGGTGGATTGTCTGATATTGTCAAACACACCGGTGCGGAAGTTTTGGCGCATCCTTTTTATTCAAAATTGATCCTATTCTATCCAGAGCAGGTACCTGCCAAGGTGAACAAGAATTTTCCACCGTCCTGCTGGCATTGTTTTATGCCCGAAGAATATTCCACTCAGTATTGCCTTGATTATCACCGGGATCGAAACCGATTACAGATAAAAAATATTGAAACCATTAAGGACACAATAGACAATCATTATGAAGTAAAGCATCTACCCGGTCACCATCCGGATGCGGTTGCAATTTTTCTGGATCACGAGGCCATCCTTGTCGGAGATAATCTGTTGCCGGACATCTCACCTTTTCCCTCAAAAGAGAGTTTTTTTGACCAGATTCAAGGGATACTGAAACCGGATTTCCCGGAAGCTGAAACAGCCTTTGGCTTGAAGACTTATATCCGTTCTCTGAAGCGATTGATTGAGCTTGAAGAGCACTATCCCGAAGCCATTATTTTGCCCGGACACAGGCTTTATACTAACGGACAATGGAATCGTTTGAACATGAAGACTCGTGCTGAAGAGATAATTGTGCATCATCTGGAACGTTGTTCCGCCATATTGGATATATTGCAAACCAAGTCAGGCTCTCCCAGGGACATTGCTGTTTCTTACTACGACGATTCGGTACTGGGTGGGTTGGGCATCTACATGGCCATCAACGAGATTGAAAGCCACCTTGAACTCTTGATAAGCAGTGGTGATATTATCCAAAATTTTGCCGGAGACTATGAATACATTTCAAATCACCGCTTTGAATCACTAATCGGTGATCTGTAATTCTATACAAAATAACGCGGATAAAACTAAAACAGGCTGATAATTTGCAGGGCTGAAGACTACTTGCTTGACCGGTTGTCCTCTATTTTGCCCTGCAGAAACGATATAAAAAACCTACTTCTAAGTGAACAGACAGACCTTGCATTCACGGGCGTATTTCATAAATTTTTCGGCAGACCAGACCACCACATCCTCAATAAAATCTTTTTCATCCACTTCCATCATCTCAACAGTCATGTGGCAGGCAATAAATTCAACGCCTTCCAGTTGAGCCATTTCCATGAGATCTTCTAAGGCTGGAATATTTGCTTTTTCGATCTTTTTCTTCATCATACCAGACGCCATGCTAGCCATCCCCGGGATTGCTCCCAGGAAACCCGGAGGAAAGTATTTTGCCTTTTCCGCCCCTTTTTTGAGAACCATATTGAGTCCCATAAATGAGAAAAACACTTTTGATTCCATTCCCAGTCGGGAAGCATTAATAGCAAGTACAAGTGACGGATATGCACCGTCAATGGTGTCTTTGACACAGATAAATGCAGCTTTTTCCTTTTCGGCCATTGTTTTTCTCCTAATAATTGTCAGAATTGTATTCTTATTGATGATGGACGTCTTTTCAAGTTTGGCAATTTCAGTCTGAGTTACTAACTGTATCTTTCTTATTTCGATTCCCGTGCCATAAATGAGAAGTTAATCTATTGTTTTTGGTTTTAATATCACATGACCAATAAATAACATTCAAAGTTCTTGGGAATACCATGCATTATTAGTTGTTTTTCTTATGATTTTCAAGTTTTTTCTTTTTTCCCAAAATAGAAGTAGTGGTTTCTTTTTATTTTGAAAATGTTGATTTTTATCTTATTATCTCAAGCAGGGAAACGAAGGGAAATGAGGGAGGAACGTTATTATCGCGGAAGTGGTAACGTTACTAATGCGTTACCATTAGGGCTGTGTATGAATAATTATCAAATTGAATAAAGCAATCAGCTTCTCAATCTTGTTAAATTACCATATTCCTTGCTCTTAGAAATATATTTTTATTTGTGTGTTTTTGGGGAGATGCCTCTTAACGGAAAGAGGCATCTCTTAAATGCGGGCGTTTTCTTTACCCGTACAATGCTTCGATATCATTCTTGTAGGTATCGATAACTGCCCGCCTTTTCAGCTTCATGGTTTGAGTCAACATACCATTTTCCAGAGCGAAATCGTCAACCAGCAGCTTAAACCGTTTGGGAATCTCATAACCGCCGTACTTACCTTCCAGAAACATGGTGATTTCATCTGCAATCAAAGTATTCACTTCTTTTGAGAGTACCAGCTCTTTCGGATCGGAAGGCAGATTGTGCTCTCTGACAAATTTCTCAAGGACAAGAAAATCGGGAACTACCAGGCAGATGTTAAATTTGCGGCCATCACCATAAATCATTGCATTGGCGACATGGGGCAGGAGCTTGATATCCTCTTCAATTGAGGCTGGAAATACATACTTTCCGTTTTCAAGCTTATATTGCTCCTTGATTCGCCCGGTGATATAAAGGAACCCGTCCTGGTCAAGGCGTCCGCGATCACCGGTTCGAAAGCCGCCATCCGCTGTCATTACAGCTTTGGTTTCCTTTGGTTTTTTGTGATATCCCTGCATGACATTGGGTCCGTAAACGATTATCTCACCATCGGTCGCTCCCTCTTCGACCACGGACTTATCAATTTCAACCCGAACATACTCAACACATTTCCCCACACTGCCCAATCGGTAGTTTTCACGGTTATTCATGGATACGGCCGGTGATGTTTCACTCAATCCGTAGCAGTCAAATACGGGAATGCCAACATTAATAAAAAAATTGGCAATCTCGATGTTCATGGTGGCACTGGCTGTCAGCGCTCCCCGCAGACAACCGCCGAACTGATCCCGGATTTTGGAAAATACCAGTTTGTCCAGAATGGCGAATTTGATGTTAACCAGCAACGAGCTTTTATTGTTCTCTGCCAGATCCCGTTTCTTCTGGGCTGTTTCCACTGCTGCCTGAAACAGTTTTTTCACCGTACCACCTGTCTCATTCATCTTGGCATGAATTTGATCATAGATTTTGTTAAATACGCGGGGTACGGCAATAATAAAAGTCGGTTTGATCAGCTGCATGTCTTTGGCAAGAGTAGCCACACTTTCCATAAAACCGATGGCACCGCCAAACTGGAAATAATTATAGAGCTCAGCCGTCTGTCCATAAGAGTGGGCCCATGGCAGAATGGAGATACTGCGGCTGTTCTCATCCAATTCCGGATAGAAATGATATCCGGCTTGAGCGTTACTACTGAGATTTCCATGGCTTAATAAGACACCTTTCGGGGCGCCGGTTGTTCCGGAAGTGTAGATTAACCCGGCTAAATCCTGCGGTGATGGACGAACGGACGGTACAGGATTGTTTTCTCCAATCTTCTCCAGTTCTGCTAGGCTGTTTTCACCTTCACTTTCAATGACGATGATCTTCTCCAGCTTTGGTAATTCATCCACTAGTCCCTTAACCCGTTCAAAAATATCCCTTTTGGATATGATCAGTACTTTTACCTCGCTGTCTCCGATGATATACTTCCAGACATCAAGGAGTTCCGCTTCATACATGGGGACATAACGTGCTTTGAGGCCATAGGTGGCAAAAGCCGATAACGCCCATTCCGGTCGATTATTGCCGATGAATCCGACCGTATCCCCTTTGCTGACTCCTAACTGGGCCAATCCACCACGGACATTGTCTACCCGGCGACCGACTTCTTTGTAGGTCATCCAGCTTAATGCGGTGCCGTCCTCGTTTTTTACGCCAAAGAGATCATTATCCGAATATCGGGCAACGGCTTCTTCAAACAATTCTACGAGGTTATCTGGTTTGTTGTACGTAAACATATTTTCTCTTTGTCTTGGGTTATACTGATTACGATGTTTTGTTTTGGGAAGCCGTGAAGAAATCCATTGTAAGTGCATACGATACTTGGAAATAAAAACCAACAAGGAAGAGATTTCTGGAAAAACTACTCATCTGGTTTTTGATCTTCTCAGTTGCCTGACTGAAGGTCCCTCGCTAACAATTAGTCATTAAGTCTTTATGTTACGAACTTTGAGGGGTTTGGTAAATGTTGTCTTAATCCATTTATGATGCTGCACAATTAGAACTTCAGAGGAAAGTACTGAAAGGAGTCGGTTATATCAAAACTGACTAAAAAACAGACTATTGAGCTATAATCAGAATATACCCCTTACAATCTCATGGCAGAAAACATCATTATTCCATCTTATTAATTGAACATTTTCCCCTTTTTACAGAGGCGTTAACAAAGATTTGACAGTGTGAGATGCTAGCTCATATAATCTTCTTGGTTTTTATTATTTAAATGGAGGAAGAAAATGGAACCAAATTATAAGACCATATTGATATTCTCTTGTTTATTACTTATGGGGTTAACGGCCTGTTCAGTAAATGTTCCTTTAGATGCATCCATGTACAGCACGCAAATATCAGCTGACAAATTCTCTCAATATCAAGGAAAGCAGATCTATCTTGGGTCATTCGCAAACAAGGCAGAGAACACTTCATTATTCCATTTCTATAATCAGGATAAGAGTGTGACCTATGGTGGTCCTTTACTTAATTCATTTTTCTGGCATTGTTTTAATAGCGCACTTCTTGAAATTGGCATCGGTGTATATGAACATGAGGCTCCCCCAGGTGTTGCGCAATTGAATTTTACCTTGTTTCACCTGGATGATGCCAGTATCAAATTCAACGTAATATTGAAGAAAGACACCTTCCAGATATTTAAAAAGGATTATCTGTTGGATATGGAAAGACAGGAAAGCAAAGACCCGAAAATCCTGGAAGAAAGAGCATACAGGTTCATGGATCTCATCATAACGACCATATTGGATGATGAAGAATTTAAGGAGGCTTTCTTCAGAAAGGAGGTACATCTTGATTAGTGACTAAATCAGATCCACTTTTTATTATTGTTAACCCTAAATTCCAGTCTGAAAATTTTGCTTTATTTTTATTTCAGAGATCACGAATATCGAATTTTTAAAAAAAGTATTGTCCCGATTGCAAAAAATAATAATCCGGTTATAATGCAGATCAGTTAAAATGCTTTAATATCAGTAATGATAAAGAATGGAAAAAGGGTGTATGAGAAAAACAAAACTGGTTTTATTGATCTTTATATGCGTATTCTTTGCGGCTTTCCCAGTCCAGGCAAAGATTAATTTTCAGACGGTTGAACAGGATAAGATTGATTTGGAGACATTGAAAACGGATCGTGATCAGTTCTTCGAATTTGTCAAATCCACCATTCTTAATCGACCTTCCGGTCTTGGCAACTATGGCACGGTGTCTTTTCATGCCTGTGATATGGAAATAGGAAATCAAAAACTGATAGATTACAAAACCATGGAAGGGAAAAGGATCAAGTTTCTCAGTAATCCCTCCTGTAATCAAACTGTGATCAGAAGGGTTCTGGAAAATAGCTACAAATATTCAAAAACCGAGTTGACCAGTTATCAAAACAGGCAGTGCATTCTGTCAGTTGAAAAAATTATCAGTCCCATGCTGGAGTATTATACAATAAAATATGAAGAGCAAAAAAAACCGGATTGTAGTGCCTGTGACTATAAAGAAAAAGAGAGATTGGACCTCATCCTTTCAACTCAAAGAAAGATCATTCAGCACTGCAAAGTTCAAGCTGATAATGTAATGAAATTTATAAGCGAACTCGATACTCAAATTGAAACTGCCTATAAGAACAAGGTCCTAAAATAGGACCTGTTTTTTATTTAATTAAGTAGGATTTCCTCAAAGCCCCCTTCAAAATAATACGGAAGCCCGCCTGAAAAAAGTATAAAAGAGAATTGACATCATTAATTCTTAGGTATACATTTGTATTCCAATTAACAAATACACCTGTCTACCAATAGAGAAAAAATGATACCAAAACATGCAACACTCAGAGTCAGGGAAGCCCTTGCTGCGACACAACCTAAAACTATGGAACAGTTTCGCAAGAAAAAACAAGCTGGGGTGAACAGATCAGCCAGAAAATGCTCTGTTTGTGGAAACAGCTTTTTAATCCCCAGTGGAACCTGTTTTGTCTGCCAGATTTGCGGGACATCGTTAGGTTGCAGTTGAGTGCGTCTGTCAAGATAGAAGTAACTGGTTTCACTATTATCAGCTATGGATTGAGAATGGTTACAGAGCTTTTTAACCCGGTTTTATTCCATTCTATTTTTCTCCATCCGGATAATCTTGAAACCTCTTTATATTTTAAACCGGCTTGACCAATTTGATGCATGGTGGAAGGGGTAATAAAAACCGACTTATTATTTAGAAAAATTATCTTTTCAGTATGATAGTGTCCGCAAAAAATGTGCGAGATTGTGGGGATATTCTGTATAACAGCAAACACCTCTTCCCGGTTTTCAAGAGGATATTTGGAATCCATAAACTCACAACCGCAATACAAAGGTGGATGATGCATGAACAGCAAAGAGGGAACAGAACCGGAACTCATTGTTTCTCGCAACCAATCAAGTTGAATATTGGAGATTCTTCCTTTGGAACTGTCCAATCCAATCAATTGATAGTTACCTATTTTTATCGCAAAAAATAACTCTTCATTGTCTTCGCTGGATATCTTAAAGACAGATTTGAGATTATCCGTGTTATCATGATTGCCGGCTATGATAAGATAGGGAATCTCGATATCGGCCAGCCTGCTTTCTATCCAACGGTATGCTTCAAGATCACCATCAACCGCTGCAAGATCTCCTCCGAGTACAATAATATCCGGATGTTCATCCGCGATCGACTCAAGAACAGCTTCAAAATTCTGCCTGGTATCAATATCTCTTACCAGAGAATCATCCGGGGCAATATGGGAATCAGTCAGATGGGCTATTCTGATTCCGGTTTCTGCACTCATAAACTTAGTTTTTTAGAAATTGTTTGTAAAAACCATCATATTTTCAGCTCAACTATCTTTCCCAAAAAGAATAGCCAATAAGAAAATAAAACAAAATTGTCCCAGGATCGTCCCAAATCTGGAATTTTAAGAGTACTGCAGGAGAGATCAAGAGGTAAGCTGCTGAGAAGATTGGTAGCGGGAGGGAGACTTGAACTCCCGACCTTACGATTATGAGTCGTACGCTCTAGCCAGCTGAGCTACCCCGCCATCTGTTAAACATAAATGTTAAAAAGATTAGACGACCTCTGTCAACGTCATTAAACCTATTTTAACCAAAATAATTTGATAAGATGCTTCAAAAACTAACAATATCAGCATAATTGTGATACTTTTACCTGAGGATGGTTTTGACAAGACAGTCGTATTAAGATAGAAGACGAGAGATCACCTTGTAGTCCTCTCCAAAAGCTTGAATATTCAATCTATCTTAAGTAACACCCTGTTTTTATATAACTATTTATTCCATGAGTATAAAAAAGCTGATTGTGATTGCCGACTCTCATCTTGGTACAATAAAGGGGGATGTCGATCAAATGATAGGATTTATCTCCTCTCTTGATCCGCAAAAATCGGAATTGTTGTTTCTGGGAGATCTTTTCCACATTTGGGCTGGGCCTTTTAAGTATCGAACAAGTGTAGTTAACTCCCTGATGGAAGCCCTGTTCTCTTTTCGTGAAAGCGGAGGTATATCATACATGGTGGCAGGCAATCGGGACGCTTTTCTTCCCGAGAAACAGCAGAATGAACAAAACGATTTATATCCGTTTTCTAAAATTGCCTTGGAACAGCTTGAGATTGACCTGCCCGGCGGAAAACTCATTGCGGTGCATGGAGATACCATCAATTCCACCGATAAGCAGTACCTGAGATGGCGTGCTCTTATTCGCAGCAAACCTTTTAGATGGGCATTCAATCTTATTCCTGCCAATCGGGTTAAAAAAATTCTGTTGATACTGGAGGAGAACCTAAAAAAAACAAATACTGCGTTTCGTAAGGAGTTTCCTGAAGATGAATGGCAGCAGTTTTTGGAAAGTGTTTATAGCAGTCACTCTCCGGATCTATTGATTGCCGGCCATTATCATCCAGCTAGTCCGATTATTGACAGATATGAGTCAATGATAGGTATGATTATTCCAGCCTGGTGCGGGAGTTTTTCTTATTTGGAGATTGATGAAAGACTGAATATAGAATTTAAGCAGTTGTATGTTGGTTAGAAATTCGAATCAGGATTAGACTGGCCGCTGGCTTGCTTGGAAATGTCACTTTATAATTCAATGGTATCCTTCAAATTAAGATCTTGATTAAAACTAATAAAACCTAAATAATAGGGATTCTGTTATGCCCCAAACAAGCGGTTGAGCTTATTTGAAAAAGGATACTGTCTTATAACCCCAAACGATTATTAAGACAAAAATGAAAAGCAAACTACTGATTATTTTAACACTGGTGTTATTGTTCCCTTTTCTGACCATTGCGGATATCCCCGGAAGGTATGAATTACTGGTTCCCAATGTACCTCCTCCAGCCCATTCACTGGATATTGTTCACATCGTTGAGGTTTTTTCCTTTGATTGTGGTCATTGTTATCACTTTAACAGGGACATATATCCCAAGTTGAAAGAGAAATTCGGGGATAAAATCGAGTTGATTCCCAAACCGATTGGCTGGCGGGGACATGATCCGGGTCGATTATTCTACATTGCTGAAAGTAAAGGCAAAGGTCATGATGTCATGATGATGATTTTTCAGCTTGTTTTTGATGGCGGGTTGAGGGAACAGATGTTCTCAAGAGATAAACTGCAATTCGTGGCGAAAAAGCATGGGTTGGAGAATGAATTTAAAACTATGATGGATTCTCCTGAAATTATTGGAAAAATGAATGAAGGAATCCAGTATTCAGAATCTCGAAGAATTAATAGCACCCCGACTTTAATCATTGAAGACTCCATAATGCCTATAAGAGACTATTCAAATTTAGTGACTATCATCAGTGCATTACTCAAATAATCCATGGGTTTGGTGTAAGCCAACAGGGATTTCATGAAGTAAATTAACATCAATTTCTTCTTCAAGATTAGATTTATGTTACATATTATAGTGCCATTCCAGCGCACTTATCCTTACCCGCGTTTTAAAATGACTTACTTTCAAAACTTGAGCCACATAAATCAATAGCTGTCCAGAAGAGTTTATTTCGAATAAGGAAATACATGACAGAAGCACATGTCTCTTAATTTGAAAAAGACTTTTTTGGATTGATATATCGAAAAACCGACAAGCAAACCCTCACCCAAAATGAGTCAAGTCGTCATAAATCCAGTCCACTCATAATTATTATCACACCTTCATAGAATTTACGGAAAAATGGATATTATTCAGTTAATTGCAGCAGATACCAAAATAAACCCCGCCCAAATTAATCAAGTTGTCACCCTTATTAATGATGGCAATACGATACCGTTCATCGCCAGGTATCGAAAGGAAGCCACCGGGAATCTGGATGAGGTTGAAATCAGACTGATACGGGACCAGTACGATTACATGACCGAACTGGAAGAGCGCAAAAAGGTGATATTAAGTACCATTGAAGAGCAGGGAAAGCTTACCGACGAACTTAGGGAAAAAATCACCAGCACCATCAAAAAACAGGTACTGGAAGATCTTTATCTTCCCTACAAGCCGAAAAAAAGAACACGTGCAACAATCGCAAAAGAGATGGGACTAGAGCCCCTGGCAGAATTAATGAGAGATCAAAAGGAGTATTCAGAATGGTTGCAGGAATATCTTAAAAGCGCTGATGAAGAAACAACAGAAACCGAAGTGAGGCAGAGAGCGAGGGATATAATTGCAGAATGGATTTCTGAAGATGCTGAGATCAAAGAAAAAATACGAGATATCTGTTGGGCAAACGGTAAGATTAAAACAGAAGTACAATCGGATTACAAGGATCAGAAGACAAAGTTTGAGATCTATTACGATTATAGTGAACCCATTAAGCAGATCCCGGCGCATCGATACCTCGCGGTTCGCAGAGGAGAAGAGGAATCCGTTCTGAAATTAAGGTTCGATTTCCCTGAAGAGTCTATTATCGAAATGATCTCAGAAAAATGGATCAATCGACAGGATTCACAATCTGAAGATCTTAAACTGGCCGTGGAAGACAGTTATCAGCGACTATTATCTCCGTCGATTGAAGTTGAAATCAGGGTGATGTTAAAAACCAAAGCTGATGAAGATTCCATTAAGGTGTTTAGCGACAACCTGAAAAACCTGCTTCTTGCTCCATTGGGCGGCTCCAAGATGATCATGGGAATTGACCCCGGTTTTAAATCGGGCTCCAAATGGGTCGTAGTTGACGAAACCGGGAAATTTCACGGAAAAGGTGTCATCTATCCGGTTCCTCCTCAAAATCAGATTGAACAGGCAAAAAAGGATCTGTCGGAAGCATTGAAGAAGTATCCCTGTAAATATATCTGTATTGGAAACGGAACCGCTTCGAGGGAGATAATGAGCTTCATAAAACAGTTTCTTGCAGAAAAGGGATTTTCCACAATACAACCGGTAATTGTTAATGAATCCGGCGCTTCTGTTTATTCCGCTTCTGATATAGCAAGGGAAGAATTTCCCGAATTGGATGTCAGTTTTCGAGGATCCATATCAATTGCAAGACGGTTTCAGGACCCGTTGGCGGAACTGGTTAAAATAGATCCTAAGGCGATTGGTGTCGGGCAATATCAACATGATGTTAACCAGAAAAAATTAAAAAACTCGTTAGATGAAGTCGTAGAGTCATGTGTGAACTACGTCGGCGTTAATCTGAACACAGCATCAGTCTCCTTATTGTCCTATGTTTCAGGAATGAATAAAACCCTTGCTAAAAACGTGGTCGACCATAGAAATGAAAACGGAGCATTCAAAGAACGCAACGAACTCATCAATGTAAAACGCTTTGGGCCTAAGAGTTTTCAGCAGGCTGCCGGTTTTTTAAGAATACAGGGCGGCAGCAATCCACTGGACCAATCGGCTGTTCATCCTGAAAACTATCCAATTGTTCTGAAGATGGCAGATGATATTGCCATACCCGTTTCTGATTTAATTCGAAACGAGCAAAAGCTCAATGAAATTAACATATCCAAATATCAAACAGAAGAAGCCGGAATGCTGACACTGAAAGATATAATTGATGAGTTAAAAAAGCCGGGACGAGACCCGAGGGGGATATTCGTCGGGGCAAAGTTGGAAGATGCCATCACCAAGATTGAAGATCTGGAAGCCGGTATGGAGCTGGAAGGTACCGTGACAAATCTGACCAATTTCGGTGCCTTTGTAGACGTGGGCGTTCATCATGACGGTTTGGTGCATCTCTCTGAAATGTCTGACCGGTTTATCAAAGAGCCCTCTGAAATTTGCAGTGTTGGAGATATTGTCAAAGTAAAAGTGATCAATGTGGATATTGCTCGTAAAAGAATCGGTCTTTCAATGAAATCCCAGCAGGGACCATCCAAGAAAGGGGAATCAACCAAGAAAGGCAGAAAACACAGCAAGAAAGAAACAGCAGAGAAACGCCATCCCGGGCTAACAGGCAAAATCGATGTGGATCTCGACCGATTAGCAGAAAAGTTCAAAGGATTATAACCAGCCACTTCCGACGTTCCGATTCTTGATTGAGTTACTTGTTGATTGCGGCTTCCAACTAAAATTTTGCTTGACGAAACGTCATAAACCAAATAGAAATTTCACTTTCCAGGACTACATACTAAGCAAGTATATTGTAGAGATAGATACAATTGAGATTTAAAAAATGCCATTTCCACATCGTATAAAAATTATCCTTAATCATTGATATATGAAACGAAAAAAAATTCTTGAAGCTGCAGCGATTGTTTTCTCCAAGAAGGGATTTCATCAAGCCAGAATGGATGAAATTGCTGCTGTTGCAAATGTGGCAAAAGGCACTCTCTATTATAATTTTTCCAGTAAATCCATGCTATTCTCTGCCACTGTTACTGAAGGATTGGAAACCATCGTCAAACAAGTCAGTGAAAAGCTTGACTTGGATTTGCCGTTTAGTGAACATTTTCGGTTGCTCATCGAAACCATGATCTCCTTGTATCTGAAGAACAGCAGATTGGCAAGAATCCTGTTAAATGAATTATCAAGCGGAATTGACAGTAGGGTTCTGGCAGAAATCGAAACGGTTCAGGAACGGTTTTTATCCTTTATTGCCAATTTGCTGTTAAAGGGGCAAGAACGAGACTACTTGAAACCCATGAATATTGAGCTTGCGGCAATCGCTGTTGCAGGTCAGATCAATAGCTTGTGTAAATATCATCTGCATAATCCGGGTAAAACCAGCAAAGAGCAAATCGTGGATACACTATTCAGTATCCTTTCCACGGGATTGTTGAAACCAGATAATACTTGATTTCGACTGGTAGAGGTCCTGGCTTTCTCCCCTTTTGCAAGGCTCTCTAGAAGTGAATGCCCCCCCAAAAAAAACTTCTGTTTTGTCTGATTTTTTCACAAGGTCTTGTCTATAAATATCTCCATAATTGACTGTCCTGCGATTTTTTGATTCCTGTAATAATTCAAAGGAAAACGTGCAATGAATCCTTGAAATGATATCAGAAATCTGCAACAGTACTAAAAACAGTTAAACCCGCATTATAGGAAATTCTGCAGAACAATCAGGCTTTTTTTATTCTTAGGATAAAAAAAATTATGGAAATGACAGGAAAATTTCTGCAGATTTAGTAGTTTGGATTTTCAGTTTTTTGTTTACTTTTTGACAAAAACTGTTTAAGAGATCTGATGAGGTTATAATGAATTCAAGAGGTTTGAAGAACCAAATAAATTTTTAAAAATGTCCATTCTATCGATAGAAATGCTAGATTTGCCAACCATTTCTGGTGATAAGGCAAACTTACAAAGTCACAGATTTTCCAGTATTCAGACCTTCTGAATTGTAATAACTGATGATATATGGAAGAGGGCATTATATTTTCACCTTAAAGAATCACGTTTTCCCGAAGGCAATCAATATTGACAGAGATACTTCAAGCAACTTTAACGATAAAAAAAAATGACAGATGCCAACATAGCCAAAGCAAGCACGTCTGAAATAAACGTGGCTGATGATGTAGTCGAAACAGGGAAAAAACACACCAGAATGATTCCTGTTACGGTGAAAATTGTTATTTCTTTTGCGCTGTTCATTCTCATATCCAATTTCGTAACCAACTATATCAATCTGATTTTTAACAGAACTGAGCTTTATAATCTGATGAATCAGCTTCTGATTAAAGACTTAAAGTCGATGTATACCTATTGTAACAATCAGTTTGATATTTTTCAGTTTGATAAAAACTTCGAGGAATCCATTTCCAGTATTGAACAGAAGGGAGTTCATGAAATAAAAAATGAAAAAGCGATTATTCTTGGGATTAAGCCTGATGGAGAGATCCTGTTTCAGGCATCACGAATCACGCGCTATAAGACATTTAATGATTCCGCCACACTGGGGAAAATGGTTGTTAATCTTAAAAATGATAAGGATGAGGGTCACACTCACTTCCATTACAATAATGAAGAGTATTTCGGGATCTATAAGTACAATCAAAAATGGGATGCTTTTATCCTTAGGGCCGAAGAGCTGAATGAGTTTTATAAGGAGTCCCGAAAAATCTTTCAGAACATCTCTATCATGATCGTCGTCATCACCATCATAATGGCGACGATTGGTGTGCTGTTGTTAAGATTCCTCTTGAGATTCATCCGCGTCTTCACTAATAAAATCCGGGAAATGATCGAATCCCAAGAGCTTGCGATTATGGACCTCAGTAAAGCCAGTAATGACGATATTACCTACCTTGGTGCAGCTTTCAACTCTCTTTCCAGTATGGTCAATAACCTGATGTATATTTTTAGAAAGTTTACCAACCAGGATATTGTGGCCAAAGCCTACTCGGAAAGAATTGTTCGTCTCGAAGGCACCAAAAAAGAATTAACTATTCTGTTTTCCGATATCAAGAGTTTTACATTCATCACCGAAACCCTTGGCACTGATATCATCAATCTGCTGAATATGTATTACGATACGGCGATTAGAGAAATACATAAATTCCAGGGAGTTATTGGAGCAATTATTGGTGATGCGATTCTGGCGGTTTATGGTGTATTTGAAGATTCCAATCTGAACAAATCTTATCAGGCTGTCTTGTCTGCCTACCGTTTGCAGGAAATATCAGCCACATTGCGTGAAAAAATGAAGCGCATCAAAGCCAATATTGAAGAGGAGAGTGGTGTCCTGACTCCGCAACAGATGAAGATGTTTAAAGCAGTGCTGCTTGAAATCGGGGTCGGAATTGATGGGGGAGAGGTTTTTTACGGTACCCTGGGATCATACGAGAGAATGACTAATACCGTAATCGGAGACAATGTAAACGCTTCATCTCGTTTGGAAGGCTTAACCCGGATTTACAAGGTACCGGCGATTTGCTCCGATTTTGTCAAAGATGATATCCAAAACAACGTGGATGATCATGGAATTCATTTTATTGAGATAGATACGGTCTTGGTTAAAGGAAAAACAGAAGGGAAAAAAATCTACTGGCCTATCCTGAGTTCGGATTACGATGGCTTTACAAAACAAAATGTCACGTCTTTTTCAGCCGGACTCGAACTATACTATAAGGGTGATTGGGAAAAGGCACATACTCACTTTACAAAATGCGAATTACAACTGGCAGAAGTTTTTAAACTTAGAACACAAGATCAATGTCCTAATAACTGGAACGGAATATGGGAAATGAAATCGAAATAAAAGATCTGGATATTCGTAGTACGTCATTTCTTCCAACGGAGATCAAAGATATTGGAGGAATGACCGAGATCTATTCTCTTGAGGATGAATTCGCCAAGACAAAAAAGAATAGAAACCTGCTTCTCTATTTCTCAATTTTGCTCTTTTTTGTCGTGGTCGTGGGAAGCGCATTTTTGTTTTCAATATACATCCAGGACATGAATAAAACCGTCGAGATCAACATTAGTGAATTCGAGGATTTGCGGTTGAAGGAGGTGATCGATTCGGCAAGAAGTCATGAGAATAACCTGGATCTTTTGTTGATCAAACTGGAAATCCTGAAGATTGATCAACAGAAAAAGATTCTGGAAGTTAAACAGAAATACTATAAAAGGGAGCTGGATACCCTGGATCTGGAACTTTCAGGAAAAGAGACGGGGCGAAGACTCGCTCAAATTAAAGTCGCAGAAAAAAGGGAAATTGCCGGGGTTGAAAGAACATTCCAAAGTCAGATAAATGAGAAGACGCAGGAGATCGACAAAATCAAAGAAGAGATCGCTAAAAAAGAGATGGCAAAAAAGGATGCTGAAGAGACCGAGAAAAAGTCCA
Source organism: bacterium (assembly GCA_018829445.1). GTDB lineage: Bacteria > SAR324 > SAR324 > XYD2-FULL-50-16 > XYD2-FULL-50-16 > JAHJTV01. The sequence goes on from JAHJTV010000084.1 coordinate 67,727, forward strand.
CATCAGTCAGTAATGTTGACAGGTTAAACGCTCTAAAAATGGAAGAGCTAAAAAAGAACAACGATTCCGGGGTTGTCTCTCTACGTGAATACTATGTTAACTATATTACCTATTTGAAAAATTTATATAATCCTGTTTTTAAATCCCAAAAGATTGATCAGATTCTTCAATCAAAAGGTAACACTCAAACAAAAGAAGATGTCAGGGGATTTCACCCGATTTACCAGTCTGAAGGAATTATCAATCAAGGTGAATATGAGGCAGTGCAGAGTAAGGCGGACGAAAGCAAACATCTGATGAGTAGAGTGCTAATGATCCCATATGAGAATTCAGTATCTCCTACGCTAAAGAAAATAAATGCCATTACCAATTCAGTTGAAAGTGACTATGAAAACATGTTAAACCGGTTTGCAGCTGTATTAAACTATAAAAACAAGGTTATCGATCAATATCATTCCGCTTTCGATTATACCTTATCGGATAAACCGGAAAGCGGCTATGTGATCAATGCTGACAACACTAACAATATTCATGTTCACTTGAACAAGATCTTTCAAAATCCGATCAATTCAACTGCTTTGATTTTTCGTGAAGACAATAAATATATTGGAAAAATTGAAATAACAAGAGTTGATCGAGACAATGTGATAAGAGCAAAACTTGTCAACCTTGCACAAAACCAAACCATTAAACCATTTGATAAAATCCTTCTGGAAATTAACTAGGTACACACAATGAAGAAAATTCTAGTGTTTATAATAGCCCTGGGTCTCTCACTATCAGTATTCTTTTTCGTCTCTGAAACCCTTATGGCTTTCGAATGGCTGGAAAGAGGTATCACCGTCAAAAGTCAGGATACAACCGCAGAGGGTACAAGGATATTTCTTGAAGATACATCCCAAAAGTCCTTTGTTGTTGTGACAGATAATGCGTTGCTGACAGACCCGGTAAAAGAGAGCATTCTGGCCCTGTTTAGCCAGATTTCGGGAACCTATAACCTGCCGACATCCAATATTGAATTTAAGATTAAACCTACCGGTTTTCAGACCACGCTGATTCTGCAAAACACGGGACAGGTTTTCGGATTTACCTATTATAACCTGACTCCTCCTGAGAGCCTTGTTCCAACCGCTTCGGCTATTCTGAACGAGTTTAATGCCTGGAAGGATTTTAAGATAAAGACTATCCATTTGAATTTTAAAGAAAATAGCTTTCAAATTGTAACAGCCCCTGAAACCGAGTATCCGTTCATCGATATTCAAGTGATGGCTTCTCAACCTCAAAAGCTTTTGGTCTCTGATTTGGCTGTTCTGTTTAATGAGTACAGCGGTTGGAAGAATATCAATCTGAAACAGATTGCCTTTACCATTGATAGCAACTCAATCAAGACAATCCTCACGTCCAGAGATGATAAAAAAACAATTGATTTTACACTGTCTGGAACCAAACCTGATCCCAAGAACATGGCTAAGGTCAGCAGTTTCTATAATGAGATCGCCCTCTGGAAGAATATTGACTACAAAAAGATCCTGCTGACGGCAGAGGGCAGTAACATCAATTCTGTTATTGCAGCAACCAAGGTAAATTATAATGGCGTTGATATGGCGAAGAATATTCCGTCGGGAATGAGCTTTCGTTATGACAAACAGATTCAATATGATTTCAGGGTTGTAACCAAAGATTATTTTGTTCGAGTCAGAAATCAATACTCAAATGAGGATAAGCTTTTGTGGCAGCTTAATGAAGCGGTGAAAGACCCGATTCTCTATATCCAGATATATGATCCTGAGTTTTTCTACAGACAGATTGAAGGAATCAGAAACAGACAGGTTGAAGTATTTGACGGATTAAACGCTGATCTTTCCAAAGCATACAATGAATTACTGGCAAAACATGAAAAACTGACAAACTCATACGAAAACCTGAAAAAGGCTCATGAGGCCTTTATTTATGGCTATATGACACTTGAAAATGCCGGATTTATGAGTACCGAACCGATTAATAAAAAGGCTGTTGCCAGAATAATTGAATTGAAAGCTGAAAACGCTGAATTAACGAGCGGTCAAATAGCCGAACAATTGGAAAAAGAACAGCTGGAAGCTCCAAGTAAGGTGATTCATTTGGTATTGAGTCTCTATTTTAATGACTTTAAAGAATAATCTCCCTTCGTGCCTTTTTCCTGAAGGCACGAATTTTTTGCCCCCTGATTATATGTCCATCCTGCCTCACAAACTGAACCAATAAACTGCCATCTTGTTTTTTTTAAAAGAAAGGTTATTCAATCTTGTATTTAAGTATTGAATGATTTTCGCAGATCCGTTAGATGAATTTTTCAGGACAATCATAAAAACAGTCACTCACCTATATTCCTGTCCATATGAAGATTTCACAAGAAAAATAACCTCTTAAAATCAGAAAGGTACAGCAAAATTTCTGATCGGCACACTCCGTGCATTTTCTGAGGAATATAGGATCCAAACCTACCCCAGGGAACCAGGGGTTGCTTTACTTTAATTTTTAGAAGGGGCAGTTATGTTAAAAAAGGCATTATTTTCGGCATTTCTGGTGGGTTTTGCGCTTACCGCAAACGCACAAATTGCCACTCCTCAGTTGGATACCGGATTTCACTCATACAGTGGTGCAGCAGCCGGGTGGCGTTATAACAGTTCAATTGACATCGTTGGTCTCAGCGCAGAGGGTAAAACAGAATACGAAGGTGAAGAAAGTGGGGATGTAAAAGCAGGATTACCTGCGAAAGGACCGGATGAGAGTGGATCGATCCCTTTTTTGTTGGCTGCATACCGGGGTGAAACCTGGGGGGCTGAACTCTACACCAATCTCACCAGCGGTTTGAACTCTGATATTGAAATAGATCTCAATATCACAGGGGGTCTTGATACAATGAATATCTATAAGGAAGAGAAAGAAAAAAGGTTGAATCTGGCATATGTTTTTGGGGAAATGCTGTCAGTCGGGTTGGGATATTCCAGTATCAACCTCGAAAACAAGTATGAAGTTGATGCTGCAAGCGCGGTATTTCCTGTAATTGACCCGAGCACAGGAGCAGTACTTGGCTCAACGACAACAACAATAGATATAGATCTTACAAAAAAATTCACAACAACTGCATTAGGATTATCTGCATCCTTGCGAATGGCCGATATGTTTTTTATTGCTGCAGGAATGGAGAATGTGAATCAAACCGGTACGTATGAGCAAGAAGCCATTCTCAATGTTACTGGTGTAGGCACTTTTACCGATTCTGTTGGTACAGATTATGTCGAAAACTCTTGGACCAACACCATGTACGGATTAGGAGTGGTTTATGGCGAACCGGATGAAACCCAATTCAGGATGGAATATTCGGTTATTTCATCACCTAAATCGGAAAAGGATGCTGACGGAGACAAGAAAGCATCAGACCATCCAGCAACCACCACAACCTTTGCAACTCTTGAAGTCAAGTGGAATAATGTTTTGATTGCCTATCAAAACGAAGTGGAAAAAGAGGAAGAATTGAATGATAATGATTCTGAATCCGTGACCACTTTAATGGGATTAGGTTGGCAACCCATGGAAGGATTGACCGTCTCACTCTATTCTTTTAACAGGGAAGTAACTATGAATGTTGCCAATGTCAGTGTTGCCGGTGTTACTAGCTATGCTGTTGAAGAAATCAAAGTAAAACCAAGTGGTTTTCGAATTTTTCTTGGATATAACTTCTAGGAAAATTCTAACATAAGCTCCTTGCCGATCAAGTACCGGTTTCCAGTTGATCGGCAAAGTTTTCCTACCTTCAAATACACCACCGTTTCCAACTGTCTATCCGCCATTCTCTTCGCAAGACGGGAGTTCCGCAAAGCCTTAAAAAAGTTAACCAATATTAAGAGTTAAGATTTCAAAAAAGAAGGAATAATCTCTGTCGGGTCTAACAGATACAATTGCAGTTCAGGCTCGGTTGAAACGGCGACGCTTCAGATAAGCACTCATCACAAAACAGTTCCCGTTTTTGTTGGATGGCATTATACAAACCAGGAATGGATAAATATGCCAGACTGGTTGCACCCAAAATTTCGCAAATTTCTTCAACAGATCGATTGTGAGATATGAGAGTCTGGGGATCCCTGGTTTCGATACCGTAATAACAGGGGTGATTATATGGTGGGCAGGGAATTCGCAGATGAATCTCTTTTGCCCCCGCTTCAAACAGGTTTTTAACAAGCAGTTTTGAAGTCGTTCCTCTGACGATTGAATCATCAACAACAATAAGGCGCTTACCCCTTACCACGTCTTCCAAGATATTATATTTCATAATAGCCAGCGACTTCCTTTCTTTCGGATTTGTGATAAAGGATCTTAATCCGCCTGTGGTTGGTTCTTCCAGAATAGCGACAGTATAAGGCAGTTTAGAAGCTTTGGCATATCCTACTGCCGAGGGTATCCCACCCTTGGGAACTGCAGTTACCATATCTGCTTCGACCGGAGATTCCTTAAACAGCTCCATTCCCATTCTTTCGCGCAGTACCTGAAACGATTCTCCTCTTTGCCTGCTATCCGGTCTGGAAAAATAGATACTCTCAAAAACGCATCCTACCTTATTCAAGGCAGGCTCGAAAAACAGGGATGACTCAATATATGAATTTGCGTCAGCAGCAATAATTTCCCCCGGTTTAACTTCCCGATGTGTGAGAGAAATATCATTATCAGGATAACGAGCTAGGTTGTATCGTTGAATGATATCAAAGGCACAGGTTTCCGAAGCAAAGGCAACACATTTGATTCCATTGATTTTGAATTCGCCCACATGAAGCGGTCGGATTCCCCAGGGGTCTCTAAAGGCAAAAAGTCTATCGTCATCTTCCATCAGCATCAAAGCTGCATAGCCGCCTTTTATCTGATTCATGGTTTCTTTTATTGCCTGAAAAACCCTTTTCCCATTCTTTTGAATCTGAATATTTATCAGGGCAGCCATCATTTCGGCATCATTTCTCGTATAAACCTTTACATCAAAACTATTAATGTGTTTGATCAAGGCATCAACATTAACCAGATCCCCATTGGTCACTATCGCATTTTTACCTCTCATACTTTGCGCCCAGTGGGGGTGAATCTCTCTGACAGAGGAGGATTCATTCCGGGTGGAATATCGCATATGACCGATAAAAGTACTTCCGGAAAACTTACCCAATGATTCTTTGTTAATAATGGTCTCAACGGCACCGATCCCTTTCACTGTTTCCAGGCAGGAAGTATTATCAGTAACAAACCCGGCCACACCTGCAGAATCATGTCCTCGATGTTTTAATGATGACAATACAGTCGGGAGAAACAATTTAGCTTGGGGATGACCAACAATGCCAAATACGCCACACATAGACAGAACCTTGATATCGGGAAAGGGAAATTCAAACTTAGGGGACGTGAATCCTGATTATTATTGAAAAAAACAGTGTTACATTAATCACACATTTGATCATTAAAAAAAGGTGTTAAAATAATATGTTGTTGTTATTTCAACTATTTATTGTGGATAAAACTGAGTGCTTCAAACGATGTCACTTGGATAAATCAATCATGTTTTCCCAGAAACAGATAACCGGTTCCCCAGATTGTTTTGAGATACCTGGGATGTTTTGGGTCATCACCCAGTTTTTGTCGTAAACGACTGACCAGAACATCCACAGATCTGTTAAAGGATTCCCATTCTATTCCACTGACCCATTCCATTATCTGATCCCGGTTAAGGACTTTTCCGGGGTTTTTAACAAAAAGAGTCAATAACTCAAATTCAGTTGATGTTAATTCAATCGATTCATTACCAATTGACACATCGTGATTTTCGAGATTAATCGTGAGTTCCCCAAATGTAAGGATAGCGGATCTGGATTCTGATTTACTGCGGCGCAGCACGGATTGAATTCTGGCTACCAGTTCCCGGGGTTCAAAAGGTTTTGGCATGTAATCATCTGCTCCGATTTCCAGACCGACAACCTTATCCGTAACTTCTCCTCGAGCCGTCAACATTATAATAGGAACCGATGATTCCCGCCTGATAGCCTTACACACTTCAAACCCGTCCATTTCCGGGAGCATGACATCCAGAATAACTAAATTAGGTTCATAACTGGCGATGAGTTCCAGTCCATTGGTAGGAGTTGTTGTCGTATCAACCTCAAAGCCATATCTGTCCAGATAACCTGTTAATAGCTCGTTTAATTTCTCATCGTCATCAATGACCAAAATTTTTGGTTTCATCAGATCTGTTTCAATATTAAGAATAGTCGGAAAAAGCTATGGAAAGAAAGTATATCGTCTTGTTAAACGGGATTACTCCCAATTTCTAAAATGATATCTTTTTGATTATCATAAACTTTGTCTTTAAACATTTTATAAGTTCATATGCCGGTATTCGCAAGGATTCTTTTACCTCATGCTTAATCGATCTCATCAAAGTATTAGATTATCTATAATTCACACCCTTTTCCATGATGAATGATTGCTGGCAGCATTGCAGATTACAGTATATATTGGAATATACAGCAACGAGATCAGCAATGTGGTTTTTGCGAATTTGTATAAAACCTGTCATCCCAAATTTGCAGTTCCAAGGCAAATAATCATTGCAGTCTTAAAAGGAGTTGTTCAATTGCTGTTGTACAGTCTGGCAAAAGGAATAACCCTATTAAAAAGAAACAGCAAACACACCGTAATCCTCTAAATTAATGGTCGTTTATTAGAAATGCGTATATACTCTGCTTTTAAGCCGAAAACTTTTTGCACCTGATGTTGACCAATCATCAAAAATCATGAAAAATCTTGTTTAGAATCATTATTGTAAGCCAGAGTTCAGTTTTGGAATCCATCTAGTTTTTAAGGACAAATGATATCTCCCTTTACTAAATTTCGAAAATCAAAAGAGCGGAAGCAGGCTTCAACCCTAATTAACCAGGGAGTTAACTATCTGCAGAGCAGTTTCCAGCATAAAGCCCTGTATCTGTTTCAACAGGCGTTGGAGATTGATTCCGAAATTGTCAGCGAGATGTTATCCCAGGAATTTGAAAAGCATTTTAAAAAAGGAGACAACGAACTGGCGTTGATGATTGGACAGATTATACTAAAAATAAACACCAAAGACTATGAACTGGCCAATAAACTTGGCAACTGTGCACGTAAACTAAAAAAGTATAAAGAAGCAAACGAGTTCTATCGACAGGCTTTCAGAATAAACCAGAACTTTGAAATAGCCCTGTATAATCTGTCTGCAAGTATGGGCAGAATCCCTAAGTTTAACAATGATATCAAGATACTTGTCGATCAGTTTGCGAATATCAGGGATTTTGTACTACCTAACTACCAGATTGATACCAATTATATTGAAAACATCATAACCAGTATAAATGAGTCAAAAGAACCTGAATCGGAACACTCTGTCCCTTCAAAAACCGATAAACCCAGCTATATTGAAGTCTGCAATCATATTCGGCAAAACATAAAAGAGTCTGGTAAAAATCTTTCAAAAGTAAAAGATAGAACTATTTTCGAAGGACATATTTACAATCTTGGGCTTTTTGCATTATCCAAAAAAGACAGCAAGCTGGCTTTGAAATGTTTTTTTGAATTGAAAAACAGAAAAAGTAAGATAAAATATCTCGACATGGTGATACCGCTTGCCATGTATCTCGAATCGCCTTCGAAAAGCTTAATTCAGCATTTGATGCTGTTGTTGGCAGATGATAAAACCAATCGGTATTTAAACGTAAATCTAGGGTTGATGTTTAGAAAACAAGGCAATCGGATTCTTTCGTATAAATACCTGGCCACTACTGCTCTTTTGCTGGAGAAAACCGGCGGAGTTTATTGCAGAATGGATCTGGTGCGTCTTGCTGACCAAGAGATGGAATTAGGCAACCTGAAAAAAGCTTTTCACCTTTACCAATTGGTTAATTCAGAAATAGAAGATACGAGAGTCAAGACCAATATCGGGCAGATCTTATTGTACCAAAGCAGGTATTCGGAAGCTCTACCGATTTTCAAAGAACTTCTTGAAAAAGACAAAAGCAATACCGAAGCTAATCAGAAGCTTAAAGAGATCCATGATTATTTCCTGGTAAAAGGTGAGGAATTATTTAGTATTAATAAGTTCTCTGTTTCAATTCCTTATTTCGAACAAGCCCTGGCTGCTGTCAGACTGCCTGAAACCATTAAAAAAACGGCTAATGTTTACAAACAATTAATGGATAATGCCAAGGCCGACGAGCTCTTTATCGAATATAATAAAATTATCCGGGAATCATCAAAGGAGAAAAGCGAAGACTTAAGGCAGAGTTATATTGAAAACGGTAAGAAATTCATGTTGAATAAACAGTTTGAAAAAGCGATTGTTTTATTCGAAAAAGCATTTGAAATGAAGGTCGACAAAGATGTATTTGTTTTCCTTGCACATATCTATAAAAGTCTTAAACGAACCGGCGATTTAAAAAATCTGATGAATCGTTGGAAAGAGATGATCAAAAAAGAGGGAATCAGTCTGGAAGATATTTAAGAACAACCTTCTGACAGGGTTTACCTGTCAGAAGGTTGTATTTAATGATCGAATAAAAATAATTTAAAACTGGAAGGAGAACAAGAATGGCTGAAGAAGCTAACAAAATTATTTACTCCATGATTGGTGTAAATAAATATTACAACCAAAAGCAGGTTATAAAGGATATTTCATTGTCCTATTTTTATGGTGCAAAAATCGGAGTATTGGGCTTGAACGGATCGGGGAAAAGTACGCTCTTAAAGATAATGGCCGGAATCGACAATGATTTTAATGGAAAAACGATTCTAACTCCCGGTCACACAATCGGTTACCTGGAACAGGAACCTCATCTGGACGAAAATAAGACAGTTAGGGATATTGTAGAGGAGGGCGTTCAGGAAACAGTAGATTTGATTAATGAATTTAACCAGATAAGTGAAAAATTCGCTGAACCGATTAGCGATGATGAGATGAATGCCTTGATAGAGAGACAGGGCGAAGTTCAAGAGAAGATTGATAACATGGATGCCTGGGATCTGGATTCACGGCTGGAGATGGCAATGGATGCCCTGCGCTGTCCCAGTGGGGATACACCTATCAAAGTTATATCGGGAGGAGAGAAGAGAAGAGTGGCTTTGTGTCGACTCTTGCTGCAAAAACCGGATATTCTGCTTCTGGATGAACCAACCAACCACCTTGATGCGGAAACAGTGGCCTGGCTTGAGATTCATCTAAAGAATTACGCAGGAACCATCATTGCTGTTACCCATGATCGTTATTTTCTTGATAATGTTGCCGGATGGATACTGGAATTGGATCGAGGACAAGGAATCCCCTGGAAGGGTAACTACTCGTCCTGGCTTGAGCAGAAAAAAAATCGTCTCCAAAAAGACGAAAAACAGGAATCTGAAAGACAGAGAACACTGCAAAGGGAGCTGGAGTGGATTAGAATGTCGCCAAAAGGGCGTCAGGCAAAATCCAAAGCTCGTATCAATTCCTATGAGAAATTATTGGGGCAGGAAACAGAAAAAATGGCCAAGGATATGGAAATCTATATACCGCCCGGTCCTCGATTGGGGAAAGTGGTTATCCAGACTGAAAATGTCACCAAATCCTATGGGGACAGGCTTCTACTGGAAAACATGACGTTTTCCCTTCCTCCCGGCGGAATTGTTGGCATCGTCGGTCCTAATGGAGCAGGTAAGACTACCTTGTTCAAAATGATCACGGGGAAAGAGAAACCGGATTCCGGGAAGATCAATATCGGTGAAACCGTTAAGCTCGCCTACGTTGACCAGGAAAGAGATACTCTTGATCCGGAGAAGACGATTTGGGAGATCATTTCGGGAGGGCAGGATATTATACAATTGGGAGATAGAAAGTTTAATTCAAGAGCCTATGTCGCCCGCTTCAACTTTTCCGGTTCCGATCAGCAGAAAAAAGTCGGCATCCTTTCCGGGGGAGAAAGGAATCGGGTGCATCTTGCCGAAATACTAAAGTCTGAAGCCAACACGCTTCTGCTAGATGAACCGACCAATGACCTGGATGTTAATACTATGCGCGCCCTGGAAGAAGCCCTGGAAAAATTTGCAGGTTGTGTTGTTGTTATCAGTCATGATCGCTGGTTTCTGGATAGAATTGCTACTCATATTCTGGCTTTTGAAGGAGATAGCAAGGTAACCTGGTTTGAAGGAAACTATTCGGAGTATGAACAGGATCGTAAAAAACGATTGGGAGAAGCTGCGGATCAACCCCACCGCATCAAGTACAGGCAACTCACCCGGGATTAATACCGGCTATTCATGCAGACTTATTGAAGAACGTCGAATCTGCTTTTGGGCACTTCGGCGTTTTTTTGTTTCCAGCCTTTGCAGCCTGACTGAATGAGGGATTTTTGTCTTTTTGTGCTGTACGGGTTTCTGGCTGGCCTGGAGGATAAGCGATTTTAGCTTTTCGATGACTTCCTGTCTGTTTTTTTCCTGACGGCGATGTTTTCTCGCCGTCAACACCAAAATACCCTCTTTATTGATTCGATTCCCCGCAATTTTAAACAGCCTGGATTTTACTTCATCCGGCAATTGTGAAGAATCTTTCATATTAAACCGCAATCGAACTGCGGTAGCAACCTTGTTGACGTTCTGCCCGCCCGGTCCACTTGATTTTATAAATTCATAGCTGATTTCATGCTCGTTTACGAGCTCTATTCCATTTATCTCAATCATATCACTCAAAAATTAAATCGTCGGTCTACCTTTAAAGAGGGAAGATCAAGCACCATGAACCCATCTCCGTCCATGATTGAACCCGGATTCAGCACCAGGGTGTTTTTGAAGGTTTCGATTAACGGTCGATGCGTGTGTCCATGAATTACAACATCAGCACCTGACTTGCTCAAGGCACTTAAAGCCATACCGGGAATATGAGATACAATGAAGCGAATATCACATAATTCAAACTTCAAAATCTCCCCCACTGTGACATTGGGCAACTTTTTCATACTCTCCATAACATCTCCGTACATGTCACAATTCCCCCGGGCAATGTAAGAGGTTATCCCGGGATATCTTTCAAAAACCTTATCAATCCCTTGCCCGATAAAATCACCGGCATGTATCAGGTGAGTAATCTTCTTTTCCTCAATATGTGCCATCAATCGCTCTACGCTTTCCACAGCGTAATGGCTATCTGAAATGATAGCTATTTCCATACTCCAGCCTCAACTCATTTTACCAAAAGTTTTATAAATCACAAATATTCTATTAACTGTTCCGGTTTTTCTATTACAAATCTAGCGCCGGTACCGAGAAGTTCCTCCTTCGAACGGAATCCCCACAACACTCCTATAGCCCGCATCTTTGCACTGTTTGCAGTTACCATATCTATCCCGGTATCTCCGACATACAGAATCTCTGAAACAGATATGTTCATTCTTTTCGCTATCAAAAGTGCACCGGCTGGATCGGGTTTTCGCGGAATCAACTCACCGGGCCCCATAACCTCTTCAAATTTCCACTTTTTCAAATACAAATCAGCACATTGGGTTACAAATTCATGGGGCTTATTGGATAAGATTGAGAGTTTTATCCCGAGTTCAGTCAACTTATCCAACATCCCTGATATTCCCGGATAAAGTTGAGTATTGTTATTCCATTGTTTATCGTACTCCTCCACAAAAGAATCGATGCATTTTTCAAGTATCTTATGATCGGTTATATCAGGAGGCAAAGCATATTCGAAAAGCTTCCGTACCCCTTCACCGACAAAATAGTTATACTTCTCCAGGGGATGCTGGGGCAGACCATTTGCTATTAGCGCTTTGTTTGCAGCTTCACCAATATCCTGAAGTGTATTCAAGAGGGTGCCGTCCATGTCAAAGATGACTGCTTTATTTTTCATGTAAACAATAGTGATTCAAATTGCAGGTTTCCCTTCCATAATGCATACTGGCAAGTCGTTTTGATCAATAACCAAGGTTCAAATATACAAAACACGACCCGGTTTGTCGAAGTGATTCTGGGGATATCGGTCGAATGGCAAGGTGGAGCTTTCGCAAAAAAAAGCTCCACAGTTGGAATCTACGCTATCACGGAGTATTTAGTACCTTATAAATCATTTTCTGTGCTCTATTGCCAGAAAATACTTATACGGGTCTTATCAGGTTTATCCAGGTTAGGTTTATACTGAAAAGCACCAGGGATATTTCTGCTTATAGTTCTCTTCAAAAGTTTCCAATTCAGATTGATATCTCAGCGTTTGAATGATCTGATCATATCCCTCTAACAATGCCTTTTGGGAAAGAGCTTCTATCATGAAATTAAGTATACTGCCTTCTGGCAAGATCAATTTTTTTGAGTTTAGATCAACCTGTATTTCAATAGAATTTTCCTGGCTGAAACAGCTTTTTATCTTTTCAAAGTCTTTTTTGGAAACAATAGCAGGCAACAGTCCGTTTTTTACGCAATTGTTATAAAAAATATCAGCAAAACCGGTTGCAATGATTACCTTAAGACCATAATCCATTAGAGCCCATGGAGCGTGTTCTCTTGATGAACCACAGCCGAAATTATCACCGGCTACCAGGATACTTGCGTTAAAAAACTCAGGTTTGTTAAGTTCAAAACCCTTGTTATCCTCACCATTATTCAAATAGCGCCAATCAAAAAACAGATATTTTCCAAACCCGTTACGATCGGTTTTTGTTAGGAACTGTTTTGGAATAATCTGATCCGTATCCACATTGACCCTGTCCAAAAGAGCAGCTATTCCCATAAAACTGACAAATTTTTTCATTTGATCCCCTTTGATAAAATTACATATACTGTCGAACATCTGTAAATCTGCCATTAATAGCAGCTGCGGCAGCCATTGCCGGTGAAACAAGATGAGTCCTCCCTCCTTTACCCTGGCGACCTTCAAAGTTCCTATTGGAGGTGGAAGCCGACCGCTGACCAGGGGCTAGTTTATCCCCGTTCATTGCCAGACACATTGAACACCCGGGTTCTCGCCACTCGAAACCGGCAGATTTAAAAACCTCGTCCAATCCCTCTTTTTCGGCCTGTTCCTTAACACGACCTGATCCGGGGACTGCAATGGCTATCATTCCTTTTTGGATCTTTTTACCATTCAGCACTTTTGCCGCATCTCTGAAATCTTCAATTCTGCCATTGGTACATGAACCAATAAAAACGACATCTACAATCACATCAGTCAACGGTGTGCCAGCCTTGATGCCCATATACTCAAGGGCTTGCTTGCATGCAGTACGGCTTTCCTGATTTTCAAAATCATCAGGATCAGGTATATTCTCATTGATTCCAACAACCTGCTCGGGTGAAGTTCCCCATGTAACTTGCGGTTCGATGGTCGTTACGTCAATAGTGATTGATCGATCATACTTGGCATCTGCATCGGTAGACAACTGACTCCAGTATTTAACAGCATCCATCCAAGCCTCTTCCGAGGGGAAATTCATTCGATTCTTCAAGTACAAAAATGTTTTTTCATCAGCAGCGATCAAACCTGAGCGAGCACCACATTCGATGGTCAGATTGCAGAGTGTCATTCTTCCTTCCATGGAAAGATTTTTAACCGCTTCCCCGGCGTATTCTATGACATAACCGGTTCCTCCCTTAGTTCCTATTTGACCAATCAGAGCAAGCGCCATATCTTTTGCTGATACCCAGGGATTCAGTTTTCCGGTAAAATTAACGAGAAAATTATTGGATTTCTCCTGTTGTAGTGCCTGGGTTGCCAGAACATGTTCAACCTCAGAAGTTCCAATACCAAATGCCAATGCCCCGAAGGCACCATGTGTTGAGGTGTGACTGTCTCCACAGACAACAACCGTACCGGGTATAACAGCCCCCAATTCAGGTGCTATGACATGAATAATACCCTGGTTAATATCACCGACATCAAAAAATCTGATTCCATTTTGAATACAATTCTCCCTCAGAACCTCAACCTGGGTTTGAGCTTCTTGATTGACATAACCGGCTGATTTTAATGTGGGGATACTATGATCGGCAGTTGCCAGGATCATTTCCGGTCTTCTTACAGCTCGTTTATTAAGGTTCAAACCGGTAAATGCCTGTGGACTTGTTACTTCGTGAATCAGATGCTTATCCACATAGATTATTGAACGATTCTCATCGGTTTTTGTGATCACATGCGCATCCCAGATCTTGTCATAAAGAGTTTTCCCCATCTGTTCCTCCGTTATTAACCATGATCGAATTAATATTATGAACGTAAAAACGTTCTTGTTTGTTTACTAAAATAAGCTTACCGTGAAATTTAAACATGCGTCGAATTAATTATCGTCATTTAAAAAATGAATGAAATTCATTTAAACACCATCGACTTGAACCTGCTTCTGGTTTTCAGTCGCATTTATATCAGGCAAAACCTGACTGAGGCTGCAGAAGATTTAGGTCGCACCCAGTCAGCCTTAAGTCATGCCCTGGAACGTCTCAGACAGCTCTTTAATGATCCTCTGTTTGTCAGAACATCAAAAAAGATGAAACCGACAAAAAGAGCGGAAGAGTTGGCTAAACCCATCAAAGAAGCGCTGCTATCTATTAACAATGTGTTCAAATCTCCCAGCCAGTTTTCAGCCGAAAGCCTCAAAAGAACATTTACAATATCGATGTCGGATTATTGTCAGGTCGTTGTGCTTCCCCGGTTGATGAATTTTTTATTTCGGAATGCTCCCGGGGTGGATATAAAGATACTTCCGTCCTCCAGTTCAGAGCTTCAAAAAAACCTTGAATCGGGGATATTTGACCTGATTATTGGTAATAAGGATCTGGGTTCCGGGATTATGCAACAGGTTTTATTCGAAGATGAATTCGTATGTATGGTTAATGACAGCCATGATTTGTCCCGGGGAATTAGATCCATAGAAGATTTTACCAGATTCTCTCATATTCTCTTCACAACGAAAGGAAAGGGAGACAGGTTGGTAGAGCAGACACTCAAGGAAAAAGGGATACAGAGAAAGGTTGCAATACGGGTTCCCAATGTTCTTGTTATTCCCAAGATAATTCAGTACTCGCCATATATTGTCACATTACCGAAAAAACTAGCTGAATCATTAGATATGGACTGGGTTAAGATCCTACGACCACCAATAAAACTTCCCAAGCTTCCTATTTTCCAATATTGGCACACCACTTCTCATAATGAACCGACACATTCATGGTTCAGAAAGAGCATCCAAGATTTGTTCAGCTCTTCACGTACCATTGAGTCTTAGGATTCATACCCTGTATCGGCAGTTGCAGTCTTTATCGGAATACAATCGACTGGGAAACAAGGATAAGAATAAGACCGAGTGACAAAATTTATGTTTTACAATGCAAAAAAATAGATATACCATCGGGATAGTTTGGGATTCGAAGGGATTTACCGGGTTTTGAAGAAAAAATGTGCTAAAGAAAAGAAATCTATTCTCCAAAACTTCACTTAGGCTGGATATCAAATTGAATACTACTCTGACCATTTTCAGTAATTTGCTGGAAATGCCCTACTGCGGTTGAGGTTGATTTATTATTCAATTCTTAAATAAAAGGAATAGGGATGGCAAAAAAAGTACTGGTTACTGAAGATTCACCAATCGTACTCAGCGTACACTCAACCTTGCTAAAATCGGCAGGATATGAAGTTACGGAAGCTGAGAATAACCTGATAGCTTTGGAAAAGGCTTTAGCTGAAGATTTTGATTTGATTGTTGTCGATATTAACACTCCAAAAATGGATGGCTATACCTTTTGTAAAGAGATCAGGGCTCAACCTCGATACAAAGATGTTCCTATTCTGGTTATTACTACTGAATCAGATCCCGAGGACAAAGTGAAAGGATTGGAGGCTGGAGCCGATCTTTTCCTGGTCAAACCTGTTAAAACGGATGATTTTATTGCTCACGCCAATAAGTTACTGGGGAACTAGAGATTCAAAATTAATTAATTGATAAAGGGCTTATAAACGGAAAATATGTTTATAAGCCCTTTTTTCGTTGATTCTTAGTTTTTAACCTCTTCAAATTCTGCATCAACCACATCAGAATCCTCTTTGTTATCTGAGGACGATTGTTGTGCATGTGCTGATTCTGCCTGTTCCTGTTGATTCTGGCTGCCACTGTACAATTTCGATGAAGCGCTGTGAAATACCTGTGTTAAATGCTCAGCAGCCGATTTTAATCCCTGAAGGTCATCTCCTTCCATCATTTTCTTCAGGTCGTTAATGGCAGCTTCAATGGACACTTTCTCCTCTGAAGACAACTTATCTCCGGATTCCGTCAATGTCTTCTCACATTGATATACCAGCGTATCAGCTTGATTTTTTTGACTGATCAAATCTCGCTTAGCCTTGTCACTTTCAGCATGAAGCTCCGCTTCTTTCACCATTTTATCAATCTCCTCTTCGGACAATCCGCTGGAAGATGTAATCTGAATTTTTTGTTCTTTACCTGTACCCAGGTCCTTGGCAGATACATGCACAATCCCGTTTGCATCAATATCGAATGCAACTTCAATCTGGGGCATTCCTCTCGGTGCCAACGGTATACCAACCAGTTCGAAACGACCCAGAGTCTTATTATCACCTGCCATTTCCCGCTCGCCCTGAACTACATGAATACTCACTGCCGGTTGGTTATCTGCAGCTGTGGAAAAAACCTGGCTTTTCTTACAAGGAATAGTCGAGTTTCTCTCAATTAGTCTGGTTGCTACACCACCCAGTGTTTCTATACCGAGTGACAAAGGAGTTACATCCAACAGCAGTACATCTTTAACATCGCCTGTTAAAACACCTCCTTGAATGGCAGCACCGGAAGCTACTACTTCATCCGGGTTGACACCCTTATGGGGCGTTTTACCGAAAAACTCCGTAACGGTTTGTTCAATTTTCGGCATTCTTGTCATTCCACCGACTAAGATCACATCGCTGATGTCACTGGCTTGCACACCAGCGTCTTTTAAAGCTGCCCGCATCGGCTCAAGACATCGTTGTACCAGATCTTCCGTTATCTGTTCAAATTTTGCTCTTGATAACTTGACGTTCAGATGTTTCGGCCCGGATTCGTTAGCTGTGATAAACGGCAGGTTTACATCCGTCTCCATTGAGCTTGATAATTCATGTTTTGCCTTTTCCGCAGCTTCCTTCAACCGTTGAAGTGCCATTTTATCATTTTTTAATTCAATACCCTGTTGTTTTTTAAACTCATCGGCTAAATAGTCTATGATTCGTTGATCAAAATCTTCTCCACCCAAGTGAGTGTCACCATTGGTCGATTTTACCTCAAATACTCCGCCACCAATCTCAAGAACGGAAACATCAAATGTTCCCCCACCCAGATCAAAGACAGCAATTAACTCTTCATCCTTTTTATCCAATCCATAAGCCAATGCCGCTGCAGTTGGCTCATTGATCACACGCAATACGTTTAAACCGGCAATCTTTCCTGCATCTTTGGTAGCCTGACGCTGGGCATCATTAAAATAAGCAGGAACAGTAATCACAGCATCCGTTACGGTTTCACCCAAATAATCCTCCGCAGTCTGCTTCATTTTCTGCAGAATAAAAGCGGATATTTCTGCAGTTGAATAGTGTTTATCTTTGACATCGATCTGCACCAAACCATTTGGTGCTTTGGAAATATGATAGCTTAGTGATTTACTATCTTCTTTGACGGTCGCAGAATCAAACTGCCGACCGATAAGACGTTTAGCAGCATATACAGTATTTTCAGGATTGGTGATCGCTTGTCTTCTTGCAACTTGGCCGACCAGACGAGCATCTTTATCCGTAAACGCAACAACAGAAGGAGTTGTTCTAGTGCCTTCCGAATTGGTGATAACCTTGGGATCACCGCCATCCATTACTGCTACGCATGAATTAGTGGTTCCTAAATCTATTCCGATTACTTTTGACATGATTCTCTCCAAATAAAATAATTAATTAAAAACTGTGAGTTGTTTTCTATGCTGCAAGGCTGGGGCCATTTTAGAAGTACTTTAATTACAGTGAACAAGAGTGGACAATCTGACTTTAGGTCAATATTGTACAGATCGTAGATGCTTTAATGGGTCAAAAAACCTGAAAGGAAAAGCAGGTAGGCCAAAATGGAGTTTCAGTTTACGAATAATCAGAAACCCCAATCATGGGAAAAGTAATAATATCGGTCAAGCGGTTATTACTGAGCCTTCAATTTTTCAATGATATCAAATTCATCAGGAAATTGACCCGTTTGAATTTTGGAATAGATCAAATCTCCATTAACCCTTATTTCAAAAACCCCTCCTCCGGAAGGTTTTAGTTTTGTTTTAATACCCAGATCCTTTTTTATTCTATCCATCAAACTGGTGGCTTGGGGGAGATAATTTCAAGCTTTACAGTATTCAATCTCAATTATCATCCTATTCTCCGTTTTTTTAAAAACATCAATGTTGTAATTCAATATCTCTCATAAGAATCGCTTTATTGTAGGTATCTATTACATCTTTTCGTTTTAGTATTCCTAAGATTTTTTGATGATCTTCAGGATCTACCACTGGGACAGTTCCGATATCTTTTATCCCAAATTTTCTGATTGCAGTAGTGAGATTATCATGCGGAAATAACTTTATCAAATCGGTTTCGGCTAATTCTTTCATGACTACCACATGTTCCAACCCGTCTTCCAACATAATTTCTCTGATATCCTGAAAAGAAACCACACCCGTCATCTTGCCACCTTTATTCATGACAGGGTAATACTCGGTTTTACTACCAGGAAAAAACTCCATAAATTCAGCAAAACTCATGGTTTCCTGGAGAGTTTCAAATTCTTTTATCATGACACTTTCAACCAGAATGGAATTCAGAATGTTGGCTTCTACACCTTTGTGCAGATAAATTCCCTGACGGGACAATTCCATTGAATCCAATGAATCGGCACATAGTCTCCTTGCAACCATAACCCCGATAACTGAAGCAAACATGATGGGAATAATAACTTCATAGTTGCCGGTAATTTCAAACAGAAGGAAGATAGAGGTCATGGGAGAATGAGTTGCTGCCGCAAGAAAAGCGCCCATGGCAACCAAAGCATATGATCCCGGCTGAATACCCAGACTGGGAAAAATCTGATCGACAGACCAGCCGAAGGCTGCACCTATCATGGCACCAATAAACAGACAGGGAGCAAATACTCCTCCAACCCCCCCTGATCCAAGTGTTATGGAAGTTGCAATCATCTTCAGCATGATCAGGATTAAAATAGCGACGATTGAAATCCCCGCAGGGGATTGGATCGCTTCATGAATGTACTTATAGCCATCACCCATCACGCCAATATGGATTAATCCCATTACGCCAACCAGAAATGCTCCTAAAATAGGCTTAACCTGGTCGTTCAGTTTAAAGCGATCGAAAATGTCACCAATATAGAAGAAGGTTTTAATAAAAGCATATGCCAGAATTCCTATGAGAAGTCCAAGTATTACATATAAGCCGAACTCATAGTAACTGATGAAATCATACTCAAGAATACCAAAAGTTGGAGCAGAGCTGTAAAAAGCGCGTGAGATAGCTGTTGCCAAGCCGGAAGCGATGACGATAACCCCAAAGGTTTGAAGCTGGAACTCACCAACCATCACTATTTCCTGGGCAAATAACACACCTGCTAAAGGTGCGTTAAACTGAGCTGCTATGCCTGCTGCTGATCCGCAGGCTACCAGTACCTTGAGACGGTGGCTACCCATTTCAAAAAAACGACCAATGGAGGAACCTACGGCTCCTCCAATCTGGGCAACTGGTCCCTCGACACCCGCTGATCCGCCCGTACCAATGGAAATGGCGGATGTGAGGATCTTAACAAAAATCTGCCGCGTTCTAATCAATCCTCCTCGGATATGGACACTGATCAAAAATCGTGGCATACCATATCCATTGACTTCCCCGGGGTATTTCAGGGAAAAGGGAATAATGAGGAGAGCCCCAATCATCGGAATAACGGGGAGGAGCAAACTTGAATACTGGCATAACCAGGGGTAGAAGACTTCGAAACAGAAATAGTGGATCTCATGAAGAATGAATCTGAAAAAAACCGAAGCAAAACCTGCTCCAATTCCCACAAGGCAGGCCAATATCAATTCTATATTGGTAGAACCGACGCTAAGATTCCATTTTACCTTTTTTGATAAATAGCCTATCAGCTTTATATTCTTAAACCGGGATATATTGATCATAATCGATGGGAAATGAAAAAGAAGAAAAAAGGGCAGAATTCCAATCACCACAAAACTCGATGGTAGACAATCTCTTTCCGCTTAAGCAATACAAATAGATTTAGTTAAACCGCCATTTTCCCGTGAATACTTCACGAGCCGGACCTTCCATAATTACCTGGTTGCCTTTCCCCTGCCAGGAGAGCTTTAAATCACCACCTGTCAAATGATTGAGTATCGCAGTATCGGTCTTATTATTGAGTATCCCCGCCACGCATACGGCAGAAGCCCCTGTTCCACAGGCCCAGGTTTCTCCGGCACCTCTTTCCCACGTTCTTTGAATAATTTCATTTCGGGAAATAATCTGAACAAACTCAACATTGATTCTTCTGGGAAAGTAAGCAGAGTTTTCTATGATTGGCCCCCATTTCTCCACAGGGAAAGATTTAACATCATCTACAAAGGTTACAAAATGGGGATTTCCCAGGGATACGAGTGTGCCGTTTAGTTGAAACTCCCCAAAATCGAAGGATTGATTGATAACCTGTTCACCATTCAGGGTACTAGGGATTTTTTCCGCATTCAACTCCGGTTCACCCATTTGTACAATTACAGTTTCAATTTTGTTTTCGTTTCCGGCTTTAAGAACCAATTCTTTTATTCCTGCTCCCGTCTCAACAGTAATTGTATACTTGTCTACCAGTTTTCTCTCAAGTGCAAATTTTCCGACACAGCGGATGGCATTTCCACACATCTCTGATTCTGATCCGTCAGGATTGAACATAATCATTCTGATGTCAGCAACATCGCTGGGTGCAATCAATATCAAACCGTCCGATCCTACTCCAAAATGCCGATGGCTAATGGTTTTAGCAAGCTCTACCGGATTTTCCACAACTTCTTCAAAGAGGTTAATATATACATAATCATTTCCGGCACCTTCCATTTTTGTGAAATTAAGTGTTTTCATATACTCTGCAATAATAAATATTGGTCAATGTCTTTCTTTTTACGGTGGATGGATCAAATTAAGTTATTTATGATTAATGTTGCCATTGAAAGAATTGTAGAAGATATCTACCAAATAAACAATGTTACAACCGGTTATCGGATGAAATCTTATCAAAAAACTCAATTTACTGTACTTGCGTTTTTACTGATTATATCAGCAGCAAACCGGTTAAATGCGTTTGAATCACGCCAATTGACGGAAAACTCAACATCGAAAGTTTTTAAACACTGGAATACAGAAAAAAAAGAGATAACCGGATATACGATCCTGACATATGAACACGATTTAAAAAACCAGTTAATCAAAGAACACTCCAAAAATCAAAAAAAAGACAGAACTGTTTTTATGGAGAAAGAATTGTGGTTTACCTCTTCGGGAAAACTGATTCGTTATGAAGAGATAGATATTGCAGGTGAGTTAAAAACCATTAATATCCACAATGATGGGGAGATAAAAACCGAAGTGTGGGAAAAGGGAGAGCGAACAGACTTCAGCATGAAACCTCAACCCGGGCTGATACCTTTTGAAGTGATTACCTTGTATCTGCAGACTAAAGTACCCGTCTTACTGAAAGAAAGATCCATAAATTTCACCATCTATTTACCCATTGTAGCTATTGAACTTAAAAAAGAGGGACTTCCCACATCCTTCAGCGTTTTTGAAGTGTCAACAACGGTATCCAAAATTAACACGGAAAAAACCGTCCTGGGAAACAAAGAGGTTGTAACGGTTCAAGTCAGACCGACCTCCATTTTGTTAGCTGCACTATTACCCAAGGAAAAATCCGTTTTTGAATTCTCATTTCTCAAAGAAGCGCCACACGACTTGATAATGTTTAAGGAGGGGAAAACGCAGATTATCTTGGAAAGTGTTGAGTAACCAATCGTCTTGAACTTGCTTGTTTCAGGAGGCGAAACTTGTCCATGATCCTTTGCGGGTTTCGTATTGCAGAGCGTAATACAATTTTTCCAGAAAATCGTCCCTGCCCACATCGATCGCTCCCATACTCACCAAATGATTTGTCCTTACCTGACAGTCAATAAAATCAAATTTCCAGTCCACAAGCCTTTGTGTAAGATTTACCAAGGCAGCTTTAGAGGCATCGGGTTTATGACTGAACATGGACTCACCAAAAAAAGCATGCCCCAGTGAAATCCCGTATAATCCACCCACAAGCCGGTTTTCAGAATACGTTTCAACCGAATGCGCATAACCCAACCTATGGAGATGATAGTAGGCTTCAATCATCTCATTTGTAATCCAGGTGCCATCCTGACCATTTCTCTCAACTTGACTGCAATTGCAGATAACGCCCAGAAAATCGGTATCAAATCGATACTCATATTTATTACTTCTCAATACCCTGTTTAGGCTTTTGGAGGTGTGAATCCCGGTTGGAACCAGAATTAGCCTTGGATCAGGGGACCACCAAAGAATGGGTTGCCCATGGGAATACCAGGGAAAAATTCCCATGCTGTATGCAAGTAGCAATCGTTCCGAAGACAAATCGCCACCGACTGCCAGCAATCCTTCCGGATCAGCCAGGGTAGGGTCAGGAAAAATTAAATCTTTTGTAAGTCTATAAACAGTCATGGGAAAAATTAGGAAGTATTGAACGTAAATCAGTCTGATGAATTAACCCTGATTCTATTATTTACCATAATGGATGGATAGATCAATGGCGAGGCGCAATGACAGGTGTAATTGCAGCCGAATAATCAATGTTTGTTCGACTGCAATTTGATTTCAAGGGGAGAATATTAAAAGCAACCAATCGGGTTCCCCTTAGCCTGACGACTAAGGGGATGGTTGGTTATCCAATTAACTGTAGTACGTTGGTAGGCAATTGATTGGATTGAGCTAACATTGCTGTTGCTGCCTCTGACATAATCTGATTCTTTGTGTATTCAGCCATTTCCTTGGCCATATCCACATCACGAATTATCGATTCTGAAGAGATCAGATTCTCATTCGCTATTCTCAGATTAGACAGATTTGCTTCCAGGGTATTCTTCTGGAAAGCACCCAGTGAACCCCTCAGTGAAGTAATCTGGTTGATTGCTTCATCAACCATCTTCAGTGAATCCTGGGCTCCTGTAAAAGTTGTAACATCCAAGTCAGAAAGGTTTTCGAAACCAGATTGATTGGCAATCCCACGGGAAAGGTTTTCTGTCCCGGTATTTTCTACGGAAATTCCAACAGTCTGGTTTTGATTTGCTCCAACCTGAAACTTCATTGAGTTCTGAGCAACAAAGACTCGTCCCACCGAAAGTCCATCTTCAGTGATTTCAGGTCTGGGTGGCTCTTCAACTCCGGTTTCTTCAACTTCAATATCCGCAACTTCACAGGCAGGTGGTAGCTGCATTTTCTTACCATCACCATAGTAACGAATACTGAGTCCATCGACGCATTTGGCACCCTTGACGCCGGTCAGAATCTGCCCGTTACCAATGGCGGATTCTCCGTTAATGGTACCTTTAACATCAAGACCATTTTCGGACAGATTGATGGCACCGGCAACCTTGCTCAAGACGCCTGCTGTGCTACTTGAAACCTGGAATCCGTAATCAGAACCGTACTTCCTGTGATTGATTTCGATTGTCCCTGTATCACTCAGGCGGATATCGAGATCAAGACCCTTACGATCAATTTCTGATCGCAAATTTTGCACAGTTGTATCGGCTGTGTCATCGGCGTTAGATTTATAGGTTGCCATTCTACCGTTTTCGATGACCGTTAATTCTTCACCGGCTTTGATGATCTCGTTTGTCAGAGCCGTGGTTCCGTACACATTGGCTTTAGTAGCCGCCTGTGTAATTTTGACATCGAAACCAGTCTCACGAGAATCTCCCGTTGCCAGTGTAGCACCAACGAATTCCAGATCTTCCCCGGTGGTTGTTCCGGAGGCTCCCCTTGATCCATCCAGAATCTTCTTGTTACCGAATTGGGCTTGACTTGAAATTCGATCGATAGTTGCCAGGGCATTATCGATCTCCCTTTGATCAGCCTGCAGCATGACTTCGTCATTAACTCCTTCATTTGAAGCATGAATTGCTAACTGACGGATACTTACCAACAGGTTATTAATTTCAGCCATATTTGCTTCGGCTGTTTGAATCATGGAAACTGCTGTTTCCGAGTTGTCTATTGCCTGGTTCAAACCGGCAATTTGCGCCCTCATCTGTTCAGAAATAACAAGCTGGGCAGGCCCTTCAGAAGCCCTGTTTATCTTCAATCCCGAAGATAACTTTTCTAGGGTTCTGGCAAGATTGGTCTGATTTGCTTGTAAGTTTCTGTGAGAGTTGATGGCACTTGTATTGTGATTAATTCGCAAACTCATAATCTACCTCCTTGTAGTGGTTTACTTAAGAGTTGCAAGGTCTTAACCCTGCGTCCTTGCAGGACATATACAAAATTAGTCCATTTTCTCTGACTTATATCTCTCAAAGTCAAATTCGAACATTTGAAAACAGGGATTTAGACAGTTACCCCGCAGCAGCTAACAGCTAACACACCGATAGGGGATGCAGGTTCTTATAAAATAGTCTCATAATCCTACTGACAATTTTATTCCTGTCAACACTCCTCCCTGTTTACTCGACGATTTGATATGCGATCATAAGGGTCTCATACATCGCCTCCATTTCAAATGTTTTCATGTTTCCTGAAACAACCGCTCGTTGGCTACTAAGCGATTAACTGCAGAACATTTTCAGGAATCTGGTTTGCTTGAGCCAACATTGCATTTGATGATTGTGACATGATCTGGTTACGCGTAAAACTTGCCATCTCTTTAGCCATATCCGTATCACGAATGATGGATTCGGAAGATATCAAATTCTCGTTTGCAATCCTGATATTGGAAAGGTTGCTTTCCAGGGTATTCTTTTGAAATGCCCCCAGTTCGCCGCGATTTTCCAATACTTTGTCAATGGCTGCATCAACAAGCATCAGGGTATCCTGAGCTCCTTGATGAGTCGTCAAATCAACATCTGCAAGATTTTCAAATCCGGAATAATTCGGAAGATTCATCGATAAATATTCCGGGTTTAGGTTTTTGATAGACAGTCCAACTGTCTGGTATTTATTTCCACCTATGTGAAACTTCGTACCATTTTGGGTTACGTAAACTCGACCGATGGAAACACCATCCTCTGGCATATTGTCATTGGTTACTTTCTCCGGGCCTGCCTCAACTCCCTCTTCGGTTGTCAAGTCGTTTACTTCACAAAGGGGTGGTAAAAATCCCTCTTTACCATCACCATAGTACCGAATTGATAAGCCATCGATACACTTGGCGCCTTTTACGCCGGTCAAAACCTGTCCTAAACCGGTAGTAGATTCACCATTGATGGTACCCTTTATGTCCAACCCTAATTTTGCGACTTCTACGTTTCCTGCTTCTTTGCTTAAGATTCCAGCACTGGTGCTAGAAACCTGGAATCGATGTTCGGAACCGTAATCCCTATGGATTACATTCACCCTTCCACCAGCATCAAGACTTACATCAAGTTTTAATCCCTGACGGTTGATCTCTGCCTGCAGGTTTTTTACGACCGTATCCGAAGTATCGTCCCTATTACTCGTATATTCGGCCAATTTACCATTTTCTATAACAGTCAGAGTTTCACCCGCATTGATGTTCTCTTGCGTAAGTGCTGCTGTACCGGTAACTTCGGTTCTTGTTGCCAACTGGGTCAACTTCACATCGAAACCGTCTTCACGAGAGTCTCCTGTTGACAAAGAAGCACCAACAAACTCCAGATTATTACCAGTGGTTGCTCCAGTAGTTTCCATGGAACCATCAAGCAATTTACGATTCCCAAACTGTGCTTGTTTGGAAATGCTGTGGATCGTGCCCAAGATATTATCAACCTCGGCCTGATCCGCTTGCAAGGCGGCTGAGTCGTTCGTTCCTTCATTTGCAGCATGAATGGCTAACTGCCTCATCCTGTTTAGAAGGTTTGCGACTTCAGACATATTTGCGTCGGTCGTTTGAATCATGGATACTGCTGTTTCCGAGTTGTCAATAGCTTGATTTAATCCGACAATCTGAGATCGCATGTGTTCCGATATCATGAAGGCTGCCGGACCCTCGGATGCTCTATTGATTTTTACCCCGGAAGACAACTTCTCCAGATTCCTAGCCAAACTCGTATGGTTTGTCTGTAACGCCCGATGCGCATTTAACGCCTGGATGTTATGGTTTACTCGAAAAGTCAAAATCCACCTCCCTGTAGATTATACTTTCTACACTTTGGGTTTAATTACATTAAAAGAGACAGAATCAACACCTTTGAATTGGAATTGTGCCATTAAAACTGTTTTCCACTTCTGTTTAATCCACCGTTCCTTTTAATCGTTGATTCATATTCAAAAACCGATAAGACTTATCTTTTCGGTCATATTTAGAAAACAACCACACAGGTCATTTCCTTACTTCAACTACCCCAATAGTTTTAATACATTTTGAGGCAGTTGATTCGCCTGAGCCAACATCGCGGTCGCAGATTGTGTCATAATCTGGTTCCTTGTAAATGAGGCCATCTCCTTGGCCATATCCACATCACGAATGACGGACTCAGAAGAGATCAGGTTTTCATTTGCAATACGTATATTGGATAAGTTGGCTTCCAGCGTGTTCTTCTGGAATGCGCCAAGATTACCCCTTGCAGAAGAAATTTCATTGATGGCAGCATCAATCATTTTTAATGCGTCCTGCGCACCTTGAAAATTCCGCACATCAACATCATTCAGACTTTTATAATCAGTTTTGTTTACAACACCTCTTGCCAGATTTTCAGGATTGGCGCTGGTGACAGAAATACCAACTGTTTGATCTTTGTTACCACCAACCTGAAACTTCATGGAGTTCTGAGAAACAAAAACGCGTCCCACAGCAATTCCATCTTCGGTCATCTCAAGTGGCGGTTTTTCTGCCATCGGTTCCTCAACCATGAGATCTGCGACCTGGCACCCGGGATCAATCAGTTTACCACCGGCATCACCGGTATAACGTATAGCCAAACCATCAACACATTTGGCACCTTCAACACCGGTAAGGATTTGCCCTTTTCCCACTGCTGATTCACCATTGATGGTTCCCTTGATGTTTTTTCCAGCTTCGGCAATACTGATCTGTCCGCCATCTTTACTCAACACACCGGCAGTTGAACTCATCACCTGAAAACTGTAGTCGGAGCCATATTCCCTGTGGCGAACTTCAACATTTCCGGTTTCTGTTATGTTAACATCAACATTCAGACCTTTCCTGGCAATTTCCGATCTCAAGTTCTGGATCATGGTATCTGCTGTGTCGTCTGCATTAGACGTATACACTGCCATTTTTCCATTTTCGATAACCGTCAAACTCTCACCAGCCTTGATAATTTCATCTGTCAACGCTGTTGCCCCGGAGACATTCGCTTGGGTAGCCAGTTCGGTTACCTTGACTTCAAAACCGTGCTCACGAGAATCACCCGTTGTCAGGGTTGCTCCCACAAACTCAAGGTTATCACCTGTTGTTACGCCTGAAGCACCCCTGGACCCGTCAAGCAGTCGTTTCTGACCAAACTGGGACTGGTTTGCTATTCTATTGATCGTAAAGAGAGCGTTCTCAATTTCCTTCTGATCAGCTTCGAGCATCACCTCGTCATTTACTCCTTCGTTAGAGGCGTGGATTGCCAATTGCCTCATGGAGACCAGTAAGTTTGCAATTTCACTCATATTTGCCTCAGTAGTTTGCACTAATGATATGGCTGTTTCCGAGTTATCTATTGCCTGTGTCAAACCGGCGATCTGAGCTCTCATCTGCTCAGAAATGACAAGAGATGCAGGGCCTTCAGAAGCCCTGTTTATCTTCAATCCTGAAGATAACTTTTCCAATGTCTTACCCATCGCAGCCTGGTTTGCTTCCAGGTTACGGTGTGAGTTAATGGCACTGGGGTTATGATTTATTCTCAAGCTCATAACATCCTCCCTAATGTATTACTAGTGAACATCCTTGTTCACCCTGTTGGAAAATTGTTTAAGTTCCCGAATGAAACTTAAACGTCTGACAAAACCTTGAAATCACATTTTACTTCCATGCAGTTACTTTCATTACGGTTACCGGCGTCAGCATTGACTTCAGCTGTGTAACCATATCCTTAGCCTTATCTTTTGAGAGGTATATCATATCGTCCTCTGCAGATTGAGGGCTAATTGTCGAGCGTAGTAACTCAACCGCTCGATCAACGTAGATTTTTTCCTTCCATTTTAACTCATCTATCAAAAAGTCAAGATAGGTCATAGACCAGATGATCAGATGAATCGAATCTTGACATTCAAGCTCCGTATTACCTTTGATAGCTCCCAGATCTGAAAAACCGCTATTGTTGTTGACACCTGCTGCCAGTATATCAAGGGTAATTGACGGAATACTTAAGATCTCCATTTTGTGTTCCGAAGCATCCAAAGGGACAAGGATTCCATTCTGTTTGACATGGACATAGCCGATAATCTGCCCCGGGTAGTCGATCAATCCATCGTAATAAATAATCAGTCCATCTGTTTTTTTATTGCCTTTGTTTCCAATGAGAAAGCCTCCGTCACCATGGGCTTTTTCCGATCCTATGGTTCCCTCAATGTCCATGCCCGGATCAGCTTCTTTGTATTCACCCGGCACAGTCGATATTAGATTTGTATGGTGGCTCATCCCCTGAAAATTTGAGCGGGAACCTAACTGATTGTGCCTCAAAAAGAGGTGATTGTCCTTTGTTCGGTAAACACTGATATCAATGCCATTATCCAGTAAACACTGCTGAAGATTCTCAACAAACTTTTCTGGAACCTCATTTTCCTTAATTCTGTATCTTGCTTCCCTGACTCCGCTGGTTATTGAAATGATGCTTTCATTACGGAGATTGGATTCACTCACCATTCCTGAACCGACCAAGATACCTGGTTTGGCAGATTGATAAATGGTTATTGGGTACCCGGGCATTTCTGAAGATAAAACCCGAGCTGATCCTCTAATAAAACGAATATGATCATCGGAAGTCTCTCCTTTGACGCCACTGTCGCCATTCAGCAACTTTTTCCCCTGGAAACTGGCTGTTTCTGTTGTTACTTTGATACAAGATAATCGATCCGACAGAAAATTATTAATCACTGACGATGGCACTCGTGCCCAATTTGAACGATTACGGTCTTTTTCAAGAAACTCTTTCATTTCCTGCAACCAAGATTTTAGTTTTTCTATATTAATTCTGGCTGTTTGTAACATGGAAACCGAGGCTTCCAGTTTCCCAATCACGGAAAAACGCCCCTGGTTTACCGGTGAAACATAGTCTTTCTGAAGAATTGGATCACCTCTACTCAAACTCAAAGCTGATTCAACCCTTCGACTGAATTCAATTATTCTTAAATCCAGACCATTTTGATTGCCGTAGTTTTTCATAGCAACACCTGTGTTCATACAGTTTTGCAAGTTCCAATCAGAATTTCAGCCATTACAAAATTCTCAATCGATTTGCCTTTGTTGAGACATTGATAAAATATTTTTCTAAAGCCCAATTTACTGTAGCAAAGCCAGAACATTGTTCGGAGTCTGGTTTGCCTGAGCCAGCATCGCTGTTGCTGCCTGGGTCATGATCTGGTATTTGGTGAATTCGGACATCTCTGACGCCATATCCGTATCCCGAATCACTGACTCCGCGTTGATCAGGTTTTCCTTGGCAATGCTCAAGCTGGTAATATTGGATTCCAGAGCGTTCTTCTGCACCGCTCCCAAATCTGAACGGGAAGAGGTAATCTGGTTAATCGCATTGTCAATCATGGCCAAGGCGTCC
>JAHJTV010000085.1 GCA_018829445.1 bacterium
GAAAGCGGTTTTGGTAAGTGGCTTTGTTAATGGTTGTTTGAGACCTATTTACGGAAAACAAATGTCGTTAAATGCCGGTATATGATTCCATCTTAGCGTTGGTATTTGGCTATATTTCTCGGCTTAAAGGGTAAAAATGTTGTTTGATCGAGAGTGGAAAAATATAAGGCAATTCAATTGATTATCGTTAAACAGGGGGATCATACAGTCAAAAATGAGCATTTGTCAAAGGTAAGTTATTAAAAACGGTCTTGCCCCAATTACAACAATACTAGAATACAATAATACTTGTATCCCCCCGCACCCCCCAGGCTATTCAGCAGCCGAAAGGCCGCTTGGGGCAAATGTCAAAATGAAAGACTTGACCCTATGTTTGTTACTGATAATCTTCCTGATGATCTGTAAATCCGTCATAGCCTCTGCTGTTCTCTGCTGTTCAGCAGAAGTGTGTCGAAAACGGATACTACCTGCTTCCTGTCGTTTCTGGGACCGGAAGGTCTATTGGGGAGTTGTGATCTTAGCATTGGTCACTCTTCAGCAGGGGCGCAGGGAAGGTTATAGTGCGAGTAAATTGATGCGATTGTTCCAAGTCTCCCGCCATACTCTGAAGCGGTGGATGAGTTATTTCAGGAAGGATTTTACGCTTACAAACAGGTGGAAACGAATAAAAGGTTATATTGGGTTTGAGGTTTCTGGTGATCTACTGCCCCGGGCGATAGTGCTGTTGCTAATTGAGCGAATGGGAAGTGGAGAGCAGGGATTGATCACATCACTTCAACTGCTTTTAGGAGGAGAGAAGCTTTTCGATCAGGCACTATCTAGCATTTCTTATCTATTGCCATTTTCAACTCGGGCCAAAAATCGATCATATCAGCTGCCTTAATGGTGCTATGATCAGATTGGTTTAGGTAAACGTTGGTCAAATCAGCTTGGACGAGCAGTTTTTCCTTCCTGTAAACTGCCTGCCTGAATACCACACTTTTTTCTGTAACTCGCAAAAGTTCGGTTTGTATATCTAATTCATCTCCTATTCGCGCACTGTTTTGATAATCGATATTGATATTGACAATAACGTGGATAATCCCTCTTTCATGATACGGATCCATTAATTCGTTTTCATAGCAGTACAACCAGCGGGCTTCCTCCATCATTTCCAGATATCGCGCATGATGAACAATGCCAAAGGAATCGGTTTGATAGTTCATTACCTGCTTATTCATTACAGTTTTCATAGTTTTCAGTCACATACAAAGGGTTTATTGCAGCATCTTTCCGGTTTCACAATAATGTTTTAATGCTTCAGCCAGGAACGTCATACCCAATTCCATTTTTGTACGAGTCGACGCTTCTTCCATAGCATTGGCTTCATCATCCAGTGCTGTAAAGGTCATATGCCAGAAACAGGAAGAAACCTCCTTTCCTACTTCTCTAAGCTTGAAATTTAATTGAATCACTGCTTTACCTGAGAAATTCAGTTGAAACAGAATCCGATGATTTTCCGGGTCATGAATATTGGTAACCCAGGTTGTGGTCAGTGGTCGCTCAAAAAAGTGAGGACCCAGTCGTTCTTCGTTAAAAATGCAGAATGTTTCGTTGACACCGCTTTTAGAGTAAACCAATTCATATTCCCAATCCGGGATCCATCTTAATTCTTCAACTGGACAAGCCAAAGGGAATATTTTTTGGGGTGATGACTTGATCTCCCTGGTGACAGAAGCTTCCACACGTTTGTTGCTGATTGCAGGCTGATAATTGATAGTGCTATTGTTTGACAAAATTTTCTCCTAATCATTGGTTTAAGTTGAATTCAACAATATGAATTGCTGTGAACAGACAAATCGTTCTTGTCTATGATTTGATCTTATCGTAAGGTAGGGCCTCAATATTGAGGAATAGCGAAAAATTGTTGTTTGATTACGAAAAAAACATATGTATTTGATCCTCTTATGAATTCCAATGCTCTTTCTGTATCCGTTGACTTACTTCAGATTTTGCTCAACTATGCATCACAGCTAGGCATCGAAGAGTCAGTCATCACCTCTGAATGTGGGATTAATCTCTCAGACTTCAAACTTAGTGATACCCGTATTCCCATGTCAGAGTTCCACATTGTCTGGTCTCATATCCTTCAGCATTCTCAGGATCCGGATTTCGGACTTCATTTTGGTGTCCAGTCCCATAGCCTGTTAAGTCGGCATTTACTTTATGCCATGATGATGAACTGCGAAAATGTTGAGCAGGCAATCAAAAAGAATTTTTTGTATCATAATTTAATCACAGATATCATTCACCCCAAGTTAAGCGTCGAAGGCGATCTGGCATTCATGACCTGGGAGATGGGACATCCGGCTTTAAACCAGGAAAGACATTTTGCAGAATCAATTCTAGCACTTTTTGTCTCAATGCTGCGATTTCTCACAGAAGACCGTATCAAGTTGAATGAAGTCAGATTCACACATGCCTTCCCGGAAAGAACTCTTGAGCATGAACGAATTTTCCAGGCTCCGTTGTTATTTGAGAAAAAGAGCAATGAAATTGTATTGGAAGCGAGTTATCTCAACAGTCCCATCCTCATGGCCAATCCACGAATTTTTGAAGGATTGGAACAGCTAGTTCAGAAAACTCTACATCGTGTCAATTTACCAAATTCATGGATGGATAAGGTCACACAGCTTCTTTCTAAGGCTGTTCTTAAGGAAGAAAAGACTGATATAGAGACTATTGCCCGACGTTTTGCCATGTCAGAACGGAATCTGCAATTGAAGCTGAAAGAGGAAGGAACTTCATTTCGGAATTTGCTGGATGCAATCAGGAAGGAAATTGCTATTGGTTATCTGGAGGATGAAAACGCCGCATTTTGTGAGATAGCCTTATTGTTAGGATTTGCCGACCAAAGCGCCTTTCATCATGCATTTAAAAGATGGACAGGACAAACCCCAGGTGCTTTTAGAAAAAAAAGGCTAAAACCGGGCTAATTCTCTCTCCTAAATATGTTAGGGAAATTTTCAGGGAATTTTAGGAGGAGAATGTCTCGATAAGTTTCTCCCTGTTACCAGCATTGGTCTTGCTATAGATGTTGTACAAGTGCTTTTTCACAGTACTCACAGAAATAGATAATTGCTCACCTATGTCCCTGTTTGTTAATCCTTTGATTATCTTATTTAAAATCTCTTTTTCCCTTCGGGTAATCTTATATTTTTCGCATTGTAACATGAATTGAGGTTCATCCAGTGAAACAGCTTTGTTTTTATGGTGCAGCCGGTGGTTCTCAATGGTGATAATGGCTTGAGTCATGAGAGCGTTTAGAATATCCATATTGACCTGGGAAAAAGCCTGGCAAGTATAAATATTATCCAGGTAGCAAACGCCTTTGACCTCTTCACGATATTTAACTGGAAAACATAGTATCGATTTTAGCTGGTGTTTAATGACACTTTGATACTGTGAAATGTCTTCATCCTCAGAAGCATCGGAGGTAATAATGGGTTCCCCGCTTTGCAGAACACTTAATACGATTTTTTTTGAGAATCCCATGGGCTCCTGAACATTCAGATCGATATTTTTTTCTGCCTGTACAACCAGTTCTCCGGTTTGTTCATTACAGATAAAAAGAATAACTCTCTGTGCTTTGGATACCTTTAATCCGATGTTTAATATTTTATCCATCAGGGCATCAAGATGAAGATTTGAGCGAAGATACTGACTAAGCTCGATGAGAGAATCTGAGATTTGATGGTCATTGATTCTGGTAACGAATCGCCGGATCGGGTCTTCCTCCCGATATTGGTTAATCCCAATCCGCTCTTTTAGCTTTTCCTGATATATCTTTGAATTAATTGCCTCAAAAATAGAGTACGCCTCCTTCCATAAACTTTTTGCTTGCTTCTCTTTTCCAATTTGAGTGAGAAAACTCCCATATTCAAAAAGTGAGACCCCTAACTCAAACTTACGTTTATACCAGCGGTTGTGATTAATGCTTAGCCTATATAAACTCTCCGCCTTGGCTGATTTGCGTAACAGCCCGTAATAATTGGCACTGGCGAGCAGTGAGTTGGCATGATAGGTTGCCCAGCTTTTTTGTTTTTTTCTGAGCGTGAAAACAGATTGATCTGATCTTACCAAGTTCTTTTCTTCTTTGCCACCAGCTCAAAGTTGGTTGATCTCGCTAATATTTTTCAATAAGTGCTTTAGCAAGAAACGGGTATAGCTGCACTGTATATTGATCAAAATAGTTGTTATTTTCGTAAAGGTGTCTGGCAGTTTCCAAGTGCAAAATTGCCATATCTATTTCACCTTGTTCCAGGTAAATCTTTCCTTTATTGATGGTTGAAGTGCATTGGACTAATCCAATGTTATTTTCTTCAGCTAGTTTAAGCGATTTATTTAAGCACTCATTGGCTTTTTTATAATTGCCACTTTCATGGTAGATCTCACCATATCCATCCCAGGCAGAGCATTCACCATAAATATCACCTAACTTTTTTGCTAGTCCGATGAATTTTCCATTTATCGATTGTGCTGTTTTATAATCAGAAAGATAGATATAATTCATCACCAGGTTGTTGTAAGTGAATTTTATACCGTTTATATCCCCGATTTTTTCAAATACTTCTAAGCTTTTTTGATAGTGGTCGATGCTTCTTTGGTAGTCACCTTTCCACTGGTAAAAAAGACCGATAAATTGCAATGATTCTCCCACTACTGGTTGGTAGTCCAATTCTTGAAATAACTCAAACGCTTTTTGGTGATATTTTATTGAGCGTTTGAACAAGGGAATAACCATACAGAGTGTTGCATACCCCATTAAACTAGCAGCACGTTCTATGGTGCGAGGAATGTGTTTTCCTGAAAGATTAAGCATTCGCAAAGTAGTGCGAATGAACTTCAAAGTATCATTGAGCCCATATACCCAACCCAAGGAGTGGTAAAATTGGATAATTGTGTGATATTTCTCTGCATTCTTTTTTCTTCGCGTGTTTAACTCGGGTAATAGTGAAGGTAACAGGTGAACCGACAACTCTTTGATGATGCTTACAACAAGTGGTACTTTTTTAAGTGGAAGTATTTCACCAAGAAAGTGTAAACCGGCTTTACCATTCTTCTCACTTCGTTCCCAGTCGCCCTTTTTGAAATAGGCTTCTGTAATTTTTTTAAAAACAATGGCCTTATCCAAAGGGGACTTTTGACATCTTGCAATAATGTATCAAGAGTTTATCTTCGGTGTAGTCGGGTTCCATTTTTTTCTCTCGACCCACACATGTTCATTGACAATTGATCACAATATTCGTGGCTGACAGGGCCGACTTCCCTCTTAAGTCCATAAGGGTTAGGCCGCGGTAATAGTCTGTATTTATTTATACTTGGGTTTGCGGTGAGTAAGTCAATGAATCTCCGTGAGCGCTTCCCAGTTAATGCTTAATGCGGAAACCCAATTTTCAGCGTGTGTCTACAAAATTCAAGGTGTTTGTTCCAGGTGAATCACCTGTTTTGGAGCCCTAATCTTTAATGATTTTAGAATGTTTAGTGTATCTTGCGGTAGTTCG
Organism: bacterium; assembly: GCA_018829445.1. Taxonomy (GTDB): domain Bacteria; phylum SAR324; class SAR324; order XYD2-FULL-50-16; family XYD2-FULL-50-16; genus JAHJTV01. Next base: position 5,544 of record JAHJTV010000085.1, read on the forward strand.
TTGCGCATAAGCACACGGTAATTTAAATCAAAAAATTCTGTGACTTTCAGCTTCTCCAGGGAGTAGCGAATTCGGTTCCAGGGCATGCCGCATTCGAGCTCGGCAAGTCGTTCCAACAAAAGAGCAAGCACACAGATTTTGACATGTGCCTCGATACAACGGGATGCCCAATGATACATCGGCGTCATTTTGATCTGGGTCCGCTTTAGAGAGCGAAAACAGCGTTCGATAACCATAAGTCCTTTGTAGCCGCAGGCGGCATCTTCTAGACTGATAGTATCGTCGTTGGTTTAAATCAGGTAACAGTATACCAAAGGTGAATCGGCGTTTCATGCTGGGATGAAATCGGCTGAAACGGATGATTTGTGTCTTTTCAGGAGCTACTTCAAGGCTGAACATAGCCAGCCGCTTCGGTAACTCTTGATAGAATCTTTCAGATTCGACTTCAAATTGAAAAGCGCAGACACAATCATCGACATACCGGCAGATAAACGCTTTCCCCTGGCAGTGCTTCTTCACTACCTTCTCAAACCATAGGTCGAGAGCATAGTGTAGGTAAACATTCGCCAATATGGGAGAGACAATACCGCCTTGCGGTGTTCCTGTGTCCGGATCAATCACTTTTCCGTCCGTATCAAGAATACCCGCTTTCAGCCATTTGAGAATCATGCTGAGAAAGGCCCGGTCGTTGATTCTCAACGACAGCATTTTGAGCATCCAGTCATGGTCTATATTATCGAAGAACCCTTTGATATCGGCCTCGACGATATAGCCAAATCGACCGTACTGAAGATTGAAGGAAAGATCGGAGACAGTCTCCTTCGCACTTCGGTTAGGTCGATAGGCATTGCTGCAATCCAGAAAATCCTGTTCGTAGATGGCATTCAACACCTTACCGCACGCCAGTTGAACCAACTTATCTTCCAGCGCGGGGATACCTAGTGGCCTTTGCTTTCCATTTTCTTTCGGAATATAACAACGCCGCACCAGTTTGGCACGGTAACGTTTTGTCTTCAGTCGCTCTGCCAACGCTTCAATATTGGACGCCAGATCTTTCTGGTATTCCTCTGCTGTTACCCCATCAACGCCGCTGTCCGCGTCCTTATTCAGGTCGCCCCAACTTTCTCGAAGAAGTTCGGCATTTAGAAGCTGGTAAAGATTCCGAAAACGCTGATGTTGACAAGCTTTCGCTCGAATAGCTATTCCCTGCAGTGAGGTTGGCTTATGGTGATCCGATCCTGCGTGTCCGGCATAAGTTTCCTTTGCAAGCTGCGTACTTCCGTCAGGTCCTTCCCCTTGTGGTTGGCTTTCCCAACCCCTGAGTAATATGCCTGATAAGATACCTCCTTGACATGTAGCATTTTGATCCTTGCTCGAATCAACACGCCTACCTGGTTCATGATTCTCCCACAACAGGGAAGGTTCCAGTCTAGTTCTGTTTATAGGTTTCCCCATCATTGCCTCAATAACTGTATACCATTCTATTGCTGTCCTCACGACAGGAGTTCAAAGGGGGCTTCCCGAGTTCTTCAGCGTATCTCTTCCTACATGCCACGGCCTGATGACTCCGGTGGACCTCCACATCCTTGCCAGAACGGATGCTTCTGTGTTGCCTTCGGCGCGTGTTAAAACCCTCGGCGTCCACGATTAGCATTTCGAAGCTGTACCAGCGCTTCAGGGAGTGCGATCTCCCCTACGGCCTATAGGATTCTCTGCCTACGCTTAACCCATCTTGTTCGTCATGTCTCACGACATTACTCCGCCACAGGTCCAAGGCTCGATACGGGTGGGTGGCTAGCCCTTACACAGATGCTTCTCAGCATCTATTCCCTACAGGGACTTTCACCCTGCCAGATACACCGAGCTTTCCTCGGCGCGATAACGCCTGGCTCAGTGGCGGCTCACACTGAACACGATAAATACGGTTACGATTTGATTAAACAACGGTCGGCAATAGGCCACAAAATGTGCGGGGCCGTCCACTGCAGTCGTTTGTTGGGATTTAAGGCTTGAAACCTA
>JAHJTV010000001.1 GCA_018829445.1 bacterium
TCAATAATCTAAAAACCATAGAAATTCTGAACCGCTGTCATGCCGGACTTGATCCGGCATCCATAAGGTTTAATCAAAAATCTGGATTCCGGCTCGGAGGCCGGAATGACAAGAAAATCAACTTTTCGGAGTAGACTCAATGTTGAAAGTTAAAACCTTTATTTGATATTTCCATGGTGTCTATAGATAGTTTTAAATCTCTTTATCTAAAATCACGGCTATGTATATTGACGTGTATACAAAAAATGTGTACACTTAAACCCAGGCTATGAGGATGATATTAGTATACCAAAAAACAGTAAGAGCAAGGAATATATGAAAACAGTCTCTGTCAGAGAAGCCAGGGAGCAGATCGGGAGTCTGCTGAATGCTGTCTGTGCCGGTGAAAATGTAGTGATCACAAGAAGAGGAAAACCCGTAGCCAAATTAACCCATATAGGTTCTGAAGATAACCAAATCCGGTTTCCTGATCGCACCAAATTCAGAGAGCAGATTTCACCGAGCATAGAGATTAGCGAGAAACTAATCCGGAATATGAGGGATGAACGTGGCTAAAAAATACTATCTGGATACAAGCGCACTCCTTCCTTATTATCGAAACGAAAGCGCCAGCCTCCAAATCCAGAAGTTTTTATTAAATATCAATCCTCCGGTTCTGATTAGTAGTCTTACAAGGGTCGAATTTGTTTCAGTAATTGCTCGTTGGGTGCGAATGAGTGAATTGTCAGAGGCAGAAGCCGGTTTGATTGAAAATATGTTTATCAGTGATATTAAATCAGGCTTATTTCTTAACCAATTGATATCACAAAAGCATTATAATCAGGCAGAAAGATGGATTTCCTTGAGAAAAACCGGTCTCAGAACATTGGATGCATTACATCTTGCCAGTTCATGGTTATCCGATACTGAGATGATTACATGTGATAAGATTCTGCACCAGTCCGCTTGTTCCCTCGGAGTATGTTCAAGTTTGATTGAACCAGATGAGGCATAAATCGAAGTTAAATATTGAAAGGAATTGAGTAAGCAATGTGCCCCCACCAGGACTCGAACCTGGAACTGAGGATTAGGAATCCTGGGGGATTTTGGATAAAAAGTTTTGTGATGATATATCAGTTAAGGACTTACGAGGGAAACAGCATGTTGACCAAGCAAGATCAAATTTCAATATTTCACTTCTAATACGTTATATCTAGAATCAACTGTAAGATTTTTGAGGAGATATGATCAGGAAATGAAGGCAATGTTAATCCTGGATCGCCTTCATCAATCAATTACTCATTAGAGTTTGGATTTCTGTCTGGGTTAGGGCTTTATCATAGATACGGATTTCATCCATTTTTCCTTTGAAGTAGGAGTTTTGCGATTCCGGGTCTCGGCCAATTACCAAAGTCTTAAGGGATTGTTGAATGGTCTCGCCTGATGCTCTGCTGTATTCGGTTCCGTCCATGTAAAAAAGAATATTGCCGCTTTTGTAAACAACGGCGACGTGTTGCCAGGTATCCATAGTAACAGCAACACCAGGAGCCCAACTGCCACTGCCATGAAAAACAGAAACATTGTTGTTTGCCAGGAACCTTAAACAGCGCTCCCATAAACCATCTTCAATACAGAAGATATCCTGAACATCTCCGGTGGATTGCGGGTAGATCCAGGCCATCCAGGTCGTTTCCGGCATAGCGCTGGGTTGGGCGTCTATGTTGGTATAGATGTAGTCGCTTGTTCCGTTAAAAGCATACGCTTCGTTTGCAGTATCCTCTTGATCGGTTGTCGGATCAGCACCAAAATTGAGTGCTTGAGCCCCACTGCCGCTGCTGTCGTTCATGTTGCCGGAGAAGGGGAAGTGAGCCATCAGGTTATTTGAAACCGAATATCCGTAAAGTGATCTTACTTCAGCCGCTGAAAGTGCTTTGTCATAGATTTTAACATCATCAATTGCTCCAGTGAAAAATGAGTTGTTTCCATCAGGGTTTCGGCCGATGTGCAACGTATTTAACGTAGGAGATATCGCTTCAGCTGAGCCAAGACCGTATGCCACCCCGTTTTTGTAGAAAAGGATATTGTCTGATTGATAAATCACAACGATATGTTGCCAGAGATTCAGATCAAGACCAAAAGGTACCCAGGTGCCATTCCCTTTAAAAATACCGGCATTCGTTGTATTTGTGTTCATCTTTAAGCAACGTTCCCATAATCCATTGTTTGTGCAAAGAATATACTGATCATTTGACTTTAGTGAAACCGGCTTAATCCAGGCTGACCATGATGTCTCGGTCATGGCGGACGGTTGTACATCCAGATTTGTGTAAATGTAATCGCTTGAACCGTCGAGCTGATAGGCGCTTTCAGCAACACCATTACGATCTTCAACCAGTGTTGCCCCATAGTTGTATGCTTGAGCGCCGCTTCCGCTGCTGTCGGATAAATCACCGGTAAAACTGAAACTTGCGGCTAAGTTATTCGTTCGAGAATAACCATACAAGGATGTCACTTCTTGTGCGGTTAAAGCTTTGTTATAGATTTTTACATCATCAACTGCTCCTTCGAAAAAAGCGCTATCGGAGTATGGATCAATTCCAATCGCAAGTGGATTAAGGGTGGCGCGAAGGAACTCAGGAGTGCCACGGCTATATTCTACGCCGTTTTTATAAAAGAGCACATTGTCTGACTTATAAACCAAAACGAGATGCTGCCAGAGATTGAGGTCAAGTTTAATCGGCCTCCAGGTAGTGTTCCCTACAAAGATCGCTGCAGCCGTTGTACTGTTCGTCATTTTAAGGCAGCGCTGCCATAAGCCTTCCTGAGTGCAAAGAACGGTTTTATCATTTGAATCTGCGGAAGTCGGTTTTATCCAGATAGACCAGGAGGTTTCAGCCATGCTTTGAGGTTGGACGTCAACGCTTGTTTTTATATAGCTCGTCGTTCCGTCCAGCAGATATGCGCTTTCCGCGTTGCCGGAGCGATCGCTTATCAATGTAGCATTGTTATTGTATGCTCGTGCGCCGCTCCCGCTGTTATCATTAACATTGCCTGAAAAATCGAAGCTTGCTGCCAGATTATTGTTGATTGAATATCCGAAGAGGTTTTGGACTTCAGCAGCAGACAAGGCGCGGTTATAAACCTTAACATCATCGATATCGCCATTAAAAAAACTGCTGTCATTATAGGGATCCATTCCAATATGAAGAGGATTCAGATTTGTACGGATCACTTCGGTGTCTTCAAGACTGTATAGTACTCCATTTTTATAGAAGTAAACATTATCCGAGTCGTAGACAACAGCAAGGTGCTGCCAGATACCCAGGGTTAACCCAATCGGTCTCCAAACTCTGTCTCCGACATATACGCCTGCTGTTGTCGTATTGGCCACCATTTTCAGGCAACGTTGCCACAATCCAAAACTTGTACATAAAACGGCTTGATCTCCGCTACTGGTTTGAGTTGGTCTAATCCATGCAGCCCAGGATGTCTCGGACATGACAGATGGCTGAACGTCAATATTGGTATAGATATAATCATCTACCCCGTCAAAGGTATAAGCTTTATCGCTTGCCCCTGTTCGATCCTCGGTGAGGTTTGCCCCGTAGTTATAAGCCTGAGATCCGTTACCACTACTGTTGTTCACATTACCTGAAAAGAAGAAGTCTCCTTCCAGGTTATTTATAGTATAATATCCATATAGTGTTCGAATTTCGGTTGGTGTTAAAGCTGTATTATAAACGCGGACATCATCTATTTTCCCGTTGAAATTGTTACTGCCGGTATAGGGGTTGACACCAATCTGAAAAGTATGGTTGGAGGTTCGAGCTATTTCAGCGCCCCCCCGGCTGTACTCCGCTCCGTTTTTGTAAATCAGGACATCGGTCGAGCTATAGACAACCGCAATGTGTTGCCAGAGGTTTAAGTCAAGTTTAATGGGAGACCAGCTGCCCCCTCCCCAAGATACTCTTAAGGTTGTATTGTCTGCCGCCATTGACAGGCAACGCTGCCATAAACCGTCATCGCTGCATAAGATCGCCTGGTCAGTTGAGCTTGTCTGGGTCGGTTTTATCCAGGCCATCCAGGTTGTCTGGCTCATTGCACCTGGCTGGACATCCAGATTCGTGGAAATGTGACCGGTTCCATCGAAATAGTAAGCACTGCTGCTTGCCTCAAAACGATCGGATGTCAAAGTCACCTGGCTGGGTGTTCCATCATTATCGTTTCCACTCTGGTCTTCGGTGTTTCCGGAAAAGGGGAAGTTCAATACCAGGTAGGTGCTATTGTAACTATCCTCAGAACTGATATTAAGATCAGCCGGGTCCATACCGGAATAGTCAGAATCACTGGAAGTGACGTTTGACAGGGTGATTTTAAAATGTTGGGTTCCGTCAATGACATCATCTTCTTCACCCGTAACCGTAACGGATTGAGGGGTTATCCAATTTCCTGGTGTAAAGGTCAGTGAGCTGGGACTCACACTTGCTTCTGTGGGATCAGAGCTGCCTAAATCGACGGTGACGTTGGCATTGGGCTGCGTGTTGATTTTCAAGGTAAAGGTGGTTTCTGTTCCTTCGGCAACAGTAATACTGAAAGGGGTTGATGTAAACCCCGGCACATCGTTATCGATATTCGTTATGCTAATGTCGGCGGGGTCCAGATTATGATACCGCAAATCCTCTGATATTGCAGCATACAAGATAATGGTATAGTCAACATTGTCATCCGGAGCTGTATCATCTTGCCCGACGACAAGCACTTGTTGAGCTATATTCCAGTTGGAGGGGGTAAAAACAATAGTCTCAGGTGCTACTATCCCTTCTGAAGTATCACTACTTCCTATGTTGATTGTGACATTCCCGGTTGGAGGCGCATCCAGAGCTATGGTAAAGCTGGCGGACCCTCCTGTTTCAGAAGTATTCCCACTGATAGAACTTACTGATATTCCAACCGTATCATTGTCGATATTTGTCAATACAATATCGTCAGGATCAAGACCGTCATAGGATGCATCAAAGTTGCATTCAGAAGGGCCAATAACTATGGTGAAAGAAACATTGCCGTCTTGTGTGGCATCATCCTCTCCGGTAACCGTGACGGTTTGTGCCGTGTCCCAATTGGAGGTGGTGAAGGTTACGCTTTCAGGATCAACGGTACCTTCGGTTTCATCATCACTGCTGACAGGAAAACTGACATTCCCAAAGGGAGCGGATTTGAGCTTCAAAGTGAAGGTGGCGGTTCCACCTCCCTCTGATGGTTCTCCACTGACATGGCTGCGAATGAACCCGACAATGTCATTGTCGATATTTGTTATTGGGACATCGCTGGGATCCAGCCCGTCATAGCTGGCATCAGTGGAAGAGGCTGCTCCGAGGATTATTGCAAAGGAAACATCACCGTCTCGTAAGCTATCGTCCTCACCTGTGACGGTGACTGTTTGCTCTTCCCACCAATTGGAGAAATCGAAGGTCAAGCTTGAGATCTCAATCGTTCCCTCTGTTTCATCGTTGCAGTTGACCGGGATATTGACATCATCAGTCGGTGGTGATGTTAGTGCCAGAGAAAAGTTTTTGCTCCCTCCTCCTTCGGAAGTATTCCCTGATCCGATTGTAAGGGTATACCCGGCTGTGTCGTCGTCCGTATTAGTCATGGCGACATCATCCGGGTCCAGGGTATCGTAATTGCTGTCAGCAGAACTGGCAGGAGAGAGGATGACATCATAAGAGACGGCACCATCCTGCAGGTCATCATTGACTCCCGTAACCGTAATGATTTGTGGGAGATCCCAGTTTGATCCGTCAAAGGTCAGCGAATCAGGACTGACAGTGCCCTCAGTTTCATCGCTGCTGCTGATGTCAATCGTTACTGAAGCTTGCGGGTAGCTCAAAAGTTTAACTGAAATGGTTCCGGTTTCTCCCCATTCCCAGGTCTTGTTGTCCGATGAACTGACCGAAAAGCCGAAGACATCATCGTCATAGTTGGTAAGATGAACCGGAGAAGGCGTTAAGCCGTCATAGTCCTCATCATTTGAAGAAGCAGGGCCCAGCAGAATTGAGTATTGAACATGGCCGTCATCTTCGCCGTCATCCTCGCCGGTTATTGTTATTGTCCTGATGGAATTCCAATTTTCGGTAGTAAAGGTGACTGAATCCGGTTCAACGGTGCCCTCCGTTTCGTCGCTGCTCGTTATTGGAATAGTGACATCTTCTGTGGGGGCGCTGGCAAGCTTGATAGTAAAGGTAGCTTGTTTTCCCCATTCTGTTGTTTGACCGCTGACATTTCCTTTTTCAACCCCGATGGCATCGTTATCAATGTTGACAACTGCCACATCAGCAGGATCTTCTCCGTCGAAGCTGGTATCAGCTGAAACTGCCGGATTCAGGATAATGGTATAGCTTACATCCCCATCATCAATATAATCATCCACACCTCTGACAAGGACGGTCTGAGATGTTGACCAGTTGGTTGAGGTGAAAGTTAATTCTGTCGGATCCACCCAGCCCTCGGTTTCATCATTTGAGAATAAAGAAATATCAACATCGGAGCTGGGTTCAGAGGCTAGTGAGACCGTGAACGTCGCGGCATTACCGGCTTCAGATGTTGTCCCTCCGATAGAGCTGACGATGAAAAAACCTGAACCGGTTGTTCCCCCTTCTCCATCTCCTGTTGTATCCCCATCGTCTCCATCACCGGAATCATAAGTTCCATCTGCGGTTTCACTAGCATCGCTTGAACTACCAGATCCGCCACACCCTGAAACCAAAAAAACAGCGGCAAAAAGTAGAAGTATAAAAAGGGGAAAGAGTGAAGTCAGTCTTTGTATCGTCGGCTTGATTTTCATTATTTATTTTTAATTAAAAAGCACCCGCATTGATCAAAATGATAATTTTTCTGAAGCAGTCTTCCACCATCCTTTTGGATAGTGTTGACATGAGCCTTTCCTGAGTTTTCTCCCTGTTTACGGTTCTTAAGTTTTAGAGAAAGGCACTTTTCACTAATATAGTCAAAAAAGCTCCCCCATTTAACAATAGGACAAAAGTCTCAATTTTAAAAAATGTATATTGAGCACCTAATAAACGCTGTGATTACGATTAGCACAAACTATCTTATTGGCCTGAAAAGATTTAATATTGTTGCATAAGAGCTTGGATTTGGATCCTTATATGTGTAATATGTTAGTTACGATCTTTTTTGCATAATCTCAGTCTTTAACAATGACAGGACTTCTCTTTTGGGCTCTAAAAAAAGCGATCAATTCTGCTTTTAAAGAGTCATAACATGCTGTAATGTTTATAATATGCCATGATTGCCAAATTAATTAACAATCGTTTTCAACTAAAGGAAAAGCTGTTTGATGGAAGGACGAGCAACTTATGGCTTGCTTATGATGTGAGGGACAGAAATGATGTTGCCGTTAAGATTCTCAAACGAAAAACAAATACACGGCATATTGAAGACGTTATTCGATATAAAAACATCGTTTTAAATGTCTCAACAATCAATCATCCCAATATAGTAAAGATAATTGAACTTGGAGAAATCGACGATCATCAGTCTCTCGTAATGGAGTTCATTTATGGAAAGAACCTGCAAAAAATAATACAAGAAAACTCCGTTGAAAATTTGTCTCCTTTCTCTACTGAAACGACCATTAAAACGATTGTCCAAATTGCTTCGGCAATGGACTTTTTTCATAGTAAGGGCATTATTCACAGGGACATTAAGCCGGGCAACATCATGGCTGAAGGATTCGAAAACAGGAATCTGGAAAAGTGTACCATAAAAATAATCGATTTTGGGCTTTCTGATATTAGAGGTATCATTGAATTTAGTGATTCAAAAGATATCGTGGGAACTTTTGGCTACATGTCCCCTGAACAGTTAGGCGTCACAAGTTTTGATACGGATGAAAGAAGTGATCTTTATTCCCTGGGTGTCATTTTTTATGAACTGATAACAGGAAAGAAGCCTTTTTTGGGTAGTGATATCCATTCATTAATTCATCAGCAGATTGCCAAGATTCCTGAAGCGCCTTCAGCGTTTAGAGAATTACCTGATATTTATGACCGGATTATTAATAAATTATTAGAAAAGGAACCGACTAAAAGATATCAGAGCGCGAAAGGTCTGTTGTATGATCTTAATAAATTACAAAATGATGAATTCAGCTTTGTTCCCGGTATGAAAGACCGCGTGGTCCGTCTTGATTTCCACACAGGTTTTATCGGAAGAAAAAATGAAGTTAACCTATTGGAGAATGAATTAGAAAAGGCGCTGGAAGGTAACGGATCAATGTGTCTTATTAGCGGTGAAGCAGGTACCGGTAAAACAAGGCTGGCAGAAGAAATGAGGGAAATCCTTTATTCAAGGAAACGCCTTTTTCTAGCTGTAAAGTGTTTTCCAGGTGAAAACAAAAAACCTTACGAGCCATTTAAGGATATTCTAACTCAATATCTGAAGCATTTTAGTAAAAAATCAAATGTTGAGAAGACCAGCAGAATAGGGTATTTAAACAATATTAACAAAGGCTTTTCAGAGATTATCGTACAATTAAATCCTCAGATGAAGGAGATTATTAAAAATACCACCCCTTTGGTTCAACTGGAAAAAGAAAGAGAAGAGGACAGGTATATTACTGCAGTCAGTCATTTTATTTTAAGTCTGAGCAAAGCCGAGGAGGGACTGGTTTTATTTTTTGATGATATACAATGGTCTGATAATGGGACAATGGCCATTTTAAAAAATATCCTTGAAAATATTTCAAATTATCCCTTACTTTTGATCGCCACTCACCGTGATAAAGTACCGAAGACAGAAGAGGAAAACAATAACCTGTTCAAAAGTCCCACGCAGAAACCATATCCTCTTACTAAAATCCAGCTGAAACCCTTTGATTTAACGTTAATTAAGGAATTCATAAAGGAAGTTTTGCATGTCGACACTGATAGGACAGCTGATGAAATAGCGCGGTACGTATCCCAGGCTAGCAGCGGGAATATGTTTTTTGCCATAAGAATCATTAATCAATTATTGGATGAAAAAGCTCTCATAGCAGACCAGAACAATACATATCATATTGATCATTCAATTCTCAAGCAGATAAACATCCCCTCCAGTGTCCTTGAAATAGTGATGAATAGAATCTCTCTGCTGTCCACCAAAGAGAATGAGATCCTTTCATATGCATCCATTATCGGTAAGAAATTTAATATTGATTTTCTGTTTAGTCTCCATAAAAAATCTTATTCAAAAAGTGAAATCGTAAATATTGTTGATAAAGCGATTTCGTTACATCTCCTGAAATACGACTTAAACGATAAAAGGATGTTGTATTTCTCGCATGACAGGATTCAGGAAGCATTTTATACAAGAAATGATGAGAAAACCAGAAAAGCACTTCACCTGCACATAGGGGCAACCCTGGAAGAGATCTATGACATTGAATTAGAGCATAGCGTTAAGGAATGCCCCGCCTTATTCGATCTTGCCAACCATTTCATTAATGGGGGGCAGATTGAAAAGGCTTTTTACTATTCGTATCCTGCAGGCGTGAAGGCCAGGGAAAACTATGCAAACAATGAAGCACTTAGTTATCTTTTGAAATCCTTGGAGTATCTAGAACAATTGAAACCAGGAGAAAATAGTGAAGGGATCAAGATTAATATTTTGCTCGCAGAGATTTATCTCACACGGGGTAATTACGATGAAGCAATCAATAGATGCAATACTGTGCTATCGGAAACAATCAATATTGAAAAAAAAATAAGCGTTTATAAATTGATATGCCAGACTTATTTTAAGAAAGGTGATTGGGAGAATTGTGAAACCTTCGGCAAAATCGGATTGAAGCTTTTAGATGAAAATTTACCGGTTAAAAAGCTGCCGCTGTTTCTATCTATCGGCAAAGAACTATTTCTCCGTTTGCTGTATTGGATATTACCGGCCATTTTCATCCTGAAAAAAGAAAACAACCAATCGGATAAGGAAAAGGCAATCATATGGTTTTATTACAATTTGGGTTGGAGTTATGTTTTTAGTGACCAGTTAAAATTCTTCAGAGCGATTTTACGAATGGTGAATATTTCTGAAAGTAAAATAGGAAAATCCAATGAATTGGCCATGAGCTGGGCTGGAGTAGGCAGTGTTTTAATGTCCATCCCTTTCTTCAATTGGGCAAACAGATATTTTCAAAAAGCTCTTGATCTGCAAAAAGAAATCAAAGATGAATGGGGATTTGCTCAGACATTACAATTCCTTGGTGTTTTTCATCAATGGAAAGCTGACTATCAGAAAGGGATAGAATATTTTGATGAAAGCATAAGAAGATTGGAAGAGATGGGAGACTTCATGGAAATAGGAGTCGTTCAAAATAATCTGATACTAAACCATCTTCTTCTCTCAAATTATGATGCAGCAGAAAGTATTACATATTCATTTTTAGAGTTTTCTCAAAAATCCAATGATATGTATGGCATCTGTACCAATCTAAATACACTGGCAAGTGTTATTTTTGAAAAAGGAGACTATGAAAACGCTAAAAAATACTACCTGGAGAGCATAACCCTGGCCAAGAAAAACAATATCTGGTTTATGTATTGCGCTTCCAGCCTGGAATATAGCGAAGTCTTGCTTGCCAACGGTGAAGTAAATAGCGCCTTGGAACACATACTGATTGCGGAAGAGCTGTTTAATAAACACACTTTCATGAAACAATATATTATCAAAATTTATCATGTTATGGCTGAAATATTGATCGCCAAATATAAAAATGAAAACCATCAACTAAATAATGCTGAAAGAAGAAAACAATTACGGCAGATAAAAAAGTATTGCAATCAATCCTTAAGTCAAACAAAACGCTGGAAAACCTACCATACGGGAGCCCTTCGAGCAAACGCAAAATACTATGCACTCCTTGATAAGCCGACAACGGTTAATAAACTCTATAAACAAGCCATTGAATTTGCTAAAAGTATTTCAAGAGATTATGCGTTAGCTCTGAGCTATTTTGATTATGCGATGTTTTTCAAACAGCAGAAAAGTGATGATAAAGCAGCGGAATATTTTTTAAAATCATATGATACTTTTAGAAAAATAGGTGCAAATGGCAACGCGGCAAGAGTCCGTCAGTATTGTCATGTTTCCGGAAAAGAACAAACGGAATCACTTGGCATGTTACTGGAAAATTTAAAATTGAATAAAAGGATTACATCACTTGAACAGTTGAGCAAAGATATTGTTTCAAATCTGTCGCTGCAGATAGTATTGGAACGGGCGGTATCGACCCTGGTGGAGATAACAATCGCCGAACGGGGTTATATTATTTTGAATGACAAGAATGACTTGCGGGTTGCAGCAAGCAAAATCATGAATGAAGAGAACCTTGAAAGATATTCTGAGAACATTATAAGGAAAGTATTGCAGCATCAAAAGCCAGTCATCACCACCAACGCTGCTGAAGATAACGACTATTCTGAATTTCGCAGTGTGCAAATAAATGAGCTAAAATCAATCCTGTGTATTCCGGTTAAATCTGAAAATTCAGTTTTGGGAGTCTGTTATCTCGATAATTCATTATCTTCCGGTGTCTTTGATACCAGTGACATAAAAAACATTGAATCACTGGTAAATTTTATTGCTTTTGTGCTGCTCAATGCCCACAAAAAGCAAGAGAATAAAGATAAAAACAAAGTCTTAAGCCAACAGTTTTTTGAGGAATACAACATATCAAAACGGGAAAAGGAGATTATTCTGCTGATGATTGACGGGAAAAAACGTCAGGAAATCAGTGCCGCCTTGAATGTTTCAAATCATACCATTAAAAACCACATCAGCAATATCTATCATAAAGCGAATGTTCGAAACAGAATCGAACTGTTTAATCTTATTTATTCTTCTAATGAAGAAGAATAAATAAGTCTTCCTTAATGCACATTACGAAAAAGGGGACGTTGTTGACTAAGTATACAAACAGTAAAACTTGTTCAATGATGTCCACATACTTATATCCATGTATTTGTATACTTAGTCAACAACGTCCCCAGGGCATCAGCCAAGCCCGAAAGAGATGATGTTGATTAAGTTTAAAATCTCTTTTAGACTAATATATTAAAAACACAACAGAATAAAGGTCAGATGAGACAAAAAGCTTATCAAGCAATATAAATCATTCATTGGAATAGCTGTTACCGGAATTGAGTTTCGAAACAGTCTGAATAAAAAGACAATAAGCTGAAGATTCATAACAATATACAAACAGGAGATCCCATTGCAGGAATTAACCAAATCACAAAAAGGTAGAATAGCCATCCGTTCCTTTAAGACAATAGCGGACTCTCTTGTTTTAAGAGGTTACTACAAACCTTCCGGAAGATCAGGACGCACGCTGGAAAAAGCCCTGAGAGACATCAGCCCGGAAATATACGGCACCATGAACGATTCCAGGAGTATTGAGCTTAAGGGGTTGGAGTATGTATTAGACCGATTACCCAGGGGGATAGAGGAATGTTCGCGAATTATCCTGACTGCCTCCGAAGATCTCGACCATACCGAATTTGAAAAAATAGAACCACCCAAGCGACGTCGAACCTCTTATCGTATGAGCGAAAATGAGATCTGTTTTGTGATCACACGAGGAGCCAGTGAAGTATATGATCTTTTAACCCATCTCACCTTTCTCAATATCGAAGCCAACAAGATATTTAAACAATTGATCGACAGGGAAGGTGAAACCACCTTTATGTGGCGGGAGCTGGATAATATCGTAAAAAAGGAGGAGTCCATCTCCGGGAAAGCTCTGGATCAGGCGATTTGGAATCTAAGTGTGATTCTGGGTCGAACCTATCAGGAAACCAGGGAGACTTACGAATCTCTGGAAAAGACCCGAAAAGAGAAAGGGGGTAACAATGGATTGTTTAGGATTATTCTCCAACTGGGGAAAAGAGTCGAAAAGGGCTTAAACTCTCCGGATGAGGAATTGATTTTTATTTTCACACCGGCTTTCAAAGATTTAATGGGTCATCACCAGGTCGGAAGAAATTGGGCTCATAGCATCAAAAATCATCTGAAAGAGATGTCGTTGGCAGAAAGACCGCTTCATATCATCAGCGCCAACATGCATAGCATTAAAAACACCCTGTATGCATATGACTACGTGAAAAAATCTCACAAGGGTAAAACCGGTAATGATCTTTACCAGTTCATAACTGATATCCGCCCTGAAGAGGATAAAATCACGGTTTTCGCCGAGAAACAGGGTTTATTTGAAAAAAGAGACCAATCAGGGGCAAATATTGACTTTCAAATCATAGATACTTCTCTTTTGGATTCTCTGGAGATGCACCCGCAAATCAGCTTCGATAAGTCTTTCATCAAAACGGAAAAACCGGTAATTCTGGTTATAGACTACGCCTTTGGTGATCAGGCTTTTGAAGTGATGGATGAGCTTTTGAACCCTGTTGAAACAGGTGAAACGCTCCAGAACCTCAACGTCAGGTCGATCTCGATCATGGGCAAAGCCGGCATTCTGCCCGGGACAAAAGGCGATATTATGTTGGCCACGTCCCATGTCATTGAGGGGACTGCTAATAACTATATTGTAGACAACGAATTGGTGGCAGACGATTTTAAGGAAGCGCCTGCAGTTTTCGTCGGGCCGATTTTAACCGTATTGGGAACGTCCCTGCAAAATCGGGATGTTCTGGAGAAGTTTCAGACCACCAGCTGGAAAGCAATTGGACTGGAAATGGAGGGCGGACACTATCAACGGGCCATCAATGCTGCCATCATCAAAGGTCACATCAAACAGGATGTAAAAACAAGATACGCCTATTATGCTTCTGATAATCCCCTCCACAGTGGTCAAACACTCGCATCCGGAAGTATGGGACAGGAAGGGGTTCAACCGACCTACATGATTACCAAGGTGATTCTGGAGAAGATACTCAATGGGTAATGACTGCCATTCTTTTTTCCCAGTCGGAGGGGAAGTAGCAAAATTTATAATCGGGACTTTATTTTGTCCTGTGATATTGTAATAACAAAAACCCAGGGCAGGAATGACCATCCAGCGAATCACCGATACGCTCATTCAGGATTTACAATCGTTGTCCTTTAAGGATCCGGTTTGTTTTGTTTATAATCCGCTTGAATATGCACGAAAACCTTATGATCTTTATTTTGAAAAATACGGGCGATCCCCAAAAGAAGTTCTGCTGATTGGCATGAACCCCGGACCATTCGGCATGGCTCAGACCGGGGTGCCGTTCGGCGAGGTGGACTTCGTCAAAAACTGGCTCGCCATCGAAGCAGAGGTGGGCACTCCTGTTAGAACTCATCCTAAACGACCCATTGAGGGTTTCTCCTGTCGCAAGAGTGAAGTCAGTGGTAAACGGGTCTGGGGTTGGGCCAAAGACAGATTGAAAACCACTGATCGTTTTTTCTCTCAATTCCTGGTTATCAACTATTGCCCTTTGATCTTTTTGGAAGAAAGTGGAAGAAACCGAACACCGGACAAACTTCCCAAGACCGAAAGGGAGTCTTTGTTTGCCGCTTGTGACAAAGCTTTAATGGAAACCATCAATCTCTATTCGCCCAAGCATGTCATTGGCATCGGGGCTTTTGCCGAAAAAAGAGTCTTGTCTGTAGTAAACAACTCTTCCATCAATGTGGGTCGAATTCTTCACCCCAGCCCGGCCAATCCGAAGGCCAATAAAGGCTGGGCCGACATCATCGAAACCGAACTGGCGGAAATCGGGATATCTATTGCAATTGACTAAATCTCTTTCAAGATTTTTCCGGCTTTCAACAATGTATCATCGTTCTTGGCGAAGCAGAACCGCAGTACCCGGTAATCATCCCTGTTGTGATAAAAGACCGACGGGGGAATGGAAGCCACACCCTTTTCCACAGTCAGCCAACGGGCGAACTCCAGGTCACCCTCTTTGGAGATATCGGAATAATCCAGCATTTGGAAATAGGTGCCCTCACAAGCCAGGGGCTTAAAACGAGAGCCTTTGATGGCCTCCAGAAAAATATCCCGCTTCTTTTCATAAAAAGCAGGCAGATCCAGATAGGCATTCTTTTGCTCCAGGTATTCGGCGTAGGCAAATTGGGTGGGTGTATGAACAGCAAAGGTCAAATACTGATGAATCCGTTGGAATTCAAGCATCAATGGTTCCGGTGCAATGCAATAACCAATTTTCCATCCGGTGGCGTGATAAGTCTTTCCAAAAGAGCTGATAACAAAGCTGCGTTCAGCCAGCTCGGGGTAGCGTAAAATACTCTCATGGCGATTGTTGTCAAAAAAAATATGCTCATAAACCTCATCACTGACAATGAAAGCCCCTGAATCCTTAACAATCTCAGTCAAAGCCTTCATATCATCAGCTTTCAATATTGCCCCGGTAGGATTGTGTGGAGAGTTTAACACGATCAGTCTTGTCTTATCAGAGATAGCCGCCTTCACTTCGTCCCAGTCGATGTGATAATCAGGATATTTCAGTCGGATATAAACGGGGATACCACCGCTCAGTCGCAGAGCGGGTTCATATGAATCGTAGGCCGGTTCAAACAGGATTACTTCGTCCCCTTGCCTTACCGTGGCAGTAATGGCAGCAAACAATGCTTCGGTGGCACCGGAAGTGATCGTTATTTCCGACTCCGGGTTGATCTTTGCTTGGTACAACTCAACCGTTTTTTCGGCAATTTTCTGCCGAAGCTCCAAAACTCCCTGCATCGGCGCATACTGGTTGCGATGTTGACGCATGTTTTTTTCGATTAACGCAATCAGATCAGGACTGGCATCAAATTCCGGGAATCCCTGGGACAGATTGATTGCTTTGCTGTCCATGGCCAATTTGGACATGGTTGTGAATATTGTAACACCAATGCTGGGAAGCTTGGATTCTATTGTTAGCATGGGATTCACCCTTTTAATCATTCAATTACACTACAAAAACTGTTTACCAATGAAGTTTTTAATAATACTGAAAATTTCTTTTCAATACAACCGGGAAACAGCGAGCTTGGCAGAACAATCCGATATAGTTTCCAAATAAGCAATAAACCTGAATTGGATTCATTGTGTATCTTGGATTTAATACCCCGCCGCTTGCGGCAACCTGTCATCCCGGACTTGATCCTGGATCCAGTTTTAAACAAGAAATAGAATACGGGTCAAGCCCGGAATGACAATTGATACCCCACTGCTTGGGGGGGGGTAGTTCATTGAAGAGTTGTCTAAAACATAGTCATTTATATTTCACCGTGGAAAAAACTGTGAATTGGGGATAACCTGAACAAGTCAAGTCACACTAACGACTACAACCCTTTATTAACGAGAGATAAAAAATGAATCTGGATCAGTTAAGAAGTAAAACAGGTTTCATTTGCGATATGGATGGCGTCATCTACCATGGCAACAAACTGATACCCGGTGTTAAAGAGTTTGTTGACTGGCTGCAGAAGGAAGAGAAACGGTTTTTGTTTTTGACTAATAGTAGCGAACGCTCCCCCAGGGAGCTTAAAGAAAAGTTGGATCGGCTTGGTATCCATGTTGATGAATCCCACTTTTACACCAGTGCTTTGGCTACGGCAGCGTTTCTAAAATCACAAAACCCCAAGGGAAGCGCCTATATTATCGGGGAAGCAGGATTAATTACTGCATTGTATGAATCGGGGTTCTCCATGAATGAGGTGAATCCCGATTATGTGGTACTCGGAGAGACGCGTTCCTATTCTTTTGAGAAACTGGAAAGAGCCGTTAACCTGGTTCGAAACGGAGCCAAGTTAATTGGAACCAATCCGGATCTAACGGATTCCATGGGTCGGGAGATAGCTCCAGCCACCGGCGCCCTGATCGCTCCCATCGAACTGGCAACCGGAAGCAAAGCTTATTTCGTCGGAAAACCCAATCCGTTGATGATGCGACATGCCAGAAAACTATTGGGATGTAGCAGAGAGGAGACTGCCATCATTGGCGATCGCATGGACACTGATATCATTGCAGGAATCCATGAAGATCTGGATACGGTTTTGGTTTTAAGCGGTATCACAGACGAACAGGAGATGATCAAATACGCTTATCGCCCTAAATATATCCTCCCTAATGTCGGTTCCATTCCGGTATCTTGAAACACCACTTTATTGATCAAAAAAAACCGGTCCATCGGGGGGATTGTGCCGTCCGGACCGGTCCTTATCCCGTTTCACTTTGCCAGCGTATTCAATTAGGTTGTCTGAGCAAAAACTACATTTAATAGCTCTGAAACCAACTCAACGAGATACTTTCATTATAGTTTATTATCATCTCAGATTCAAATTATTCCTTGTTTTTTTTAAAAATCCGAGAAAGCTTTTGCGCAGTGATTTTGGAGGAGAATAGATTTAAAAGCGACAAAAAACTTTTCCCCAGTCTCATCCACTTTTCTGTTTTTAATCCCGTTGAATGGTTTGAGCTTTTTTTATTTAATTCAAGAATTCAATAACGTATACTTTATTGGGTTTGCAGACCGGGGAATAGCTTATATGATGTAAACCAGGAGATTCGAAATACCACCGAATACGGAATAATTGATTGCAATTCCGGAAAATCGTTAGCGTAAAAAGCAATCCATCAAACGGAGTTGATATGAAAATGATTGCTGATCCGATAAAAATTCATGACAAATTATATTGTTTGGGCAGCCCCTTTTTACCTGTTTATCTGTTAGACGGACCGGAACCGGTGCTGTTCGATGCCGGAATGTCCTTCATGTCAGAACATTATCAAGCAGAAATAGAAAAGGTACTGGGTCGACGCTCGCCAAAATACCTGTTCTTAAGCCACATGCATTTCGATCATTGTGGTGCTGTCGGGTATCTTAAAGGCATTTACCCCGGTTTAACCATCTGTTCCGCTGCAATTGGAGCGGAAACCATTAAAAAACCTTCGGCGTTGAACCTTATTAACCAGCTGAGTGACTTCCCCGGGTTGAATGAAAATCAGAAATTTAAGCCCTTTACGGTGGACAGGATTCTGGAGGATGGAGAGGCTTTCATACTGGACGGTGGAAAGCGGATTGAGATTATTGCGACACCCGGACACACCAGGGATATGTTAAGCTTTTACCTGCCTGATGACAAAACACTGATCCCCTCGGAAGCAGCAGGAGTTCCAGCTGAAGATAACCATGTTTATACGGAATTTCTGGTGGATTGTTACTCATATTTTCAATCCTTGGAAATGCTCTCCACCTATTCGTTTGATACCATTCTGTTTGCGCATAATTATATCTATACCGGAACAGACGCGGACTCCTTTTTTCAAACCGCCCTGGATCACGGGTACCATTTTCGGGATCGTTTGTCAGAACTCCTGGATCAATATGGTTTTGATACTGATAAGATCGGCGCAATAATAAAATCAGAAGAGTATGACATAATTCAAGGAGCCAAACAGCCGGAGAAGGCATACCTTATCAATCTGCAGGCCAAGATCAAAGCGGTGAATCGGTGGAGAAATACTGAAATGGTCAAAAACTAAAGAAAAGTAAGTCTATTCAGATCCTCTTTTGTTCAACAGGAATCAGGAAATTGAAAACAGCGCCACCACCCGGATTTTGTGAAGTCCAGATTCTTCCCCTATGATCCGTGATTATTTTTTGGGATATTGCCAATCCAAGTCCGGTACCACCAGCTCCTGTTTTTGTCTTGCTGCCCTGTACAAATTTCTCAAACACCAGCTTTGTTTCTGCCTCGGGAATACCAATCCCTTCATCAGCCACAGACACCTTGGCGGCCAATATCTCTTGATGGTTATTATACAACATCCCGGTCGACAGTGAGACGGTTATCTTTTTACCGGTGGGTGTGAATTTGATCGAATTGGATAATAGATTCCGAATCACCTGGCCAATTTTGTAACTGTCACAAGTGACAATCATTTTCTGAGAAAGGTCAGGCAGTTTCAGAATGACCCCCTTTTCAGTAATCAATGAGCTCAGTTCATTCACACTGTCATTAACAATGATCCTGAGATCATATTTCTCCATGGTATAGTCCATTTTTCCGGATTCCAGTTTTGAAAGATCCAGCAATTCATTCAGCAAAAACATCAACCGAATACTGGTTGTACGAATCTGGGTAAAGTAGTGTTTCAGCTTCTCCCTGGGTTTTTCAATTTTGTCGATGCCAAACTTGGAATAATTCAGGATATGGTGCATGGGGGTTCGCAGTTCATGAGATATATTCGCCAGGAATTCGGATTTTGCCCGGTTGGCAATTTCCGCCTGCATTTTGGCAAAAATCAGCTTATCTTCCGTCTGCTTTCGATTGGCTATCTCCAGTTTAAGGTTGAGGTTGGCGATTGTCAGCTGGTTGGTTCGTTCGGCAACCCGTTTCTCCAATTGAGCATGGGCATATTGAAGTTCATCTTCCACGTGTTTTAAACTGGTAATATCCCTGAAAGCACACAGAACATACTCCACATTGTTGTTTTTATCAACCTCGGGAACGATGCGAACCTGGTAATAGATTTTGATGCCTGCTGTTTTAAAATAAAACTCAACTGTTACAGACTCTCCCGAAGAAATGACCTTGTTGATATGCTTTTCCAGAATAGTAAAACCTGTTGCATCCAGATTCAGTTCTTTACTGGTTTTACCAATAAAATCAAGATGCGAAACTCCCGTTACCCATTCAAATGCCGGGTTGACATACACAAACTTCATACTGCAATCCATCCTGATGATGATATCGGGAGAATTCTCGGCCAAAGCCCGGAACGTCTGTTCCTGTTTTCGCAGCTCCTCCTGTATTCTCATGCGGTTTGTAATATTGGATACGAACACGGTAGCCCCCATTACCTCCCCCTTATCATCCAGAATAGGATTGTAAGACGATTGATACCAGACCCTGTTCTCTGCCGACCCAAACTCTTCGGTGGCTGTTAGCCGCCTGCCTTTAAACACCTCCTGAAAAGTTTTTATCATCTGTGTTTTATCATCACCATCGGGAATCACATCAAGAATACTCATTCCTGTTTCTATTCGTACTCCCAAAGTCTTTCCCATCTCATTAAAATGCGCCTGGTTGAAGCCTGTGTAACGATAGGAGAGGTCAACAGCGTAGATGATAATATCGGGAGGGCTTTCAATTAGAGAGGTCAACATTGAGTTTGTTTTCTTAATCTGTTCTTCTGCTAATTTTCTCTCGGTGATATCCCTGGCGATTCCTTGAATAGCAAACGGTTTACCATTTTTATAAATCAATGATCCTTTGGTCTCCACCCAGATAATATCACCCTGTTTATTTCTGATAATATATTCAATCAACTTTTTCTGTGATCCGGTTTCGATAATCTCTTTGATGACCTCCAGTGCGTTTTCATGAAATCTCTTATCAAGCAGGATTGCCATGCTAATGGATTTGATATCCTCCCTCGAATATCCGGTCATATCCAGGGCTGCTTTGTTGGCATCAATAAAGCGGCCTTCAAAATCGTGGGTATAGACAGCGTCCCGGGAGCGTTCGAACAGAGCCAGATACCGTTCATTGCTTTCACGAAGCTGTGTTTCAGCCAACTTCTGTTCGGTAATATGGCGACGGGTGCCAATCATTTTAATGGGACAGTCAAATTTATCAAATTCGGTTGCCACCCCCCTCATCCAAAACCAATACCACTCCCCGGATTTGGCTTTCAGTTGATATTCCAGTTCAAGATACCTGGTTTTGCCCTCCAGGTAATCATGCAAAGCCTGCTCAAAAGCCTTGTGGCTTTTTGGGTGCAGATGATCAAGCCACCATTGGAAGTTAAAATCGGTCTTATCGAAGTCATACCCCAATATGTCTAACAGTGATTTATCCTGGATCATAATATCACCCTTGACGTCCCATGACCAGATTCCCTGTTCGGTTCCTTCAAGTGCCAGTATCATCTGTTGCTCGCTTTCCCTTAACTCACTTTCAATTTTATCTCTTTTGTGGATTTCCTCCTGCAATTTGAGATTGGTTTTTTGGAGTTCCTTTGTCTTGTCCTTAACCAGATCCTGCAAATCCTTCTGATATCTTATCAACTCCTTTTCTATATTCACAAAATCGGTAATGTCCTCGTGGGTTGAAATCCAGGTTTCTCCCAAATACTTGTGATTGAAGGTTGATACATTCACCCGAGACCAGAATCTAGTACCATTCTTTTTAACATTCTCAATTTTCCCGCTCCAAAAACCAAAATCATTGAGAATTTCCGCAATTTGTTGAGATGTTTGCTGGGGAGTCTTTTCCGAAGGAGCATTGAGTATGCTTACATGATTATTCTTTAACTCGCCTTCCGCGTATCCGAACATGACATCAAAACTGGTATCGGTATAGACAATGTGATTGTCGGTTTTTCTCACCAGAACTACCCCTTGCGTCAGGTTTTCCCTGATCTTTCGATGAAAACAGAGGTCTTCCAATTCTTCCTGCTGCCGAGACAGGGCAGATTCCAGTTGTTTAATTCTATTTTCAAGGTCTTGATAGGTAGGTTCTTTGGTCATTGAATAATTCCCATACATCCGTTAATGGAGCATTTCAACAGATCTCAAACCTGAAGCGGTTTTATTTTCGGGGGATCTTTGAACGTGTTCGAGCTGTTCAAGGCTGCCTTATTCTCGATAGCACCGTTGTTTTTTTTTGACAAACAATTTGAGCAGAAATCCTTTTGCAATAAACACTTGCAATTTTAACAACAGTAAGATCTCGATCTGTACAGGAACTAGTCCTGATAATAAACTTTGTACTCCTCTTCAACCAGAGAGTATGGTCTATAGATATACAGAAAAAACTTGAAGGAAGCCATCTTTAAAAAAGAATAGACCGGAGTGGCAATAGCCCCTGCAATAATCACCCGAACAACTGCGTTGTCCATTGTCCACAAAACGGTTAATGGCAGAATCACAACAAAGATGGCCTCAATGACAATTCTAACAAGAAAAAACAACCAGGCTCCACTGGCCACCCGGCGATTTGTAAACAGCTCAAAATACAGTTTTAGCTTCTGACTGAAGGAACCTTTGGAGATGACAGCCAGCTTTGAAGAGAAGGAAAAACCAGCCATTGAGATTGGGAAAACCATCCCGGAAAAAACCAGAAACATAAGAAGGGAATAGGTGGATTGATAAAGATTCCAGGTAAAAAAAGACAAGGCAAAACAAAGCAGTATCCAGAAGCAGGTTATCATTACTACCACACCCACAGCAATTGCGTCCCATAAGACCTGTTTGCCGTGAATGGACACCAGCGAGGCAAACAAACCAAATCGCTCGCGCTCCAGACGGTGCATACGGCGCATATCGCTGGAGGGCCACATGGAGATCAGCTGTTTAAGCAAAAACAGCAGGATGATAATCAGAAGTGTTCGATAATCTGTCAGCCACTTGAAAATCTGAAAAGGCAAAACCTCAAAAATATATTCGGCTGCCTGCAGACTTAAGGTCTTGAATTCCGGAATCTGTATTCCAGAGCGATTGGACTTCGATATTTGCTTGATAAAACGATCAGCCAGAATCAATACAAATATCAGCAGAAAAAAGGATTTGTATTTGAACAGATCCCTCACCGATTGTCCCAAAAGAATATTAATCAATCTTTTCATCTAGTCCCAGTAATGATTCAGTATCACGAAAAAATAGTCTTCCCCTGTCATCCCCGATCTTCAAATTGAATCATGGAATTCCGGTAAACCTGCCGAACTCGTCTGACCAGGTAAAAAACCATGATGACAGCCGGTAAAACCATCAGAATCAACCCGGGGGCTTTGCCGATAACAACAGATCGAATGCCAATAACCACCCCCATAAATCCCATGGCTATGAAAAATAAACGCCATAAAAGTCCGAATTCCCAATAACGAGGAAGCGGAACATAGGTGCCCTGCCTGGAAAAGTATTCTACCTGTTGAGGAATTTTTAAAATGTAGTAATAATTCAGATGGATAGACACCAATACCATTAATGTGACTCCCACACTATCCGACAGCCAGTGATGTGCGGTCATGCATCTTCCGATAGCCATCATTATGGTCAGTATTATGATCAAAACTCCCCAAACCCAACCGAAAATCTTGGAATTGCGGGAAGCTTGCGGATTGCCAATCAGCCAGTAGGAGACTGTTATCAGAAGAAAAACAGTCGCTGTATGTCCACTGGGAAAGCTTCCATAAAAGATTCCATCCGATACAAAATGAGGTCCGAATTCAAACCATTGAGAGTAGGGCAGTTTATCTGCAAAAACCAGATGGGGCCTGGCCCTTCCCAAAATCCACTTAACACTGTGAACCAACCCAAGGCCGGTCACCAGGGAGGAAAAGATCACATATCCCAGGAAGGGTCTGTAGTAGTGGTAGCTGTTCTGCTTTCGCTTTGGGGAATAACAAAAATAAAAACAGGCCATTATAATTTGAAAGAAAATAGCAGGATCTGAAGCCCCAAACTTAAATCCCTGAAATACCGTACGTTTCATCAACTCCCCAAACAGCTTATGCTTGTGATGATAAAAAAAGATTGTCACCTCATAATCCACCGTTGCCAGCGGAATCATGATCAGGGGAAACAGGAGGATCAACCCGATCAAACCCCAGGGATATGCCTTTTTTTCATATGGAGAAGGATGTTGCATTTGGTATTAATATTATTGCCGATCAATGAGTCCGATTTATAATAAAAACATTTATTTCACTGCCGGGATCAGAATCTCAGCAAAAATCGGATAATGATCCGATACAACAATGTCCGGACGTTCTGAATGCACCGGTTGTGTTTCATTCATGCAGAAAATGTAATCCAGCCTTGCGTATGAAGGGAATCTGGTCCAGAAGGTAAACCCACCCCAAATATGATCCTGTAGATAAACATCCGCTGCTACTTCGTTTAGTTTCCTCAAGATAATTGAAGATGGAGTTGCGTTCAAATCGCCCCCAAATACAACAGGCCCTTCCAACCCTTTTAGATAGTCAAGAAAGAAGGAGATTTCCTTGATCTGTTCACCTAATACGTAAAAAGTCCAGGGAACAACACTTTGCGGTCTCTTATCCCAGGATCTCCCGGCAATAAAACGAACAGAAATAGCATGTACCGGAACTCCGTTCACATTGACGATAGCATGGACAAAGGAGCGAAAAGGATTTAGATGCATCTCTTCGATTTTATTACCAATATGCAATGACGCCTGCCGGGTGGGAAATTTGATCTCCTTAAAGCTGGTAACCGGGTAACGAGAGATGATTGCCGTCCCCTCTTTCTGTCCCATATAAAACTCCTTGGGATAAACCTGTTCTTTAAGCTCAGTAACCTTTTCCGCTTTGATATCGTTTTCTGACAGCAGGTAAATATCAGCATCCAGATCATTGATGGCAGTCACAACCTTGTCAAAACCATAGGAATAGTACCTCAAATTAAGGGCTACCACAGAAATGGATTGAGTCTCCTTCCCGTTTAAAAATTGATGGGTGGGTTTACTGAAAAAAGAAACATCTCCGAAAATTACAAAAATCACCAGATACAAAGCCAGCAAACTTTTCCATCGACCTTTCAGGTTTTGAATGAAATAGACAACCAGAGGCGGAATCAAAAAGAGAATAAACCAGACCGGTGGACTGTATCCCAACGCGATCCATCTTGATTCTATTGGAAAAAAGCCCAGGTAGACCATTATCCAGATACCCATCAGGATAATGATGGTCAAAGTCCACAGGTTGGCGCACCATCGAAATATGGATGAAAGGATTCTCCGCAGGATCGTCAGCATTTCCAGTTTTGTCCTTAATTACTTATTATATCAGTCCTAATTTTATCACTTAAGTCTTCAACCATTGGCCATTAAGCTTTTGACGTTACCCGTTTCTTTTTAAACTGTCTACAGATCCCTTGCCAGTTCCAGGTCTGGCTGCTTCCATCTCATAGGGCCTCGGCTTTATCTGCTCGGATTTTAACATTAGTAAAAAAACAAAATGATCAAGGTGTTGCAGACAATCATTTCCATAACTTGAAATTCTTAAGGTAAATGGATATGATATCAGAATGAATACCCATTTGAAACCAGCTCTGGATTCCTTTGCGGATTAAAAACAACTATATCGGCACCAGGTTCACAACATTAAATTTACTGATTTCTGATATCCATTTTAGAGAGACTTCATGCCTGCCATTGCGATTCCAAAACTGGAAATTCCCCTCCATTCCGATGAAATCATAGCTTCATTCCTTGCCAATATTGAGACCTGGGAAAAACGAGTTCAGTCCCTGGTGCAGGAAAAGGAACGGGAAAAGTCTCCCACACTTGCAGAGGAATTGGAAGAGCTCAAGCAACTTAGTGGTTTTTTGAAAGGCAGGCTTACCAAGCGTTTACTCGACATCAAAAATTTTCCGGAAGACCTGAGGCAGAAATATCTCAGGTGCCTGGAGCCTTTTTATACAGAAGAGGCTATCACTCGGTTTATGGGACATTATTATGATGTTGAAGTGTTTAAGCAGGTTCGTCTTAGATACCGAAAGAAACAGGATTTTGAGAAAGAGGTGAATGTCCTGTTCGACCTTTACAAGGTCAAAAAAACAATTGAAACCATTATGACTCTGCAGAAGTCCGTTGATTCCAATGACCCGTTTGCCTCACAGTTTCCTAAAAATGAACAGGCCGAGTTTCTGAATACACTCAAAGAGATTTTTAAACTCTTCTTCCTACGATTCGTCAAAAAGGAATACCGGAAAATGCTCTTTCATTCCCTCTCCGAAAGTAAATTGGAGATCGATAGTATCATCGAAATGAGAAAAAGCGGAATCTCTTATATCCAACCGGAAGTTTTTAAAACCAACGAATATAGAGACAAATTTATCACTGTCTTTTTTTCCACTCTGCTGAGAACCAAGACCAGTACAGAGATCAAAGATCTGCATTTTAATTATCTCAATTTTGAACTACTCAAAAACGAATTCCTAACCGACTGGATGCAGCGAAAGCTCAAGAATAATACGGAAAAGGATACGGTTCTGCAAAACTATAAAATCGGGGCAAAATCGGTTGCCCAGTTAATCAAGGAAAATCCGGAAAAGGAAACCGAAATCCTGTCATCAGTTCCTTTGGACATCTTTAATGATATGGCCGAGGAGTTGAACCACAAAGTTAAGGAAAAAGATAAAACCCCGGTGAGCACCTTTTCCAAGAATCATGGCGTCTTGGCCAGGATTCAATCCTCGTTTATCCAGGTTAAACAGATCGCCAGATTTACTGTGGAGAAGATGGAAGAGATGAAACCCAAATCAAAAATCTGGACTGTTAGAAAGAAGCCGATTGCAGCTGCAGAAGCTCCCAAAGTAAAAGAGGAACCTAAAAAGGAGATGAAACTTGAATATGGATTGGAAGTGTTAAAAATGGAGGAGTTGGATTTTCCGTTTTTTGACAAGCGGTATGACACTTACAAACCCAAACTGGACTATTTCAGGAAAAAAGTGGGAACCGAATATGACAAAATCCGGGATAGTATTTGGAAACTATTCACTATCGTAAGCCGGGAACATTTTATTATTCGCAGGGATCCCTGCCACGAATGGGTGCTGCCCTTGTTGTTCAGTCATGAGAAAAAATATTTTCTTCTCATCATTGGCACTGAAATATCCCAGAAGGACCAACAGACCGGATATCAATCCAAGTTTAAAAAGAGTCTCTATGAGCTCAACTGCTTTTACGCTTTTGCTACCCAGTCTAAAAACGACAAATTCGGGAAGATTGTCGACCAGCGATTAGTAAGAAAGATCCCCTTTATGCAATATTCACATGTAGAAAAATCCGTTCATGACATGGCGTCTACCCTGATAGGAAGGCTTTTCCAATCCCAGGATAAGAGCGTTTTTAAAAGTTCGAACCTCAAATTGAGAAAACCGGGTGAATCTTTTGCTGAACTGGATGAACTAAAAACAATGCTGGGACTGGATGAAAATAATCAACCCCTATCTGCCGAAGAAAAAACTGTAACCGGTTCACAAAGTCCTGAAACCATCAATGGTGGGAAAAAACAAGTCCCGGAAGAGAAACCGAAAGTACAGGATATCAGGCAAGTGGCTGCTGAGCTGAAAAAGGAGATGGAGGAAGCCAAAAAGAACCCGCCAAAACCTGAAGATAAAAAACCGTCGAATAAAGCTCCGGGAATCGCAGAAATTGCCGCCATTCTAAAAAAAGAGATGCTGGCTGAAAAAGAAAAAAAGCAGGAACAAGCCGCTAATTCCACTCTGAATCAAGCACCTCAGAAGGCAAAGGATATTCGCCAGGTTGCCCGGGATCTCAAGCAGGAGCTTCAACAGGCTAAAAAAGACGCCCCTTTATCTACTGATTCATCCAGCTAAACAAATTCGGCAACCAGAGATAACTCATTGCGAACGCCTGCATTGTTCAGGTCTTTTTTCTAACGCGGTTTTATAGCTGGTATAGATCCGCTCCATGTTAGTCGGGTCTGCTTCGTGGCACAACAGGCAGCGACCAACCTGGAGAATATTTTCTTGCTCCCCCTGATTAAACGGACGAACACCCAATCGAGTCGAGACATGCCGTGAACGTACTTTCAGAAAACCGGTCCAGGCATCCCTGGGAAGCCCATCTGCCGGATGGAGTTTGCTCCGGGGGAAAAATTTTAGATGGGGCTTAGTAATCACGGCGTTATCCTCCTGGTATTCAATTCTTCCTTCTCCCAGTCCAAGGGCCCAGGGATCCTGGTGACACGACTGGCAGGATCGGGCTTCAGTCTGTATAGTGTGCGAAAATGTGGGTGAGAACATTCTGCGAAACACCTGGTAGTCTTCGATTTTTTTTCCGGTTGAAGCAGTCCTGTCCGGCTTATTCTCCTTTATCCCCCCGATCGTCAGAACCATGCCCGGAATAAAGGTGTCCACCACTTCCCGGTTTTGCTTCTTGTCCAGTCGAACTCCCAGAGCCGGAGGAACAGCCAGTAGCGTGCTCTTGTATTCCTTCCAGACTCCCGCTAATTTTTCTCCGGTATAATGATCTTTTCTTTTTTGCTTCGGTTCAAATTGAGTATGACAATTGATGCAGGTGGGTGCCCATTTGGTGTGGCAAGTCTGACAGGTCAGCCGTTCATGTCCGCTGATTTCAGTACATTTTTTGAGCGGCGGTTTTAATTCCCTGGTTTTGCCGTTTAATTTGCTTCTAAAAATCTTGTCGTTGTTTTGATCGAGATAGATATTGATCAGCGGTCTTTTGGTGATTCCGGTGGTCAAATACTTCAGATTTTTTTGATTGCTCAGCTCTCTCAGTTTCAGGATTTTAATTGAATCAGTATCGAGGTCGTTATAATCCACATATTCGCCGGTTTCATTTGTGTGGCAGTCTACACAGGTGATCTCCACCTGTTCCTCCTGATGATTATAAACCGTTCCATCCCCCATTACATCGCGTGCCGTATGACAATCGATACACACCATTCCCCGCTGGTGATGGATATCTGCTCCCTTATATTCCAGCACGCGCTGGTCTTGAAGAATCCTGTAGTCAGCAGGGTTCTTCAGGTCTTTAACCTTCAACTCCGTTTCAAACCAGCCCTCATAATTCAGGGAGATCCTGGCCGAACGGCTATGACACCCGAAACACTTATCATTATCCACCTTAATATTTAAGGCCGGATGTACTTTCGGAAGCTGTTGTGTCTGATGGTAATCAGTCAACTGTCGGTCTGCCTCTGCCGAGTATTCAATGTGGCAGGCAGTACATCCTCCGCCTCTTGATTCCTGGTCGACAGCTGAGGATTGTTTTTTGGGAAAACCTAGGTGACAAGTAACACACAGCTGCCGCAAATGAGTATCGGCCGCAGAATCGGTAAGGTGGGAAAGATGCCCGGGACCGTCCGGTGAAAAAGTCTGACCGAAGACATAGCGATTTACGGAAACCATCCCTTGTCCCGAAGCCATCAGAGATGTGGATACTTTCGCTGCCAGATCCCGATGACAGTCACTTTGTCCGCAGGTTTCCATAACCCGATCCATATTGCCCGGAACTTTTGCCATTCCATCATGGGCCACTTCTTTTTCAGGGGATAACGGATCACCCAGATGACAGGAAGAACAACCGACTGCTTGCGGATCATGTGACGAAGAAAAACCGGTTACCTGTTGATGACATAGAATACATCCTTCCCTGTGACCCATTATTACGGGAATTTCTGTTGTGTCATCTGTCTGAATCCCGGACTCCTTAAAAAAATGGTGGAGTCCAAGCATCAAGCCTATACAGGCCAACACCACTGCAGGGATAGTCATCTTTTTGCGGGGTGAATGATCTTCCGTCTCCATATGTTCTCACATCGTTTTTTCAAGTTTAAATGAGACTCGTTTACAGAAATAGTTGATTCCAGTTCCCATCGCGAAGCACCCAATTATTCAAACTCAGTACCAGGTATAAAACCAGAAACGCTACCAGAACCCGTTTTGCATAACCGGCTTTTACGGGTGTCATCCAGCGGACCAGGCTCAACAAAATGAAAAGAACAGCAAGAATACAGATAACGATCAGCGGTTCCGGTATCCAATGCAGCAGTTCCTGTAGTCCGATAAAATACCACGGCCCCCTAATTACCTCGGCACTGGGCAATTGCAGACCCGGGGGAAAGGTGAAAGTCAAAATTGTGCCGATCCCCAAAAGATAGGTGAAAGAGAGGAGATCCGGCCAGACCCTGCGTACATGTTCAATAACGATAATCCAGATAAAAACAGTGGTTGTTACCAGATGGTGCAGGTACACCAGCTGCAGATTTTTCGACGTTCCCAGAACAAATAACCTCAGGTTTTCTCCGATAATCGGGACGGTGCCCACAAGTCCGTTCAATATCTGTCGGGCCATAACGCCTTCTCCATCCGCTTTTAAAATAAACCCGGACAGCATGACAAACAGGGCTAACAGCAAAACGAGCACAAGACGCAGCCACAAGCCCGACTTCAGCCGTTTTTCATTTTTTTTCAGCAAGTGTTCGATGACATGAACCAGAGTAAACAGGATAAAAAGTTGCCCGCTCCAATAGTGTATCGACCGAAAAAACACCCCGGCAGGGTTGGTTAACTGAAGTATCTGCAGGGAATCAAAAGCTCTGTTAACCTGATAAGGCACTGCCAGGGGGATTCCACTGATTACGGCAATCAGAAAGGAAGCAAAGGTGAGATTTCCAAAGGTTGGAAACCAACGATTCCAAAGCTGGAAAGATAATCTGACCATAGGGCGTCATCAAGTTGGCAGAGTGACAATGTAGCGATTGTTGCTGGTATCCGTTGAAAACCGTAATTCTGATAAACTCCTGGTTGCTGGTCCTTCCAATAGTTTTCCATCTTCAGAAAACCTGGATCCATGGCAGGGGCATATCAGCTGTCCCCTGTCCACACGATTAATCTGACATCCCAGGTGAGGGCAAACAGCAGAAAAAAAATGAATACCGGTCCCGGATTTATTAACGATAATGCCATTGTGAAAGGTGATCCCTTCGGGCAGGTCCATGGGTAAAAACTGTTGAACCTCATCAATATGGGTGATCGGACTACTTTTTAATACATCAAAAAACAGTTTCATCGGATAGATCATCAACAGGAGTGAGGTTAGCTTCAAAAAACCCCTTCTGCTTTTTAGACCCGTTTTTAAGTTCTGATCCATGCACTTCTCATTACAAGAAAAATCGTGTTGTGAACGAGGATAGTCCAATCCCTTATATCAGGGTGTATAATGTCATAACGCACCAAGTAATGCAACTCAATGGGGTGTTGTCGGAGGGGTGGTAAGGAGCACCAATCAAACCGGTGCCCCTTGGGGGGTGGTTATTACGATTCTATCTTGAAGGTTCCCTCAGGGGTAACAGTAATCTTAGCATCAAGGAAATAGGCATTATAGCCCTTTTCCACCAGTGTTTGATATGCCATTGAAGCCCGTATTCCGGTTCTGCAATGAATCACAATCTTTTTGTCCTTGGGGATTTCACTCAATCTGGCTGCAACATCCTGGGTGGGAACATTGATGGCACCTTTGATCATACCACTGGCGACTTCACTGGCGTCCCGAACATCCAGGATCACCGCATCACCCGGCATAGAAGTGGCAATAGCTTTGAATTCACTTACCGGAATCGATCCTTTAACCGGTTTGGGAATATATACAATTTCGCTTGCCAGCTGCCCGCTCTTCAGCGAGTTACCTGCTTTGGCCCAACCGGTAATACCACCCTCCAAAATCGAAGCATTTTTATAGCCCCATTTTCTGATGGTTTTAAAAGCGGCTTGCGACTCTTTGTCACTATCGGAATAGATGATAATGGGCGCTGATTTATCGGACGGGAAACTCTTTTTTGCTTGTTTTAGCTGATCCGGGGAAAAATTGACAGCACCGTCAATATGCCCTTTCAGAGCTTTCGACTCGTTTCGGACGTCCACCACTACCACCGGGGTTTTGGTTTTTATTGAATCTAAAATGTAGGCAGGTGAAGAATAAACGATGTTTTTGTCTTTTTTCCAGGCTGGCAATCCACCAGTAAACACGTTAATGTTTTTGTAACCGAGCTTTTCTGCCTTACTTGCAGAAGATGGACTCAGTTGTCAGGTAGCACCGCCACAATAGAATATCAGGAGTTGATCCTTGTTTTGAGGAAGAATTTTAACGTTCTTTTCAAATTGTGCATCGTAATTGGATATAGCTCCCTCGATATGTCCTTCAAGAAAGACTTTACCCGGTCTGGCGTCAAATAATGAATAGTTTCCTTTTACCGGACCTTTTGCCACCAGCTTTTCCATCTCTTTTACGCCAATAATCCATTTGGGAGGAATACTGGCAGGTTGTTTAACAACGATACTGGTTGCCAGAAACTCATCGCCGTTCTGGGTATAATTGACCAGAATCTCTTTGTCTGTACCAATTTTGGTGATGGCTTTGGCGCCATCCAGTTCCGTGTTTTTATTAAATTTCAGTTGCCAGGACGCATCTCCCATAAAAACCTGCAGTGTTTCAGCTTTTCCCGAAACCGACTGCAGTTTTCCCCTGAGCTGATTTTCTTCAACCTCATGACATTGGGTACAAGGCTTCAATATCCTCGGCTTATCTGTCTTGGCAAAAACAGATGATCCCATTAATAATCCTGATGATACAAAAGCAGTCACCATCAGCATCTTAAATATTTTTCTCATTAGTTATTCTCCATATAATCAAAAAAGAAATATGCCAAACAAAAAAGTAAAAGATAAAACGGTTAATAGTGCCCTGTTAAACGACATGGAAAGCCCAACTCATCAGTCTGGCAAAAACACTATAAAATGCTGTTGAATCCATTTTCCCTCATTACTCACTTCCATTTCTGCAACCGTCATACCAATAAAAAAATTGAACGCGTAACGCATATATACAATTGTTATTATGGGTTTTTAAAAAACACTATTAAGAAACAGAGATCAGTATTAAGCCTTAACACTTAACACCTGTTCATACAGTTGATAACAAAACCTCTGATCCGAATGGCTGAAAGGTCAGTAGATATGATTGAGAAAAGAGTAATTTAAGGTGATCAGGGAAAGAGCACTGTTATCCCCGATGGAGGGGATGACAGTGTTATTTGTATGTGCAGTGAAAGATCAGTCACAAGGGGAAAGCAAGCAAATCGTTAATCCAAACAAACACCGATTCGTTTACTTGTATTGATCAGGCAAGCACCTGGGTTCCGTTTTGTAGAATGGTCTCGGTTATTTTATCCCTTGAAACGCTGCAAATTGACGAGACCTTTTGAGGATCGTAACCCATACATAGGGCTAATAGCTGGTTATAGTCAAAAACCGGGAGATTATAAATCACCTCACCCGCTTTTTCATTCAATTTATTTTGGATGTTTTCCAGGTACATCAGACAAGTGATGCACGATACGACAATAAACTCAGCTTTGGTCTCGTTGAGGATGGCGTCCAGTTTTCTTTTGGAAAACTCATTCGCTCCAATAGGGGACATCTTTGAAAACCCTCCCGCACCACCACAGCATTGATACTCCAGGCTAAAGCTATCAACGGTCGCACCCAGGGCTTCCGTCAATTCTTTCAAGGCAACAGGTCTCCTGGCCGATTCTTCAAAACCGACAACCTCGCTGGGAAACAAGGTGTGACAGGGGTACTGAACAACCGCGTGGAGACCATCCAATCCGTTTTTGATTTTTGCCGCAATTTTCTCAATACCAACTTCTTTGTATAATACTTCTGTCACATGAAAAACATTTGCTTTGCATTCAACCTGTCTTCCCGATGGTTTCAGGAGTTCATTGACCCTGGCTCGCATCTTTTCATCATGTTGAAGATGCTCACGTCCCATTCGCAGGGAACTGTAGCATGATCCGCATTGAACCATAATGTCATGCCCGCTTTCTTCAGCGAGCGAAAGGTTCCATCCGCTGGTGGAATAATGCGACTCATCATCGGAAGATGGAAATGAGCCAAACGCTGGACAACAGACATATCCTGGCAAATCGATAAGGTCAACGCCAAGTTCGGGCATGGTCAATCTGATTGCATTTTCAACATCCGGCCGAATAGCCGGCGTGTTGCAACCAAGAAAAAGGCATAGTTCCATCGTTATTTCCCCTTAAACATATAGTCATTATCGGCGATCACAGGCGTTTTCATCAGCATCTCCTGATACAGTTTCAGTTTGACCGGATCTTTGCTTATTGTCGGCAAATCAGGCAAGCCCAACTGGTTTCTTAATTCGGTATTAACCCCTACAGCTTGAGTATAACCCCGTTTGTATATTTCAACAATTGAGGTGGGAACATAGGTAACATCATTTTGAGCCTGCCATTTACGTATCGCCAGTACCAGCTCAAAAGGCTTCACATCCATCGGGCACATCTCTTCACACTTGGAACAGGAGACGCAGGCCCATGGGGTGTCTTCTTCCAGTAATTCTTCTTCCAGACCCAAAATGACCATCCTGGCAAGGTTTCTGATTAGGAGCGGAGGGTCACCATTGGAGGCCGGACAGCCCGAAATGCAAGTCCCGCAATTATAACAATGATGAAGGTCTTCGGTGTTATAGATTTCCTTCCATAAATCGCTTCTTGATTCATTAAAATCGATGTCCATAGCCATTTACCTCCTATGTCGCTGTTTCTAATAACTGGTAATCCATCAGCTTGGCGTCAATAGTCGCCATGATCTGTTTATCACTCCATCCCAGTACTTCTGCTGCGTTATTCTGACAGGTTACGGAACACATCCCGCAGGCTTGACAAGCTGCCGCATCGACAATAATGCAGCTTTCTTTGCCATCAAATGAACGAGCATTATAGGAGCAAACGTCAATACATTTTTTACATCGAGCGCAAAGGGAATCGTGTACAATTGAGATCTCACGAGCAATATGAACCTCGCGTCCTGATAAATACCCGTAGGATTTTTGCGCGGCGGCTTCTGCTTGAACGATTGACTCCTTGAGCGTCATTGGTGAATGGGCGACACCCGCCACATAGATTCCCAGCTTATTAAATTCAATGGGTCGCCATTTTGAATCCGCTTCCAGAAAAAAACCATCCTCATTGATTGAAACGTTGAAGGTATCTGCCAGCTTTTGATTTGATTCGTCAGCGTCAATTCCTGTAGCCAGAACCAATAAATCGACCGGAAGTTCTATTTCAGCATCAAGTATCGTTTCCCTGAATGTGACAATCGGTTTCCCATCCTCAATTTCCACCTTGGGCTTATTATCCAAACTGTAATTAACAAAGATCACACCTTTTTGCCGCGCTTCCGTGTAGTACTTTTCATAGAAACCGTAGGTCACAATATCGCGATAAAGTATAAAAACCCTTGTTTCCGGATTTTTCTCCTTGATCATCAGTGCATTATAAATCGATCCCAGGCAACAGATACGACTGCAATAATCCCGATTTCCTTTTTCCCGGGAACCGACACATTGGATCATTACCACATTTTCGATGTCACTGACATCAATGCTGCCGGAGGTCAACCCCTTATTCAATTCGTTGGAGGTTAGTATTTTATCCGATTGACCATATTGATATTCTGTTGTTGCCCCAACTTTGTTACCGGTAGCAAGAATGGTTACACCATGTTTCACTGAAACAGTATCATTTGAACCATTCATCCTTATTTGAGTACAATAATTCCCCAGGATTCCCGTGGAGTTAACAACTTGACTGTTCAGGTGGACTTCTATCTTATCATTATCAAATATCAACCGGGAAAAGTCTTTGGCGATGGTAACCGGCTTGAGTCCATCAATCAAGTGTTCTACCTCTCTTCCCGCATAACCGCCAAGTTCTTCTGATTGCTCAACCAGATGAACCGATGTCCCCCGTTCAGCGAGAGACAATGCAGCATACATTCCGGTAATTCCTCCACCAACAACCAAAGCAGTTTGACGGATCGGAAGTATATCAACGTTTAAAGCCGGTTTTAACTTAAGATTTTCTATGTAAGGTCGAATTTCTCTGATAATAACAGCCAGCGGGTTGGTAACACCTGATTTGACTGTTCTATGGACAACTCCCATAAAGTCAAACACTTCAATCAATGAAGGATTGAAGCCCGCTTTTTCAGCTATTCTTTTCAGCTTGGTCTGGTACATGTGTGGTTTGCTGGCTCCTATTAACAGGCGATTACATTTCGACTGCATTACGATTTCCTTGAAATCCACCAGACCTTCATTCGTTACAACCGATTCAACAACATGAACACTCTCAACGTTTTTATACTCCTGAAGGGTTTTTAAAAGATGAGAAATGTCGATCTTTAGATCTGCTTTGTCTTTTAAACCTGTACTTAAAACAACAATGACCCGGGCTGGATCACGGTTGCTTGAAGGTTGTTTAGTACCAGCTTCTTCTTCCACAGGGCTTACATCAAGTTTGGTCAGCAGCTTGGTGGCTTCTCCTGCCGCTGCGATACCACTGGCGACAGCTTCACTGATGTTTGTAAGTCCCATGAGTGAACCGCAAATAAAGATACCGGGTTTGGGAAGCTTAACCTTGTTGAAATCATCTGTCGGTAGCAACTTATTGATATTGAGGTCCAAATTGAGAATTTTGGACAGTTTTTTGTGCTCTTCAAACGGCACTTGCCCGGTCGACATTACTACCAGGTCAAAAGTCTCAACGGAAAAACTGTTGGTGCCCGGATCAAAATATCGGATTTTCAGGGTTCCATCCGGGTCAGGCAATACTTCCTGAACACGGCAGCGAATAAGGCGGACACCATGTTCATCAACAGCATGTTCTCGATATCGGTAATAATCCTTGCCAAACGTTCTCATATCCATGTAGAAAATTGTCGTTTCAACCTCAGTACCACCTTTCTCTTTAGCCAAAACCGCTTCCTTCAAAGCAAACATGCAACAGATTGAAGAGCAATATTCTCTTCCCTGTCTGCGATTTCTTGATCCCATGCATTGAATCCAGGCAATGCGGTTGGCCGGTTTTCCGTCGGAAGGCCGTCTTATGACCCCATCAAAAGTACCGGAAGGACTTAAAATACGCTCAAATGCAAGTGAGCTGACAACATCCGGTGACGTGAAATAGGATTGGGCATCTTCAAAATCTGTTGGATTATAAAGTTTGGTGCCGGTTGCCAGAATTATTGCATCCACCTCTCTGGTTATTGCTTCCTCCTGTGCATTCAAATTGATGGCATTGTTAGGACAAGCACTGACACAGGGCTGATCCTGACAGTCTCCACACGCATTTCTGTCAATGAGCAGCATTTGAGGAACATTATGGGGAACGACCTGATAAATGGCTTTCCGTTTGGTCAGATTGTGGTTGAACTCATCATTGACTTCAACAGGACAAGCTTCAATACAGTCTCTTCTTTCTCCGCTGCCGGTGCATCTATCCGTGTCGACATACCTGGCTTGTTTCAGCAGTTCAACACTAAAATTACCAACATCACCGCTCACTGATTTTAAATCGGTAAAAGGCAGAATTTCAATGTTTTCATGATAAAGGCCTTTTCGCATGCAGAATTGGGAAGCATATTCACGGCCTACCATCGGCAGCATTCTGCAGATGCCACAGTGATCTGTCGGGAACTGGTGATCAAGCTTTGCCAGGATGCCCCCAATATGCGGGGAGGAATCAATCAGCAGTACCTTATAACCGATTTCTGCAAGCTCCAAAGATGCCTTAATTCCGGCGATTCCTGCTCCAACAACCAGAACAGAACCAATTTCTCTTTTTTCTGTCATTTTGGGCTCCTATTTAACCTGTCCGGTCACTTCAACCAGTTCATCATCGTGAAATAAAGTTAAAGGCTGCTGCTCATCAAGTGATCTGCCAGCCTGGTATTCAAAACGAGCCTGACTTGCTTTAGCGACTGACCTGAATGCAAGAGTTAACTCAATATCATTTGGACAGGCACTGGTGCATTGACCACAGCCTACACAAAAAGTGCTGATGTGGGTCATTCGGGTTAGATGGTAGAATGCCGTATCTGTTGGCATTTTTAATGTCCCCTCTCTCTGAGCCCAGCCTAAATACTGTTCTCCCTCATGCCGGAAAGTATTGGTCAAGTAGACGCATTCTTTGCAGTAACAGACAGGGCATGCCACTCTGCAATTGTAGCAGTTTATACAATTGGCCAAACTGTCTTCAAGAGCTTGAATACTGTTAATGGTTTGCTTATACTCATCCAGTTTTTGCGCTAATAGATCAGATCGTTTCTTACTGAGGGCTTCCACCAGTTCTTTTCGTTTACCCGGAGGTTCACTTCCAGTTAACCCTATTTCACCAAGAGCCTGTTTCCCTTTTTCAGAAACCCCTTCCACTCCGAAACTATTAGTATCAGCTCCAATAACACAAATACGGATATCAACATTA
Organism: bacterium; assembly: GCA_018829445.1. Taxonomy (GTDB): domain Bacteria; phylum SAR324; class SAR324; order XYD2-FULL-50-16; family XYD2-FULL-50-16; genus JAHJTV01. The sequence continues at coordinate 37,829 of JAHJTV010000001.1, forward strand.
TCGGGTACCGGGTACTCGCATATTTTACAGGCTCCAACTATGTCAAAGCCATTGACTGCAACTTTTTCGGATTGAGCGGATTGAATGAACGATTCCGATGTTAGATTTTGTTCCAATAACTTCGAAAAATCCGTATTTTCAAATCTTCCAAAACAATCCAATCCAATGAGTAATACATCGTCCAGATTAATCTGGTTTAGTTTTGCCAGCTCAATAGCTGCCCTGACTTCACATGATCGCATCACCATGGCGATATTCTTTCCAGATGGTTTTGCTGTCAGTGAGCTTGCAATTTTAGCCGAATTCACAGGAATAATTGGAGCAAAGAGGTCAATTTGAGCTGTTTTTATCGGATTCACTATTAAGGTTTGTCTGACAACACCTGATGATTGGCTGGAGGGCGCAAGAACGGCACTCACCACTTTTTTTTCCATTAACTGTTTGAAAATTTTAGAAATTTCCAGGTTTAATTCATCTTTTTTATAAGATACTTTTGTGTAGTTTGCCATTTGTGTTTTCTCCGTTTCTTTATCCTGCGAGCTTGTTAACATTAACAGGGCTTGGACCTAATGCTTTCAGTTTCTCTGTCATTTCCTTGGCTACCTCTTGAAGCATATTCCCTTCACTGGCAGCAATCCAACGCAACCAGAAACGATCTTCGCTGATGCCATACTGTTTTAAGACTTCTGTTAACAAGGCCACCCTTCTTCTGGCTTTCAAGTTGCCATTAATGTAGTGGCAGTCACCTGGCCAACAGCCTCCGATTAAAACTCCATCCGCACCGTTCAAAAAAGCTTTAATAACAAATTTGGGATCAACCATTCCGCTGCACATGACACGAATGATGTTAATATTTGGTGGATATGACAAACGAGAAGTACCAGCCAAATCGGCTGCTGTAAACGTGCACCAATTACAGAAAAAGGCTACGATTTTTGGTTCGAACTCACTCATTTTTTAACTCCTGTTCTAATGTTAGTAGTTATTCATCGTGACCATAAGGAAGATGGCGCTGCCATTTTATGTCTTGACTACTGCTTTTTCGGTTTTTAATAAAACGCCCCTGCTGTATTTTATTGCGCAACCTGGGTACAATATCCTTTCGAAGCTGCAAGTTTCGCTTCTCACAAGCGGTGTTCTGTCATCCCGGACTTGATCCGGGATCCAGTGAAATACAAAAATAGAATCCGGGTCAAGCCCGGAATGACACTTTGATACCCCGTTGCTTGCGGCGGGGTAGTTTAATCAAAGGCAACTCCGGATATTATTGTACAATCAGCCTCCCAATTTACAGTCAGTTAGGAAGTAACAAACCATCAAGTTCCGCGAAAATCTGCTTATCGGTAAAGTGGCTGATTTTGGCCGCTCCGCTGGGGCAATGGCCTGCACAACTTCCACACCCTTTACAGACGGCTTCATTAACTTCACTAATTCCTTTAAATTCATTAAATTCAATAGCCGAATAAACGCATAGTCCTATACAAGCCTGGCAACCGACACATACATCAGCATCGATATGAGAAATCATGGGAGCAATCTCAACGATACCAGCCGCACTCAAGGCTAAACATTCTGCCGCAGCGCCTTTGGCTTGAGCCACCGTGTCAGGAATATCCTTTGGTCCTTGACAGGCTCCAGCCAGAAAAACGCCACTGGTTGGTGTCGAGACAGGTTCGAGCTTTGGATGTTCCTCTTGAAAAAAACCATCCGCACCAACGCTTATACCAAATGTACGTGCTATCTCGCTGGTATTGCTTCTTGGTTCCATTGCAGTACATAAAATAGCCATTTCAACGGGGACTTCAATCATTCTTCCGGAAAGGGTATCCTCTCCTTTCACCAGTAATATCCCATTTTCCTGTTCGGTAATTTGTGCGACTTTTCCCCGTATCATGCGAACACCCTCAGCCTGAACTCTCTTGTAAAACTCCTCATATCCCTTACCAAAACAGCGCATATCGATATAAAAGTTGTAAATGAGAGTATCATGACCACATTTATCCTTTAAAAGATGAGCATACTTCAAAGCATACATACAGCAGGTGCGGGAACAGTACTCATGATGGTTTATGTCCCTGCTGCCGATACAATGAAGGATGGCTACACTTTTGGGAGGATCAGTGTATTTCAGGCGGTCGTTCAGATCCATCTTTAGCAGCTTTCCGGAGGTCGGCCCGGTTGCGTTTGACAGGCGCTCAAACTCAAGGTTTGTAACCACATTGTTATATTTTCCATACCCGTATTTGGTCATGGGAGTCGGGTCAAGGGGATCAAATCCGGTAGCGACAATAATCGACCCGGCATCAATGTCTACCATTTCGTCCTGCATGTCATGATCAATCGCTTTGGCCTGACATTGATCAACACAGAGTTTGCATTCACAGCAACCACCACAATTGATGCATTTCTCTGCTTCTTGCTGAGCTGCCTTTTCATCAAAATTAAGGTCAACCTCGTCAAAGGTTAATTTTCTCGATCCCGGCTCCAAAAATTCTGGTTCAACCCGTTGGACAACCTTTGCGTTTTTGGGGATAGGAACAAACTCCTTCTCCTTTGTAATCCCGGTTTTTTTCCGCTCCTCTATATAGAGTTCCATCTCATCATTGAGATATCTTTCAATGGCTTTTACCGCTTTATGCCCGGCAGCAATCGCTTCTACCACGGTTGCCGGGCCAGTTACCGCGTCTCCAGCCGAAAATACACCATTTTCAGATGTTTCCATGGTTGTTTCATTGACATTAAAGGTTCTCCATTTTGTCAAAGCAAAATCGGCTTCCTTTAAAAGGGTTTCAGTCTCGGCTCTTTGTCCAATGGCGGGAATAATCATATCACACCTTATGATATATTCGCTGTCCTTCACCGGAACCGGTCGCCTTCTGCCGCTTTGATCAGGGGGACCCAGTTCATTTTTGATGACTTCAATACCGACAACCTTATTTTGTTCGACGATAACTCGCTGGGGGGAAACCAGGTTGATAAATCTAACCCCCTCCTCTTTGGCCCCCAAAATCTCTTCATGATCCGCAGGCATCTCTTTTTCTGATCTTCTATAGACAACAGTCACCTCATCAGCCCCTGAACGGAGTGCAACCCTGGCTGCATCCATGGCAACGTTACCTCCTCCAATGACCGCCACATGCCCTCTTGCATCTTTTGTTCTTTCTAAATTGATCTGTCTTAAAAAGGGAACGGCGTCGATGACACCATCAGCATCTTCATTCTCAATATTCATAGGTATCGGCAAATGTGCACCAATTCCCAAGAATATCGCGTTGTACCCCTCTTCCTTCAACCCGGCCAATGTAAGATCGACGCCTAATTCCATCCTGGTTTTAAGCTCTATTCCTGTGGATAAAATATGATTGATCTCTTCATCCAGAATGGCAGGGGGAAGTCTGTAATCAGGAATCCCTGTTCGCAGCATTCCACCGGGTTTTTCCATCTTTTCAAATATCGTGATTTTGAATCCCTTTAGTCTTAAATAGTAGGCTACCGTTAATCCAGCCGGGCCTGATCCGATCACAGCAACCTTTTTGCTGCTTTCCGCAATCTCAGGTAACGGCACTTTCGTAAGGTCTCCCCGGTCTGCCGCAAATCGTTTTAAATCTCTGATGGAAATGGGGGAATCAACCTCTCCTCTTCTGCAGTCGTTTTCACAGGGATGAGGACACACCCTGCCAAGTGTACCGGGAAGTGGGATTCGTTGCATGATAATATTCAATGCCTGCTGATAATTCCCGACTTTAACCATCTGAACATATCCTTGGACATTGGTACCTGCAGGACAAGATACTTTGCAGGGAGCAGTCGATTTTTTGTCTATTGTATAGGTAATGGGCACAGCCTGTGGGAATGGGCGATAGATTGCTTTTCTTAATTTTGTTCCCACATCCCATTCATTGGGAAATTCCACCGGACAAACCTTTTCACATTCGCTACATCCGGTGCAGTTGCTTTTTATGTATCTGGCGTTTTTAAGTATTTTCGCCTTGAAGTTCCCCACGAATCCACTGACTTCCTGTACTTCGCTATAGGTTAGAAGTTCTATATTTGAAGCCTGACCCACTGAAACCATTTTGGGTGTTCCAATGCAAGCTGCGCAGTCAAGCGTAGGAAATGTTTTATCATATTGAAGCATATGCCCGCCCACGGTGGGCTGTTTTTCCACTAAGTATGCTTTATAACCGGCTTTAGAGATATCAAGTGCAGCCTGCATTCCGGCAATTCCTCCACCAACTATCAGAGAATTAGTATTAACCGGGAACTTACTGGGTATTAGGGTATGCTGATGGGGAACTCTATTAATCCCTGCTCTGACAAGCATTATCGCTTTTATCGTTGCTTCATCTTCGCTTTCCGTAACCCATGATACATGTTCTCGCACGCACACCATGTGAAAGGCATGATATGGATTAAGACCTGCTCGGGCACAGGCAGAACGGAATGTTTTTTCATGCATTCTGGGAGAGCAGGAAGCTACAACAATTCGTTCAAGATTGTATTCTCTAATATCCTTTTCAATGAGCTCCTGCCCCGGATCAGAGCACATAAATAAATAATCACGTGAAACCACAACATTGGGCATACTCGCCACGTACTCAGCGACCTCTTGTACTCTGACCTTAGAGGCAATGTTTATTCCACAGTGGCAAATGTAGAAACCGATTCGCATTGACATTTGTTTTTCTCCTGATCAAAGCCATTATTAACAGACTGAATAACCAATTCAGCTAAATCATAAACAACTATTTTCTTCTGAATGCCGGATTTTCGGATTGCTTCATTCAACATTCGGATACAATAGGGGCAGGCGGTGACAATTGCGTCGGCACCTGTTTTTAATGCTTCGCGTATTCTGATCTCTCCAATGCTTATATTTCGAGATTGTTTCTTAAACACACCACTTCCCCCCCCTCCACAACACAAGCTTGCCTCTCTGTTGCTATCCATTTCGACCAACTCCAACCCCGGAATACTCTGCAGAATCTGCCGCGGTTCGTCATAAATCCCGCTGTATCTCCCCAGGTAACAAGGATCATGGTAGGTGACTTTCAGGTTCAGTTCTCGCGTCAGTTTTAGACTCGCGTTCACAATCAGATTTTTTAAAAGGGTAACGTAATGTTCCTTTTGCACAGTACCAGTCAGACCCGGATAATTATTGTTAAACGCATGCAAACAGTGGGGTGAATTGGTGAGGAGTTTCTGCACCCCTGCATTCAAAAACAGATCGGTGTTTTTCCCGATTAACTCTGCATTGACGCCATCAAGGCCTGTTCTATCTGCCAGGTCACCACAACAGACCTCTTTTGCCTCTAGCAGGCCATAAGAAACCCCAGCCATATTTAATAGCTGAATCAAAGCTTGCCCGGCTGTTCGACTTTCTCCGGCAGGACTATTGTCATAAGCCGTCGTGCAGCATGTAAACAGGCAGTAATCGCAATCACTTGAATAAGAAGGCGCATTTAGAGATCCCACCCAATCCTGTCGTTTTTCCTGGAGCCCGTTCCAGGGATTCCCGTGGTCTTTGAGACTGCTTAATGGTTGTTTTAAATATTTTGGAGTTTTACCCTCTTTTTGATTGTGTTCCCGAATAGCTTTGGTCAAATCGACGATTTCAATACCCCGTGGACAATACTCAACACAAGTGTTGCACGTAATACAATCCCAGACTTTTTCATCAACTTCTTCAATGGTGGCTGAGTCGGTCGATATCGAGCGTAGGATTTTGCGGGGGCTATAGGATGAAATATTGTTGACCGGACATACCGTTGTACAAGTCCCGCATTGCATACAAGCCATAAAGGTACCATCAATGCTCTTCTTCAGAGTCTCAACATTGATCCTGGATTCCTGGGCCGCTTTTTCCTTTATAGTGGTTAGCAATATGGCCAATGGCCTGTAGAACAGATGGGACCATTTTCCAAATGGAACCTCAATAACCAACATGGGAACAGCGATCGACAGATGAATCACATACATTATATAGGTTGGAAGCGCCCAATCCGCCAAGCGGAAGAAATGCATGAAGATCCCGGTCAGGGAAGTCAGAAAAAGAAGGATTAGGAAAAGCCAGTCAGTTGAATGGGAGTACCTGTGGATTGATACCTGCTTTTTTTTGTAACGGCTGTAGAACATTTCTGCTGTAACAAACAACAAGACGCCGGTGGCATAATAGCCAAAAATACTGGTAATATGCCACGAATTATCATCTACTTGAAACCACCGAATAAAAACAATAACCAACAGCATCATGGTAAGGTAGCCGGTCACCAAAATGAAATGTTTTAACCAGCGACTTCTGTCCTCAGGGCATGTTTGCCATCGTTTTTGTGTTAAAAAATGTAAGACAAATGCTTTCGCTTCGGTGACAAAGAGCCAGAGTGGAACTTTCGAACCTCGCATGACATAACGATACATCCTGAAAGCGTTTATCATAAGGAACGTTGACAAAACAGCTGCCATTGTCAAATCACCAATTTCGATCCAAATGACCGGAGCAAAACTGTTGACGGAGACATGATCGGTTACGATAGGCCCATGAAAAAAAGCAAAGAGAAGGATGATCCCAAGCGCCAGTGTAAAAAGTGATCCTAATTCCCAGGCTGTTGAAAGGTATAGCCGTTTTGCCAGTCCTGTTATATCATACTGAGTTGTTAACCATCGTCGGGTGGCCATCATAGTTTCAGCAGGTTCTGCGCCGCGGGGGCAGTCTGTATTACAATCTCCACAATAATAACAAAGCCAGGGTTCGGGTGATTCAAGCAGTTTGTCTTTTAATCCCAGCTGAAGATAACGATAGATCTTCCTGGGAAAAGTATTGGTCCCGCTTGATAGAGAACAAGAAGCAGTACAGATTCCACATTGCATGCAGATTTCCATATCTTTGGCCCCAAACTTCTCCACCTCTTTGTATAAATTTTGGTCAATACTGTATTGTTTCAAAGTATCTCCTTTTTACTGAAATCACGTGCTACTGAGTAACCACTGTTATCCTCTTTGGCCATCTGACAGATAGCTTGAGTCGGAGAGGAATCAGAGTATTCAGTGGCGCTTTATTCAAACATCAACTGTACTTTGTCAGAACGATTAATACTGGCTACTGGACAGGGAGAATTGATGGCGACCTGTTCGATGGTTTTTCCTAAAACCATTTTTTTTTCATCAGCTTTTTTGATGTGATGCGCCATGACGATAATATCACCCCTCACTTCCCCGGTGTAGTTGAGAATCTCCCGATGTGGTGTTCCGATTCGGATATTGATCAGGAAATTCTTATATCCATTCATCAGGGGAAGAAACATCTGCTCAATCTTCCGATTGGCTTCTTCTATTTTTTTATCCATTTCTGAATCGGATAATTCTCCCGCTTTCCCAGGGGAGTCTAATTCGACCACGTGGAAAAGGTGTAACGTGCCATTATTTGTTTGTGCCAGTTTTAAGGCATATTTGAAGGCAGAAATGGATGTTCTGGTAAAATCAACACCAAATATTATCTGGCTGAAATTCTCAAATTTCTTTCTGACAGGCTGGTTGACAATAATAATGGGGCATCGCGATTTCTGGGCCAATTTCTTCATTGTTATCCCCATAACGTTTTGACAATGGGTGGTATCAATATCCCCATGGGGTAAATGGCAACTCATCACGATTAGATCGATGTCTTCTTTTTTGGCTTTTCTTAGGATTTCGACATGAGGCAATCCGGCAATAGTCTGGATTTTGCATTTACTGTATTTATGGATCTGCTCAGCGAATGTATTCTTGAGTTCCTCTACAATCCAGCCGGAATAGTCACCATAATAGTCCACTTTTTCCCCGGTACTGGTACTTATGGCATAAGGACTGAAACCATGTGTCGGAGTTCCGAAGATATGAAAGATATGAAGGGTTGCACCGTATCTTCTAGCCAGATCAAATGCGAAATAAGAAGTATCTTCACAATCAGATGAAAGCGTCGTCGCGTATAATATATTCTTAAACATCTTGGACCTCCCTCTAATGGTGTTGTGCTTTACAGGACTTATCGTTCGGACACTGCGTTGGAACGAATCCTGTTTACTGTCTGCATACATACAGAGGCAATATGTAAGCCCATTTTTATAAACAGTAAAAAATACTCTTTAACCCACTAAAAAAACAAGATAAAAGAGGCGACGTCTTGGGAGAGAAATCTCTATACAAACGGACAAAAGGCATCAAAATGAACCCGAATTACAATGAAAATAGGGAACAATATAAACCCCTATCCATTCCCAAAAACAGGGAACAAATTAAACCCTGGTTTGTATTCTGTAGGGAACATAATTAACCCGGAACATTTCCGATTTACAGCATAATTCAAGAGAATCTTTGAGAAAAAAAGATAATGATAGAAGGAGGATACGGAGAATCAATACTCTTAAAACGAGGCGCAGAACTACATGGTATGCTAATTGCTGCTAAAACGATGACAGCAAAAGGTTCATTTTGTTGCTTTTGACATTGAACCACGATGTTCTTGATCACCAAAAAGAGAAGAAAAATCAAGTTCGAAGAGAGTGGTCTGGGGTTTTCACTTGTAAACATTACTTTGTTTTAGTTCATGTTTTTGGGAGGAGAGGGATTAAATCGCAGGTGTGACTGCTTTAAAAACTGATTGCTGAAAAACCGTTTTGAAGATACTATGCAGGTAACGGCAGCGACAGGATAAACTTTAACCAATCACGGACAAATTCCCATGAATACTTTGCTTAAGAACTACCAAATTGTTTTGGATAGCATTGAAGACGGTGTGTTTACCGTTAATAAGGATTGGGAGATTATGTCATTCAATCGAGCGGCTGAACAAATCACTGGAATCCCAAGAAAAAAAGCGACTGGAGTACACTGTCGGGAGGTTTTTAGATCCACATTGTGCAAAAATGGTTGTATCTTACGAAAGACAATGACAACCGGTGATCCTCTGTCAAATGTCCTGGTAAATATTTGTCCGCATAAAAAGCGCCAGATACACATAAGCGTAAATACAGCGATACTGAGGGATAGTAATGATAAAGTGATTGGTGGTGTTGAGGTTTTTCGTGACCTTAGCAAGATTATTGAGCTGAAGCAGCATTGTCAAAAGCTTGGCACATTTGAGAATATTGTTAGTAAGAATGAGAAGATCCAAAAATATTTCGCTATTTTGCCCCAGGTAGCAGCTTGTGACAGCACTGTACTGTTACAGGGAGCAACCGGAACCGGTAAGGAATTATTTGCGCGGGCGATTCATAACGCCGGTCCTCGAAAAAATAAACCTTTTATTGCCGTGAACTGCAGTGCACTGCCGGACACCTTAATTGAGTCCGAGCTGTTCGGTTATAAAGCGGGCGCGTTTACAGACGCCAAAAAAGACAAACCGGGACGTTTCGCGCTGGCAGAAAACGGAACCATCTTCCTTGATGAGATAGGGGATATTACACCGGCGATTCAGGTTAGACTTTTAAGGGTCTTGCAGGAAAAACAATATGATCCTCTTGGGGGAGATAAAACGGAAAAAACGAATGCCCGTGTCATTGTTGCAACCAATAAAAATCTTGAGCAGCAGGTGGTGGAAGGGGCCTTCAGGGAAGATCTGTTTTATCGGATCAACATCATGAAATTTAGTCTTCCTCCTCTAAAAGAAAGAAAAGAGGATATCCCTTATTTGGTGGAGCATTTTATCAATCAATTTAACTTCCTCAATGGAAAGTCCATCCTGGGAATCTCACAAGAATGCATGGCATTCTTCATGTCGTATGACTGGCCCGGCAATATCAGGGAACTGGAAAACGCAATCGAGCACTCATTTGTATTATGCCAGGGTGAATTGATTCTTCCGGAGCACCTACCGGAAAGAATCCTTCCAGTAAGGGAGAGGCTGACCTTCTCATCCAATCTTACTCTACAGGATATCGAAAGGGCTGCCATTATACAGGCTCTTACACGTAACACCTGGAAGAAAGTTGTTACAGCCAAAGAACTGGGAATCGATAAAAACACACTTCGCCGAAAAATCGCCCGCCTCGGTATTACGCGGTAAATCTGATTCTGGATCGATACCGTTCAAAGACAAGGTAAAATCGGATTCAATCTGAAATAATCAAAGGCTTTTTCATTTGCTGTTTCTTGCCTCCCATCAAACCTTTATTGTGAAGTAAGGGTATAATATTACGCCAATTGGGGCGGGATCATTTTTTTTGGTTGATTTTGTTTTGAATAAAAGGTTTTTCGGATTGTTAACCTGGTAATGATAAAAAAAAGAGATGAACCAGCTGATAATCGGCATAGACGGCAAGGGAACAATTTGTTCCCTCAATAAAGAACCGACAGCTTTTCCTGGAAGAGACAAGATTGGCAGTTGTCTGACTTGCGGCTCTCGTTCCTCTGATCCTGCTGCCACAAAAAATAAAGAGATGATATAAAAAAGGTTATTGGTTTTCTACATGGTATTGATCCAAAAAAAATGATGGATCCGAAAGGCGATATGGCAACAACAAAATTATATCTACAAAAACTCATCGAGTCCGCTCCCTTGAGAGAAAGCATTATCCAGGAAGCAATTGATTTTTTAAACCTGCCCCCGGGAAGTCACGGATTGGATATAGGTTGTGGCATTGGACTGCATGCACCCATGCTGGTAGAGGCTGTGGGGAAGGATGGTGGGGTGACCGGGGTTGATCCATCCTCCGAATTTATAGCCCATGCAAAAAAGAAAACTGAGGAAATCGGAATAAACAACCAAGCTACCTTTCTAACAGGTACCGTAAACAGTTTACATTTTGACGATGAAACCTTCGACTGGATTTGGAGCTGTGATTGTGTAGGTTATCCCTCAGGAAATCTCCGGTCTGATCTGCAGGAGATTAGAAGAATCCTTAAGCCGGGAGGAACCCTTGCGATTCTCGGATGGACATCCCAGCAGGTTTTACCTGGATATCCCATATTGGAAACACGATTGAATGCCACCTGTTCAGGTGTTATTCCATATTACAGGGGAATCGACCCCAGGCACTGTTTTCAGAGAGCACTGGGAGCATTTATTGATGCCGGATTCCATCGACCAAAGGCGAAGACATTTATTTGTGATGTGCAATCCCCTTTATCCGATGATATAAAAACCGCTATGGTATCATTGTTTGAAATGTTATGGGGTGACCGACAACAAGAAACATTACAAGTCGACTGGGATGATTACCGGCGGCTCTGCCATTCCAAATCCTCTGATTTCATTTTAAACATTCCGGATTATTACGGTTTTTTCACCTATTCCATGATTTTGGGGCAATGCTAAGGCATCATAAATTTTGAAGTTTATCTTTCGTTCCAGATGTTACAAAAACTGTTACCCATGTTACCTTTGTCCTGCCTGTAACATATAAATGCCTGACTAACAGCCTTTTTGACACCATATATCTTGAGGCTCTGGAAACCTATTTCTTCCACCAAAGCCCAGACAAGATCTATTCACATCATATTAGTCTTTCAGGTACAAAGTACCATATTTGTTTGTGCTGGACAAGGCAAGCTCCATACAAGGCCGAAAATCTTCTGGCGTATCAATTGCAGCATTCATCCTGTGAAGACAATCAAAAAGCAAGAATAGATGCTCTTTGATTTATTTTATTTCGTCAACCTGTTTAAAACCCCCTTAACAGGAGATTATGATGAATATATGTTATCCGGTTGAAACGGAACAAGGAACCGTAAACACTCTGCATGGAAACTTCCGTTTAGCTCCTCGATTTGTTATTTATAATACTGAAACAAATGAAAAAAGAGTCCTTGAAAATCAATTGCAAAAGAAGGCTCACAACATTGAAACCCCGGTGAAATCATTGCGCACTTTGCAGGTTGATGCAACAATCGTTGGAGGAATCGCCAGATGCGATCTGGCAAAGTTAAACAATCATGGAATAAAAGTATTCCAGGCAAAAGAACTGAATCTGGAAAAGAATATAAAGGCATTGATTGATGGCGAGCTAATTGAACTAACGCAAAAAAATACTCATCGAGGATTTCCTTGTCAATAAAGCAATATCTCACCATTTCATATATTTGTTGCCTTAACAAATGTGTGAAATGGTTGTTGAATTCAGTTGGGACTGCCCTGAACAAAATTATCGTTTCAAGGGAATACCCCACTTTTTCATGTACTTCCAGACAGACGTATGACTCAGGTTTAGTTGACGGCCAACCTCTGACTTGTTCCAGCCATATTGTTCAAGTAATTCGAGCAGCTCCTCTTTCTTCAATTTTTTCTGTTTTTCAGGTTTGGTATCAGGTGTCGTAATACCTCCGTCAAAGTTTACGGTTAGATCAGGCATCCGGATTTCAGCAGGAAGATCAAGGATATCGATCTCTTCTCGATCACACAACACAAAAGCATGTTCGATTGCATTTTCCAGCTCGCGAACATTCCCTCTCCAAGGAGAGTCCATTAAGATACGAAGGACAGGATTGGAGATTCCTGTTATTTTCTTACCTGTTTTTTTATTCAGTTTTTTTATAAAGTGATCTACAAGCAGTGGAATGTCTTCCCTTCGGCTCCGAAGAGGGGGTAAATAAATGGGAAATACCTTCAGCCGATAATAGAGATCATCTCTGAAGATCCCGTCATGTACCTGTTGATAAAGGTCACGGTGAGTTGCAGCAATCACCCGAATATTGATTTTTCTTTTTCTCGATTCACCGACCCGTTCAATTACCCTTTCCTGCAGTACTCGAAGCAGTTTGACCTGGATATACGCACTCAATTCACCAATCTCGTCAAGGAAAACAGTCCCCTCCTGAGCTTCTTCAAAACGCCCTATACGATCGCGTATAGCTCCTGTATAGGCCCCTTTGACATGGCCAAACAGTTCACTCTCCAACAGCGATTCCGACAGTGCCGAGCAATTGACCGTTACCAGGGGGCCGTCCCTTCTATCACTTTGGTAGTGAATGGCACCTGCAACCAATTCTTTGCCTGTACCGCTTTCTCCCTGTATCAATATGGTGGATTCGCTGGCCGCAGCAACTTTTATTGCTTTATAGACCTTTAGTATCTCATGGCTCCTGCCAATAATATTTTCAACCTGATGAACTTCTCCCAGCCGAAGTGCCGCCTCTTCAGCTTTTTGCTTTGCAATTTTGAGTTCCGTAAGATCAGTAATCGTCTCCACAACCCCAATGATATCTTCATTTTCATCTTTCACAACACTGGCGTTTTTAATAATTGCAACATCATGCCCTTCCTTGTGCCAAAGTTGGCACTCAATGGTTTGCGAGGTTTGTTTATCCAAAATTCCGCAACAATGGATACCATCCGGACAAGCTCTTCCAAAACAGCGATTGAGCCCCAGAATTTGACAGGTTTTTCCCAGCGCCTCTTCTGCTGAATAGCCGCTGATGCTCTCCATAGATAAGTTCCAGGAGTTGATTTTCCCGTTAACATCCATAGTAAATACGCCATCTGACATTGAATTCATGATCTGGTTTAGAAATCTCAGATTCCAGATTTCATGTGTTTGCCTCTGCATGGTTGGTTTCCTGAAATTTGGCTTAAAATTAAGAGATTCCCCTTGAATCATCGAATGGTGAATGTTACCTGTGATGTTACCAACAATATGGTTGTGTTACTTTAGAGGAATGGTAACATAATTTGCCACCTTATACAATCTATAAAAATTGGTACTCATTTATAAAATCAAAAGGAATCATTGATTTTATTTATAAATACAAATAGTTGGAGAAATGCAAACTGAATACTGTTACATGTCAGTGTAATGGCATGCTACTTGAGAACGTGATTTAAAAAGCTGAAGTGATACAGCTCTCTATTAAAAATTCATCATCTGAGTGAAGAAATAGTCGCGAGGATGGAAAAATCCCTGGCAAGAATCCATATAAGAGGGTATTCCCGTGAGTCACACAAAGCCATCATGCCAGGAGTTTTTTGATCGAATCAGCCGGAAAGGTGTTGTCCTGGTCGATTTTAGTGCTGACTGGTCTGTTCCATGCAACACCCAACTCCCTGCCATCAGTCTAATCTCAAAATTATTCAATCAAAAAGCCTCTGTTGAGATAATTGATGTGGATGATCAGAGAAAACTGGCAACATCACTTCAAATCACCAGTATTCCAACGATGATATTGTTTAAAGATGGTATCGAAGTGATGCGTTTTGTCGGTCTTCAAAAACCGGATGTGCTTTCCCAAGCCTTGGAAAATATGATCGGTTGATAAATCAATAGCGAAACAAAAATGATCTATTCAGCACGCCTGAAATATCAACCTTATCTATCATGGAACACAACAAACAGCAGAGAATCCTGTAAATGGAGGAATGATTTTTTTTGAGAGGGAGAAGATTCATCAATGTAATTAAATCAAGGATAAGTAGAATCAAGAAGAGATTTGAAAATCCAGGGAAATTTTTTGATACTACCAAGTGTTTTTATCAGTAAAGAACTAAAATTATGGGTTAATTTATATTATGAGGATCAGCCATGAGTTTAAAGACAAAGATAGGCATTATTATTTGTGATCGTTACCGCCGTTGCGCAGGTGGAAAGTGCTTTCGTTCATTAAAAAACAAAGAAGGAGCATTCAGCATCTATACAGATACAGAGCCGGAACTTGTAGGTTACACCTCCTGTGATGGGTGCCCTGGTGGAAATATTGAATACTGCGGTGAAGAGATGGTAAAAAATGGGGCTGAAGTTATCCATCTGGCAACAGGTCTTGTCGTCGGGTATCCCCCTTGTCCCTATATTAAGGATTTTAAGGCTTTTCTTGAAAAACGATTCGGTGTCAAAGTTGTTATCGGCACCCATCCGATCCCGAAAAAATACCTGGAAATGCACACAAATCTGGGAACATGGCAGAATCCGGAGTGGAAGCAGATCATAGAACCGACCATGGCTGATGAAGCAATCCGGGAAAACTATAACTGATAATCACCATGGACAGCAAGGGAACAATTTGTTCCCTTGATAAGATGACAGTAAGTTTGCCTGAAATTGCAGTGCCGCCTGCAGCGTCAATCCTTCAGACGGTACTTATAAATCCGGTGAAATCCGGTAATCATAACTTCAAAATGCTGTTTCACATTGTCTCCGGTTGATGCAAGATAAAGATGACCGATTAGAAAAGCCAGCATTCCAAAGGCACTGATCAAATGGAGGATGAATATGTATTTCATGTTTTCCAGCCCACCGATCCAGCCAATCAGAAACCCCATAATATCAGGCCTTAGCAGAGTAAATCCGGTTAAAACCACCACTGGCATCAACCCGAACATGATACTGAAATAAGCCGGTTTCTGCAGCGGATTCAAACGATTGTCCTTCTTCATGTGATAGGGATGTTCCTCTCTTTTAAAAATTCCGATGGCATAAAACAAGGCCTGTTTTAGTATTCCCTCTTTTATCTCCCACAACTGAGGTATGAACTGTTTGATATCTCCCGTGGCAATTTCATATATCAGGAATAATATGTACTGGGTAAGTAAAAAATATCCCAGCTGATTGTGGATGTAGCCGGAAAGATGGTCCGGTCCCATGTAATGCATTATAAACCCCGATCCCAACAATCCAAGGACGGTTAGGGCGTTCAACCAGTGACCCATCCGTGTTATCCAGCCATATATATGATCTTTACCCACTTCCTCCAGAAACAGGGGTATTTTTCTGCCAGCCAGAAAGCGACCGAAACCGTGCAGCAGACCGAATGCCAGCGCTCCGAGTGCAGCCATAACCCCAAGAATTTCAATAGCAGGAAATGTCGTTGTCCCGATAAGATAGTTGTATGGCTTTTCAAGAGAGTTAATCTCTTTCACCAGGTAAGCAACACTTTCACTCCCCTCGATTTCCATGTAAACAGCTTTTTGAATCTCATCCGCATGGATGTTGATTGACCCAAAAACCATAAAAAACAGGAGATAGACTATCAAAACACCACCGGCTTTTTGAGATTTCTGTCTTTTCATTTTTTCTTCCATCATTTTACCGTCGTTTTTTACCGAAGTATCCGTAAAACACTTGAATAGTATATTTGGAGCTGTATTTCAGAATGTTATCAGCAACCTTCTTCTTCCTCCTCCTCCTCTTCTTCCTCCTCTTCCTCCTCGCCTTCTTCCTGTCCCTCCTCTTCCTCTTCAATCCCAACATCATTAGTATCAAGTGCTGCAATGGTCCATTTTTGACCCGGTAGTTTGATCAAAGGGTCATCATCAGTAAAATAGCGGTAGGCTGCCAGTTGTTTTAATTGCACTTCGTCAGCTTCACCGGGATCGATATTGGAAAACTGAGGCTGAAGAAACCTGTTTTCAAAGGTTTTAAATCCTCCATCCAGGAGCTTGACACTGTATCCAAGGCTTGCCAGAAGTGCTGCCGTTTCCAGTCCGTCTTCAGATTGATTTCCATACACAATTATCGGCATGGAGATATTCTTAAACTGCTTCCTGATCCACCCGATATCCTCCAATTTTTTCACATCATAGCAGTTGAGTTCTTCTGTTATCTTTGCCTGTTCCTTACATTCCGCTTGGGTTCGGAATCCGGCCACTTCAAAATTCCGTTTTCCCTTTATCATCCAGTCTGCCAGCTGATCTCCGGAAACTTGATTCTGCAGAATCTTGCTTGCATAGCTTTTCAGATCCGGTCTAATGACAGGATTATCTCCATTGGCAAATCCGAATACCGACAATAATATGCCAAGTCCAAGAGCTGAAATAATAAAAAAACGAGGGATCGATACTTTTTGTTGCTCTTTCATGATCTGTTCTCCTTAAAACCGGATTTCTTGACTATTTGAAATATTTTTAAAACTGTTTTGAGATAATAATATCACCCATTTTTGTAAAGCTTCCCTTCTGTCTTCCCCAGAAGGAAAAAGGTCATAAACGCAACAATAACAACAAGCAGAACCATAATCCCATGGGGAATCGAGACTAAACTGCTCAGGGTCATTTT
This sequence comes from bacterium, assembly GCA_018829445.1. Classification (GTDB taxonomy): domain Bacteria; phylum SAR324; class SAR324; order XYD2-FULL-50-16; family XYD2-FULL-50-16; genus JAHJTV01. Next base: position 54,781 of record JAHJTV010000001.1, read on the forward strand.
TCCCAGACTGCCTGACTCCAGTGGTTCAAAAATCAGTGTATAGGTTTCGCTGTAGATTAGAGCACCAGCCATGAATCCAATAATAAAAATAATTGCGTCAATTTTTTTTGCTGCACCTGCAACAATTGAGGTTCCCGGTCAATAACCCCCTACAACCATCCCTGCTCCCAGCAACAACCCTCCAATGATCTGTCCGCTCAAATTCAAGCTGGAAAGCTGGACCAGGCTGATGTCCAGTATCCCCAGGTAAAAAGCCAAATAGGTCAAGATCATGGCGGTCACCACTGCAGAAAACATGATTCGCATTACCGCCCAGTCATTACCATAAAACACGGCAGAGATCTTTCTGGAATTACCCATCCCGACGCTCTGCAAAATATAGCCGAAAACAACTCCCACCATCATGGCAATCATGATCATGGTTGCATAATTGATGGTTCCGAGTTTAAAAAAGGGTGCTATCATCTGTGATCTCCGGTTTCTAATTTAATTTTTATGATGGATTACAACCATTCCCTGCGTACAAAAAAGGCGACAATCAGACCAGCTGCAAACACGGATAAAAAGAATACCCATCCGGATACAGCCAATACCGAAGCCCCGGTTAATGCCAGACCACTGGTACAGCCTCCCGCTAAACGGGCACCCAGTGCCACCAGTATTCCGCCGACAAAAGCGGTAACAACCCTTCGTTTGTTGGTGGTATGATCACCTTTGAGCATCATGGTTTTGGTTCTTTTTCCACGGATTGCGGCAATAAGACCACCGGCAAAAATTCCGATCATCATGTAAACCAGCCAGTTGTCCAGTGGGTGAACCGATGATGACAGATATTGATCGAAATACGTAATCCCGGACGTATGCTCGGGAACAATCTTATCCATGCCGTATGCCAAAAACCGGGTCAAAGATCCTGAGGCCCCCAATCCTCTCCCAACCAGGAGAAATGAGAGGAAAAGAACGGTTCCGATTCCAATTCCGCCAATATAGGGATTGATATACGGCTTTTCATTTTCTGGTGCATTGATCATCTTTTTCCTTTATTTTTTTATTTTATTAAGTTTCAACCTTCACACCTTCATCGAATATTATGGACTGGTTTAAGTGCTTCAACCCGCAAGTATAGAGTTTTCTTTAACAGTTGAAGCAAGAAGAAAATATTTGGGTTGGGTTTTTTTCTCCGCTTTCAACACTTTTGTTTCTCTTTTTTTCAGTAGTTGTGAGATCTCACTGTTCTTGTCATTAACATCTCCAAAGACCAGCGAATTGGTGGGGCAGACTTCAACACATGCTGGTTGCCGATCGGTTCCTATCCTGTGCTCGCAGAAAGTGCATTTATCCACATAACTGGCTGGATGGTAATAGCGAGCGCCATAAGGACAACCGGAGATACACTGCCTGCAGCCCACACACAGATCCTTATCAATCAATACAATACCGTCCTTTATATAACTGGCTCCCGTGGGGCAAACTGCAACGCAGGGTGCATTTTTACAGTGTTGACAGCGATTGGAGTACAATGCCAGGTTTAATCCTGCCGGTGTTTCCGTTAATACTTGTTCAGTCCAGTCCCTGGCGTAGCCGTCGGGTACATTATTTTCCATCTTGCAGGCCAGCACACAAGCATCACAGGCCACACAGGTTGTTAAGTCAATCGTCATTGCATATCTTGCCATCGTCACCTCTTTAGACAAATGTAACAAAATTAATCTGTGAACCGGTGGATCCCATAATCGGGTCCAGGCTGTATTCGGTCAGTAAGCCATTGTCATCAGCACCTTTTTCGAAAGCTTTGCTTAACCGGCGATCGGATCGACCGAAACCATGGGCAATGTAAACACAATCCTGCCGTATGCGTTTGGTGACACGGACTCGAATCCGATTGCTTTTTACCCCTTTCTCATTTTTTAGTACCGTATAGTCGCCATCCCTTAAATTCAAAACGGCTGCAATTTCAGGATGTACCCAGACACTGTTTTCCGGATATACCTCCAACAACATGGCATTATTGGAGGTACGGGTAAAGGTATGCTGGGGAACTCTACCGTAGAGCAACCGAAAGTAATCATTCGGTGGTGCTGGATGTTTCTGAAACCTTGGCATGGGGTCGTAACCGGCAGATTCCAGTTTTTTGGAGTAAAATTCCACTTTTTTGGAAGATGTACTGAACTTCATGGACGGTTTCGAGTAAGCTTTTTTTAGTACCCCGCCTTTTTGGTTTATATCCTCCAGAGATGATCCCATTTGACGCAATTGGTAATCGATTACTTCTCCAAAATCTCCAAAATTAAAAGTCCCTCCCACTCCAAGTCGATTGGCCAGTTCCTTGGCGATCCACCAGCTGGGTTTACTCTGATATAAAGGTTTTACAACCGGCTGCCGAATGGAAACAAAGGGTTCTCTCCATTCAGGTGCATTCATGTTATCATATCGTTCCAGATAGGTTGTATCCGGCAGGATAACATCCGCAAATCCCGTGATTTCGGATGGCATGGTTTCAACAACGACCAGCAGATCCAGATGTTGGGCTGCTTCTGCCAATAATTCCGGGTTGGGAACAGATCGAACCAGGTTCGTGCTATATACCAGCCACCCCTTGATCGGAGCATTCTGGTATCCTCCCTTATATCTTCCCGGAATGGAAGCTTCGATAATATCCTGAACGGGTGTGCTTGTCCCCAGCGGATATTTTGCCTTGATATCCAGAGCATGGGCTGCCTTATGGTCTACCTTCGGATATGGGTAATCAGGTACTTTTATTCTGTCGCCGAGAAAAATGCCGCTCTCGCGGCCCCATGCTCCCAGGAGACCGTTTATAATAGCCATGGCTCTGGCTCTCTGGGTATCATCTCCGTACCAGGCAAATCGCCGTCCTGGAAATAATAATGAGTCGGGAATGGCATTTCCCAGCTCCCGAGCAGTCTGTCGAATATCCACAGCTTCCAGCCCGGTATAGGAAGAAGCCCATTCAGGTGTTGTATTTTCAACATGGTCCTTCAACAGATCAAACCCAATTGTATATTGTTCTACAAAATCCTTATCATACAACTCTTCATAAATCAGCACATGCATCCAGGCTAACAGCAGGGCAATATCTGCACCCGGTTTGATCTGCAACCAGTAGTTGGCCTTACTGGCTGCGGTTGAATACCTGGGGTCCACTACAATATGTTTTGAACCATTTCGAAGACCGGTGGTGTAATCCTGTACCGTCACATTATGCATATTCTCACCCAGATGGCTTCCAATAAAGGCCACAACCTTGGCCTTATCCAGACCGGCACGCTCTACTCCTCCCGGTCCTTTGCCAAAGGTCAGGGACCAGCCGATGTCACGTGCTCCCCGGCACTGTGCATATGAGGGGTGTCCTTCCGTTTCCGAGCCAATGGCATGCCACAGTTTTTCAAAGGGATCGGCTCCTTTTCCATGTTTCAGCAAAGCCAGTGATTCAGGTCCATATTGCTCTTTTATTGACTTCATTTTGTCGGCAACATATTTCAGGGCTTCATCCCAGCTGACGGCCTTAAATCGATCTGATCCAAAACCGTTTGTCCTGATTAAAGGGGTTTTTAAACGATCAGGGTCATATAGTTGCCCCAGACCGCCGGTTCCTCTTGGACAAAGCTTTCCCCTTGAAATCGGATGGTCCGGATTTCCTGCAATTTTTATTGCTCTGCCGTTTCTTACAGTCACGTTGATACCGCATCCCATAAAACAGACGTCACAATAGGACGGAATGACTTTTTCTCCGCTGTCGGGACGGTTGGAATCAGTGCGTTTGACGGCGCTCTCAGCCTTACGGGAGATAAAAGCGGATGTTCCGGCGACAGCTGCGCCGCCGAGAATTGCTGATTTTGTAAGATCGATAAACTTTCTTCTGGTTATCTTTGACATCGGTTTTCCTGATCCTGTTGAACCCGTTATCGGATATAAGTGACTGTTATTTTTATAGTGAGTTAGTTGATGCTTTCATTACCCTAATAGGCTTCCCAGAACCCATTCACATAAAGACCAAACCTGTTAATGCCGGTTTTTATCATTGATGGACATCGACATGAGAAAGTCCGGACTCTTTACGCAATGATTAATTGCAGCTCTGTTGCGGCAATAAGGCTTGCCGGAAAACATACATGCACACTTGAACCTCTTTATCAGCAAAAGCTATACCACTAATCTGGTTTGCTTTTATTGCACTACATAACTTTGATATTATGATATATTTTAAATTGACTCAGATTATCTGTGTTAAGATGAGCTTTGACATTTTAACAGGTGTTAAAATATAATGGAAAACAGCTTAACATGTGTTTGATCGAAAAAGGCATCGATTTTAACCCATAAACCCACTTTGAATATGAATTCAGATAACCGGATTGAATCATTGGAATCCGTACAGATCAGCCAGTATTCCGAAAAGATCATCAACACAATGGCTGAAGCTTTGGTATTGATCGCACCCGACGGTATGATTCTAATGGTTAACAAATCCTTCGAAAGGATGTTTGGATATAAGAAGGATGAGATTGTCGGGCAATCCTGCACCCAATTGAATTGTGATGTGTGTGACTTTAGCCCGCAGGGTAAACAGCACAAGTGGTGCAAGCTTTTTTCTTACGGCAAGGATGTCAAGAAAAGGTGTCACGTGAAAAAGAAAGATGGCACCTATCTGGCAGTATTAAAAAACGCATCCATTCTTAAGAACGAGAAGGATGAAGATATCGGTGCCGTTGAAATTCTAACCGATATCTCGGAGATGGATCGTCTGGATCGGGAAGTCAATCTATTATCGCGGCGATTGTTGGAAGATGGTTCTTTTCAGGGAATTGTCGGCAAATCGCCCTCCATTCAGAAAGTGTTTGAACTTGTCGAGAAAGCGGCCTGGAGTGAATCCCCTATCATTATCTACGGAGAAAGCGGTACCGGAAAGGAGCTGGTGGCCCAGGCAATTCATCAACTTGGAAAGAGAAAAGATAAGCCGTTTGTACAACTGAATTGCGCGGCTTTAAATGAATCGATACTGGAAAGCGAGCTGTTCGGTCATGTCAAGGGGGCCTTCACCGGCGCATTCCGCCACAGGATTGGTCGATTTGAAACTGCTGATGGCGGTGACATTTTCCTGGATGAAATCGGTGATGTCCCCATTTCAATCCAGGTTAAACTGCTACGTGTTCTTGAACAGAAGCAAATTGAAAGAGTGGGTGATCATCAGCCGATTCCGGTAGATGTACGTTTGATTACAGCCACCAACAAAAACCTTGAGGAGATGATCAGCCGTCAGGAGTTCAGAGAGGATTTTTTCTTTCGTATCAATGTCATCCCCATTTATATTCCTCCTTTGCGGGAGCGTCTGGATGATATTCCACTCCTGGTTGACAGTTTTATTCGGGCCTTGGTTAAACGCACGGGTAAAAAAATCACCGGACTGACCACCGAGAGCCTCAACTATCTACTGGCATATACCTGGCCCGGAAATGTCAGGGAACTGAAAAGTATTTTGGAATATGCATTTGTCGTTGCTGAAAAGGGACTGATAAGACCGGATCAACTCCCCCACAGCGTATTAAAAAAGGAGAATCCAATTAGTATGAAAAATATGGTTTCCAGTTCCAACGAAAACCAGGAAAAAACAGAGTTGATACAGGCATTAAACCAGGCTAAAGGGAATCAGTCCGAGGCCGCCCGCACGCTGGGAGTTAGCCGGATAACAGTATGGAACAGGATGAAAAAATATAATATCGATCTTAAAAGAATCCTGACATCATAGTACGGAAATCCGAGATTGATGATGGGTTAAACAGTTTAAGGATTTAAAGCTGTCGGTATGTTATGAAAGAAGAACACAACGCTGGACACCCGGGGATTAAACTGGCTGTTTATCTGATGATGATTTTGATTTTGCTGCTGCCAGCCAGCAATACCACTGTTTCATTAAAAGAGACATTATCCGGACTAAAAATAGGTACCGACACAGTTGGTAATTCCCATCTTCTCTTAAAAGCGGAGATGGTTGTTCCTGAAGTGATTCTGATTCCAAGTGCCAAATCATGGCTGATCTCTTTGTTGTTACCCTACTTTGGAACTGATAACGATTCAGCACGACTACCGGTTTTTCTGGTATTACCTGAAGACTATGCCGCCAATTTTGAGCGACATCTTTTAATAGTAAAAAACCGGAAGATTCTTTCTTTCATTCAACCGGAAAGACTCCACCAAAATTATCCGATACAGTTCTCCCACCTGGAAACCGTCACACTCGAAGACACTCCTTTCAAAGCCGCCAGGCAGCTGGCTAGAAAGTTCACAAGCCAAACGCCGGAAATGGTACTGACATCCATGACCGATATTAGTCATTTCCTGCAGGCTTCACTATTTGCAGCTCATTTTTCAGTTCCTGTGATCCCTTTTCAATCCGAAGTTGATCTTGTTGCTCTACAGGATTTTATCAATGAAAGAGAGGTTCACAGGATTTATTCCATTGCAGCCTTTGCTCCTCCAGCCATCAGGATTCCGGTGATACAATTATCACCGGATCAGGTAAATGGCCATATTCTACGTAAACTAAACCCTACTAAAATCCGCAACCTGATCGTCTCCAATCCGCTTGTTGGTAATCAACAATTTTCCGGTTCAGATGATGATATGATCCACTTTGCTCCTTATATGAGTCTTCTCCGAAAAGCTCCCTTGGTCTTATCCTCTTCAAGCAAGGGTTCGGATGCTGAAAATAGCATCAGCTCTTTTATTGATGCACACGGGGTTACCCCTCGCACCTTAACCGTTTTGGGAGACTATACCATTATAAATACGATCAAGGCGGATGAAGAATTGAAGGATCAGATCTATGAAGGCAACATGGAGTTGGAACTATTTTCAAACCCGGTAAATGGAACCGCAATTCCCTATGGCATTGGCCGCCTTCCTTTTGACAGAATTGACTGCCTTTCACTCTATTATGCCAGGTTAGCAGAGCAGGAAAGAGCCTTGGCAAGGTTTTCTCCTCGGTTTACGATGATTGCCAATCTCGAAAGCGAAAGAACCTCCCAATTATTACTGGCTGAATCCATCAGCCGCCTGACAGTCAGTGAACTGAGAAACCACAATCTGCAAGGATATGAGTTTTATCAGGAATCCCCTGATAATCCCAACATCTGGGAAACAACCTTGAGATCCGATCTGGTAATTTATGAGGGACATATTGAAGAATTCGGTCTTTTAAAAAAGCTGAAACCGACGGAAAACAGATTAAATCATCATAAAATCCCCTATTTTGACCATTTCCCGTTTTTGATATTACAAAGCTGTGATTCATTGGAAAGTTCCGAAATACTGCTGGATAGAGGCATCAGTGGTATCATTGGAAGCTGTTCCAAGGTTCACAGTGCCTCCGGCAGTTCATTTATCAAGGCCTTCCTTGATGCCATGCTATATGACGGGGCTAATAATGGGGAAGCGTTAAGAGATGCTAAAAATTTCTCACTCAGCATTGTAAAACTTAAAGAGGCAAGGGGGCACAGGGAGCAGGACAAAACTTTGAGATCGGCATTAACTTTTCGGCTACTGGGAGATCCGGAAGTTAAACTGTTTATAAAGAAGCTGCAGTCACCGGTCAAAAAGCCGTTGACTGCTAGATTTGTGGACGAAAAAACCGTCGAGATATCCACACCGTTTCGCTTTTATTCCGAAGTGAAAAATGAGCATTATAAAATTAAACTCTTCCCCAAAGCAGAAACAGCCGGCATTGTTACCCGATTTGAAGCCGACTTACCCCCGGTAAGACAGATCAATGCCTTCTATTTTTTTAGATTACCCATCAATCAAATCAAAAAACATAAGGGGATTTTTGATTTTGCAGACAATGATTCTTCAGACCCGAGGAACATCAGTCTGGAAGATCCTTTCGGCAGATGGCTGTATATCCTGCACTACCCCAAAAAAGAGTTCAAAAACAATAAAACCCTGCTGTTTTTCAAATAAACTAAATCCGCTTTTTGATGACAATCAGACTCCATATTTTACTCTTTCATTGAGCTAATCCACTCGCAAAGCAGATCGATCCCCTTTTTGGTTCGATAGCAGTACGTTTCAATAAAATGTTCATCGATATCCACATCCAAAGGGATCTGCTCACTGGCTGCCAAAGCACGTGAACCGTCAAAATCCACGTATGCCAACCGGGCTGTCAATTCCGTAGCCGGTCTGCCAAACTCTATTCCCGGTAAAAAGGCAACACCAACCTTTTCCAATGCTTGATTGCACAGATCCTTCGAGGTGCGGATTCCATTGGCATTGAGTTTTGAAGCGATGGGGGTAAAATCGGGAAACAGATAAAAGGCGCCCGTCGGTCTGACAACTCTGGCTCCTGCCTCTTCCAACCTGTCCGCACACCAGTTCCCCAATTTAGCAAGGATTCTTCTGCTATGAGCAAGATATCTTTCAATAAGGACTCCCCCTCTGAAAGCTCTGACTGCGGCGTATTGTATGGGTGCACTGGTTGAAGTAAAGGTTTCACTGGCCACTGATGCCATGGCATCCTGCAGCCATCTAAGAGAAAGAGGAAAGGTAAAGGTTCCCAAGCGCCACCCACCCGCACCACACCACTTGGACAGTCCTGAACTGATGATTGTGCCTTCCGGATAATACCGGGCTATCGATATATGTTCACCCTTATGACAGAGTTTGCCGTAGATTTCATCGGACAGCAGTATGATATCGTATTCTCGTGCGATTTCGGCCAGCTCTTGCAGGGTCTCTTTTGAATAGGTACTTCCTTCCGGATTACCCGGATAGTTTAAAATCACTATTCGAGGACGACCAGGATCTTCCTCGCAAAGTTCTCTTAAGGTTTCCGGCTGCAATCTCCATTCGTGTTCAAAATCGGTTGAGAGATAAACAACCCTGCGACCGATAATCTGTGCCTGCGGTGAATAGGATACCCAGCACGGTGTCGGTACAACCAGGTCTCCATAGCATGAGATCTGCAGGAGGAACATCAACTCCTTGGAGCCCGGGCCAATCAATACGCTATCAGGACTGCAGTTGATATTATCATTCTTTATGTGGAATTCGGATACTGCTTCTCGCAGTTCTCTGAGCCCTTGAACGGGCAAATAGTCTTTTTGGTGAGCATTTTGCCTCAATGATTCGGCGACCGCCGCTGGAACCGGAAACGGCGACTGCCCTAACCCTAAACGATATACGGTTTTTCCCTGGCGAATCATTTCATTCGAAAGATCGTTGATGGCAAGTGTAGCTGATTTTTTCAATCCCCTGACATTCAGGTTTAGCGAAAAATGCTCCTGGTTATTTAACATGGCTCCTCAATAAATTTCGAGATGAAACAAAATCAACAAGATAACAGGCCTGTCAGATCCCTAGAATACCCAAGGCTGACAAGTGATTTATGTGACTCAACAGCAAAATCAAATTATATCATATTTCACATATTTTTCGAGATTTTTTCAATTATTAATCACCTAATATTTCAGAACAATAAAGATTTGCATGATTTTTTGATGACATAGCGCAAACTCTTACTGTTTAACACTTTGAGTTGTAGATTTTTACTTTTTCGAAAGAAATCTCTTCCGGCTTGAAGCAGTTGAAATCGGTGTTTATTTGGTGTATAAATAAAGGTCCCGAAATAAAACAATAATTCATGCTGATAGATCTTTGCCTATCTGGTAGAATAAGAAACGGATAGATGAAGGTATTTTATCAGCAGGTGCTGTCGATTACTTTAAACCTCGTTTTTAACTGTACCAATCACCAGTAAATCAAATAGTTCCGTCAGATATAACGTTTTCTCATCCTACCTGCGCCAGATAAAGTGTAGTAAATCTATAACAGAAACAAAAGAAGGAGCCTCCCATGCTTACCTTAGAAGACCTTGATAAGATTGCCATAAATGCCAAATGTCACAAGCTTGTATATAAGATTATGAAAGAGAATCCTGTTTTGGAGGAGATTCTAATGAACGCCGAAAATGAAGTAGAGGTGCTTGAAGGTATTAGGCATTGGGTTATGAAAAGTCTTAAAAAGAGCCCTCATGCACTAAATTATTACAAACACCAGGTATCCGGAATAGAAGCTCTAAGAAAGTTAAAATGGAACGAAATTGCGGCCATCAGGATTCTGGACTATATCGATAATGCAGGAATAATCGTAGATGACTGGAATTTTCGCTTACAGAAAACTTATAGTAATCCTATTATCTTGCTCTGGCTTGGTGTTAAAAAAGGCATTGGCGGGTCCAAAAACTATTTCTTCGAGGATATGTTGTACCTGTTCAGACAATTCAGTGGTAAAACAAAACCTCTAAAAATCAACAAGGAAATTCTTGAAGAGTGGATGGAACGATACCCTTCCGGCCTTGATCCCAGAATCGCAAAACTGAGGCTGGAAAACAGGGAAAGAATCATCGATAAATTCATCAACAAGATCGATAATGGCATAAAGCGCGACCCTAAGTATAAATTCAACGCGAAGATGACCCTTGAGCAAAAACGAGAAAAGATGCGTGAATGGTGGGATGATCAATTATTTCACCTACGCTTCGCCATCAGAAATCCGGATGATCTCAATGAGATGCTGGATTATTCCATAGACCCGGATCACATGAAGACACTCTATGCGGCAGAAAAAGCCGGTATCCCTTTCTTTATCAATCCCTATTTTCTTTCCCTGCTTTACGTCAGGGTTCCCTATTTTGCCATTGGTGGAGACCAGGCAATCAGGGATTACGTTCTTTACACCAGACAACTGGTGGACGAATTCGGACAAATCAAAGCCTGGGAAAAAGAAGACACGGTGGAGGAGGGGAAACCTAATGCAGCTGGTTGGTTGATACCGGGGCACAACATTCACCGGCGTTATCCTGAAGTTGCTATCCTGATACCAGACACGGTAGGTCGAGCCTGTGGCGGATTGTGTTCTGCCTGTCAGCGAATGTACGGATTTCAAAACGGCAAATTAAATTTCAACCTGGAGAAGCTTAAGCCCAAAGACACCTGGAAAAGCAGGTTGAAAAATCTAATGGAATACTTTGAAAAGGATTCGCAACTAAAGGATATCCTGGTTACAGGTGGAGATGCCTTGATGAGTTCTGACAAGTCATTAAGAGAGATTTTAAATGCCATCTATGAGATGGCGAAAAGGAAAAAACAGGCCAACAGAAAACGAAAACCGGGTGAAAAATATGCAGAGCTGATACGAGTGAGGCTTGGAACAAAGCTCCCTGTCTATCTTCCCCAGAGAATCACCCCGGAGCTTGTTTCTATCCTTAAGGAATTTAAGGAAAAGGCATCTGTAATAGGGATCAAACAATTTGTTATTCAAACCCATTTCGAATCTCCCCTGGAGGTAACCCTTGAAGCCAGAAAAGGAGTCGAACGGCTGCTCTCAGCCGGTTGGCTGGTTACTAACCAACTGGTATACACCACTGCTGTTTCAAAAAGAGGCCACACGGCAAAATTGAGACAGGTATTAAATGATATCGGTGTGTTGCCCTATTACACTTTTTCTGTCAAAGGATACATGGAGAACTTCCATCACTTTGCCACCAATGCCCGTGCTGTCCAGGAACAAATGGAAGAAAAACATTTCGGGACTATGCCTGCCAAATACGATGATCTTGTGAAGAGTTTTCCGGAAGATACAAATAATGTGGTCAAAAAAATAAACAGAATCCGGGAGGAAGCCAATCTACCTTTTCTAGCCATGGACAGGAGTGTCATCAATCTGCCCGGTGTCGGAAAAAGTCTGACATACCGGGTAATTGGGATCACCCGGTATGGTCGACGGATTCTGGAATTCGACCATGATAAAACCCGTAACCACAGCCCTATCATAGAAAAAATGGGAAAGGTAAGGATCGCCGAATCAAAAGCGGTCGGAGATTATCTCAGACAACTGGAAGAGATGGGAGAGGATCCTATGGATTATGATAGCATCTTCGGCTATTCGATTGGCGAAACCGAAGACAGAACAGCGTTGTATGAGTACCCCCAGTACGATTTTGAGGTAACCAACGAAATTACCAATCTGGAGATTCCGGAAGATCAGCAGAATTAAGGCTTTTACCCCGGAAAAGAGTGCGAGTTGCGGTAGCATAACTATTACCGCAAGACTCGACTTAGTGTTTATACTGAATGGCATGCTTCTTCATCTTTTTATAGAGCAAGGTACGGTGAATCCCCAGTTTTTTGGCTGCTTCTGTTTTATTGAACCCTGTTGTTTCCAGCATTGAAAGAATGATTTTCTTCTCGGCCCCAGCCTGAACATCTTTGATATTGGACGATTCCCGGGGTTCATCTCTGACCTTTAATCGATTCAGATAGTACGGCAGGTTTTCACAGGTAATGGTATCTCCTTCCGTGGAAGCAACCGTCCGTTCCAGAACATTGGACAATTCACGGACATTTCCTGGCCAATCAAAATTCAAAAGGATTCTTCCGACTTCATCCTCCAGCCTGATATCAGTCATAGCCATCTCTGCAGCCATCTGTCTTAGCAGGTGATTAACAATGGGAATGATGTCTTCCACTCGGTCCCTTAGGGGTGGAATCTTAACCGGAATCACATTCAGGCGATAAAAAAGGTCCTTTCTAAAAAGTCGTTCGCTGATCGCTTTCTCCAGATTCTGGTTGGTTGCAGCTATCAGTCTAAAGTCGGACTTCAAGACAGAGGTCCCACCAACCCGCTCAAATTCTTTCTCCTCCAGCACGCGCAGGAGTTTCGGTTGCATCTCCAGCGGCAGATCTCCGATCTCATCCAGAAAAAGGGTTCCATGATTGGCCAACTCAATTTTCCCGGGTTTGCCTCCTGATCTGGCACCCGTGAAGGCACCTCGTTCATAACCAAACAGTTCGCTTTCCAGTAGATCCCTGGGGATGGCGGCACAATTGATTCTGACAAAAGGATAAACCTTTCGCGGACTGGCCTGGTGGATAGCCTGAGCAAACAACTCCTTCCCAGTTCCACTCTCACCCGTGATTAGAACCGGGAGTTTATTACCTGCAGCTTTCAAAGCTTCATTTTTTATGCGGATCATCGCATCACTTTCGCCGATGATGCTCTCAAAAGTATAACGAGTGGAACGCAGGTTGATTAGTTCCTCTTCATATAGTTTTACTTTGGATTCCAACATGCAAAGCTTTTTGGCAAGCTTGCTCACATCTTTGACATCCTTAAACATTACCTGCCCAAAAACAGCGATAACTTTTCCGTCCTTTTTAATGGGAATTCTCTGAACGACCATACTCTGGCCCTTAATGCGATGGGAGTGATTAATCTCAGCCACGCCGGTTTTTGCCACAATATGCATTCTGCTGTTTTCAACTGATGCCGTGCAGTGTTTACCGACTTGCTCTTCAGGATTGATGCCTAAAAACTGCCCATAAGGTTTATTAAAATGAGTGACAATCCCGTTAACATCCGTTACCAGCGCTCCATTATTGATACTCTCAAATATCATCTGAAACATTTCCAGTTGCTGGTGTAACTCCCTGTTCTCCTTTTCCAGATCTGTTTTGCTAACCATGCTGCTGTCTCCACAAAAAGATTTGTATCAAACTGGATACAACTATTGCTGTTGGTTACAAAAAAACAGATGCCTTGTCCACAAAAAATTTACATTTTCACTGTTATTTTCTCTTTTATCCAGAATCGACTGATGGTCACAGCCACGAATCAATATATCGAGCTCAAATTTCCCACTTCCGGAAAAGTGAGACTTATAATTGGATTAGCTATATAAATAATTTAAAACTTCAGTTTGATAAAACTCAGGAGATGGGAGGCGAAACAAGCCAGGAGGCGCTGACTCCAATGACATTGAAACTACCCTTACGGAGACATACAATCACATCAATTTCGGCGGTTTTGGTGGGAATTTCCATTTGACTTAAGATATCTGTTTTTTAGAATTAATTTATCGGAATCGGAATTGAGCACTTTAACATCTGAGGTTGTGACAAAATCCTTGAAGGTTGTCGTATCTATACCGTTGATATATTTAACGAAATACTCATCAATTCTGCCAAGTAGCATCTCTGGCTCATACTTGATGGCAAATCCGACGGCTTTCAGATAACTCTCATATAACTGACCGGTTAACCAGAAAGAGAATGTGCGCCCTTTCTGCTTCTGGTTTTCCATAAATGTATATTTCCAACAATAATAATACTGAATCTCCCCCTTGGGACCTTTGGTTTTGGATCTTTGCCTGGCCAGTGTTAATCCTCTGATATAATTGGTAGGCCTCTTGAAGTTGGATCTGTAATCAGGACGGTTTTCCTCCGCAATTGCAGCCGCTATTCGATAGGATTCGATATGATTTCCGTTGTACTCTTTGTCTCTTATTACTTTTTGAAATCTCGGTCGCTTGTTTTCCCATCCCAGGCGAATCAACCAACCATCTTTAATCCTGGTAATACCCGTTCGATCGATCGAGTCGATATCCGTGTTCTTCTTCCTAACTCTTTTAAACCTTGTCATAGTGCGTCTATAAGTAAAAAAATCGTGAAAGTGAGCCTTAGTATAACACTAAAAGAACTCATATTTCAATTCCTCAAATACTCTTTTAACGAAAAAGAACGATTACTGTGAGATACTTGAGGAAAGTTGAAGCGGAAATAACGGTACAATTAAATACTCCGCTTTCACATCAATGGTATTAGTTATTTCCGGGTGACTGATCGATTCACTTTTCCTAAACTCGTAGATAGATGCACACATGGCTTTTTTTAGTGTGAATGATTCAAATCAAAACCGGCATCTTCAAATGATAATAAAATGTGTTTTAATCTGGGTTTTAAGGGGATGGACTTCAGATTATTCTTAATGTCAACAACCAGGAGGAACCATGTCTGAGTCCAAACAGGGGAGTTTCGAGTTTTCCTTGAAATGGCAGAGTAATTCGATAAAACATTTGGAACGAAAGTATTTTCCGGTCATTAATTGCTGGCGTGATTTTTTTCCGGTATCAATCGGCAAGAAACTGGACCAGCTTAATCCGGGTGAAAGCATCTCGGAAACAGATGAAATTAACTCTGTGATTCCGGCTTACAATAAAAACTGGCGTTATAAGTTTATCAAACGAAAGATCAATTTTGAGAAAGCTGCAGAACAGGGGATCACTTTTCGGAAAGGGCGGTTTTATCCCAGATCGATCTTATCAATTGTCGGATTTCTGTTGACTGATAATCGACCCTTCAGAGTACTGGAAAATGAGGGTGATCACCTCACCATTGATATTAACCATCCTTTGCACAGCATTCCTGTAGCCTTTTCAGCTAAGTTGATCAAGGAATTGCCAGATCGAGAAGAGCGAGGCGGTAATTCAAGAGATATCGGGTCGGAATTGACAGAGGGCGGACCCGGATTACAATTGGTGCTTAGTGAATTGGAAACCGAGTTTTTCCTGGATTCTCCTTTCGCCAGGGAAAACGAAAACCCGGATCTAGAGTTTTACAGCACTCCCAGGCTGGTTAACCATGTGGATTTAAAAGCCATGGAGAATATCTCCGAACTATACAGTCGTTTTGTAAAACCGGGAATGAAGGTACTCGATCTGATGGCAGGAGGAAACTCCCATATCAATGAAGGAATTAAGGATGTCAAGGTAACCGGTCTGGGGATGAACACAGAGGAATTGGGGAAAAACAACAGACTGACGGAAAACTTGATCCACGATCTTAATCAAAATCCCAGTATTCCCAGTGCAGACAACGAATTTGACATGGTAGTCTGCACAGTATCAGTGGAATACCTGACCCAACCGGTGGCAGTTTTCAAAGAGGTGGGGCGGGTTCTCAAACCCGGTTCTCCGTTTGTACTCAGCTTCTCTGATCGCTGGTTTCCAGAAAAAGTTGTTCGAATATGGACGGAATTGCACCCCTTTGAACGCTTGGGCCTGGTGACAACCTATTTTAAGCAATCCGGTCTTTTCTCTGACCTACACACAGAAACTGTCAGGGGCTATCCGCGACCGGTCTCCGACAGCCAATATATGGTCCGCCGGGAATCCGATCCGATTTTTGCGATTTGGGGTTATAAAAAATAAGAATCACAAATGGAGTTTAAAAAAATTGACAACTTGAGTCTCAACTTTTTCCGGGTTTGAATTCCAGAGGTACTCGTGTCTGTTACAGGGAACTCCCCAAAAGCTCTTGGGATCTTTGGCTGCTTTATACAGCCTTTGGGCATGGCTGTAATCGACGTAATCGTCCTGCTTGCATTGCATGATATAAACAGGCCGGGGTGATATGCGTGGGATGCTTCGCTCCGGAACAACCGAATAAAGATCCATGTCTCCCCTGATATTGGCAATAAAAATCGCAACCGGAAGAATAGGGAATTCGGGAAGCCCGAAGTCCCGCTTGCCCACTTCCGCTAATTCGTCTACCACACTGGCGTAGGAACTGCTGAACATCCCGGCTTTGATTCTTAGATCCTCCTCCATTGCCAAAATAGAAGTTGCGGCACCCATGGAAAAACCAAAAACGCCAATGGATTGTGCCTGTTTTTTATTAATAACCCAATCAATGGCAGCTTTCACATCCTTTTTTTCAAAATATCCCATGGAGGCAAAAGCCTTGTTACCACCTGATAACACCCGTGAATCATACACCAGAAGATTAAATCCCGCATCATGTAGTGCTTTGACAAATCTTAATCCCTCATTTTTGCTACCACCGTGGCCGTGAACCAGGACAATAGTTTTCCCCGATCCTGTTGCAGGCATATACCACCCTTTCAGCTCTATCTCATCAGACGTAGTAAAACTGACATTCTCAAAAGAAACCGGGATTTCTGAAGGGTCATTGCAATAAACATAGTGTTCTTTACGGCAGACAGATTTTGGATACAATACAAGTGAAGATAGATACCAGGATGCCGCCAACACAATAAGGCCTGCCAGGATAACCAACGCCACAAGGATCTTAATTAATCGGGAAGTCATAATGGTTTGTTTATGTGTAAAAGGATTAAACTGTATTTAAGCCGTTAGCGATCAGTTCATAATGAAAATGTTTATAACTTGAGAGTTTGGCTTTATCTGTCATACCGGGCTTGCAGGTTGTGTCACAATATTAAAATCGAAGATTTTTCCAATATAAACAGACGTCAAGTCACACTTGTCATCCCGGGCTTGATCCGGGATCTAGTTGAAATATATATTGCTTTATACCCTGGATACCGGATCGGAGTCCGGAATGACACGTTGCGAACTAACTCAGCTGAGGTGCGTTTTATGTATTGTGACACAGCCTGTTGATCGGTATCCGTTGCTTTGAAATAATTATTGATTCCATGTCAAGTAGGGAATGACAACAGAACCGTCTTCTATAGTTTTTAACTTCTCTGAATTAAAAAAGAACTCAAAACCGTTCAGTTTATATATTTGCCATTATCAAAAGATATTGGAACCATTTCACCAAATAACAACAGGCAAGGAGTAACAAGAAAATTTCACCTTGTCGATAGAGAATTACTATCTTAATCCACCAAACGAGATCGGGAATCAGGATTAAAACCCGTCGGTATGATCAACTTTTAACTTCCCTTATAACACCCCGTACCTGTCCTTCAACCAGCTCTGGAATTGGATCAGACACTAACCGGTTGTTATAATAGTTTAAAAAAACCGATCCAATTTATGTTTCCAAGATGTGATTTTTTGGCTATTTTACCAAGATGGTCACTTGAATACTATTGGACCTGAATTGGGATATTGGGTGAACCCTGAACTTGATTTCTTGTAACAGCAGGAATATTATAAACCTGTAATTATTAATATTTTTCAAAAGCTGTAGAGACAGCCTCTGAATACCGGCGACCCGACGCATATTTTGCCGGGAAAATACCTGCCGTATCACAACTTATAACTCGATGATGATCCACCCCTCGGATGATCGGAAAAAACAGAAACATTAGGAAACCTGACGGAAGAATTAAATGGGAAATGTAACATTTGCGGACAAAGTATTTGCATTTGTTGTCGGATTAAGCGGACTACAGGCTTACGGTGCAATCCTTTTGATCCTGTTCGCTTGCGGATTAGGTTTACCTATCCCTGAGGATATTACCCTGTTTGCAGCGGGTTTTCTCGCCTTCAAGGGTCGCATTTCTCTATCCGGAGCTATAGTGGTCGGACTTTGCGGCGTCCTGATCGGTGATACTTTTATATATTGGATTGGCCGCAAATTCGGTCTCAAAGTGCTGTCATGGCCTGTGTTTCGAAAAGTGTTTACCCCAAAAAGAATCAAAAAAGCGGAAGAGAAAATCAGGGGAAAAGCCAGAATAATCTGTTTTACCGCTCGTTTCGCCCCCGGGTTGCGAGCCCCGATTTATCTCACTTCCGGCATCCTCAGAATCCCCTTTCCTGTCTTTTTTATGATGGATGCGTTTGCCGCCATGATCAGTGTCCCTGTATGGGTTTGCCTGGCTTATTTCCTGGGTGAAAAGATAGAAAAGATATTCGAAATTGCCAAGACTGCCAAACAGGGGATCATCATTTTGATCCTGATTCTGATTGTCGGGGTGATCTTCGTCAGTCTCAGGAGACGTTTCTTTCTGGGACGTTCATAGATATCTGAAAACCCCCTTCCTTTTTTTGTAAATTTATCATCCCCTTCAACAAAATAGGACTATCCGCTGTGCACTCCTGAACCTTTCGGACAAATTACTCTTGTTCAATCCAGATTGATATTTTGAAGATACATTTTAAATAAATACGGACGTTCCTGATAACAGGAATTTGGTGGCCATTATCAGGATGGCAATGGCCAGGATGACTTTGATCGCCTTTTCTCCTTTTGCGATGGAGATTTTGGCAGACCACCAGGCTCCGACAGCATACCCGCAAGCCAGGAAAAAAGCATAAAACCAGTTTATATTCCCGGTCAGCCCAAAAACAAACAGCAGGGGGATGGTGTAGACAAAAACGATAAAAACCTTGTGCATATTAACCCTGACCAAGTCAAGGTTGAGAAGATGGCGCAGGGCTCCCATCAATAAAAACCCGATTCCCACCTGAATAAAACCACCGTAAAATCCGATCAGTACCATGGCAGGGTAAATCAGGTATTTTTTCCCTTTTTTCTCCAGGGATAGAGTTTTGTTTTTATTTGTTTTAGGAATAAAGAGTGTTATCAGGATCAATATCATAATAACTGCCAGGATCTGCTGGAACTGTTCGTTACTGATTCTAATGGCGAAGACGGCACCCAAAATCGCCCCGGGAAGAGTAAACAGGGAAAGTTTAAAACTTTCTCCAAAAGCAGAATACTTTTCGGATCTGAAGGCTAAAACACCCGACGTGCTCTCCACCATCAAGCCGATACGATTGGTGCCATTGGCAACCGAGGCATCCATCCCCATTAAGATCATGACCCCCAGGGTTATTGTGGAGCCGCCCCCTGCCATAATATTCAGGATTCCGGATAGTATCCCGGAGATAAAAATGATGATCACATAGCCAACTTCAAGCATGGTAATTCTTAGGTTTGTGTGTTGTTGAAAGGTAAGATCTCAGTCTTATAAAATGAGAATCATTTGTCAAAGGATGTTGATTGCAGGTTTCAGGCAATAATTGCTGATAGCTTGGATTTACAGAGATGAGGGAAGTCGCTAAAATAAAACAAAAAATTTGTTTAATCCGGAGAACTGGAAAACCCTTGAAACCGACTACCCTGAAATAACATCTAAAATCCAATACCAATGCAAGAAATAATGTTGAAGTATGGTCAATTTTCAGTTGCCTTTGAGTCCAAAATCCCACCACTTGTATTTCAAATCAAAGAGCCGGCCACTGTCATCAATCCGCGACTGTTTAAAACCAGGTTGCAGGAGCAACTCAAACTACTGCTACCAAATCTGACCAGCCCGGCCATCGTCATTGGCGATAAAACCAGGCTTTGCGGGTACAGGGAGTATTTGCCAATTGTGTTGGAAACACTTTTGGAAGCCGGTGCCGAAAAAGAACATATAAAACTGTTCATCGCCTACGGAACCCATCCGCAGCAGAGTGATGAGGACTGCCTTCGCTCCTATGGATCTGCGTATCATGAGTACAGTTTTATTCACCATAACTGTACCGATCCGGATTCTTTCCGGAACCTGGGAAAAACCTCACGGGGAACCGATGTTTATCTTCGCCGGGATATTGTGGAGGCGTCTTTTCTGTTGACTTTTGGTGCCATATCCCATCATTATTTTGCCGGGTACGGAGGCGGACGTAAACTCATATTTCCCGGTCTGGGGTATAAGCCCGCCATCTATCAAAACCATGGATTATTTCTGGACGGGGCAGCTCGGAAACTTGCCCCCGGCTGTCAAGCCGGTGTTTTGGATGGAAATCCATTGGCAGAGGACCTGTTTGAAGTCGAATCCTTTCGACAGCCTGATTTAGCCATTCACGGTATTCTCAACAGCAGAGGGGAGGTGTGTGATTTGCTGACCGGTTCAGGTCGGGAAGTTTTCAGAAACGCCTGTCTGTTCCACGGACGTAATTGTGAATTCAAACATTCGGAACAATATGACCTGGTTTTAGCCTCTTGTGGCGGTTATCCCAAGGATATCAACTTTATCCAGGCCCATAAGGCAGTTCATAACGCTGCAGTTTTTGTCAGGGATGGCGGACATCTGATCCTTCTGGCAGAGTGCAGAGACGGAGTCGGTTCTCAGACTTTTCTACCCTGGCTGGAACTGGAAAGCTATGAAGCTGCTTTTCAACGCTTGCTTGAACACTATCAGGGAAATGGCGGCACAGCCTTGGCCATGATGGAAAAACTGAAACGAATCAGGATCTCACTGGTCACTGAAATTAATGATAAGGAATCCGGGATCATAGGTTTTAACAGAATATCGATGGACAGCGCCAGGCAACTTGTTGGAGATTCCAACCGTCCGGTTGCCATTATTCCCAATGCCAGTCTTCTGGTCAAAACAAACCGTTAATTGCCCGATTACAGAAAAATGACACATTCAACACAACCCGAATTAACTCCTTTATCAACCTTGCTCGAAGGGGAGCTCCACACCGATCTTTTACGTCGTTACATGTTGTCAACGGACGGCAGTATTTATAAAAAACTTCCCCTGGGTGTGGTTTATCCCAAGTCCGCTGATGATGTCTCCAAAACAATTGCCTTTGCCAGGGAACATAAACTGACTGTCCATGCTCGTGGCGCAGGCAGTGGTTTATGCGGTTCCGCCCTGGGAGGAGGACTGGTCATCGATTTTACCAAATATATGAACCGGTTGCTCAAGCTGGATCTGGAAAACCGGTGGTTTGAATGTGAACCGGGGTACCGATTCGGTGAGCTGGAGCAGGAGTTAGTCGGCAGCGGCCTCTTTTTTCCACCTGATCCTTCCAGCGGTGAATACGCCTCGTTTGGCGGGATGTACGGGACCAATGCCAGTGGGGCTCACTCTGTCAAATACGGAAATGTCTCGGATTACATACTGGATGCCTGCGTACAGTTTGCCGACGGTTCCAGCCACATCCTTTCGGAAATAGAGACCACCCCGTTGGACCAGCTGCCGGAAAACCTGTCTGCATTGGCATCTGTTTATAGCCAAAACGAAAAAACAATTGAGGATTCCTATCCGGAGATCCGCTGTAATGTAGCGGGATACAACCTGAGAGGCCTGGTGCACAACGGCAGGCTGACCATGCAAAAGCTGTTTGCCGGAGCCGAAGGCACCCTGGGTGTCGTTACACGTCTGCGGTTCGGGTTACATGAAAAACCGGCTTATGATAGTTTAGTGGTAGCCTTCTTCAAGGATATTATCAGTTCAGCCAAAGCGGCCCAGAAAGTGATACCCATGAAGCCGTCGGGAATAGAAATCATGGACAAATCACTGCTGAATCTGGCGCGCGACAATGATCCGCAACTGCGCGACAAGATTCCCGGAGATATTGATAACCTGCTGCTGATTGAATTTGATTCAAGTGACAAAGAGGAAGCCACCCGATTGGCTGAAAAGGCAAGAGAAATACTGATTACAGAGGGATTGTCAAGCCAGTCGCACCTGGCAGCCACCCAGGAGGAAAAAGCCAGATTCTGGGCTGTCCGAAAGGCCGCCGTCCCTATTCTGTATAAACTAAAAGGCGAAAAAAAAATACTGGCGTTAATCGAAGATGCGGCCGTTCCCATTGATGGACTGGTTGACTATTTTGAAGGAATATACCGAATTCTGAACAGCCACAATCTTAAGTTTGTCGTCTACGGACACATAGCCAAGGGTTTAATGCACACGCGCCCCCTGTTGAACCTGAAAAGCGCTGAAGATATTGCTCTGCTGAAGGTGCTGACGGATGAGGTTTACGATCTTGTCTCCGGTTTAGGCGGCACGGTCTCCGGGGAACATGGCGATGGGCGAATTCGCAGTGCTTATATCAAAAAACGATACCCGGAGATCTACTCCCTGTTTTTGGAAACAAAGCGACTGCTCGATAGTGATAATATGTTCAATCCGGAGATCATAACACATTACGATCCCAACCAGGTGGCCTCCAACTTACGATATGGAACCCAATATACCGGCAAAGACTTGCCGGAAAAGCAACTGGTCTGGGATGAGGGATTCCCGGATCAGGTCGAAACCTGTCATGGGTGTTCCAAATGCACTACCATTACAACGGCAACCCGGATGTGTCCCGTTTTCAAATTTACAAGAGACGAGACAGCGGCTCCCAAGGCAAAAGCAAATGTGCTGCGAGCGTTAATGTCCGGAATCATTGCGGACAAGGAGCTGTTCACCAAACAGTTTCAAAAGGTCATCAACCAGTGTGTCAATTGCGGTAGTTGCTACCAGGAGTGCCCGTCCAACGTGAATATCCCCAAAATGTCGCTAGAGGCAAAAGCCCAATTTGTGAATCGTCATGGAGTATCTCTGCAAAACCGCGTCGTGACCAATCTGGAATCAGCTGCCAGATTAACCCACCGGTTTTCACATCTGACTAAACCGCTTCTGGAACTGTCCCCTGTCAGAAAGATAACAGAGAGCATTCTTGGAATTTCATCACAGCGGGATCTGACACTTTTTGCCATAAAGCCTTTGAGGAAGAGAGTTCCTTTGCAGTCGGGTGATGGTAGCAACAAGGTTTTGTATTTTGCCGGTTGTTACGCATCCTACATTAAACCTGAAATCGGTGAAGCTGCAATCAAGGTTTTAACGAGGCTTGGGAAGACTGTTCTGACACCTGAGCAGCATTGTTGCGGTTTACCAATGCTCTCCAAGGGAATGGTCAAGGAGGCTCGGGACAAAGTCCGGCAAAACCTGAAACAATGGGCGCACCTGCTCCAAGAGGTTGATCACCTTGTGGTCACCTGTTCCTCCTGTGGTTTGTCACTGGTGCAGGAGTGGTCCTATCTGATGAAAGATGAGGTTATGGAACAGGTTAAAGACAAGATGGTTCATATATCAGCTCTGGTAAATGCTCGTGCGGATCTACTTCAATTTAAGGTTTTTAATAGAAAATTGGGCTATCACATGCCCTGTCATTTAAAAATTCAGGATCAGGCAAACTCTTCAATCCAGTTATTAAACAGCATTCCGGGATTGGTTGTCGATGACCTTAAAAGTCATTGTTGCGGAATGGCCGGAAGTTGGGGATTGTTCAAGGAAAACTTTCAGCTCAGCAGAGAGATCGGATCGTTGATGATCAATCGATTGGAGGCTTCCAGTGCAGAAGTCGGAGTAACGGATTGTCCAACCTGCCGCATGCAGATGGAGCAGTTCAGCCAAAAACCGATATTTCATCCGATAGAGATAGTGGCAAACAGTCTCAAATCGGATGAGTGACAGCTGATAGACTCAAGATAAGAATAGTAAGAGGATTGACGGCGCCAGGGTTTGTGATTAGAGTCATATTGTTCCGATATTTAAACGCCTTTTTTTTCAAATTTTTACCGTAAAAACGTTCCCATGAATGTTTTTGCTCAATGAATACTGGGATAAGTTTTACTACCTTAAGAAATATAATCGGTCAAAAAGGAAGAAAAAGTCTAAGATTACGATTGGTTATGTCATGAAGATTGCATTAACATGGGAAAGAAACCCATTGTTTATCCCTCAAAAATTAGTGGGTTATCTAAAAGAATATTGATGAATTAGAGTTAACTTACTATAATATCTTTTTTTTAAGTGGCATGGAGGATATACCGGATATGAGGACCGAGGAGTTAGAGGTCGAAAATGTTTCCATATTGAGACTTTTCGATCGTATCGATTCTAACAGTTGCAAGGAGTTGAAAGGTAAAGTCAATTCCCTGATCGATAACAACAAGCTTAAGCTCCTGCTCGATTTACAAAACGTTGAATCGGTAGACAGCTCCGGACTGGGCATGCTGATCAGCTGCTTAAAATCCGTTACCAACGCCGGGGGGCTTTTGAAAATCTCCCACCTGCATAACGGCACCAAAAATACGTTTTATTTAACCCGAATGGACCGTATATTTGATATTTTTGAGAACAACGAAACAGCCCTGCATAGTTTCCGGTAATCATTTAATCCGCAATCAACCCGATTCAGGTGGAGACTGACCATGAATATATGGAAACGCCAAACCCTCTCATTTGGTTTTGTTTCCACACGGTTTGCAGGCACTGATGGTGTTTCGCTGGAAACAAAAAAATGGGTCGATGTTTTAACGGAAAACGGTTGTAAGGTTTATTACATGGCCGGCGAGCTTGACACGCCTTCCGAAATCTCATTTGAAGTCCCCAAAGCCCACTTCCTGCACCCGGAAATTCTGGAGATTCATAACACCCTTTTCACCAAAAAGAATCGAGATCGGGAGATCACCAGACAAGTCTATCGTCTGAAGGAGGAGATTCGTGATAAACTGGAGGAGTTCCATAACCGATTCAGATTTGACATTCTGGTCGTCGAAAATGCCCTGGCGATTCCCGTAAACATCCCTTTCGGACAGGCGTTAACCGAGTTTATTATTGAGAAACGGATTCCAACCATCGCTCATCATCACGACTTTTACTGGGAGCGACAGCGGTTTCACAGTTATGCGGCCATGGATTACCTGCGATCCTTTTTTCCACCTCAGCAACCTAATATTCAGCATGTTGTCATCAACTCCATCGCCGGATCTCAACTCTCAAGAAGAACCGGAGCCCCCTGGACGGTGATTCCCAATGTAATGGATTTTAAAACCATGCCCCAGGAGATCGACGAATACAACCGCGACATTAGAAAGGAGCTGGAGGTTTCAGAAAAGTGCAACCTGATTCTACAACCAACGAGGCTGATCTCCAGAAAGGGAATTGAGACATCCATTGAACTGGTCAGCAGGCTTGAATGGCCCGATTGCGCATTAGTCATTCCCCATGCTGCCGGTGATGAGGGATTTGATTATCAGCACCGGGTTGAGGATTACGCCAGGTACATGAATGTCAAACTCCGAATTTTCACCGATCGAATCGCCAAAGAGAGATACACTGATGATAAGGGAGTTAAACACTACACCTTATGGGACATCTATCCGCATGCCGACCTGATATCATACCCGTCTCTCTATGAAGGATACGGAAATGCTTTTGTAGAAGCCATCTATTTCAAAAAACCGGTGCTGGTTAACCGATACAAAATATTCGAGGCTGACATCGAACCCCTGGGCTTTAAGGTAACCAGCTTTGATGGGTTTTTAAAGAAGAGCACCATCGATTCCATAATAGCGCTCTTACAAAACAGGGATGAGTTGGCCCAAATGGCGGAGTCCAACTATATGCTGGGCTGGCGTTATCTTTCTTATGAAATGCTGGAAGAGAAACTGGAGGGCTTGTTGACTAACATTTACGGATCATAAATCCCTTCAAGGTCAGGAATCTTCGACCCAAAAGTCGTCACTCAGTCTCTGGTAATAAATTTACGTCTCCTATTACAATCATCAATGCCATTTCATTTTTTTTATGGGACTGTCTAGTCTGATTACACACCTTCAGTATAAAATGTCTCACACAGGTTAAAAATGAACATCAAGATTACAGATGAAGCCTTGCCCCTATGGAACAGATTATCCGATGAAGAAAAGAAAAGCTGGACGAGCAATGTCACCTGTCAGAAATGTCACAAGGAGATTAATGCCGCTGATTTCTCAGGTTCTCTTTATGAGGGCCAGCTGGCTTTGTTCCACATGTGTACACAATGCAGCAACAAAGAGGTCCGACTGATCGATGTTGAGGGCCAGACTCAAAAGGACATTGATGATGATTTTGAGCAATGGGTAAAAGCCAAAAAAGCAGCCCACCCGGAGAAATTCAGATCATAGAAATAACTATTCAGCAGTATAACCATATAACGCCAGACACACCCACTTTCACTGGAATGGATCACGGATATGAAATACTACTGAATAATTACCAATAGAATTGTCAAACAGACCTTGACAGGCTTTTATACTAGATGGCCTGTTTAGCTAGGTTGTCAAACGGGCTTTTAACGCTCTTCCCTCCGGTGTTCAGCACATGTGTATAAATCATGGTTGTGCTGACATCTTTGTGCCCCAGTAGCTCCTGCACTGTTCGAATATCATACCCCGATTCCAATAAATGCGTTGCAAAACTGTGCCTGAAAGTATGACAGGTTCCACGCTTGTTGACATCGGCTTTTATTACAGCTTTTTTCACTGAAGCCTGCAGATAGTCTTTTGATAGATGATGCCTGCGTTGAATCCCAGATCTGGGATCAATGGAAATCCTGTCAGCCGGAAACAGGTATTGCCATTTAAACTCAAACGCTGCATTTTTCCATTTCCTTTCCAATGCGCAAGGAAGAAAGACGCTTCCATAACCAGCTGCAAGGTCTCGTTCATGGAGAATCTTCACTTTGTCAATCTGCTTTTTTAAACTATCGATTAATTGTGTAGGTAAAATCGTGGACCTGTCCTTTAGACCTTTACCATCACGAACAATAATCTGCTTGTATCCAAAATCTACATCCTGAACTCTAAGATGAAGGCATTCCATCAATCTTAAACCCGAACCATACAGCAAAGACGTCATGAGAGACTTTTGCCCATCTATCAGAGTTATCACTTTTTGTACTTCTTCAACCTAAAAACTACAGGTAGTTTTTTAGGTCGTTTTGACCACTTTATATTCTCAATCCATTCAAGATTTACCTTCAACACCTCCTTATAAAGGAAAAGAATTGCACACAAAGCCTGATTCTGAGTCGAAGAAGCAACATTACCCTGCACCACGAGGGAGTTTATAAACCGCATTACATGATCTTCCCCCAAATCTTTTGGATGATGTTTATGATGAAAGTAAATATATCGTTTTATCCAGGCAACGTATGATTTTTCTGTTCGGATACTGTAATGCCTGCCTCTAATGGCCCATCGAACCTGATCTAATAACCGCTGTGATTTCATGAGCACCTCAATTATTAAAATTGTTTAAAGAAAACATATTTTCACCAAAGAAGACTCCCTAAACGGTCAAAATGTTGTTGAAGACTAAAGCCTCTGAATTTATCCAACTTCGATTAAACCTAAAATCTTTTCTTAAACCTTCTATTTACGAAACTCTTCAGATGCACTTTTTTGCATCCCTACAGAATCAAAATACACCCGATTTATCCACCATCAATATTCTTGTGGTGTCTTTATGTTCACCTTATTTGATTTAAAACAGCCTTGTCAAGCGTTTGAAAATATCCGGTATTATCGGAAAAATGATCAATCAGGAAAAACCGCCCGACAATATCTACCTTCACCAGTTTATTGTTGCTTTTTGCCAACATTTTTGTGGTTTAACCAGACAATTGTCTGCTATTAGCAACGATAATCCCTTAATATAATGAAGTATCGCCAAATCCAGGCAATAAAAGAATCTCCTTTTCAAATGCTGGTATTAGCCAATATTTTTTCAAAACAAAACGGTTACGATTCCACACAAATAAGCTTAGAATTCATATATTTGATTGACCAAATCAAACAAACATGGCACTTATCAATATAGTTAATCACCGGTGTAATATAAAGTTATGCTGTTAATACAAAATTCTAATTGAGACTATTCAAATGCCTCTATTCAAAATAGAAAAGCAAAAGATATTGCCAATTAAATCTTTAGCTTTTTCAAAAGAAAAGGAAATTCAAGAATTAACAGAAAATAATATTGAGGCAATATTTGGTTTGCAGTTTGTTTCGACTGAATTTGCAGTTGATAAATTCAGAATTGACACAGTTGCTTTTGATAGTGAAACAAATTCATTTATTTTAATTGAATACAAAAAATCTCAAAATTTTAGTGTGATAGACCAAGGGTATGCATATTTGTCCTTGATGCTTAATCGCAAAGCGGATTTTGTTCTCAAATACAATGAAGTTTTTGGAAAATCAGAGAATACTCAATTCTTCGATTGGTCCCAATCTCGAGTTATATTCGTATCACCGTCTTTTACCGACTTTCAAATTCAAGCGATCGATTATAAAGATCTACCGATAGAGTTATGGGAAGTAAAAGCATATGAAAACAGCATCATTAGATACGATCCAATAAAATCGCAAATTGCATCTCAAGCAACAATTACAACAATTTCTAAACCAAGCAAGACCGTCAATTCGGTAAATAAGGAAATACAGGTGTTCACTGAGGAATACTTAATAGAGAACTCCTCACAAGAAATTGTTGAAGCATATCATGCTATCAAAAAAATGATTTATGAAATCAATAATGATGTTGAAGAAAAAGTCAAAAAAACAATGAATTGCTTTTATGCTGACGGCAAGGGTCTAATATGGGTATCTCCTCTTAAAAACAAAATAATACTTTACTTAAGGAAAGGTGATTACACAGATAAAGCTGGTGTCCCGATTCCTCCTGGATGGGGAAACTATCCAGAAATACGTTTGGCGTCACACGAAATTGACCTATACTTTGTCAAAAAGTTAATTGAAAGGGCCAATTCATATTAACCGTTGATTTAATTACATATTGAGCATAACGAGTGTTTCCAGCTGACGTCACCCGCCGCTCGTTCCTCGCTCTGGGCAACGCAACTGAAACTGGTGTTAGAAAATCAAACCATGGAAACCATCAACACAATTGAACTAACGGATGAAAACGTTTTTCCAGACGAAGGAGTTTTAAAAAAAGTATTGGGTCGATCATTCAATGCTTACTTAGAACTCTTAAAGCTATTCTCTGACAATGAGTTAACACATGAGTGGCGATATTACAGAGATGGAAAGGCATGGTTGTGCAAAGTGCAAAAAAAGAAAAAAACAATTGTTTGGATGTCAGCATGGAAAGGTTACATGCAGGCAACGATTTATTTCCCCTTAAGATTTCTTGATGACGTTTTGGAATTAAAAATTACTGAAGAGTCAAAAATCAAAATAATGAAAACAAAAAATGTTGGTAAGTCAAAACCCTGCATATTTGAAATAAGAAACAAAAAAGTAATCAAAGACCTTGAAAAGGTCATGAATTTCAAAATCGTGATCAAATAACCAAATCAGATTTCTAACAAGTGCATCCAGTTGACCGCAATCGCCTTCAGTGGGTGCAAGTACAGAGAACTTGGCAAATTCATCATTAAAAAACCATCAGTGCAGCGGCAACTGATGCATGAGTTATGTTCTAAACTTCAAAATATCAATATTATGAAGGATATAAAACTCATTAAAATCAAAAAATTAAAGACAAAAGAGATATATCATGTCTCTTTAGATGGTAAAGATACAGGTTTTAAAGGGTGTGAAAAATATAAGAACGGGACAATCAAAAGGTTTCCGTACTATGAAAGGGATGGAATCATTATTCAGAAATACGATTCAATAAAATGCATTACTACAAGCGCAAAAACTCAACCTAAATCAGGTATTTCAACAAATGAATCAAAGGGATTTGGATTTACTAATCCAAAGGGTGTTGCAAGTTTCTTTTACTATTTTCAAAATCGGTTCCCAAATGTTTCTGAAGTTGAATTTATTGCAAGCGGTAAAACTAAGATACTGGGGAATAAGCTTCATATTACATTAAAGGATTTCTATGCACTGGAAAAGCAAACAGATACTTTTGTAAAGGCTAAAAGGAATGAAGGAGAAAACCTATATCAAAGAATATTGTCGACAGTATTTCCAAAAAAGATTTCTCCACCAGATAGAAAAAAATATGTTCCTGGTTCTTTATCTGGGTATCTAAAGGAGTTCATCAATATAGAACTATCTTCTGAGGACCAACTGGATCTCAAAGAGGTATTTGTAAATTCAGAATTATCTACAGAAACTCTAATTTCAACTAGAACAGAGTTAGATATTGTTTATTTTGAGGATGTAATCGAAGAGTTTGAAAAACTGTATTGTCAAGTTACAGAAACTAATACCCTTGAAGAAAGGTGGCAAACATTTTTTAAGAAACACACTTGGATCTTTTCACAGATTTTTTCTTTTCCAGCAGTGTTTCTGAAAGATAAAGTAAATGTTGGAGGACATTCAATTTCTGGAAACACTGATAAGGTTGTAGATTTTTTATACAAAAATAAGATCACAAACAATATTGCATTTATTGAGATTAAGACACATCTGGCAAGCATCACCAACAGAACTCCTTATAGAAAACCAAATATCTTCTCAATAAGCCCGGCTCTTAGTGGCGCAATTGTGCAAGTCCTAGATCAACGGAATAGATTACTAAAAAACTTTCATTCAATTGTCGGTGATTCCGGTAAATCTCTGAATTCAACTTGCGTTGTAGTTGCAGGAGATACAAAAAGCTTGAAGAAAAAAGGTCAAAAAGAGTCATTTGAGTTATTCAGATGGAGCAATAAAGACGTAATAATCATCCCGTTTGATGAGCTAATCGAAAAAGTTAAAATTTTGCTTTCAATATTCAAGAAACAATAAAAAAACATAACAAAAGTTTTAGCCAGCGTTTTTCACCGCTCCGTTCGCTTAGCTCTCTACGCTCTGAAAAACGCTGGCTAAACTGGCATTAAATTCTTGAAGGAGGCTTGATGCCGTTATTTCCTCCAAAAATCATAAATTTCATTACAAAATCTGTTTACTGGGCAGACCGCTTTGTCAGATCAGATTTAATAAGGGGTTATATAGCCGATGAAAATGACTATACATCCAACTTAACCTGCGAGATTAGGCGGCAAATAAACTCAAAAAACTGCCCAAATCTACATGCAATTTCGATAGTGATGAAACCCAGTTTTGAAAGAAAAACAGGAAGCGATGCTTGTATAATTCTCTCAAATCAAAACGAATTCAAAATCTGTCTATTTGAAGCAAAATGGCCTAGGCTAAGTACGCATAAAGACTATTGGGACTATATCCAAATAGCGGCAAAACAATCGCATTTTTCTGAGCAGATCAAAAAACAACATACAATTTCACGCACATTTGCAATATGGGAAATGTTCTATTGTGAATTTGAATTTATGAAACAACCACATTGGTTAAATGATTTTCATTCTTCTTGTATCTGGCACGATGATGCATATTTGGCATTCAATAGCAGGAATAATTCAAATAAATGGACTGACATTGAACTAGAAAACCTTATAATAACAGCAAATAATCACTATAAAACAACCATTGATAATCTTGTTAATGAAGTCTGCCAGTGTAACAAAGGTAAGGTTTTTAATGGCAATGACTACTTTTCGGTTTTTGAGGAAATGGCAATACCTCAAGAAGCATTGTTAATCGAATATACAAGTTCAGAAGAATAAAACATAACAAAGCCACGAAGAGGGGCCACAATCGCCTTCAAATAGGAAGAGCACATCATTTATGGTGAATTATTTGTCTAATCAAAATCAGTGTATCGGACGATTATGGCCGGTGCTATGAAAGAAAAATGGACTGATGAATGACTATTAGGAGATAAAGCAAATGGTCAAATTTAATCTGGTAAGAGAATTACGCGAACTTAAAAACCAGCTTTCTTATTCCAAAAAATATGGATTCTTCTTTGGTGCTGGGACATCATGTGCTTTGGGAGTACCAAATATAGCAGCGTTAACAGGAAAGGTAGAAGATGCTCTACACGGTGATCAACTATCAAACTTTAAAATAATAAAAGATGATCTCACATCTACCTACCCAGATAAAACTCCAAATATCGAAGATATTCTGAATCAATTGCGTCAAATCAGATCAATTACTGGGGAAAGAGACGATAAAAGTTACCTGAATATAAGTGGAAAGTTTGCAAAAGATCTAGATAATGAAATTTGTAAACATATTTACAAAATCATTTGCGAAAGCGAAGCGAGGGTTGATCTTTCAAACACCAAGAAGTTTTTTGCTTGGTTAAATATGCAAAACAGAGACTATTCAAAAGAAATCTTCACATCAAATTATGATTTAATTTTAGAAAAGTCCTTAGAAGAAATACGAATCCCATACTTTGACGGATTTGTCGGATCATATGAACCGTTTTTTTGGCCTGAAAGTATTGACAAATTCGTTGAACGTTCAGATTTAACTCAGAATTGGATCAGGTTATGGAAAATCCACGGCTCTTTGAGCTGGTTTTGGAAGATAAACAGTGACACTAATTCGCACAATATTATCCGAGTCGGAAAGATCTCAGACATAGAAAACATTGATAATGAGCTTGTTATATATCCTTCCAAAGAAAAATATGATTCTTCCAAAAAACAACCATTCATTTCATATTTTGATCGCTTAAAAAGTGTTTTATTGAGTGGAGAACGCCTTTTTATATTTAGCGGATATTCATTTTCTGACCAGCACATCAATGAGATTATATTCAATTCACTACGACAAAATAATAGATTATTCATTTTGGTTTTCTTTTATCAGGATTCAGAAGTAGAGGAGCTATACAAAGTATCCTCACCTTACTTAAATTTGACTGTTTTTGGTCCTACAAAAACAATTATCAACGGAACGCTTGGTGAATGGGAATACAAAGAAGACGATTTAAAACAAAATGAGAATTCAGAAAGCTATTGGGACAACACAAGCAATAGATTAACATTAGGTGATTTTAATCGTTTTGTAGATTTCTTAGTCACAAACTCTGGAAAAAAAGAAAACATTGAGGAAATTGCAAGTGGACAATGAAATTACATATCTTGGCAAAGTAATTAGAGTTGATTCGAGTACTGTCGAAGTTGAAGTATCAGATGAGATCCCTTCTGCTGCGCCAATCATAAATGGTCGTTTATATAAAATTGGACAGATAGGTACTTTTGTAAAAATGCCAATGGGTAATATTACGACCTATGGAATAGTGTCTTCTGTTAGTAATACACCAGGTAAAACTGATGATAGTCAAGTAAGTCAAGTTGCTGGGTCACGCTTTCTGAGTGTGCAGCTTGTCGGTGAAAAAATTGGAGATGATGATTTTGAGAAAGGCATCGGTACTTACCCGACAATCAATGATGAGGTTCATCTTGTAATTGAAAAGGACTTGTTTGATATATACGGAGAGAAAGATGCTGGCTCAATTGAAATAGGCAAGCACTCTTCCTCCGACAATTTAAGTGTTTATGTAGACATTCATAAACTCATATTGCGCCATTGTGCAATTCTTGGTTCAACAGGAAGTGGAAAGTCCAATACTACTGTCAGTATTCTTAAAGCCATATTGAACGATTATAATGGCTCAAGGGTTATCTTAGTTGACCCACATGGTGAATATTCCACAGCGTTTCCGAATGCAAAGGTATACAAAATAAATGACTCCAAAAATCCCCTGTTTATTCCCTTTTGGTTGATGAACTTCGATGAATTAGCCTATTTTCTTGTTGGAGCTAAGCCTACTGATGATCAAAGACCAGAACATAGATTGTTCAGAGAGCTTATTACTAATTTTAAGAAAAGAAACTTCCAACTAAAATCGGGTGATGTAAATCCAGACTTCATTACTGCTGACTCTCCAATTCCATTTAATGCCAGAAAACTTTGGTATGAAATGAATTGGTGGTTAAACGCAACTTTTTCAGAATCCAACAAAGATAAGCAAACTAAAGACACAGCGAAATTGTTGGACGATGGAAACTATAATGAGTTAAAACCCGCAGAATTTGAACCTTATCCTATGAGCAACGTTGCTCCTTACAAGTCAAAACACCAGGAGTACTATTCCTATGAAAAAAAACTTCTGTCTCGCCTAAAAGACTCTAGATTTGACTTTATGTTCAACCCAGGCGATTACAAAGATGAGTCATCATCAAAGGACTTACACAATTTGCTAAACGAATGGATTGGAAGTGATAGTAAGCTGGCAATACTTGACCTCAGTGGAGTTCCATTTGAAGTATTAGATATCGCAATTGGACTAATTACTAGATTTGTTTACGACAGCATGTTCTGGGGGCGGAATGAGTCATATACAGGTAAAAACCGCCCGCTCTTGCTGGCTTATGAAGAAGCCCATGGTTATTTAAACAAGAATGACAATAACAGTTATTCAAAGACAGCAGTAGAACGAATATTTAAAGAAGGACGTAAATTTGGCGTTGGTGCATTGGTCATCTCTCAAAGGCCTTCAGAGATTTCAGAAACTATTCTTGCTCAAATAGGAACCCTGATGGCATTACGATTAACAAATTCAGGAGATCAATCTATTGTTAAGTCTTCATCTCCGGATAATCTAAATAGTCTGATTGATTTACTACCTTCTTTAAGAATTGGTGAAGCTGTTATTGTTGGCGAATCAATCAAAATCCCTTCAAGAATCAGAGTAAAACTAAATAATCCAAGGCCAACAAGTGAAGACCCCAAACTTGTAGAGTGCTGGAGCAAAACGCATGATATTTCTGATGAAAATTATAAATCAGTAGTTACGAAAATAAGAGAACAAAAATTATAAATTCCAGATAGGAGAATAACATGGACAGAAAAAACGTTGATTCATCAATGATTCGTAGTATTGGCTATGATTCGGGTAGTTCTACGCTTGAAGTAGAATTCAATAGTGGAGCAGTGTGGCAATATTTTGATTTTCCAGAATCTCTTTGGTATGAGTTTGAATCTGCGGCGTCTCATGGAAAATTCTTTCATCGAGAGATTAAAAACCAATATTCTGAATCAAGAGTTGCTTGAAATCACATAACAAAAAACTAGAGCTGACGGCTTAGCGCCCACGGTGGGGTCGAATTTTGCTTTCTTAGCAAATGTATCATTCACATAGAGTTCGATGCAGCCGCAGCTCAGTTAAGCGTTGTCGCGCCGAGGAAAGCTCGGTGTATCTGGCAGGGTGAAAGTCCCTGTAGGGAATAGATGCTGAGAAGCATCTGTGTAAGGGCTAGCCACCCACCCGTATCGAGCCTTGGACTCATGGCGGAGTAATGTCGAGAGA
>JAHJTV010000086.1 GCA_018829445.1 bacterium
GTTTCAATAATCATCGTAACCTCTTTGGGGTCTATCAACAATCAGTGGCGGAAAAACCGGGGATCGGAATTTCCGTGTTAAATAAACCAGCTTATCTGAAGCTCAGACCAAACTATATGAGGTGACTCTAAATTTCGGACTTTTTTTCTCCGCGAAGCGGCTTCGTCCAACGATTGTTTCCAGCTGACGTAACTCGCATTTCTTCGTCTCATTGGGCAACGCAGGCACTAACCCCGGTCATTAACTTAAGTAGAATTTAATATAAAATATTGAAATGATTCAGATAAATTTTATTGTTCTCAGTTGGTTATTTGCCATTTCAATCACAGTCCATAATCTTGAAGAAGCTATTTGGCTGCCGAAGTGGTCGATGTCAGCGGGACGCTGGCATCATCCAGTAGAACCTGCAGTATTTAGATTCGCGGTTTTGACCCTAACAATATTTGCTTATATTTCTGCTATTTTGGCATTAGTCGGAGAAAAACAGAGTCTCGGAGCATATCTGGTTACGGGATATGCTCTCGCAATGTTGTTGAATGTGATCTTTCCTCATCTTATTGCAACAATTGCCTTAAAAAAATATACGCCTGGGTTAACAACTGCTTTGTTCTTCAATCTACCTATTACTGCAGGCTTATTATACCATGCTACTATTGAGGGGTATATTGATCTAAATAAGTTCTACTACATAGGTCCCGTGGTTACTATTGGAATTCTTGGATCAATTCCTGTTTTATTTGCGATCGGTAACCGGGTAATTGTCCCCAAGAGGAAAAGCTAACGAATGCATACACAAGCCAACCCCGTCGCTTCTTCGTCGCTCTGGGCCTGGCTGGTGATGCTGGTGTTGAGGTTGTAGAATCAGTCTATTTTGAGTTTAAACATCAGTTTTTTTGTGTCTAGAAGCCTGTTAAATCAATTTGGAAGTGAAAATTAGTCCCAGAAATATGTAGCAACACGTTTTTTAGACAAATTTTGGAGACCTTGAAATCGGAAGGACTTATTCTACAGTCTCGTTAACTTTAAAAGAAGGAACATACAGTTGAAACAGCGAATTATGGGGTTCGATTTTGCTCGAGCGATTGCAATTTTTGGGATGGTCATTGTGAATTTCAAAATTGCAATGAATGCAGAGAAAGGGAACCAGGTACTTCTCTGGTTTTCAGGGCTTTTTGAGGGGAGAGCATCGGCTCTTTTCGTGGAGCTTGCAGGCATTGGTCTCACATTTTTGACTTCAAAAGCAAGGTTATCCGGAGATCGAGTATTGATAAGAAGGAGTCAGTACAGGTCAGTTGTCGCTTTCGCTTTATGTTGCTCACGTTATCATTGGCATGGGAACTTTGGAAGGAGTAGGTCGACTTGAAAACCAGACAATCGATTTCTCATTACTTAGCGCGCTTTTGTTTTGTCTAATTGCTGTCGTGTTTAGTGTCATCTGGCTAAGGTTCTTCAAATCTGGTCCACTTGAGTGGTTGTTTCGCAAGATTGCCAGTTAATAAATGCATAAACATGGACTTTTATCGCGCAGCTTCGGTCGCTACGCTCTCTGCACTTAGCGATAAAAGCCGGTTAAACCAGTGTTGGTTTGCATATAACATCGAAATTTTAGATTCCCAAAGAGTTTTTATGTTTAATAGTCGGATTGTAATTACAAAATTAGCGGTCAAATCTTATGAAACTTATGAATAGAAAAGAATTCTTATTTATCACTAAAAGCTTAGTTTGCAGTTTATTTTATTTTGGGATTAACCCATTATCTTTGTCTGGTAAAAGCAAAGATAGGCCTTTGGTTCCACTGAATACAGAATTGAGTAAAATCCAAATCATTTATGCAAGTTTTCACGGATCAACAGCACAAATCGCTGAATATATGGGTAAGAAATTAGAAAAAATCGGAATTTCAGTTTCAGTGAAATCAATCGATGATGATATTGATTTTACTGCTTGTAATGGAATAATTATGGGGGCACCGATTCATCGAGGTAAGTGGATGACCGAAGCTGAAGAATATATCAAGAAACACAGCAAAAAATTAGAGCAACTGCCTTTTGCATGTTTCTATACTTGTATGTCTAAAGCAAAGCAACCACCTTCAAAGGATACA
Organism: bacterium; assembly: GCA_018829445.1. GTDB lineage: Bacteria > SAR324 > SAR324 > XYD2-FULL-50-16 > XYD2-FULL-50-16 > JAHJTV01. The sequence continues at coordinate 2,105 of JAHJTV010000086.1, forward strand.
CTGGATGAACTGTCTTCTTACCAATCAGCTATGGCTGATTTGTTTCCAACCCTGTCTCCTTCTCATATAGGTTCCTTTGCAGGGGTACTTGATTATGATAAATGTAGTTTACCTGCTAAATTGGTTATGTGGTCGATTTTAAGTAAAAATGATCTTGAAGCGGGTGATTACAGAGATTGGCAGGCTATTGAAAAATGGTTAAGTTTCACAACAAATTACTTGATCTCTGAAAACACTTTAAAGCAGGCTAAAGTGTAGTGCATTTGTAATTATAAAACGAACAAATTGCTACACCGGACCTCCACCGCGCGTCTTCGGCACACAGCTACGGCCAGTGAGCATTGCATTATCTTCTGAAATTACACATTTTTTCTCTTCTCAAATACTGCTTGACTATAGGGGGTATAGTGCTTAAGATGTACGTATGTAATATCTATTTCGTACGTATTTAAAGGAGATCAAAATGAAAACCGTTAGCCCCACAGAATTAAGGAGCAACATATATAAGCTTTTAGATGAGGTGCTCAACAGCGGAGTTCCCATTGAGATCAACAAGGGAGGAAAGCTTCTTAGAATTGTCCCCGTTGCAAAAAGCAACAAGTTAGCAAATTTGAATTCAAAGCCAGATATCATTGTTGGGAGTCCTGATGATCTTGTTAATATTACATGGGAAAAGGAGGTCAATCTTGATTTACCTTGATACTCACATAGTCGTCTGGTTGTTTGTTGGTCAAACTGAAAAACTAAGTAACAAAGCTAAAGACTTATTAAATGATAATGAAATTCATATTTCTCCCATCGTTCGATTGGAGCTTCAATATTTAAATGAGATCAATCGAATCACTGTTCCTGCGAGTGAAGTTATTACAGATCTCTCAAATTCCATTGGACTTAAAATTTGTGATAAAAATTTCAATAATGTAATTAATTCTGCTATGGAACTTGAATGGACACGGGATCCATTTGATAGGATAATCGTTGCACATGCCTCATTAAACGATGACTACTTGGTAACAAAGGATCAAACGGTCTTAGAAAACTACAGCAAGTCTTTGTATTAATATCCAGATTAAAAGATAACAAATAACTGAAGCTGACGGCATAGCACGCTCGATGGGTGTGGGTTTATCAATTATAGCACCAGTCGTGTTCACTCAAAGGTGGCCATAGCCGCTGCTCAGATCGGCTTTATCGCGCCGGGGAAAGCTCGGTGTATCTGGCCAGGGTGAAAGTCCCTGTTGGGAATGGATGCTGAGAAGCATCTGTGTAAGGGCGAGCCACCCACCCGTATCGAGCCTTGGACTCATGGCGGAGTAATGTCGAGAGATATGACCAACAAAATGGGTTAAGCGTAGGCAGAGAATCCTTTAGGCCGCAGGGGTGAGAAGCGAAGCTTGCAGCTACGAACGCGCTCCCCCGGATCAAGCCCGGGGCAGGCTCTGGAGTGCAGGTACAGCATCGAAATGCTCAATATGGATGCCGAGGGTTTTACGCGCACCGAAGGCAACACGGGAGCATCCGCTATGGCAAGAATGTGGAGGTGCACCGGAGTCCTCAGGCTGTGGCATGTATGAAGAGAGGTATACAAGAACTTGGGAGATCCTATAGATTCCTGGAATATCTGGGTAGGGCAGCTAAAGTGAGGAAAGAGGCGAACGATGATCTATAGGAAGTCGGATCAACTCATAGTACTCCGAGCATGGGAAAGCCATGTACATGGGGAAGGAGTTGACAGTTATGTGTAGCCCTTAAAGGAAACTCATGCCGGACATGTAGGATCGGATCACATGAGCCAACCTCACTGAGGGGAATAGTAAACCTTTAGCGAATCCGATTCAAGTTCGTGTCTGGTCAGTAAAAGTCAATTGAATCAAATTGATATTGGGAAAAGCAAATGAAGACAGGCTGAAATCTTGAACTCTGCGTTTTTGCAGGAATAGAGCAATTTTGCCAAGTATTTTATTTGTTTTTCCACCCGAATGACTTGGGCGGAATCCAAAAGAGACACGGATTGACATTTGAGATGCTTGCGGTATCTTTCTTACAGGTATTCGAAATCATCTATCAAAAACTGCACGGATGCGGATATGATTATACCCCTTAAATCAAAACTGACCCTGCCACGTCTGCCTTCAACTATTCAGAGGCAACGCCTGTTCTCTTTAGTGGAAAACTCTCCCATACGGAAAATCACCACCATTGTAGCCGGTGCCGGTTTCGGTAAAACAACGCTGGCAACCCAAATCATAAACCTGCTGGGATTTAAACACGTCTGGTACAGGCTGGATCAGTCGGATGTGGATTTTTTTACATTTTTATCCTACCTGGTTACGGGCTTTAGAAAATATTATTCCGATTTTGGCCAGGATACCTTAAACAGAATTCAACAAACAAGATCGTTAAAACAGGAGTGGCAGTCTATTTTAACTGTTTTTCTGAGCGAGATTGATCATTACATTGATGATAACTTTTTAGTTGTGGTCGACGATTATCACCTCATTCAGGAAAATCATGAGATCAATGAACTGACCGGGTATGTTCTGGAAAGGATCAATCCCCTGGTTCATCTGATCATTATCAGCCGAACCGAACCAAAAATCCCTCTGGCTCGATACAGGGCAATAAGGGAGTTAACGGAAATTACTGAAAGTGATTTACGATTTACCAATTCGGAAATCAGGCTGATGTTTCAACAACTCTTTGAACTGCCACTTGAGGAAAAAAGTCTTGAGATTTTATTAGAGAAAACAGGAGGCTGGATCTCGGGTGTGATTCTGTTTTATCATACTTTAAAGGGAAAACCCCCCGAAGAGATCAGGTGTCTTCTCGATCAATCAAAGGGGACAAACAGGTTTATTGCGTCCTATCTGGAGGAGAACGTTTTTTCTCAGCAATCGGAGAAGATTAAGGATTTTCTGCAGAGAACCTCCTTTTTTCCGCAATTGGATGTGGAGTTCTGTAATGAAGTATTGGAAATTGATGATGCTGCTGATATCCTGGAATATCTGGAGACAAATCACCTGTTTACATTCCCCTTGGAAGAGAACAGATCAACCTTTTTTTACCATCACCTCTTTCAGGATTTCCTGAAAAAACGATTCATCAAGGAGTGTGATAAAAACGACTATGAGCAGTTCCATAGAAAGGCTGCCCAAATCTGCCACAACAAAGGGTTAGAGGAAAACGCCCTTGGTCATTACCTGTCCGCCCGGTTATATCAGGAGTGTTGCACTATTCTAAATCAAATCGGAAAAGATCTGCTAAAAGCAGGGAAATTCAGGCAATTGGAATCCTATCTAATCTCAATTCCCCGACAATACCTTGATAAGGAGCCCTGGCTGCTTTATTCGCAGGCGAGAATTTATGACCTGTCCGGACAACCCAAAATGGCTATCACTTATTACAGAAAAGCCCACGGGAAGTTTGCGGAATTGGATATCAAAAAAGGTGCGGGATTGTGCCTGAATGCCTTGGGAAATAACTACTTTCAAACCGGGAACTTTCATCAAGCGGAAAAAAAGCTGGAAGAGGTGCTGGGCTCTTTTAGGGAAGACAATCGAGTGACGCTAAATATTCTGACCCACCTGGTTTTTATCTCCTCTCATTTGGGAAAGATGGAAAAAGCCGACCAATACTTTGAAAGAGGCGTTAATCTGGCTGAAATCATTAATGAAAAAGGGTTGCTGGAAAGCCTTTATCTTAACCAGGGATTTCGATATGGTTGCTCCGGCGATCTGGAAAAGGCCCTGGAACTTGCCTGGAAAGCACATGATGCCTTCAAGGATGAAAAGCTTCATCATCTGCTGGCATTTAATCACCATCTCATAGCATGGATAAGTCATTACCTGGGAGAATATGAGCAGGGATATGAAAATGCTCAAAAGGGTCTGGAGGTCACCCGGAGACTTGACTTTCGGGATTCATCCTACGCCTGGCTGTTGATGGATGTGGCACTAAACGCAATTCCATTGACCAGGGAAAATGAAGCGCTGGAACACGCCTCTAAAGCTTTGGAAGCATTCAAGTCAATGGAAAATCGATGGGGTCAAGCCTATTCGCTGCATATTCTCCAATTGGCCTATATGGCCACAGGCAACCTTATAAAAGCTCAACAGGCAGGGGAGCAGAGCCTGGAAAGAATTGATGGTCTGAGTCTTCCCTTTGAAGATAGTTTGTTTGGTTCGCACCTGGCCAATCTGTACCTGGAAACAGGCAATTATCAACCCGCGCTTCCTCTTCTGGAAAAAGCCAGAAAGCTTGTTGGCAAGGCAACCTTCTTCTCGTTTCAGATTGAAGTCTGGTTGGCAAAATACTATTTCAAAACAGATCAACTTGAATTGGCTAAAAAAAAGCTCAAGGCGTGCCTGTCAGAAGATACATTTGAAAAATACCACTTTTGCCTCCATCAGGAAAGAGAATGGTTATTGATTGTATTGCCAGGGATAGATGGAAGCGGCTTTAAACAATCCGATATCGAACGGTTAGTAGGGGAAAAGGAATTTTCCAGTGCGGGTAAGTCAACAGTCAAACCTGAAATTTCCTCTCCCATCACCGCTATCCCGGTTGGAATGCAGCTGGGCGATCTCAGCATCTATTGCCTGGGGCCATTCAAAGTTTTCACAGGCGGACAAGAAATCCCCCAAAACCGGTGGTCCAGCCAGAAAGCCAAACTATTGCTGAAATACCTGATTCAACAAAGGACAAAGGGCTATATCGATAAAGAGCTTCTTATCGAGTTTCTCTGGCCTGAATCTTCATCATCCAAAGCTTCACATCGACTTCAAGTGGCCTTATCAACACTGAGGCAGATTCTGGGTTCAACCACCCATAAGAAAGGCGCATCGGATCAATACATCAAAAGAGACGGCAATGCCTATCTTTTAACCCCGGGAGAAAACGGCTGGATAGATTGCGACCGGTTTCTGGAGGAAGTCACACTATCGAAACAAAATCCAGAAACTGCAGTTGTCCATCTCCTGAAAGCTGAAACCCTCTATCAGGGAGAGTATATGCAGGAGGAACCCTATGTTGAGATCTTTGAAAGCAAAAGGGAGTTCTACAAGGAAAAGTATCTGCAGGTGCTGCAAAACCTGATCAGGCATTTCGACGCGGAAGCAGGTTATGAGAAATGTATTGAATACGTGGAGAAGTCTCTCACCTGCGACCCCTATAATGAAGTCCTCTATTGTGCTTTGATGAAATATCATTCATTTTACGGAAACAAACGCAAAATTAAACAAATATATCAAAATTGTACAAATTTTCTTAAATCCGGTTTTGATGAAGCCCCGAGCACAGAGACCAGCACATTATACCAACAACTCATAACCCGGGGTTGACATCATTTATTTTATCTGGCAGCTGGAAAGGGTTCTCCGCCCAGCACTGTTCCCCAGACGGGAATGTCCTTAATTTTCAATGGATCCACATCAAAGGGATTTTTTTCCAATACTGTAAAATCGGCCAGTTTACCCGGTTCGATACTACCAACATCCTGATCCATTTTCAAAGTATATGCCGCATCCAGAGTCACAGCATATAGAGCATCATACACAGAGAGTCTTTCATGTTCACCTAACACTCGTCCGGAAGAGGTTTGACGGTTAACTGCAGCCCATACGGAGTGAATCTGGCTGATGGGAGTAATGGGTGCATCACTGTGCATGGAAAAGTGAACCCCCATTTGCTTTGCGGTCTGACAAGCGTTCATGCGATGGGCCCGGTCCGGTCCGACCGTGGTTTCATAGTGCTTATCTCCCCAGTAGTAAATATGGTTCGAAAAGATATTGGCGCTGACTCCCAATCTGGCCATGCGCCTGTACTGTGCCGGGCTGGTTAGTTGACTGTGATGGATGGTATGGCGGTGGTCCAGCCAAGGTTTTTCAGCCTGAACTCTTTCCACTGCATCCAAAAACACATCCACAGCTTCATCACCGTTGCAGTGACAATGCATGTTTAAACCATGCCTGTGATAGGACAGCAGCGTTTTGACCATCTCTTCAGGAGGTGTCAGCCACATGCCGTTGGGATTCCCGTTATGATAACCGGGTTTTCGCAATCTGGCGGTAAATCCCTGAATAGAGCCATCCAAAAAGTATTTGATAATGCCCAGTCGGAGTTTTTTTGAACTTTGCTGTCCCTGTTTTATCACCCATTGTGCAGCTTCATCATGATCTTTAACATCATGCAGCATCGGGAGGTACAACTGGGCAATACGAACCGGGTAATCCGGAGCATCAATCAACCGCTTCAATCTGTTCAGGGCTGCCTGATCGCCCGGACTGCCATAGGCCATTTCAGCTATCGTTGTGCAGCCGGCATTTTTAGCTTGAATACCATAAGTCAGCCAGTTTCGGTCAATCTGAGCTCCATCAGCAACTTTGAGGTAGATGTCACCAGCCAATCGTAGTGCATAAGGTTCTCGCAACTCTCCTGTGAGTTCACCGTTTGCTCCAATATCTACGCCTTCCACAGCGGTGTCTTTCGTGATATTCATTAATGACATCAGGGCTGTGTTAACGGTTGCCAGATGATCGCTGATATGAAAGACAAAAATCGGTCGCTTTTTAGAAATCCGATCAAGATGAGATACATTTAACCAGTCCTTTTCAAAAAAGATGGGATCAAACCCCCAAACCACCAAAGGTTCATCGGGATTTGTCATGGTATGATCCAACATTTTGAGAGTCGTCAATACCTCTTCAAAATCCTTTAGACCTTTCCATTTTCTGCCATCCGGACCCACTCGATCATAATACCCAATATAAGGGAAGCCCCAGTGGGTTCCCTCACCAATATGACTGTGGGCTTCGATCAGTCCCGGAATCAAAATCAAGTCTTCAAATTTGTTATCGACTTCAAACGGCCCATAACTTTTCATTTCCTCAAGGGATCCAACGCCCAGGATCATGCCATCCCGGACAGCCACTGCTGTTCCTTCAGGCCGGGTAGCATTCATGGTGATGATCTTTCTCGCCGGAAAAAGAGTGGTTTTTGAGTTCATAATCTATCATCCTCCAATTATTTGTTTTTGCCATTGAATCTGTCTGATTAGAACTCAAATGGCAGCCCCAGTTCGGCTAAATGCGCTCAAAAGCTTTAAAAACAGGCGTTTGTAATCCTTGCTCTTGGCAATATTTGCTTAAGTAAGTGTTTATAGGGCTCGATCCGGCATACAGGGAGAGATATCCCATAATAACAATTGATTCCGGATCAACAGATTGTCACAATAGAAAAATTGAAGATTTTTCCAGTATAAACAGACGTCAAGTCACACTATTTTACTTTTATAAGCCATAATGGACACAATTGGCGAATTCCAAAAATAATATCTCGTGGTAAAAAGATATGAATTCGTTGCTACAAGGTTTGTCATCTGTCATCCCGGATCCCCAGTCAAGCTGAGGACAGGCCCGATCCGGGATCTTGTTGATCAAGGTTTTGCAGCGTTGAACAAATTCACCCTGGTTGTCATCAAAATGCGTCTTGATTAAAAAGAAGTCTGAGAGTATAAAAAAATGACGGGTTGAAACACCAAGAAAATTATAACATACTGATATTACGGGTGTCATAAAGATAGTGATAGATATTGTTTGAGAACTGAGTGTCATATGAATAAAAAATACGGACCTCATTGTTTTTTCAACAGCAATAAGAATATACTATGGCTTCAAAAGAGACTACTAGCGGGTTAGGAGCTCGTCTTTTTTTTAATGCTGCTTGCTGTCAAGGCTTGAAACTGGATGAAATTGAAAAGGAAACCGGTATCATCTTGAAAAGACTCGAAAAGCCAACAGTTCGATTTCAGATCGCACAGTTGGAAAAACTGGCTGCTATTGCTTATCAGGTAACCGGTGATCCCGCTTTGGCGCTTCATCTATTTCCCAAGTATTGCTATCGTTATGAAACCCTGTTAATTCATTTGCTTCTCAACTGCAGCAGTTTAAAGGAAATGTTTCAATGCTGGTCGCTCTACGCCGGGCTCGAATCGGGCAATACACGTATCAAAGTTTTTGATGATAAAGAAAATGTAGTCGTTTGTTTTGACTACGATTTTTCCGAACAACACATCTGGATTCCCGAATACCATCTGGCAGGGTGCATTGTTAATAGCCGTATGTTTTTAGGACAAACCTTTACGCCAGTTGAAGTAAGGTTTCAACACCCGGCTCCGGAGTATATCTCGGCCTATCGAAAGCTGTTCAAGTGTCCGGTCATCTGTAATGCTGGTGAGAATGCACTGGTTATTAATAAGGACGATATGGTAAAACCCATAGCCTCTGCCAACTCCTTTTTGAAACAGATTTTGAAGAATCAGGCCGATGAGGTTTTGCAGCGGTTCATCATTCAGGAAAGTTATAAAGAGAAAGTGCAGAATCTGATAGAAAACAGACTTTCTGAAGGAGCTGTTGATATTGAGAAAATATCCTGCATCTTGAATATGGATCGTACAACCTTACATCGCAAATTAAAGAAAGAAGGAACCTCATTTACCGATGTACTTGCCGACACCCGGCAAAAACTGGCCAATAAATATTTAAGACGAGGGTATAAGGTATCGGAAATCGCCTATCAGCTTGGGTTTTCTGATTCCAGCGCTTTCCAATGTGCATTTAAGCGGTGGTATGGACAAAGCCCCGGTCAGTATCGAAATCATCTAATAGCAGACTAACCTGAGATCTCTTCTTAAGCTTTCCCAAAAACAATGAGTTCCATTCTTCAAACAGATCGGAACTGCGGTTTTCTCTTCCCCATAGCCAACAACAGTTTGCCGGATTGTTTTTAAAAGGCTGTTAGTAGCCTTTATAATACAAATTACCGAATGAAAAACCTTGTAGCAACGAATTCATATCTTTTTGCCACGAGATATCATTTTTGGAATCCACCAATTGTGTCCATTATGGCTCATAAATGTAAAAAATTCGATAAATTGATAAATGTCCAAGTATTGTGTGATAAATTTGCGTAATACGTAAATTTATCCAAAATATTTAAATTTTCCAGATGATTTTTGATGTATAAAATTGTGGCTAAAACCTCTGTACGGATAAATACTGTCAAATCTGACTGAACTAACAATAATAAATAAAAATTTAGCAATGAAAGAAGAACAACCATCTGCGGATCGTCTCATTTTCATTAATGGTAATCTGTTAACAATGGATTCAGCCAATAGTGTAGCCGAAGCAATAGCCATCAAAGATGACAAAATTGAGGCTATCGGAAAAAATGGGGATATTCAACAACTCGCTACTGAATTCAGTAGGGTGATTGACCTGGAAGGAAAAACGATGTTGCCTGGGTTTATAGAGGCTCATGGCCATTTTCCTTTTTCCGGCTTCAACGCTGTCGGTGTGAATCTGAATAGCCCCCCGATTGGAACCCTGACCTGCCTTGATGACATTATCACCGCTTTGAAGCAACAGGCCGAAAAAACTGAAAAGGGGAAATGGGTATTTGGCTTCGGATTTGATGATACATCGATCACGGAAAAACAGCACTTAACACGCACCCTGCTGGACGAGATTTCAACAGATCATCCCATTTGTATTACCCATATTTCCATGCATCTCGCTTATGCCAACAGTCTGGGCCTTTCATTGTCCGGCATTACCGAGGATACACCTGATCCGGTGGGGGGAGTAATCTGCAAAGATCCTGAATCGGGGAAACCGAACGGAGTCCTTGAAGAAACTGCAGCAATGCAGCTGTTTTATGCAGTGTTCGGGTCTTTTCTGGAAAAGATTGAAGATATCGTCAACTGGTCCGTTCAGGACTATGCTTCACACGGAGTGACAACAGTTCAATGCGGTGTTGTTTCCGAAATGTTGATGGCTGTTATGCAACCTCAATTGACTTCAGAATCATTTCCACTCCGCGCCATTATCTGGCCTGATGCGGAATTTTCCGAGAAAATCATCGACGGTGGTTTTGATGTCGCCGCTTTGAATTCAAATAGAATTCAGGTGGGAGCAGCAAAACTGATCGGTGATGGTTCAATACAGGCATACACCGCCCATCTGACAAAACCGTATCACATTCCGTTCAAGGGAAATACGGCTTATCGGGGGTATCCGGTAACTGACAGGGAAACAATGACCCAATGGGTGAAAAAATTTCATCGAGCAGGAATGCAGATAGCCATTCATGGAAATGGAGATGCTACCATCGATGATATAATTTATGCCGTGGATCAAGCTCAAATGGAGTTCCCAAGAGAGGACACCCGGCATATTGCGATCCATGCACAAACTACCAGGGAAGACCAACTGGATGAGATGAAGCGGCTGGGGATAACACCCAGCTTTTTTTCAGCACATGCATATTACTGGGGAGATCGTCATTGCAATATCTTCCTGGGAAAGGAGCGGGCTTTTCGGTTAAATCCAGCAAAGTCAGCATTGGATAAGGGAATCCCGATTACCATTCACCTGGATACGCCGGTAACCCCTATCAATCCTCTTTTGCTTGTTTGGAGCGCTGTTAATCGACTCTCTGCCGGTGGTAATATTATTGGCGAAAAAGAGTGCATCACTCCCACACAAGCTTTGCGGGCGGTGACTATCGATGCAGCCTGGCAGGTTTTTCAAGAACATAACCGCGGATCTTTGGAAAAAGGAAAATATGCCGATATGGTTATTTTGTCGGAAGATCCCCAAAAGAGTCGCTCCGCCGCCAAAGAAACCGAAATACTGGAAACAATTGTGGGCGGAAAAACGGTTTATAAAAAATAGATCAACTGAAATACGCTGCATGCGGCGTGATAAAACCTATTGTTATCACAATCCCGGAAATCTTTGATCGCCGAAAATTTCCTGTTGAAAAATGGGCGGGCACTCAAAGCGGTAGTATCCGGGTCTTTTTTTAATATGATTAAAGGAGGAAGAGGTTATGACAGCTTCATTTCCCGGATTTTTAATATTTGGGGCCATGTCAGTCATGTTACTTTTGGGAGTGTTTTTGCGGGCAAAAATCAAGTTTCTGCAATCCACCATGGTTCCGGCGGCTCTGATTGGTGGTGTCATCGGTTTTATTCTTATCAGCCTCGGCTGGCTGAAATACTACTCCCCGGAAGGTGCCTGGGTTACCATGATGGCTACCGATTTTCTACCGTTTACCTTTCATGCTTTCAACATCAGCTTTATTTCACTGTGTTTGACACGTAATGATAATGCCGGTCCCCGCTCCAAGGTTATCAAAGGCGGCCTGTGGCTGTCGTTTGCCTGGTGTGCTAGTCTGACATTGCAGGCACTTGTCGGGGGCGGTATCGTATTCCTCTATGACATGATTACCGGGGGTGACATCAGTGTTTTTCTCGGATATCTTGTAACTCATGGCTTTACCCAGGGTCCGGGTCAGGCTTTTGCGATTGGAAAAATATGGGAAAGTGCAGGGATACAAGATGCAACGACCATGGGATTGATCTGGGCGGCATTCGGGTTTTTATTCGCATACCTCATCGGTATCCCCATGGCCCGAAATTATGTTAACAAAGGATTGAACAGCAACAAACGATCGAAAATAAATGAAGAATTCCTGTCCGGTCTTCTTAAAAAGGACCAGCAACTGGTTGCCGGAAAGGAAACAACCCATTCCTCATCTGTCGAGACCCTGGCGTATCATATGGCGATCATCGGTATCGTTTATATCCTGACGTATGCCTTGATTGCCATTGTCCGGGATAACACCACCAATCGGACGCTTTTAATGATGTTTGCTTATCCGACTTTCTTTTTTCACGCCGTGTATATCAGTTTGATAGTCCGAAAAGTCATGGACTCCATCGGTATCGGTCACCTAACGGATCCCGGCATGCAAAAACGGATTACCGGTTTGTCGGTTGACTATCTGCTGGTGTCTTCAATTATGGGAATTTCCCTGATTGTTTTGACCAAGTATCTCGGTGTTATCATTGCTGTCTGTATTGGTGTGACAGTGGTAACCTATATCATGGTTCGGATTTTTGCCAGCCGCTTGACTGAACTTTCACCGGAACGGGCAGTTACCGTTTTTGGGTGTGCCTGCGGATCGACAGCCAGTGGATTGTTGTTACTTCGTGTCCTGGATGCCGATTTCAGTACCAGTGTCGGATTGGAGCTTGCTTTTTTCAACGTGGCCATATTCTTTATCATGCTGCCGGTAATGCCGATCATGTTTGCATTACCGACTTATGGCCATCTGAGTATTGTGGCCATCTATGGTTTATATACGCTGATTATGTTCGCAGCGCTGTGGTTTATCGCCAGATGGAAACCCTCTCCAGCAACAGCTGAGGCTACCAATTAGAATGGTTTAGATCGTTACCAGGGGCTGTTATCCAGCCCCTTCCAGCTTACTGAGACATTGGATTAAAAGCATTGGATAAAATATTCCAGGTTCTTCCTCAGCCGTTGTGATCAGATCTCCGTGGGTAACAATTCCTTTTCCGTTCAACGTCTGGTACCCGGAAGCCAACACTCAGTAACGATGATCATTTGGTATTAATCCAAAATCTGTTAAGCAGTGTGGATAGATTTTCCCCGTTCTAAAGATTTAAAATCTTCATGTAAACTGTTTTTGTATTTAATTGTGTTTTTTCGCGAATGATCATTGGAAGTGTGTTCAATTCTTATACTATTTTACTTGAGTTTTGCAGCCGCTTAAAATCTACAATCTGTTAAAAATTGGAGGATATATGAGTGCTATCATTAAGGCCAAGGTAATAGGGGATGCGTTGAAACAAGCAGTAGCAGAGTCATCTGGTGATACCATGATGATCTATGAAGGAAGGGAAATCACATTTGGTGAGGTTGACGCAATATCGGACCGGGTGGCATCCGGCTTGTTAAAACTGGGTTTCAACAAGGGAGATAAAATCGGAATTATCGCCCTTAACCAGCCGGAGTGGTTGTATACATACTTCGCCGCAGCAAAGATCGGTGTTGTCATTACCGGATTAAGTGTACGGTATCGGGATACGGAACTGGACTATATTCTGAATCAGAGTAAAACTCGTGCGGTTTTATGTCTGGCTGCGCTGGGCGAAATGGACTATGTCTCATTTTTTAATAATTTCAAAGGAAAAATTCCATCGGTCAAAGAGTTTATATTCATTGGGAAAAACGGATTTGAGGGGTGCCTCTCCTTTAATGACCTGATGAATACGGAGATCGATCAGGAAGCTCTTAAAAAAGCCAAGGCCAGTGTTCAACCGGATGATACCATGATTATCATCTATACTTCAGGAACAACCGGCACCCCTAAAGGTGCTGTTATCAGTCATAGAAGTCAGCTCGCCTCGGCAACGGCACAAGCACATCATACGAAAATAAATCAGGATGACATGTTTCCCATGGCACTCCCGTTTAATCATGTCGGTGGGATCACCTGTGGTATTCTGACAGCCCTGCTGGGGAAAGCCAAATACGTTCTGATTCCGATGTTCAGCCCCGACTATATCGTAAAACAGCTTTCACGCTATCAGATGACAATGGCGACCGGTGTGCCAACCATGCATATGCTTCTGCTGATGACCGAACAATATATGGCGTTGGATCATAGCAAGATCCGCCTTGTCGTTGTAGGTGGGTCCAATGCTGATGGAACTCTACTCAAGCAGATGTCGGAAACATACAAGAATGCAAAAGTGATGAACTTGTACGGTCTGAGCGAGACATCCGGGATGGTCGTTATGAGCCCCTGGGAAAGTGATTTTGATATGACGGTTCAGTCCATTGGAAAACCGATCGGCGATGTGGTTGTCAAAGTGGTGGGTGAAACTGGGAATAGTCTTCCTCAAGGGGAAATCGGTGAACTTTGTTTCAGGGGAGACGCGGTTATCAGTGGTTATCTTGACATGCCGGAGAAAACAACGGAAGCCTTTAAAGATGACTGGGTGTTTACCGGAGACATGGGTTTTATGAATGAAGAGGGGTATATCATCCTCAAGGGACGTAAAAAAGAGATGTATATCCAGGGCGGATTTAACGTCTACCCCGTTGAAGTGGAAAACCTGATTGCCAGTCACCCGAAAGTAGCGATGGTTGCAGGAATCGGGGTGAAGGATGAAGTGCTGGGTGAGGTCGGTCGGTATTTTATCGTACCGGCTCCCGGCGCTGAGCCAACAGAAGAAGAGATAAAATCCTTCTGCAAGGAGCATCTGGCAGACTACAAGGTACCGAAACAGATTGTCTTCCGTACGGAACTGCCGATGACACCGGTGGGGAAAATCATGAAAACCGCCTTGGAAAAAGAATAGATAGAAATTGGTGTTATGCCGCCTGGCATGACACCAATCGTATCAGTTGCAGTCTGGAGAAGCTTGGCAAAGAGAGAAACATTTCTTTTTCGCGCATTCTCCGAAAATCAGGATTCAACCATTCTAACCAACGCTTGTGAAATATTCAGGGAGTAATCCCCGATTCTCTCAAAATTTTTGATGATTTCCATGAACAGAATCTCCGGCGCAACCCGTCCGGTTTGGCTGATTCTCTGAACTGAGGTTTCTCTTAGGGTATTTCTCGTTTTGTCGTTTTCAGACTCGAATTCAATAGCCTTCTTAAGATCATCATCGGAAAGTCTGGCGTTCAGCAAATTTTCGATATTGAACTGCATAAACTCTAAAACTTCGTCTGAAAAATCCCTTATTTCCTGATCGGCATTGGGATGAAGTTCCATCTTTTCATCGTACCTTTTTTGAGTGGACAGTATCAGCTGAAAACAGCAATCGGCAATACTTTCGATTTCATTGACAATACGCATCATTGCCATAACCTTAAAGGCGCTTTGTTCATCCAGAATTTCCTGGGACACCTTTGCCAGATACCGTGTCAGTTGGTCTTTCATTTTATCCGCCAGATCTTCCTGTTCCTTGACTTTGGCAACTGTATCTCCCATTTTTTTGTCCGGATGGAAGAACACATCGGTAAAAGTCTGAAACATGTTAAACGCCATTATGGCCATTTTAATGATCTCTTTTCTAGCCTCCAGAATAAACATCTCCGGAGTCTTCATCATTCCTGTTCTGATGTATTCCAGTTTATATTCCTCCTCTTTCTCCCCCGGTTTTCTCTTGACCAGCCTTTTGGATAGTTCAGCCAACTGTGGAATAAACGAAATCAGGACAATAATGTTAATCAGATTAAAGAGCGTATGAAAAACGGAAATGTAAACGGTCAGATTTGTACCTGTCATGGTGCTACTACTGGTGATCAGGTTTAGTAATTTTGAAACAGGTAAATAAAGAATCAGTATCCAAGTCACTCCAATGGCATTGAACAAAAAGTGGGCTCTGGCAGCGCGTCTTGCATGGATGTTTGCCCCAACGGCAGCCAGGGTAGCGGTGATGGTTGTTCCTACGTTTCCTCCCATCATTATCGCTACTGCACTGGGGAAGTCGATCCATCCTTGAAAGGCCATGGTTACGGTGATTGCGCCAACAGCACTGGATGACTGAATAATAGCTGCTAAAAAGGTTCCCAGGGCAATATAAATGACAAAAGAAGCAAACCCCATCCCGGAATACTGTGCAAAAAATCTCAGCAATTCAGGGTAATTTTTAATATCGGGAACCCCATCCTTCATAAAACTCAATCCTAAAAACAACAACCCAAAGCCGATCAACATCTCCCCGATACTGTTCCATTTGCTGTTTTTTGAGAATATAAAAGGAATTCCGACAGCGATAATGGGCAATGACAATGAAGTGATATTAAATTTGAATCCCAGTAATGAAACGATCCAGATGGTAACGGTTGTTCCAAGATTTGCTCCCATTATAACGCCAATAGACTCTGTTAACGTAATGAGGCCAGCGTTAACAAAACTTATAACCATTACTGTGGTTGCTGAGGAAGACTGGATGATTCCGGTTACGAAAAAGCCGGTCAAAACGCCTACGACTCGATTCTGAGTCATCATATTCAATGTTTTACGCAGCCTTGTGCCAGCCAGTCGTTGAATAGACTCACTCAGAAGTTTCATTCCATAAAAAAAGATTCCCAAGCCGCCGACAACTTCAAAGATATGAGAAATCACATTCATCCTTTTCTCTTTTAAACATTTTAGTTTCTCAATTCATTCGGTAATCAGAAAGCACTTATTCTTTCATCTCCTCCTAGATTTTTTAAGGTTTTTGTCATCAAAATATTGTGGCATATGGGTTATTCGGGTTAATACTTTGGCATCTGAATTTTAAAATCGTGTATCGATTTGCTTGATTTTATTGCTGGGATTAAACAGCCCATCAGCTGTGTGTGAACTTTGGGAACTGCTGATAATGAACATCGATTAAACGGTCGGTAGAACTCATACTAATAATATCTTTTCAATTGACTTTCCACCCCATTACCAAGAAGTGCAATCGATAGAATGGAAACATACAATCAAACCACGGATAAGCTTAATCATACACAGAATCATAGATTTTTCAGAGATGATGAGTTTTGGAGATCAATTCCGGGATGGCAATCAATTACATCAGACCAGTTTGGTGATTACAGGTGGCAACTGAAAAATTCAATTGCAAGCATCGATAAAATAAAAGAGCTCCTGAAGCATCGCATCAGTGATCAGATTCTCGAAGATTGTAAAAGGGCATTTGATCTCTTTCCCATTGATCTCAGAATTACGCCTTACATCTTCTCCCTGATCGACTGGGACAATCCCATTGATGATCCATTACGTAGACAATTTCTTCCTCTTGCATCACAATTCCAAAAAAATCATCCCTTTGTCTTGAAAGACTCGCTGTTTGAAGAAGCAGATTCTCCAATAAACCATCTCGTTCATCGATACCCGGATAAGGTATTATTTTTAGCTCTTGGAAAATGTCCCCTCTACTGCTCCTATTGTACCAGAAGCCGGTTGATCGGTGGATCGTCAAGGAACGGGCGAAAACAATCCATTTCTCCGGGCCTATCCGACTTCGAAACAATGTTTGACTATATTCGCTCCCACAATCAGATTGAAGATGTGGTGATTTCAGGCGGCGACGTTTCCCTGTTGAGTTCCGATCTTATCCGATTGATCGGTAAGACTTTATTGGATATAGACCATATTCGCAGGATCCGTTATGCAACCAAATCTCTGGCTGTTTTGCCAATGAAGATATTGAGCGATGACGACTGGTTTCGCGCCCTGATAGAAATGAATGAAATGGGTCGTAAACGTGATAAGCAGGTCTGTATCCACACCCATTTTTCCAGCCCCTGCGAAATCTCGGAGTGGTCACCCCAGGCTGCTGAAAGGTTTTTCCGGGAAGGGATGATCGTCCGTAATCAGACTGTTTTTCAACAGGGTGTTAATACCAGGATCGATGTTATGGGACTGCTCATCAAACAACTCGGTTACATGAATGTGCAACCCTACTACGTTTTTTTGCTTGATATGGTACCGGGGATAGAACACCTGCGAACAACCCTGAGAGATGCCGCTGAAATGGAAAAATCGATGCGTGGTTTGACTTCCGGATTCAACATCCCGGATTTTGCCTGTGACTTACCGACAGGTGGGGGAAAACAGCATGTTTCCTCATATGATTATTACAACGAAGAAACAGGAATCAGCGTTTGGAGATCACCCGCTGTAAAACCGGGCAAGGCATTTTTCTATTTTGATCCTGTTCATCGACTTTCGTTTGACGCTCAACAAAGATGGAAAGACGATAAACAAAGGATACTAATGCTTCGGGAAGCTTTGTCGCATGGGTCTCCAGACCTTAATCCCGATCCCCTTTATGGAGTTTTAGTTTAGCCCCCGTCTGAGCAGTCTCAAATTCTCTTTGGAAATATCAAAACAAGTCTGATCCTTGCCAAATAGTGACATTGTTTTTTATCGCATATCTGGTTGCTTGTTCAGTATATCCGTTTTTTGAAATATAGACGTAGGTGTTTGCATTTATCTTTTGAATAAATTTTTCGATCTCGTTTCTCCCTACTCGTTTGTTTTTCCATTTTAGCTCAAAAGCCCATGAGGCGGTATTGATTGCAAAGAGGTCTATCTCATTCCCTTCAGGCGTTATGTAATTTTTGATGATTTTATTAAAACGTGGTAGTTTAACTCCACAAATATTTTTTCCTTTATTTTCATTGATGAAATAGTAGAGTTCAAATTCTTTGGCTCTTCCATGTTCACTTGATTTTGCCATATATCGTTCCTGTAGATCACTGATATAATTATTTATGACATTTTTATCAAATGAAATCTTTGGATCCTTTCCCAGACTGGTTTTTGCAAGCCAGAACCTTAATATTGAATCTCTGAAGTGATATTTATTATCCTTTCTAACAACTAAATCCGATTTTAATAAGGATTTTAGCAGATTTGATACTTGCCCGGAAGGTTTGTTCAGCTTTTTGGATATCTCTGATAGTGTCAGCCCCTCTTCATCTGCCAAAACAAGAAGAGGTTGTTTCAACGAGCCTTTTCGTTCAACTTTTTCCAAGGAATGGTTGAAAATGTACTCAAAAAGAATATTCAGCTTGCCTTCATGAGAAAGGGTCTCCTTTATAAATGCATATTCAATTAAATCTGCATTTATCTTGAAGTCACAGTATTTTGATTCAAAAAAAGCTCTTTCGCAAATGGCTACTGTGTAAAACGGATGGCCTGATGAGAGTTGAAACAGTTTGGAATAAGAATTGTCTTCGACTTCAATAAAATCATATTCCCACAAATGACGAGCAAGCAATGTGGTATCCTCTTTACTAAATAAACTAAGCGTTAATAAACTGAATTGATTAAAAAACGGTTTATTTGGATCCATGAACAACTCTTCCATAAAAGAAACCAATGATCCGGTAACAACATATTTTGATTCCGTTTGTTTTTCAACTGTAACTCTCATTAGCGCGAAGGGATCGATCTTATAATGTTTCAGGTTGTCAAGCTCTTGTATTTCATCAATAAAAAACAGAATATTGATTCCAAATGTTTCAGCCACCCTTTCAGGAAGTTTAAACATCAAACGTAATGATTCCTCAAATTCACTCTTGTTTAATAAATTGATCACTTTGATGACATAGTCGTAGAGTGTTTCGCTTAGACGTCCGGCAATGACAGGCAAATCCTCTTCAATGGTTTGTTTGAGGGGAAGGTTGATCTTTTGCAAAATGCAGGTTTCTTCAAGCAGAACACTAATAAAATCGAGACAGAAACGTTTGGGCGATGATATTGAACTCTGAATATTCAGATATGGTATTATTAGCTTATTGGATCTATTTCTTCTTTTAAACTCCAGCAAAAGATCAGTTTTACCGATTCTTCTTAAGCCCAATATTGCCCCATTGATTCCCTTTTTTCTCTGAAGAGCCAATGACAACTGTTTTAACCACATCAGTTCTTTTTTTCGATTAATAAACATAGTATCAAGTATGATCTTATTTGTTTCCGGCAAATTGCAGTTACATATAGCATTCAATTCATGTTAATTCAAAATCAAAATTGGCATTTAGCCAAATTGCTATACAATGTTTAAAGAATACAGCAATAATGCATACAGTTATTATGCATTATTGCTGTATTCCTTTATTTGGAATATTATGTCTTCATTTAATTTAAGTCAACCCACAATTTGATCTGACACATCTAGAGGTACATAACGGAGTGAGCAATGGAAAAACTGTCGATGAAAGAATGCATCCCCTGCAAAGGTGGGATTCCGCCACTAAAAGGTGAAGAGTTAAAACGATTCCAATCTCAGTTGGATGACACCTGGAAAGTGATCGATGAACATCGCCTGGAAAATGAACTGTTATTTAAGAACTTTAAGGATGCTCTCTCTTATTTGAAACAAAAGTGCTGCAGATTCGACTCTTCAATAAGAAGTTGATGCCGCTATAAATCATCTTAACGCAATTACGCAAGCCTGACCCCGCACCCTAAACAAATCACTGTCCTAAACCTTTGTTCAATATGGAAGACCCCGCTTCAATGCTGTATATGAGAAAGGTATTTAAATCAACTTTCTTGGAAGCATTTAAAATTTATATACCTACCAGCTTTCCAGTTTTTGTAAGATCTAAATGAAATCCCTCTTGGATTTCAGTAACACCTTCTGGAGATTCATCACTTATTTTGAGATATCACGCATCAACAACTTCATCATAGTAAATTTTCATTTTGATCCTTTCTTCAATGGATAAGCTGATATTAAAAATCGAGCCTCCAGCTTCTCAATCGTTGTTTTAATAAATATGATTTCATAAAAAAATACTCACTAAGTTTGTACAATTAGTACACAACGTCCCCTTTTTTATCTCAGCTAATCTGTAGCTTGACTCTCTCTTTAAACTCGTCGGAGATTGATATGTTTTCCTGCAATTCCTTATATTCCTTCCTGGTCTGTTCATCGGCTTCTTTGTGGTGGGCCAGCAGGGCATATTTATAATAACGGTATTCGGTTCTGCTCAACTCTCCCAGATCGGAATTGATGCAATCCTCCATCACCTTTTTTTTCTCACTGAACCAATCCCGACTTCTGTTTATGGAGATTTCAAGTCTGCACTGGCAATGTTCATTGTGGGGTAAATCAGGGGGTGTTTTCTCCTTAAAATCTTCACCATAAATTTTCCCCTCATCCAACAGGCAGACAAGCGGGGTTTCGACCGAGATTGGTGTTACCAATTTCTGACCGGTGAATGAGATCTGTTTGCCATAAACAATCACAGGCCCCTTTCTCTTTCTACGGGCCATAAAGGTAACGATAAGAATGGCGACGATCAGAAACGCTAAAAACTCCAGTGAAAGAACTTGCATCAGTTTAATTTGAAGGGGTTAACATCTCTCGGGCTGCAGAGCGGGTTTTGTCGGAAATGGCATTTCCTCCCAGGAACTGGGCAATCTCCTCGATTCGCTCATCGGCATTTAGTTTGGTTATTAACGTCTTGCTGCTTTCGTTTTCGATTACTTTTTTCACCTTAAAATGATCTTTCGCTTTTGATGCAATTTGAGGTGAATGAGTGATGCAGATGATCTGCCGCGAATGGCCCAGGTTTTCCAGTTTATACCCGACGGTTTCTGCGACTCTGCCGCTGATCCCCGCATCCACTTCATCAAAAATCATCGAACCGTGGGAGATGTCTTCATTTAACGAGGTTTTGATGGCCAGCATTATTCTGGAAAGCTCTCCACCCGAGGCGATCTTGGTAAGCGGTCGTAACGGATTGCCTGGATTTGTGGCGATCAAGAACTCAACCTGTTCCAAACCTTTGGATGAAAAAGCCAGACCTGTGTTTTCGTTTTTGGGATACGCTTCCATCCTGATCTCAAAGACACTCCTTTCCATTCCCAATTCCTGAAGGTTTTTTGAAATAATCTCCTCAAACCTCTGTTTTGCCTCCCTTCTGGCCTTTGAAAGGATTTCCGCTTCCTTTTTGAGACTCTCCACCAATTTTTTAATTTTACCTTCCAGCTCTCCACAACTGATTTCCTGGTTTTGCAACTGTTCCAATTCCTGTTCCTTTACTTTTTGATATTCAAGAATATCGTCCATGGTTTGACCATATTTTCGCTTCAAAACATCCAGCTCGGAAAGACGTTTATTGACATCTTCCAATCTCTGGGGATTGATATCGAGCCTGGAAACATAGGCAGCAATTTCCCCGGCAGCTTCCTCAAGCGAAATCAAGCTTGACTCGATCTCCTTGAATATCGGCTCCAGTTTTGAATCCAATCTGGTTGCACCTTCCAACGCAGCCAGGCTTGATGATATGGTTGACAGGGCCGAGGGTTCATTCGATTTCCAGTCAGCGATGGGTGCCAGGGCAGAGATTAGCTGCTCACTATTGGAAAGAATTCTGATCTCTTCGTTTAATGACAGTTCCTCCTCAATCGTGAATCCGGCTGAATCTATTTCATGAATCTGAAACCGAAGAAAATCGATCTCCTTGTTGCGATCGGAAGCATTCTGCTGCAGCTGTTGTTTTTCCGTGATCAACTGCTGCACCATCCTGTATTGACCGCTGAATGCCAGAACCTTCTCATTTAAACCGGCAAAGGCATCAAGATAATTGATATGGGTTGCAGGAGATAGAAGTGATTGTTGTGAATGCTGACCGTGCAGATCTGCCAGATAATTTCCAAAAAGGGCCAACTTGGAAAGATTGGAGGAATAATCGTTCAAAAATATAGTGTTTTTCCCCGATTGATGGACTTTTCTGCGAATCACCAGTTCCTCCTCGTGATCAATATCCATCTCCTCCAATAGCTCTTTGATCGGTTGAATGCTTTCAATGGAAAACACAGCCTCTATCGAAAGAAATGTTTCACCGGCGCGGATCAGGTCTTTTGGGCATTTTTCTCCCAGAATAAGACGCAGTGCCTTAATCATAACTGATTTTCCCGCTCCGGTTTCCCCGGTCAAAGCTGTAAAACCCGGTCCAAATTCGATGATCTGTTTTTCGATGGTAGCCAGGTTTTGGATAAATAACCGTGTCAGCATGTTTTCTTTATTGAAGAATGTTTCGTTAGATCAGTATTAACCGTTAATATTGATCTTGCGAACAATGATATTATATTTTCTAATCCTGTAACGGAGCTGTCTCAGGCTGATTCCCAGCATTTCGGCAGCTTTTATCTGGATGCCCTTTGCCGATTTTAATGCATCTTCTATTGCTTCCAGCTCCTCAAGTTGAATCTGGTCTTTTACAACCGGAGTCGAAACAGATTCGGATCGTATTGGCTTTTTGGTAACAGCCCGTTTACGGCTTAGCTCTTTGAATTTTCCGGAAAAGTTAAGATAATTATTCTGTTCCATCAGAAAAGCGGAGTGGATAGTATTTTCCAGTTCCCGTACATTTCCGGGCCAGTCAAGTTCGGACAGAAACTCCTTGTCTTTTGGTCTGATTCTGACGTTTTTCCTGGTCTGTTCATTGAACTTATCAATAAAATAGTCGATCAACAGCCCAATATCTTCCCTTCTTTCTCTCAAGGGTGGAATTTCAAGTCTTATGACATTCAGGCGATAATACAGATCTTCCCTGAAAGTTCCATTTTCGACCGCTTGTTCCAATAAGACATTGGTGGCGCAGACGACTCGGACATCCACATTGATGGTTTTGGAACCTCCAAGCCTTTCAAATTGTCCCTCCTGGATTACGCGCAATATTTTTGCCTGAAATCCCAGGGAAGTATCACCAATTTCATCCAAAAACAGGGTGCCCCCATCAGCCAGCTCAAATCGTCCTTTACGTGTGTTGGAAGCTCCGGTAAAGGCTCCTTTCTCATGACCAAACAATTCACTCTCCAACAGATTCTCAGACAAAGCAGCACAATTGACACTGATAAAAGGAGCTTTGCGATGTAAACTATTGTTGTGAATGGCACTGGCAATCAACTCCTTGCCTGTTCCACTTTCCCCATAAATCAGAACATTGGTTTTACTCGCCGAAATTCGTTTTATAATATCGGCAATCTGCTTGAGCTTTTCGCTCTGCCCAACAATATTGTCAATAATTTTAGGGATTTGCTTTTGCTGTTGGAAAGAATCCTGAATTTCAATGACCGGGAATCCCCGGGCAATCATACTGACGGCAAGCATGTCAGCAATGAATTTGATGATTCTTCCGACATCGTTGACTACAGCCAGCTCCGTAACAATAACGCTGAAAATACAAAGAGGCAGGTGCTGCTGTTGATAAGTAACCGGTTGAATAATGGTAGCAAAGGCTTGTCCTTCTCCCAGTGACGGACAGGGGAGTTGAAGGTGGTCGGGTTCATCCGGATAAAGAATCATCTCATGCTGCAATTTCAAAGCAGGCAAACTGGGGAGCTTAGCAGTTCTCTGGTTCCACTGGTTTTTCTCAACTTCAGAAATCTCCGGGCCCAGATCAATAAAATATTTATTAATAACATTATCTCGAATCAAAAGGCAGGGATTCCTGATCGGCAAGTACTCCTGTAACATGATGAGAACCATATTCATGCTTCGCATCAGGTCGCCATCAGAGTTTAACAGCTTGCCAATCTGGTTTATGAGATTAAGATACATTTTTTCCTGTTTGAACGGTGCCCTGCTTTTTTTTTAAAAATATGAATTATCCTATTTCTCTCAAAAACACAAATTAGTCAGTTTTTAAGTGTTTGTAAATCCCGGGTTAAACCTATTCAGGGCCTTTAACA
The DNA here is from genome assembly GCA_018829445.1 of bacterium. Taxonomy (GTDB): domain Bacteria; phylum SAR324; class SAR324; order XYD2-FULL-50-16; family XYD2-FULL-50-16; genus JAHJTV01. Next base: position 26,201 of record JAHJTV010000086.1, read on the forward strand.
GGTTTTTAAGTAGATAGCTGATAGCGATTGGCTGTTAGCTAATAAGGAAAATGATCAATATTTGGAAATGACAAAGATTCACAAGACTATATTATTATGTCCAATATGAATCTTTGCTCTTAATAAGTCTAATCGAAAGAATTAGGATTGTTCATTTATCCCGATGCTCTCGTTTTTTTTCATTGAAAAATAAACCAAAAATAACAGCAATATAACTTATCATAAGTTAATGATTCAAAAGTGCAGGTTGTAGTGGTAGCATTGATACAGAAACGTTGTTAAAGGATTACTTTGTTGCCGAAGATGTTGATGCTGATCGTTGATTCTAATTTTTCAAAAGGGATCATCTTTCATCTTTGTCTTGAAGAAATAGATTGTGATCAGTAGATTGTTTTTTGGCAAACCCAACTCGCGATATTGCACATAATTATATTTAGTGAAGAAATAGAATGCTTTTTAATAAGAAGAAAAAAGAAGAGAAAAAAAAACTAAAGGAAAAAAAGAAACAATACGAACAAAAAATCCGTGAGTTTTCAGAAGAGATTTCAAAAACCGAGCAGGAGCTAAAAGGTAAAGAGTCCCTGCTGGAAAAAGAGATCAAGGCTCCGGTTAAGGATGAGGAGAAAAAAGGGTTTTTCCAGAAATTTAAAAAAGGGATCTCAAAAACCAAACAGATGTTTGTGGGTGGATTGATGGAGATGGCAGTTGATGATCCCATTGATGATGATTTCCTGGAAGATCTGGAAGACAGTCTGCTTGCCGCCGATCTGGGTGTAACGACCGCCTCAAAAATAATCGGGATTATTGAGAAACAGGTTGGCAAATCTGAAATCCGCACCCAATCCGAAGCCATTGAGGTGGTTAAAAATACCATCTCGACAATTCTGGATAAAGGCGATTTGCAATTGCCTTTGGCCGAATCAGGTCCTACGGTTTACCTCTTTGTCGGAGTCAACGGCGTCGGAAAAACCACATCTATCGGAAAAATCGCAGCGAACTACAGGGCACAAGGAAAAAAAGTATTAATTGCAGCCGGAGATACTTTCCGGGCAGCAGCTATTGAACAATTGGATGAATGGGCAAAAAGGGCTGGCGTTGATATCGTCAAAAAAGCGATCAACTCCGATCCGTCCGCTACAATGTATGAAGCGGCTGTCAGGGCTATTGAAGAAAACTATGATATTCTTTTGTGTGATACCTCGGGAAGATTGCATACCAAGAAGAATTTGATGGACGAATTATTAAAAATGAGAAAAGTGTTGAAGAAAGTGATCCCGGATGCCCCCCACGCTTCTCTTCTTGTCCTGGATGCCAATACCGGTCAAAACGCTATTTTACAAACCAGGGAGTTTTCAGCTTACACCGGTTTGGACGGATTAATCGTGACAAAGCTTGATGGAACAGCAAAAGGGGGGGTGATTATCGGAATTGTGAATGAATTTGAAATTCCGGTATATTATGTGGGAGTCGGTGAAGCCATTGATGATCTGCAACCCTTCTCCGCCCGTCTTTTTTCGGAGTCCCTGTTTGAATAGCTCTTCATAAGTACTTACCATGAAATACGAAGGCCCCATCTATCGCCCTCCCAGTGAAGCCAATTCTCTGCTGATTCAGGCGACTATCGGCTGTCCCCATAACCGCTGCACCTTTTGCCTGGTGTATAAAAACGGACCCGAGTACCGGGTTCGTGATGTCGTTGAGATCAAGCGGGAGATCGATGAAGCAGCAGAAGACCATGGTTTTCAAATTCAAACCCTGTTTTTTCCGTCGGGAAACACCATTGCCATGGACACGCGGCAACTTGCTGAAATCTGCAGACATGCCAGAAAAAAGTTTCCCAATCTGGAACGTATCACGGTTTACGGTTCATCCCAATATATCCATCAAAAAGGATTAAAAGCTCTCCAGTATCTGGCTGATTCGGGTCTTTCCAGAATTCACGTCGGATTGGAATCCGGTGATGATAAGATTTTGAGAAAAATAAGGAAGGGATGTCTCAGTGAAAAACAGGTTCAAGCTGGAAAATGGGTTATTGAGTCGGGAATGGAGTTGAGCCTGTATGTCATCCTCGGAATTGGCGGCTTGGAGGGTTCCGAAGCTCACGCGCTTGCAACAGCCAGGGCGCTCAACCAGATTGAACCTCATTTTATAAGACTCCGTACTTTTGTTCCCAAAGTTAACACACCGCTGCTTGAAGATGTTCAGAAGGGAGTGTTTAAGATGCTTGGCCCTCATGGTGTTTTACGGGAAACGAAAACCCTGGTGGCAAATCTGACCTGTAACTCTTATCTAACCAGCGATCATTACACAAATTATATCAATGTTGAAGGCAGACTTCCCGAAGATAGGGAACGGGTGATCTCAAAAATAGATCTGGCTTTGAGCAAAGATGAAAACCGGTTCAGATCCTTCTTCATCGGAGATCAGTAGTAACCTAAACTTCCATCCTTACCCTCACTACCAGACTTGTTTCTTCCTCCGACATGCAATCACTACTCTCCACTCATCATCTATTAGAGCAAATTTGTTCTAATGCTTAAAAGACCATGTTTTCGTGGTCCGGATACTCAAAATCACCACTGTCATGCCGGACTTGATCCGGCATCCAGAGAGATATTCATTAATCACAATGGATTCCGGGTCGAGCCCGGAATGACAGATATTATCGACATCGCTTTTATATTCAAGATTTCTCACTTATTTCTAGATATTTAGGCTATATGTTTGAATCTACGTTGGTAAAGGCTTTGCTACGTAGAACAAATTTGCCGTGCATCATCTGTTTTTCCACTTGACAGTCATCTGCTGATACAATAGGAAACACGAAATGGAAGAGTATTGTTATGAGGCAATTACCCGATATCGGGAGTGATGAACTGCAAAAAAAGGAGATATCATGGGAGAACTATACGGCGGGCATATTGTTGCGAAATATCTGAAAGAGGTCGAAGGAGTCGATACGGTGTTTTCTCTGTCAGGGGGGCATATAGACAAAATCTATAATGGGTTGCTTGACTATGATGTCAGAATCATCGACGTCCGCCATGAACAGGCGGCAGTGATGATGGCCCAGGCCTGGTCACTTTACCGCAAAAAGCCGGGGGTCTGTATTGTAACGGCTGGTCCCGGTTTTACCAATGCCATCACCGGAATTGTCAATGCACAAATGGATAACGCCCCGTTGGTGGTTATCACTGGAACAGCAGCCAGGAGAGACTGGAAAAGAGGAGCTTTGCAGGATATTTCCCAGGCCGATTTGATAAAATCCAGCGTAAAATGGCATTCACTCTGTCATGACATCAACCGGATTCCCGAATACCTGTCCGAAGCTTTTCGCTTTGCCGTATCAGGGAGGCCCGGACCGGTGTTGTTGGAACTGCCACCGGATATCCTGGGAACCAAAACCCGGGAAGAGGCGGTTGTTTCTGCGCAAAGCGGCTGTGTCTCCTATAAGGTACAACCGGAAGAATCGCTTCTGCAAAAAGCTGCCGAACTGATAAACAAAGCTGAAAAACCCCTGATTATTGGAGGTTCCGGTTGTAATGGTTGTGGCCATGAATTGAGGGAACTGGCAGAAAAAACCGAAACACCATTTATTCTCCTGAATACCGGGAGAGGTGTGATAGCAGACGACCATCCCTTGTCAATCTGGGACGGTGGAATGTCTTCACTGCTGGCGGCAATGCCGATGGCTGATGTGGTCATTGCACTGGGTATCAGGTTCAACTGGTTGCTGATGTTCGGAGAGATGTTTCCACAGGCGAAAATGGTTCGAGTTGATATCGAGCCAACCGAGATCAATCGAAACCGGATAGCAGACGTTGGATTGGTCGGCGACATGAGGTTAACCCTCGCACAACTCTTAAAATATCTGAATAGTAAGAAGCTGGGAAACTGGCGGGAGGAACTCAGATCAGCCTACATGCCGATGGCCCAGGAGGAGATAGCCCTGAAAGAGAAAGCATCTCATCCCATTCAACCGGTACGATTGGTAAGTCAGGTTCAGAAGGCAGTCGGAGATAATGCCCTATTCCTTGTTGACGGCGGAGATGCCTCCTATTTCGGAGCTACCGGATTCACGGCAAAAAGTGAAGCTTCAGTATTTTCACCTGCTGGCGGTCTTTTCGGCTGTCTTGGCACCGGTGTTCCCTTCGGCATCGGCGCTAAATTGGCCAATCCTGATAAAACGGTGGTGGTTTTTAATGGAGACGGATCATTTGGATTAAACGCCATGGAGTTTGACACTGCCGTCAGACACAAAATCCCTTTCATCTGTATTATTTGCAACGATCAGGCTTGGGGAATGATTAAGCACGGTCAGGAGATGACATATGGCAGTGATCGAGTGGTTGCATCGGAACTGGGTGTCGTCCATTATGAAAAAGTGGTCGAGGCTTTAGGTGGTTATGGTGAACTGGTTGATAAGGATGAAGACATTATTCCCGCCATCCACCGGGCAGTACAATCGGGAAAACCGGCCTGTATTAACGTTCTTACAGACCCGACCGTTACCAGTCCCATGACACTGCTTTTTATGGACTCCCTCAATATGGAAAAATAATGAAAGCGTTACAGTTTTCAGTAACGGTTCCCCAGTTTGTAGCACTAAAAGCTCTGGGGACGCTCAGCAAGAAACTGTATTATAGCGGACCCGTTTCCACCATTAATCTGGTGGAAATCCCCAAGCCTTCATTGCCCTCTGCAAACTGGGTAAAAATTAAAACCTGCATGATCGGATTTTGTGGGAGTGATCTCAATCTTATTTTTTTGAGAGACTCCCCCTCAGCCAGTCCCTTTACGTCGTTTCCCTGTGTCCTCGGACATGAAATGTGTGGCGAGGTGGTTGCAGTCGGCAGCCAGGTGGAAAAGGTCAAAAAGGGCGATCTGGTGACTATTGCGCCAGCTCTTAACTGCAGTGCAAGAGAGATTGAGCAGCCATGCAGACCATGCCGTGAAGGAAGGTTTGGAAATTGTGAGAACTTTGCAGAGGGGACATTGAGCCCGGGAATGTTCACAGGCATCTGCAGCGACGTGGGCGGGGGATTTGCCGAATACTTCGTCGCTCATGAATCCCAGGTTTTTGCTCTTCCCCCTGAAGTCGGGCTGGAAGAAGGTGCAATGATTGAACCCCTTTCCGTAGCCATTCAGGCTGTAATGGATAATTATCCAGCAGATCAGGATTCTGTCTTAATCATCGGAGGAGGCGTGATAGGAAACCTGATCCTGCAAACGATCAAAGCATTTAACGCCAATTGCAACGTGACTGTATCAGAACCCTCTGCTTTCCATGCCGAAATGGCCGAGAAAAAAGGAGCCGATCACGTGATTCGTGACGGAAACCTGTTAACCCGGACAACCAGCTTGACCCAAGCCAAAGAATATAAGCCAATGATGGGTGATGCCATTTTGATGGGGGGATATAATAAAATCTTTGACGCAGTGGGCAACAGTAAAACACTTAATGACAGCCTAAGAACTCTTGCTTTCGGTGGAACGCTCAGCGTTGTGGGAATCGGTCATGATGTTAAACTGGATTTGACTCCACTATGGTTGAAATACCAGACGATTAAAGGTGTATTTGCCTGCGGTTTCAACACAATCAATGGCGTCAACAAGCATGCCTTCGAAACAGCTATTGAACTGGTTCAGTCAAAGAAGGTGGATCTGAAAAACATGGTCACCCATAAGTTTAAACTGGAACAGTATAAAGACCTGATAGAACTGAATCTTGCAAAAAGTAAGAACAAAGCCATCAAAACCATGGTGGAATTTTCCTGAACCAGCTTTTAACAACAATATATTATGATCCATAAAACCCTATCAATTGAGAGAAAAGACCACGTCACAATCGTCATCTTTAACACCCCGGAGCGCTCAAATGCTTTAAGTATTGAGATGATGAACGAAATCTGCGATTTTTCCAGTCGCTTAAATGAGGATGAACAAACCAGGGTTGTTATCTTCACCGGGGCAGGAAAACACTTTTGTACAGGAATAGACCTGACCGATGAACTGCGGGCACAGCACTACGAAACAGATTCCCGATTGATGAAGATCCGTCACATGAAAATCGGACCGGAAATGATTCGCAGGATTCATGAGATTGATCAGATTACTATTGCCGCCATCAACGGAACAGCTTTGGGAGGAGGTGCCTGCATTGCTTCGGCTTGCGATTTTCGAATAGGAGAACAAAACTGCCGGGTTGGATACCCTGAAGTAAACCTGGCGATGAATCTCAGTTGGGTCGCTCTTCCGCTTCTGGTTCATCTGGTTGGGCCTGCAAAAGCTAAACAGATGGTTATTCTTGCAAAAAGGGAGACAGCGAAAAATCTAATAAAATGGGGGTTCCTGGACGAAATAATTGAAGACGGGAAACTGTTGGAAAAAGCGAAATCCATGGCTCAAGAGTATGCAAACCAGGCACCCATGGCTGCCCAGATGGTTAAACGCAGTGTAAATGCAATCAGCTCGGCACTTGACCGGGCTATCATGCATATGGATTCTGATCAGTTATTATACTCCATTTCCGGAAACGACTTTCAAGAGGGTGTGCAAGCTTTTTTTGAGAAGCGAAAGCCGGATTTTAAGGGAAACTGATACTTTTGGGCTGGATGTCACTCCATTACAGCCCTGTCAGGCGCTCCAGAAAAGTGCCAAACAGATTTGTTTCATCAGAATCCAGAACTTCATCCGCCTCCATGATGGCTCCTAACAGATCGATCACCATATTCTTCTGTTCAGATGTATAGTGGGCTCCAAAATCAGTAATCAGCATTTCAATCCTTTCAAAAAGGCTGGTATCATCTTCCAGAAGAGTACGAATCTCGGCAAGACTGGATCGTTGAAACTCTTCAAAGTCACCATATTCCTGTTTCCAATGACTCTTACCAAATGACTTGATAATATTCCACTCCTTTTCATGTTCATCTCTATCGATTGAAGACATCAAAGCAGCAGTAAAAATCACTTGTTTCAGTTCCCGTTCGTTAAACTGAATATGGGAAGTATCCATTTTACCTCTCCTGGTTGATGAAAATTCGATCATTGGACGCACTTGAATGAGCGACGAACAAACTGCAATAAATCTCACATATTGAATTCAGACAATGGTTGTGAATTATTGTCAAACAGGCGTTATAAAAGAACTGGAACCTTAACCGTAATTTAATGATTATTGGCCAAAAAAGCCACAAAATATTTTTTACTCAAAAAGTAACCCGATTTGCTTTGCTTACACAGACTTGAAATATGCCTTGATCGAATCAATAACCGACGTGATATCCTCCTTCGAGATATCCAGGTGAGTTACCAGCCGTATCGAACTACCGGGATAGATAAGGATTCTCCTGTTTTCCAAAAATGCTGTCAGGGGTAAAATGTGATTGTCACTCACGGAGAAAAAAACCATATTTGTCTGGGCACAACCTGAAGCTACGCTTACCTCTTCGATTTGGGACAACCCTAAAGCGAGGTAATCGGCGTTGGCATGATCCTCTTCAAGTCGTTCCACATGGTTTTCCAAGGCATACAGCCCTGCCGCCGCCAGAATCCCGGCCTGCCTCATACCACCACCTAAAACCTTTCTCCACCTTCTGGCCGTATCAATCAACTCCTTTTTTCCGCACAAGACCGAACCAATAGGAGCTCCCAGTCCTTTTGACAGACAGACGGAAACGGAATCAAAAAAACCGGAGATCTCGCCAATATCAATCTTTAATCCAACGGCTGCATTAAAAACCCGCGCTCCATCCAGATGAAATCCGAGGTTGTGTTTGCGAGCCAGTTTGGCTGCATCGGACAGGTATTGCAGGGGGAGAATCTTTCCCGACTGGGTGTTTTCAAGGCAAAACAACCTGGTTTTGGCAAAATGAAAATCGTCCGGTTTGATGGCACCTTTCACCTTTTCGAGAGCAAGGGTTCCATCCTCCTCAAAATCAAGGGGTTGTGGCTGAATACTGCCCAGAACGGCAGCACCACCGCCTTCATAGCGATATGTATGGGCACCCTGTCCAACGATGTATTCATCTCCTCTCTGGCAGTGACTCATCAAGGCCAGGAGGTTGCTTTGTGTTCCGCTACTGACAAAAATGGACGCTTCCATTCCCGTCTTTTCTGCGGCAATCGCTTCCAGCTTATTAACAGTCGGGTCCTCCCCATAGACATCATCTCCGACCTCCGCAGCCATCATCACCTCCCGCATCCGGGGTGTTGGCTTTGTTACCGTATCACTTCGTAAATCGATCATTTTTTTTACTTGATTATCAGTATTTCTCGGTTATTTTCAGGATCAAAAAAAAAATAAGAATGGAGCAGCAGAGTTATTGTTACCTGGCTATCATCTGCAAAATTAAACATAATTATGATTACTCTGTATCTTTTCGACGATTCTCCCAGTTTCTCAACCTGCATTAAATCAGATTTATCTTCAGATCATAAGTTAACCCTGTCAAGATATACCTTGGAAAGTAAGGCTCTCGAATAAATGTCAACTTTACTGACAAGCCCTCAATGCCTCGCAACAAGTGTATATTGACATCCGCACCTTTTGGAGTGAGACAAAGATTCTTTGGATAACTCCAGCAAACTTCTCCTTTTCAGGTAGACAATGGTTTATCGTTATTATTTGAGATCCGGCTCTCAGTTTACCGACTATGCCAGTACACACCCAGAGTGAAACCTTTTAAGGCACAAGGCGGTATTGCAGGCAGGAATGCTGCGGATGTGTTGACCACTTCACCGTGTCGGTGATAAGTGAAGTTGAATACTTCCTACTAATTATTGATAATATAACGGTTCGCTTAAATTCAAAAGGAGAGAGCAAATGAACACTTCCTTTTTTTTCTCACTACATTTTCTCTGGATGTTGCTTGCTGCCGCGAACCTGTTAATCCAGTGGACGCACTTCAAGAATGATAAAAGCCATTCCCTTTTCACTGCCAAGAGAATTACAACTCCGCTTTTGCTTTTCCTTGCTCTTCTGATTGTTATTCTGGAAACAGGAGGGTTTCCCCTCATCCCCTGTGCGATTCTGGTTGCAATGGGTATAGGTGAATTGGGAATGGAAGGATCCGATGTAGTGCAGTCTAAAATGGAAGGCGAGGGTGAAAAAAAAGCGGATTCCATCTTTGTTACCCTGGCTGGTGTCCTTTTTCTGCTGGTCAACATCTTTATCGGCGGTACCCTTATCATGCAAAACGGGGAGATGACCGTTATCCTCATCAGCCTGACAATCGCCGCACTCTTTCTATTCGGAGTCTTCTATCAGGTCATCAGAATCTTCAAGCCAGCGTCAGAAACGAGAACACAGATGCTGCTTTACCTGATCGGAATCGTTATTCTCTTCACCGGAACCCTCGCCGATATCTACACCGGCATATCCACCCTGGGAATAGCAGCTACTATCCTCACGGTCTCCGATTCCCTGGTTCTCATCCGGATGGGAGCCAATTTTAGGAAAAACACGGCATCCGGTTTCAGAACCCTGGCTTTCTTCCTGGTGAGCATTCTGCTGCTTTATTATGTGTATATGGCTGTCCTGATCCACATTGGCAGCCCTTTTGTGTTCAGATGAAACTCTTTCATCATAAAAAGGGGACGTTGTTGACAAAGTATACAAACGATCTAACATTACCATAAAAGAGCTCAAAATTCCTGGTTATGGGGGCGAATAAAAACTACAGGTTGTAGCCATGCTTGGTTAGTATACATTATCAACAGCGTTATATTTTCTAACAGATCGAATTTGATGCCAACTATTCCGATTTTTGGGCGGTTCCATTTCTGCGTGACAGGGACAGGGTGTCCCTATATAAAGCCTTGAAGAGCGTGACTTCTACCAAGTTAGTCTTGACTAGAGTATGAAACAACAGTTACAGTCTTTCAATAAAACACCCAAAGCGGAGAATGTATTATGCAACTTAAAAATCTACGATGGAAAAAATTGAATTTAAAAACTAATCAGAATATTGGCATTTTTTCTATTTTGTTCTTACTATCATTGATTGTTTTTCCTCTTCACGCTTTCGCGTATGATTTCAGCGATGTCAGGGTCTCCATGGCACGTGATCTGGAAAAGTGGCAGGGTTATGCAGCGAAGAATAAAATTGCGATTGTCTATAACAATGAACAAAGACCCCAAATCAAAACCAAGTACAATCTTGTCAGAATCAAAAAAGATCTATCCTATGAACTTCTTAAAAACTTTGATATTGCTGATCCAATAATCGTCCAGGAGATTTTAAAAAATAATAATATTCAATTTGCTCAAATCACCAATAACAAAGCGATTCTGGAGCAATTTGCAGATAGGGCAGATTGTTCACAGGTTTTACTGGTCGACTTTTCACCTAAGGCTAACACGCTGGTTATTGATATCAGGTTGATGAACAAAGACAATATGCAGATTTCAAGGATTGTCACTGAAATAGTTCCCGAAGAACCGGAGAAGGTAACCTATCAATCGGCACCTGCCGTGTCCGATACATCCGGTTCTGACACCTCTTTTTTTAAGGCTTTTAATTTTGATTTTGGATCAAGGGAATTCGATACTGATCAGAATGATTCCTGGATCTTTTTCCGACCAACCGCCCTGATAAATCCAAAGTCACAATCCTTGGATTTAAATCTATGGTTTAAGGATTTATCGAACGTTGATATCCAGATTACCAGATTCAGATATGACCTCACTCTGCTTGAATTGCTCCAGTTTGGGGTTCAATCGTATGCAATTGCCGATAAGAAGAGCTCTGTGGCTGGAAAGGCAAACTTAGCCCGTGAATTTGGACATCATTCGACATATGCATCATTGAAATACCAGTTAGTCGGAGAAAAGGTCATGCCTGTCAGTCTAGCAATCGGAATCAGGAGCAGATTGTTGTGGGACGCTAATAATACGGATTTTAGATCCAGAGATGAAGTTGAAGGTGACATGAATTCGAACGCCTATCTAGAAGCACAGGAAAGAGATGAACAGCATGACAGGTATGATCGATTAACCATGCAAGCCATGATATCCGGGAAAATCCCGGCAATCGGCATCCTGTACAATCTTTATCTGGATAGTCTGACTTTTGGTAGCGGGATTAAATTTCTATTAACCAGTGACATCAAACTTTTTGCCGACAACATCTATTATTACTATGAAGACCCGGATATTGTTAATGATACAGCCTTCGGAATTCAGTTTTATAATCCGTATGGATCGACTGACATAAGTTACCAGGTCGAAACTGAGCGGTTTCATTTGGGAATTAATTTAGATTTCTGAAAGACACAATCGACTAACCGTATAAAACCCCAAGATTGAGTAGCAGGGTTGCCTTATAAAAGAGCTGCTTATGCTACTCAACATTCATCACACCTGTGATAAGAATCTTTTTTCGGAAATTGTGTGCTCAATGGGTGTGAGGTCCTCACTCAGACTTGATATTGATTTGCTCTTCGATGAACATTCGACAAATACAAAACCCATAACCTCAATTTCTGTCGCTTCACTTTTCCATGCTATTCCTATAGCTTTAAACAAGGAAGTTTGGATTATCCTCTTGGGGCATAATCCGTATTAACAAAATATCATTATTATTGTAGGATCTTTGGTATTACCGGCTTAATCAAAATAGGATCTTCTACATGGTAGAAACATGCTCCATCAGGTTTAGGTAAGGCTTACAAAAACTTTTCACAAAAACAGGCTAAATTGAAAAACGTAATTGTCGGAACCAGTGGTCATATTGACCACGGTAAATCTGCTTTGGTCAAAGCTTTGACCGGAGTTGATCCTGATCGTTTTGAGGAAGAAAAAACACGGGGAATCACAATAGATATCGGATTTGCCCATTATCTTTGGCAAAATCGACTCAATGTCTCCTTTATTGATGTCCCCGGGCATGAACGTTTTGTCCATAACATGTTGGCCGGTATGGGGGGCATTGATATCCTGATTCTGGCAATAGCTGCGGATGGCGGGGTAATGCCTCAAACCAGGGAACACCTTCACATCTGTAATCTTTTGGATATCAAAAACGGAATTACTGTGATAACCAGATGTGACTTAGCCGATGAAGAGATGACTGATCTGGTGGAGGAGGAGATTCATGAATTGATCGAAAATACCTTTCTTGAAGGGAAACCCATTATTAAAACATCAGCCGTAACCGGTATGGGATTAAACGAACTCCAGGAAGAGATCGCCAAAATCAGTGATGATTTGCCCGATAGTTCTCATAATGAACCGTTCAGGCTTCCCATTGACAGAAGGTTTACACTAAAGGGATTTGGAACAATTGTAACGGGTACCGTTTTAAACGGTGTTGCACATTTAAGTGATGAACTGATGCTTTATCCACAAAATGAGCGAATCAGGGTCAGGGGATTTCAGGTCCACGGTGAAAAAGCGGAGCAGATTTCGGCGGGACAACGGTCTGCGATTAACATTACGGGAATACAAAAAGAATCGATTTCAAGGGGGAATCAGATTGCAGTACCGGGACAATTGGTGAATACCAGTGTTCTGGAAGTCGAATTGAGGATTATTCCGGAAAAAAGCGGGATTCTGAAAAACAAGAGTAAACTCAGGTTCTTCAGCAATGCTCAGGAAGTGACCGGCAGAATTTATGCGTCTGATGATTATGACCCTGACGAAACGGAAAACCAATTCGTCCAGATCAGACTGGAAGAGTTGATCAGCTGCCGATATGGAGATCGGTTTATCATTAGAACTCTGTCCCCGGTGCAGACAATTGCCGGAGGAAGAATCATTGCGCCTTTCGGAAACAGAACCCGAAAAAACAAGCTTCGTCTAATGGAATCTCTGAAAGGTCTTTCCTCGCAAGATGAGACCAAACGCATCTTGGAGACTGTGTTTCTTTCCGGAACCAAGGGGATATTTGCAAATCAAATGGGGCCCTTGGTTGGTTGTAGCCAAAAAGTAATTCAAAAGTCACTGCAGACTCTCTCCAGTAAGGGGGAAATTATATCAATCAATAGTGAAAAGAAAAAATATCTTCATCAATTTCATAACCAGCGTCTTGCCGGATTTTTTGTGCGGAATCTGGCTTTATTTCACAAGAAAAACCCGGAAAAACCAGGGGCACAGGGTTCCGACTTTTTTGGTAAAATGAGTTTGGCTTTCTCCCATCAGGAGGTAATATCCGCACTGAATTGGGCAGTAAAACAGGATATCATAAAGCTGACCGACGGGGCTTTCCATTTACCTGACTTCCAGGGAGGGTTGAATGAAAAGCAGAAGAAATTAAAAGACGGAATACTGAATATTCTAAAACAAAGCGGATTTCAACCGCCAGGTCTTGTCAATCTATCCAAAGAACTGGCTGTTGACGTGAAGGAAATCGAAAAAATACTTAAGATTGGACTTTCAGAAAAATGGATTATCAAGGCAAAGGATGATATTTGGTATCCTCCGGATGTAATAGAAGAATTAAAAAAGAAACTGCTACAGCATTTTTCAAATAACGAAACCATAACGGTCGCTGATTTCAAAGATTTATTAGGAGTATCGAGAAAACATGCCGTTGGATTATTGGAATACTTTGACGGATTACATCTGACCAGAAGGATCGAAAACCATAGAATCCTGCACCATGGACAATAAATTCGCTTTATCTGCTTGAGAAGACAGGCTATAAACAGATAGTATCAGTTGATAATTATCACCAGCATAGAAGAGTTCATTAACTTTATAAAATTGCAGAGATTGTCGAAGAGTATGAAGCAAAAGGTCTGTTTAACCGGAAACCTTCAGTTTCCGGTTTGTTTGTTGGTTGATAGTTAAAGTGTTTGTTCTGTATTTCTCTCATCATTTAACATTTAAACTCTGATCACTAGACCCGGATTTAGAATGTCCCTGGTTATATACGTTTCAACTAAAACGGTAATTATATCAAAATATAACCTCGAATTCCGTTTTTCGCCTCCTTCTGCCAAACTTACAAACGCAGCTATTGAAACGTATAAAATGTTGCGTCAGTCTGAGGTACTGCAGACACAGTCCTCGCGAGATCAGCGGGATGAGGTTATAACCCTGTTGAAGCATTATGGAACAGGTCTTTATCAGGCGATTATACCGGAGCATATCAGGTCTCAAGTCTATAAATCCGGGGGGATCTTTATTTACTCCCTGGACAGGGAAATTATTGATTTACCTTGGGAACTGTTATTTGATGGTTCATCCTTCTTTGCCTTAACACAAGGTATTGTGCGCATTCACAAGGCAGAAGAAGGAAGAACGATCTCTATCTCCAGCAAGCCGTTACAAGCTTTAAAGGTATCTCTTAATTCCTTTCATCCGTTGGAAGATAAGAAACCCTCTTCAAATTTCATTAGTTACGTTGAAGATCTTCACCTGAATTCCATTCCTAAATCAATCCTGGTTGACGCACATTTTGACGGAAACAGTAGTCGTGCTTCCATCATTGAAAACCTGGAAAAGGAACCTGACATATTTCTTTTTTCAGGATACAGCGATGAACTCGGATGGACATTGAGTGATGCAGGAAAGGATGAAAAGCAGAGCAACTGGGCTAAAAATATACTGCAGCCAAAATTGAAAGAAGCTGTTCAAAACGGATTAAGAATTCTGATCTTACAATCTTCATCCTTTCTGGAAAAATCATCTGCTTTCCATTACGATCCAATTCGCTCGTATTTTGATTCCGATATTCCCTGTGTTCTAGGAATTCACGGTAGAGTGACCAGAAAGAGGCTTAATCAGTATTTAAATGTTTTTCTATATAGTTTGATACGAGAAGAGAGTATTTTAAGGGCCCACCGTCTGGCAATCAACCACATTCAATCATCCTTGCCGTTGAGTTGGGACTGGTCATGGATTCGGTTACATTTAAATCAGCAACTGCTTGGGTCGGCGACGGATCAACCGCTTCCTCCCTTCCATTTTGACCGATCTCATGTCGAGGATGAGACAAAAAAGGAACACCTGACCTCTCGGTTGAATTATTTTTACAACAGAAGATTTTCTGGTTGCTTTGATGATTACAGCAGATTCAGAGAAACAATAGTAGAACAGAAATCCAAGTCGGTTATCTGCATCAACTGCAATGAGAGCCTCCTGGTTGAAGATTATATACTTGAATATTTTAGACGATTATCTGCCACAGAAGATTTATCTCTTTCCCTTTTGTATTATCAAAAGTGGGGATTCAGTAACACAATAAAATCAAGAATCGGTTCGACGAAGTATTCCAATCTTTTTTCATTTTTGTTAAATGAAGACCTTCAATTAAGGGCTTTTGATGATAGCCTCTTTGAAATATCAAAGTCCGGTAATTACAAAAAAGCACAAAAATTCCTCATTGTTTTGACTCCGCCTTCCAAGACAGACAGTCTATTGGACCAATGGTTAAATCACAAATTGGAGTCAGGGTGGACAGTTTTGTGTATTACCGAAGTATCATTCTCCACTTCTCTCAAAACGCAGGTTCTGACATTAAACAATGTCAGCATTTCACAGATTTTTAGAAATTTTGAGGACGAATTGCCGGAGTCGTGGATAGATCTGCTGGAGAATCGAGTTCCTCCGTGCATGAAAGATTTGCGTTTATTGAAGATCATTCAGCGATTTGAAGATGAAACCCTTATTGCCTCACTGCACCAAAATCCCAGTATTGATTATCTTTATGAGAATACCATATCGACCATTATAAACTCTTTGACCGCTAATCGATTGAAGATATTTGTGGCCTTGTATCTCCTCCATTCCATCATTTCAAGAGAGTTGCTGACGAAGCTGATTGACGAAAAAAATATTGATGGCGATCTGGAATACTTGCTTCATCTTCACTTGATTGACGCAGATTTATCTTTTAAACATTTCTGGATACCATCACATCTCAGGTATCAATTAAGCCGGTTGCATCTAATTCCGGAAACAAGCAAACGAAATCTGGGGCAGGAGATACTGCAGAAAATCATCGTTATTCTTGATGATAGCAGCAACGATCTGCAACGCATCGAAATTGGCTTTATCTACTGCTTGTTCGAATTGATCGATCTTGGGATTTTCGAAAATCCTTTGCAACGCAACCTGCAATTTGGAAAAAAGCTGGCTAAAAAAGCCTGTGGGTCATTCAATTTTCTGCAGAATATAAACATTAGTCTTGAGTTATCCCTTCACATACAAAAGGGGCAATTGATCCAAAAGACCCTGTTTTCTCTGATAGAGATTTTGGATCAATTGCCCTTTGGAGACGAAACCATCAAAATTTGTGAATGGCTGCTTCAAATAGAAACAAAGCATAGAAACTGGCAACTGGTATCTGAGATCCAAGCCAGAATTGCATCAATCTATATCCGGCTGAATAAAAAAGAGAAAGCTATCGGACTCATTTCCTCAGCTGCAAAGCTCAATAACGATATTAAGAATTACTCCAGCAGGTACCAAAATCTGATTGCCATTGCCATGCTGCTCTTGGATTTGGAGGAATTCGACAGGTTAATGAAGTTGTTGGCCAATGCCGACTTCGATATCTCATTGCTGAATAAAGAGGATCTAACCAAACTGTGGCTGATTGATGGGCATATGTTGTTCAACAATAATAAGTACAAAGAAGCACAAGTGTCCTTCGAGAAAGTGCTGAAGGATCCTAATGTTGAGATTTCCAACAGTCTGCTTGTAAAAACCTTGCTGAATCTGGCTCACATTTATCTGCGACAAAATAATAAAAAACAGTATGTTGAGTGTCTTGAAAATAGTGTTCCTTTCATTGAAGAATCCAGGGAGATGGAAAAGGCATCGGAGATTCATGAGATTCTTTATAACGAAAATCTAAAACTCAATAATTTATCAAAAGCGGTAAAACACCTGGAATGGATTTACAGCTATAACCTGAAAGCTGAAAACACAAATCAAGTCAAAGAATTAGCTGACAAGCTTGGAGGGTTGTACTTTAAGATTGGTGAGCATTCCAAATCAACTGATTTTTATTCAATTGCTCAAGGAATCTGATTTTATAGTTTGAGCTGGATTCTGTGTCATAGTGTTTTAAACACCCTAAACCTCACAACTCAAATGACATCCAATTTAAAACAGATCGAAGAAATCATGATGGATCAGGATTACTCTCCTGATCAGATTTTAATGTTTGGCGAACTATATAAACGATTTATTGCCGAAAAAGACACCAAAATCGATTGGTTCAATATCTCGACTCCTTCAGATAATCAAATCCTTAATTACGAATCCCTGGAAGAGATACAAGAGGACAAGATTGCAACCCTATTGTCAGAATTGGCTGTATGCCGCTTAAATGGAGGATTGGGGACATCAATGGGATGTGTCGGGCCAAAATCAGCCATTGAGGTTAAAAATGGGTTGAGTATTCTTGATTTGATTGTTGAACAGATTCACATGTTAAACCTGAAATATGGTTCCCAAGTTCCTTTGGTATTGATGAATAGTTACAGCACAGACCAGGATACCCAAAAGATAATCGGAAAATATGACAACATTCTTCCGGTTTATACATTTCGACAGAACGAATTTCCCAGGTTGAGAACCGATTCCTTATTGCCTTTATCAAAACAGATATACGGTCAACAGTGCAGTTATCCACCCGGCCATGGTGACTTTTATCATAGTATTGATAAAACAGGTGTTTTAGATCAGCTTCTCAAAAATGGGAAGAAGTACATGTATATTGCAAATGCAGATAACCTTGGAGCTTCTGTCGATCTTAACATTTTAAACCTGATGGAGAAAAGTGGTGCACCATTCATTATGGAAGTCACCGATAAAACAAGGGCTGATGTTAAAGGCGGAACCCTGATCAAAACTAAAAACGGATCAATGCGCCTGCTGGAATTAGCCCAGGTTCCCAAGGACCATATTGAAGACTTTAAAAGTGTAAAGAAATTTAAAATCTTCAATACCAACAACATCTGGATTAATCTGGTTGAACTCAAAAAGAAGCTTCAAAGCAATACCCTTCATCTTGATATCATCGTTAATCGGAAGAATCTGGAGCATTTGCCGATTATACAACTGGAAACAGCAATAGGTTCCGGAATAAATAATTTTGAAGGGGGATTAGCCGTTAAGGTTCCCAGGATTCGCTTTATCCCGATTAAAAAAACGGATGATCTTTTATTGGTTCAGTCAAACCTGTATATCTTTGAAGAAGGGATTATAAAGAAAAACCCGGATCGGCAGTTTGGCGGGATTCCACTGATCAGGCTGGGTAACTATTTTCAGACCGTCGAAGAGTATCAAAACAGGTTTGCTTCAATTCCGGATATTCTGGATCTGGATCTGTTGACAATTGTTGGCAATGTTTATTTTGGGAAAAATATCACACTTCGGGGAAATGTTATCCTGGTTTGTGAACGAGGGGAGCTCAACTTGCCTGATAATTCACTTCTTGAAAACAAGGTATTGACCGGCAGTATTCAGATGGGAGAACTCTAGTATAACCGCGGCGATCAGTTTAGCAACCATCCGTACAAAGCCAATGCCCACATGGCACCGGAGAATACAAGACTGATCAGTACGGCAGCGCTGGTGCAGTCTTTTGCTTTCTTGGCCAGGTCATGAAGATCTTTTGTTACTAGATCTGTCACTGCCTCAACCGATGAATTGATCAATTCCACAATCAAGACGATGATCATACTTAAGATCAGAATCAAGCGGATTGACAAATCGATTGGGAGTAAAAAGGCACAAGGAATCAGGACAATTGATAACACAACTTCCTGTCGAAAAGCCTGTTCATCTCTCCATGCCTGAGCCATCCCACTCAGCGAATAAATTAATGCATACCAGAGTCTTAAAATTGGAGATTTTTTATCAGGCTTATTTGATTCCATATTTTTTTCTTATTATTCAAATACTTGGATCAAACTCCAAAGTAAATCGTGTCTACCGGAGTAATCCTATCTTGAACTTTGTGAAGGAAAACCAAGGGAATAGTTGGCCGGAAAGGGATTCCTGCATTGAATCACCTTGGCCAAAATCGATGAGTCATGATAGAAGAAACCAGGTAAAAATTACAATACAATAAATCACTTAACAGCTAAATTATCAAATAACTTATCATGGAATTAAAGAACGACGGAAAAATCAAATTAAACATACCTCTTGCGGCTGAGTGGAAAGATGGCGAATTGTATCTATTGGATCAGACAAAGTTACCAACCGAAGTTATAATCGAAAAACAGGAAACGGCTCAGCAGGTTTGGGACTCCATAAAAGTGTTAAAGGTTAGAGGAGCTCCTGCCATCGGCATTGCAGGCGCTTATGGCTTGCTGGTTGCCATCAAACAGCAACAAAACTTATCCACTTCTGACTTTATCAATTATATTAAAAAACAAGCCGAATACCTGGACTCTTCCCGACCGACTGCTGTCAATCTGAGTTGGGCTTTGAATAGAATGTTGAACAAGGCAAAATCCTTTTCTTCTTTAAGTTCTCACGACATTTATGCTCGGTTAGAGAAAGAAGCAATCAGCATCCATGAAGAAGATATTGAATGCTGTCATTCCATTGGAAGAAATGGTGCACCCCTGATTGAAAACGGGATGGGAGTGTTAACTCATTGCAATGCCGGCAGCTTGGCCGTTTCCGAATTAGGAACAGCCCTGGCACCTATGTATGTTGCACATTCACAAAACAAAAAGTTCAAGATTTATGCGGATGAAACCAGACCTCTTCTGCAAGGTGCCCGATTGACCTCCTGGGAACTATTTGAAGCGGGACTGGATGTTACTCTTATCTGTGATAATATGGCAGCCCACTTTATGTCCAAAGGGCATATTCAACTCATTATTGTTGGAACAGACAGGGTTGCAGCAAATGGTGATGTCGCAAATAAAATCGGCACCCTGGGAGTGGCTATCCTGGCAGATTACTACAAGATCCCTTTTTATGTGGCTTGTCCTTTCTCAACAATAGATCTCAATACCCCGACAGGAGCTGATATCCCCATAGAACAAAGAGATCCGGCAGAAGTTACCCACTTTGCACAAAAACGAGTAGCTCCCCAAAACGTATCTGTTGGAAATCCTGCTTTTGATGTTACGCCAAACCGACTTGTCAAAGGTTTTATTACTGAGAAAGGGATTATCAATCCGCCATATGTGGAAACACTAAAGAACACATTTGGATAATATTTTATTTTCTTTGGTTTAAGAGGGAGATATCGGCCTTTATTGCTGAAAGAACAATACTGTTTTTAACAAAAACCTTGCCTGTCACAATGAGAGGTAAACCTGATTCTGTTTTGAACGGGTTTTTAAGCAGCCTGGCGGTAAAAGACTGTTGGGTGATATCTGTTATTTCAGCATCGTGAAACCCGAGGGCTATTCTGTCAATTGGCTGAAAACATTTATAGATAGACTCTTTTATTGAAAAAATAAGCCTCGTTTCCAGGGTCAATTCTTTCCGATTTTTTATCCACCGGTTCACTTCCCAGGGAGTCAATACGTAATCTGTTATATTGGTGCGAATCTTCCTGGAAAGATCTTCAATGTCAATTCCGATACCGCAAATGTTAGAATGGAGTTTGCGAATAATTGCAGCCGCCAAATCCGCCCCGTGAGAGATGCTTCCCACTATGTTGAACGGCCAGATAGGAGAGCGGTTCCTGCTTTTAAGTATTGGAAGATCTGGAAAACCTATTTGCCTGAAAGTCTGATGAGCACAATGTCTGCCTGTCAAGAACTCATTCCGCCTTTTATCCGATTTATAGGATTGAGAAATCATTAATTCATAAGGATGGATATCCAACTCATATGATTTAATTTTTTCACAATGAAAAACACAGTCATCAGGAAACGGATTGGGGAAATACACATCCATAATTAGGTCACAATGAAGTTGTTATCAGTTTCTTTTTATTGCCCGTTGTAAGTTGACCATTGTTTTATACACTCTTCTGTGATAGTTAAAGCGCATAATAATACGATTCTTCCGTGATAAACGTACAAGGACAATATCACTCGAAATATACTACTTTATAATAATTAAACGTTCAATGCCAGTGAGCTAGCCATTTTTTATCTTTATAATAGGCAGTAGTTTTCCAAGATGAAAGATTAAGTGTTTTTGGTCAATTAATACTACGATTTGGAGTAACCGATAAAATGAATAATTTACCTGTTATAGTCGATTCGCTGAAAGAAAATACAATCAGATATGTAACATTCAATGTTGGAGAAGAGGTTTTTGGTGTTGATATTATGTGTGTAGAGAGCATCATTCCCCTTCAAAAAATTACAAATGTTCCAAGAACACCGGAATATTTTCTAGGAATCATTAATCTCAGGGGTGAAGTTATCTCAATTGTTGATATGAGGAAACGCTTCGGACTGGAGCCTCAGAAACCCACAGCTGATACGCGGGTTGTGGTTATTCTCACGAATGGGATACTGGTTGGGATGGTCGTTGACAAAATTAATGCCATTGAAGCTTTGTCCCCAAGCAGTATCCAGTCGGCACCTCCTTTGGCAGTTCTTGAGCAAAAGAAATTCATTTCCGGATCTTTCAAACTCGCCAATAGCAAGATTCTGCTGATATTATTCCATGAAAAATTGATTGATGAAAAAAACTTCATCATCGATAAGGATATGAAGTTTAATCAGGAAGTTATTGAATCACATATTCAGAAAAAGGAGGATTGGGTCAGGGAAATCCCCCTGGTAAGCTTCAAAATAGGAAGAGAACACTATACAATAGAAAGCGGCAATGTTGAAGAGATCATATTCCTTCCGGAGATTACATCCGTACCTGACTTGGATGATATCGTGGAAGGAATTTTTTATCTCCGTGAATCGATGGTGCCTATTATTCGCCTGGGTGTAAAAATAGGACTGGGCCCTGTTAAAATAAAGGATGATAGCCAGGTTATCATTCTGAAAAATGTACTCTTTGGCATAAAAATCGGATTAATTGTTGATGATATTTCAGAAATTTTCTTTATCAAAGAAGATGAACTGGTTCATGCCCCCATTAATATTAATAAAGTGCAAGGCGAACACCTTAAAGGTGTTTTTAAGTACAAAAGAGGAAATACCAATCTGATCGTTATGCTGCTAAACCTGGAAAAGCTTTTTTCGGAGCAGGAGAAGGATCGTTTGAAAGAACTGGAACAGATTTCGAAACAGGAGGAGATAAAGACAAAGGAAGCCGAAGCTGTGATCGGGATACTGGAATTTATGATCGCCGAAGAGAGATATGCAATCCGGGTTGCCCAAACAAATGAAATCATCCGGATCACGACCACGGTGCCCGTTCCCAATGCACCTCAGTTTATAAAAGGCATTATCAATCTCAGGGGAGATGTCATTTCAATCGTAGATCTATCCCTCCTTGTCGATAAAAAGAGACGAGAACCCACAAAAGACAGTAGAATCCTAATTGTAAACTCCGGAAATGAAACTGCAGGTTTAATGGTTGAAAAAGTCATTGGCATCAGGAAGATAATGATATCTTCCTTTGAGCCTCCTTCGGATCTGCTCAAGCAGAAAGGAAATATTTTCATCGAAGGAATTGGCAAAATTGATGAATCCGGAGAGATAGTTGTTCTTATGGATATTGAAACCACTTTACTGCAAGCACAAACCGTTGAAGAGGAGGATGAAGATTTAGAACAGATAAGAAAAGAGTTGGAATTCCTGGAAATGGAAGATGAAAAGTTGCAGCTAACAATGATTGAAGACTACTAGTGCCGTTTAACAGCAGAGTCAATGAGCTATAAGGTTATTGTTGTTGACGACTCAGCATTCATGCGGTCGGAGATAAAAAAAATTATTGAAGAAGATTCTTCTCTTACTGTCATTGCAACAGCAAAAAATGGGGTTGAAGCAATCGATCTGGTGAAACAGCTCCATCCTGATGTTGTGACAATGGATATTAATATGCCGAAAATGGATGGCATTACCGCTTTAGAGCGAATTATGTCCGAATCACCTTGCCCGGTTGTTATGATAAGTGCCTTGACACACGAAAATGCGGAAGAGACAATCACCGCTCTTTCATTGGGAGCATTTGATTTTTTTCAGAAACCATCCGGATCAATATCATTGGACATCTCTATTCAAGCAAGGGCCATTAGAGAAAAAATCCTTGCTGCTGCCCGGGTCAAAAAAGACCAATATATCAAAAAAAATCCCATAAAAAACCTTCAGAAAAAAATTTCAACTGTTGCCAAGCTGCAAAACGCGATTAAAATTCCAAGGAAATTCAGAGCGACAAAAAATGGGAGTATTGTCGCTGTCGGTGTGTCGACTGGTGGCCCCAGGGCACTGATGTCCATTTTGCCTCAAATACCTGCCGGTTTTCACGGTAGCATCGTCATTGCCCAGCATATGCCGGAGAAGTTCACCCTCTCATTTGCTAAACGATTAGACGGAATCTGTCATTTAAAAGTAAAAGAAGCAAAAGATGGGGAGATCCTGCAGATTGGCAGAATTTATATCGCACCAGGAGGTAAACATATACGGATTAGTAAAAATAACAATAACCTTTTTTTCATCGACGTGTTAGATGGAACCTTAAGCAATACTTATACACCATCAGTAGATATACTCTTCAGATCCCTGTTGGAAATCTCAGGAAACCAATGGCTCGGAATCATGCTTACCGGGATGGGAAGCGATGGTGCGCAGGCACTTTCTGATCTTCGCAAAATCGGGGGGCATACCATTGCTGAATCGGAGGAAAGCTGCGTTGTTTATGGAATGCCACGAAGAGTTATTGAAATGAACGGTGCTGAATTCATTCTCAACGAAAGTCAAATAGCCAATAAAATTGTCGAATTAATTGGAAGCTCAGGATGCTTATAGACATTGATCAGAAATTTACGTTTGAGGATATTATCCCAATACGAGATTTAATAGCTGAAACGTGCGGTTTGCACTTTGATGAGAAAAAGTATTATTTCATCGAAAAGCGTATTGCCAAACGAATCAAGGCCACCAATACTCAATCCGCAAAAGATTATTTCAGGCTTTTAAAATTGGGGCAGAATCATGATGAGATGAAAGAACTGGTTGCTTCTCTGACAACCAATGAGACCTATTTTTTCCGTTATTTACCACAATTGGAATCATTTGCGGAAGAAGCTCTCCCAATGATCTGTAGTGCCAAAAGAGCGAAAAATGACTATAACCTGAATATTTGGAGTGCCGGTTGTTCTTCGGGCGAGGAACCTTACACCTTGAATATATTACTGAGAGAACACTTAAAAGATCTCTCCAAATGGAATATAAGAATTCTGGCAACGGATATCGACTATCAAATCCTTAAAAAAGCCCGGGAGGGGTTATATGAAAAAAGAGCCGTAAAGGATGTTAACCCTGAAATCCTGGAGAAATATTTTACCCAGATAGGCTCCAGATACCAGATCTGTCAGGAGATTAAAACCGGGGTGTCATTTAGCTATGCCAACTTAATGGATCGTAGGGAAATGAGATCCATTAATGATATGGATTTTGTGTTTTGCCGTAATGTTTTGATTTATTTTGATGATAAGGCAAGAAAGCAAGTGGTCAATTCAATTTATAATTGCCTGTTGCCGGGTGGATTTATTTTCCTGGGTCACTCTGAATCCGTAGGAAAAATTAGTGCCACTTTTAAACTGGTTAAGTTTCAGAAATCTCTTTCTTATCAAAAATAAGATTTTAATTCTTTAATACACCTGAATATTTGAATGGATAGAATCCGGGTGATTTATTAACAAACTTCATTGGGACAGGTGATTACAACACTCAAAACAGTATTTTGCTCAATCACCGCATTCTTTATTAAACCATTTTTGTTTTAATAACCAGTTTTGCTTCTGGAATCTGTTTTTGGTCTTTTTGTTGCTTTGAACGGTGTCACATTAAACAACACATTTTATAAAAAAGCAGGAAAAATCTGGTACAAGGAATGGATGGGTTAGAAAATCTGGATAACGATTCGATTCAACAGCTGATAGAAGACCTACGAAGCGATGATGAAAAGATTCGCAGGTATGCAGCCGAAGATTTAGGCTTTGGTATGCATGCCGAAGGAGTACCCCATCTTGCAAAAGGACTGGAGGATGAATCCATCGCTGTGTCTGAAGCCTGTGCTGATGCTTTGATAAAAATTGGTGGTCAGGAGGTTGCCGAGCGAATAGCTCCGGCATTGGCGTCTGAAAATGTTCGCTTAAGGAATCACGCATCCGAAATTATGAATCAACTTGGGGAATCCGCTGTTCCAGTATTGATTAAACAACTCGAATCGCCTAATCATGATGTTCGCATCTTTGCGGTTGAAAACCTGGTTTGCATCAGCAGTCCCAAAAGTATTGGAGCTTTTATCAAGGCCTTGGATGATGATAATGTGAATGTTGCCGCCGCCGCAGCAATTGGACTGGGTAAAGTTGGAGAGCCGGATCATCTGGAGGTTTTAAAAAAATACTTGGATTTTGAATCATGGATGCGATGCTCAGTTCTAAGAGGAATGGGATTTCTGGGCAATAAAAAGGCGATCGGCTCCATACTGCCATTAATCCATGATAATGACTTAATGGTAAAAATATCTGCCATCCAAGCCCTGGCAACACTCGCTGACTACAATATCCTTCCAGAACTTTTAAATCTTTTGAAAGAAGAATCACTTGAGCTTTTCGGTATTGATACGCTGAGTGTAACCCATGAGATTATCAAAGCCTATCCGGACATTGACTATTCTTACCTGTTCGATGATGAACTGCTTAATGCCATGATTCAACTTACTAAGTTAGGTGGCACCGAGAGCCAAATTAAAGCAGTTGAAATCCTTGGATATTCAAAAGCAGAAAAGATTGTTCCTGACCTGATTAAACTGATTTCCAGTGATGGCATCGATGTTAGAAAGACGATCGTCAACTCAATTGTTCAGATCGATCCTCAAGACCTGACATCACTGAAACGCTTTCTCGAAGATCCTGAAGCACTCTTTGAACAGAAATGCACGGCCCTGGAATGCATCGGAAGATCATCAAGTAAGCATCGCTATGAAATTATTAAGTATTTCTTAAGCTCCAAAAATGAAACTCTTCCCAGGATAACACTCGATGCAATTCATGCTGATTTCAAGCCGGTACCTGTCAAAGAAATATCCAGATTATTAGAATCAGAAATTCCGGAAATCAGGGTAAGCGCGGCGGCTGCAATGGGTCGCTTGAAACAGGAAACGTTCATCAGCGTGTTGATTAAACAGTTGAATGACAAAAATCCTGAAGTGCAGGAAGCTGTTGATGATTCTCTCATTCAAATAGGTGAGAATCACGAAATCCCCTTGCTGGCGCCATACCTGGATTCTTTCAGCAAATCGGAACGTAAAACAGCATTTGAATACTTTGGTATTCATCATCCTGAAACCATCAGCCATAAATTTTTAGAGGGATTGCAGGATCCAAGCGTTGAAATTCGGATGATTTCCTTTAAAGCGATTGCAAATTTGAAACTGGCAAATCTGGATTTAATAAAAACAGGAGTGCAAGACCCGGTTGATATGGTTCAGGTGCAAGCAGTACGTACTTTAAAGTCACTACCTCTCTCCCATGAAATAATTAGTTTCATCAAACATACTCTGCAAACAGCTTCCTCGGAAAGGGTGAAGGTTGAATTGATACAAGTCTTGTCTGGACTTGAAGATATTAATGTTGTAGATTCCATAATACCTCTGCTACACGATGACTCTTCATGGGTAAAAATCGAAGCTGTAGAATACCTTAAATCTCACGGTGATAGTTCAATAATTAAACATCTGGAACCATTTCTGGAATCGGAAGATATTGATTTCGCTGAAATTGTTGAGGAAGCCATCAGTCAGCTTGAATAATTGAATTAGGGTTTTGAATGTCAAAACGAATTTTGGTCATTGATGATTCGCCTATTGTCCGCAATTTACACTCCGTAATGTTAAAATCTGCCGGTTTTCAAACCGAAGATGCGGTAAATGGTTTCGACGCTCTGGAAAAGGCAATGAAAATCGATTTTGATCTCATGATTGTCGATATTAATATGCCGAAAATGGATGGGTTTGCCTTTTGCAGGGAGATAAGAAATAGCACTAAATATAAGGATACACCACTTCTGATCGTTTCAACCGAATCTGAAGCGGAAGATAAAATGAAAGGGTTTAAGGCCGGAGCAAATCTATATTTAATTAAGCCGGTTAGACCTGAAATTTTAATAGAAAATGTTAACCTGTTACTTCAAAAAGATTAGATTTCAAGACTCCAGTGAATTCCGTTAACTAGTGGTTTAAAGTCCAGGCAATAAAATGGCTGATGATCTGAATGATATGATTCAAGGTTTTGTGGAAGAATCTCACGAAGCATTTGATGATATTGAAAATGATCTTTTAACAATAGAAAGCAATCCGGAAGATTTGAGCATTGTCAATGGCATATTTCGTGTCATGCACACTATAAAGGGGACAGCCGGCTTCCTGAATTTGGATGATATTGGAAAACTCGCTCACAAGATTGAATCAATTTTTGACATGATTCGCAGAGAAGAGCTCAAAATAACGTCAGATATTATGGATACCCTATTACCTTCCATAGATCTGTTGAAACTCATGGTCTTTGAACTGATAGAATCAAAAAAATCTCAATACAATCTTGAAGAAACCCTGTCTGCTTTACAGATACTAACCCGCGTTTCTGCCGCAGCAGGAGAAAAAAAAGAGGAACCTAACCCGTTTTTTAATCTGGATTCCTCTGATGAAAGGAGAACAGAGACTTC
Organism: bacterium; assembly: GCA_018829445.1. Taxonomy (GTDB): domain Bacteria; phylum SAR324; class SAR324; order XYD2-FULL-50-16; family XYD2-FULL-50-16; genus JAHJTV01. Next base: position 53,933 of record JAHJTV010000086.1, read on the forward strand.
AAGGCAAAAAAGCATTCGTGATAAACATTTACTACAATTCAGGGAAGATATTGTAAGTGTTTCTCAGCAACTAAAATCCGATTTTGTGATTGAAGCGGAGGAGCACCTGGAAATAATTGAAGCAAATCTATTAATTCTAGAGCAGAATCCGGAAGATAAAAATTCCATCAATGAGGTCTTTAGGGCAATCCATTCAATTAAAGGAACATCGGATTACGTTAATCTTGCAACTATCACCGAGATTTCCCACAAACTGGAGACGATTTTTGATCAGATTAGAAAAGACTCACAAAAATACAACAATGAAATTGCCGATGTCGTTCTGAAAGGAATTGATATTTTAAAAACCCTGATTTTCATGCTTAAGACTGACGATACATCAGCTGAAATCAGAATAGGTGAAATTATTGAACAATTGGAAAAACTGATCATTCTCAAAAAGCAACCCTTAACAATAAAGGTCGAACCCAAAGAAGCCTTGCCCAGTTCCATCAATGCGTTTAAAAATATCAGTTCACAACAAATATTGGTGGTGCAACATTTAGGAAATAGTTTTTTGAACGATATCCTGGAACCGGAAGAGTTGATGGTTTTATTACGTTCTGTTAAAACACTCAGGGATGGAGCCAGAAGAGTCGGGCTGAATAAGGTGGTTTCACAATCCCTTCATTTGGAAAACATGATTTCAGCTGTCAGTTCAGGGAGAACAGGCATTGAGGAGATAAGAGAAACCTTCCAGAATTTGAGCGATGACCTGATTTCAGAAGTAAACAGAATCATTGACACTCCTGAAGACGAAATTTTAAAGCTAATCGCAACCTACTCAAGCAAAACGGATACTCTCAATCCCGCGGTTCCTGAAAAACTGTCGGGCCAGGATAAATCTTCCGATTCGACGGCAACTCAGCCATTGATAAAAGACAGTACCATTAAGACAATGAGGGTTGATTCAAGTCGATTGGATACCTTCATGAATCTTATTGGAGAATTGATCATTACCAGAAACAGCTTCAGCCATACCATCAGTGAGATGAATGAACAGAAGGTTCCCGAAAATATAATTCTGGAACTTAAATCCATGGAAGCAAACTTCAACAGAATCTCGGAAGATCTTCAAGCAACATTGATGGATATTCGCCTCCTGCCAGTCAAATCTGTCTTCCAGAAAATACCGCGGATTATCAGAGATATTGCCAGAAGGAAAGATAAGAAAATCCAGTTTCAGATAATTGGCGAAAATACTGAAATTGATAAATCAATTATTGAAATGATTGGTGATCCTCTGGTCCATATTGTCAGAAATTGTTGTGACCATGGGATTGAATCGATTGAAGAACGGAAAAAACTGGGTAAGCCGGAGACGGGTAACATTATTCTAAGGGCAAGTCATTTGGGTAGTGCGATTGCAATCGATGTTATTGACGATGGTGCCGGAATTGATACTGACAAGGTTCGGCAGATCGCCATTGAAAGAGGAATGCTTTCAAGGGAGAAAGCCGAGAGTCTCGACAAAAAGGCAATCAACAGTTATATCTTTCAACCGGGATTCTCAACCGCTGACGAAGTTACTGATATTAGCGGAAGAGGAGTTGGTATGGATGTTGTCATCACCAACATTAAAAAGATCCATGGTTCAGTTGACGTTGAATCCGATAAAGGTCAAGGAACCCAAGTCAGACTCCTTTTACCGTTAACCCTGGCCGTTGTTGACGCCCTACTGGTTTTGGATAATAACCAGAAATACGCCATCCCTCTTGAAACCGTAAAAGAGACCATCGAAATTAGAGAAGAAGAGCTGCAAACTCTTAAAAATAATGAAGCCATTAACCTGAGAGGGGATATTATTGGTATAACAAGATTATCAAACCTTTTAGGGATGCCCCAAAAACCCTATGATCCTGAATATGTGCTTAGCGTTGTTTTTTTACAGGCGGGAACTCGTATTATTGGAATTGTGGTTGATGACTTATCGAACCAGCAGGAAATTGTTGTTAAACCCTTGCAAAAATACCTTTCCAATATTCCGGGAATCAGCGGATCAACTATTCTTGGGAATGGTGAGATCATTCTTATTCTCGATCCGGCAGAACTCATCGATATTGCTTCCATGTAATCTCTGCCCGTAGGGGCGCAAGTGCTTTGACTTTCATCATAGACTTAAACCCCTACCTGTTCTAGTATTCAACAAGGCAGTATCGATCCCCCTCAGATTACATTTCCAAATTAAATTCTCTAGCATCAAAGTATTATGACTCCAAAAAAACTGATTACTTCCGCTTTACCTTACGTTAACAACGCACCCCATTTGGGCAATATAATTGGCTGTGTTTTATCAGCAGATACTTTTGCCAGGTATTGCCGGGCGAAAGGATATGAAACCTTGTATATCTGTGCGACTGATGAGTATGGAACAGCCACGGAAAACAAAGCTCGTGCGGAGGGTCTTACACCGAAAGAGATCTGCGATAAATACCACGCCATCCATAAGACTATCTATGAGCATTTTAATATTTCGTTTGATTACTTTGGACGGACTTCTCACCCGGAGCATATCGAAGTTACACAGTCCATCTATAAAGACCTCGAAAAACAGAATATGATAGAGGAGTTGGAAACTGAACAAACCTATTGTGATCATGACCAGATGTTCCTGGCAGATCGTTATGTCATCGGAATCTGCCCTCATTGCGGTTTTGATGATGCAAGAGGCGATCAGTGCGATAAATGTGGAAAGCTATTGCAACCAACAGAAATTATTAACCCCAAATGTCAGATTTGCGGCAATGCACCCTCAAGCAGAAGTACCAAGCATCTTTATATCAAACTTCCCAAACTGGAGAATGAATTAAAGGCATTTCACAAAGCATCCATTGATAAAGGAAAATGGACGAACAACGCCATAACGTTAACCAATGGCTGGCTGGAAAACGGTTTAATTGAACGCCCCATTACCAGGGATTTGAAGTGGGGAATCCAGGTTCCAAGGGAAGGGTATGAAAACAAGGTTTTTTATGTCTGGTTTGATGCGCCCATCGGATACATTTCTACAACCAAAAGAGCTCTGCCGGACAGTTGGCAAGACTGGTGGCTCAATCCTGACGAGACGGAGCTTTACCAGTTCATGGCAAAAGACAATATTCCGTTTCACACGGTAGTTTTTCCTGCCTGTTTGATTGGAACACGTCAAAATTGGACCTTGCTGCATCACATAAACGCAACGGAATATTTAAACTATGAGAAAGATAAATTCTCAAAATCAAGAAGTATCGGAGTGTTTGGAACAGATGTTGTCAATTCCAATATTCCTGTTGATCTTTGGAGATTTTATCTGCTGTTCAACCGACCGGAGAAATCAGACTCCAGTTTTTCCTGGAACACCTTCCTTGAAGATATAAACAGCAATTTTATCGACAACATTGGAAACCTGCTCAACAGGGTTCTCGTCTTCTTTGACAAACACTTTGGTGGAGAAATAACACCGGTGGAATTCGATGAGAATCAAAAACAATTCCTTGAATCAATCAGGCAGGCAGAAAAGAATATTGTTGATCTCTTTGAATCCGTCAAAATTAAGGAAGCTCTAAAAAGCATTCTCGCAATGGGCAAGGTCAGTAACAAGTTTTTTCAAGATGAAGAGCCATGGTCATCAATTAAATCGGATGCTCCAAAAGCAAGATCAAGCCTGACGGCGCTCATTTACGTATTAAGAGATACCGGCATCATGTTGGCCCCATATATGCCTGAAACATCCACTAGAATGCTCTCCATGTTCGGACCGGATAAAGTTGATTTTGGTTTATTGGGAAAATGGAATGATTTTGAGGGACGAAAACTTGATAAACCCCAATTGTTATTCAAGAAACTTGAAAAGAAAACGGTGGATGCTTATCGTGATAGGTTTTCCGGTAAACAACCGGAGGTTAAAGACCCCTTGAAAGCCTGGTCGCAAATTCAAATCAAAGTCGGTGAAATCAAATCCATTTCTGTTCATCCCTCTGCTGACCTATTGTATGTTGAAGAGGTCGACTGTGGAGAAGAGAGTCCCAGAACAATTGTTTCCGGGCTGGTGAAGTACTATCAACGGGATGAGCTACTGGGGAAAAAAGTGCTGATTGTATCAAATCTGGCACCCGCAAATCTCAGGGGCGTTCAATCTGAAGGGATGCTGTTGACAGCCGAGAAAAAGAAAAAAATTGAAGTTATTGAAGTTGAAAACGCAAAACCTGGAGATGAGGTTCGACTGGAGAATGAAACCGATTTCTCATCTATCGCTGAGATTACAATAGATACTTTTGCAGAAGCAGACCTGAAGGTCGAGGATTACCATATGCGCATGAACGGGCAAAACCTGATTGTCAACGGGCTGCCGATCAAAACTCGGATTGTGGCAAATGGAAAGGTTAAATGAATCCTCGTTGTAATGGATTCATTTTTTGTAGAGATGTTTGATTGATCAGTTAGAATCTAAGCTCGTAATTAATCAGTTGCATACTGGGGGGGATTTTTTTAATCTCACTTTCAGCAAATAAAAACTCTCGATTATGATGGGATGTATTGTAAACCTCTCCCTTAAATTCATCATTTATTTCTTCCTGATAAGGGAAAACAGCCTGCCTGTTTAATTGCAGAACACCAAATACAAATCCCAAAAAGACGCCCACACCATAGCCCTGCAATAAACTTCCACGCAAGTCGGCGCCTGGCGCCAAGGGATCTAACATCCAGTATGCAAGGCCGATTACCATTCCACCGGCTCCTCCAGCAATGGAGTAGTAAGCAACCGATCGCAGTGCCGGTTTTCCGGCATCTTGTGCAAAAGCCTGATTCTGGGTCAAAAGAATACTTACCACTATTACTGTTATCGTACTAACTTTTATTAACTTTTTCTTCATTCGTCGTTTTTTAAGTGGTTTATTAATATCTGCTTCAAGTCCTTAAAATCAATTCATCATTCATGCCTTTTGGAATCAGAGACATCAATATATCCTTTGATACCTACCCAAGTATAAGGTTCAGATCAAACTGGCTTCTTTACCCTATTCACTTCCGAGTCCCGATTGGAGCAAGTTTCATAAAAAGCCAGCATATTGGAAGTGAATGCCTCCAATGTATACTTTTCCTGATAATCTTTAAGTGCTTTTTCCCCCATTTTTATGAATTCATCTCTATTTCCATAGATCCATTTTATTGCTCTGACCAGTTCCATTGCAGTTTTTTCCGCGCATAAGTACCCATTTTTTTTGTGCTCAACAATATCCGGTAGAGTTCCTGTCGGGAATGAGACAACAGGAATCCCTAGGGAAAAAAATTCCACACAAACCCGGCAATTGACCTCACTTGCAGTTGATGGGATAACGCCGCAGTCGACTGTCGAAAGGATGCCTCCCAAATCATCCTGAAATCCCAACATTGTAACCTGTTTGTTAAGATTGTTGGATTTTATGAATTGCTCTATTTTGTTTAACTCATCCGGATATTCTCCTTTGTCCTTAATTAGGAAAAGCAGATGGAATACGGGATCATCAATCAATTTAAGTGCTTCCAGGAGTATCAGATGTCCTTTAATCTGTTGTGTTCGCCCTAAAAGCGTTAATACAAATGCTTCTTCAGGTATGTTGTGTCTGGTGCGGGAAGATTCCCTATTAGATTCAGTATTCTGACTTACCGGGGTGTCACCATAATGGACGGTGGTAATGTTCTGCAATCGATTTCCCCCAAATAATCCTTCCATCCAGCGTCTGACCGGAGAGCCTACGGTAACTATACCATCACAGCATTTGGAGCCGTAAAGATATCGATTAAAAATATTATTCCGGGGGGGGGATGCAACTCCTCTGGTTTTTATATAGATAATTCCTAACCTGAAATACCTGACAATACTGAATAAAAAAGCCCCGTTTGACTTAAAAGAGTTTATTAGTTGAATCCCTTTGTGATCAATATGAAAAAAAAGTCGTTTCAGATTTTTCAATTGAACAACAGGATTATAAGAATCCAAAGCTACATCGGTGATGACTTCCAATCCTCTTTCCCGGGCTTTTTGGTGAACCGGAGAATTCAGGTTTACTATAAGCCAAACCTGAATCCCCTGGTTTTTTAAACCCCGTGCGAGATTTAATGCATAGGCAGCTTCAGCATTCCACCACCGAACATTAATTGCCAATAAGACTCGTTTAATCAACATCTTTATCTTTATCCATGACCTGATCCACCTGTTCTCCTTTCTGCTTTTAAGGACAGATATCTATGTGTGGAACAAGCGGGTTTATTTCAACAACAGGCGGATTTTGTCAAAAACACATTTTGGATCAATTAACTTCAGGCAGTTATAATGTCCAAAACGACATTCTCTTTTGAAGCAGGGAGAACAATCAATAGGTTTTTTGATGACATCGGCGTATTTGTTCAAGGGGCCTGTCCATATTGTTGAAGTGGAACCAAAAATGGCAATTTGTGGCTTCTGCAGTGCCGCCATAATATGCATGGTGCCTGAATCATTACTGACTAAAAGTCTGGAGTTTGCCAGAACGGCTATCAACTGATTAAGGGAGGTTTTTCCACAGAGATTGATAGCATTTTTAAAACCATCACTGAGGAATTCCCCAATTGACGCATCAGCTTGAGTTCCTATGATCACAACATTAATATTCTCTTTTGCAAGCATTGAAATCAACTCCCGGAAGTGAGATGCCGGCCATTGCTTTGCAGGACCGTAAATAGCGCCCGGGGCAACTGATATATAAGATTTCGGCAGCTCCGGTTCAATCTCACCCAAATGCTCTGATATCCAGTTTTGATTAACCTTTAATTCAGGATAATAATGGTTCTTGCCCTGGTAATCATCCAATAACTGCAAGTACTCCTGAATAAGATGTTGAGATCGGGGTTTTTGATTGTAGGACTTGTTCTTATTTAACAACAACCCCCTAAAACCCCCTTTATATCCTATTCTATCCGGAATTTTTGCAGAGTATGCCATTAAAGCAGAAGAGAAACTGGGTGGCAAAACATAGATCCGATCGCATTTAAGTCCACTCAGACTTTTCCCGTAAAGATATGCATTTGTCTTGAGTTTATCAAAGGGAAGAATCTCTCCTCTGTGAGGGAGAGGAAGATCTTCAAAACCACTTTTAACAATTAGATCAACTTTTGAGGTTGGAAAGAAATTCAAAACCGCCTTGATAAATGCGGTCGACATCATCAGATCCCCTAACCAATTGGGAGTTCTGATAATGATATTTGTCGAATCTGTGCAATTCTTATTTGCCACGAATAATCTAAATAAAGGTGAACTATAGACTTTGTACAATCTGCCCAACCACTACTAATGTCCAACACAGGTAAATGGGATTATGTATCTGGTACAATAGGAGAGAAATAACACCATAAAACCTTACAATCAATGGGTTCTGTCAAATTTAGGTGAAAAAATCAGAGTTTTATAATCTTACTCCACGTTCGGTGGATTTGGACATATTCTAAAGTAGTAGTTTCGAGACTGGGTGGTTGCTTTTCTACCATGTTCTTCTGTTAGTGCAAACGACGGGGTGGATATTTGGTGAGGTCTGAAATAGTGCAGGTCTTTTGTCGGGTTATAGAGTATTTCACCTATGTTGCTGATACCCTTTAAGGTCCAGTACTCAATCCATATTCGTTTCCCATCAGTGGGTTTGCTTTCATGGAGTTTTATCATTTTCAAATCCCATTTGTTAAAGCCCTTGGGAAGTTTTGATGTTCTTGTTGTATCCTCTTCACCTTCAACATCTGTTTTTATTGCAACTTCTTCTACTTTTTCAGGTTTTTTAAAATTTATTTCAGCAAAAATCCTTTTCCCAAGTACACCTTCCAAAGCCTTGTAGAAACGTTCATTAAACTCCTTTTCCAGTCCTGAGATTCTTGCAATAAATTCATCTTTACCTTCACTGGATTGTAATGCAGAGTTTTCGTCTTCAGTCAGTTTTTCTTTACGAGCAGTTTTGATGGCTGGAATAAAGGCAGGTCCAAAAAGGGTTTGAAATGAAGATAATATGTTCTCTAGTTTTGTCAGTTGGTTCGATTTTCGTTCTTCAATTGAAAGGCTTTCCTCTTCTTCGTAAATCCGCTTCCACTCTTCCAAGGTTTACTCCTAATCAGTTAAACTCCATTTGCTAGCCTTTCATATTCATTCAAAATGAATATCGACTATAAAAGAGTTTAACTTTTTTCGCTATTCTTTTCCAGTGTACCTTCACCATATTTAAATGGATTTTCAATTCTTGTGCTGCAATTGGAAACAATTCTCTGGGCTTCCTTTAAAGCCATCTTTTCTTTTGATGACATTGTGTATAGAGCCCCATCTTTCTTTTCCTCAGAATCTCTTCTCAGACCGGGGAAAACCGGTTCTAACATGCGTATCAGATTCATTGTATTGTATTTGTGGCTATAAGTTAGTAAGTTATTGACAACAAAAACATCTCTTTCTATTACCGATAGTTAATACTTAACCTGTGAAAAATTAAGCATATTTTTTAAAAATATGCCAGCTTTTTTTTAAAATTAGTGTTAATTATTTGTGAAAATTTTCATCAGAATCTTTTTAACCGTAAAAACCTAAGATTCTTTATTAAAAAAGGATTGGTTCTATATATGGCTAAAGACTCGGGTTTTGCTTTTCCTGAGGTATTACTGATGCCTAGTTCAATAGATTTTGTTATAATCATTTAAACGAATTCAGGAAGGGCTATAGACTCCTTGTTGACTAAAGATATTAAGACTTTGGGAAAATGGTCTCCATTTCAGAAATGACTTATTAATGGATTGATCCGCCAATCTATTAATAATAAAACCTTGAATTTTCTTAGACTGGCAGACGAATACAACGGCAATGGTTACCGGATTGATTTATCTCCCACTTAACCTTGAAGTTGTTTTCTTTATATTCTAAGTTATTTCAAAATCACCTGATTTAAATAAGCATTAATCTATCAGTTCAATTCAACTGTTTCTTAGAATCTGAATGGCTAAAGTAGAAAAAATAGACAAATGGCTGGATTCTGCAGAAGAGGAAATACTTGCAAAATCCAAGAAAGAAGGTGCAACACCACTTGCCGGAACAAAATCAAAATCTAAAAAACATACTAAATTCAAGGCTTTCGCTCCTGCCAACGAATTGGCTCAAAAGATCCAACTTTTGTTGAAGGAAGCTCCGGATTCTCCTGTCTTTTTTGGGAAAAGAAAACTCAAAGTTAAAACAAAAGAGAAAAAGAGGCATCTGTTTAGAAAGAAAAAATATCCAAATCTTACAGCTTTGAGAGTTGATCTCAATAAGTTAACCGACAAGGGAAAACCGGATAGTCTTAACCGCCAAAAAGTCAGAAACGATCTAAAAAACTATCCGGAAATACCTGATTTACATGTCATTAATGCTATTTATACCTATCAGGATATCCCCCGTCAGGAAAAAAACGCGATCGTCAGTCAACTCTCTCAAAACAAGCTAAACGAAGTTCAGCTTCAACAACTGCGAAAAGCGATTGATGAGATAGTCATGGCCTTTCATAATGGAGGATTGAACGTATTTAATGTCAACTGGTTTATCAAAATCTATATTGACTATCTGAATGTTTATAAAGGGAGATTGACATATGAATACAACGCAATTGAAGGAAGAAATGATAAACAACTTGTGGAGCTGGGCAAGAAAATAAAGGGGAAACAAGCTGAAATCATAACACTGCTTTCCATCAAAGAAAAACTGGGTGGAATCTCCAGACTGAGCAGAAGATTGAATGGTACAACCTATCTTTCCGATAGTTTTTCAGTTCTGGAGATCAAAAAAGCCGCTTATGCCGTTCAAAGTGGAGAGCCTACCAAAACAATCAACGAGGACAGAACGGCAGCAAAAATAATGTTTGTGCTGATTACTATTCTATTTTTACTCGCCAGAATTCCCATTATGAAGGATCTGGTTGAAAGTGTTCTGAAAGAGATTCCGGATGAAGATAAGCCAACCCAACTCAGAAAAAGAATGGTTCTCACCATTATGCTCACAACCGAGTTTGAAAAATCACTTGTGGGAGAGGATAAGCAGAAAGCACGAGATGCCGGTGACATGGCTTATTCGTATTGTCTGGCAACTATCAACAACTTTGTAAAAGGAAATGTTATCAAGGAACAGTATGAGGTCGATCCTTATCTAAAAGCTATCTGGCTGGTAAAAAGTTCCGATGGATTGTACAGTCAGCAGAAATACAAAGAGATGTTAAGCCAGGCATATAAAATGGTGAATACGCTTTCCGGAGAACAGAACTACTTAAAAGAACCTTTACGGGAAACTATTGTTGATATCGCTAACCGTTATCTTTATCAACTTGATTCTATTATGGATCATCACGGCTGGCTTGGTGAAACCGAGAGTGATTCCTGGAGAAACCGAAAATAAGAGCGGTATCAGTGTATACAATTACGGACTCACTTCCAGTCATTTCGATTCTCGCCTGGTTCAAATGAAACATGTCCTTTACTTTTTCCCAATGTGGATATACTATTTCATTAATTTACTTTTTGAAAGATTGAGCCCAAACTCGTCTTTTTATATCAGACTTATAAACGATTTTAAAAGTAAAATGCCTCAATGAGTGCATTATATTCTTAAAATCCAATTCAAGATATTTTCTCCCTGGAATCAGATACAGGACACTTATGACAGCAATTATCTCTTTTGTAAGTCAGAAAGGAGGGGTCGGGAAGACAACGAGCGCAATTAACCTGGCAACTGCTTTTGCCTTCGGGGGCTACTCGGTTCTACTGGTGGATCTTGATCCTCAAAGTTCCATCCGCTTTTCTGTCGGGATAAATCAGAAAATACCCGTGGGAACAAAAGAGCTGTTTTTGAATCCGGATATACCCATAGCTGATTTGGTTCAAGACACGGATCATGAAAACATGGATTTTATATTCTCCAATATTGAAACCATAAGTAACGAACGGTCCGTGTTTAAAATTGGCGACAACTCGAAATTTCTAAAGGAGCGTTTGGCTTCAGTCTCCGATACTTATGATTTCGTGATAATTGATGCCCCGGCGTCAACCAACAATATGGCTATCAACGCCATCTATTGTTCCGATCTCATCGTCCTTCCTCTTCAATGTGAGAGTTTGGCAATCAAATCGTTGAAAAGATTTTTAGTGGCATTTAACGAGTTGCAACAGAAGCTGACCGATAAGAATCTGAGATTGGCAGGCATTCTGTTAACCATGTATGATCGTGAAATAGAGGTTCACAGGAAAGTCAGTCAACAGTTGTATAAGGCATTATCCGATTCGGTTTTTGAGACCATCATTCCCAGAAACGAAGCTATTATTGAAGCAAGTGCCATCGGGAAATCGGTTATCACTTATAAGCTAAACTCCATCGGTGCAACAGCTTATATAAGATTGATGAATGAATTAGTAGATAAATTTTATCTCCGTTAATATAATCCATGCCAATTCCAACTCGCCATAGTGCCAGAATTCTAGCACTTCAGATTGTCTACAGCCGGGAAAAACTAGGTGTTAATCATACCGGAGAAAGTGCTGTTTTTGATGAGAGTCTTCTCAAGGGTAAGTACAAAGAGTTTAGTTCCCTATTGATTGAAACCACCTGGAACAATCTGACGAATGTTGACCAAACCATCCAAAAATATCTGAAGAACTGGAAACAGACCAGATTGACTGATACATTGAATGCTTTATTGAGGATCAGTGTAGCTGAAATGCTTTACTTTCCCGATACGGAAAGCAAAATAATCATTAACGAAGCCATTGAAATTTGTAGGGAATTTGTGGATGAAAAAGCCACAAAAATGTGCAATGGAGTCCTTCATTCCGTTTCAAAAGAAATTAGACTTGTATCTTCAGACGAGAAAGAAGGATAATATAAATAAACTATACTGATTGGTTTCTTTATAACATCCTGAAAAATCTCAACCATGTCCGCGAGACTTGAAAACGCTTTAAAATCAGTACCTCACCCCATATTTGATAGATTCCTCCAGTTTTCAAGTGGGAAAATCAAAAAGAAACGACCCCTCAGGCTGACATTTTTTTTAATCAGTCTGGTTACTTTTTTTATAGTTTTCTCCCCGTCACTGGTCGCCAATACCAGGATTTTGGTTCTGGGTGATTCGCTAACTGCCGGATTCGGTTTGGAAAAAGATGAAGCCTTTCCCTATTTACTCAACCAGCAACTAATCAAGCTTGGATACAAAGAGACGGAAGTTATCAATGGCGGTTTCAGCGGTTCAACATCTGCCAGTGCTATTAAAAGAATGCGCTGGTATCTAAAAATAAAGCCGGATATTTTAATTCTTGAGCTGGGAGCGAATGACGGTTTGAGAGGTCACAAAATCGAGTCCATCAGGAAAAATCTGGAAGATGCCATTCGTCTGGCATTGGATAATGGTATCAAAGTTATCCTGGCTGGAATGAAAATGCCGAGGAACTATGGTGAAGATTATACCAACCAGTTTGAAGCAATTTACTGGTCGCTGGCTGAGGAATATTCAATCACCCTTATTCCTTTTCTACTTGAAGGTGTTGCGGGGAAACCCGAATTAAATCTGGCAGATGGAATTCACCCAAATCCTGAAGGTCAGGAGATTGTGTCCAAAACCGTATTAAAATATGTTCTTCCCCTGTTAAAAAAGTAACACAAATACTGTAACGATTAAAAAATCTAATTTTAAGAATGGATTATGATTCTACAACTCAAAGCCCTTTCCAAGATCTATCCATCCTCTGAAGGCGTTGAAGAGGTGCCCGTTTTTACCGATCTTAATCTGAATGTTGAAAAAGGTGAAACGGTTGCCGTCCTGGGACGTTCCGGTAGCGGGAAATCCACCTTGTTGTCTTTAATTGCCGGATTGGACTCTCCAACCTCCGGAGAGGTAAAAATCAATGAACATTCCCTTGGGTCAATGAATGAAAAATCCCTCGCCAGGTTCAGAGTTAAAAATATCGGGATTATCTTTCAACAATTTCACCTGATGCCCCACCTCACAGCCGTTGAGAATGTCAGTCTTCCTTTGGAACTGGCGCATGACGTCAATGCGAAGAAAAAAGCATTGGAGGTGCTGGAGCAAATTGGTCTTTCCCCAAGGAAAAATCACTTTCCGTATCAATTAAGCGGGGGAGAATGCCAAAGGGTAGCAATTGGAAGAGCCCTGGTGGTTGAACCGTCCATTCTCCTGGCAGATGAGCCGACCGGCAACCTGGATGAGAAGACCGGTGACCAGTTGTCCCATCTATTGTTTAATCTTGTTGAATCGATCAATATGACACTCTTACTGGTAAGCCATAATAAAAGCTTAGCCAACAGATGCTCCAGAAAACTGACCCTGCAAAACGGTAAATTGAATGATGATCTGGTTTAAACTGGCATATAAAGAGATTCGTAATAATCCCCGATTCAGTCTGTTTTTTATATTAAATCTGTCCCTGGGATTGGTAGGCTTTATCGCCCTGAACTCATTCCAGGTGTCCATCAGTCGGCATATTTCCAATCAATCCAGAGCTATCCTCTCAGCAGATATCGATATTCGAAGCAACGACGAACTGACAGCATCAGACCTGGCGATCCTTGAAAATGAAATTGGAACAATTACTGCCAAGACAAAACGAATCGACTTTCTATCCATGATTGCCGCAAAAACGGATTCAAGATTGGTGCAGATATTGGCCGTTGATCAGGGATATCCGCTGTACGGTGAGATTAAACTGGGGTCTCAGCAAACCGCTTCCCCAAAGAACATGGAAGAACAATTGATCGACAGTGCCTCCATTTGGGTTCAACCCGAAATACTAACTGCTTTGGATTCAAAACTGGGAGATACGGTTTCAATTGGTGTTAAAACCTTCAAAATATCAGATACAATAGTGGACACATCCACTGGATTTGCCTTGTCAGGAGGTTTTGCCTATCGAATTTTTATGGGATTGGAACAAGCAAAAAAAACAGGATTAATCGACAAAGGCAGTCGAAGATACCATCACTATTTATATTCTATCCCCGCTACTGTTGATGTTGAACTGCTTGCAGAACGTTTAAAAAGAACCGCCTCTCAACATTTTGGAGGGAATTCACGTATCTCCATTCAAACTCATAATAACGCTGGCAGGCGATTAACCCGTTTTCATGGTTATGTGAGTGATTATCTGGGACTGGTTTCGCTGGTCGCTCTGTTTTTAGCAGGAGTTGGCACTGCCTACCTGTTTAGGAGTTACCTGGGGGCAAATTTAAAAGACATCGCAATTCTCATGATGCTGGGAGCTGAAAAGAAGAAAACCTATTTCTTTTTGTTGATACAACTAGCCGCTTTGGGAGCTGTTTCAGCGTTATTTGCCTTTCTCCTGTCGTTTTTGTTTCTGCCGCTTCTGACCTCTCTAATGATCGATTTTTTACCGAAAGGATTTACCACTGTATTCAGCTGGCAAAGTGTTTTCCTGGCATTCTTGATGGGAGTGATGGGGAGCATTCTTTTCTGTCTTCCGATCTTAAAGAAGATCCATAATCTGAAACCAATGATCGTGTTTAATGAAGATCAGAGATCCTCAACAACAAGAAAATTCGACCCCATAAATCTTATTTCCTACGCACCGCTCTTGGTTACTTTCTGGTTGCTGTCTGTCTGGCAATCTAACTCCTGGATTATCGGGAGTGTCTTCATTGCCAGTCTGATCGGATCATTTATTGTCCTGGGGATTATCGGCTGGGCACTGATAATAGCTGCCAATAAAATATCACCGGAAAGTCATCTGGTAATAAAACTGGCGTTTAGAAATCTATATCGCAATAAAATCGCTGTTATTTCAAGTTTCCTGGCAATCGGTTTGGGATCATTATTAATCAACCTCATCCCTCAAATTGATTATGGTTTGCAACAAGAGATTCAACATCCTCAGTCGACACATTTACCTTCCTTTTTTCTGTTTGATATCCAGCCGGATCAAGTCAGCCCATTAGAATCACTCCTGGCTGATTATGATTATAAAATGGATAATGTCTCTCCGTGGATAGAAGCCAGATTGATTCATATTAATGATGTTGAACTGCAAAGAACAGATCAGGTTGAAGAGGAAGGCTCTCAGGAACAAAGACGGGCACGCCATTCAAGGAGAAGAACTCAAAATCTGAGTTATCGCCTGAACCTGTATGACTCCGAAAACATTGTTAAAGGGAAGATTTTTTCGGGTACTTATAACCCTGAATCCGGATTACTCCCGGAGATATCACTGGATTTCAGATATTCCGATTCGCTTAATACATCGGTGGGTGATACTTTGACGTTTGACGTACAGGGGATTCCTGTCCAGGGCAGAATTGTCAATGTCAGGAGGATTCAGTGGCAGACAATGCAGCCAAATTTTTATGTGCTTTTTCAACCCGGTGTTCTTGAAGATGCACCCAGTACCTTTCTCGGCACCATTTACAAGGTCAAAGAGGAAGATAGAGTCATGCTCCAAAACAAGATTGTCAGCCAATTCCCTAATGTTTCGATGGTTGATATCACCTTGGCAGTCAATAAAGCTTTTGAAATTACTGGACAAATAAGCTGGGCAATTCAAGTCATGGCGTTCTCCGCCATATTCGTGGGAATGATTGTGGTCTATTCCATTTCACGTTACAATTCCCAAACCAGAATGAAGGAGATCAATCTATTAAAGGTATTAGGTGCCAGTTTTAATAATATCAAACAGATCATCCTACTCGAATTTTATATGTTTGGATTAACGGCATCATTTTTCGGATCATTGTTAAGTTTGGTTGCCTCCCGAATACTGTCCTATTTAATTTTTGACAGCATCTGGGCAGTCTCCTGGCAAATTGCAATTATTACAATATTATCCGTAACCTTCCTGACAATGCTGTCAGCCTATATGGGAACCAGGAAAGTCCTCCTGCAGAAACCGGTTTTTTTGCTGCAGGCGTTATAATCTGAATTTAATAAACATTAAAAAATATAAAAGTTGATTGTTGCTCCGGATACAAGGCAGAAGAAAAATCAAAACGGTTTTAGATTAAATCCTGAGTCCTCTTCGAAAAGTTGATTTTTATATCATTCCGGCCCTCAAGCCGGACTCCGAGTTTTTGATTTTTTGTTAAATCCCATGGATTCAGGATCAAGTCTGGCATGACAGCAGGTCAGATTTTTTATGGTTTTCGATCATTGAGTTAAAAGCCTTAAATTGAACTTTGTAATATTTTTCCGAGTGGATTTAATTTTAAGTTTAAGGCATTACTTAATTTTGCCAGAATTTGCGGTTCGATCGCCTCCATTATAAGCATGCCGTTATTTTAAAAAATCGCCGCCCCCGTAAAAGCCACTGGGGGAAAAAGGTAAAATAAGCTGGCTAACAGGGAGATAGCGTGCAATGTTTCAAGTCGCTGCCATTCAGATCACACCCATCTTAGGAGATATCCAAGCCAATTTAAAACGGGGAATTCAGTTTATGCGGCAAATAGGTCAGGAAGCCAATTTGATCGTTTTTCCTGAACTCTGGACCACCGGATATTATCTTTCTAAAAATGCTTTTCAACAATTGGCAGAAACAAAAGAGGGTCCCACTATCAATAAGCTCAGAGAAGAGGCCCAACGTTCAAACGCGGTGGTCATCAGCTCCTTTGCAGAAAAAGATTCCGAAAACCGACTGTTTATTTCAGCCGCTATTATTGATCAAAATGGCAATCTCTTGGGTATCGTACGCAAAAGCCTTCTCTGGGGGCGAGAAAGCGAAATCTTTAACATGGGTGAGATTAAATACCCCATTTTTGAAACAGCGCAGGCTAAGATCGGGGTTTTGATCTGTTATGAAATGGAATTTCCGGAACCGTCACGCCTTTTGGCACTGGAAGGGGTCGAATTAGTCATATGTCCTTCGGTATGGAGTGTTTCAGCATCCCGACGTTGGGATATCCAGTTGCCAGCACGTGCTTTGGACAATACGATTTTTATTCTGGGAGTCAATACCGTCGGCAATAACAGTTGCGGAAAAAGCAAATTGGTTGGACCCATGGGTGACATTCTGGCAGAGGCTTCCGACGCTAGAGAGGAAGTTTTGTTAAGAGCCGTTGATATTCAATCCTTGTACTGGGCCCGCGACGAAAATCGATATCTGGAAGATTATCGCTCTAAACTAAGACCAGGAGGAAGCACCATACCTACCCCCATTATCTAAATTCATCCTGATCCAGTCTTACTTTCACTTGAGAATATATTTCCCGATTTGCCTATTGGTGGGTAATTAGAGTCTATTTTTTATGCAATTTCTAAGCTAATTATTTGTGTAGAAATATTTAACATGTTATACTTTATGAACAGTAAAAAATAATTCTCATCCATTTTGATTGATTATTATCGAAGACTCCCATCTTCCTTGCCATGAAACCGTAATTACTCAGACGTATGACTGCTCATGACCTTCGATCAAAAATATTATAGGAACTCAGTAATTTCAGGGACTACTGAACAACCAGGACCATCAAAATGTTAGATTTAAAAGCATTGGAACAAAAAATTAATGATGTTGATACTCTGCAGATTTTTACCACTGATCTTAACGGACGCTCAGTTACACTCCAGGTCAATGCAGGAAACATTGAATCTTTTTTTAAAAAAGGGGTTGGTTTCGACGGAAGCTCTGTTCCCGGTTACGGTACGGTTGACGACAGCGACAAACTCCTGATTCCTCTACCGGAGACCTTTAGGAAAGTACCATTTGCTCAGGAGAACCTCGGTTTTTTGATTGGCAAGATCAACGAAGAGTATGGTGAAAGATCCCTGTTAGATCCCAGAGCATTATTGGAGAGAGTCGTTGAGCAAGCCGAGGCTGAGTTTGGTTTTCGTTTCCTAACAGCCCCGGAGCATGAATTTTTTCTGTTGACGGCCGATGAGTTCAGCAAAGACATCCACACCGATAATGCAGGCTATTTCCATGCTGACCCGAGAGACAAGGGGGAATCTGTCAAGAAGGAGATTGTCGCCGTTTTAAAACGGTGTGGGATTCAATTTGAAAAAATGCACCATGAAGTCACCCCTTCTCAGCATGAGATCAACCTCAGTTGCCTTGATCCGCTGAAAACAGCTGATCGAACCGTGCTCTTTTCCTACATCACCAAACGGGTGGCTAGTGATCATGATTTACACGCTACTTTTATGCCCAAACCGTTTAACGGGTTTAATAGAAATGCGCTTCACATTCATATATCTGCCCAGGACTTTAAGGGGAATCACTTGTTTTACAAACCCAACGAATCCGATAATCTTAGTGAAACCGCTCGTTATTTCATTGGTGGTATGATCAAGTATGCAAGAGAAACCTCGATTATCATGGCTGCAACTTTTAATTCTTATAAGGCTTATGTGATTGGGAAGGAAGCTCCCATTGTCAGAGGATGGGGGTTCAAGAACCGCAGTTCCATGGTCAGAATTCCCTATGCTGAAGGCGCAAAAGATACAAGAATTGAGATACGGTCTCCAGACCCATCTGGTAATATTTATCTGCAGCTTGCAACCTTAATCGGGATGGGGCTTCAGGGAATTCGAGAAAAGATCGATTGTGGGAGTCCTGATTTCGGAAACCTCTACAAAACTGAGAATGCTGCCCGCCTCATAGACACTAATTTTTTGCCCCGGAACATGTTCGAAGCGCTGGTGGAAGCGGAAAAAAGCGCATTCTTAAAGGAATTCCTGGGAGATCCGCTTTACTCTCAATATATGGCCTTGAAAACAAACGAATGGGAGACTTATCGAACCTTTGTGACTCCCCGTGAGCATAAGATGAATTTTCACATTTAATTTTAATATACCAAGAGACTGTTAAATATTTTATTCCTATTTTGGGCTCTTAATTCGGAGGTCTGCAAGCATCTTACAGAAGGACTAAGATCATAAGAAATTGGTTTTTTGAAGTCAAACAGTATTTTACGTTTTGCCCCGGATTTCGGTCAGGGTTATTGAATAGTCTGATCTTATTGGGACAAAAACGGGTTGATAACGGTAATGCCTTCAATCTGCCTTTTCCGTTTATCTGTCAGCCATTCTTCGGTGATCAGCAGTTTTTCCGGCTCGGATGAATTAGGGTAATAAACAAGGATATTAGCATCAACAAAACAGTTAGCGTTCATGGATCTCATTTCTTGAAGGATATTTGCCCGAACGCTTCAAGAGAATGGGCTCCTTGTCAAAAAATTGGTTCATTGCTATTTGATATCCTCTTTCTTTCTGCATTTTCTGCTTTGACAGCTCTCCTACCAATCGAGATACACAACTCCTGCCTTTTGTTGCCCCGATTCTGGCCCATTCAGTAACTTCCTCGTCCAAGGTTATTATTATGTTTTCCATTTTCCCCTCTTAATGATGGTTTTACCATAATTCCAGTGTGACACGAAATCAGTGTCGAGTGAATCATTAAACCTGAAACCATTTTCTAGCAAGGGTTCAGACTATTTACCTTTTAAATGGATTTGATTGTTTTCAGGGCTGTTACAGCTTGGCAGTATCGTCATTGGCAGATCTCTTTCTTTTTGACCAGTGCCAATTTCGGTAAATAAAAAACCGGTTAAATCACTTGTAAAAATTGAAAACCACCTGTCATAATGATCGCTAATATTTGAAAGACACATTTTCTTTGGAAGGATTAAACCATTATCAAAGACATAGGCTGAAACTGGTTATGAATAAAATAGCTCCTATTAAGATAAATCGAAGAACACTACATCCAATCTATATCGGATTAATACTGATATTTACGTTATTCGGGGGAAGCCTGTCTGCTGAAGAAATACCGGACCTGGACCAGGGAGTCAATCAACTGGCAAACAGTCTGAGTTCACAGATTGTTGAAAAAATCGAAAAGGGTGAAATCAAGTCCAATACGCGAACAGCAGTTATGGATATTCTGGAGGCTGATACAAATCGCAGGTTGGAATTAAGCAACTACCTGGAAACGGGTTTAATGAATGAATTCGTTAAATCAAGTCAACTTGATATTCTGGATCGAGAGAAGACCTTGCAGGCTCGGGACATTTTAGAAAAACCGATTAGAGAAATTGCGGGAACACCTTTGATCCCCCGCGGAGTTGATTTTGTTTATGTTGTCACTGGAAAATTTTCTGTCATCGGTGACCGCTGCCAAATTACTATCCAGCTGATAGCGATTCAGAATGCACAGATCATGGCAAGTGCTCAAACCAATGTCAAAACGGGTTCAATTGATGCCAAACTACTGGGACTTGCCGGTATATCAGTAGCTGAGCAGGAGCTTGCACATTTGAAAAGAGTTGATGCGGCAGAGGCAAAAGGGGATCAGGAGAGAATGTTGGAACTGCTTGAAGAGTTTCTGATGAAGTTTCCGGATTCCTTAAGAAAATTGGAGGTTCAAGGTCGTATTGATGATCTGAAATCTGCAAATTCAGCAGCAGACGAAAAAATCCGGGCAGCTGAATTGTTAATGGTGCAACCGGGATTGGAGCAGCAGGCTATTAAGTATTTAAAAAGCGTGATTCAGGACTACCCCAAATCTCCCGCCGCAATTACTGCAACCGGATTACTAATCACTTTGGATCTGATGATGGATATTGGGGAAGCTCTTGAAAAATCTTATTCTTTTGAAGCCCAGTATTCCAAACATCCGGTTTTGGTAAAACTGAAAGCTGCCAGAGACCAGTTTCAAGAGAGGGAGAAAAAAAAGAAACAGTCCGGGAAAGCAAATATTCTGTTAGCTGAAGGAATGGAACTTTATAAGAACGATCAAATCTTCAATGCCCGGGAAAAATTGCAGGCGGTTGTTTTTAATTTTCCCGATACCGAAGAAGCAAAAGAAGCAAAAAGTCAATTGGATCTAATGGATCAGGAAGAAGCAAAGGCCAATGAGATTCTGGCTGTCGCCAAAATCCTGATTAACTCTCCCCAGACCCATCAACTGGCAAGAATCGAGCTGGTAAAAATTAAAGACAGTTTTCCCAAAACAATCGCAAATGTCGAAGCTCTTGGATACCTGATCATTTTAGATTTTAAAGAGCAGAAGGATGTCTCAAGAGATGCTGCCTACTTTCTGGTCAAATATCCAAATCATCAATTGGTACCTGAAATAAAAAAACACCAGCAAACCTTCTTGAAGGTGACTGCCCCAAAGGAGCCAGGGGCGGAGCAATTGGATGTTGCAAAAAAAATGCTAAAGAACGGACTATTGGATGAAGGTTTGAAAATACTGGCCGGTCTGGCCATGGATTATCCCAAATCACCGGTTGGTATTGAAGCGACAGGACTGATAATTCTTTCCAATTTGCAGAAGTGTCAGTATTCGGAAGTCGATATCGTCCAATACACCACGCTTAATAGAGACTCCCCCTTGAGTGTATCAATCCTGGAAGCACAGAATAAGGCACTGAAATCCTGCAAACTTGAAGATCTGGCACCCAAAATTGAAGGGATGGTTTTTATAAAGGGTGGAGAGGTCAAGGTGGGAATTCCACTGCAAACAATTGCACTTGACCCTTACTATATTGACATCCATGAAGTAACCAATGAAAAATATCTAAAGTGTGTTGATTCGGGTTATTGCAAACGCAGCCTCTATATAGAAGATGATAGATTTAATGGACCTAGTCATCCGGTTGTTGGGGTTAGCTGGAAAAGTGCCGATAATTATTGTCAATCTGTTGGTAAACGTCTGCCGGGAGAATACGAATGGGAATGGGCGGCAGTCGGGGCTCAGTTTGAAAAACCATATCCTGATAAAAGTATACTGCCTGCTATTGCCCACTATAAAGACAATACCAGTTACCAAAACCCGACTCAAAAGATTGGAATAAAGGATCCAAACGGGATCGGAATTTACGATATGATCGGCAACGTTAGCGAATGGGTTGCTGATTGGTATAGCATTCAGTATTATTCAAATATCCCCTACCAGAATCCCAAAGGGCCTGAAAGCGGATCAAAAAGAGTTCATCGGGGTGGAAATTGGTCATCAGCAGACAATTTGCTGCTCCCTCTTAATCGTTCATTTGACTATGAGAGCAAAATGAGAAATACCTTGGGATTTCGCTGTGTCAAAGATTACACGCCCAACAAGTAGAGAGTATTTTATTCTGAATTGTGTTGAAATGGTTGATTGAATGAATTAAATTTAGTCATTTTATCAAGATGATATTTTTCAGATAATCTTGATAATCAATTTTTTAATTTTTGATTGAGGAACTCCTATGAAGAAGTGGAAATATTACCTTAGTATAGTGAGCTGTTTGGTTATTACCAGCTGCGCCAGTACCAGCGATCTGGAACAATTAAAACTGCAAGTGCAGACAGATAATGCTGCCATGGAACAAAGGATAAATGCAAAACTGGAAAAATCCATTGCTGACCTTCAGATAAAATTGGCCACAATTAATAGCAAAATGGATAAAATCAGTGAAGAAATGGCCCTGTCGCGGAATATCCAATCTGTCCAGATTACGTTTAACAACTTGAAGAAGAAGATTGAGGAATCGGAATCCCAGGTTAGAAGCTTTAATACCAGAATCAATGAGCTGAAAGCGGATATTACAAAATCTTCAAGTACAAATACCAATATCCAACAGGAAATTGGTGAAATTGAAGGCAAAATGGATGAATTGATTCAACTCCTCGATTCAAAGAAATAGTAGCCAATTCTACTTCCCGCAATTCAGTGCGGGAAGATACCCTTGTCCCACTCAATTCTGTTTCCTTACTCGTTCAACTTCAGAATCTCACTTTTTCTATTAAAGACTTAAGATCGCTAAAGATTCTCAGGATTAAACCGATACAGAGTTATAGAGATTTATCAAAATGTTTCTGTTATAACCCTGTTACGTTGATTGATGAGATTCAAAATCCAAAAAACAGATTGGAGCTGGCTTGCAGGTTTCGTTTTGATCATGTTCATGATCACACCATATCTGCTTGCCCAGGAGGTTAGAGACCAAGCCCTGGAAGCATCGGATTCGGATTTTCTGCTTTTCCTCGACTTCGCGTATGACGAAAATCAAAAATCTGTTGAGCAAACCGGCTATTCAGATACGGATCAGAAAACCACAAAAAATATATACAATGGGGGAGTTGGCTATGTTCCCTTTTTCTTCCTGGGGGGACTACACAGGGAAAGATCCATTGACACCAGCTACGGAAGCGGAGAGACAAAATACTCCGATAAAATTGATGGATACGGTCTTTGGGGACTTCTCTTTTTCGGGCTTGGTGAGGTTAAAATATCCGAAGATTATCAGGTGCTTTACAGCAATGAGAACCTGTTAAAGGAGGAATCAGATATCTCAATATCAGCCAGAGCAGGTTTTATCCCCATATTGCTGGACAATCCGCTTTTTCTTGCCTACTCCGAATCGGACGTTAATTTTGTTTATCATCTCACTATTGGAGATGGATATCGTGTGAGTGAAAATATAGATTTCAAAGTTAAAATGCTGCACCTGTTCCGGATACTGCAGACATTTGAAGGTCCCTCGATCGGTGGTATGTTCAATAAAATTATCTCTTTTGAAACACTTGATAACAGGGATGGTGAAATCGATGGCTCTCAATATGGTTTGGATCTGGGATTGACATTAAAATCAGGGTTCTCTGTCAGAGTTGGAGGGGCTAGACAAGATACAAAGATTAAAATCGATTCGGAGACAAATGAAGGGACTTTGACCAAAATATCCAAAGAGGAAACTAACAGAATCGGAATTCACATTCCATTGTCAGACACGGTTAAAATCATTCTGGAACGAAGTAATTATAAAAAATATTCACTCAACAGAGATTCATTCGATTATTTTGAAAACAAAAAAGAAGCCTTTGAACAGACGACCTCCTTTGGTGTTATTCTCAATGAAAATCTGAGACTGGATCTGAGCTTCGGTTCCTATCAAACCAAACATCGGGATGAGAACAATGTGTATGTCGATCTGGAACCGGTTAACCGGTATTCACTAAGTGATAAAACGGTGGGTATAAAGATCAGGTACAGGTTTTCCAACAAAAACCGGGTCGGATTATTCAATTAGATGATACGATTTCAACTCCTTTATCAGGGTTGAGAAAAATACTTTTATGATGACAATGGTCGGGATCGCAAACAGCATGCCAGCCACTCCCATGATGATAGATCCTCCCAAAACTCCGAAAACAACGACAAGCGGATGAAGGCTGACGGCGCTGCCTAAAACAATCGGTTGAAAAACAGAGTTGTCCAGGGCCTGAACTATTGCAACCGATATTAATATCCAGATCACAATGTCATCGGGATTAATAAATGGTAACACCGGCTGCATGTTTTCCGCTATTAACGCATACAGGACTCCCACAATCAACCCGATGGCAGGGCCGAGAAAAGGGATGGCATTGGCGAGACCGGCTATGAATCCGATAATAAGTGCCCATTGAATATCGATTCCAATCATAAACAGGCATACACAAAAACTTATTCCCACCAGAGAACACTCAAGCATTGTCCCTCGCAAATATTTACCAATGGCTTCATCAATGTTATCTATAATAGTCAGGGCTAATTCAAAATATCGATTGGGAACCAGTGAAATCAGATTTTTCTTAATCTCACCCTTATCGATCAAAAGAAACAGAAACACAAAAGGCGCTATCAACCAGGTTGAAATGATTTCACTGATTTCCGATAAAATCCCGGACTCGGTTTTCGGTTTGGGTTCCTTCTGGCCTTGCCTAAGTTCGTCAGTTTTCAGCTGTTCAATGACCTCTTTTATTTTTTTCCTTTTTTCGCGCTCCCTGTTACTAAGATGATAGGAATAGTATGTTTCCAGCAACGCGTCTTTCTCCCTGTTTTCCAGGTAATATTGTTCCAGTTGGGAGTGTTCGCTATTATCTAAAGACATTACACTGTTGATCTTCTTAAACAATGGATCTATCTCCTGGGCAAAAACACCACCAATAAAACTTTTGTTCACCCCTATGTATTGGAGATATTTTTGATTCATCTTATATTGAACCCTGGCTCTCAACACCAGTTTCCCATTGGCATCCGGAATGATATCCCTGATCAGCTCCGTCACCATGGAAATTCCAACTACAAATGAAGCTAACAGCAAAACAAGAGCCAGCGCATCAGGAAATCCCTTTTGCTTCAATTTTCTCATCAGTGGTAGGCAGGCGTATGCCAATAATGCACCTACAACTGTCGGTAGGATCATCGTTCGCAATAACCAAAGAATGAAGGCAAAAATGATGAACGCCAGGGCTATTACAATTTGGTAGAATCGTTTGGAACGTTTTAATTTTTCTTCAACACTATTCATAACGGTTCACCGTTTCGACAATTGTTCGTTGGTGGCTTTAAGACGCTGACCGATGATCAGGGCCAGTTTTTTGATCACTTTGATGCCAATGGCGGGATACATTTTTAGCAACTTATTGAATTCTGAACGAAAAAAGGCAATTACTTCGGTTGGTTCTGCAGCCTTTGCGGACGCTGACCGGGGGGAATTATCCAGCAGAGCCAGTTCGCCAAAAAAAGTACCTGATCCCAAAGTTGCTACGAGAGTTTCATCTTCAGCTGCATTTGTGAGGACAATGTTGACCATTCCTTTTCTGACAATAAACATGGCTGCACCGGGTTGATCCTTTCGAAAGAAGTATTCACCGGTATGGTACACCCGGTGATAGAGCATTTTAGAGACAACTTTTATCTCCCGCTTGGTGAGATGTTCAAACAAAGGTATCTTTTTCAGAATATCGATCGAACGAATATTTTTGTCATTATCATCGCTTTTAAATATATAGTTCCACAGGTTATTGATCAAAAATGGTTTTGAACCCGGATCGTCTTCAGCCGTCAGATAGTTAGAAAAATCGTCCAGCTGTTTCTGCTCGTTTGGATGAATTTTATCATCGGCCATAATTACTTTTCTGATGACACTCATTAATTCATCCCTGGTTTCTTCGTAGTTTATTTCAGGGAATACAAGGCATATCTCTTTTAAATTATTAGCGAAACGTCTATAAGAGAATTCATCCAGTTTGGGTTCAATCAGGGAAATGAACTTGTTGACAAAATCTGGATTATAACCCCATCTTCCTGAGAACAGTTTGACGATCAGGTTTCGCTCAATAGCGCTGAATTCACTGTCGGCGTATGCGATCTTTAAACAGGGGAAAATCAGAAACTCCAAAACCACCCAGGAGATCAATTCCAACAAATTATTAACTTCAACCGGGCAAGCATTGGCAGCAAGCTTGTCCGGGTTCTTGATGACCGATTCAACATGGAATTCCTCTTTTTTTAAGGCATCCAGGCTTCCAGGGGTCCACCCTGTACTTCTGACAATTATCATCATGGTGAACGCCAACTGCCCCATTCCGTTTAATGATGATAAGATAGCGCCCAGGTGAAGCTTTTTGTTTTCAGACGGTTTATCGTCCAAAATAACTATCTTGGAAAAATCATTGTGAGTTTTTAACAGATCAAAAACGCTCTCACTAATCTGCAGATTATTTCGGAATCTATCAAAATCAAGCAGAATAGATTCTGTTTTAATGATTTGATTCAGTGTCAAGTCTGGTCTCATTTGTTTTGACGGTGAAGAGTGGAAAGTCTGATGTTCTTTTTATGTATACGGTGATATTTTGTACTATCCTACCGAAATGTCAAGATTTTGTATTTTTGATCGATTGTCCAATAACGATCACAGGCAATGTTTATCATAGATGTCTTATGGTATTTTTATCAAGATGCCACAGCAGAATAAAATCCTTTCATCAGCAATCATAAAGTGCAATCTAACCTTATATTCCTGATCCGTTTAAATTAATCCCATTCTATAAACAAACTCTTACAACCTTCTATGTTGTTATTGCAGGTACATTGGGGAGCGGTTTTTCACTTGCAAATCAGTGAACATATGTTTACTATTGAGGTAATGATAACGGCCTCCCATTTTCAATCAAGCAAGAGATAAGAACAGATGTTGCAGACTGATATTACAGATATTGATCAAATAAGAGCAGATCTTTCCAGGAAGTTTCCAGGCCTGATGACATCTGATTCGCCAGGCTGGGATCAATCGCCGAAGCTGGGATCTTGCATTCGGGAAATTGACGATTTTCTGGGGGGAGGACTTCCTTTTAATGGTATCACGGAGTTCGGAATGCCCCTGGGAAAAGAGGGGAGAACGGTTCTATTAAAATTTCTGGTTAATGCAACCCGGGGATTACAAGCAAAACCGATATGGACGCTGTGGGTTTCTTCACATCAGGATTTTTCCGTTTTTCCCCCGGCCTGGTTCGCCAAGGGGGTTTCCCCGTCTCGGATGATTTTCTCCAGCGCTGCCTTTCCTGCACAAGAGTTAAAACGGGCAATTATCAATCCCCTGTTTAAGCTGATTGTACTGGATTCTCCCCAACGATTTACCAGGGAAGATTGTTTTTTTATCAATTCCCAGGCCCGGTTCAATCAGCAATTGGTGATATTGCTACGGAACTTTTTCTTGTCAAACAAATGTGGCAATGTCTGGGCAAAACTGAGATTTAATTGCTGGAAACAACATGCCCGCGGCAAGTTTATAATCAAAACCGTCAAAGGTCTGCCTCGCCGGCAGATCGTCGTTGATGAGGAGTCCTTGTCATGAACCCTGTTCACCGGGAACAAGATCCCAAAATATTTATCGCTCTGGAAGCGGAACAGCCTGATCAGCAAATTCTCCAGTGCCTGACCACGGAAGTGATGCAGTGGACCGAAACCGTTTGGATCATGAACATCTCTCCCTATTATTCCTATTGGCTCAAACAATCCTGCAGAACAGGGAGCACCCCGATCAGTTTGTGGAGAAAGCTGTTTAATCATTTGTTGGGAGAGGAACCGAGAGAGGGACAATCCAAAGTTATTTCACTCTCCCCCGCCTACAGGGCAGCTTGCGCCAGGAATCCCTGGTCCGCTGTTCTGCTGCTCAATGTGATGAGGAGGAGGGAGATCAATGGGTTAATCTCCCAGAACAGCAAATTCGGCGCTTCTTTGTTCAGGGAGATCTCCTGGGAAACGTGGTGGCAGGAGATAGAGAACAGTGAAACACTGTTCTCAAATGCTAAAATAAAGGGATTTAAACGTCTAGGGTTCAAACAGCAGTGTAAACGGCTAAAGATGGCCAGTCCGCGTCTCGGGTTAAAATTTCCCCGGGATATGAGTATTTTGAATTACAACGGGGTCAAAAAGCGCTTTGGTGAAACACTGGCAAAAATCTGGGACTGGACCTACGGCGTTTCTCAAAATTCACGGGAGACTATTTATCAAACCGGCTTTCCCTGGCAGGCTTTTAAATTTAGCTCTCCACCCGTAGTTGAACGTCATCCGGATTATCCCCTTTTAGTCTGGGAGCAGTTTGTTCCTCTCCTGACAGAGGACTTTGACAAGCTTGCCCGTATCCGTCGAAACAGCGGTGAAAGGGTAATCCGCATCGACTGGAAACTCAGATTTGATGATATGAGATGCCTGGAGATACCGATCTGTTTCAGAAATCCTCATAACCTGCAGAAAGAGGTGGGAGAGCATCATACAGCCCTGCTCCAGGCAAATTACGGATTTATTGAATTGATGAATGAGAAATTTCCAGCCGATCCTCAAAATGGATCAAACGATTTGATGCCCACCGTTTTGGGATGGAAGCTTGAAATATTTGCCAGCCTCTGTCTGCCGGACATTGTACTCGACATCTTCGGTGAATCACAAGAGAAAGATACGGAACTTGAGATTCTGCATAAACTGGAGAATGAGCTTCCGGTAAGTATCAGCCGGTACATACCTAAAAATGACTGGTTACCGGAAGATTCTTTTTTTGAAGAGCATTTCCAGGAGGAGGAGGTTGTCGTGCCCGACTCTGAAATCAATCGCTCCCTTGAGGCTGTAGCAGAAAGCAGGCCGCTCTATATCCGTCGTAACCCGTTAGCGATCCGGGCCATTAATCAGCCCCGGGTGAAAGATTTTCTGGAAAGCACCATGACCAAATGGTGGAAGGAGGAGAAACATCCCGGCAAAGAGCGGCATTATTTTAAACATATCGACCCGGAAGGCAATTCAACCTGGGTATTTCAGGATACTGCAGGAAATTGGTATCAACATGGCATTTTCGGTTAACAGTTGGATCGAATGGATCTGTCACACAAATTTCTCCTTTCTGCTGGGGGCTTCCCATCCCCACGAGCTGGTGAGCCGCGCCGTCCAGTTCGGTTACCGGGGACTCGGTATTTGCGATTATGATGGGGTTTATGGTATTGCCCGTGCTTATCGTGAATTAAAGGAATTAAAGGAATTCAAGGAAAAGGACTCAGCCTTGTCCCTGAAACTGCTTTATGGCGCCGAGATTCATCTTGAACGGGATCACGACCTGCCGGTATATGTCCAGAACACTATTATCCTCTATGCCCGGACTCACAAAGGATATTTTAATCTCTGCCGCTTGCTGACGTACAGTCATCGTGACGGAAAAGAGAAGGCCAACATCCCCCTTGACTACTTGCTGTCCGCAGTGGTGGATGACCTGGTTGCCATTCAACCCATGCGGGGACTTATACGCAGAAAAGAGGGAGATAATACTCAATACCTGCAAAATCATTTCGGTCAGCTTAAAGATCATTTTGGTTCAAATCTGTACCTTGCTGTCAGCCGACATCTAAGCAAAGCCGAGGATAAATGGATACAACCGACGCAAAAGCTGGCAAACACCCTGGATCTTCGCACCCTGGTTGCTCAGGATGTCTTTTTTGCCACCGCCCGGGACAAGGATATCAGCGATCTTCTCCATGGTATTCGCCACAACAAAACACTGGACGAAATCCCGGAGCAGTTTTTTGTTAACAGCAAACGCTGTCTGCACTCTTTTTCTTCCCTGCAGAAAATCTACTCTGCTATTCCCGGCATAAAAGAGATGTGCAATAACTCGCTGGAGCTCGGCGAGACCTTTAATTTTGATTTGAATGAACTGACCTATCACTATCCCAAGGAGATGATCCCTGAAGGATTCGCCCCCCAGCAGTACCTGGAGCATCTTGTCTGGGAATCAGCTCACAAGCAGTTCGGTAAATCCATTCCCGGTAAGATCGTCAACCTGCTCCAACATGAGCTGTCACTGGTCAACACACTCAACTTCGCTGATTATTTCCTGACGGTCTGGGATATTGTTCGCTGGGCCCGTTCGCAGGATATTCTCTGCCAGGGGAGGGGCAGTGCAGCTAACAGTGCCATCTGCTATATTCTGGGGATCACTGCCATTAATCCGGACAAATTCGATCTGCTGTTTGAGAGATTTATCTCCGTAGAGCGGGGAGATCCTCCCGATATTGATGTTGACTTTGAGAACGGTCGCCGGGAAGAGGTGATCCAGTATATCTACAATCGCTATGGCAGGGAAAAAGCAGCCATGATCTGCAATGTGATTACCTTCAAGTCCAGGGGAGCCATGCGTTTTACCGGGAAAGCGCTGGGGGTTCCTACCCAGGTGATCGACCGGGCATCAAAATTAAGAGGTAGTTTTAACTTTCGGGGAGTCAGTATTACAGATACCATTCTCGGGGTACGAGAAGAGTTTGAGTCGGAAGCTCAAGCCCCGGTACTCAGCGATCACACTTGGAGATTATGGGCAGACCTCTCCGAAAGGATTTTGTATTTTCCCAAATACCTGGGAATCCATTCCGGAGGATTTATGTTGGCTGAAAAGGATATCGACTGGCTGGTTCCCCAGGAACCGGCGACCATGGATGGCCGGACGGTCATTCAATGGTGTAAGGAGGATATTGAAGCCCTCGGTTTTTTTAAAATTGATATTCTCGCCCTGGGAATGTTAACAGCTATCAGAAAGTGTCTGGAGCTTTTGAAAACTCACTATGACTTCCCTTTGACCCTGGATACCATTCCTCAGGACGATGAAGAAACCTACGCCATGATCAGGCGGGCTGAAACAACGGGGGTTTTTCAAATTGAATCCACAGCTCAGAAATCAAGTCTTCCCTCGTTACAGCCTATGAATTTCTACGATCTTGTTGTGCAGGTGGCAATTATTCGACCCGGTCCTATTCTGGCAGGCGTCAAACACCCCTACCTCAGGCGGAGAAACGGTCTGGAACCGGTCACCTATGCACATCCCAAGCTGGAACCGATTCTCAAAAGAACCTATGGCACCATTATCTTTCAGGAACAGCTAATGCGGGTTGCCATGGCTATAGGCAATTTCACCCCCGGTGAAGCCAACGAGATCAGAAAAAACATCGGTTCATTCAGCTCCAATGGGAAAATAGGAAAATGGGTGGGAAAACTTACCCAGGGAATGGTTGATAACGGGATCAGCGAAGAGTTTATCAGGGAGGTGATTCAGCAAATCAAGGGATTTTCCAGCTACGGGTTTCCCGAATCCCATGCTGCTTCGTTTGCCTTGTTGGCTTATGACTCTTCCTACCTCAAGTGCCATTACCCCGGAGCCTTTTTTACGGCGCTGTTAAGTTCACAACCCATGGGTTTTTACCAGCCGGATACCCTGATAAAAACAGCTCGGCTTTGTGGTGTAACAATTTTGCCCGTTTGTGTGCT
The DNA here is from genome assembly GCA_018829445.1 of bacterium. Taxonomy (GTDB): domain Bacteria; phylum SAR324; class SAR324; order XYD2-FULL-50-16; family XYD2-FULL-50-16; genus JAHJTV01. The sequence goes on from JAHJTV010000086.1 coordinate 85,514, forward strand.
GCAATCGGAATGGGATACAATTCTAGAGCCTGTCAGATCCGAAAAGACGCCTCCGGAGTATGCTATGCGATTAGGCTTTCGCCTGATTGCCGGTATCAGTGAAAGCGGTATAAAACGCATGTTGGAGAGAAGAAACAGGAGCGGAAAATGGAGATCCATATCAGCCTTTATTGATGACACCTCCCTTTCCAGGACGGATCTGACAACGCTGGCAGCGGCCAATGCATTCCGGGTATTCGGTGTCGACAGGAAAACAGCTATCTGGTTGGCTGAAGCATCTCCCTTTCCCAAGGAGGAATTCCTGCCCGGTTATCCCGAACCGTTTACACCTGTAGTAAAGGAAGAGGAGGAGCCGGTGGCTTTTCCGATTGAAAACGAAATTGAGGCCGTAGAATCCGATTACCGGGCAACCGGTACATCCTTGGGAAGACATCTTACTCAGTTGATCCGGGAACAGGCCTGGGTCTACCAGATCCCTGTTGAGGAGATTGTAACCTCCAACCGTCTGCTGGAGAATCAACCCGGAAGATTTATTGCCGTTTTCGGCATGATACAGGTCAGGCAATCCCCCGGCACTGCCCGTAAGATGTTATTTGTCACCCTGGAAGATGAATATGGTACCATTCCGATTGTCATCAGACCCCGTATTTATGCACAATACAATCACCTGATTGAGGGGCAGGCTTTTTTATGTGTGCTCGGTAAGCTGCAAGTGGACAATAACGCCGTATCCCTACTTGTTTCGCAGGTTTTCAGTCCATTGCTGAAAAAAGCGGATGTTATTCAGGTTGAAAAAAAGATACGATATCAGCAGATTACTTCAGGAGACCACAGAAAGATCAGGAATTATATGTAATGGAGGCAGGTCGAAGGAAAGATCTATCGCTTTGCTTTAAGATATTTTCTTTTTTCTCTGCTCCAAAAAATATTGGAAGATTGAATCTATATTCAGGTTTATCTTCAGGTATTTCACCAATCCGTTGGCAATGATAAAAACCAGTGCCAGATACAAAACCGGCGGACTGGTTTCCCCTTTTGATAACAGGTTTCTGATATGGGCATAGATAAGAAAGTATACCAATAAAACCGTTATCATGTAGACAATATTACCGGCTTTTGGACTTCTTGGATTATAAATTCCCATGGGTAAGGCGAAGATGGCAAAGCAAAGACATGCAAGTGCGGCCACAATTCGTCCGTGAAACTCCTCCCGATATTGAAAATAGTCGGAAGAATTTTTCGGGACTTTATTCATCACAGCCACCAGTTCATTGATGCTTAACTCCGTATCCAGCTGCTTTTCACCCGGACCCTGTTCCTTCTTGAACCGATGAGGAATGTTCTTACGCTCGCTTTTGGGCGGAACCAGGGAATAATCTAACTGATCAAATTCGACTATTCTGTATCCATCGTCTTCCAAGACCGTATGTATTTTTCCTTCATGCAAGCGGAAGACGATCTTATGATTTTTTTCATCCAGGTAGATTTTACCGGTTTTTGCTTCAATTACCCCGCTGTTTCGGTCGGATTTCCAGTCTGAAATAAATATTCCCTCAAACAGTTCTCCCTTTTTTCCAAAAATATAGATCAATTTTTGTCCAAAGAAGTTATTGATCTGTCCCACCTGCAGATTTAATCGGGTCTGTTTTTTTAACAGGTTAAACTTCAATTCCGCCATATTTTTAACACCGATCGGGCTGAGATAAAATGACTGCAGCATCACAAACAGTGCAACAACAGAGGCGACCATTAAAACGGGTCTGAAGAAGAAGGATAAGGATACCCCGGATGCTCTCATTACGATCAATTCGGAATCACTGGATAAACGGCTGATTCCCGCATAAATACCGATTAGCAAGCTGACGGGGACGGAAATCATCAGAACCGGTGGGAGTGAAAAAAGGATCATTTTTGCGATCACATTCAACTCAACACCCGTTGATTGCAGAAAGGGTATAAATTCAAATAGCTGATTCATCATTAAAACGGTTGATATCACTCCCGTACTCAGAAGCATGGGGAATATCAACTCTTTAACGATATAAAAGTACAATAACACTATTCCAGTTATCTCCTGAAATCATCTACCAAAATGAGAGATTGTCCGGTTCTCCACCCAGGTAATGAAGCCCGATCGTAATATAAAATGTTCTTAAGATTCTACCGTCATCCTCTTTGACCACAAAAGGTTCCAAATGTTTCATCCCTTTAAAAAACTTGGGGATACGGTTTTTGTAAGCGTCCGGCCTGTCACTTATATACAAAACATTGGATCCGATTTTTTTCTTTCCCTTTTCCCAAAGCAAATATGTCTTGCCATGAACAACCTTCTCGGTAACATTGAGCAGATAAAAATTCGGGTGGCTTGGAGTATAAAAAGCCAGCATGGCAGCCAGACTGTAATCCTCGGCGCTGAGAAAAAAACCTTCGGGTCGGTCTTTCCAATCAACCATTATGTGATCAATATGCTTACCAATCTCCTTCCATCCAAAGTAATGGGAGATGATAGGAGCTTCATCATTGATCTTGGGAGTATATATCAGCTTGTCTGGTAGTATTTTTGGGAATAAAACGACGACGGACAATGTTAAAGAGATAATCGCTGCTGATAGCATATTGGCCCATATCATCTTCGATCGAAGGATCATCCGATTATCCAGAATCCCGTACCGTTCCTTAAAGGCTGCAAGAATCAGGATCATCCAGATAGGGAAAACAACCGCCAGCCAATGAGGGGCTATCTCTACACCAATTGAAGTTATTCCGAAATACAAAACAGGAAAAACAATAAAATAAGCCAACAATAATAATGCGTCTTTCTCCTTTGAAATGGTGATATTTTTTACTTTTGCCCTATAAATCAATATCAGTAGATAAACCAGGGCTATAGCACCAGAAACCAGAACGACTGGAGATGCAGCCAGGGATTGTCCCAAGAGAAATTCAGCCGGTTTGATGAAATCAAATCCTTCCTCCCGATGCCTGACATATAGATTAAACTGAAACGTTAACCAATTGTTTTTATAATTCCAATAGAGAAATGGGCTGAAAATGACAAGGGAAATAAAGGCGGCTATGTAAGGTTCCTTTGTCAGAAATATCTTTCGGTATTGTTTATGTACCAGCAGAAAAAAGAAAATCCCCGGGAAAAACAGCGCTGCCATGAACTTTGTCAGTAACATCCCCCCACAGGCAATTGAAGCGCTATACCAATGGTTTTTCTGCTGGTCTACTACCGCTTTTTTGATGAAGTATACAGCTGCCGTAAAACAGAAGACCAGATTTGCATCTGTTGTCATCATTGTGCCGATAACGAAGGAGAGTGGCAATAATGCATACAGCAGGGAGGATAAAAATGCATATTGCTTACTCTTAAGAATCTCAACCGCTATCAAATACACAAAAAACACCGTTCCCAGGTGTAGTAGAATCGCCGACAAACGGACACTGTATTCATTTATCCCGAAAAGATTGGACGTCAAAGCCACTAACCAGGCTGTCATTGGCGGATGAGCATAATATCCTGCTGCCAGATGTCGGGACCATTCCCAAAACGCCGCTTCATCGCCATTTAAAGGAGGAACAAGGGTGATAATCGAGTGAGCAATAAAAGAGAATCCTATGAGATAGAACAGACCTTTATGATTGCCGATCACTATTTTTATTCTTTCCATTTACATCTTAAGAGGTTTATTGGTTTTAAATATAACCTGGGGTCAAAACAAACACTTTTAATTTACGGAGAACTTTTCCCGAAAATCGTGTTTGGGCTTCCCCCAAATACTTGAAGGGTGCATCAAACCTGTCCGATGCTACCTGAAGAATCTCTCCGCACTCCTTTAGTTCACAGACCAAAATCGACTTTCCCTCTTTGACATCGCTGACAAGACTCCACTTGTTTCTGATCTCATTGATCAATGAGTGGGGTTTTGGATGATTGTGCATGTATAATCCCAGAACACTGGATAGTTTATGCTCGTTTGTAATGACAAATTCGGGAGCGGAAACATTATTCTGTTCGCAGATCTCTTCAATCTGATCAGCAGTTTCTTCCCATCCTCGGTAGTGATTTAAGGAAATTGATTCAGAAAGAATGATCGGAGTATAAAGTGATTGTAGTAGTAAACCAGCAACAAAAATCAGTGATATTGTTGAGGCGACTGAAAATGAAAAAACTGCAATCTGCCTGCTAATCAGTCCGTGGTTTATTTCAAGTGAAATGAATCTTGCCAACAAAAGAAAAAAACTTAGGTACGACACATTCAGTAAATCCAGATTTATCTTATGACCGAACAGGTTTGCTGCAATCGAAAAAACCAGGGGAATAAATCCGGATAGTATCAGAAATGACCAAATCAGTGTAGAACTGTCTGAATTGTCTGCAATCTCATCCCGAGTCAAGTGTCTACTTGCCAATTGCCACCAAAAATAGAGGGTGAAAGCGATTGAATAGACAATAAATTGTAGTAAGAAGAAATATGGAAACTGTCTGTTTATGCTTGAGACAGGGAAATACTGATTCAAATTGAATTTGAATGATATCCATTCATTCTGGTAATTCCAATAAATATTGGGAAAGACGATTATCAGAATAATCAAAACACCGACGCCAGACTGCCATTTTAATAGGGATCTTCTAACTTCAGGATTTGCAGCGCACCAGATAGTGACAACCAAGATCATCTGCACCATGGCATATTTTGACAGCAGACCCAGCCCAACAAATCCGCAAAATAGCAGTATCCAATTGATGTTTTTGTCTTTTATAAACTTAGCGATAAATATCCAGCTGATAATCCAGTTTAGCAAAAAAAGTTTATCAGGACTCCAGATAATAGACCCTATTGAAAAATAGGGTAGAGTTACCAGGATCAAAACAAATATGATCGCTGCTTTCCTGTCAAAAAACAGGTACGCGGCAATATAAGCAAAAAGGATGATTAGTGAAGAGAAAAGGATACTGCCAAATTTTAAACCCACCAAAACATCACTGAAAAAAAAACTGATAAAACGCATTGAAACGGCCAGTAAAGGAGGGTGCTCAAGATATCCCCAATCAATATGCCTGGACCAAATCCAGTAGTCAGCCGTTTGCGGATCAATATCGAAAATTAAAAAGACTGAATAACAGGTTAAAAAATAAAATATTAAGACAAAAGCAATCGAGTATTTGGACGATAAAAACCTGTCTATCAAAGTCATTGGAGTCTAATTTTGGATGGGTGTTACAAAGCAAACTTTGGGCAATACTGAATCTAGACCTGTAAAAATACACTTCTATCATTTTAGAAATCAAGATTATACTTGTCTATCCCTGGTATATAGCTCCAAAAGATCATAGAATAAAGGGCGATGAGAATCAATTTATATCAAATAGGAATTCTCATCCTAGCAAAAAGCTACCAGACTTACACTGGTGTTGATATACAACATATAAAACGGAAGTGGTTTGGATTTTTAAGTTTGGTGCGCCACTGAGTTATTTATGACAGGATCACCGGAAGCAATCAACAGTCGCTTTGCCATTTACCAAAGTAAGCTAATTCTTTATACTCTTCCAAAACTTAACGGTGCACAATATTAAAACGTACTATTTGACCGAGACAACAAGGTTTTTACCGATTGCTCAATCCACTCAATTGGATTATTCGGCATTTTTACTTGATTTGGCAGAAAATTAGCATTCCAGAACTGTGATTTAAAGCCTCCGACATATTGTTTTAAACCTATGGATAAATTGATTATGATAAATACCGTTAAAACTCTCTTATTAATCTTGGTGATAACAGCCGGATGTTCTCAACAAAGCCAACAAACATCATTACAGACCCAGAGAAAATTCTTTACGCCAAGAAACTGGCAAGTTCCCATAACCACGACTGAAGCCCCTTCCTCCAAAAATGTTACGGAAGACACTGAAGAGCCCCAATTACCGGATGAGGAGAGAGTGGAATATAAGGAAAAGCCCCAGACACCGGATGAGCAGATGATAGGATATGCTTCCTGGTATGGACCCGGGTTTCACGGAAAGAAAACTGCAAACGGCGAGGAATACGATCAGGACAAAATGACTGCGGCCCACAAACTGTTGCCGATGAATACCTGGTTAAAGGTGACAAACATGGAGAATAATAAAACCGTTGTGGTCAGAATTAATGACAGGGGGCCTTATAAAAAGAACAGAATAATTGATCTGACTCGGAAAGCTGCCGAAGAGTTGGGATTTGAAGATCAGGGCACCGCAAGGGTTTCATTGGAGATACTAAGACTACCCGACGATTATAATCCCTCAAAAGGTCTGGATCCTTACAAACAAGTTGTTATTCAGATTGCTGTCTTCAGTACTCAAGAAAGAGCTGATTCCTTTAAGCAGAAACTGGAACAGAAGTATTCCAAACTCCCTTTTATGATTGAGGCCAAAAACGAAAAATTCTATGTACTTGCCGGTCCTTACGATGAGAAAGATGGGGCAAAGCAAATCAGCGATAACTTAAAAGACGATGGAATCAATAATTTTGTCAGAAGCTATAAAAAATGAGGTTATCCATCCATTTCAGTTCTGTTTTTCAATCTACGGAATTGAAATACAGATCATGCAGATTTACCACTCTTTTTATTTTGGATTTCTGTTTTAGATTTTGATCTTCATTGCCAAAGAGTGAATCAACTTTATACTCATAGTCGCTTTTGCCGAGAAGATCTTTCAATCTGTTTATCAAAAACAAAACTCCAAAAACAGAAAGTACCATTTTTAGCAAAAAACAAAAAACGCTTATTATTTTCATTTCAACACTTTATCCGATTTACTTTTGTAATAATAATGATTTAGTATTAGGCAAAACAGGTTAAACTTTCACGATTGATCATTTTAATCAGGTCGAACCGTGTAATATTCGATATCTAGTGTACTTTTATCAACATCATTTTTCAATTCTTTTGATATATGAAATCAATTAAAAATACAAATCTCAAATTGAAATTGAAAACTGTTAAAAACACCTTTGGTTTTATTGCGTTGTTTTTGATCATGCTGCATGTCAGCACGATACAATCCAAAGCTGATGGCTTCCTCCTACGTGACTATAATACCTACTTTTCCGAATTTGATAATATTTTGTTGTACAAACCAGGCTTCATTAAAGACATTTTCCATGGTTTGATCGATCTAAAAGGAAACGCAACAAATTCAAAGAACCATATTAATTTTGAAGTCTTAGGCTGTTTTCCTGACTCCAGAATAGACCAGGCTTGTCGAATTGACCAACTAACACGTAAACGCAGGACCCTCGGTATAAGAAGCACTTTCGAAATTCCTTTGGATTTTACCCATATTTCCGCACGGAATTATAATAAACAAAAGAAAATTGTTAGCATCAAGTGGAAACCCGATTTAATTACACCACCTCACATGAGTGTGAAGGATTTTTTAACCTATCTGAATGCTGCAGAGGATTCAAAGTATTACAGTCTTAAAAAGGGAATTGACAGAATTCAACTCAACGCAGTTTTTGATAGAGAAGCCAATATTATTATTGAAAACTCATTTTCAGATAACCTATTAAAGCTCTATCAATTGCCCAAAACAGATAAAAGAGATTCTCTCATCTTTGCATTTGATTATATTGTTCCCAGTATTCGTAACAACACGGTTCACTTTTTTATCCATTTCAAGGTCAACACGGTGATAATCAATCATCAAACATTTACCGCTTCTGAGTTGAGAATGTAACGACCGAGCTTTAATCTAATTTAATATCGGTATCACCTTAAACAAAAGGATGAAGTTCATTGCTGTGACAGCGGTTCCCAATTAAGGTTTTTAAATGATAGGCATGATACTCGCGGGAGGCAGCGGCACCAGATTATGGCCGTTCAGCAGAACAATGACTCCCAAACAATTCCTCAATCTTGGATCTACGCATGAATCCTTGCTTCAAGAGACCATAAAACGACTCTCCCCACTTTTATCAAAAAATAGCATCTATATTGTCGGCTCAATTGTACATGAGCACGAATTGTGTCGTCAGATTGAGCAGTTGATTCCGGATTTTTCTAAAAACAGGATACTTCTGGAGCCAGAGGGAAAAAACACAGCCCCGGCTATTCTCTGGGCTTTATCAAGAATTCCGTCCTCGAATTGGGATGAGCCGGTTGTTATCCTGCCGGCAGATCATCTGATTCAAAAACCGGATCTGTTTCTGGAAAGCCTTAAGGATGGAGAGACATTGGCAAAAGAGGGATGGATCGTTACGTTTGGCATACAACCCGATACTCCCAACACCGGATATGGCTATATTAAATCAGGGAAAGCGCTTAAAAAAGGGCACAAAGTTGATCGATTCACGGAAAAGCCCGATTCCAAGACTGCCCTAGAATTTATTAAATCCGGCGATTACAGCTGGAATGCAGGTATTTTCATGGCAACCCCCAGAACCCTACTGGATGAATTTAAAGCCCTCTGCGGCTCCATGTATAACCTGTTTTTTGATGAATCAACTCCTAAAGCTTCTTTGTCGGACAAATCGGAGATTCAGAAAACATTCTCTGAAATCGAACCGAACTCAATAGACTATGCAATCCTGGAAAAGTCTGATCGTGTCGCAGTGTTAACCATGGACGTTGGTTGGAATGATCTGGGAAGCTGGGAAAGTATTTATGACATTAGTCAAAAAGATGAAAACGGCAATGCTACCCGCGGGAATGTGGTCATGCAAAACAGTGAAAACTGTCTGATTATCTCAGATAAGAGGCTCATCACCTGCTCGGGATTAAAAAATCTCATTATTGTTGAAACAGAAGATGCCTTGTTAGCTTGTGACCTCTCAAATTCACAGGACGTAAAAAAGATCGTTGAGACTTTAAAACGGGAAGACCGGTTTGAGTACAAGTTTCACACCACTGTTGCCAGACCTTGGGGTAGCTACAGAGTCATAACCGAAGGCAAGGGCTATCAGATCAAAAGTCTTATGGTATTGCCCGGGAAAAGAATCTCATTGCAGCGACACTTCCACAGGAATGAACACTGGGTTGTTGTCTCGGGAACGGCAGAAGTAACAAGAGGAGATGAGGTGTTTTATCTGTCGGAAAACGAGTCTACTTATATTCCTAAAACAGAATACCATCGGTTGAGAAACCCGGGGAAAATACTTTTGGAGTTAATCGAAATGAGACAGGGAGGCTATCTGCATGAGGATGATATTGAAAGAATTGAAGATGATTTTGGGCGGGTAGCCGATCAGGCATAAATTTAACCCGAAGATATAATTATATCTCCGGGTTATTATCAAACAATCAGTAGGTCACTATTCGTTATCCAGGATTTTTGTTTCAGCCCGTCTGTTTTTCTCCCAAGCTGACTCGTTGTGTCCTCTTTCAAGAGGCTTCTCTTCCCCATAGGAAATAATGCGGATATTTTCGGAAAGAAAACCAAGGCTGACCAGGTAGCGTTTTACAGTATACGCCCTTCTTTCTCCTAAAGCCAGGTTATACTCATTTGAGCCTCTTTCATCCGCGTGACCTGCAATCAGGATTTCGGTTTCTCCTTTATTTTCGACAGCTGCGAAATCCTTATTCAATTGCTCTTTGAATTCATTTCTCAGATAAGATCGATCAAATTCAAAAAGAACATTTTCGATTGTAATAACAAGTTTTTGAATTTCGACATCTTCCTGAGTTACTGTAGCTGGTTCATCAGTGGATGGCTCAACTGTTCCTGTTTCAACCGTAGCTGGTTTAACTGCAGTATCTTCCGATGTACCAGCATCAACAGCAGCTGAAGGCGTATCAACCGTAGCGACAGGTGTTACGGGAGTCGCGTCTACAACCGGAGTATCCGTTGCCTGATCAACTTGCTGTGGTTTATCTTCTGCAGCAGCAGGTGTTTCAGCTGTTTCTTCTTTAAAGTTATCTTCCACCTGAACAGACTTTCCACTCCAGACTTCCTGGTTATTGGAACCTTTTAAATACAACAGGAAAAAACTCCCTTTAATTTTTTCATTTTCAGGAACTCTGTATAGCAATGACCCGGTTAAACTGGTGGACACCTCAGCCAGTTTTGCGCCTTTTCCAGAATCTGCAGCTGAACTGCCCCAATAGATAACATACTTGGCAACTCCTGATGGTTTGAGAGCTGGAGGAAGATCCAGATTAATGTCACCGCCAATTTCCCCCTTATCCATATCTGTGTCTGCGAAGGTAAAGCTCACCTTGGTCAATGATGTGTTATCCCAAGGCTTTAATTGTGCCTGATCTGCGCAACTCATCAAAAAACCAATACTAATGAAGGCAACAAATATATATTTTAAAGACCTAAATGTTTTTATTATCATTGTCATTTTTGAGAGAATGGTTTTTCAAGAAATCTAAAAAACAAATGGTTGGAATAATAAGTAAATGAATGTAGGAAAGTTCAAAGGGTTTTCCTGACTTCTTACTTTAATTCAGTTTAGTTTGGCAACCCCTTTTTGAAAATAACAACCAAACCAAGTAGATGGCCATGATTCAGTCGTTGAGGAAAGAAATAAAATAATTTGGACCATGAATCAGGTTAGCATTCATCTTTGTTATGCTTGACCTAATCGATCATTTTAGGGTTTGATTGATAGAGTTGACAATCAAACCGATAGATACCAAAAACAAACAGTTATTTTTGTAATAAAACTATAGCACTATAAAAAGAAGATTTATAGGCTTTGCCTACTTTATTTTTCGGTGATTTTCCTCTAAGCTATTTATACGTAACTATTTACAGCCGGTAATTTAAGTCGGTTGGATTGTTCTTTCTCGAATTTAATTAACAATAATCATGTCTCTCTAATGTTCAAACTGATTTACAAATTTCTGACGTCCCCGTTTTTTAAGATTCTGTTCAAAATCATTGCCAGTTTGGCAAGTGCGATTGCTGTAATCAGTGGATACCTGTTTTTTGTGAATATGAGCAGTAAACACCGCCAGGAAGATACTGAAAGTAAAGAGTTTGAAGAAGAAGAAGACGAAGAAGAAGACGTTGAAGAATAGTCATTTGTAATTCAGTATCTAAAGACTTCCTGCAATGCTTTCCAATTATAACTTTTCCGATAAAAACCAGGGAGTTCACCCTTGGAAGTCAGATACCACCTGACAAATTCAAGGGTTTTTTTGTTTGCGTATCCTCCCCCATTAATCTCACCAAAACTGCTGCGAAAAGAATCACAAATCAACCCAAACAGACGATCTCTTTCCGATTTAGCCAGTATCGAAGCAGCTGCGACACTCAGGTAATCTTGATCTGCCTTGTTTTTTGCCACAACGTGGTCGTTCACCAAGGGGGCAAAAAGGTTCTCTCCATCCAGGACAACCTTGTCAGCCGGTAAAGTATCAATAATCTTGCGAGCGGTTATTTGTTCCAGATAATTCAACGAGGTTTCGGTAACGAATCGATCAACTTTATCTGAAGAAATGACAATGATACTGTGTTCGAAATGGCAAGCTATTTGACCAGCCAGTGATGCTCTGGTTCGTTTTCCCTTTTCACTGCTGCCAAAGTTTTTTGAATCTTGAATTCCCCATTCTTCCAAAAGGTTTTTTTTTTAGCCGGAATCAACACGCCCGCCATCACAAGAGGACCTAAAACACATCCCCGGCCTGCTTCATCTATCCCAAGTTCATGTGACTCATCCAAATCGGTTACCTGTTTTTTATTTGTACGGTATCACCGGTGTTTATCTTATTTCTTCGCGTATAGCCGGCCGGAACTTCCAAAACCATGTCTGCCACGATCCCTTTACCATATAACTTCAGATTGCTGTCAGGCGTTCCCGACTCAGGAGGTGGTACGTTTTCTTCGATGTGAACAATTTTGCCCTGAAGCAACCACAGTATATCAATTGCAAAGTGCATTCTTTTCATCCAGAATACCCGGTTTCCAGGTTTTCTATAGGTAAAAAGCATCCCGGAACCTTCAGCCAGAGCAAAGCGATTACCCAATCCCATTTGTTGTTCTGTCTCCGATTGGGCGATCTCTACTGAAATCACTTTGTCTTTGATTTTTATATTCCAGATTTCGGCTGCGAAAAGTGGGCGATATGCAGAGCATAGGATGAAACAACCGCAAAATAGATAAGTAAGCAATCTCATCGATACCTTCTGAAACCTACTCAACACGTTTTTTTAGTTTTTTCTTAATCATGTTCCGCTGTAGCGGGGGAAGGTAATCTATAAACAGTTTCCCCTTTAAATGATCTATCTCATGTTGAATGCAGACTGCCGCTAAGTCTTCGGCATCCATCTCTTTGAGATCTCCTTTCAAATCTCTGTACTGCAATTTGACCTGTCTATATCTTTCGACATCCGCTCTGAATTCCGGAACTGATAAGCAACCTTCTTCCCCGGCTTGTTTATCGGCTTTCTCAATTATCTTTGGATTGATAACGACAATCGGATTTCTTTCGGATTCCGGTAGATCTTTATTGTAACTGACATCCATGACAAACAGACGTTTATTCACTCCCACCTGGGTGGCAGCCAAACCAACACCGATACCCTCATACATGGTTTGGATCATCCTTTCGGAGATCTCCTGTAATTCTTCGTCGAATAAGGTTACTGGTTTCGCAATAATTTTTAAAAAAGGATCAGGGTAGGTCAAAATCTTATATGCTTCCATGGTGAGATTTGATAGTGATTGCAGTTTACATTGGAAAACTAATCGACGTTATTAGAATGGTCAAAAGAAGATAGATCACACAACAGATTGTCCTGGAATATCAAATGCGTTTCTTTATATCTTAAGGTCAACAAGACCCAATTGCAAGTAGTGGAAACAGATGTAAGTTGGCCAGAATCACGACTTACTAAATATTTTACTCCGGAAGAGTATTTTCCAAATTGGTATACATGTATCTTGTATTACATGTACCCCAATTTGGGGAAACCCCTTCTGGACAACTATATTACTGATTCGTATGTACTAAATGATAATTCTGACGAATGTTTTGACCAATTCTTGTGATGCATTGTGCTGCAACGGAGTCGGGAAACTGAAGGATAGTAGGTCTTCGTTGTCGAATCGACTGGAGTACGTAACTATCATGCTCAACAAAACCAACATACCCCAGACCAACCCCAAAATGTTTTTTGCTGGCTGCACCCATGGAGAAGCCCAGCCTTACATCCGTCGGCGTTCTGACCTGATTCAAAATTAGCTTCGGGCAAAAATTGGAAAGTTCATATTTCAAGGCTTCGCCGGCTTGAACATTGATATCGGTGATTTCGGATACCAAATCTGAAGGTGTCCGGGGGGCTTCCTCCAATTTGCTTTCAGTTATGCGTTCTAAAAAAGAGCGCACCCCCTGGTGTTTGATTACCAGTTTCAGTTTTCTGTAAAATGCCGATTTTATAAAACGATAGGTGTTTTCAACCGAAGTAGGTTCGGGTGCCGCAACCAAAATACCCACATCGGCCATCAGGAACAGATCCAGAGTATAAGAACTGGTACCTGCTCCCAAGTCGACTAGAACGTAATCTACATCCAGGGAGTTGATGGCTTTTATCAGTTTATTCTGCTGAATAATGTTTAAATTTGCCATTCCGAGGACATCATGAGCACCACTGGCCAGTTTGAGATTGGCGATTCCGGTTGGTAATAATATATCATCCAGTCGTAACTGGTTGCTTTTTATGAAGTCTGAAACACTGATAATTGAGGTGCTGATACCAAAAAACGTGTGAATATTTGGACCGCCGAAATCCGCGTCGATTACCACGACACTGTTACCCCGCTGTGCCAAATCAATGCTGAGATTGCTGCACAGGAAGCTTTTTCCTACGCCCCCTTTCCCACCAGCAATAGTCCAAATGCCTTTTCTTGCCATGATCTAAATTAAAAATTATTGTCAATAATGCGAATGCATCAAACCAATTAGGTGCAATTGATAGATATAGAAATTACTCTTTTTGGATTTCAGATGTGCAATAAAAGCTCCAAAACTACAAGATATCGAAAGTGGGGTGTGTTTTTTTATAATCATGGAAAAAATAAAGAGGCAGGCAAAGAACTATAAAGCGGAAAAATGGTTGGTGGTACCAAGGAGGAGAGTCGAACTCCCAAGAGCAAAAGCCCACACGGACCTGAACCGTGCGCGTCTACCAGTTCCGCCACCTTGGTACATCATTTAGAAAATGTATGAAGGTATCAGGATTATGTCAAGGGAAAAAACTGCTGCATATCTCTCTCAACCAATTTAATCTTTAGCTTTCATAAGAGTATCTGATCTGGTGGGATCAAAAAAAAATCCGTAACAAACCGAAAAAAGAGTTCCTGTAAGCTGCTTATCCAAACGATCTGTTTTGGAGGTGCTTCGGAATAATTTCGGATGGAGTTCGGTGATTCATCAACCATAACTGATGCGCAGCTCTTGATGATGCTATGTGCAGTAAATACCTCGAATAGGAATCATTGGGATAGTTTTCGTGATCAACGTCCAATAGAATGACATAATCAAACTCCAGCCCTTTTACCTGCCTGACATCAACCACATCAATACCCGGCAAAAATGGGAAATCCTGATCGTCAATCAAACGTAGCTCCGGAATCTCCAGTTTAAACAGCAAATCGTAATAAATTCTGGCGTCGTCTCTATTGGCGCAGATCAACGCTATACTTGCCATGGGTTCGCTGGTCATGACATCAACCAGGTTCCTGCTCAGATACTGGAGCAATTGACCCTGGTTGGTAAATTGCAGCAGTTCAACCGGCGGACCATGTCTGGTGGCAATAAATTCCCTGCTGTTGCTGAGATCTCCCAATATGGATAATGAAAACTCCATGATTTCATAAGTGGAACGATAACCGACTTTTAAAGGAGAAAGTTGTTGCCCCTTTATTCCGAGTGAATTGAAAGTTTGATCCCAATTTGTAAAACCGCTGTGTTTTATCATCTTCTGATTAGTATCCCCGGCAAATGTCAAACTAATCGGGCTTCTTACGACACTCATTAAGACTGCTAATTCAATGGGGCTGAAATCTTGAACTTCGTCCACCATCAAATGGTTGAATTCCAGTTTCTTCCCTTTTCTCAGGGTTATACTCTTATGCAGGTTTTGGTACAGGAACACCAGGATCGCATCATCCTCATAATCTATTGCCGAATCGGATCTGTGTTTTTGGCCATCTTCTGCAACCAGTTCGACAAGTTCCTTCTCTTCTTTCGAATCTGACGATTGAAGTCGAAAGAACTGTTTCTTCAGCCAATTAAAAACTTCATCCAATTGCCCCTCGGAAAAATCATCCGTATTCTCAAGGAAATAGTTTTTGAGCAGCGAATAATCAGTAAACAGGTCTTCCCAAAAATCGATCAAGGCTTCCAATTTTTCTCTTTCCGGGTCGATATACTCTTCAATCAGATGTTTCAGTTTACTTTTCTCTTCTACATCAAGCTCAAACTGGGCATTGTTGACAGTCCGCTTCTCACTGATCCAATCTTTCAACGTGAATATTTTGGTTATCAATGGGAGCACAGATAATTCGCTTGTAATCAGGGATTTTTTTCTCTCATTTTTGATGATTGACCAGACACTTTGATCAAAATTTTTCTCTTTATTTGAGATATAAAATCTCATCAGATCAAGGAGGATGGGATGCTTTTTGAAACGGATCACGGTGACGGGTGTTAATTCGGAATAATAATGAGGCAAATAGCCGGAAAAGATCCTTGTTCTTACCTGAGAAATCCATTTATCAAAATGTTCAATGGCCACATCTTTCACCCCTAAAGAGGGCAATACCTTGGCAATATAGTTGGACAAGGCTTTGTTAAAAACCATCACCAATATATTTTCAGCTGCAAAACGCTGCCTGTCCTGAAAATGAAGCCATGCTACCCGATGAAGAGCAACCGTGGTTTTACCCGATCCGGCTAATCCCTGTATCGCCACAACACCTGTTGTTGGCCTGGTTATCAGTTCAAACTGCTCCGGGTCAATCAGGGCGGTAATTTCAGGTAATAATTTACTGGTTTGCAGATGTCCCTGGTTGTCCAATCCCAATTTGGGGTCAATGGTTAAGGTGTTTTCCGGTCGAGAAGCAATCCCTGCCCCACCTTTGAGCAATCTAGATTGAATCTTGACCTTCTTCCATTCAGAATCGGTATTTTTTACCAACAACAATTGTCCACTCTGGATCTCTTTTAGCTTTCCACTGAATATTTTAAGAATTCTTTTAAAAACCACCTCGCCTGTAAACAGCCTATCTTCAATCTCTTCTTCGTATTCATCGCCCTCCTCATACAAATAGTAGATTAAACTGATGGGAGATGTTTTCCAGTCAACAATCTGCAATGATCCATCTGAACTCTTGTAAACCACGGTACCGATATAAAGATCCTTAATGCCCTGTTGATCTTTAAGCCTCATGTGGCCAAAATAGGGATTTCTAATGTCAAGGGCATCGGTACGAATCAGGTCCAACTGCTTTAATATTGCATCCAGTCTTTTCAAATCGGCCCAGATCTGGGGCAAATCATCACTATTAACATCCGGAATGGATTCATTGAGATCAGTAATCTCCTTGAGTACATCATCCCTGAAGTTTTCCTTATTCTCCACCATGTAGCTCATCTGGAGTTTGAGCAGTCTGGCTTCCTCTTCTCTGATTATTTGTATCTCTTTCTCTGAAAGCTCCATCACCTTTTATCTCTTCAATTTCTTTTTGTTCAACACCGGTTAAACAGATCCTGCTAACAGTTAAAACCGTCCTTCGTTTTCAAATGTCTCTGGAATGAACCAGATACCATGCTTTTCACGCAATCGGGTTAATTGATCAGCTTCTTTTTTGTCATTTTGTTTATATACACCATTTATCGCTGCATATATACTGCCCCCATAAAACCCCACACTGAAAAAACCGAATAGAGCCGCTAATCCGGATTGTTCATTGTTTTGGGCCTCCATCGTAGCATATAGAAATAAACCTGTAATGAAAAAAGCATAAGTCCCTTCAACATATCTTCCGGTATATAAACTCCCGGCTCCTGGTAAGATAGCAGATAATGTTCCTGCGATCCAGGGTGATTTTTTCTCCACAGACGGACGCGAAATCCAATCATTTGAAAAATCAACTATAAGCCTGGCTTCACGATCTTCCGTATTCAAATCTCTAAAATAGGAAAAAGCTGAGCTGATATTGTCTGCCCTTAAGGAAAATGGTTCCTCTTTGTCTGCGTCCAATAGAGAAATGCCCAAAAGAATCTTTAGTCGATCAAAGGTTGTATTGTGCAAATCGGAATTGCTGATGTACGGTTGCCAGTAATCAATCGCTTCATCCACCCGATCACCGGCCATATAGGAACGACCGATCTGAAGAATAGATAAATCTGACAAACTACTGTCGGGGAAAAAATATTGCAGTCGTTTGTATTCTGAAATAGCCCGATAGTATTCTCCACTCTTGTATAAATACCCGGCGTACTCAAATAGATGATCCTCATTTAGCTGCAAATCTTTGGCGATAACGGGGGCAACCGAAACAGAAAGGAGGACAGCACAGATTGAAGGAATGAAAAAAAAACCTGCAATTGTTCGTATCATTTTCCCGCCTTGATGCAAATGATGATGCAGCTTTGGCAAATTTTCCTCAGGATTGTGGATAGCCTCTTTGTGGGATAGGTTGCTTAAAGAACAGGCAGGTTGTGATGTGGTGCGAGCAGAGAGAATCGAACTCTCACGGCCTAGGGCCACAGCCCCCTCAAGACTGCGTGTCTACCAATTCCACCATGCTCGCTCTAAAATATGTGACAAAGTCGTATTTTCAGATATGTTTATTGCCGTGTCAAGCAAAAAGATTGCGATGAACAGGCTTAGCAGGACAATTGTATGATATAGGTCTTCGTTGGTTTGAGCTTTTTGCTTCCGAATAAGGGAGTTCCATTCAAATGATTCACCTTTCGATTTATTTAATTTGTGCTTTATATTTAGTGCTAAAAGACCAATCAAATGGCAAAAACACACATTTTAGAACTTGACACCATCAGAATTGATGGATACATTATCTGGATATGGAGACATATGAGTCAAAAAGCATAACCTCACTAAAACAGAGACCAAAGCTTTTTACATCCAATCCCATACGGCGACATAGCCAAGCGGTTAGGCAGAGGTCTGCAAAACCTTTTAGATCGGTTCGACTCCGATTGTCGCCTCCAACTTATCTGCAGTTCATAATCCCGCCTGGATGGCGGAATAGGTAGACGCTCGAGACTTAAAATCTCGTGCCCGTAAGGGCGTGCCGGTTCGATTCCGGCTCCAGGTACCAGTAAAATCGGGATTTCAGAAAAACTTCACATTGTTTACTTTACGAGACACTTCGGGACACTTCTTCAATAATTTGGTAGACAACTTTTACCTGAAGGGACACTTTTGGGACACTTGTATCCAGTGAAAATAATCGGAGTACATCCGGTAAATTAGTAGTTTACCTAGAATTCTCTGAAGCTGTATGTGGAGGCTAAAGTGCCTATTTGCCCCGGGATCCGGTGTAGGTTTTTCTGCCTTTGCGCGATCGCGTAGTCCTTTGTGGGTAATTTTTCCTATTCTGGATACAGACGGCATGCCTGCAGCGTAGGTTTTATTGCCTATATTGCAGGCGAAATAGGCTTTTGTGCGGTTACAAGTAAGTGTTTTTTCTCGATATCCGGTAAATCAACCAGCAGGGTTCGGAGTAGTTTGATTCGTTCTTGTGAATTCCAGGAAAGGATCCTCTTTTTTGTTCTGCTAATTCGCCGTTTGATATCCTGTCTAATGTTCGCGTTTTCCCCTAAGTAAGAATCATCATGTAAAATCTCGGGTTGGTCGTAGTTCATGTAAAGCAATTCTTTTTCCGATTTCCCCTAATCGTTTGACTGATTCATATCCAATGACTCTCAATTCGTTTAACAATTCGGCGTAAATCTCATTCGGGTAAGTTGAGATCGCGGGGTGATACTTGTATTATTGTAAAATTGTATTGTGGTAATATGGGCAAGACCGTTTTTAATAACTTATCTTTGACAAATGCTCATTTTTGACTGTATGATCCCCCTGTTTAACGATAATCAATTGAATTGCCTTATATTTTTCCACTCTCGATCAAACAACATTTTTACCCTTTAAGCCGAGAAAAGCTGGCAAATGCCAATGCTAAGATGGAATCATATACCGGCATTTAACGACATTTGTTTCCCGTAAATACGGTTCAAATATCTATTAACAAAGCAACTATCCAAAACCGCTTTCTGATCTATGTCGGAAAATAGCGGTATAATAAAAAGTTATACTTAAAACTACCCAAAACATGAAATTAGAAGATTATTCAAAATACGTTGATCTTGAATCAAAAAAGGAAATTGATAAGTGTCTCTATCTTGGGTTTTACTTACTAAACATAAATGATAAAACTGAGTTTAGTATTGCTGAATTGACAAAATGCTTCAGTACTCTTCATTTTTCTGTACCCAATATTTCAAGACTAAAAAAGAATTTACAAACATCTAGAGCGTTTATTAAGGGCAAAGGAAAATCTACCTATAAACTACAAGCAAAATCTATTTCTCTTTTGTCCTCAGAGCTTCCCGACATCACGCATAATTCCGAAGAAATCTTATCCGATGATATTATTCTTCCTGAGTCTTTATATATTGATACAAGGGGATACATTACTTCTCTTGCCAAACAGATTAATGCTTCATTTGAAAACAATATTTTCGATGGTTGTGCAGTTCTTATGCGAAGACTTTTAGAAATATTGTTGATCCTTTCCTATGAAAAAATGGCAATCGATCAAGAGATTAAAAATGATGATGGGAGCTATAAATTATTAAATGGAATTATCGGAAATGCAAAAACCAATACAGTTTTAGGACTATCGCGGAATTCAAAAGATAGTCTTGAAGAATTTAGATTAGTTGGCAACTTCTCTGCTCATAAAATTTATTACAATGCCAAGAAGAAGGATATCACAAGTATCGCCCGTGAATATCGAGCTGCAATTGAAGAGCTTTTATATAAATCTGGTTTAACTAAATAATTAGGGGGAAAAATGGAATCAACTCGAGTAAAAATAAATCTTCAATCCGGTGAAATCGAATTTGAAGGAAGTGAAGAGTTTGTTCAAAACCAAATCGACAACCTTGATTCAGTAATCAAGTTGCTTTCTTCTGTCAAAACCACAGCAATCACCCAACGCTCCGATATTGGAGAAACAGAGCCAATGGAAACTGATTCAGAAACTGATGAAAATACACAGGAGTTAAATAATAATAACTCCAATGGAGAGATTTCAGTTCCGAATTCATTTGGTGAATGGCTTCATAAATTCAAAGATGATATTAATGATCTTGAAAAGTGTCTCGTTACAGCATTTTTTGAACAAAAGAATTCTCAGCAAAATGATTTTAAAACACGGGAAGTTAATAATGCGCTTAAAGAACATGGAATTAAACTAACCAATCCATCCACATCCTTAAAAAGATTAGTTGAAAAAAAGCTACTATTTCAAACACGAAAAAATGGTACTGTAAAATTCATGCGTGTTTCTCAAGATGGCATGCAGTTACTAAAATCACTACTCAGATAAAAGTATAACGAGTGTTTACAGCTGACGTTACCCGCCGCTCGTTCCTCGCTCTGGGTAATGCAGCTGAAACTTGTGTTAGCAGCGCCAAGCGAAGCTTGGTGCATCTTGCGGGGTGCAAGTCCCCGTCGGGTAAGGACTAGCCATCCACCCGTATCGAGTGTTGAGTCTGTGGCGGACATTTGATTTGGATACGTCTGAATCAGGCATGGAACAAGACAGGCTGAGCGTACACAGAGAATCATGTAGGCCGTAGGGAAGACCGCGCTTCCTGAGAGTTGATACAGCTCCGAAATGCCCTTTCGGGTGTCGAGGGTTTTAACGCACACCGAAGACAACACAAGATCA
>JAHJTV010000087.1 GCA_018829445.1 bacterium
CATATTTTTCTATAAATTCGTGAAGGCACATGCCTTCTTGAAATTGAACCTTGTTTTGAGCCATGACGACCTCCTTTGGAATATATTCATAAAGTGAACATACGTACTCCGCAAGAGGCTGTCAATAGTAAATAATCAGAAAATTAAATATCAATCGCAAAAAAGGGATTTAAAAAAAACCTTTTGTGAGGAGTCAAATTTTTCTATCTTTTTTTTCTTAGTTGAACATTTAAAAAGGAGATGGTCATGAAAAGTTTCTATTCATTAGTTTTTTTAAAAACACTCATGTTTGTCGGAATGGTTTTGGCTGTGATTTTTATTTTTCAAGCCTGTGCTTCTTCGGATAGTGATGATGATAGCTCAGATGCCAGCAGTTGTCCCAGTGCAGAGAGCATCGCAGATGATACAGTATGTTTGGTTATCAGTGATGCGACCGTTGAAGGCACAAAAACATCAGATTCAGCTGTTCCAGATATCCAATATGACCCTTGGGTGGATTTCAGTTATAAAACCGAAGATGTGGCATACCGAATAACCTTCATAAAGGACTATACTGAAGGTGCAACCTCCTATCCCACTTTCGGTGGTGCTATGGATGGTTTTAACATCTTCTATGGAATCGATTTCGACGGAACTCCCGCTGCTCAAGAGGTATCTCTCTCCAGCACAGGATTTTACATAACATTTGTGGTTTACTCTCCTGCCGGAACCTCGGATTTATATATAGCCCAGTCTGCCACAACAGGATCCAGTGCTTCAGCCACTATCAGCAGTGAAACCTCAGCTGTAGGAGAAAAATTCCAGGGAACCATTGGAGAAAGTATTTTATGTAAGGTGGGTAACGATCTGCAGTTGGTTGATGATTGTGCAACATCCATTACCATCTCCTCCGGAGTCTTTAATGTTACCCGCACCGGTGACACCAAGTATTAATAAAAATGGTAATATTTAAGACAACCAAAGAGCAGTCCGGGTTGAAAGACTAATGGAAAAAATGACAACAGTTCCTGGTTTGGCAAATTCCGGATGGCAAATGATAGGGAATATAACCAACGAGATCAGTCCAAACCTGAAAATCTTGAGACTTTCAGGTTTGGACAAAAGGAATCCTGCTGATGCCAGCAGGGGTGTTCGGTTTGATTAGTTACATGGTTCAAACAGGCCAGCAGTACCCTTACTACACCGGCACACATGAATCCGACACTGTATTTAACCCGGGTGTCACTGCATATTAGCGATCATGGTTGCAGCCAGTTTGGAATCGAGACATCCGAGGGGTGATCCAATGCGGTCGTATCACCGTGGATATTGATGATTTTATCCGGACTGTCATACGCCTAGTATTTTTGTCATCAACGCCAATAACTCTTGCACTGTAGATACATCCCCCCCCCCACCTGTGGCTTATTTTGGACAAAAATCGTTTTTGGAGGACTTTATCTGTCAAGATATTTTAGGCAGAGAGTCCCCGATATCCGCAATCTTCTGGAGATTGCGGATGAAAACGCTATTTTCATGGTGAGAAATCAAATACCGGAACCGTCATTGGGAAACATCAGAATAGACAGTAAAAGTCCGAAAAGCTATTCAGATGAATAAATAAAAAACTGCCTCTTATTTCTGATTGAACGGAAAAAGCATGACAATATTGAAGCACATCAGCGATACGAGGTGCAGAAAAAACTGGCGAAAATAGATAAGGAACTGATGTTGAGGAACAAAGAGAGACACTGGTAGTTATACGCTCCTTGACATCAGGTTTCTTTATCCTTTGCCCCCGGAGTTTTGGCCACATCATCAGGAGTGAACCCCTCGCAGAAGATACACTTAGGCTACTGTCTGAATTTGTGGGTACATTTTTCTTAACTTTTTGTCCATTTTACTGGACTACATCTTCAGTTGACTTCATTCTAAGTTAAAAACGATAAGAGTACTTACAATGCCGACAAAATTAAGATATCTCGACGACGTTCAATTGCATCAAATAAAAGCAAAACTATTAAGGGTGGAATCTACAGATCAAGGACAATTTTATGTCTTTGATCGAACGATTTTTTATCCCCAAGGCGGCGGACAGCGATGCGATATTGGAACAATATCAAATAATGAAGGACAGATATTTGATATAACCTACACCGGATTTCATGATGGTGAAGTGCATCATTTCGGAAACTTTGATCAACATTTGCCTGAACCTGAGTCAGAATGGAAATTGAAAATTGATCCAGAAACCAGGCTATTAAATTCCAAAGGACATACGGCCGGACATCTGGTTCATCTGGTAATGGAAGAACTTGAAACCAACCTTAGGGCGACAAAAGGACATCATTTCCCAAAAGACGCATATATTCGTTTTGAAGGCATCACCGATACGGATCGAGTTGAATTGATTGAAAAAGCAAATGAAAACCTAAAAAAATATATTAGTGGAGGAATGCCCGTTACTTCAAGAATTTTAACCCTGGACCAGTTAAAATCGAAAGTACCAAATATCCCGTTTGATCTCCCTGAAGATAAACCGCTTAGAACGATCACCATTGGTGATTATCCACCTGTCCCCTGTGGTGGTACACATATAGATGACATTTCCCAATTAAAAACGACTACAATCACAAAAATAAAACAAAAAAAGGGAAACACAGTCGTTGCTTACACTTTTAGCTGATCCGGAGACAGTTGGAAAAAGCAAGTTCTTGTAAAAAAGCGAGATTGATGCAGTCAAAATAGTTTATAAAGGGAGAGAACGTTGTTGTTAATGGCCAGTTACGACAAGAAACATGATTGCTTTGGAATGTATTTGGGGGAAGAATAGTGGAGGCTGAAATTTTTCTCCTTTTGACACTTCATTGCTTGATATACAGAAAATGGGAACCATTTTATCATCCTTACCTCTGAGCTTAAAGGTAACGGCATGTAACGTTTATGAACACAAGTAACGGTACAGTCGGAATTAAAAGAATAAAATTTGCCCTGATAGTGACATTTTTACAATAAGATAGAGCTCTAGTGATCTTATACACAACTGAGGCACATTCAGTGCAGAGATTATTTGTTTAAGAAATCGAGTTGATCGATGCCACTATTTGATAAACCTCCTTAACTATTTGTCCACTATGGAATTCATTAATTTTTTTCAGCAAAACCTTTATTACTTTGTTGTTGCAGCCTTTGTTCTATTGTTGTTTAAAAACCGCATCCTATCCAAAATATACAGTGTTCACTCCATTGGCGTGGAGGATGCCTTTGCCATGTTTAAGCAACCGGCAAAAACACTATTTCTGGATATACGCACCTCCTGGGAACTTGAACGGGAAGCCCGGATCAAGGCTTCCACAGCAATCCCGTTGTCGGAACTGAGAGATCGGCTAAAGGAGATCGAAAGCAAGGCGATGGACAGGAAAATCATCATAGTTTGCCAAACAGGAAGTGGAAGAGCGGTTAGTGCGGGTATCCGGTTGAAGAAAGCTGGATTTTCCGATGTTTATGTAATGAAAGGAGGGATCAATACATGGCAGCGTGCTGATTACCCGGTGACCAGACCCAAACGTAAAATCAAGCAAACCTATGGTTGAAGCGGCTGCTAAAATCGCGTAGGTCTACGCGAAGAGGCTTGTAATATAACTTTCAAGTTCAGTGTGAAGAGGGTTTTCCGAATCATAATCAGCGAAGATGCCCACTCCTTGCATTTCCAAAAGGGCTGGTTTTTTATCCGGATAACCCAACAGTTCAATGCCTTACTTCACAAATGGCGGAAATACTACGACCTTATCAACATCAGGGAATAGAAGCTATCTTCACAGCTTGGCGGAACGGTATTCGCAGTGTGCTCTTTCAGATGCCGACTGGTACCGGAAAAACCGTGTTGTTCAGTGAAATCGTTAAAAAAGGACACGATCATGAACGCAAGGTTTTAATCGTTGTTCATCGCAAGGAACTGATAGAGCAGATTGAGGGTAAGCTCCGTGGAAAAGGAGTTGAAGCCGGAATCATTCTTGCCGGAGTCGAGGCGGATTACTCAAAGATCATTCAGGTCGCCTCCATTCAAACTTTAAACCGTCGCAAACATCCGCAGGCAAATCTTATCATCATCGACGAATGTCACCATGCCAAGGCCGCCTCCTATAAGAAGCTTTGGGAGATCTATCCTGACGCCAAGTTTCTGGGAGTTACAGCTACCCCGATTCGATTAAGCGGAGAGGGATTTGACGACCTGTTTGATGTATTAGTCCCGTCAATGCAAACCAAGCAGTTCATCCGGCAGGGTTATCTGGCGCCGATCAAACATTTTGTCGGAGCCACTCCGGACCTGAAGACAGTAAAGAAGCGTCGGGGAGATTATGTAACCGAACTGCTGGGTAAGGTGATGTTGGACAACACGCTCATGGTTAATCTGATTGAGTCTTATCAAAAATATGCTTTAAACAAATCCGCCATCGTCTTTGCGGTTAATGTGGAACATAGCAAGACTGTGGCGGAACGCTACAACCAAAATGGGATTTCGGCGGCACATATCGACGGGACAACTCCTCGCGAAGAACGAAAAAACCTGCTCGAACAATTCAAAAGCAAAAAGATAAAAGTATTAAGCAATGTTGAAATCATCACGGAAGGATTTGATTTTCCGGAGTGTGAGGCGGTTCAACTGGCGCGCCCCACAAAATCGTTAGCCCTCTACCTGCAAATGGTCGGTAGGGTTATGCGGATCGCAAAGGGGAAAAAATTCGGTTTGGTGCTGGATAACGCCGGTCTTTGGTTGGAGCACGGTTTGCCGATAATTGATCGGGAGTGGACGTTACAGGGGTTGGAAAAAAGATCTCGCCCTCAATTTCCTCCAAAAAAAATGATCGGCCTTACCCGAGACGGGAGGTTGAAAGAAATTTTTCGAGAAGCCCCCGAAGAGAGTGAGGGTTTGGAGCTGATTGAGATTACGCCGGAACTGGAACGGTTACTGGTGTTTGAAAACTTTGTGCAGCTGGCAAAACTAAAAAATCAAAAACTGATCTCTGCCTATTTTCGTTACAGGGATCATCTGCAGAGTGACAACATTTTGCTATCACCCATTGAGCTGAGATACATTAAAAAAAGACTAAATAAACTGAATTTGGCTGCGCCGGAAGATAAACGGTTTAAGCCGGGATTCTGGTATATTGTCGAAAGAGATTTAAAACCTAACGTTTCTCGATAAACAGCAATGTTGCCGATAGGGCGAAAAGCAATCCAACCTATCGAACATCCCTTTACTGTTGAGATTTAATCGCTTCCAGAGTTTCCCATCTTTCGTACAACTCCTCCACGGTTTCCTGCGCTTTCTGCAATGCTGAACAACATTCCTGCAGTTTTTCTGGGTCAGCAATCACAGTCGGGGTTTCGATTCGTTTCTGGCAACTGCCCAATTCCTGTTCCGCTTTAAGGATTTCCCCTTCGATCTTTTCCAACTCCAGTTGTTCTTTATAGGTAAGTTTACGACTTTTCTCTTTCTGCTTGTATACTTTCTGTTTCTCATCTTTTGCCTGGACAGCCTGGGTTTTTAAAACACTTAGCCACTGGTAATAATCAGCAAAATGCCCGGCATTTCCCTGCCCGTCAAATCCGATTATTCCAGTAGCCAACCGATCCAAAAGGAATCGATCATGGGTTACCAGAACCACCGCGCCCGGAAATTCCGCAATGCTGTTTTCCAGAACCTCCAGGGAAGGGATATCCAGGTCATTAGTAGGTTCATCCAGCAACAGAATATCAGCCGGCTGTAACATCAGGCGGGCTATCAGTATTCGGGATTGCTCTCCTCCTGATAATTGAGAAACCGGAAGTTCCAGTTTTTCCGGCTCAAAAAGAAATCGTTTTGCCCAACTGATAACATGTATGGATCGATCGCCATAAACAACGGAATCACCTGTCGGGGCCAAAGCCTCTCGTAATGATTGCTGTTGATTTAGTTGCTCCCGTTTCTGGTCAAATACTGTTATTTTGAGGCCATCGGCATGTTTAACAGTACCCTCATCGGGTTGAACCGAACCGGCAAGGATAGAGATCAGTGTGCTCTTCCCGGTTCCGTTTCTGCCTAATAGCCCCAGGCAGCTTTTTGGAGAGAGTATCAGACTTAGTTTTTTAAACAGCTGCTGCTTCCCTATCTCCTTACTTATTTCAACGGCTTCAATCAGCTTTTTGGTTCGCCTGTTGGTTCCTTCAAAATTGAACCCTACGCTTTGCCCCGAAAGGTTTCGGCTTCTAAGAGAGGAATGGTCGTCCCTGAGCTTATAA
Source organism: bacterium (assembly GCA_018829445.1). GTDB lineage: Bacteria > SAR324 > SAR324 > XYD2-FULL-50-16 > XYD2-FULL-50-16 > JAHJTV01. Next base: position 6,262 of record JAHJTV010000087.1, read on the forward strand.
GCCTCTTCGATTCGGAATCTGGCTTTGGTTGCTCTGGCTTTTGGCCCTCGGCTCAGCCATTCTGTTTCGCGTCTTAGCTTGTTAGCCAATACTGTTTCCAGTTGGAGCTGGTTATCCAGGAGGGCTTCGCGGTGAATCAAATAATCGCTGTAACTGCCTTCAACTTTAAGGAATCCCTTGGAAAAACGGCGATTAAGCTCTACCATCCGGTTGGTAACATTTTCCAGGAAGTAACGATCATGCGTTACCAGCACAAACGAGAAATCCGGTTCCTTCAAGAGATCCTCCAGCCAGCAGATTCCTTCTATATCCAGGTGGTTTGTTGGTTCATCCAATAACAGTAGATCCGGCTCCGTAATCATGCTTGAGACAATACTCAATCGTTTTCGCCATCCACCGGATAAGCTTTCCACAAGCTGACTGCCATCCTTAAATTTAGCCCTTGCTGTCCAGCGGCGAATCCTCGAGTATATTTCTTTCTCTTCCAGATTTTCTGTTTTAAGCTGATCAGCCAGAACCTGCTCGATGGTGTTTTCCGAGTTCAGGTGATCTTGCTGGGGAAGATATTCAACCTTGATATTTTTCTTGGTTGATATTTCTCCACTATCCGTTTGAATTTGACCGGCTAGAATCCGAAGAAAGGTAGATTTACCGGAACCATTGGGCCCGATGAATCCCAATCGTTCACCGACGCTAATGGTCAGCGAAATTCCTGAAAACAGGGGGGTTGCACCAAAAGCTTTAGAAATGGATTGACAGTCTAGTAAAAGTGGTGATTGATTCATGGAAGCCTGGTTTTGTGAAATAGTGTAAAAAAGACCATGAGTCCATTTTCCAGTATATCCCTGAAACATAAATGTTGCTTATCAAAAGGTTGAAGAAATATATTATCTGCTCTGAAAGGAGTCAGTTCAACGATCCGCCGAAGTTTCTTTGCACATGTTGTTAATCACCTGATATTACGCATAAAACCTTTCGCTAAAAATCCAAGGATGCTCTTTCCAAACGGATTCGGATATGATATCCAAAGTTGATGACTCTGTAATCCTTCCACCCCCTGGAGTAATCATGACCGAAAAACCTGCAGCAGAAGATTTGCGAATCAGAATTCTTGAATTGGAAAGCGAACTGAAAATACTAAGGGAAAAGCATAATAGTATCCAGGCATCCTCAATTTTCAGAACCCCGGAAATTAAACAGATTGAAGAAAACCTGCTTGACAGTTTAACGAGTGGTTTCACCATTTTGGATGAAAACTGCAAGATTCTGTTCATTAACAAGACCGCCGAGAAATTGTTTGGGATCTCAAAAAGAGAGATCATAGGGCAAAATATTTCAAAGTTGATAGTTAAGGTTGAAGGTCAACCGGACTTTGAAAAGAGTCTGAGAAAGGCTTTTTGGGGAGATCTGCCTATTTTCGGAAAAAGCAGGATAAAACTTTTTAACGATAATGAATTATACTTGGATCTCAGTTTTACAATAAACATCAACCCAATTAACGAATCCAGGCAATTGATCATTCAACAACGAGAGTTCTCAGATGATCAGATTGCGGTGGAAGAACTGCAAAGGTGTAAAGATCAACTCAATTCACCCATTGGAAATGACCCGGATATTATTTTGAACGTAGACCACGACGGCACAATCCTTTTCATAAACCACACGTCAAAAAATCTAAATCCGGAAGAGGCGATCGGGAAACCAATTTATAATTATGCCCTTCCCAAAGATCACCAGATGATCAGGGATCAAATAAGAACGACATTTCAGACAGGAAAAGAGGGGTGTTATGAGTCGGCCGGTATCGGTTCTGATGGGATCGTTCGCTGGTATTCTACTCGTATTATTCCCATAAAACACGATGATGAGGTCATTGCTGTTACCCTGGGGCTTCATGATAATTCTGAAAAAAAAGAGGCGGAAGAGGAACTGAAGAAGTCTCAGACCTTGTTGAACACGGTTTTTGATTCCATTCCGGGAACAGTTATGGTTTTGGACAGAAAAATGAATATTATCGCCAGCAACTGGCGAGGAATGGAGAAATTGGAAGCTATCAACCCTGATGAAAACGTAAAGTGCCATGAGCTTTACTGGCAGAGAGATGAACCCTGCGTTGACTGTCATCTGAAGAAGGTGTTTGAAACCGGAAAACCGTTAACAACAGAGCTGTTCAATAAATGTAACAACGCCCACAAACAGATAAGAGCTTACCCGGTGTTGAATGATTTGGGAATCGTCAGATATGTGATCAAACATGTTGAGGATATTACCCTGCATAAGGAAAACGAGGAAAAATTGAAAGTTGCCATCCAAAAAGGTCAGGCAGCCCAAAGGATCAAAGCTGATTTTCTTTCAAAAATCGGGCATGAACTTAAAACGCCCATGATCGGGATTCTTGGCTTTGCCAAGTTAGGAATGGAACGATACAAGAAAAACAATAAGGAGAAACTAAAAAGTTATTTCAGTACGATCTATGAGAGTGCCTTAAAACTTCAGGTACTTCTAAATAACCTGCTTGACCTGTCCCAATTGGAAGTGAAGAACATGGGTTACGATTTTCAAACCGAAAAGCTTTCCATGGTAACTACCATCATTCTCAATGATATGTTTGTAATGCTGAAAGACAACAACATAAAATTGAAATATAACAAACCGGATTTTTCCGATCATGTCAAAATGGACGTTGACCAGATTGGTAAGGTAATTAAAAACCTGATGCTGAATGCCATTAAATACTCAAAATCCGGCAGTCAAATAAAGGTTGAGATACTGGAAGAAGACAAATATGTCCAGTTCGCCATCTCTGACTCCGGGAATGGGATTCCGGAAAACGAATTGGATATGATTTTCAAGAAATTCAAGCAAGGGAGTGAAAACGAGAAGAATTCGGGCGGTACCGGCCTGGGATTAGCAATTTCTAAAAAGATCATCACTGATCACAAGGGTGTCATCTGGGCTGAAAACAATACCAAAGGCGGATCGACTTTTAAGTTTCTGTTACCGAAAGAATCCGAGGTTGAAACCCTATAAAAACCGATTGGATCAAGGAATCAAAAGCGTTCTCATCTCCTCATTATCTGCTCCGAGCTATGGAAGCGAATGAATCAGGCAGGGAGATCAACATAAAAGGCGTTTTATTTTTGAGACTCGGGAACACTGATGATGGCAAGTAATTTATCAAGCTGTCTTTTTTTATCCCAGTTGTTTTTCTATTTCCGCAATAAGAAGATCTTTTTTGATCGGCTTGGATACATACCCGTTCATACCTACCTCAAGACACTTTTCCTTATCCCCGCTCATGGCATGAGCCGTAATGGCAATAATTGGAATCTCGTGGTTTTTTACCTGGGAAAACCGTGCCCTTATTATTTTGGTCGCCTCCATGCCACCCATTTCCGGCATTTGAAGATCCATCAACACCAGATCATAGGGTACTTGTTCCAGGGCAGAAACAGCTTCCTGACCATTGTTAACGACATCCACGCGATACCCCTGTTTTTCCAGCACCTTCAGTGCGAGTTTCTGGTTGATCTTGTTGTCCTCTGCCAGCAAAATATGGGCTTTATGCTGGTGTAATTCATGTAAGGTATGACGGGTTACCAGATGATTCTCTACCGGTGATTTATCATTCGACGTCTGTTGACCAACTATGGCAACCAGGCAGTCATAAAGCTGAGCACGCCGTATAGGCTTTGTCAGATAGGCTGAAAAACCGATCTCTTTTACCCTTGCCGCGTCTCCCCTGATTCCGGAGGAGGTCAGCATAACAAGGATAGTATTTTTTAATTTCGGATCGCCTTTGACATGCTTTCCCAGCGTAGCCCCATCCATCTTCGGCATCAGCATGTCGACGATGGCTATTTCGAATGGATCGCCGGAAACTTCTGCTTCCGTCAATTTTTTTATCGCGTCAACTCCGTTTTCTGCCTCACCCGTCCGGCATCCCCACAAGTTTAAAAACTCGGTAAAAATCTGTCGATTATAGTTGACATCATCAACCACCAAAATTCGTTTTCCACTTATATCCTTGGGAATGATCAAGTTCTTTTGTTGAACAACCTGTTGCTTTTCAAGTTCAGCCGTGAACCAGAAAGTTGATCCTTCCCCAAGGTTACTGATGACACCGATTTCACCATTCATCATCTCCGTCAGCTGCTTGGAGATGGCAAGTCCTAATCCTGTTCCGCCGTACTTACGCGTTACTGAAGCATCTACCTGGGAAAAAGATTTAAAGAGCAGCTCCTTTTTCTGCTCCGGAATGCCTATCCCGGAATCGATGATTTCAAAGCGAAGAACGGCATGACTGCTTGTCTCCTTCTCCAATTTGACCCTGATAACGATCTCTCCCTTTTCAGTGAATTTGATGGCATTTCCCGAAAGATTGATCAATATTTGTTTCAATCGACCGGGATCACCTCGCAGATGGGGAGGGACGTCAAAGTCAACCATGGAAATGAATTCAAGTCCTTTTTCCTCTGCCTTGATGGCTAGAAGCTCAGTCACTCCCTCGATTGATGACCTCAGGTCAAAATCGATGGTTTCAAATTCCAACTTACCAGCTTCAATTTTTGAGAAATCCAGAATATCATTAATCACCACCAGAAGAGAATCGGCGCTGGATTGCACCGTTCTCGCATAATCCACCTGTTCTTTAGTTAGATCAGTATCTAATAGCAGGTCAATCATCCCTATGATCCCATTCATTGGAGTTCGGATTTCGTGACTCATATTTGCCAGGAAATTGCTCTTAGCCGAACTGGCAGAACGGGCTTCCTCTGCCAACTGTTCTGAGCGTTGGGTACTGTATTTCAGCTGATGAATCATGTTGTTCAGATCCCGGGTTCGTTCGAGCACTTTTTTTTCAAGGTTTTCATTAAGGTTTGCCAATTCCAAGTTGGTTTTATTCAATTGATCCGACTTATTGCGAAGCTCTTGTGACAGGTTCTCTACCGCTGCAAAAGACCTTGAAAAGCGCGCTGAGATGAGAAAAGCCTGGGCAGATATAAAGGCAAACAATCCAAAAGGCACCAGTACACCGATCTTCATCACATCATTGTCATATAAAATGTCATTCACAATAGTGAGAAAAAAGATAAAAAAACCAGCAAGAAAAATGAAAGTGCCTTCCGTTTTTCGAATGATACCGAGGATCAAGACAGAAATAACATAAAGGCAGGTAACCAAGGTTATAATCTGGTAAGAAAAAGATATTTTTGAGAACAGGTTGGGGGAGAAGAAAATGACAATACCGGAATAGATCAGACCGATCACGACAATAAACTTAACATAGCGACTATCCAGTTTCCCGGGAAACATCGAGTCCGTAAACACCAGAAAAACCGGGACTCCAACATAAAAAGAGAGAAAATTCATTCTGATTATTATCTCCCAGGGAATACCGGGGAGGAGATGAACAAGGTAATAATTATCCTGAACAATAATCCGCATGGAGATAAGCAAACAGAATACTCCAAAATAGAGCGGTAGCCTGTCCTTTTTACGGACTAAAAACAATCCCAGGTGATACAACCCCATGACCATAATGGATCCAAACAGGAAAAAATCGATGATTAGATCTCTCATCCAGGATTTCCGGACGTCCTCTTCACTTCCCAGGAGAATGGGTCCCATTACCCCGCCTTTCTTTATGTGAAAATTTGAAACCTGGATTACAATATCCAATATCTTCCGGGACGGCGAAAAACCGATAACATGGGGATAATATCTGGGGGCGCTTGTCTCTGGAGTCCGTCCCACCTCTCCCCCAGATGTGATCCTGGCACCATCCACAAAAACGGTAAATGCTGTTCCGATCTCGGGGAATCGGAAAGCCAGGCGCGATTTTGCGTCATTAAGATACACCCTCAGCTTATAGCTCGCATAACCATGACCACTCAGCTTCTCGTTGTCGAAAATAAAATCGTTCCAGGCAGCGGGTGTTTCTATAAATTGTTTTTTCAGGGGAGCGTTTTCCTTTTCATCAAAAGAACTAAAAAGCTCATTCCAGACAAATTGCCATTCTCCATTAAGAGCAATCACCCCATCTTTCGCAAAGTCCCAGGTGTTGAGATTGATTATACCATCTTTGGGCACGGGTTTTGGTTTTACCTGTTTGCCCGGAGTGCAGGAAAGCAGAAATATGATAAGAGAAGTCAGGATTACTGATTGTATAAGTTTTGTTGAAAAAGTCATACTATAATCAGCCTTGGTTTTTTGAAGCTACTGTGGAATTTGGAAGCAGGTTCATATCCAAAAATCTGTCAGGAGTACCCTAACTCGAGAGTAACCCTGTGATGTCTGCATGTTGTACGATACCAAATAATTAGGCAATTGACAACTTTTATAAAATACAGGCGGCTATTTTAACACAGGATTTTACTACAGAAAAACTAATTAAAGCTATTCATCAGAAAATACCATCTGATGAATACTCAAACATGAGAGATCTTATCGAAAAATCCAATACTTTTTTACAATTGATCCCATTGCACCAAGCCAAAATGTTTTTTTTGCAGACTCCGTATTCTTCTTGTGGTTCTTTGTTTTCGTGAGAGTGAATCAACCATGGGAATCATTTCAGCCCGGAAAGCTATTAAGAATGAAAAACAAGAATATACGGGAGAAACATTAAAAAAAAGAATATGATTTATTAAAAACAAAAAAACGTAAAAATCCTTTCGCTAAACAGCTTAAAACACAAGTCATGATCCGAATGGGAGTCGACATAATTGAGTATTTCAAAAACATGGCAGAAGAGACAGGCATTCTAATAAATCTTTATCTTCGAGATTTTGTTAATTCACGGCGTAAGCTTTCCTTTGAATAAATATATTAGCAATATCAATAATATAATAAACATACACACCCAATTGCATATCTCCTTCGGTGAGCGTAAGTTAGGTGTTTCGGAAGAGGACTTCAACCGCCTTGTTGATTTAGCTGACTACATAATGGATGCATCAAATCGTCGCTTAGGCGGAGATTGAAGAGGCTTGGCTGCGTGTTATAGGTTCATTTCTTTTGGTAAAGAAATTGAGAAAACGATCAAATGAGATTTTAAACCATGATTATAAAAAAAATGAAAATTGATGATTATGACGAAATTCATCAGATTTGGTCCAACACAAATGGAACGACATTGCGGGCTATCGATGATTCAAAAGAAGGAATTGAGAGATTTTTAAAAAGAAATCCAAACAACAATTTTATCTGTAGAATTGATGGAAAAATTATCGGTGGAATCCTCTGCGGGCATGACGGTAGGAAAGGCTTCATTTATCATGCTGTGGTAAAAAAAAATTATAGGAATAGGGGTATAGGAAAAAAACTAGTGGAAAATGTCATTAAATCGCTGAAAGAAGAGAATATTACCAAGATAGGTGTATTGGTTAACTCTGACAATATATCTGGAAATAATTTTTGGAAGTCGCTTGGATTTGAGTATTTTGATAACTTAAAATATAGAATCTTACCTTTAGATGAATTTAATACTTAATTGATCAAGATACTTTCAACAATTAAGGCGCCAATTCTGTTCGGTATTATTTTGACTATTTTTTTTTTATCTTGGTTGTGCTTTTGGTAAAGCCTGACGTGGTTTTCGTTCAGACGCTAGTCGATATTATACGTTTTTTTGCTATTTACAGTACGAGCTTTCCTGGTTGACATTTATCATTTTAATGATATTATTCTATCATTAAAATGATTATTAAAGGAGGCACTATGACATTAATTAGACCAATATCTGATTTACGAAATCGAGCAACTGAAATATCAGAACTATGTCACGCAGAGGATCAACCGGTTTTCATTACAAAAAATGGTCAGGGAGATCTCGTTGTTATGAGTCAAACACATTATGATCGACTCCAAAACACACTCGAGTTATACCAAAAGTTGGGGGAGGCGGAAGTATTGGATGCTATTGGTGAAAAAGGAATCACTCACAAGCAATTAATGAAGAAGTTGAAAGCGAGAATAAAATGAGTGGGTTCTATGAAATCCGTTACTTACGAACAGCGGAGGGGGATCTTGAAGAGATTTTTGACTATATTCTTAAAGATAGTCCGACGGCTGCTGTTTCAATGCTAGAAACGTTTGATAAATCCATATCCAGATTAGCACAAAATCCGGAGTTGGGAGTTGTTCCCAAAGATGATCGTTTAAAGAAGCTGGGATATCGAATGCTTATAATTGGTAAGTATCTTGTTTTTTATGTTATTAAAGGAAAAACCGTTCAAATTAGGAGAATTATCCACGGATCAAGGCAGTATTCCTATTTGATTTGACTTATGAGTTAAAAAGGTTTCAAGGATGGTTATCGTTGAAATGGCGCTGAGAAAAGTCAATTGCATGGTTCTCCATGCCCATTAAATCAAATCCGGTCAGATTTTGCCCAAAAACCTCAACAGGGCATGCAAGGTTGTTAGGGGATGGGGTGGGCAACCCGGGATAAACAGGTCAACGGGGAGCAAGGTTTCGATGGGATCAGCCAGTTGGTTGCTGCCAAAAAACGGGCCTCCGGAAATAGAGCAGGCGCCTGATGCTATCACTATCTTTGGATCGGGGATGGCTTCGTAGGTTTTTAAAAGGGCTGTTTTCATGTTAACAGTTATCGGGCCGGTTACCAACAATCCATCGGCATGTCGCGGGGAAGCGACAAAATCGATTCCGAAGCGTGCCAGGTCAAAAAATGGTGTGCTGAGGACGTTGGTATCAGCTTCACAGGCATTGCATCCTCCTGCCGATACTTGCCTGAGCTGCAGGGATCTGCCAAAAAGCTTTTTAATCTTTTGACTTGAATTGATGGATAGCTGATTAAGCTCGTCATCCAATAGGAGTTGCTGTCTTGCCGACACTCCCAGTTCAAAATCATTGGTGAAATTGATAAACCGGCCTTCACCGACCCGTTCGCATGTTCCGCAGAAAACACATCGTCCCAGGTCAACACATCTCTTCTGTTCATCTATTGCATCCTGAGGACAGGATTCAGCACAAAGATGCATCAGTTCCGGTGTACTATTCCAATTGATCTCCGGTCGACCACGATAGTCTTCAACCAGAGTTATAGGTTTCACAGGATATGCCGATGTTTTGTTGCCCTGCTCGAAGCGGGTTAGGAGTGTTTTAATCATGCCTTTCTCTAATTAATAGTATCAATTGGATTTAAAGATCAAAGCCGCAATAGGACAGGTTAAAGCTCTTGTTGCAAAGGGGGAAATCGGATATCTCCTCACCTCTCAACGCTTGGGCCAACCCGTTCCAATTATGAAAAGAGGGGTCTTTGATCTTATATCTCAATAGTTTTCCGGTCTCATCTGTCAATATAGCGTGAGCCAGTTCACCTCGCCAGCCTTCGGACAGGGTTACTACAAAGGATGATGGTTGCAGATCCAAGGTTTCCCCGGATATTTCCTCTCCATTTGATTCTTTCAATTCCATGGCTGCAATCATTTCCATAGACTGTATAATCTCATCCAGTCTAACTTTGGCCCGTGCATATACATCTCCTGATAACTGCACCTGGGGATCGATCTTGTGTTTTAAATAGTAATCAGTGGGAAAGGAAGCTCTTACATCATAATTCAAACCGGAAGCTCTCCCTGCGACTCCAACCAATCCCAGTTCATCGGCACATTGATTGGAGACAACCCCGGTCTCCTCAAAACGGGAAAGCACACTGGCAGCGTTAAAGAGTAATTGTGAGACATGTTGGATCTCTTTTTTTAATCCGGCACATTTAGTTTGAATGGTTCGCAGTTTTTCTTTTCTGTTGCCTGATAGAATCCTGCCCGGTCGGATCAACCCCTTACCAAATCTGTTTCCCGACAACAATAGCAGCATATTCAGAAATTCTCCCCTCATCCTGCCAAAGTAAGATGCCGGTGGAAGAAACGCAACATCACCACTCAACGCCCCCAGGTCTCCGATGTGATTGCATAATCTCTCAAGTTCCAGAGCCAGGCATCTTACGAGCTGTACTTCACCATCTGCTTGAAGTCCTGATAACGCTTCAATTGATCTTGAAAAGCAGATACTGTTGGCAATGGTGGTATCACCTGCGATCCCTTCCACAATAATCGGCCAGCGTTTTGGTGGCGTTTGAACGAGCAACTGCTCCACTCCCCGGTGCTGATAGCCGAGCTGGATTTCCAGATGTAACACTTTTTCACCGGTGCAACTAAACCTGAAATGTCCGGGTTCAATAATACCTGCATGAACGGGACCCACACCAACTTCATGAATCTCCTCTCCCAAGATCGAATAATAGGGATAGTTCCCCGGAATATCCTCCTGGTAATTCTGACCAAAGACATCCGGTTTTCCGCAATAGTTCTCATGGAATCTGACGGATTTTAACCAGGGATGATCACGGGGAATGATGCCATATTGTTCTGCAATCTCTCTTTCAAACAGGTTGAATTTTGCGTCCTGTCCGGTTAAAGAGGGGTATTCGTCAGGGGCATCGCATTCAAAGACGAAGAGATTGTCCGTCCTGACAACAGCCAGCAGTTTGCCTTGCCCATGCTCTTCGTAGCCAAAGTACTGCACGATTTTTCCATCCTTGCTGCAAAGATCTTTGAGGTTTTCAAAAAACTGCTCAAAGGAAAGATTAGGAATAGAGGCTCTTTGGATACAGGCTCCGTTTTTGATTGTAAGACTTGTGCTAACCATTTAATCCTCCGATAATACCAATCCCGGAATGAATGATAACCTGGTGCAGCGAATCGGGCATCCAGAAACAGAGGATAACAGATGCCAACAACAGAACCAATTGCGGAATAAACAATAAAGGATCTTCTTTCAATCGAGCTTTGTTTCCTGTTTGAGAAAAAGACATTCTAATCACGTATTTTGTTAGCCCGGCGCTGATAAATAGTAAACAGAAAAGGAGACATCCGAGGACAACATAGCGTCCTTCCTGAAAAGCACCAAATAGGATAATCAATTCGCTGAGGAAAATTCCGAATGGCGGAAAACCGACAATACCGACAAAACCACTGATGAAACAGAAAAAGGTCTTGGGTAGTTGCCCGACCATGTTTCCTGTTTTATCAATCAATTTTGAGCCGTATGCGAGCAGAATGTTACCCGAAGATAGAAACAGCGATGATTTAACCAGGGAATGATGGATGAGATGAAGCATGGCACCATATGCGGCAAATCCCCCAATACCGGTTCCGATTGCTATGATCCCCATGTTTTCGATACTGGAGTAGGCCAGTAATCGTTTATAGTCGGTTTGTTTTAAGATGAAAGTAGTACTGACAATAACTGAAAGCAGACCAAAGGCGATTAAAACATTCCCCGCAAAATCGCCCAATTGGGCAGATTCCAGAACAGTTGTGGTTTTTAGAATTCCCAGGTAGGCGCAGTTTAAAAGAGCCCCGGATAAGAGTGCGGATGCCGGACTGGCCGCTTCGCTATGAGCATCGGGTAGCCAGGTATGCATGGGAGCCAATCCCATTTTTGTACCATATCCCACCAGGACGAAAACAAATCCCGCCTTCAACCAGGTTTTGTCCAGCTGATTGGCCACATTGGAAAACGCAGAGAAAAACAGACTGCTTTCGATATCAACAGCGTCCATCGAGATAGTCATTAGCATGGTTCCCAGCAGTGCTAGGGCAATTCCCACCGAGCAAATCAGAATATACTTCCAGGTAGCTTCCAGAGAACCCTTTGTCTTTTTCAGAAGAATAAGCGGTGCACTGGCCAGGGTTGTCGTTTCAATGGCAGCCCAGAACATAATGACATGATCGGCAATGGTTGCCATACTCATGGCAGCCAGGAAAAAAAGCATGGAACCGTTAAAAATCCGTTCGTTGGGTAGCTTCTCTTTCTCCAGGTATCCGATACAATAGAATGAAACGACACAAAACAGGAAAGAGGTTACCAACAAAACCAGTAGTCCTTCAGCAGTTAACCTGAAATACTGTAATAAAAAAGCTTCTGGTCTTACCCTCCATATGAAAACAGCAACCCCAAGATTCCAGACTCCTGTCGCAGCCACCAGGTATCGTCCGGTTTTTATCGGAAGCAGGAAAACAGAGATCCCGACCAATAGTGGTATAATCAGAATAATTTCAAGCATTTTCCTAATCCTTAAGTTTTCTTAATAGAGTGGTGTCAATGTCATCAAACGTTCTTTTAATATTGTACAAAACGATTCCCATAATCATGATCCCAACCAGCACATCCAACAAAATAACATACTCAACCATATGATGAGTCCGCTTTGAAAAACTAGCCCCGATAATATAGATTCCATTTTCCAGCATCATATACCCTATCAACATGGTAATAGCCTTGCGTCTGGCCATCAGAAGAAACATTCCTCCAACCAGCATGGTAATGGCAGTCGGCATTGTTAAAAGACTCGTTTTGTTGGCAGGAAGATGAAACTTGGAACTGATATAAACGGAAAAAATGATCAACAGTAAGCCTGTAAATATGGAGAGATGATAGCCGATGAGGGGTTCGATTTCCCGTTTGGCGGAAATCTTGCGTACTGCGAAATATAGTAAGGCGGGGATAATAATTCCGCGGACAGTCATCATGATAAATCCGAACACCAGATTAACCGTCGACAGATCATTCTGCTGCAAAATCGGAACAATGGACACAGCAATGCCTTGAAAGGATATCACCTTTATCATGGTCAGAATCCTGCTTGATGCAAAAGCAAGCAGCACGGATAGAAGAATCAACAATAGAATCGTATTATATGGATCAATCATGGTGTGTACTCCAATACCACAATCACCGCAAAAACAACCAACGCGAATGATGTTAATAAATACTTGGGTACTTTCGGCATTTTAAATCTGGCCATAACAGATTCAGTAACTCCAATTACAAAATAAACCGCTCCCAGGACAAGGAAAAAAACAATCAGATCAACCAGCCAATGTCCCAGTTGGAATGGAAACAAAAAGCAGGTTACAAAACAGGCGTAAAACATGAGCTTTAACTGGGCTCCAAGCTCAATAAACGCCAGATCCGGTCCGCTGTGATCGAGAATCATGACTTCATGAATCATAGTCAGTTCCAGATGAGTGGTAGGATCATCAATGGGAACCCGGCTGTTCTCAGAAAGCAGGATCATGTAAACAGCAAATATCACCAGTAGAAACGGTGGTCCGATTGTCTGCCAAAGCATCAAGCTTTGAGTTTTTTTGAGATAACCGACCAAAGTTAATTCACCACTCACCAAATATAACAAAATAAACACCATAAACAGGGTCAGCTCTGCAAAGACGGAGAAATAAGCCTCACGGGCAGTTCCCATTCCCTGGAAAGGTGAGGCCGTATCAAGACCTGCCAGAATCATAAAGAATCTGGCCAACCCCATCATATAAAATACAAGAATAACATCACCTTGAAATGAGAACATCGGTTGCTCTCCTCCTAAGGGAAAAAACGAGAGGGCCAACAGAGCCGTTCCCAGAGTTATTACCGGACTGACTTTAAATATAAAAGTAGTGCTATTACTGTAGACTGATCCCTTTTTTAGCAATTTTATAATGGTATAATAGTTAATAAACAAGGGGGGGCCCTGCCTTCCTCCGAAAAAGGCTTTCACTTTCTTAATGATACCAGCATAAAGAGGCCCCAGAAGGATAACCAAAATCAACAAGATGAGCGGATTCATTGTATTCCTATATTATCAACAACAAAATAATCACAGCCAACAGAATGTACCCGATATAAAGATGGATATCCCCGTGTTGAATCCAGCGTAATCGATTAAATATCGCCAGTATAGGCCGTATCAACCAACGGACTAAGCCTGTTTCTGCCAGATCTTCAAGATCGGAATGGTAACTTGTTTCACTCGGAAAATGACCCTTAACATCAAAGTGTATTACTTCTACCGGTGCAATAGGTTTAAAGAAATTCAAGAACGTCGCCACAAAGGAAGTCCCGGTATATTGAATGCGAGGTGAAGATTTTGTATATCCACATCCCCAGGTGGATGAAGCAGTGATTGTTTTGTTTCTATAAAACAGGGTTCGTATGCCCCATAATACCATCACCAGGACAATAAAAAACAAGACTGTAAATGAAATGTTACGGTTGATTGCCAAAACACCCTCAATCGAAACATTGGAACTAACCTGGGGAATCGAATTGGTAGCCAGTAATGACAATCGAATAAAGATATCGGGGAAAACGCCTATCAACAGGCAGATAACAGCCAAAATAATCATGGGGATTTGCATGATCAGTCCGCTTTCCTGCAACGTATGATCCGGTATCTTTCTGGGTTCACCAAGAAAAACAATCCCGAACACCTTGGTAAAGCCGGCCAGTGCCAACCCGCCAATTAGGGCCAGAGAAATAATTCCCAGAGCGGATGGAATAAATCCGGTTTCATTAAAACTGATCCCCTGGAAACTTCCATAGTAGATAAGAAATTCGCTGATAAATCCGTTAAAAGGGGGTAACCCGGTAATCGCCAGTGAACCGACCAGAAAGGTGACTCCGGTAACCTTCATCTTTTTGAGATAACCTCCCATCTGGTCAATTGTCTCAAATCCGCTTTTATGAATGACAGATCCCGCCCCCATAAAAAGCAGGGATTTAAACAGGGCATGATTTAAAATATGTAAAAAAGCCCCGGAAAACCCTAACAGAGCCATTGCCGGTAGATTTTGTGATACCCCGATCATTCCAATTCCTAACCCGATCAGAATGATCCCAATGTTTTCCACACTACAATAAGCCAGTAACCGTTTCAGATTCTGCTGTCCCAACATCTGTACAACACCGAAAACACCAGAAAGTATTCCAAAGCAAAGAACCAGATACCCAAAAAGAATGGAATTGCTATTAAGTAGACAATAAAACCTGATAATTCCATAAATACCAATCTTGATCATCACGCCCGACATAATAGCGGAAACGTGACTTGGCGCTGCAGGGTGAGCATAGGGAAGCCAGATATGCAAAGGAAACATCCCTGCTTTTGAGCCAAACCCCAACAGCAACAGCAGAAAAACAAGAATCTTAATCTCTTCCGGGAGCGCTAATATTTTGTTAAATCCCAGGTCTCCGGTATAAGCAATGATTACTCCAAATCCTGCAAAGATAAGAAATGCACCTGCCTGGGTAAAAACAAAGTATAAATAGGCTGCTTTTCGTGTGGATTCTTTCTGATAATTAAAAAGCACCAGGAAGAAAGATGAGATCGACATCACCTCCCAAGAGATGGCAAAGCTGAAAAGGTCCCCTGCATATACCACCAAAGCCATTGAAACTACAAGCAGACTATAAAATAAATTATTAACTGCAATTCCTAACGCTTTCTCGGTGTTGTTGAGATATTGAAAGCTATATAGCCTACCCAGTAGGGAAATAAAAAATATGGGAAAAAGGAAAAAGGCTGAAATTGGGTCCAATTCAAAACTGAGGGGAAACACCCTGAAATTAGTGAAAAGTACGGAATAAGTATTTCCGTTAAAAAGACCATCAAATGCCGGAATAAGACCAGTTATACAACCACAGGTGATCAACAGCAGACCGAGTGCGTTCATCAGTTGAAACTTCCGAACTAAAAACAAGGGGAGAAAACCTCCCAAAACGATCAGCACTAATGACAATAAAAGAGCATTC
Organism: bacterium; assembly: GCA_018829445.1. Classification (GTDB taxonomy): domain Bacteria; phylum SAR324; class SAR324; order XYD2-FULL-50-16; family XYD2-FULL-50-16; genus JAHJTV01. The sequence continues at coordinate 21,880 of JAHJTV010000087.1, forward strand.
ATTGGAGAAACGTTTGATGTTTTTCTAAAACAGAAAGGAAAACAATTAGTTATTGTTTCGATGAAAGGTGATCGGTTCTTTTTTTGGAAAATCCTATAAAATAAAATGTTTGAGTGGATTATAGCTTATTCTTTTGAAAGAGTAGAATGAAGTTATTTTTTTTTTAAGTGTCATTCATCGGTTTTTGTGAGGTAGCACAGTTTTTATCGATAGTAGGTAAAAGCTGGTAAATCCGTAGATATATCAAATGTGTTTGTTTTAAACATGGTCTGATGAATCAATATAAATTCAACCCACACCTGAGGCGATATCCAAAAAGTACTATTAAATCTCATGATTCTGGGATATCTTTAAAATAAGTTATCTGAAACCTTTAATTTGGAAGAGTAAGCACATGAAAAGTTCAATAGAGTATAATCGCATCAGAATCCCCAGAGTAGCAACTCTGTTTTTGGGGGTGCTTTTTGGGGTTATCATATCAATATCCTGTAGTGAAAATGAACAATCAGATTCGCAAAGCAGTCTGCAGCCAACCAATGATTCCGCAGTTTTTCTTAATCAAGATGCGGATAGCCTGGCTGATCAAATAGCTGTATCCAATTCGGCTCTTGAGATCAATACAACTAACTACGTTTCCAGGTCCGAGCAACCGGTCACGATTCAGCAATCCTCCATTGGCCTCAAACTGGGAGGACGGGTTGAGGGAGTGGCTTTAAGTATGGTTGCGGAAGTAAGTGCGGCATCTCTTGATGATGCAATCCTTCAGGCAACGGACATTGAACTGAAGGAGCAAAAGGCATATGTTTCTTACAATATGGCCGGAGACCGTTTTTCGGGAGCAATTCAAGTTATTTCAACAAAGAGCAATGAATCTCCATATGTCCTTGCCGAGCTCATCTTCGAAGATATTGATGTTAATGCAGTCTATATAGATGGAAATGTGCTTTATGCAGTCGGAGCTGCTGATCCGGCAACCCGGGCGTTTTCCACTCCGGCGGTGCTGATTATCATTGATTTGAAGCAGGGTATTCCGGAAACTTCGATTACCATGGTCGATATACCCAGTTATGCAGGTACCGATGTATTAACCGGAAGTGCCCATGTTTTCGCAACAGTGGGGGCAGATAATGGTGGATTGGTTCGGATCTCAAAAACAAATCCCTCCTCTTTTGATAAATCCATTGATTTTTATGCCATTGATGACGCCCGCTCCCTGGCTCTGGAATCCAACAGGGTTTGTGTTTTAAAAGGAACAGAAGGGCAGGCAACCTTTTTTGATGCAAATGCTCTGACCCAGGCTTCATCCCTGGCTGATGTTACGGCTAGTCGAACAGTGTCGTTTTCAGGTACAGCTACTATTCCTTACTCAAAATCAACCGTAGAAATGATTTCCAATGTTACCTTGATGGCCCTGGGAGACGGAGGAATCAAGGCGATACTTTCCGACGGCACGAGTACATCACCGACTCCATTGTTTGAAATACCGCAGCTAACAGGCGTCACAGGCTTGAGTGATACGGTGACTGTTACGAATGCAGCCAGTGTATATAAAGACCTCCTCTTCCGAGCCAACGGCGAAGCAGGGGTTGATCTCTATAAACTCAGCACCAGCCTGCAATCCAATATAAGCGCTGGAGACACATTGACCCCCTCCTGGATAGGATCTCTTTCTTTTGAGCGGTTGGCATCGGCAAACGGCCTCTACTATCGACTTGGTTGGCTTTTTGTTGCAGATGGCCTTGGAGGGATGAAAATTGTCCTGGTAGATCAGCTGTAACTCTCAGTGACCTTAAGGCCTGTCTATATTTCATCTGGACAGGCTGCCAAAATCCGTTTTAAGTTGAACAAGCATTAGATCTTTAATCAAATTTTACTTCTCATTATGAAAAAATTGTCGTGTATTGAATTACTGCTTTTCTCCTTTCTGTTTTGCTTTTTTGTAGATCATAAAACCGCAATTGCAAGTGAAGTCGGAGTGGATGGCGAATATCGAAAAATTGGAAGATATCACTCGGATAGTGAATCAATTGGAAGCATTATCACGATTCAGCAGGGCGATCTTTTTATCAACTACTCATTATCGGATTCCCTTTCACTGTATTACACCGAAAATCAGGAAGCTTGGAATCTGGAACATCCTGATGGCACCGACTATTTTAGTTTTTATTTACAAAAGCATATCCCCAAAATCAGATATAAAGCAGAAGATTGGGATGCATCGCTCACGCTGCCTGTAATCGACGTTGCTTCTGAAGATCAGCTTTACACCCGAATTGAAGATGATGATCGCAATCAGGTTATTCTACCTGCTTTAACAGGCGAGTATCGCATTTCAAACTGGTTTGTGGATGCTGCCGTTTGGCAGGAATCGGCCATCCATGCTTTCGATTACTATCGGTATACCTTGTTTCTTTATCAGACCAGCCAAATAGGCGGTGGGCTTAATCTTACAGGCAATCAAATGATCAGGGTTGGGGCCAATACGATGGAACGGATCTATCCCAGTAATTATGATCAGAGAATCGACGAATATGAAGCCTGGTATCGTTTTAAAGAACCAACGGAATTTTCCGACTCTATTCAATGGAGAGAGGCTTCCCTTAAATATGTCCACACCATATTTCCCGATATATCGGTTAATAAGATTATTTTTGCCAATAACTTTAAATTCAGCTTGTTTAGCTTAACTCATTTTATTGATTATGAACTGCTCTTTACAGACTCAGTAACTTTATACAGGGAAGGATTGTACCAGTATTCCTTGATAGAGACTGATGAAAAGAAAAATGACATTTTACAGGTCTTTACCTATTCAGGATTCACCAGAATTGGAGAGAGCAGTTTTTTTCTTAGCTGGAAATATAGCCTGGAAGACTCTCTGATCGAAAACTACATCCTTGATCAACTTCTTCAGATTAAACTCGTATACGCCTTCTAAATCCCAAAAACAAGGGGGCCATCTCTTGTATTCCTCACCCCGGTTTTGGCGCTCCAAACCCCTTTCTCACCATTGTACCCCACCCTTTTGGCTTCTTCATGGCGCTAAAGTATCCGGTTACTCGCCAAAAGCTGATGGTTTGCCTGAAACCAAGATTCTCCAAAACGGCGTAGGCTATCATCAAAAATACCTCCCTCATGGTAAATATCTCATTTTCTTTTTCTGCAATGATCAAAGAGAAAATCGATATAAAAACGCCCATTAAAATTGTAGACACAAACAGCAGGATAGCCAGTTTTGCATTGATTAATCCAAAGATGGCAGCTATCAAAACCATCAGATATCCCTGAACCTCGATTAATGGACCCAGGATCTCAAAAATGAGAAAATAGGGCATAGAAAAAAGCCCCATACTTCCGTAGGAGGGATTAAACAGGATTTTTCGATGGAAAAACAAAATATCGATCAATCCACGATGCCAACGATCACGTTGGTTGGAAAGGATTTTTAGACTTTCCGGTACTTCAGTCCAACAATTGGCATTATAAGAGTAGTTTATTTTATAAGCGGTTTTTTTCTCTTTCATCAACCGGCTTAGCCTTACGACCAATTCCATATCTTCACCAACGGTGTCTTTTTTCAACTTGCCACTACTGGTCAGGTAACCACCCACTTGTATTATCCTGTCTTTTTTAAACAATCCAAAGGCACCGGAAATTATTAATAGGCAATTAATGTAAGCCCATCCCAAGCGACCGGCGAGGAAAGCCCGCAGGTATTCAATGGTTTGAAATCTGGCCAGATGGTTTTTTGGAAGCCTTATTTTCGTTAGCATCCCTTTATCGACATCACAACCGTTAATAGGAAGGATATTTCCCCCAACTGCCACACCTTCAGCATCGGAATCCAGAAACTGAGTTACAATCTTTAACAGCGCATCCGGTTCGAGTAGGGAATCTGCATCTATACCGCAAAAGTAATCCATTTTTGAGATATTGATACCGGCATTTAGGGAGTCCGCTTTTCCGCCATTAGTTTTATTAACCACTACCAGCTTTGGAAAGGAATCGTTTTTATATATTCCCAACACCGGTTTTGTATTCAATTGTCCGTCAATAGTGTAATCAACCTTCTCCAACTGGTAGTAGTCTATCAACCTGTTCAGGGTCTGATCTTTGGAACCATCATTGACTAAAATAAGTTCATAATTTGGGTACGATAAGTTTAAAAGTGAATTGGCACTCTCGATAATATTGGCTTCTTCGTTAAATGCGGGGGCACTAACAGAGATGGAAGGCAGAATATCCTTCTTAAACAGGTAGGATATTTTTTTGGTTCGCCATTCCCATATTTGCTTTCTCAATCCTAAAAAAGAAAAGATACAAAGGAGTAAATAACTTAAATTAACTGAAGTTGAATAGTACACCAGCAGATAGTTGAATTGGACCACATATGCCTTTAGGTGGCCAATCACAAGGCCTGGTTGCTGAAACAACCGGGTCAAACTGTCTTGATTAATAATATTTTTTACGCTGTCCCAATTCATCAAAGTATAAACAGTGGGCCCCAGGAGCAGTATCAGGATAAGAAGACAATACAACGTTATGATCTTTGACTTCTCCAACTTCTCTTCCCGCTTTTCGGCAATAATATCAAAAGACGTCAAATTCAGTTTACGAAGAAGTCTTTGATCCAGATAAGTTCGAAATTCAATCAGCAACGTCTCATTATGATCTATAACCCCTTTCACCACTGATAGCAGTTCGTTTTCAATTTCTATATTGGTATTCCTGTTTAAAAAGCCGATGACTTCATTACAGATTCCCAGAGATAGAACTTCTTTTATCAGCTTTTTTTGAGGATCTCGATCTCTTTCCAGTAATCTGACAATAAAAAACTCAAGTTTAACGGAAAGGATTTGAGCAAGGCGCTTTCTGAGTTTTTGATCTTTTTCCTGATGGAAGCGCTCAGAAAAAAAATGAATGGTGGCAGGTTTAGCAGTTAGTATTCGGCTCAATGATGTGATAGTTGTCTGCTGTGACTCGGGATCATTCAAAAAGGGTATCAATCTCTCGATGGTACTGGAATCGCTAACGATGGCAGAAGCTTCTATTGCAAGATTCCGGATACGTGCATCAACAGCATTAACATACCTGGTATCTGCCATCAAGTGAGGATACTGAATGGACAATGAAGATGCTGCCGCCAGGGCAAGCTCTTCATTGTCCCCATCAATCATAGCTACCAGATATTGTTTTAGATCGTCAGCTGTATAAACAGAAGCAAAATGTATGATTAGCCGCTTAACCTCGATACTTTTATGCTGAATAAAAACGGGAAGTGATTGATAGAGTCGATGACCAAGGGCAACTATAAGGGCGTTAGCCTTTTTTAAAAACCAGTCCGGCGATCCAATGAGAGACGAAATCAAAACCGGAATGGAACGGCTGTCACCTATCTCAACCAGGGAATTAATCAAATAAAGTTTTACGTAGAAGGCTTTCTCTCTTTTGAGTTCTTTTTCAAGGGTCATTCTGGCATAATCAGTCGAAATGTTTCCCAGGTAGACGATGGATTCTATTCGTTTGCTCCGTCTGAGTGATCGCACTCCTTTGGAGATCTTGACATCAAACTGATATTTAGAAATAAAGCGAATGATCTCTTTCTGTTCTTGTAACCCCAGCTGAATTGACTGATTAAGTTCAATAAAACGGTATAAAAAGTCCCTCATACCTTTCTTTATTATCAAAAGGCGTTGTTCATCCGACATCTTGGTAAAACGATTCAGTATAATATCTGAATAGTAATCCAACATTTTTTGTTTTCTGGTGAAAAGCATTTTGTTCCAGATAATCACAAAAGTGCCAAAAAGACACATGCCGGTTAAGCAGTAAAGTATAAAAAGCGCAATTTCGAATGTAATGGCCATTTTTGCTAAAATAGAAATTTTAAGAGCTTAACAATCTGTTTTTTATTAAACCAACTAACTCTGCAAGAACAATAGGCTTTCTAAAATAATGCTCAATTTTCAAAGAAACAGCTCTTTTTATAGATGACTCATTTTTCTGATGTGATACTAGAATAAAGAGCTTCTTTTTCAAGGTGGATGAAGCCATGATCTTTTCTCGAATAATAAAACCATCCGCTTTGGGAAGCATAACCTCCGCAACAATCGCATCCGGGCTTTCACTTTCAATTAGCCCTAATCCCGTTTCCCCATCAAAACTATGAAGAACGGAAAATCCATCTGTTTCCAAAGAAGCTTTCAGAATATTGATAAATGAGGAATCGGAATCGATGATCAGTATTTTGCCTTGCAAATGAGAAGATTCACTAATGGAGGATTGAGAACACACCAAGTTTGCACCTTTGGATTTAGCTGTTTTGCTTCTCAAACGTGCAACATCAATCATTTTAAGAGCTGAATTTTGAGACGGGTCTTCTCCATAAAATTCATTGAAGTTGATCTGTCCAATAGAGACCGTAATTTTATCAATAAAAAGGTCTGATTCCGCGACACTCGTTCTTATGCGCTCAGCCGCTGCAACACTTTCTTCAAACGAGCATTCAGGAATATAATAAGCGAATACCGGCCCTTCCATTTTAAAAATATAATCTTGGCCAAGTTTCAATTCGGAAAGGAGATAGGAAAGTATTTTTAGAGTTTCATTGAGGACTTTTTTCCCATATCGTAGATCCAATGAGGTTAGGTTATCCAGTTCTATTAATAGCAAAGACCCATTTCTATGATTCAAAAGGGCGTCTTGAACTTCACTCTGGAAATACTGCTGGAAAAAAGTCTCGTTGTGCAAATTAGTCAGAGGACAACGGATGAGCTTCTCTTCTGTTTCCTTTAGATTATTCTGCAACCTTTCATTGGCTTCCTTTAGTCGTTTGTTTTCCTGACTCAATTGTTCCGATAGCTTTTCAACATTAAAGATTGTCGACTTGAAAGCATTGGGATAATCGACGCCATATTCTTTGACTGTTTTTTCAACCAGCATTTCCACTGCGGCGATCCAACCAATTCCTTTTTGCGATACAATTCGATCGAATAGTCGATCCCACAGCTCTGTTCCAGTACAATTAAAATCAACAATCATCCCTGTTTGAGGGTCCAGTTTTATATCCGATCCCTCAAAAATTGATACTATCTCCAGTTTGTTATAGAGAGAATAATATCGTTTTAAAACCATATTACACAATCCTGTAAACCCACCGGATTTCGAAATCTCCTTCTTTATTGGATTCAAAAAACTACCGCATTCCAGATCCCGCAGGGCTTCAATGTGGCCTCTCACATTTTCGCGAATGATTGAACCGTGTTGCGGAGCGATCATTGATATATCCATTCCCAGTAAAACCTCCATCACCGGTCTCAAAATCTCATTTCCCGGCATATAATTTTCGTGGAAGCTTTTCATGGTTTCAATATAGTTTTCTCCAGCCCAGAGATCCCAATTTTCAGAAAATGCGCCAAACAGATCACTGCTGAAGAAAATTCTTGAAGATGGATCATAAACACCCACTGCACCAGGGAAATGCAAATAGGGTGTGTGAACAAAGTGCAGGGACCGATTCTGGCTGAAGTCTAATTTGTAGCCATGCTCATTTACCAGGTAATACTGGGAATGATGACCATAATATTTGATAATCACTGCCGTCCGCCAATGCGTGACGATCTCAAATTCGGCTCGCTTTTCCCAAAGAGGAAGAGAGGAACATACATCGGGATCCTGATGACAACAAACTACATGCCGGATTTTATCCAGAGAGATCAGGCTTGTAACCTTTTCCAGTGTCTCTTCAAAAGAAATCGTAGATCCAGGATCGATTAAAATTCCCTGTTCTCCATCTATGATTAAATAGGGATTACACTGAATATTACTTTCTTGGTCATAAACCCCGACCCAATATATATTTTTGGATATCTCGATTGGTTTTTTCATTCTTGTAACCTTTTTACCTTCTAAAAAAACAGGATGGTGAAAATAGAAAGTACCGGTAGTGAGAAAAAGAGCCTTAAATCTCTCCAGAGCCCTATTAAAACGACAGTGACCATGTCTTCAAGTTAATCATTAACTTTTGTAACAGTATAACACATTTCCCCTGATCGTCAATGAATGCGATAATTGGATGATCACTATGGCAGATATCCCTCTATCTAAAGAAACAGGCCATAATCCAATATGCCAACACTGTTAATTCCTGTAAAATTAGTAATTTGTTATTAAATAATTGAGGAGTTGATATTAAGCCGAGATGTCCTGATAGGTTTAAGAAAAAGAAGAAATATCTTGACTTCCAAAAACTAAATTTATAAAATGTTAACAAATACTTATAAAATTTTAATAGAGTGGTAATGTCTAGGTTTTGGCCACCTTTTTATTGACAGTCCCCGTTTCATTAAAAGCAAAATTAACTGAAGAGGAGGAAAGGGCTGCTCACCCAATTAGTATCAAACTTCAAATTCAGGGGAGTGTGAATCAAACGCAAACCGGAGATACGAATCAAAGTCTCAGAGCCATATTTTTCCAAGGGAATAAACATCGGAATAAAGAGTTAACTGCAGGAATCAGCTCTTCAACAGTTTTGGTGGAAGTGAATTTTGGGCACCGTGATTATCACCAACCTTAACTCAAAACAGAAATTATTGTGTTTTGAGATCTTTCATCAATATTTATCGATTTTGTATTAGGTTATGCTTAAAAAAGATAGGGTACCTTATATTCTAGTAGTAGACGATAGTACGTCTGTACGGCTTATTATAGGGGACATGCTGAAAAAGGCCGGATATGAAGTCGGTTTTGCGGTCGATGGTATATCTGCTCTGGAGAGCTTGCAGACGCGTAAACCGGATCTTATTATTCTGGATATTATGATGCCACGAATGGATGGTGTTGAATTATGCCAGAGATTAAAGAGTAAAGAAGAAACCAGCCATATTCCCGTTATATTTCTGACATCACAAAATAAGCAGGAAACGGTTATTAAAGGATTTGAGAGTGGCGCAGTGGACTATGTATTCAAACAGTGCAGTCATGTAGAACTTTTGGCACGTGTCAACACTCATCTGGAATTAAAGCGCACCAAAGAGCAGCTTATCAAAGAGAATGCAGAGCAAAAAGAATTACTGCATGTTTTGTGTCACGACCTTGTCAATCCGCTGGGTGCCATTAATAACCTTTTAACTCTGTCCAGAAAAAAAAGCAATGAATGGTTGGCCGATCGTCGTGAGAAGTTATTGCAGATAACGCAGCATGGACTCAACGTTATTGAATTGATCCGAAAGCTGAGATACCTGGAAGAAAAAGAGGGAGGACTTATACTAACCAAGGTCAACCTGAAACAAGCCATTGATGAATCCTATCTTATTTTGCGGCAGCAGTTCAATCAAAAGGAGATTGAATTTGATTATACAATTGATGAGAGTCTGAATGTTCAGGTTGAAAAAACAACATTCATTAACTCCGTGCTTAACAACATCTTGACCAATGCCATCAAATTTTCGCATCCGAAATCAAGAATAATAATATCAAGTCATGCAACGGATGATAGTGTTGTGCTGACTGTTCGAGATTATGGAATTGGCATGCCTTCAATTATTTTAGATAACCTGTTCATAATCGGAAAGGGAAGGAGCCGCACTGGAACAGCTGGTGAAAGGGGAACCGGGTTTGGTATGCCTTTGATGAAGAACTTTATGACCGCCTACGGAGGTTCAATCGAAATCTGGTCACAGGAGGCCTCTGAATCCAACAAGAATCACGGTACGAAAGTGAAGCTGATTCTTAAAAGGATGTAGGCATTTCAAATGAACCGTTTCTCTTTTTTTCTGATCCGGCCTGGATGTCGCTTCAATTGCTGATTAAAAAAGGCTAATAATTCTTAACTGTTTTTCCTTTCTTATTCATCCGGATAAATAATTCCCCACTGGTTTCTGAACGAATCCATCAACCGCATCATCGCCAATGATACCGACCAGGGCATTAGGGGGCTTTCCACCAGACCTTCCCGTATACACCGCATCACTTCCGTTACTTCATGGCCATATCCAAGGTGATCATATGGATATTTGTAAAGCTTTTGATCTTTTGGTTCCCAGTTGAGATCAGTATAGTCGGTATGATGAACCGTGAATTCCTGGGGGTGGTAAAAATCAGGTACGGTTATGTATCCCTTACTACCGGTAATGATTCCTAAATGGGGCGATGCCGAACGGCAGGATGCGGAAAGGAGGGCCGTTTTTCCACCCGTAAATTCAAGTAGATAAGAAGACATCTCATCTACACAGCTTTCCCCGATTACGGCTGTGGTTTCCGCTGTTTGTGGATAATCGTCAAATACAAGCTGAGCAAAAGTCAGGGGGTAAATACCGAGATCCAGCAATGCTCCGCCTCCCAATTCAAGATTATACAAGCGGTGATTGGGATTAAAAGGTCTGATAATAGAGAAATCAGCATTAACAACATGAACCTCACCAATAACTCCCTGACCAATGATTTCCTGGAGTTTTAATGTGGCAGGTAGGAACCTTGTCCAAACCCCTTCCATTAAAAACAGGTTCTTCTCCCGCGCTCGCGAAACCATTTTTTCTGTCAAACCGGCATTGAGGCTGATGGGTTTTTCACACAATACATGTTTATCATGATTCAATCCCAAGAGGGTGTGTTCATAATGAAAATTGTGCGTTGTGCCGATGTAGACAATGTCAACTTTGTCATCCTCAACCAGCTTCTGATAACTATCATAAGCGGTCGGATTTCCAAATTTTTTGCAAAAGTGTTCTGCCTTACCGGGGGTTAGCGAAGCAACCGCTACCAGTTCCGCATTCTCCAACTTCAGTAGGCAGGAAGCAAACAGTTCTGAAACAAAACCGCACCCGATTATTCCCCATCGAAATTTCATTTTACCTCCTTTGAGAGCAGAATAAGAGACAACGGATAATACAGGTTATTACCGAACATTGAAACAGGTTTCACCCGAGGGTTTGTTTTTTAGCCTTTTAAACCATTCTTCGTTCCCGTACAGTGTTTCTGCACATTCCGGGCAAATGCCATGGCTGAAAGTAGCTTCGGAATGCTGTTCTAGGTACTTTTCCAGGTGCTCCCAGTACCCTTTATCATCCCGGATTTTTTTACAATTGGCACAAATGGGTAAAAGTCCGGCAAGAGTCTGTACTCGGTGTTCCAACTTTTTATTGAGCCTTTTTGTTTTTAGCCAGAGGAATCCCAATAATACACCTGCGCTTCCCCCAAATAAAGCTGGAACCAGGTAACCACTGGTCACAAATGGATTAACATCCATGATAAAATATTTCTGAGCCATGGAAGATGCACATAAGAGTGCGATACCCCCAACTACAAACGCCAAATAGCATATTACCGTTCTTTTATCCATTTCTTTGACCATTTAATCCCGTTTCAATTTTGGTCATTCAGCACTGAATCCACCTGACAAGAAACTTGTAAATCTTCCTATACTTTTTGGTCGTCATCAACAATATCGAGATTACGCAAGTTTCTTTAACAGCTGATTTGCTGTTGTAAGCAGTGGATCCCAAACAGGACTGAATGGTGGGGCATATGCCAGATCTGATTTATAAAACTGTCTGACCGACATTCCGGATTGCAGAGCTATCGCCACGGCATTGATGCGATGAGCTACTCCTTCCTTTCCGACCATTTGGACACCCAGTAGTTTTCCGGTTGAACGATCTCCAACCATGTGAAGATGAATAACGGATGACCCAGGATGAGCATGTGCCCTGGATTGAGTTTTGATGTAAACCCCGGCCGGGGTATATCCATTTTCAAGTGCCTGTTCCATATTCAGTCCTGTACGAGCCACTTCCAAATCAAAAACCTTGAAAACTGAAGTTCCTGAAATCCCAGGCGCTTCTACTTCCCTGCCGCAAATATTATCTGCTGCTACCCATCCACCTCTATTGGCTCTCAACGCAAGGGGTAAATAAGTTTTCTTACCGGTAACATTGTGGAAAGAGTCGGCACAATCACCGGCTGCATAGATATCATCGCAAGATGTTTTCATTTTTCGGTCTACAACGATTTCGTGTTTCGCACCCAGTTTTAATCCTGCACGACCGGCAATCATGCTATTTGGAGTAACACCAATGGCAGTGATTATCATGTCGGTAATGATTTCAGTTTCTTCTCGCTCAATTCTAAGGGAACCATTAGGCTTCTTTTTATCGGTAATGGAGGTTATTCTTTCTATAAGAGAACCTAAATGCAGTTTGACATTGTTTTGCTTTAATTCTCGCAGCACAATTTGTGACAGGTTTTCATCCAACCATGGCAGAAACTGTGATCTGGGTTTTATCAGTTCCACGGCGATGTCTCTTGTTATCAAGGCTTCAGCCATTTCCAACGCGATGTATCCCATTCCAACAATTGTCACTTTTGTAACCCTGTTTTTTGTAATGAACTCCTTGATTTTCCTTCCATCTTCCAAACCTTTCAAACCGAATACTCCTGGAAGATCGAAACCCGGTAAATTTGGAACAACGGACGATGCACCAGTTGCAATCAATAACTTATCATAGGTTATAGAAAAAGGATTCTTTTGATCTGCTATACCGGAAACTTCTTTCTTATGAACATCGATTTTATCAACCAGATGCCTTGTTAAGAGGTTTATTCCCTGCTTATTTCTAAATACTTCAGCAGATCTAACAACCAGATCCTCGATCGATCTTGTCGGATCAGCAATATTGTAGGGCATACCGCAAGCACTATAGGACACATCATTGCTTTTCTCCAAAACCGTAACTTCCAAATCAGGACAATTCCTTTTTGCTCTACTCGCAGCACTCATCCCGGCTGCATCTCCTCCTATGATTACGAATTTCATGTTGTTTCCTCAGACTTTCTGGTTGAAGCGGAAGGCCCACATTGCATAGAAAGGCAATAAAAACCGACAAAAGTCAGAATTTACAGGCAATTTCATATCCCTGATGAATTGCTGAGTAAATATCTCCAATCGTATTAGCGTCTCCAATCACTTCTATGTTGGCAATAGATTTTGCGATTAATGAATTCGGAGCACCCGGTGGTTTCATCCCGGATGCAAGGATTATGGTCTGAAAAGGTTCCAGGTTAATTGTATCTTTTTCTTTTTCAATGGTTACACCATTTTGAGTAAAAGCCCTCACTGTTGTTTTGGGCATAAGAGTAACTTGTTGCATTTCTCCCAGTCGTTTAAGAATGAGTTTTTTTGTGATCATCTCCATATCGTTTCCAAGTTCTTCAGACCGTTTTGTGGCAACAACTTCATAACCTTCGGTTCCCAAAATTTCAGTTATTTCAAGTCCTGTGCGACCAGCTCCAATTACCAAAACCCGGGGACCTCTTACATCTTTCTTCCGCTCAAAAAACTCAACTGAGGTTAGAACATTCTGCTCCTCTAATCCATCAATTTGCGGAATGTTTTGTTCAGATCCTGTGGCACATATTAAAACATCAGGTTTCGACCAATTTAGAAAATCAGTATTAAAAGCTTTTCCAAGCACCAGAGTACTGACATTTTTATTTGCATATTTAATAAGATGATCCAAACCTTCCCTCATTTTCTGCTTTCCCGGCGCTTGCCATGCCAATGCAAACTGTCCCCCCAAATGGTCTTTTTTTTCTATCAAATCGACTCGATGTCCCCTTTGAATGAGATATTTAGCTGCACTTAAACCTGCCGGGCCTCCACCCACAATCAGGATTCTTTTTGGATTATCGGAGGGTGGAAGCTTCGGCAGTCCCAATTCAGGATTGAGATTACACCCAATCGGTTGGCCGTTTTTCACTCGGTGCAGGCATCCCTGTAAACAGTATCCACAGAGGACAGTGGTATCGAATGCTTCGTCTTTCCATTTTTCGATCAGGGAAGAATCCGCAAGAAGAGGCCTTCCAAGAGCAACAAAATCAGCAAGTTTGTTGTTCAACACTTTCTCGATTTTTTCCTTGCTCCCCATACGACCTGCAGCAATGATTGGCAGGGAGGTCAATGATCGAATGAATGTCAAGGCATCCAATTGCGGCTTTTCAGGCAGGCTGCCGTGATGATAGTACCATGGCGGACTGAAACAGGCGTTGCCCATTCCCACATGAATAGCGGCTACTCCAGATTTCTCTGCCAGTCTGATCAGTTCTTCAATTTTGTTTGGACTGATCCCAAATTCAGGAGACATTTCATTACCGGAAATGCGAAGAATGACCGGGAGTTTTGGTGCTGCATTACGAACAGAAGTAATAACATCTTCTGCAAACAAAAGAGTATTCTGACCATATTGATCAGTTCTTTTATTAAGTTTTTCATTAAGAAACTGTGAAATAAGATATCCATGACCGGCTTGAATTTCGATAAAATCGAAGTTTGCTTTTTTCGCGGTTTGAGCGGCTAATCGATAAGCTTCGATTATTTCTCTTATCTCTTCCACAGAAAGTTCAACAGCCGTTAATCCACTGGTTGGGCAAGTAAATGAGGTCGGAGCCTTTGGAGGTGATCCGGAAGCTTTTGGATTAGCCGCTGCTCCTGCATGGTTCAGATGCAGACAGGCAAATCTGTTCTTCTGGTGAATTACTTCGCTGATTTTTTGAAGCTGTTCCCAGCTATCAGGAAGGTGTACTGCTAATTGCCTGGGGTGTTCACGTCCACCCTCAGCGACTGCAACCGGTTCAACAATAATCACCCCGGGACCTTCAGATGAGATCTGCCTGTAAAAATTGAGCTGTTCTTCAGTCACCTTGCCTTCAGTGGTTCCCAACCCGGTTTTTATGGGTGGAAAAAAGAATTTGTTGGCAACTTCATAATGTGCCAACCTGGTTGTATCATAAAGTCTTTTCATGGCACGCTCTTGTCTTTTTCTTGGGTATTTTACATAAACCAGCATTGCTTGGAATTTAGAAACATATTGACAAAAGATCCAACACCAACATGCTTCAGGTGCGGATATTCAATCAGTTCTTCCTTCTTTATGCCCATCAACTCCATGGACATGCTGCAAACATTTATTCTGATACCTAATGATGCAGCATCTTCCATCAGTTCTTCAAGTGATTTTGCTCCATTCTTTTTCATAATGGAGCGAATCATCTTTGGTCCGAATCCGGCCATTTGCATTTTAGACAAAGGTAATTCCTTTGTTCCCTTGGGCAGCATTCCGCCAAACATTCTCCCCAAAAAATCCTTCTTAACTTTTTTCTCAGGATCCCTCAGGGCGGCAGTTGCCCAGAATGTGAAAAACATATCTACCTGCATATCGTATGCAGCAGCTCCTATTGCTACAATAAAGGCTGCCATCACGTAATCCAAATCGCCTTTAATGACACCAAGGGTCAAATTATTGTCTGGGCTATCTGCTTCCAGTATTTCAACTCGTTTAAGAATACTCTCTATTTGATCATCAATAGTCAAAGTTGACACCATCTGTCCATCCAAAATTAATTTTTCTGTTAACAGTAAAAACGGCAGTGCATTTCAGACTGCCCTGCCGTTTTATTTTCCGGGATTAATGTCAGGAGTATCACCGGAATGGAACCACTAATAATTCAAGACAGCCTTCGCCTCCAGGCATTCGTTAATAACACGACCGGCTTTGGCCGGCTTGGCTTCATCAATCAGCATCTCCTTTGTTATCTGCCGTTCTTCAAGACAAGGCATACAAACAATGATTTTCCCTCCTAATTCGACAAACGTATCCACTAGTTTTTTTAATGAATCAAAGCCTGCTGCAAACATATGCTCATAACAGCCTTTTTTTGCAATCAATACGCCATTGCTTTGAAGAACCACTGTTACTTCCGATTCCATGGCAACAGCTGCATTTGCCATCACAAAAGCAATTGATGATTTCTCCGGGTTTTCACTGCCATGGGTTACAAAAATCACTATTTTATCTTTTTTATGTTCTTCCATTTTCTCTCTTTCGTTTTGTTTGGATTATATGAAATAAGACAATCTGCAATTACCTCATTGCTGAATGCAACATCGCCAAATTAAGTCGTCAACAATAAGCGTTGACAAGGTATTCCGAGATATCTTTCACTTCGATTTGATTCTCAGTTGTGTTCTGAAGATTTGCCATGCAGATCGGGCACATTGTAACGGCATTCTCTCCACATTGATTGAGTTGCCCGGCCCGTTTTTCCGCGATCTGATGCGCTTTACCCGGAAAAAGCGATTCAATGGCTCCACCGCAGCAATGAGTAAGTTTTCCTGATAATTCAGGCTCATGAATAGTGGCTCCCGCCGAAACCAGCAATTGCCGGGGGGCATCCACCACATTTTCATACCTTGCATAAACACAGGAATCATGCACAACAACGTTTGCATCCAAACTGTTTTTGGAAACCATCCCTTTTTCAGCAAGGACTTCCAGGTAGGATTTTACCTCCAGTTGATAGTCCTTAATATATTTGGGATAAACGCTTCTCAGCATATTGGTTGTATGCGGATCTACTGTTATAACGGTCTTGACACCGTTTTTTTTGAACATTTCATTAAGCTTGTTCGCATGTATGGCAAACGCTTTATCCGCACCCTGATCAAAGGCCAGGGCTCCGGAATAAAGCTCTTTGCTGTAAAGGTATCCGAAGTCGACCTTTGCTTCTTTGAGAAGCAGGGCGATATTCTGCAGCAATTTATTATATTTATCCCTATCCTCTTTACTGGCGCCCCCTAAAAACGGAGAGAGATTGATCACTTTATTAACAATGCGGCCAATACCCATGAACTTTGTGATCCATGAATTCTCCAGCTCTGCCATTTTTTTTGACATGGAGCTGATATAAGGAATCAGTTGATAGATATGGCCGGTGTATAAGACCGTATCTCCACCTTCTTTTAAGCCAAGTCCTTCAGCCCAGGCAGTCGCTCTCCGATTGGACAAGGGGACAACGCTTTTTCTCAGTTTTAGATTGTCCACCAGAATTCCCAGGACATTTCCAATTGGCAAAGTCATAGCAGTTTCTCCTCAAAGTCGATAAACAGTTTCATTAAGATAAGAGCGAAGTGCTCTGACGTTTTCCGCTATATGGACTCCGGCCGGGCAGTTGTCTTCACACATTTTACACAACAAACAGGAATAGATATTTTCAGTGTTTTCAATCACCTTCTCTTCAATTCCCATCAGTACATATCGAAACAGATGCCTGGGTAGCAGGCCAATCTCCATTGGACATAGGGCCGTACACGTTCCGCAATTGATGCAGGCGGAAGCATTAAACTCCTCCGACAGCTTCATCTGTTCCAAAAATTCCGGTTTGACTTCTAACATGGTTAATCATCCTGTTTTAATTGGTATTGAAAATAATCATCCTTCCTGCTTTTTGGCAGTTCTTCGATACTTCCATATCTTCGCATGGCCATCAGTACCATGGTTACTTCGGATGACGGCAATTGCAGATCATTTGACAGATCAGGAATCGTCTTAGGCCCATCCTTTAAAAAGGAAAAGATCTTATCCTTTAACAGCATTTCATCTCGCAGGGTTTCACCCAGATCCCGAACTTTTTTCTTTTCCATTATGCGACCTCTTTTACAAATGCATCGATCATCGAAATGATCTGATTATTGGTATAGCCTTCCACGTCGATGGCCTGCTCCGGGCAAATCGGAACGCAGGCTCCTTCTCCCTTACACAGGGATGGAACAATCCTGGCTACCTCCTTGCCTTCGTAATCAATTTTTTCGACAGCATCATAAGGACAGATGTCAGTACACTTGTTACACCAGGTACAAGTATCCGGATTTACAGTTGCCACCAGTGGTTCCAGATCAACGTAGCCTTTCAATAACAGGGCTGCACTCTTCGAGACTGCAGACATGGAACTGGCAACACTCTCAGCAAGTGTTTTTGGCCCCTGGGAAGTACCGGCGATGAAAACACCATTAACAACCGTTTCCACTGGTCTAAGTTTGGGATGGATTTCGTTAAAAAATCCATCTCTACCAACCGGAAGTTTCAAAATATTGATCAGGTTTTTGTTTTCCTTGGGAACCATACCAGTGACCAATACCACCAGATCCACATTCATCTGAATCTCCTCGTTGGCTGTCAATTTATCTTTGACTTTGACCGACAGTCCGCTTGATGTCTGCTCAATCACTGGTGGTTCCTGTTCTGAAAAGCGTAAGAACAATGATCCGTTCTGCAGTGCTTCGTCGTAAATCAACTCATACTTCCCGTAGGTTCTCATATCACGAAAAAGATGAAACTGGTTGATTCCCTCAAATCCTTTGGCCGTTTCCAGAGCCGTATGCACTCCAGCAGTGCAACAATAACGCGAACAATATGTATTGCCGGTTTCCTGGCGGGAACCGACACAATAGATATAAGCAATGTTTTTGACTTGTCGACCGCCAAATTCCAGTTTATCCTTCGCCTTTGAGTTAACCAGCAACTCCTTAAAATCCGGCAGGGTGATAACACCATTCAAACCAAACCCATATTCCTCTTCCTGGGGGGTATAGGTATCAAACCCGGTCGTAACGACAATGGCTCCAACATGAAGCGTAACGGTTTCATTACTCCCAATTCTTACCTTCACGGAAAATTTTCCGACACTTCCAGTTTTCTCTGTAAGCTCAGCACCTGTATAAAGTGTTATATTCTCGCGTTGATGAACTTGTTGAACCAGTTTTTGAATAATCTCCCCACCATCTTTGTTGTTGGGGTACATTTTCCCCCATTTTGAGATATTGCCACCGGGATTTTCAGATTTTTCAATCATGTAAACGTTGAGTCCCAGGTCGGAAAGTGCCAGCGCTGCTCTCAACCCGGATACCCCCGCTCCGATAACGATAACTTCGGGAAGGGTTGTGATACGCAAATCTTCCAGTGAATTGGAAAAACGAGTTTTGGCAATCCCTGCTTTGACGAGTTCGGTAGCCTTCAAGGTCGCTTCTTCTTTGTTATGAGTATGCGTCCATGAACACTGTTCACGAATGTTCACCTGGTTGTATTGATACTGGTTCAATCCTGCCCTTTTTGCCATGGCCCGAAACGTACTTTGATGAAGTTTTGGGGAGCAGGAGGCAACGATAATTCCATCGAGTTTTTTATCCTTGATTTCATTTATAATATCCTGCTGTGCGGCATCAGAGCAAACAAACATATCGGTTTTTGCCAACACCACATTATCCTCACCTGCCACCGCGTCCCGGACTTTTTCTACCTCGACATAATCGGAGATGTTTCCTCCGCAATGGCAAATAAAGGCACCAATTTTTTTATCAGACATTAGTTTTTCTCCGCTTGTTTCAAGTAGGCGGCTATTTGGGCGGAAGCCGCGCCCGAATGTAATATGGTATCGGGGATATCCCTTGCACCGGAAGCCGTTCCCGCCACAAAAACACCTTCCATGCTGGTTTTCCCGGGTTCAACATCCTCATCAATCTCTTTGACGTAATGATAGGGATCCATTGATAATTGACCATTCTTAAAGATACTCCAGACATCCTGGTTCGGAAGCAGACCCGCTGACAACACGACCATATCATGTTCTACGGTTCTCATTCCGCCTTCGCCTTCGATATCTTCATAGTGAAGCAACAGGTTTTGGCTGCTGGTTTCTTCAATTCTTGCTACTTTCCCTTTTATAAAATGGACGCCCATCTGTCCTGCCTGCTGATAAAACTCCTCATATCCTTTCCCAAAAGCCCGAACATCAATGTAGTAGACAGTGACATCCGCTAAAGGCAAGGCCCCCATTATCAATTGCGCCTGCTTGGCGGAATACATACAACATACTCGGGAACAAAGCGGATTATCCACCGTATCATCCCGTGAACCGACACAGAGAACATAGGCGATATTGCCGGGAGCCATACCATCGGAGGGACGAATAACATGGTTGTATGGCCTGGTCGGAGCGAGAATCCGTTCCATCTGCATTGAATCGATGACATTGGGAAAAACCCCATAACCAAGAGCCGGTTTCTTTTTGGAATCAAACAGATCAAAACCGGTTGAAATTAAAACGGAGCCCACTTCCATTTTTTTGGTCTCTGTTCGCATATCAAATGAGATGGCATCAGCAGGGCAGGCTGCAATACATTCGTGACACTCGGAACAACCCCCGCAATCCAGACATCGGTTGGCACTATAACGAGCTTCCTCTTCGCCCATGGTGAGCTCCAGCTCCTCAAAGGTAGAGATCCTCTCTGACATGGCCAGTTCCTTCATGGCAACGGGTTTCCTTTGCGTTAGAAAGCCAGTGGTTCGCTCAATCACATCGTTTTTTTCAACAACTTCCAGCCTTTGATCAAACGTTGCTTCATCCAGGGGAAGCCCTTTAAGATAGCGATTCATATAAAAAGCCGCCCTTTTGCCTTGCGCAATCGCCTGGATGATCATGGAAGGCCCCGTAACAGCATCACCACCCGCGAAAACCATGGGGTTGGATGTTTGCAGAGTGTCATTGTTAACTTCTATGGTGCCGTTTTTTTCCAGGGACAGTTCATCGGAAAATAATGAGGTGCTCGGCTTTAATCCGATGGCCAAGACAGCCACATCGACATTGATCTCTTTTTCCGAATTATCGATGGGAACAGGTCTTCTGCGACCACTTTCATCCGGTTCGCCCAGTTTCATCGAGATGCTTCTCACCGCTTTCAACCGGTTGCCGTTACCTAAAAACTCAATGGGAGCCTGCAATTGCTGGAGCTCAACTCCTTCCTCCAGAGCTGCTTTAACCTCCCAGTCATGCGCCGGCATTTCGCTTCTGGTCCGTCTATATTGAATGATCACTTTTTCCGCACCCAGTCTGACAGCAGAACGAGCGGGATCTATTGCTGAATTTCCGCCACCGATGACCATTACGGTTTTTCCTCTCAGATCCAATGGTGATTCAGAAGCGGTTGCATGTAAAAAATCCATACAGTCATACACCCCTTCCAACTCTTCTCCAGGAACAGACATTTTTGTACCCTGCTTTGTCCCCAGTCCAAGAAAAATGCTGTCAAAACCGTCATTAACCAATGTTTTCAGTGATTTTACCCGTGATTCCGTCAAAATCTCCACACCCAGAGCTGTGATGTTTTTAATATCCCGATCGACCAGATCCTTTGGTAAACGATAGGAAGGAATACCATAACGAAGCATGCCCCCGACTTTTGCTTCCGCCTCAAATATGCGGACATCATGTCCCTGTAAGCCCAGAAAGTAAGCAGCAGATAGCCCGGAAGGGCCTGAGCCGATAACCGCTACTTTTTTGCCTGATCTCTCGATAGCAGGTCCGTATTCAGGTTCGCTGTGCTTTTTATAATATTCATCCACCATAAACCGTTTAATTCCACGGATAGAGACTGCGCCTTCCATCTCGCTCCTGGTACACTCCTCTTCACATGGAGCATAGCAGGCTCTGCTCAGACTTCCCGGTAAGGGTGCGTCTTCCAGATGCAGTCTGAATGCTTCCTCATATTTTCCGGCACGAACCAGTGATACATAGCCATGAGCCTTTACTCCAGCCGGGCAGGTGAAATTGCAGGGGGAAGATCCGATTCGGTCGATAAGGGCTTTCTTAGGTACAGCCTGTGGAAAGGGGATGTAGGCAGCTCTGCGAGCGATCAAATCAGCATTAAACTGATCAGCCATGGCAACAGTACAAGCCGTTTCGCATTGGGCGCATCCCGTACATTTCGCAGGATCAATGTAGGTTGCCTTTTTTGTAACTTCTATAACAAACTTACCATCTTTTAATCTTTCGATATCTTCAATCTCGCTGTAGGTTAGAACTTTAACATTAGGGTGGTTGATTGTGGCCGCCATTTTCGGAGTGGAGATACAACTGGCACAATCCAGAGTAGGGAAAACCTTGCTGAGCAGGATCATTTTCCCGCCGATACTAGATTCTTTCTCGACCAGAAGAACGTTAAACCCCATATCACCAAGTGACAAGGCCGATTCCATTCCGGCAATACCGCCACCGATTACCAGGACGTCATGTTCCATTTTATTGCCTTTTATTCATTTGTTTTATTTTGTTTCCACCCTAAAAAGGCAGAAATGATATTTTGTCTTTCTCCAGAACATTCCATTTACTGGACATGGTCCGGCTAGATAACTTTTTTCTCTCCGGGTTTACATCCCCGAAGGATACTTCGGGGATGTTTTTTTACCCTTCCATTTTTCCGAGATCCCTATGAAATTTTTCCATGTGTGATACAAACGACTCGGCACAAACGGAGCAAATGGCTGCCATTTTCAACCTGGCAGGATTG
Source organism: bacterium (assembly GCA_018829445.1). Taxonomy (GTDB): domain Bacteria; phylum SAR324; class SAR324; order XYD2-FULL-50-16; family XYD2-FULL-50-16; genus JAHJTV01. The sequence goes on from JAHJTV010000087.1 coordinate 44,051, forward strand.
ATTCCATGTTCCTTCAGCAGGTTTTGAGTTTGCTCGACGACCTGGCCTGTTTTTGTTGTACAATCGGAAAGGTAAGCGCAATCAGTTCCGTCAGCCGCAATAAACACACCGTCAAATCCTTTTGTAAGAGCATGCAATATCCAATTCGGGTTGATGCCGCTTGAACAAGGAACTGAGATCACTCTTACCGAGGCAGGATAGTCCATGTGAGAAGACCCGGCCAAATCAATTCCAGGATCCGAAATATTAACGGTTGAAAACGCCAATATTTTAGGATCATTTGATTCTTCGACATTGGATACAGTCACTATTTACTCCTTTTAACATACAATCTCCAGAAACCAGCCTCTTCTTTAGCCCCTAAAAACTCGTGTCCTGCTTTCTTGGACCATAAAGGGACGTCTTCGTTGGTTTCTTCGTCCGAAGAAAGCAGTTCCATGATTTCACCGACAGGTACAGCCGTAATACCCCGTTTGGCCTCAAGCAGTGGTCCCGGGCAAGCAGTTCCTCTCGCATCAATCGTTTTTGCAGTTTGGATGTTTTCTAATAAATCAGTCATTCTCTTCTCCTCTAAAGAAGGATTTAAAATTGGGCAAAGGATTTAGAACAGTTCATTCACCCTGATACGCAGTTTGATTAGCGGGTTAAATTCTCCATATCCATCTCTTTGGCCATGGTTCCGCGCTCTTTCATGAAACTTAGCAAAACGGAACGAACCAAATCGCAGGCGTCCGTGATTCGTGGGTCAGTCAGACTATATATGGCCAATTGCCCATCTTTTCTTGAACGAACAATACTACTGGACTTTAAGATATTTAAATGTTGACTGACATTTGTCATGGGAGCTCCAATCTTCTCAGCTATCTCCCCAACACTTGCCTCTCCTTCGGCTAACACTGACAATATCATCAACCTTTTGGCGTTTCCCATGGTTTTACAGAAATTGGCATGGAGTAAGAATAATTCTATGTGTTCTTGTTTCATGATTATCTGATTTCGTATTTGCGCGATTTTGAATATTCGTTATTCTTCAATCGGTGTGCCACTGTTTGGTAGCAAACCATTTTCAGAAAATATGGCTTGCTCAAATAGACTGAACTCGCTGTAATACCGAACATTATTTTTCATATAAAAATGTTTTCTTTATTGATGAAGAGAGGAAAAACAGACGTTGCTTAAGATATGTGGCGCTACCAGTAGCGCCATCAGTGCGCCGCTTTAAGTTGATTTACAGAAATCAGAACTTGAGAGTAATGTTGCGCATTAAAACCATACACCGGTTTTCAATCTTATCTGAGTTTCTTTTCCCCAAGCTTGCTTCGTCTTGTAATCCTGGGAAGTGATCCGGGATCCATTCAAATACGATAATGGATTTGGGATCAACAGGCTGTGTCATAACCCAAGATGGTAGATCCGCTTCGGTTGATCCACCCTTCACATGAAGCGTGTACATGAATAACATCAGAATATAATGAAGGAAGAGTAGATAAAGTAGCCAGCGATGGATCCGCCATTATCCGAGAATCAATTATGACACAGTCTGCAATCCCGGAATAATCGGTAATACAAGTGGTTTATTACAGGAGTAGTCCATTTGATATGATTTTTTCTTTTTTCCGGTTGTTTGTCTTGACGGCTTACATTTGTGCGAAGTATTATAAGTAAACCACTCTGGTGGCGCCACATATGGCGTCAAAACAGCGCTACTAAATACTGGTATAAGATGAAAAACAAAACAAAAAAAATTTGGGATCCCGGATTTGTCAATCTAATGCTGGAGTCGATTGGAGATGGTGTATTCACGCTGAATGATGGCGGTCAGATTACTTCCTGGAATCCTTCAATGCAGAGGATTACCGGATATACTTCCGATGAAGCAATTGGGCAAAGCTGTCGTCTTATTGGATTCAGCAGTTGTTTTGGAAGAGATTGTCCCAATGGTTTGAAGGAGTGCGGTATTTATAAACATGGGAAGGTTGAACCATTGGAATGCACGTTGCAGCATAAAAAAGGGCATGAAGTTCCAGTCATAAAAAGTGCCCGAGTGATGAAGAAATCAGACGGTTCAGTTGTAGGTATTGTTGAAACCTTGACTGATCTGACTGAATTAAAGGCATCCAGACTTGCCGCAGAAGCCGCAGTCAAACAATTAGGAGAATATTACAAATTTGAAAACATCATTGGAAAAAGCCATGCCATGCAGGAGGTTTTCACTGCAATCAGGGCAGCAGCAGATAGTAAAACAACGGTATTGATACAGGGGGAAAGCGGCACCGGAAAAGAAATCGTCGCAGGTGCGATTCATCACAATAGCAGACGGGCAAAAAGACCGATGATCATTGTTAATTGCAGTGCGCTGTCCGAATCTCTTCTGGAGAGTGAGTTATTTGGTCATGTCAAGGGTGCGTTTACCGGTGCGAATTTTGACCGAATCGGTAGATTTGAAGAGGCTGATGGCGGATCGATTTTTCTGGACGAGATTGGAGATATCAGTCCTTTAATTCAAGTCAAGTTGCTACGTGTCATCCAGGAACAGGAAGTTGAAAGGGTGGGTGAGTCAAAAAGAAGAAAAATCAATATTAGGATTATCACTGCCACCAACAAAGACCTCTACCAGCTTACCAAGGATGGCAGGTTTCGTGAGGATCTTTATTACAGGCTCAAAGTTTTTCCCCTCTTTTTACCTGCCTTGCGATCCAGAAAAGAAGATATTCCTCTTTTGATTGACCATTTTATCAGGATTCACAATAAAAAAACCGGCAAAATGATCAAAGGACTGGACAGTTCTACAATGCGTGTTCTGTTAAACTACCACTGGCCAGGAAATGTAAGAGAATTGGAACATGCAGTCGAACATGCTTTTGTTATTGCTACATCTGATATCATTTCGCTATCGGATATTCCTTTTGAGATCAGTCACAACCAGGGACAATATATCAGCCCCTACGAAAGAACTGATTTTCCCGTTAAAAGCAGCATTATGAAAAACACTTTGAATCGGGAGCTGTTGCTGAGGGTTTTGGAAGAGAGCGATTGGAATAAAGCAGAGGTTGGAAGAAGAGTAGGGTTAAGCCGTGCTTCGATTTGGAAGTATATGAAAAAATGGGACATTCCCATGGTAAAGCCCGGAGAATAGAATTTTGATCCTTTTTCTATACTGCTTTGATTGTGGCATAAAACACCTCTTTCCATTGGATGATTGATACAATAGTGTTTATACAATGACAACGAAAGATTTTCGGCAAAATTTCTTAGCCTTCATCTGGCATGCTCTTTTTCTAGCATTCGCTTCCATTTTTATTGATGTCAATACTGTTCTTCCCTCTTTGTTACTTAACATAGGGGGTTCAAGCATTCACATCGGATTTCTCACCGGTATTTCTATCGGACTGCCGATGATTGCCCAACTGTTTTTTGCTGCTTTTTTAGCGGGTCGCACTCGCAAAAAACCCTATCTGCTTCTTGGCATTTACCTTCGCGTTTTAGCATTGGCTGGAATGGGCTACACTTTAGCTGTTTCTTCCTCCAGTGATCCCGGTGAAGTATTGCTGATGGTTTTTTTGGGAGTTGGGCTTTTTGCGGTCAGCGGCGCTTTTGCCGGTGTGTCTTACACAGACTTGCTTGGAAAGATATTTATCGGTACCCAGAGGGAAAAGTTTTTAGTTTTTAAACAGCTTATTACAGCGCTGGGCATGTTAGCATCTGCATTGATTGCCCGTCATTTGGTGACCTCACTGGCATTCCCTCAAAATTACGCCCTGTTCTTTTTTCTCGCTTCCGGACTTTTGTGCATCGCTACTTTCGGATTCATGATGATTAAGGAAGATTCAATTAAAAAGGACAAATCGCATGGCGTGCTAGCGGTTATAAAAACGATTCCAAAACTGCTCAAATCGGATAAAAACCTGAGAAATTATATCGTATTAATTAACCTGATCAGCCTGGGTCTCACCACGATCCCATTCTACGTAGTCTATTCCAAATCTCTTTTCGGCTTAACGGCAGAACAGGTTGGAAATTTTCTGTTGTTTCAGTTTTTGGGTATGATATTCTCAACCCTCATATGGCAAAAAGTTGCAAAGCATTTCAGGTTCAAAGGCTTAGCTTATATCAGTATCGCTTTTGGTTGTCTGATTCCTGTTTTGGTTCTGTTTTTAGCTAATTACGGTATTAATGTTTTTCAGTGGATTTTTTTTATTGCAGGCTTTTTTATATCAGCTTACATGATTTTTTTACAGGGAATGCTGCTTGAGATATCGGACAACGAAAATCGGGCTGTGTACGCCGGAATCAGCGGTACGCTCAGCCTCACGGCAGTGATCTTCCCTTTGGTAGCCGGTGTACTCATTGAATCCTTCGGTTTCTTTGTTATTTTTGTTTCAATCTCTCCGCTAATTTTCTCTTCAATATTTTTTCTCAGAAATATTGAGTGTCTCAGATGAGTTGATATTTGGATACTATCTAGAAATGTATCTATTCAGCTAGATAAACCAAGCCTGTCAAAGGCAGAGATAGATCTTGTATCGTCGGACAAAGTGTTGTCAGACCTATGCTAAGCGCGCAATATTTGTAGGGTGGGCAAAGCTTTGCCCACGCTGAATCTGAACAGTTACCTATTTTTTATTTAAAGATCATGCATCTGCCTTATTTCAGTTTCCAGGTGGGGACCCGTTTTTCCATGAAGGCACTAATACCTTCAGCAGCATCTTCAGTTGTACATAACCGTGCAAAGGCCTCATTCATATAACTGAATGCCTTGTAATAATCCAGGTCAGCTGCTGAATAAAAAGCCTGTTTGGCGATCTGCAAAGCAAGTGGACTCTTTTGAGCCAGGCTGGCAGCCCAGCTCCTGGTCTCCTTTTCAAGATCGGCTTCGGGCAAAACTTTATTAACCAGTCCCATATGGAGGGCTTCTGCTGCAGATATCAAATCACCGGACAATAGCAGTTCCAGAGCTCGTTTTCTGCCGATGGACCGAGAAACAGGTATGACGGGTCCGATACAATTCAAACCAACATTGATAGCCGTCAGGCCAATACGTGATCCTTCCCCGGCAACAGCAAGATCGGCTGCTGCTACCAGTCCTGCACCATTTGCGGCAGCAACTCCATGAACCTGGGCAATAACGGGTTTGCTTATGCGGCTGATTGTAATCAAAGGTTCTTCCATGTATTCTATCCATTTTCTATAATCTGTTGCACTTTTGTTTGAAAAATCACTAATATCGATGCCTGCACAGAATGCTTTTCCAGAACCTTTGATAATAATGACCCGTACAGTGTTATCCACATCAAGTTTTAAAAATGCTTGCTGCAGCTCCTTTGCAAGTAAACTATTGAATGTATTCAGACTATCCGGTCGATTCAACATTATTTCCGCTACATAATCCTTACCGACTTCTTCTGTGATATTCTTATAATTCATGGTATCCCCCTTTTTTTATTTCTAAGGTTGCCATTGATAAAGATTGCTAAAAATTCCTATAGATTCAGAAAAATGCAATCGCTTGAAAAAAGGTACAGAGAATACAATTCACGCAAAACGGTCAATAGTTGCTGATATCCAGAAAGGTCGTCAAGTGGGTTCTTTTTGCTGTCTTATATGCATCGATAGTTGCCACTTATTGACCAACCAACGTACTTAAATCAATCCGATATTTACGAATCCTGTTTAAAACTTTCACAGGATTGATACCCAACGTTTTTGCCACTTTTGATTGATTCCTCTGGTTCTCAATGAGTGCTTTAATCAGAGTATCCCTTTCAGATTGTACCAGGGATTCCCCAGAAACAGGTACGCGTAAACTTATTCACAATAACCAGTAGAAACGTTCCATCTTTTATAACAATATTACAACGGCATTTTTTCTTGAATTCATCGCAAAAGAGACTACACCAGGTTTGATCGTTTTGTTCAAGAGCCATCTTACAAACATCACAATTCAGTAATGCACAAGCTTTTCCGGTAATATCTCTCCCTGAATATCCCGTCGTTATCTCAAAAGCTTTATTAACCATAATGTTGCTGCCTTTTGGACCAACCAGCATCAAACCTTCATCCATGGTATTCATAATTCTTTTCCAGTATCGGGTTATTTCAAATTCCAGATTACCTGTCCTTATTTTTCGTTTCTGGTTTTAAGCGAAATTTAAGGATTTTCTCAAGCCAATATATTGAAATTTTTATAACATTTTACAACCCGATAAATTGTAAATGATTCCAAATTTTTGAACTTTTTACGGATTGATTAAATAAAAAAACACATGTTTAGGTACTATTTGCAGCCTTTGTATGAGTCCATCATGAGTTTATGCCTCATCGAGGCATAGGATAATAGCCGGTGACTTTCAGCCACCGGTTAGATTGCCCACCCAATTTTAGCCCTGTTTGGGCGAGGTGGAGCAGTTTTGCAGTCCTTACATCGTCCCAACATGACTGTATTTTATACTAACATAGTTTCCGGTGGTTAAAGCACAACGGTTATATTACATAGCCCCTACAGGGCAAACAGATATCTATACAGCAGGATGTAAAAAGTTACTAAGCATATATGAAAATAAAGAAGCTTTGAATGGGCATAAACCCCGGGGAAATAGTCAATATATTACTACAAGATGCCGAGGTAATAAATGATTTCAAAAGAATTATTAACTGTTCTTCGGATGAAATTGTTGATATAAGAAAAAGGAACTATTACAGGATTCCAATCCAAAAAAGGATATCCGTCAATTTCATAACCAACTTAAGGAACGCCATGAAATTTAATCGGAGGCATTTTATAAAAATTTCAGGAGCGCTATCAGCAGTTACATTGGTTGGTACAGATGCAAAACCGGATTCCAGGAAAACTTTCCAGAATTCAGAAAAAGAATACGGTTGTCTGGTTGATACAACCCTTTGTGTCGGCTGTCGAAAATGCGAACAAGCTTGTAATGAACGTCATCATCTGCCAAAACCGAAAACCTCTTTCGAAGAGATGACAGTTCTGGAAAATGAGCGCCGCATGGATGAAACATCCTACACTGTTGTCAATAAGTACTATCCTGAAAATATAGGTTCATTGACTTGGAGAACCCGTCCTGTTTTTGTGAAATTTCAGTGTATGCATTGTAATGATCCGTCTTGTGTTTCTGCATGCATTGTAGGTGCTCTCACCAAACAATCCAATGGGGCAGTTATTTATGACGTCGATAAGTGTATTGGATGCAGATACTGTATGATAGCCTGTCCTTTTCAAGTTCCGGCTTATGAATACAATGATCCGCTGACGCCTCATGTCAGAAAATGCACCTTTTGTTTTGAATATGTGAAAGAAGGTGGATTACCGGCCTGTGCCCAGGTCTGTCCACGAGAGGCTATAATTTTCGGAAGAAAGAAAGATCTTTTTGAACTGGCTCGCTGGAAAATGAAGCGAAATCCCGGTAAGTATGTCGGTCATATTTATGGAGAGTATGAAGTGGGTGGGACATCCTGGCTTTACATTGCCTCCGAACCCTTCAAAACCATTGGCTTCCCAGAGCTGGATACAGCAGCACCACCCCGGCTGACAGAAGCAATTCAACACAGTCTGTTCCAGTATTTTGCAGCTCCAATCGGGTTATTTGCTATCCTTGGTGGTGTGATGCGTTTTTCCAACTTTTTTAGTGATCAAAAGAAAACAGAAACAAATGAACCTGGAGATAAATCATGAACCCACATGAAAATGCGGCTCCGGTTGAAGAAAAGTTCCTGACTCCGGGCGTAATGGTAATGATTTCGGTTATAGCTATTGGTTTTGCTTTTGTCGTTGCACGACTTATTTATGGAATAGGTGCAATATCCAATTTAAACAATCAATATCCCTGGGGGATATGGATCGGGATTGATGTTGCATCAGGGGTTGCTCTGGCAGCAGGCGGATTTACGACCGGTCTTATTGCTTATATTTTTAATCGACGGCAGTATCAAGCAGTTATCAGACCTGCTTTGTTAACAGCCATGCTGGGATATACCTTTGTTGTTATCGGACTGATGATAGATTTGGGTCGTTACTGGAATATCACCAGTCCCATATTCAACCACAATGGAAACTCCGTGTTATTCGAAGTAGCCATATGTGTGATGATATACCTGAACGTTTTATATATTGAGTTTCTCCCCATCGTGATTGAAAGATTCAAAGGAAAGGTAGATCTACCGGGATTTCTTTCCGGTTTGAACAACAGGGTAGAATCCTTGATGGGTTTTGCGGATAGAATTCTGGAACGGGTGATGTTTCTCTTTATCATCGCCGGTGTTGTTCTCTCTTGCCTTCATCAATCCAGTCTCGGATCATTGATGTTAATTGCTCCTTCCAAAATTCACCCTTTATGGTATACCCCTATTTTACCCCTGCTATTCCTTCTTTCGGCTTTTGCAACGGGGTATCCCATGGTGATTTTTGAGTCAATAATTGTTTCGAAATCTTTTGGGAGAAGAATCGAAATGGAGGTTTTAACACCCTTGTCGAGATATATGCCGATTTTGATCGGGGTTTATTTGGTCGTAAAACTGGGAGATATGATAGTCCGTGGATCATACATTTACTTGCTGGATGGAACATACCAAACCAACTCATTTATTGTTGAAATGGTTGTGGGTGTCATGCTTCCTTTCGTCCTGGTGCTTTTTAAAAAGGTAAGAGAATCTGCCGGTTGGCTCTTTTTTGCAGCCAGTGTTTATGTTACAGGAATCGTATTCAATCGAATCAACGTTTTTGTTGTCAGTTATACACCTCCTTATAAACTGGTTTCCTATTTTCCTTCTGTCGGTGAATTCTTCATCACCATTGGGCTCATTGCAACGCTTATGTTTGTGTACAGGGTGGTAGTCTTTATTTTTCCTGTTCTGGGAGCGTTACCAACTAAAATGTCACCAACAATAGTACTGTTGATCGCAATCCTGGCCCTGGGAACATTTCAACCTAAGCAGGTTTCGGCTGATACTGGTGTCGGAAATTCACAAGTAATTCAGTCCGGCCAAACACGGTTTCCATCGGTCAATGAAGCCCCAAGCCTAATTGTGCTGGATAAACAAGTCATCAATAAGCACAGTGATCTGTATGAGTCTGTGCGTTTCATGCACCGGAAACATGCAAACGTACTGGGCGACTGCACTATTTGTCATCACCGTATGCCTCGTGATGATAAAGACACATATGGTACTCCGGTCTCCATGGCTTGGTTGCAGGAAAACGAGGAGACTCCGGTGGGTTGCGCGGAATGCCATGATGAGCCCTTTAACCCCAAAGAATTGCATACACCGGGGTTAAAAGGTGCCTATCATCAATTGTGCATGGATTGCCACAAGGAATCGGAACAGATTCCACATGTGCGAGGACCGGTTATCCATAGTGCTATGGTCAGAGGCCCAATTGCACGTACCCTTGATACACGTGCGCCAACTGACTGTCTGGCATGCCACGCTAAAAAAGTGCCTAATCATACGGAATTGGTCAATCTTTTCCCCGGGGCCAGTCCTAAAAAGGTTACAAAAACATGTTTGGAATGCCATGAAGCTGAGGGAAAAGCAGTATTAAAAACATCTCACTGGAACTGGCATGGTTCTTCCGTTTATACCGTGGGGCACGAAGACCGTGTCGACCTAGGTAAGGACGGTGCTGTGATTAATAACTTCTGTATCAACATTAAGGGTAATTGGCCAAGATGTACAAGCTGCCATGTTGGATATGGCTGGGAAAATGATGATTTTGATTTTACAGATATGACTGCCATCGATTGCCTTGTCTGCCATGACACAACAGGTACTTACAAAAAAGCACCTGCTGCGGCTGGAATGCCTGATAAAAAAGTAGACCTTGTTACCGTAGCTCAAAATGTGGGCCGTCCCAGCCGAGATAACTGTGGTTCAAATTGCCATTTCAGGGGTGGAGGTGCTGATTCGGTTAAACACGGTGACCTGAGTGGAAATCTGGTAAAACCATCTGGCAATTGCGATGTGCATATGGGAGTGGATGGTAAAGGGATGGATTTTCGATGTCAGGACTGTCATAAAACACGGAATCACATGATATCAGGCAGAAGCATATCGATTCCCGCAGTTGAGGGAGACCTCTCCTGTGAATATTGTCATACTGATGAACCGCATATTGCCGATAGTTATCTGACTGCCTACCATTTAAACAAACATGGTAAAACTGTAGCCTGCCAGACCTGTCACATTCCCATCTATGCCAAGTGCAGCCCCACAAAAACCTACTGGGACTGGTCAACTGCCGGACAAGATATTAAAGTTCAAAAAGATAAGTATGGTCAACCCACCTATGACAAGAAAAAAGGGAGTTTCAAATGGAAGGAAGCCGCCAAACCGGAGTATTTTTGGTATAATGGAACAGTTAAGCGATATCTTCTTGGTGATCGTATCAATGAAAAGGTCGTAACAGCATTAACCCTTCCTGTAGGGAATATAAACGATCCTGCTTCACGTATATACCCATTTAAGGTCCATCGCGGTAAACAGATCAGTGATGCAGTTCTGAAACACCTTATTGCCCCAAAGCTCTGGGAAGGGTATTGGAAGCATTTCGATTGGGGAAAAGCAGCCGAAGAAGGTTCGAAAGCATCCGGGCTTGAATATAGTGGAGAATATGAGTTTATAGAAACAGTGATGTATTGGGGGTTAACTCATGAAGTAATGCCAAAGGAGAATGCCCTTTCCTGTGCCAACTGTCATGAAACTCTCGCAAAAGCCCCATATTGTGAAAGCTGCCATCAGAATAATAAAAATATAGATTTTAAAAAACTTGCTACTTCAGGAACTGATTTTCATGCGCTTTCCAAGGCAGGAAGAGACGTTTCGGAACTTATCGGCGTTAGCAATTATCTTGATTTTAAAGCGCTTGGTTATGAAGGAGATCCTATTGAAACGAAAGGGCGTTTTCAAAAACTGCCAATTATGAATAAAAGCAGCAAAAGTGTTGGACAATAAGACTAATTATTTTTCGCACAATTCATCAAAATCCAACAAGGAAACGAAACGCTTTATTTTACCTATTTTTCTATTGACGTTAAACACGTTCTGCTTTCTTCATAAGCCAAAGCATCCAATGGTTCAAACCAGCGTCCATTCAATCCCTCATTGCATAGACGCATGTTTGGCCCCTAATAAACAAGGCAAAACCGTTTGATACACTCTTTTTAAAGGAAGATTAGTTTTGATTTGCAAAAAATTAACATCAGCTGTAAGTTGAGTATTCTATTATAATTGTTGAGTATCAATCTGTTTTAAATCTGTTATCAAAAATCATAAGAGGCAGATAATTCAACCTTGTTTTTTACCGTATTTTCACCGAACTGGGAATACTTCTCTCCTTCCAGATACTGCAAAACAAGCTGGTATGATAGATTATCGCTGGGTGCGTACACCAGCTGAAGTGCGTTGCTAGAACTCCTGTCGTCCAAATTACCCAACCAGGTAAAGGAGGGTGTAAAATAGAGCCAATCAAAAGGCTCTTTTATGCTTATTTTTAAATATCCGTAATTCCGGTTCAGGGTTTTTTTCTGCTGAATCTGCGACAAGTAGGGTTTTGCTTTGTCTGCCGGACTCACCTCTATTAGTTGGTATAATTCTTTTGATTCATTATATGTCAGCCCCGAAGAATCATTAAACCCTTCCACAATCAGGGTGATTTCGTTTTCTGTCAAATATCTTAAGCCGATTAAGGTCTGTTGTTCAGTTGATTCAGTCGTATCAAAAACAGCCAATTCACCATGAACTTCAAAGCTCGGGGTTATATTGGTCGCAAAGTCAATTCCCAAATCAGTTTCTGATGTTTCAGTCCATTCAACCAGATAAAGGTCGAAATCTGTTGTGCCAATCAACCCATACAGTTTCATTCCCCAAACATTGTCATACTCATATCTTGTTTGATAGTCTTCATTGATCTCCTCCCGTATGGGAAGATAAACCAGGGTGACCGAAGTGTTCTCGAAGATAGAAAAGCCACCCGGAATCAAGATCCCCTGGGTTATCCAAAGCCCTTCACGGCTGGCCTCGGGATCTTCAGGGTTTTTTACTCTTTCCATTAACGCAACAGGATTAAAGGCATATCCTTTCCCCCATCTCAACAATCGCTTTCCAATCTCAAATGATTGAGGATCAAACAGGTTCAACTGTAAATATCCCTCACTCAGAAATGATGTCTCATCATCGTTTTCTTCAAGACTGGATCGAATGACAGATGCTTCACCGGACACGAAAAAACGGGACCAGTCCCAATCCCAGCGACTTTCAAGATACAGCTGAAGCTCAACTTCCTGCGACTGGTCTATTTCATCATCTGGGAACTTCAGGGGATGTAATACGGAGTTTTTATTATAGGTCTTATTCGTACCAAGAAGCCTGAACTCTCCACTCCATTCCCAGGATTTCTTTTCAAACTCTTCCACGTTAAACGAATACAAGTCTTTATCCTGTGCAAAAGCTTTATCAGCAGATACAGTTATAAAGAACAGTCCCATTAAGACACCCAGCAACAATCCGTGTTTCATTCCATTTACCTCAGGCTTTCGATGCGATTCATGTAATCGGTTGTAAATACCTCTGGAGCAAGTGTCCTGGGTTTAATTTTGGCAAAAATAATGATGGACTGATATCCTTTATAAAGTGGGCTATCGGTTTCAACAACAGACGGACGTTTGATACCTTCTCCAAAGTCCTTAATGTTCTTAAAATAGATCGTTTTGATTAACATCCCGGATGAAGCAATGGCCCTGATCTTCAACGGCGATTGTAAATCCGGATCAATCGCCATCTCCAGCTTATCGTAAGCTACTGCCCCCGTTTTTGCTTTAAGATCCAGTTGTAGTAGCTTTTTACCGGAAGGATTTTTTTCTTCCGTTTCTTTAATACTCAAAGCATCATATTCCGCTTGATAATCAACACGAAGAATATCGGAGTTGTTAAAAACCCCACCGGTAACAGATTGCAGTGATGTTATGCGCAGAGGGCGCCCCACATTTGGAATATAAAGCCACATGTTTTCACCCACCCTCAGTGTAGCCCGACCTTTTTCCGAAGCGGGTGACAGGAACAGGGCTACTACATTATCTTTTCCCTGCTTCAGAGTGAACAGTACAAACTCCTTCTTACTACCATCTGGTTCAATATTAATAAGTTTCCGATAAGATTCGTATTGAGGGGGATTTAAATTACGATCAATCGTCTCCAGCCATTCTTGCGGAGTCTGCTGAGCCATTAATGTTAAAGGAATTATGGATATAATAAAAAAGGTAATAACCTTTACGGACTTACGAATATTTTTGTTTATTATCGAGATCATGGTATTCTCCTTTTGGTAACGTTTTTTACGTTATCTTTGTGGGTTAAATTCTTAAAAGTGTCTTAGTGCATCAACAGGTTCCAGTTTGGAAGCTTTTACCGCTGGCTGTAAACTGGCCAGAGCCGATATCCCAATTACGATAAGAGCTGTGACAACAACTTCAGAAATAGCAATGGTGGGTTCTAAGATCAGCGAATCCTGTCTCCCAAAAGAAACTGTTAGGCTTTTCCAATTAAGCAATTCAATAATTCCGATGCTTACCATACTACCGACAATTGCCCCAAAAATTCCTAAAAACAGGCCTTCAAACAGAAAGAGTAGCCATATTTTACCCGGACTTGTTCCGATTGCAGCAATGGTTCCAATCTCCTTGATTCGTTCGTAAACCGCCATTAACATGACATTCATTATGGACACCAGTACAATGGCAATGAGAATGACTTTCACAAACAATGTCAAAAGGTCAATAATGTCAGCAATATTTGAAAACGGTGAAAGCTTCTCCCAGGTATGAATCTCAAAAACCTGCTTATCGCTCTTGTTCATAATTGAAGACAATTCCTTTCCTAAACTTGAAAATGTCTTATCCAGATTGCCAAAACTGGAAAGCCGCAAAGCTACTTCGTTATACTCTTCACCATCTATTCTCAGCAGTTGATAAGCGTCCTTGATATTGAGATACCCGTCTCGTCCACCAGGACCGGTCATTGCGCCTACAATACCGCTAACCACAAACGGAACTCCATTAACCGATCCCTCTTTATTGGTTGCAACAATAACAACCTGAGTTCCAATCTCCAGTTTCATCCCTTTTGCAAGTGTTTCTGGAATCCAGAGTTCTCCCTGATTCAGTGTTGGTGAACTCTTTGAACTATTGCCGGTAACACGCTGACTAAGCAAAGGTACGGTTTTTATTTCATTTTCCGGATCGATTCCGTTTAGACGGATATTGGAAGTTTCGCTGAAATTGCTTAACATTCCGCCAAATTTAAGACGGGCTGAATAGGATTGAATGCTTTCATTACCGTCCAATACACCTTTTAGTGTTTCCATCTGTTTGACGGAAAGGTTTAAATTAAGTGGAGAATTATCGATTGAAGCTACATAGCCTTTTCTGTGGATCTGCAAGTGGCCCAACATTGAGTCTGTAATCTGGCCAACCATCAGTTTTTTAAATGAACCACCAATTGCTATGAACAGGAGAACAGCCGCAATACCAATAATGATCAAAAAAGAGGTTAACAGTGTTCTGCGAGAATAGCGCAGCAGGTTTCGATAAGCTATTTTTGCAATTTTGGTCATTTTGCTCTCCTGTCTTCCCTGTTTTGAATTTTTCCATCTTCCAGAGTGTAAATAATCTCGGCTTCACCAATCACTTTCGGATCATGGGTTGAAAAGATAAATGTTGTGTTAAACTGGTCTTTCATTTTCTTCATTAAATTTATGATTTTATAGGCCGTATCATGATCCAGATTGGCTGTCGGTTCATCGGCAATAACCAGTTTTGGTTGAGTAATCAACGCTCTGGCAACTGCAACTCGCTGCATTTGACCACCGGAAATCTGATCGGGTCTTTTCGATTGCTGATCCAGAACGCCAACAGCATCCAGAAGAGCAGTGATGCGCTCTTTGTATGCCGCTCCGCTTTCGTTTTTAACCATTAAAACCGGGTATTCAACATTTTCGTATACAGTTAAAACAGGGATCAAATTGAAGTTCTGAAAAACAAACCCAAGATGTTTACCTCGAAAGTCGGCGCGCTCCTTACGACTGAGTTTACCGACTTCTTCTCCGCTTATTTTGATTGAACCGGAAGTTGGGAGATCCAGACTTCCGATCAAATTAAGCAGAGTTGATTTTCCACTACCGGAAGGACCAACAATGGATACAAACGTGCCTTCTTCAATATCGAGCGAGATATCTTTCAGTGCTGAAATCGATACCTCTCCCATTTGATAGGTTTTAGTCAGATTCTTTATTTCTACTAGGGACATGATTCTCCATATAGTAAAGGGGTAGAAAACTGTGCATTTCCAAATTACCGTCAGCACCAAATAATTTTTGACATTTAGACTTATACTCTAACGCAAATCCCTTTCCGATTTGCCGTATGTTGAATACTAAAAACAAACCACAGGGAAGCAAAAATCATTACTGCGGATTCTGTGCCAAAAATATTTATGTCTTATTGTGCTGATTTATTAATGCTTTTTGCTTTTTATATGTCAATAATCGGTAATTGTCTTTATTGGTAACGTTATGCAGTTAACGTTACCAATGACATCAGATGTATGTTCTTTCTATTTGTCATTTCATTTCAAGAGGACGAAACGACCTAGACAGCATCAATCATGACTTTTCTAACTGTCTTACGTGGAGTATATCAAAAACAACCGGAAAGAAAAAAGAAATGTTTTCTTGACTGCCAGAAGACAAATAATTATCATGCTGATAAACCATATCTTGCACCAAGTATATTCCTGCTAAAATACATGATTATCTAAAAACACTATTACTTCCTCGATATTTCAGTATTGATAACGCTGGAAGATATTCGGTTTATATTCATTCGGGACCGGCAATTTCAGCGCATTACATTAGATGCTGCTGATTAAAGACCGATACACATCATTTTGGAAAGGAAGAAGAAATAGAAAATAATCGGCCAAAGATTCATTGAGTTAACATCTGCCTTGCTTGTCAATTCAAACAAGCCGTTTTATACAATAATTCGCTGTTATGGGAATATAGATCTTTACCACTTTTTTAAGATTTATCAGAGATTATCATATTCAAGCGATTAACTGCTTCGGCATTATTAAAGAAACCCTATGGAAAAAAAAGAGAGTTCCCTTTATAGGATATTGATAGGCACTATTGTTGTGTGCGGTGTTCTGTTTATTGCCATTTACAATCTTTTGCCTGAAAGCGAAGAGATGGCGATACCGATCTCCACTTTTAAACAGAAGCAGAGAGTAGTAACCGACCATACCAACATGATTTTTGGTCCCTTTTCCGATGGAACTGCCGTGACCAGGGCTTGTCTGGAATGCCATCCGGAGCCGGGGGAAGAATTTATTCTTACACAGCATTGGCAATGGCTTGGAGATGAAGTAAAGGTGTCGGGACATGAGCAGCCGATGAAAATCGGTAAGAAAAACCTGCTCAATAATTTTTGTATCGGAGTAAAAGACAATAATCAGAAGTGTATGTCCTGCCATGCCGGGTATGGTTGGAAGGATGACAGTTTCGATTTTTCCGATCAGAAAAACATCGATTGTCTGGTTTGTCACGATCAATCGGGGCAATATGCAAAAGGGGATTTCGGATACCCGGCGAAGGGAGTTGATTTGGCCGTAGCAGCCAAGAGTGTCGGCACTCCGGGTAGAAACAACTGCGGTGCTTGTCATTTTAACGGTGGGGGCGGTAATGGTGTTAAACATGGGGATCTGGACAATAGTCTCAGTTATCCAACCGAAAGGATTGATGTTCATATGAGTAAATTTGAGATGATTTGTGTTGATTGTCACAAGACCGAGCATCACCAGGTAGCCGGTAGGAGTATGGGTGTCAGTGTGGACGATAAAAACAGGGTGCTCTGCACGGATTGTCATGTCCAAGATTTACATAAAGATGAAAGAATTAACGCTCATACCTCCACCGTGGCCTGTAACAGCTGCCATATTCCCAAGTTTGCCCTTGATGATCCCACAAAAATGAAGTGGGATTGGTCGACGGCCGGTCAGGATCTCGATATTAAAGACTCACATGTCTACTTAAAAATAAAGGGCCATTTTACTTACCAGACGGATGTCGTTCCCGAGTATTATTGGTATAACGGCAAGAGTGATCGATATATTATTGGTGATAAAATCGACCCAACCCAGTCTACCTATATTAATTACCCTCGCGGAAATATTCACGACCGAACAGCCAGAGTTTCTCCATTTAAGATCCACTGGGCAAAACAACCCTTTGATAAGAAAAATGAATACTTACTATCACCGACCACTGCCGGTGAGGGAGGATATTGGCATGAATTCAACTGGGACAAAGCTCTAAAACTGGGCTCAGAAGCGGTTGGAATACCTTATAGCGGCGTATATGGTTTTGCCCCTACCGAAATGTTCTGGAAAATTTCCCACATGGTAGCCCCCAAACAGGAAGCCTTGCAGTGTGTCAACTGCCACGGTGAAGGCGGACGAATGGATTGGAAGATGTTGGGCTATGAGGGTGATCCAATAAAGAGAGGAGATAGAAAAAGATTGGGGTTACTGGATGCAACCAAGAATAACAGGGCAATGGGAGGACAAAATGAAGAAATTTAATACAATTTTTATTTCGATTTTATGTTTTCTGTTGTCCGAAACAGCTGCTTTTGCAGATCAAACCTCCATGCACCCACAGATTCCCCTTGTGGATCTGAATGGCACACACGTGTTAACATCCGGCAATCCGGTTTCCACAATGAAAACCTGCGGTGCCTGCCATGATACGGATTATATTGAAAAACACAATTATCATGCGCTTCTGGGATTGAATGAATTCGGTCATCCGGATACGGAGTACCAGGGGTACTCATGGGAGCTGACCAGTGGCATGTTTGGCGCCTGGAATCCCCTGAGATATGAAGTTTTGTCTGACATGAACGATGAGCGAATTGACCTGGGAACTGTCGATTGGATTCGTCGGTTCGGAGCCTTTCACGCAGGTGGAGGACCAGCTTCTTATGGCCGGGATGGTACTCCGTTTTCTGATTACACACAAAACGACAAAAACAGGGTTGAAACGAGTGTCTACGAATCAAATTCCGGAAACAGAATAGCCTGGGATTGGAAAAAGTCAGGCACCATTGAACACAACTGTTTTCTGTGTCATACTGATGCCCCGAATAACCAGTCTCGAATTCACGAGATCGAGCAGGGTAATTTCAAATGGGTCAACACCGCTACCTTATTGACGAAAGGTATCATTGAAAAAAACGGATCCGGCTGGGTCTGGAATCGAGATTCATTCCAGGCTGATGGCAAAATAAAAGAAGGGCTTCTGACTATCCGGGAACCCAAAACAGGGAATTGCGGCATATGCCATCCCATGGTACAGGATGATCCATCAAGAGGATTTATTTCAGCAGAAGGTTTTACACATAAAAAATCTTCGGGAGAGATATTTTCCCCGTTTCTCATCAGTAAGTCGGTTAACAATGTAAAAAACAAAAACAGTCTATTCCGAAGCTGGGATATTCATGCAGAGAGGCAGCTGGGATGCAACAGCTGTCATTTTTCCATTAATAATCCCGCCTTTTATCAGGAATCGGAGCGGACACGACCCAAGCATTTGAGATGTGAAGGTCGGAAAATGAGCATTGGCGATTTTTTGAAACGACCCAGCCATAAACTCGCCAACATGAGAATCCGCCACGAGATAGAGTTTTCAGAACCCGATAATATTGTTCATCGTTGCGAATCTTGTCATGATCCCTATACCGGCCACGATTTTTTGCCTTATAAAAAGCGGCACATCTGGGCGCTTGGATGTGAAAGCTGTCATATTCCAACAATTAATGCGCCCGCACTTCAGCAGCTCGACTGGTCGATTTTGACTGAAGAGGGAGGAGCAGTTGAAACCTATCGGGGTGTACCTGAATCAGGCGAGGTTGGTTATGATACAGTTGTTACCGGCTATTCTCCGAGCTGGTTTACTCGAACTCTGGCCGGAAAGTCCTCGCTCCTGCCGTATAACCTCGTCACGTCACTTTACTGGGTGGAAGGTGATCCTCAGAGGCCCGTCAGAAAAGCGATCCTGGAAAAGCTGTATTTGAATGGAAAGCACTACCGACCTGACATATTAAAGCTTTTTGATCAAAACAAAGATGGAAAGCTGGATCTGAAGGAACAGGTTCTGAATTCTCCGGAGAAAGTTGCTTTTATAAGAAATGAGTTGATAAAACTGGGTGTTCAGCACCCTGAATTAAACGCTGAAATCAGACCTTTCAGCGTTCATCACGGGGTTACCGGCCGAAAGGGTGCTTTGAAAGATTGTTACGAATGTCACGGCAGTCAGTCTCGGTTTACACAGCCCGTAGTACTGGCATCCTATTTACCTGATTACGTCATTCCTCAATTGGCACCGAATTCATTCATAGAACTTGAAGGCGAGTTGAATCGATTAGAGGACGGATCACTGGTTTTTAATCCCCGACCAAAAGCCAGGGGATTATATTTGCTTGGACGATACCGAAACAACTGGGTGGATATTATCGGACTGTTGGCTTTGGTTGGCGTGATATTCGGTGTTGCATTGCATGGTGGACTAAGAATATTGACATCAAAGACCATCAAACATAGAGATAAGGTGATTTCCAGAGAATACATGTATCCGGTATATGAGCGATTATGGCATTGGCTACAGGCTGGTTCTATTATCATGTTTATTATTACCGGATTGGAAATACATTTTGCCGACAAATTCAGCTTGCTGGGATATGTCAATGCAGTGAGGATACACGAGATTGTGGCTTTTGTTTTCATTGCCAATGCGTTGTTATCCATAGCGTACCACATAACTGCCGGTGAAATTAAGAACTACCTGCCTCAACCCGCGAGTTTTATTGATGAATCATGGAAACAGGTCATCTTTTATATCAGGGGGATCTTTCAAGGAGCTGAGCATCCCATCGAAAAATCACCGGAAAGAAGGTTAAATCCTCTGCAACAGGTGACTTACCTTATGATTCTTTACGTGCTGATTCCCGTGCAAACCCTAACCGGGATTCTAATATGGGGGGCAGAGCGCTGGCCAGAGTTTATTGAAAAGCTGGGGGGATTGAGTGTTATCGCGCCATTACATACATTATGCGCCTGGTTCTTCTTTGCTTTTCTAATCATGCATATCTACCTGGCAACAACAGGTCATACACCGATGACTAATATTGTAGCAATGATTACTGGTTGGGAGGATGTTGAACTTAAAACTGACCCGAAAGGAGTACTTAACAATGAAAAATAAAACACCTCGCGCTTATATTAACCCTTACCTGGGTGGGATGCTGCTGGGACTGGTTCTTTTTTTAGCCTTTTTTCTAACCGGCAACGGTTTGGGAGCATCAGGCGGTCTCAACCGTATTGTCGTGGCAGTTGAAGATGTTATTGCGGAATCCCATGTCAATTCCATTCCTTACCTGGCAAAAATGGCAGGAGGAGCTCTCAATCCGCTGGATAACTGGATTATACCTATGATCTTGGGAACCCTGACTGGTGGCTTTATTTCGGCTTTTTTCAACAAACGGTTGAAGGTTGAAACCAGGAAAGGGCCAAGGATCTCAGTCAAAACACGCTGGCTGATGGCATTTATCGGCGGCTCGATCATGGGATATGGTGCCCGCTTTGCCCGAGGTTGTACATCCGGTCAGGCATTATCCGGGGGGGCTGTACTGTCGGTCGGGAGTTGGGTATTCATGTTTGCGGTTTTTGCTGGTGCTTATATGCTGGCTTGGTTTGTTAGACGACTTTGGACTGAGGGGAGGTAGATATGGCACCGTTTTCTTTGGTTGAATTAATGGGTCAATTTGGGTTTTACAGTGTTGTTTTTCTGATTGGCCTTGGATTTGGATCAGTCCTGGAGATGTCAGGATTTGGCGATTCCCGCAAGCTGGCAGCGCAGTTTTATTTAAAAGACATGACCGTGTTGAAGGTGATGTTCGGTGCGATTATTGTGGCCATGACGCTGATATTCCTAACATCATCCCTGGGATGGCTGGATTATGACTACCTCTGGGTAAATCCAACCTATCTTTTACCCGGCATTGTAGGTGGATTGATAATGGGAGTTGGATTTGTTGTAGGCGGATTTTGTCCGGGAACTTCGCTGGTAGCATTGGCCAGTCTTAAACTGGATGGGTTATTTTTTGTGGGGGGCGTACTGTTTGGTATATTTGTATTTGGCGAGACCATTGATAGTACCTTTTCCGGGTTTTGGAATTCCAACTATTTCGGCCGACTCACCCTTCAGGATCTGCTGGGCCTGGATGCCGGCGTTGTGGTTTTCCTGGTGGTTATTATTGCGTTGGCCATGTTCTTGGGAGCAGAAAAAATAGAACAAATTTCCCGGGGAACAAAAAGAATTTTACCCCTCAACAGGAAATTTAATCTAACGGCAGCTGCAGGTTTAACGATAGTTGCACTGGTAGTTATGGTCATGGGACAACCGTCAGTCGCTGAACGGTGGAGCCAGTTACCCCCTGAAACGCGACAGAAGCTGACAGATAAATCGGTGTTTGTTGAACCTATAGAAATGCTGCATGTAATGAAAGGCCGCAATGTCAAACCTGTCTTGTTTGATATTCGAACCGAAGCACGATTCAATCTGTTCCATATTATCGATTCTACATGGATTTCTGAAAGCGAGTTTGATAACTCAGAATTAATCCGTGACCTGAAAACCGCTACTGACAGCGTTTACTTCATTATCTCCGATGATGAAGAAAAAGCAGCCAATATCTGGAAAACACTGACAGCCCAGAAAGTTCCGAATGTTTACATTCTTGATAAAGGGGTGAGTGGTTGGATATCCTATTTCAGTCATCATTCACCGGAAAGTGTAGGATTGGAGTCCGAAAAAACCACTGAATTCTATCATCACCTGTTTCAAAAGGCAGTTGGAGCAAATCATGAATTGAGTAACCCCGACTTCCATCATTATAAGGATGTTTCTTTCTCCCCCAAAGTAAAACTGTCCAGGACTAAAGCAGCCGCCGGGGGTTGTGGATAATACCTGGGATTGCTGCTATTTAACTCATCAACAGATCTGGTTGTCGAATAACGATACCAGATCCTTGTTTCTTCTCCTTACTACTCATTAACTGCGTTAAACTCAGTATTGTCCGGTTAGAAATTTGCAGCTACTCGTAGGTTGGGCTACTTGTTGCCCAACATTGCTTTCTATTGATGGGCAACGAGTAGCCCATCCTACTTTTTCTAAACAAAAAATAGCTAAAGTTAAAGTAATGGCGTCTTTGTACATTCCATTATTTTGAAAGCCGTTTCTCGTTATTGTTGCAATAACCTAACCGGACATTGCTGCGTTAAACTGAGTAACGGTGTTTTTACAGTCCAACCGAAACAGCTTGTTTGCTGTTTGCCTAAGCAGTGAGCCCTCAACAAAATCATCAGTATTTCCCAATTGTACTAAAATATTAGAAAGAAGACGATTCTTATGTTATTGCTTTCAAGAATTCCACATCGATAAAAGACACTTTGACTTCAAGTAAAAATTCTCATATCCTCTTAGCCGAGTACTTGATTGATTGTCATTATTATTACTCATTGCAGCGACAGGAGTAATCAAAATCGGTAGCATGGCTCATTCATGAAAGATAATCATGAGTGATATGCCATAAGCATATTTCTCTACATTTCTTACTCTAATTTTTAAATCAACAGGGTTTGCATTAACTCAATGGGAGATTGAATATTATGATCAGAGGAATGGGAAAGGTTTTTGATCGATGGGCACGCAGATGGATGCCGAATCCGATGCTGTTTGCGATTTTATTAACGTTTGTTACTTACATTTTGGGCCTTATCTTTACTAAAAGCGGGCCCTTCGAGATGATCAAGTACTGGAATCAGGGTTTCTGGGCACTTTTATCGTTTGGTATGCAGATGTGCCTGATACTGGTTACCGGGCACGCTTTGGCAACCTCCCCCATCGTTAGGAAGGGAATCGAAAAGCTTGCAGGAGTACCAAAGGCACAGGCAGGTGCTGTTTTTTTAGTGGCTTTGACAGCAGCAGTTGCTTCCTTAATCAATTGGGGGCTTGGGATTATTGTCGGGGCTCTTATGGCCCGTGAGGTAGCCCGTAGCGGCCAAATGAGAAACATCAAAATGCACTATCCTCTCCTCGGTGCCGCTGGTTATGCAGGTTTTTTAACTTGGCATGGTGGTCTTTCAGGCTCAGCACCACTTCTGGTTGCTACCAAGGGACACTTTCTGGAAAAGAGTATCGGTATTATTAGCACCAGCCAGACTCTTTTCAGTCCTTTAAATATTTTTGTAACGATTGCATTGCTGATTGTCATCCCGGTGACCATGCTATTAATGGCCCCAAAAGATGAATCTGAAATCGTACAGATTGGGGATGTTGACCAGGGATTGCTTGAGGAGGAAAAAGCTCAAACTGTATCCAAGGAAAAAGAAGCTCCGGCTGATAAAATGGAAAACAGTAGGATTATTTCTCTTATCATCGGTATCATGGGTTTAATCTTTGTTGTATGGTATTTCTATTCAAAAGGATTCCAGCTTAATCTGGACATCGTAAATTTTACTTTTCTTTTCATAGGAATCATCCTGCAAGGAACACCTATCAATTATATTAAAGCTGTAAATGAAGGCACCAAAGCCTGTTCCGGCATTATCATTCAATTCCCGTTTTATGCCGGTATTATGGGGATGATGAAGTTTTCAGGCTTGGTGGCGGTTATGGCTGGTGGATTTGTGGCTATTTCAAACACCACTACTTATCCACTGTTTGCCTTCCTCAGTGCCGGATTGGTAAATCTGTTTGTACCATCCGGAGGAGGACAGGTTGCAGTACAGGGTCCCATTATGGTGGAAGCTGCGCAGGCTATGAGCTTTTCCATGCCAAAAACCATCATGGCAATAGCCTATGGTGACGCCTGGACAAATATGTTACAGCCTTTCTGGGCATTGGCCCTTCTTGGAATCACCCGGCTAAGAGCCCGCGATATTGTGGGTTATACAATGGTGGTGTTGATTACCAGTGCTATCGTTTTTATTATCGGATTATTACTTTTACCCGCCTAGTAATCTCCATCAATTGTTCAACGTAACAGAATAAAGGGTTTGTTTCAAAATAAACTCTTTATTCTCACGTAAAGAGACTCTGTCTCTCCTCCCTGTGGAAGGGAGTTATTGGTCTGTTTTCTCTATTAATCCTCAAATCTATTGCCGGAAGATCACTGCCAATATCAAAAACCTCAATGATTCATTGTTCTTGGGGCCAACACACAGTCGGATATCTTTTATCCGTACTTGGAACAGTGGCACATTCAGAGAGTCCTATAAAAAGAAGAATCCTTGATTCAAATATAAATTGGATTTTGTTCGGAGCTTCAGATGATAGTTAATTTATTCGGTAGCTATTCAGCTCAATAGTAGATATACCTGATGGGAATCGATAGCTTTTGTCGTAAATATCATCACCGCAATCACGAAATGAGTATCTGATTCCCTCTCTTTAACGAAGTACTGATTACATTAGATAACATATTGAATTATTTACATATTGATTTTGTTCTTTAGTTAAATTCTGCTGTAGCCTTGACTATCAAATAATTAATCACATATGATTGTGATCGTGCAAAGACATGAAACCGATATTTAAAAGGAAAAATGGTCTCAAATGACCTGGTATTCTTTTAAAACTGAAATGATTTCTTCTCAATAGTTGAATAAATTTATTAAACTCTATATAAATGTTTTGCCTCGGTTTTTAACAAGTATATCCGCTAAAATCCTCCCGTAAACATTATTCTAGACAATTCTACAATTCTTCATGACAATTCTCTCTTCCATCCATTTTTTTTGCTCAATCACTTATCTATTTTTAGCTGGATTCATCCTGCTAAAAAACCAGAGTGCCAAAGTCAATCGGCTTGCTTCTGTAATCTTTTTAGAACTCTCCGTTTGGAGTTTTTCCTCCACCTTCATCACAGATTCAACCTTTTCCAAAGAAGTGGCTTTCATCTTTCTTACAGTCGGATGTTTGGGTTGGGTTCCTATTCCAAGTCTGGCAATCTGGTTTTTTTTAGAGTTCAATGATTTTAGAAAGATTTTGAAGTCGAGGTTGTTCTTCTTTTTCCTCTTAATAATTCCAGCTGCTTTCTTTGTTCTGCAATGGAGATATCGGGCAATCATGACGTTTGAACATCGAAGCCCCTACGGATATGGCTGGCGTTTTGATTATCCGGTTTCATTAGTTAGTTACCTGTTTTATCTTTACAGTTTTTCATTTGTTGGCTTCGGAGCGCTTCTTACGTTCCTTAACGTAAGAAAAAAAAATAGTCCCTCTGAAAAAGGAATATTGTTTATCTCATTCGTTGGACTAATGTTTGTTATTTTCCTGACAATGGCTTTTGATATTATTCTGCCTGCTTTTCAAATTGAGCGTATTCCCAATTTTTGCTCCAATATAATATTATTGGTATGGGTTCTCACGATAACTTATGCCATAAGCAGATATAAGCTTTTCTCTTTGACTCCGCTGGAAGCGGCAGAAGGGATCGCTGCCATGATGAACGATGGGTTGCTGCTAGTAAATGCGGAAGGAATGATAAGATGGACCAACAAGGCTACCTATAATCTGCTGGGATTTCGACGAGATGAATTGATCAATCAGCCGCTTCAGCAAGTTTTCAAATTTACAGACGACTACCGCAAAGTCACTCAAAATGCCTCCATGAAGGATTTTGAAACAACTTTGGAAACTAGGCAAAAAATTGCCATTCCTGTCTCTCTCTCGAAAACACCCATTGTTGATCGAAAAAGCAAACTTCCCAAAGGTGAAATATATGTCTGCAGGGATATTTCAGACAGAAAATATGCAGAATCGGAGCTGAAGAAATCGCTGTTGGAAAAGGAGACACTGTTACGTGAGATACACCACCGCGTTAAAAACAACATGCAGATCATCCTCAGTATGTTGAAAATTAATATTCGAAACTCAGAAAACAGAGAGGTGATTAAAATTCTTGAAACAACACTGAGTCGAATTGAAACCATGTCCTTGATTCACAATATCCTCCACTTATCTGATAATATAAAATACATTCATCTATCCCAGTATGTTGAAAGAATTATTGCTGCAATACAATCCTTAACAGATGACTCAGAATCCAATATACAATATGAAGTAAACTGTGATGATACGCATCTTGAGATTGACAAGGCTATTCCCTGTGGGTTGATCATCAACGAGATTGTATTTAATTCGATAAAGCACGCCTTTCCCGATAATAGGCAGGGAAAAATCACTGTTGATATTAAAAGCGATGAAGATGCTAACGTTACCGTCATAGTAGATGATAATGGTATCGGCATGAATGAATCTCTAGAGATAGATAATCCTACAACTTTGGGATTAAGTCTGATCAAGCTATTGGCTGAAAACCAGCTTCAAGGCAGCATCGGTCTTAACCGAACATACGGAACATGTTATAAGATAAGGTTTAAAATAAAATGAAAACGAATAATACCAATATTATGATCGTAGAGGATGAGAGTTTTGTGGCAAAGGATATTGCGGATTGTATGTTAAAGAAGGGTTTTAATATCTCTGACATTTATGCAACAGGAGAGCAGGCTGTTGAACAAGTGAAACAGTCTGCTCCCAATTTAATTTTTATGGATATCCGCTTAAAGGGTGACATGAATGGAATTGAAGCAGCCAAACAGATAAACACAATTTCCGACGTGCCGATTATCTTTTTGTCTGCCTATGCGGACAGAGAATTTATTGATCAGGCCAAAGAGACCAATGCCTATGCCTACCTTGTAAAACCGTTCAAAGATCAGGATCTGATCACCAATACGGAAATAGCCTTAAGCAGGCATAGGAAAGAAAAACAATTAAAAAATAATAGCAATGAACGCGAAAAAGTTTCTGAGATGCTTGAGCAGGTAAAAATAACACTGGAGAGAGCTAAAAGAGCAAAGGAGTCTTTTATTGAACAGATAAGCCATGAAATTAAAACCCCGTTAAATGGCATCATCGGGCCAGCGCAACTATTGATGATGGATCCAAGTCTTTCAAACCATCATCAGGAATACCTGATGATGATTCAAAACTCCTGCCTTTGGTTAGATCGAATTATGACCGATATTCTGGAAATTTGTGAACTGGATGCCAAAAATATAACAGTTGTTAATCAACCTTTTAACCTGCGTGGTAATGTCATAGAAATTATTGAGATGATGAGAGTCCAGTCAGAGAAAAAGCATATTCCGCTGGCTTTGGAAATTGACAAGGAAATCCCCGATGAACTGATCGGTGATTCTGTGAGATTGCGGCAGATACTGGTAAAGTTGCTGGGAAATGCCATCAAATTTACCCGGGAAGGGAGTATTAAAATCAAAATCAATCATTTTGAAACCGATTACGGTGTATTCATGATAAAATTTGAAATTGAAGATACTGGAATTGGTATTCCCAGAGAGATGATCGATCATATCTTCGAAAAATTTTCCCGCCTTAACAATAGTTGGAATTCTGAATTTGGTGGACTTGGTTTGGGATTGGCTTCGGCAAAAGCATTGGTAACATCTTTACACGGGTCAATTCAAGTGGAAAGTTCAAGTGAAAACGGGAGTGTTTTTTCATTTCAGATCCCTTTTTTTAAGGTTGTTCAGTGAAGAACATTCATGGAGGTGATTTAATCTCTATGATTCCAAAAGCATTCCATCAACTGTGCTAAGAATTTTCCACTATTATGACGGGATGTTTGTTGCGACCTCTTTATTACTTTGCCAATTGGTTCCTGAAATTGTGCACATTCTGTTGATGAGGTGATCGTAATACTGTTAGTGGCCAGTTATTTTGTGGCTTCCAATATTTTTAATTCAAAATCGAGATCAGGCAGTGCACCATCAAACTGGACAATTTCATTTATCACGATTCTCGGAACACCCCCTGACTTTTTTAAATCTGGTTTTTTTTACAGTTTTAATCGCTCCTCAGCAGCTTTTATAATTTTATCAAGCATTTCACCATAAGAAATTCCTGCGAGATTTGCCATCTTCGCCAAATGGCCGTCCCAGCACCAACCTGGATTCGGATTTACTTCAAGCAGTCTGGGCGTCTGGTTACAATCCAACCTCCAGTCAAACCTTGCATAATCTCTGCAGTCCAGACGATTGAATAGTTTTATACAACTGGCATGTAAAAAACGTTCGGTTTCTTCCGAGATATTTGCAGGAATTGATGTTATTTTGAAGTAGGGTGAATCCGGTTGCCATTTTGCTTCATATCCGCAGATTTTTGGCAAATCAGGAGGAAGCTCAGAATAGTCCTCTTCAATAATAGGAAGAATAAAATAGGAATCAGGCGGATTTCCGATAATGCCTACACTGATATCTTGACCTGTAAGGTATTTCTCAACAAGAATCGGTTTATCATAACCGACACGTTTGCGAACAAGCAAAAGTGCTTTCTCAAGATCACCAAGCGTATGACAGACGCTGTTCTGGGTTATTCCTATGCTCGAATCTCCAAAATTCGGTTTAACGATGACAGGAAAGTCTATCTGCAGCTCAATAAACGTTGTATCATCCGGTTTAATGAAAAATGCATGTGGGGTCGGAATATCCATCTCATTGGCAACACCTCTCACCAGTGACTTGTCGAAACAATATGAGAGGCATTGGGGGGTTCCCCCGGTATAAGGCATTTTAAATATTTCCAGGAGTGAAGGCACATGCAATTCTTTGGTGGCATCGTTGTTGAACCCTTCATCACAAAGATTGAATACCAAATCTGTCTTATCTTTTGATTTAATGAGATCTTTAACAAGGGTATCGTGCTGATCAAGAAATACAAATTTATAGTCAGGCAGCTTTGATAATGCTTTTTTCAGCTCATTAATTGTGTACATGTCATCATCATCAAAACTGTTGTTTGGCTTAACAATATCGAATTTTCCGGGGTCACCCATTACCACAACAAGCTGCTTAACAGACTTTTTAAGAATACTGATCTTGGACCAATTTTTAACTGCAGAAGCGGTAACAATTATTCGTTTTTCCATCATTCCCAAATCCTGATTCCTTTTAGAATCGACCTTCAACTCTGAATGGAATTCAGTTTTTGAGAAACCGGATTCATCAAGTAAATCCCGAATGCTATCCGCACTATATAATCTCTCGGCGTAAAACTGATCGGCTACAACGCCTTTGCGGGTATTTGTTATTACCTCCCTTGAGATAAGCCTTTCCTGATTGGACGATAATGATCGTTCTCGATTAACGAAATAATCTTTATCAATCCATTCCCAGCTCCGGGACTGGAAATTTTGTTTCATATAGGACCCGTCTGTAAGGTCAATTAAGAGTTTCCCACCCGGTTTTAGTACGCGCATGATCTCTCGGAGGACTTTCAAATCATCCTGGGTTGATTCGAAATAGCCAAAACTATTACCGAGAATTAGAACATAATCAAATGTATCCACGGGAAAAGAAAGCTTTCTGGCATCTCCTTCCTTGAAGGCTATTTTAAAACGCTCGTTCTTATTTATGGCTCGCGCCCGAGTAATTAAATAGTGAGACCGGTCCAAGCCAACCATGTCTGAAAAACCGCGTTTTGCCAATTCAAGTAAATGCCTCCCTTGGCCACAACAAACATCAAGTATTTTACTCTCCTTTGTAGGGGAAAGAATACTCAGCAGTAGGTCTATTTCCGTTTTCGTGATGTTTTCATCTTCCACAACATCACCATCCGTTCTAAGATAATTGGCGTTGAAGATTTCTCGCCACCAGTCACTTTTTACATAACTTTCAAGATTTTCCACAGGACCGATCGTCTGAATCAACTCACTTCTACGTGATTTCTTTTCCGATGTTTTCGGTGTTTTTACTTTTTTCATCTTTTGTCTCCAGTTTTACATGGTTAGATAGGCAATCCGTAATTGCTTTTTGTTTGTTTTAATCAACATCGGAGTATACTTAGAACCTGCCGTTAGTGAATTAAGATAGTAAGTATTTTGGTTTCAAGAGTCAAGAAATACTCACAATTTTAAGAAGATCTGAATCGAAATCTGAGGAGGGAATTTTTAAAATACGGAAAAATTTTAGGAAAGTGTTATTTGACAGTCAATTAGTACCTTGTTTGGTATATAGTATAAACTTACTTCCAAATTTGAATTCAAGGTTTCTTCTTTAATCGGACTACATCAGTTTATTACATTCTACCGATTAGCAACTTATCCCCTTCAGGGTATTACCATCGTCAATTTATTTTTGACAACAAGCCTTTAATATTGAACGATTTTGTTTCATTTGTACTGGTTTCCTTGACTTTCTGTATTTGAAACAGGGTTTCGGTTTGAACTTTCTGGGCATCGTTTATGATACCCCCATTAGATATATTGGTCATGGCAAGTTTCGCGTCGTTTTCCACCTTTTTCCCGGTGTTTCCCACTGCCCTTAATGCGGTATTTGCAAGTAAAGTGTCAGCATTCCCTTTGATACCGGCCCCGGCTTCATTATCCACTGCCAGTATGGCTGTATTGGTTACAGAGCAACCCGCCATATTGTTAATCAGTCCACCGGCAATATCGACAACACCTCCCAGGGCCATATTGCTGATGCTTCTGCCTGCCGTATTGTTTATTGAAGACAGGGTCAGGTTAACAATATTGCCACCAGCCCTGACTTTTATATTCTTTCTCACGATGATATTAACCTTTTTAGCCTGAACGTAGATATTATCCTTTACCTTTACTGTCAGGTTTCCTCCGACAGTTACATTCAGGTCTTTTTTGGCCTGCAGATCAAGGGATTGCGAACCGGGGGAATCGTCAAAGCAGATTTCATTGGAATCGGAATCACTGCTGCTCTTGATTGTGCTTACATAGGGTTTGGAGTTGGCAGTTGTGGGCGGGGTTCTTTCATTTGAGTAAACGCTGCCGGTGATGATAGGCTTTTCCGGATCACCGTTTTCATATACAACGGTGACTTCCTCCCCAACACGAGGCGTAAAAATAAATCCTCTTAATCCTCCTGAATATGGACTAGCCACACGGACAAAAGCAGCTGTTTTCAAAGCATCTTGTTGATGACGATGATTCCAGTGAAAATGGATCTTTACCCGTCCCAGCTTATCTGTTACGACCTTTCCCGTCCCGGCATCGCCCACAACCATTGCTGTTTGAAATCCCGTAATCACAGGTTTATAAATCGTTTCATCCCGCAACCTGAAAAACTGTTTTGATGACGGAGCGACCATGAAGGTATTTTTATAACTCTCCTCTTTGGCGTTGATTTTCAGGTTGGTAATGATGAATTTTTTCCCATTAAGCTCCGGCAAACGAGAGGCGTTTAATGTAAATCGAAAGCCGGCAACAAACCCCCTCAAAGTTGATTCACCTGAGTACCTGGTTTGATGAGCCTCAATTGCCATCATATTTTTATCCGATTTATCTTCTCCCTCCTGCCTGGAGCTAAAACTATTTGAATAGTCATAAGATTTTAAGCGGGAGTTTTTATTCCGAATCGATTTTAGTATATTTTTAACCGGAGGATTTTCCCAAAAATAGGAAGAGACCAGGTGCTCTTTGACCGGGAGAAAACTGCTTTCTCGGCAGAACTGTTGAATTGCATCATATTGGCCTCCCATTGATGAGGCTGATAGTTCGGGTAGTGCAAAAGAGTCGTCGGTGAAAACCAGGGTATGCCATTTCTCCGAATGATCAAAATACCAGAGTATGTGATCTTCGAAACAGAGTCGTTTGGCAAAGTTGGCCAATGTCTCATTATAAATTACCGCATACTCGCGACGTGGCAGCTTATTCCTCAGTTTGAATTTAAAATCCCTGAACCCCAATTCCTCAAAAAGATCAGACAGTATGGTTTTTGTGTTATTTCCACCTTTTTGAAATACTCTGCAGTCTTTTGCGGTTGCCAGTTGCCTTAACCAGGAACCGATCTCTATTTCATATTGCCAGATTTCCGGATGCAATGGTGCCTTATATACTCCCATTTCCTTAAGCTTATAGATGATTCCGTTGATGAATCTGTTCCCTGCCATCTCATTGCTATCCTTGAACGATATTTTAACTGTTATACCAGCGCCAACCAATGTTTTTATCTCTTCCACCGATAACCTTTCCAGGGAACTGATTTTAACCTGATAACTGAAGTCGCCGCAAAGTTCTTCCTGTCCGTTGATATTCTGCACACTGAATTTGCGAGGCCTTTTGATTTTTGAGTCCAGACTTGAATGAATGGTAAGGTATGAGGTCATTTTTTTTGGAATTCGGGTTATAAATTAAAGAAGACTGCCGCACTCAACTGGATATTTAATGAGATATGGCATGAATTATTCCGCTAAGGCCCAACCTTGGTATCACCTATCACCATAAAGGTCTCAGCTTCTGACATACTCACCAGTGAGGTCTTGTTTTCTTTTATTTTTCCTTTGTTCACCAGATCCTTGGATGCATTGTTTAAAATCGCAAGGGCTGCCTTGTTTTCAACTTTGTCTTCTCCTGCGTTAATAACATTTGAGGCGGTGTTCAATAATAACAGTTTTGATTCGTTTACAATTTCCGCCTTTGTTTTTTGTACAATGCCTAATACCGAAGTATTGGCAATCAATGCTCCTGCCAGGTTTGTCAAGATCCCCCCGGCAGCCTGGTAAACAATTCCGGCTGCCGCATTCATAATGTTTTTTCCGGCAGTATTTGTGAAACACTGTGCTGCCAAACCAATAATTGTTGCCAACGACATGTTGTTTATCTCTTTGCCCGCCTTGATATCAACACCCGTTGTTGCAGTTATATAAGTTCCGGTAGATTCAATTTTTGCATCCTTTACCACATCAACGGTCATTTTGTTGTTAACCGAGATGTTCATTTTCTTTTTCGCTATAATTTCCAGATTTTCTGCTCCCGGCTTATCAAAAAACATGACTTGGTTGGAATCGGAATCTTTGGTTGTTTTTATTATGCTCTTGAATGACTCCATACTTGGCTGAAACGGGGGTGGATTATTACTTGAATATACGCTTCCGATAATAATAGGCTTATCCGGATTTCCATCTTCATAATTGATTACCACTTCTTCTCCTTCGCGGGGATTGAAGAGGAATCCGCGTTTGTTTCCCGCTATCGGCATGGCAACTCTGATCCAAGCCGAAGTCTGTTTGGAATCTTGTGACAGATGGCGGGTCCAGTGAAATTGTACCTGAATCCTGCCCAGGCGATCCACCTGCACTGACCCTTTTTCACCATGGCCGACAACAAAAGCGGTCTGAGTGCCTTTTATGAGTGGTTTTTCGATTGTATTGTCCTGATTTGGAATTAAACGTTGGCTGGCTGGGACAGCCCAAAAGGAGTTTGTATAATCTTCGTCCGTGGCTTTGATCTCCAAAGTTTTAACCAGATACTTTTTCTCTGAAAGATCGGGTAACACGGGGGCATTTAATACTATATTTTCACCAGCTTTAAGCGCTCTTACCGTTGACTCTCCAAAATAGGTTGTAACATCGGATTCGACTACTGCACAACGCTGTTCAACTCTCTCCTCACCTGCACTTCTGTCTTCAAAACAATATTGGTACTCATAATGGTTCAGGGTTCCCTTTTCGCCCTTGATATCTTTTAATACATTCTTTACAGGCTGATTTTCCCAGTCATAAGATCCGACGGTGTAGCCTTTTACGGGATTGTGTTGCTCCACTTTACAAAAGCTTTTGATCGTGTCCCGTTTTGCTGTGGAATCGATATTGAGTGAAGGTAGATCGCGTGAATCATTGTGGATAACCATAACATGTTTGTTTTCGAAATGTTCGAAATTCCATATCAGGCCATCCTCATAAAGGATTCTGCGGATGTAATTACTAAGGGATTCGTTGTATATTGATGAATAATCGAGTCTCGGAGCATTAATGTTTTTCTCCAGGCGGATATCGTGAATATCCAGTTCATAAAGCAAGTCTTGAATAATGGTAGTACTGCGATTGCCTGCTTTCTGAAAAATGCGACAGTCTCTGACAAACTCAAGTTTTCGTAACCATGAGGAAATTTCAATTTCGTAATTCCAGATAACGGTGCGATGCATTAAACGTTGTGCCCCTTGTTCTATAATCTGAAAAACAACCCCGTTAATGAACCTGTTTTGATATTTCAGTTTTGAGTCTGTATAACCGATTTTTACTGTAATTGATTTTCCGATGAGATCATTCAACTCTTTATCGGACAGTCGTTCCAATGAGCTGACTTTAAGTTTGAAAGAGAAATCCTTGCAGATCCCCTCTTGCCCGCCAAGATGGTGCAGATAGAATTTACGCTCTCTTCGGACCTTTGAATCAAAAGGTGTATGAAGTGTTAAATAGTTTTTTCCCATTTTGATTTTAATTTTGAAAGCCAAATTTGCATTTAGAGGTTTTCATTTGCGTTGCTACCCGTCATTGATAACCATGTTTCCCTTATCCTTAATCATCAAAGCCTGGCTTGTTTGTTCCTTATCAAAGTCGTTGGTTTCATTTTTTGCATTGGTCACGATTGCCAACGTTGCGTTCTGGTTAACTTTTTTTGCAGACGAATTATTGATCAGATCCATCGCGGTATTTGCTACAATCATACCGATATTTTTGACCCCATTCCCTCCGTTTACATCCACATCTCCCGCTGTTGTATTAAATATCATGGGTGAGGTGGAAATGGTAAGCCCACCGGATTCACTTTTTACCATACCAATTGCCAGATGTATGATATTGGCGTCAGCTTTATTGTTTTCCAGACCACCAACCACGTCCGCCACAACCAGGCCAGTGGTATTGGAAATATCTGTCCCAGCAGTTGAATTGATATCTCCTCCACTCAGGGTTACCACATTCCCGGTCAGAATGCTGCCTTTTGCCGTTACTTCCAGGTTATCGGCCATGAGAGTTAACTCATCCTCTACATCTATATAAAGGTCGGTTCCCACTTTGATGTTCATATCTTTTTTTGCTCTGAACTCAAGCCATTCAGATCCTTCCTTATCATCAAAAACGACTCGATTGGCTCCCATATCTTCATGAGCCTGGATAGCACTTTGATAAGGGTTCTCTTCAAGGAATACCGGTGGTCTCTGGTTGCTGGAATAAACCCGGCCAATAATTACGGGTCGATCTATATCACAATCAATAAAAGAAAGTACAACCTCATCTCCTATTTTTGGGTTAAAAACAAAGCCTCTCTGAGATCCGGCAGCGGGTACAGCGTTTCTGATAAAAGCCGAGGTGTTATTTGATTCTTTGGGAGAATGATGATCCCAGTGAAATCTGACTTTAATCCGCCCTTCATGATCGGTTTGTGTTTTTGATGGGCTATCTTTACTACCAACTACAAATGCTGTTTGAGATCCTTCCACTTGCGGCTTTTTTACCTGGAGCGAAATGGGATAGACATAATCTGCTTTGGCGTTGATTACGGTAAAGCGATTGGTAAAACTCTCCGTTGTTGCTTCGGTATAAAGATCGGTCACCAGATACTTCTGGTCGTGGAAGTCTTTTAATAGCGGTGCGTTTAATAGAAACCGTTTTCCTGCCGACAATAGTCGAATAGTAGATGTTCCCTGATACTGCTTTGCTTCATTCAGGATTGATTTTTTCAATCGAGCCACCTTCTCCTCGCCCTCCCCTCGTGAAGCAAAGTTACCGGGATATTCGAAACGTCTGAAACGTTTGTTTGCAAGATCAGATGGTTGGTTAACCGTTCTGGCAGGAGGATTTTGATAATCAAAATCCGTCAATTGACAGCTTTCGACCGGAATATGTACGGATTGATAACAGAATTCCTGAATTCCTTCATGCTCGCCCCAATTCATTGAGTGGATCTCCGGTAACCGGTAAATATCATCGAAGAACACCAGGATGTGCCGATTATCCTGGTGTTCGAACCGCCATAAAATCCCCTCATTCTGCAATAACCTGATGATAAAATCAGCAGTTGATTCATCATATTGAGTGATATAGTCTCTCCTGGGATAGTTCGATCTGATTTCTGTTTTAAAATCCCTTAACTCAAGTTCTATCAGAAGATCGGTAATAATAGAGAGGCTGGTATTGCCGTTTTTCTGAAAGATCCGACAATCCTTTACCTGCTTTAACTGTGTAAACCAGGAACCAATGGTCATTTGATAATGCCATATCCCCTTTATTAGCGGCACCTTGCTCATGCCAATTTCCTTCAGGTGATATACAATGCCATTAATAAACCGCTGCCCTCTCTTCAGATCTTTTTTTGAAAACCCTATGGATAGGGTCACACCACTCCCCAGCATTTGATCGAACTGCTTCTCGGTTAACCGTTCCCGAGAGACGAGATCCAGTACATGCTCAAAATCCATGCAAAGTCCCTCTCGCCCTTTTAAACCTCTTATAATAAATTTTTCCTTCCCGGAAATCGAATTATCCAGGCCTGTTTTAATTGTCAGGTAGTTTGGCATATTTGGCTTTTAGCGATTAGCAGATAGCGTATTGCAATTAACAACATGCAATACGCTTAGTAGAACAATGGATATTCCTGATTGTTTTGTTTCCATTCAGGATCAATAGTTTTTTATCCGAATGATATTGTCAAATTGATCTGTTTATTTCGATAAAATCTGTTCTTACAAAATAAAGGGATAAATCTGGTATTTTGACTAAAAATAAAAGTTCTGCTTTTTTTCGAAAACGGATCACTCAAATTGATATTCAATCCGATCAGTGTAGAAAATTAGTCAAATCAATATGAGAAAACCACGTTAAATGACTGGTAATTTGGTTTTTTCTATTCATTTTTAATTTCGCACAGCTTTTTCCGCAATGAATAAAACAGATGGATTTTGTATGAAATGAGATTGTTCAGAGATGGATTGAAATTAAACGAATATTTGGTCACCAATAAATCTCTGTAATCTTTATTGATAAGAGAGGAAAGGGCTGATTCAAGATTAATCGATTTTATTCGACGGTCATAAATGACCGCCTAACTTCTTGAAAGATATCCTGGGCTGGAAACTGAAGTGATCTTCTTGAATATTTAACTCAATCTTAGGAGGATTTGTTTATCTGGTCTATTATCCTTTCATAGCCGATAAACTCTGCGCAGGTTTGCAGGGAGCCGATGGAAACACCTAAAATTCCGTGCATGCTGGTGTTTTGTCCGGTAAAAAACAGGTTGGGTATTTTGGTGCGTACAGACACATGGGTTTTAAAAGGGTCTTTGCAGTCTTTACTGATCCCGTAAATCGATCCATCCTTTGTTCCGGTATAGTCCCGGTACGTCAGTGGTGTAGAAGTATAGTATTGTTTGATTTGTTGACGAAATCCGGGTATATTTTCCTCGACTGCATCCAACAAACATTCAGCTTTCTTTCGCTTGAAATCCAAATATTCCTCACCTCTTTTATTTATGGATGTGTTTTCCCATTGGAGGACATCTTTATATTCCATGAAAGTCAAAATGATAGCTGTGTCCGCATAATCTTCAGATTTGGAAGTGGCTGGAGTCAGAAACATATAACCTCCCGGCCAGTCATCGGTCTTCTGTTCAAGGACACTCCAGACATCATCGGAATTGATATGATAATAGTTGTAGTTTTGATATTTAAAGGAATTTTCCTTAAGGCGAACATAGAGGCAAAAGGTTGAAATCGAATTTGAAATACTTTCGATTCTTTCCCTGTACAACGCTCTGACATTTTCTCTATCTATTAAAGATAAGGTTACGGCAGGGTGCACATTGGAAATAAACTGCTTCCCATGTATCTCCTCGCCATTATTGAGTTTAACAGATTCGATGTTTTTCCCTGAAAACTTAAAATGGCATACTTCAGAATCTGATAAAATAACGCCACCATTTTCTTCGATTGATTCTACCAGAAAATCAGCTATTTGAGAGCTCCCATCTATGGGCCTCCATGAACTTTGGAGAAAGGAGTGAAAGACAGTTGCATGTTGATAAATGGACGTATTGTGCGAAGATCCTGCATAAAGGAAATTGAGTCCCGCCAGTACATTTTGCAGTTGTTTGTTACAGGTCACTGAAGACATAAAATCAGCAATACTGAGAGAATAATAAGGATTAAACCCGGATTTTTGAGGCAGTCTTAAGTTAAACAGGTCGAGTGAATCGATGATCTTCATTATCTGTTTGCAGTACTCTTTAATCTCCTCTTTTTCCCGGGGAAATTGATGGGACATGGTATCAATAAAGCGATCGTAACCGATGGGATATTTGAATTGCGTCCCGTTCAGATCCAATATATCAAATCCGTTTTCATCCAGTCGTTTCAGATTCAGTTTATCCATTATACCGAAGTATTTGAATAAACGGTTTGTGACCTGCCCCTCATCCATACTACCTATATAATGCACTCCGGTATCAAAGACACAACCGCCGCGGTTAAATGTTTGCAGACAACCACCGATCTGTTTATTTTTTTCTATAACACAAACACTGAATCCTTCCTTACTCAAGATATTTGCGCACAGCAGCCCACCAAGACCACTTCCAACAATAACGATATCAAATTGCTTCATTTTATTTAATTATAACAAGGTTTGGAATATTGGTCAGTTTCTCTGTCCCCGGCATGCCAGCAGGGGTTAAAATATGGTTGAGTTTGTGTTCCCAATGAATGTTTGTCCTTTTTTCCTGTTTTGTATCACCGAAAAAGAATCTTTGAAACGGGTTAAATCGAAATTTTTGCTTATCGATGATTAACTTTGTTTTTGAACCGGATTGTTTATTTATTGAATCGAGGAGTGATACAAATGAGCCGTTTTCCAAGTCGATACTTTCTGCATTTATTAAACAGACATCAACCTTTTCAGTGAATTCAGAAAATTGGTCTATGGATTTGAACTCTATATTATCATGAATAAATTGTGTTGTTTGGGCTGTATTGATTTTGTTGTCATCCAGGTCTGTTGCCATGATCTCAATCGATTTAAACTTAAACCTGAGGAGATGAGACACAACTCCCCATTCACAGCCAATATGCAGCAATCTTTTGCAGTTGGTTACCTGATCAAAGAGTTGTTCCAGTGAAGAAAGGGATTTGAATGTATCTTTCACAGCCCTTTCCGCTTGAAATCCCTGATAGGTATAGGTGTATTTCAGGTGTTCTTTAAAATAGTAAGGGGTCTCGTACGTCTGACGCAGGTTTTTATACTGCAGTTTAAAATAGGCAGAGATTTTTTTAGTTCTTTGAGAATAGCCTTCACCGTATGTTGGATCATCAATAGCGATACGGGGCAGTATCCGGGTTGTCAATTTTGGTTTTTTCAGAATCAGGTCCCCTTTGGCAATTCCATCGCCGGTTCCATGGAGAATTACGGGTAAGATTTCCAATTGCAGATTCTCGGCCAGAAAAAAAGCTCCCTTTTTGAACCGATTAATCTCCATGGTTCTTGATCGCGTTCCCTCAGGGAAAACGACAATGGAGTAGCCCTCCTTAACTTTCTCACGTAGAAGAGAGAAGCTGTTCTCGATTCCCGCTGAAACCGGATAATAATCAACCCATTGAATGATTCTTCCAAAAAAAGGAGAGTTCCAGACCCAGTCATTTGTCAGAATAATAACTTTAGGATGAAGTCCAATGACAATGAGAAGATCAATAAACGACTGATGATTGGCGATGATAACTGCAGGGCGCGTAAACTCTTCGCCCGGCTCATTTTCAAATCGATGATACTCTGCCATGATATAGACAATAAATCTGCAAAACCGGCTGATAAACCGATGATATAACAATTTCCTTTTTTGCATTTTTCCCCTGAAGAAGGGGAATCCAAACAGTATAAATCCGACAATCACCAGAGCCAGGCAACCAGATAAGAATACCCCATATGCAAAACTGCTTCTCAACACCAGTTTTACTGTCAAGGGATATCGCCTTTGCTCCAGACGGTTGTGAAAAGCATAATGCAAAACTGTCGGAATGAGTAACAGCGAACCGGTAATCACGATTGAAGCACTGCTCAGGTAGTAAACCAGCGGGTTATAGTTGTAAATATTTGATGCTTTTATCCATATTAGAGCAACCAACAGCGCCATCAACAAAACGAAATACAGTAACAAAAGAGGTTTGCTCGCTTTCAGCCATTTGATTGTCGGGAACATTGTGTTAAGTCTTGTAATAAATGTCACAAGATCAAGAATGATTCCGATATACAGAAAAGTATGTGGATAATTCAATGCCTGATGATTCAAGCCATTTGTGTCACTAAAGACCAGCAGCGGTAAAACCGGCAACAGGGTCAGCAAAACCGTATCCCATCTTCCAAAGCTGTAGTAGAGGATTGTCACAATGATCAACACTATCAGAGTGATGCCACTTGCAAAAAAAAGAAAACCTGTTTGTTCAAAAAATATAAATCGGTTAATAGCAGCCACTACCACTCCAATAATGACCAATGAAAGTGTTAGTTTAAAATTGCCGACTATTCGTGCCAGATTTGAGATATCGTGAACCATTGTGACTTAATGAGAATTTATGGAAGAGTTCCCGTTGGCAATTTATTTTCCGGAACAAATAGTCCGGAAAATTTTAAAAAAATCTTATCGCCGGAACTTAATTGTGACTTTACCTTAATCTGGTTATTCTGCTCTGAATATTCAAGGTCAAGTCTAACATTTTTTTCCTGTGGTGTAAGCATGGACAAAAACTTGATGTTTTTCGCTTCAACCAGAAAGCAGGGTTTCCCCTTCAACCGGGAGATAATATCTTTGACAATTTGTATCTGGCAGACACCGGGGGTTACAGGGTTTGAAGGGAAATGGCCTTCATAAATGGCATGATCGGCATTTAATGAAATAACAGCCTGGATTGTCTGACCTTCCTCTTTTAATTCCAGAATTTTATAGAGTTGGTTATTAAACATCGTCTCAAATTATAAGCGGTTTAGTTCAAAACTGTTTTTCCGAAGGTCCTTTTTACCAGATTCCGTTTCCTGGGTTTAAAAGTATCATCTGCCCTCTCTTTCTGCATCACTTTGTATAACAACTTAAACATCTTCATCTGTTGCGATTCTTTTTCATGAAACGTATCCCAGGCATATTGCAAAAGCTCCTGAAGTCTTTCGGGACTCATATGCTTGGGCTGATAAACCACTTTGTCAGCTGAATAGTCATCCCAATCGTAAGAGATGATCCTGTTTTGGGAATGGAGTTCTTCATAAGCCTGTGTATGCGGGAAAGGTGTCAATACTGTAAACTCTGCCAGATCAAGGTTGATTTCCATTAAAAAGTCAATCAACTCCTTAATGAAGTCCTCTGTGTGGTTATCCAATCCCAACAGAATTGTCCCTTCCACACCTATTCCATGATCGTGGTATCTCTGTATTCTTTCCTTGATATAATCAGATGTGTCAAAAACTGCCTGGTAAACATACCAGGCTCCTGCCTGTGCAGCCAGATCCAGCACTTGCGGATCATCTTCAATGGGGTGGCAGCACCATTTTTTCTTCAGGGGAATCATCTCTCTAAAAAGATCGAGTTCCCACTGTTTATCCTGAGCCAGGGAATTATCAACAATAAAAAGCCTGTTGTTGTCGATGCTTTCCAATTCTGCCAGGGTTTTATCTATGGGTCTCGGTCTGAATTGTCTACCACCCAGGTAAGCAACAGCGCATGGATAGCAGTTGAAACGACATCCACGTGATGCATGAACCAGATCCACCATTTGCACACCCTTATGGTTGTAAAGATCCCGGTTCAGGATATCCCTTCTTGCGGTTCCCACAATCTCAATTGGAGGTAGTTCATTCATATAGTTATAGACTTTTTTGAGAGAATTATTTTTCAGATCGGCCAATACTCCTTCCATTCTTCCT
The DNA here is from genome assembly GCA_018829445.1 of bacterium. GTDB lineage: Bacteria > SAR324 > SAR324 > XYD2-FULL-50-16 > XYD2-FULL-50-16 > JAHJTV01. The sequence goes on from JAHJTV010000087.1 coordinate 85,968, forward strand.
TCTGCTTCCCCAAGAAAGACGGAGTCAACATGCTGCTGACATTCCTCTGAATGCAGCATTGTTGCAATACCACCGCTGATGGTGGGAATTCCTCTCTTTTTGTATTCTGCAGCAATCTCAAACCCTCGCTTAACCTGAATCGTCAGCATCATGGAAATACCCACAACATCGACGGACTCATCGAAATCTATCTCTTCCACATTTTCATCGACAAAAGAGATGTCAACATAATCGGGCAAGGTAGCTGCAAAAACTACCGGACCGTGAGGAGGAAGATGGAATGTTGTTTGGCCTTCCAGTTTTTTCCATTTGGGATATACAATTTTAAATTTCATTCTTAACCTCTGTTTTAATTAATCACGGGATGTTAACAACTCTTGTTTCAACAATCGTCTTAAGGGCTTACCAATTTTATTCTTCGGCAATTCGTTTCTGAATTTAAAAAATCTGGGTATTTTGTAATCGGGAAGATAATTACTGCAAAACGAGATCAGCTCTTGTCTTTTGGGAAAACTATCCGATTCCGGAATGATAAAGGCAGTAATTGCATCTCCCCGGAGCTGATCGCTGATACCGACAACAGTAACATCTTTTATTTGCGGGTGTTTTATCAAAGCCCGCTCAACTTCACTTGGATAAACGTTGTATCCACTAGAGATCATCAGGTCATCTTTTCGATCAACCAGGTAGAAATAACCCAGATCATCCATATAACCAAGATCGCCGGTGTATAACCAGCCATCTCTTATGGTTTGTGATGTTTTCTCTTCATCTTGCCAATACCCCTTCATCATCTGGGGACCTTTAAAGATGATTTCACCTGTTTCACCAACGGGCAACTCCTGTTCTCCCGTTTCAATATCCACAATCTTCACATCAGTGTCCGGTAAAGGGATGCCAACACTTGATGAGATCCCGGGGCGTCTGAATGGTGTGATAAAAACCGTTGAGGAGGCTTCGGACAGACCGTAAGCTTGTGATATGTATTTGCCGGTCAGTCGAAGATATTTTTCCTGAATCCACTCTGATAATGATGACCCACCGCCACTGGCAATTTCAATCGATGACAGATCATATTTGTCTGTCTCCGAACTTGAAACCAGTGCCGCCCATAAGGCAGGGACTGCCGGAAAGGAAATGGGACGATACTGCTTGATGCTGTTCAAAATCTCAATAATGGAAGACCAGTCAAACCTGGGAAACAATACCATTTGATAAGACCTGAATATTGACAGATGCATACAAACCGTCATACCAAACACATGGAAAAATGGAATAATACAGATGGCTGATCTGCTCTGCGTCGGTGGTTTCGGGTTCCAGGAATCGATTTGCACCAGGTTGTCAATAATGGACCGATGGGTTAACATTACCGCTTTTGGATGACCTGTCACGCCGCTTGTGTACTGAAGGACGGCCAAGTCATCCGGTTCACATCGTTGTTCACCTTCTTGGCCCGAATGACCGGAAATCAGATCATTGACGATTTCCAGCCGGATCCTTTCACCGGGAAGCGTAGATTCTTTTTCCAGACCAAAGACACTATGGATGAGTATTCTGTCGAGGGATGTCTGTTCTGCAACTTCAAGCACATTTTTGAGAAACAGATCCAGAGTCACCACCATTTTGGGATCGGAATGATTCAGCAACCTCAATAGATCTTCACCCTGACTAATAACATTGAGATTGACAACAACCGCTCCGATTTTAACAATCGCATAATAAGCAATTACATAGGTTGGTGAATTTGGTAATAACAGTGCGATACGATCACCTTTATTAACACCAAATGAGATCAAGGCATTAGCTAAAGCGTCAACTCGTATTTTTAGCTGGGAGTAGGTGATCACGATTTCATTCAGGGTAAGTGCCGGATAATCGGGAGTTCTCGCAGCAGTGCGATTCAAGATATCGGGTAGTGTAATATTCGGGTATTCAAGGCTGTGAGGGACATCCTGATCGTACAAGTTCAGCCAACGTTTATCCATTGTTTTTCTCCGACTGGATTTTGTTTCGGGCTAAATCCAATATATTCCCATAATGATTCATAATGATTAGGAGATAAGTTACTATCGTTCCTGATATGGCGAACAGGTTTTGTGGTGTTTTTAATACTGTGCCAGCCGCAAGGACTGAAATCATTGCAAAAGAGGCAATAAAGGGTTTTTTAATAAGCCCATAAGTCATAACCCAGGCTGCACAAGAAAATCCAGCTGAATAGGGTGATAAAAAGGCTGTAAAACCAAGATAATTTGCGACCCCTTTTCCACCCCTAAAACCGTGAAAACAGGGAAATCTGTTTCCAATAATCAAGAACAGCCCTGCCCAGGTGACATAGTTTTCATGTAAGATGCGGATTGCCAAAAAGTACACGGCAATGGCTCTTCCCATATCCAGTGACAGAACCGCTATTGCCCAGACTATTCCTGTTTGACGATATACGTTGGTTGTTCCGGGATTACCGCTAAAACTATTTCTGGGATCGGATTTACCGAGAATCTTAAACAGGATGATTGAGAAATTAATTGATCCGACTATGTAAGCAGCTGGAAGCAGTAACAGGGAATATTGCATATTTTAAAAGATTTAAAACAATCGCCGTTAATCATGTGGACGGCTGTTTTAATATTCTGTTTTAATGACTGTTCGGTATATAAAGAGGCTATACCCAAAGGCGGCCAATGTAAGGCCGCCCTACCGTTTAAGTCTTGGATTCTACACCAAAAATACATTTCAGTGTTTTCAAGCGATAATTATATTGTATTTACTTTTTATGATCGGATCAAACAGTAAGTGATTCTTTGTTCAGCCGGTTTTCTAATATTTCAAAGGCATCTTTCATCATATCGGGTATGGCTTGTTTCTTGTCATAGTCTGACGGGTTGATCCGTCCGATCGCTTCGAGTTCTATATCGATGGGTTGCCAGGTGTTAAAGAGATAACTTCCCGGACGAAACAACAGATTTGTATTTTTTATTCGGAGCACGTTTATTGGAACATTGCACTGCCGGGCTATGCTGAAAGCTCCTTTGTTGAAGAGATTCATCTTTTCATTGCGACTTCTTGTTCCCTCGGGAAAAATAAACAGAACTCCCCCGGATTTTAAATAGTCTTTCATATTGCCAAGGTGCCTTAAAACCAGGGCCATATTTTTCCCTTTTGAAGAGGAGGGGATATAACCTGATCTTTTTATCATCCAGGAGAAAAAGGGCACCTTGAAAAAGGTTGATTTTACAATGGTTTTCTGCTTTTGAAAAATGGAGATAATCAGCAATGGATCAAGATATGACAAGTGGTTGCATATAATAATGGATGAGCTGAAATCTCTTATTCTGGGATCTATTTTAATATTTATGGTTGGTGATAGCAGCTGTGTTAGTAAAAAAAAACCCTTAAAAAACAGGTGATAGTAACGTTGAAAAACGGTTTCATCTACACCGTTTCTAAAGAAGGACCAGACAATAAAGGGTCCAAATCCAAGAAGAAATCCAAAAATGAAATAAACCCATAAAACTGCGGTAATTCCAAAGTTTAATATAAATCTGAGCAGACTTAACAAGAACATATGACCATCTATTACTTATTTGCTTTCATGTTTGGATTTTTTCTTTATAAACGGTTCAAAATGGAACCATTCAAACGGGTGTTTTTTTACGGTCGTTTCCAGCATATTGGCATAGGTTTGAGCTGATCTCTGGACAGCTTGTTTCTTATCTTTCCGGTTTTTTGCCTTTACGTAAATAGGCTTTGACACCTCAATATGATAATGATTCTTTTTTACTGGAATTGTAAACAGGACAAAGAGAGGCTTGCCTGAAACCAGCGACAGCATATGGGGCGTTTCAGGAATCTCTGCCGTCTGGTTTAAAAAATCCACAGAAACCACACGTTGTTCTTTTGTCCAAACAATGTCGCCTGTCAATGAAACAAATCCTCCTTCATTCATCCATTTGATGCTTTCCAGGAGCAAGAAGGGTGAACCGCCATTTTGGTCGACCGCAACAATTTTGGTCCCTTTTTCCTTTAAACTGTCTTTTTGAAGTTTTTCAATCTGTTCTTTATGTTTCTGTCCCAGGTAGAGCAGGAGGTTAAAATTCTTATTGGTCTCTTTAAACCGATGGGCTGCAATTTCCCAATTCCCCATGTGCGACATGAGAATGATTCCACCCTCTTTGCTATTAACGGCGTTTTCAAGTCCATCCCAACCGACAGATGTGTGAGTTATTTTTCCGATTTCCAGTTGAATAAACCGATCAAGGAATACCCTGGTAAACCCTTGGAACTGCCTAAAAGCACACCACAGATGAAACCAGAATGATTTTCCCGGATACAAAGCCCTGTAAAAATAGTGTGAATTCCTGACCAAGCGTGGACGAAACAGGAAATAACCGGATGCAATAATTCTGGCACAACCGACGAACACCCAGGTTCCCAGTAGTTTGGAAATATTAGTTGTGAGCTGGTAAAACCTCTTTTTCATAATTTATATATCTACTTACAATCTGTCCGTAATATTCCAATCATCAGATCAATTGGGACCAATACTATTCCGTTTAGAATCTTCTGGCTGTGATCCAGGCTTCTTCCCTTCCTGTACCGGATGGACTGGTTGAGATATTATCAAAACCGCATTCCCCCAGGACTTCCGTGATTTTTTCCAAAGGTCGGTAATGGTGTAGCCCCCCTCTCATTTCGATCTGTTTTGATTCGATCCACCTGAACCAGGGAGTTTTTTCCCGCAAGGGGATAGTGACCCTGATAACAAGATTTCCACCCTGAATCAATTTGCTACTTAGATTTTTAAACGCGATCGGCAGCTCCTCATCACTGAGATAGTGAAGCATATCCAGCATGACGGCGGTGTCCGCCAATCCTTCCATATCCGGCAAATCGGGTGACTTTCCCACCTTGATTTCTCCGCTTTGACCCAACACCCGGGAGGCAACCCTCACCCGTTCCGGGTCAGGTTCCAATCCATATATTTTTAGCTGTGGGAACCTGTCCAGTATCCAGTTGGCAGGAACGCCGAATCCCGTTCCGATATCTATCATCACGGCCGGATTATCAAGAAATTGGTCGATCTCCCCGAACATTGGATCCATCTTCATTTTGAACCGGGCAAACATGCGAGGAAATGCTTCTACGCGAGAATAGCGGTTGAGAACCCTGTTAAAACGGGTTTTTCCCTTCACGGGCTTCTTTCCGGCAGTTGTCGGAGTAATATAGATCCTTCTCAATATGGGGGGAAGCAGTACATTGGCCCCTATCAAAGAATACCCTATTCCTAACAACGAAACCAATCCGGCACTATGGAGCAGACTGTGTTCCGCTAACACCAAAACGCCAAATCCAATAATAGTTGATGCCGATGCCAGGAAAATGGCTGTTCGAACCAATCCGAAGGAGGGGTGGGTTTCATCTCCGTATCGCTGGTAGGATCTTATGTAAAACAGAGAATAATCGATTCCCATGCCGATTACAATAATGGCCAGCATTAATCCCGGAATGTCCAGGGGATGATTGAGAAGATTGAGAGTTCCCAGAGTACTGATCAAAGCGAAAACCACCGGTATTAAAGCGATTAAAGTCAGCCTAAGATCCAGAAAAAAGGCAAATATCAGACAGGTAACGGCGATTCCGATTATCAGAAGCATCTTCAGAAAAGTTGAAGATAAGATTTTTCCAAAACTTGATGAGAAAAGAGAAGGATCAAACAAGCGGTAACGATCATTTGAGAGTTGATTGAGGAGGAGCTGCGAATCATAGGTTTTACTCGGAATCAGTGTCGTAAAAAGAATCCAATTACCGGTTTTATCATCATGTGAAATCCCCAGGAACTCAAACAGATCATTGGAGATTGTATTGTCATAAGGCATCGGGGACGACAGAGAGTGCAGAAACGGAGTGAAAGCATCCGCTGCAAAACCCAGTTCGTCGGAGACGGTTGTCAGGTTTTTTTTGAATTCCGAGATTTTTCCCGGCGTCCAGAAATTGTTCCAGGCAGACAGGTTTTTCTCCGCCCCTGTTCCTCCAGGGAATATCATTGATGGCGTAAAAGCTGATTCAATCTGGTTGTTATCTTTTGCCTGTTCAATGATGGTGAGCAGGTCATCGCTGTTAACCTGGAGATCAGATAATGTGGCTGCCTCGGATAACAGAAAGATTCTGCTGTAAACATCCCCCCACACTTTGATTATTTTGTTTTCCGCCTCAATAGTGCTGCTGCTGACGGTGTTCATGCTGTTTAAATCGACCTCGAAGTTCGGCTTGGCAAAAAACAGCATGGTTACAAAAAAAGCAACGGCCAAACAGGCAAAAACCGGTTTCTTAAATCCGGGACGTTTGTTAATAAGTAATTGCAGTAGCGGAAGGTCTTTCCTTTTTGCCGGTGCCATCACCGGGACAATCAGTGGGAAAATTGTATGCACGAAAATGAACGAAAAGGCTATTCCCATTGCCGCAAATTGACCGATCTGTGCCAGTATTTGAAAGCCGCTGAAGCTTAAGACAAGAAACGCTCCCACCGTTGTTAAAACAGCAATCATACCGATTGATCGAACCTCATTAGCAGCTTCCTTAACAAAGACCTTATTCGTTCTGTCGAGAAAAAGCAGGTAGGCGATACTATGATCAACCGTAATCGAGATGATTGCTCCTCCAAATCCCAGGGCAAGTATGGAAAAAGATGAATAGAGTATTGAACAGCAGAAAAAAGCGGCTATTGTTCCAAAAACGGCAGGAATCAGGGAGAGCAATCCCATATATGGCCTGGGAAAAGAAAGCACCAGCAGGATAGCTATTCCGATAGTGGCAATAAGAAGTGCTGATTGTGTATCTCTTTTTACTATCGTCTCGTTGTCCAGTGCTGCCCTGTAAGAGCCAATAGAGGTTATTTCGACTGGGGTTTGTTCAGACAGACTTAGCTTGGTCAATTTCTCGGATATGGAATCGACCAACTCCGTTATATCTCTTGATGTTGCCGTGTTTGTGCCTGAGCTGACTGGAGAGGCAACAATCAGCAGATGACGGTTATCTGCGGATATTGGATAACCCTTAAACAGTTTTGCCTCTTTTACCGGGATGAGGTGTGCCAGTTTAGCCAATACCCGGTAACGCAATCCCAGTGGATCTGCTGCGATCTGTTCGGCCTGTCCAATGCCATCGATACTGGACAGTTGTTCCATCAACGCTATCATTTGGGAGCGAAGCTGATCTTTTGTGAGAAGCGGGTTTACGCCTTGTTCGAGATCCGAAGCTGAAAACAGATAGGGCAGGGAGTTGCTAATATGCCGAATCATTTTCGGAATCAACAGTTGATTGTTTTTTAAACCAATCTGTTTGAACAACCGGCTTTGCTCCAACTCCTTTTCCACTAGTATTGCTGCTTTCAGCAAGACTTCCCTGTTGTCCGTGGTCGTGTGAACGTCTATCACCACCCGATCCTGGAATGGATGGTGGGCGAGAACATACTTTGCATCCGCTATAATGGGATTATCGCTTGGCAGGGAGTTTAGGATATCAAAATCGATGTTTACACGATTAATGGCGATGGTCAGCAGCGCAGCTACAAATAGAATTGTAAAAAACAGCATGCGCAGATTGATTGAGGTACTCTGATTTTGCTGTGTCATTTGCCGGAATACTAAAATATTTGGAGATTAGATAGAAAAGATTCTTTTTCTCAGGGGTAAGGGAATAAACGCTCTTTGTAAGATCAACCTGATAAAAGTCCAGGAGTTCCTCATAAAATCAGGAAATGGCTTAAAATGAGAGATTCTTTTATCACCCGGCATATAATCAACACTCACCGGAGCTTCGATGATGAGAATTGACATCCAGTTGGCTTTAGCAAGGATCTCAACTTCGTATTGATACCGACTGCCAACTGTTTTCAGGTGTGTTATTTCGGGTAAGGGATAGATCCGGAATCCGCTTTGGGTATCACTTAACCAGGGTCCTCCCGAAGCAAACACCCAAAAATTTGAAAAATTCTTACCAAAGCGGCTTGTCCAGGGGACATTTTCCTGATGCATACCTTCTCTTTTCCCGATCACTAGACATCGCCCCTTGTTTAAGGCGGCTTTGATCAGAACCGATGCGTCGTTGACATTGTGCTGTCCGTCTGCATCCACTGAAATCGCCCAATCTGCAAATTTTGATGCTTCTTTGAATCCAGATTTTAAAGCGGCTCCTTTCCCCAGATTTCTTTTGTGCCGGATTACAGTGATATTATCAAACTCTTTTAGAATATCCGGCGTACGGTCGGTGGAGCCGTCATCTACGACAATAACAGGATAATTTAACAGCAGTGCCTGTTTGATTACCGTTCCAATCATGTTTTCATGATTATAAACCGGGATAACGAATGCAAAACGATTTTTGGTTTTTGGACGAGACTCCATTTTATGGCATTCTCTTAAGTTGGTTGATTGACTTATCCCCGGTCAAACTGGGGTATAAAGGCAAGAGCCCAAGTCCCTGGCCCCATATGCACACCGGATGTTAATGATAGCGGTTGCAGGATGATTTCAGCGGCTGGAAACATCTTTTTAATTTGATTCCGGGGCTCCGATTCCACCCAGGAACGATTGTCGGAATACTCTAAAAGAATAAGGGCTTTGGAGTCTTTGGATAAGGTTTTTTTCAATCGTTCAAAAGCGAATTTAAGTTGAGCTTTTTGGTTGCGGGCAATCCCGACCTTTTTAGCACCTTCTGCCAAAGGGCTGACAATGGGTTTCATGCTCAACATATCGCCGAAAAAAGCACTTGATTTGGATAACCTCCCTCCAGCCGCCAGATATTTTAGTTTATCCAGGAAAACGTACTCTTCCGCTTTTTCCATGGCCTTTTGCGCAAATTCGATAACAGCAGAGGGATCATCAGTTTCGGCCGCATAACGAACGGTTGCCATTACAATTACTGCCAGTCGGCCCGAAGCAGCTGCTGTGTCAAGCACAATAAACCGGTTATCCTTGTCATTTTGTTTCTTCCAATTGCAGGCAACATCGTAGTTTCCGGTAAAAACCGAACCGACACATAAGTATAATACCCGACCATATTGCTCCAGAACTCTCTGGTAAGACTGGTGACGTTCATACGTTGATGCCTGGGAAGTTGAAATCTTCTGATTTCGCCTCATTATTTCATAAATCTCTTTTGGCGAGAACAGGGTTTCGGGTAATGATTTATCCTTGGTTACGATATAACTATCCAACAGAGAAAACCCCAACTCATGGGAGTTCTCCCTGGTCAAGGAACCGGCTGCATCGGTCAAGATGTGCAGTTTTCCCTGTTTTTGTGTTTTTTTAAAGCTTTTGATTTGGGCAGCAAGATCATCGTCTTCCCAATTAACAATCTGTCCCATCTCTTCTATTTTTTGTCTTACCTGAACCGGATTTTTCGTATGAAGATGTACCTTCAGGAAGTTGTTGTGAGGAATAATTACGGTGCTTTCCCCAAGAAGCGCAATCTGCTTCATTTTTTCTTCAGCATTACCATCAACCTTGATTACCACATCCACACAATATCCCTCTTCAGTTTGTTCTTTAAAAGAGGGTTTGATTTGCAGCATCCCCTTGAATCGTGTGGTAATTGGAATACACTGGTCAGCCCGATCAATCAGGCTGTGAAAAAACCCTTCAAGAAAAACGTACATGCCTAAAGCCCCCGAGTCGACAACCCCCGCGGATTTCAGTATGGGAAGCAGATTCGGGGTGGACTGAACGGTCTTCTCCAGATGCTTGGTTATTCTTTCGACATAATCCTGGTTGCTTTTAAACTCTTCATTCTCAACAAATTCTACCAGGGCATCAAACAAAGTCAGCATTGTTCCAGGAACCGGATCATTCACGGCCTTCCTGGCAGCGTCTCTTCCAAGTCTTAATGCTTTTGAAAGGATTTCCGCAGAATCGGCTGTTAACAGGCCGGAAAAAAACCTTGTGGCGATATTGCCTGAGTTTCCTCTGGCTGACATCAGCAATTGCTGAATGGTCTGTTCGCAATTTCCATTCAATTGCCGCAAAGGGGTTAGACTTGCTATCAGATTACGTCCTGTATCTCCATCGGCAATGGGAAATACATTGATGTCATCCAGCAGATCCGACCAAGCAGCTACACGATCAACTCCTGATATCAGGGCATTTTGTAGACTTTGATCCATGGTGTAAATTCTTGTGTAGTCTTTGTTGATACTTGGTTATTTTAAATAGGGTTTGTCTGGAGAAGTCTCATCTCAATCGAATACCCAAACATTCCATGCCCCATAAGTTTCATATTTGTCGGGTATATTAGCCCGGGGTTTCCCAAATCTTTTTGTGAATAAATTGCGGTGACTGTCCGTCTGATCTGTCCGTTTTTATCATAATTAATCAATTTCAAGTCACCATCTCGGGAATAGACAAGGTCAGTCAGACTTTTATCGTTAACTTGAAATCGACATACAGTGTCAGAAGACTTATCACGTCCAAGTTCAATTAAATTACCATCGGGTCTTAAAAAAATCAATCGTATATCCCGCATTAAACCATCAATTATTCCGGGTGAAGAAAAGGACTGAATACTCCGTAAAACTGTTCGTTTATCCCTTGTCTGCTTTGCGTGAAAAGCCACCAATCCTTCTATTGTCATAAGCAAACTCTCAAAGGAATCAGAGGCTGGGAACACGCTGGTTATCCCGATTACAGAGATATTCTCTCCAGTTGGCAAGGTGATGTTTAAGGAATGGATAAATTGCACATCGTTTTTTACAAAAAAATCAAAACAGAACTGATCCGATTGAATTTCTTCTTCTTGTTGAAATGGGGTCAATTTGGGTAATTCCCCGGTTGAACAACCCGAAATAAAGATAAAACCGATGATGAGGATCAGAAAAAAGCTACGGAACTTGAAACCTGGAAGGATCAATTGCAGAATTGATGGTAGGCCTGGCAAAAATAAGTTTTGTAAATGAGTTTTTACTTTCATATATGATTACAGATTCAATAACACCCGGTTGATTGGAAAAAACCAGTTCGATTCGGGCAATCATCTCTTCAAGTTCTTTCTTATTGGGAGTTAAAACAATTCCCTTATTCTTTAGTAATTCGGATGTAAAATTCGGGTTTTTATCAAACTGTCCGCCCAACCAGTTGGTGATCTCCTGTATGACTATCTGCATTGCCTGAAGATGAGCTCCGGTATCCTCTTTAAACTCATCGTCCTGCTTATAGAAGCGCTTCAATTCACCTTGAAAAGACATTAACACCGAAGGTACAGGTGACTGATACTCCCATCGGAGGGAATTAGGCTTCTGATAGAAAAAAACGCCCTTGGACACCAGGGGTGTTTTCAGGATAGCCAGATGTTTTTCCTGTGTAAACTCCGAACTAATGGAATCGACTTTGTCAGTTGCTTTCTGTATCTCTTCAAGACTACCAGTCCACGCAAAGGCCGTCCGAAAAACCAGAACAGATACTAATAAAAGAGAGATTCGATAGATTCCTTTTTTCATTCATTTATAGAGCAATTAGTGTCCAATTAGTCCCCGGAAGCCGTTGGGTTGATTGATTGTTTTTGCGATATATTCTAAGCAACTGATGTTTTGGGCTTTATTTTCACTATCTTACCTTGGGATAAATCCTCTACTGAAGAATTGGAAACTTTCTCGGCGCAGTTATAATTCAGCCAACATAAAGGATCAGATGCCAGGTAATCTCCCGTCATCTGATAGGCAGCTCCTCGACATCCATAGCAGTGGTCTGACTTTTCGCAGGTACTGCAGGCACCTTTGATTGATGTATGATAATTACGCAGATTTTTAACAATGATGCTTTCGCTCAGTATCTTTGACAGCTTTTTTTGCCTGATATTGCCAACCGGGATAGTCACGCCCACACAGGGAAGAACATCTCCTTTGGAATTCACAAGGCAGGAAAACTGATGTCTGAGACATTTGTTGCCCACCAATGGGGGCTGAGGATCCCAATGATTTCCGTATTTTTTGGCGTCTATCTCAGCCAATTGCCTAAATATTTTGTATACTTTATCGGGTTCCAGATAGAGCCACTCATTTTGCTTGGCATTCTCCTGGGGAGTGATCATTTCAAAATAGGGAAGAATATTCTGATCTCTCAGCCATTGCCAGAAATCTACCAGCTCGTCCTCATTCTGTTTACAGATAATGGTACTGATTGCCAGTACCGATTCTTCACTGGGATATCCTGCAGATTTTAAGTTTTTAAAAGCAGAGTGGATGACCTCATGAGCTTTATTGGTTCCTGACAGTTTGTTCTGCAACTCCTTGTCAAAAGTGTTCATTTTGAGAACTACCCTGACTTTAAGCCTGAAGAGTTCTTCCGCAATCTCAGGAGTTATTTTTGATCCATTGGTAAACATTTCAATTTCCAGGTCCAATCCGCTGATGTATCTAATGATCTCCATAGTATGGGGATACACCATCGGCTCGCCGCCTAGAATAATTATTTTTTTTGCCCCCAGACCCTTTGCTTGCACAATGGTGTCTTTAATCTCTTCGACACTCAATTCATTCTCATAGTTTTTTTCATTCTCAGTATAGCAATAAGGGCATTTAAAATTGCATCTAAGGCTGAATTCGATCTCCATGGAAAGCAATCCGTTGTTGTCACGGATTTTATTTATCTCCTCCATGGGAAACTCAAAGTTGGTAATTTCAGAACTGCAGAATGACATATCAGAATATTTAGTTTCGGTTATCAAAAAAACGGATCGGTTTACGAGAGTTGGGGTTGAACACCTTCTGCCTTATAGAACCGATCGGTTCTATAATAACCTGTGGTTTAACCCTGAGACGTGCCTGCAACCTGCTTTCGAGGATGTCAGCAGTCACTGTATTATTATTTGTGGCGACATGAATGGATATGATGTCGGACAACTCATTTTCAGCACTGGCTAAAATATAAAACTCATCTACCTCTTCAATCTCTTCAAGGGTCGAAAAAATAGCCTGCGGATATAGGGTCGTACCCCGGATTTTCAACATCTGTGCTTTACGCCCCAAAATCGGACCTAACCTGACGGAATTCCTGCCGCATTTACAAGGGGTATCAATCATAAAACTGATATCACCTGTCTTAAATCGTATCAAAGGCATTCCGGTGATACCCATGGGAGTTATAACAACCTCTCCGATTTCACCTGCTGATAAAACCTTGTCATTTTTATCAACGATTTCCACCACAGCCAGATCCGGTAACAAGTGACCTCCTTTTCCTTCTGAACATTCACAGAATGAAGAGATGGTTTCAGACGATGCATAAGTAGAAAACAGCTGGGCTGACCAGATAGCGTTTAAGTCGAGCGCCAATTTTGAGGGATTCAATTCACTATCCCTTAAGGGTTCACCAATGCAGACCAATTTCCTGACTTTTGCCAGTGCGTCTTTTTCCCCGCTGTCAATGATGAATCCGCCCAGTTTTTTAAGAAAGCTTGGTACACCCACAATAACAGTTGGATTCAACCGACAAATAATTTCGGTATGACTTTCCAGGGTGTTTTGTCCATTGCGAATAACAGCCACTCCAATTTGTTTTAGCCCTGAGAAATAAGCAAGCCCGGCGATAAAGCAGCGATCAAGAGTGCATGTCAACAAGGCAGTGTCAGATTCGGTTATACCACAACTCGATAAAGATACCTCTTCGTTGTAGGCAAGTCTCTCCAAATCAGATGCGGTATACATGATACGCGTGGGCATGCCTGTGGTACCGGAAGAAAGAACGATATCAACTATTTTTTCTTTGGGAACGGCAAAAAAATTATCGTTGTGATTTTCAATATTCGATTTTGAAGTAAGCGGCAGACTGGAAATAGTTTCAAGGGATATGGAGTTTATAGCAATACCCAGTTCAGCAAACAGTTTTTTATAATAAGGCGAATTCGCCTGACAGTAGCGAAGATGATTCTGTAATTGGACAGATTGAAAGGCCTTTATCTCTTCGGGACTGGAAAATGCTATCTCCCTGTTTGTCTTCAACTTGTCCATCATATTAATTCCTTAAAACTTCTCTTTATATGGATAATTGTTCAGCAAATGCTAAGTAATATCAGGCTATGATATTTATTACGATATTGGTTATAAATCAATATATTTTTAAAATTGTTCTTCTTACCACCGGATGCGATGATCTCTTTTGGAAGGATCTGTGTGTTTAATATTTGTGCCGACATCCATACGGCAAATGAGCTGGCTGTTAAATACTCACCGCAAAGGTGTTTGAAGTATCCGAAAGAGCAATTTTCACTCATTAAACTGATAAAATCATCATAAATCGTATCGAATCGATTGTCGCCGCTTTTACCAATCAGGCAGAGATTGAGGTCGTCGATCTTTACATGAGCCTTGTTTAGAAACTGGTCTACGCAGGTTTTTATATCAAATTGATTGTTCGGATTTAAAAAGGTGTCAACATCAATGATTCTGCCGTAGCTGTTTTCATTTCGGTTTTTGCTCAAAAGAAAAAATACAGATCCCTCTCCGGCTATTGATCCCTTACTGTCGGAGCCAAAAAACCCGCACTCCGAAGCATTTGGTTTCTCTTTCCATTTATCAAACCGGCTGGTTATTGAAAAAAGATTGGAGGTCATTTCATCGACGCCACCAACCAAAACCGATTGTGCCTTCTCTTCGTCCAACAACATCATCCCGTCCAGCAAAGCCGATTCAAAAGAGATGGGGCCGTGGACATATGTCTGGTTATACCCGGTACATTTTTTTAATAGTGCTATTTGAGAACTGATGGTGTTGTGCGTTGAATGGATAAAAGGGGCCGGATTCAGAAATTTTTCTTCATTTTTAATGATTGAAGTCAGAAAAAGTTCGGTATCTGCCATACACCCAAAACCACTTCCCGTAACAATAGCATCCGGACATTCTACACCACCGTCCTTGAGTGCAATCAGCGCTGAAGCCACTCCCATTTTAATGACACGACTCATTCTCCTGGCAGCTCTCGGGTCAATGCAGGTTTTATAATCCGGTTCCTGACACCACAAGATGGGTTCCGTTGTTGTATTCGCTTCAAAAACGAACCGTCCGTCAAATGTCTTTTGAGGGGTGATAGCCCCGGTCCCGTTTATATAAATCACAAGATCAACATTTTGAGAAAACCAGCGATGTATCATTGCCACCAAATCCAAATGAATTTGAGAGCACATGACTTACAGATAGATTTTTAATCAGCTTGGTATTCGGTTTAATAGATAGCTCCTTAATCGGTTCTTGCCATCTTAAATTCGGGTAGACTATTTTCTTACAAATGGATAAGCAGGAAAGCACCGCTTCTACACCCCCGGCAGCACCAAGCGTGTGCCCAGTGAAGGGCTTGGTGGAGCTGAATAACGGAGCCTTACCGAATAGTCTTTCAATGGCATTTCCCTCCGAAAGGTCATTGTTCTGCGTTCCTGTGCCATGAGCATTGATATAGTCTATCTTTTCCCAATCCAATCCGGCTAGGAAAAGAGCGTCTCTCATAGCTCTGTATGATCCGTCCCCGTCAGGGGAGGACGCAGTTTGATGGTATGCATCACAGGTATTGGCATATCCCGTGATTTCACATATCGGTGTTTTTCCTGACAGTGAGACCGAATCTTCGGATTCCAAAACCAAATAACCGGCACCTTCTCCCAGATTAAGACCAGACCTGTTTTCATCGAATGGTTTGCATCCGTCCTTGTCAAGAATCTTTAGAGATGAAAAGCCGTTTATTGTAAACTTAGCTAAGGCATCACAACCACCTACGATCGCAGTTTTTATTCTTCGGTTTTTAATCAGCCGCGCTCCAAGCATTATTGCGTTTGCTGAGGAAGAACAAGCCGTACTGATTGTGGTTGCGCCTCCTTGGATACCGAGTTTTTCTGCAATGTATTCAGTACTGTAACCGCACTCATGTCCAACCACGTCGGCTAATTTTCCAGTCTTTTTATCTTTTAGAAAATCCACATAAAACTGTTCACTTCTATCCATTCCACCCACAGTATTGGCGGATATCAAACCACACTCCATTTTGGCTTCATCGGATAATGCCGCCATTTGAAAGGCTTCTTTAGCCGCAATCAGTCCCAACAGCAGGGTTCTGGAAATGATTTTATCAGGGGGTATTCCTGCCATTTCCTTCAGTTGTTTGTCAGATCTTTTTACCTCACAAACGGGGATAATCCCCTTGTTTTGGGTGTCGACATAGCTGATTTCGCCTAAACCGGAGTGCTGTTTTTCAATTGACTCCAGGCATTCGGCGACGTTGCAGCCAATAGCGGTGATCAGACCAAATCCGGTAACAAAAACCCTGCCTGCCATCTTATGTTATTTGTTATCAGTGATGTATTGCGCGATGGTTTTGATTGAATAGAGGATATCTTTCCCTTGTTCGGGGTCGTCAATCTGAATTCCATATTCCCTGTCAAGGACTACAACAAGTGACAAGGCATCGATGGAATCCAAGCCAAGTCCTTCACCAAACAAGGGTTCATCGTCCTGGATATCTTCAGGAGTGAGGTCCTCCAATGACAATTCTTCAATAATCTGCACTTTCAATTTAGCGATAAGATTTTCCATAATTTCACTCACTTTCTTCTAGGTTTTTTTCAAAATACAGGTCTTCCATACTGGTTGCAGTAAAAGACCATGGAGATGAATCGGTTGATGAGCCGTCATTTTTTTCAACCAAAAAAAGAATGGATTCGTAATTCTGTTTAAAATCCAAATCTACCCAACCTGTTATAATTGCTTTTGTTTTGGTGTTTCTGAACACGTTTTCCGAATAAATTCTCAAAAAATCAAAATCTGCAGTCTGGGAAACAAAGAATACGCTTTCACCTTTAAGTTTGTACTTGATGCATATCTCACCTATCAAGACATTGGGAAGTGTATACACAAAAAGCGCCGGATTGGGGTAGTACTTATTCTCATCCGCAATCGTTTCTAAAAAGCGGGCATCCGTTTCCAGAGATGATTGAGAATTAGCCAGAATAATAGCAATATCATTTTCATTATATTTTTTAATCCTGGAACCAAAATCGATCAAAAAATCTGTTGTCAGTATTCCCAACTTGCTCAGGAGATCCATTTTATAAAACTTGGTGTATTCTGATCCAAAAGTCTTATAGACCGAAGACAAAAATGAGGGGAAGTCGCCGTGTGCTTCTTCCTCAATCAGTTTTTCTCCGTTGAGAATTATTCTCCTGTTTTTTATCAGGCAATAGTGACTAATTGAAAACTCAGAAGGTTCCATCTTTTGATATTAATATGCCAGCGTTACACCCGCCAAATCCGGAAGCGATTTTCAGGCAATGATTTATTGTTTTCATTTTTGTTTTTCTTATTACGTTTATCTCTTGGGTGGTACCTTTTGTGTGAAAACCTTTGGTGGCAATAAGGGTATTCATTCGCATTGAAGCCACTGCCGCTGATGTTTCCAGTACACCAGCCGCTCCCAGGGTATGTCCGAAATATCCCTTTAAGCTATTGACAGGAACAGTTGCCAGTTTTGTTCGTTCTAACGCAATAGACTCCATGTCGTCATTAAAGACAGTAGCAGTACCGTGTGCATTAATATAGTCTATGTTTTCAGCGGTTTCTTGTGTAGACTCCAGCGTTTTTTGAATTGAAAGGTACAATCCTTCGCCTGTTCGGGAAGGTCCAGAAATATGATTGGCGTCATTGGCACCGGCGCCTCCCCTCAAAACAAGTTTTTCATCGGTTGCCAGGGAAGATTCAGATGTCAGAATCAGGGTGCTGCCACCTTCTCCCAAAGACAATCCCTTACGGCTTTTATCGTAAGGTCTACAGGGGGTGGAACTGGTTGCCTTAAAAGACTGAAAACCCGATATGACAAATCTTGAGGCAATATCAACTCCCACAACCACAATATTTTTGTAGTGGGAATATTTTAACATCCTCAATGCGGTTATTAGAGCGACTATTCCTGAGATGCAGGCATTTGATACAACCAGCGGTGGATTTGGATTTTCAAAAAATGCCGTTATGGCATGAGCGGTTCTCCAAAGTTGAATTCTGTCAGAGCCAAAGGGATGCTTTTTGTTTTCCAGCAGGTCAATGTTACCTTTAGTTGTGGATAAGATAAAAAGGGTTTTCGGGCTTTTAAAATCGACATCCGTCCGTTCGACAGCGTACCTGGCTGATGTAATGGCGATTTTTTCGAGGCGGGTATAATTATCCGGCTTGGCAAAGTCACTGAAAACCTGATCCAGTCGATCTCCATCCACAGTGGATATGCAACAATCGATTCCCAGACGGTCTGTTTTTCGATGATTTCGAATACCGGTCACATTGTTCCTGAACATCGCCATGTTTTCTTCCGTGGTAAAACCAAGGGATGTTATCATATTGTCGCCGGCAAAATAGGTTTTCATAGACAACCCCGAAAAACGCTCAGACAATCTTCCATTTTTCCTTCCATTGTTCGATCATAGGGGGAACGGCCAACAACAGTTGCTTCTTGCGATTTAGAAACACCTGGGTGGTTGATCCTGTGGTGACGATGGCATTATCTGAAGACCTGAAGATTTTGTATCCAAATTGAAGTTTTGCACCGGGGCAGTCAATATATCTTGTTTCTATAATGGCAGTTTCACCATATTTTAGATCCTTTTTATAATTGATATCCAGTTTAACAATGGGAGTAATCAATCCGGCCTGGTACATATCAAGATAGTTCAAATCAAATTCCTTGCCGAAGGCTTCCCTGCCATCTTCAAAATACTGAACATAGTTACCATGCCACACGATCCCCAAGGGATCCATTTCACTAAATCTTATCTTAAATTCCGTACGGGATACAAGTTCCATTTAACTAAAATTAGGATTCTAATAAAAAAAGCTTCATATCACATGAAGCAATCTGTTTACCATCATACTGAATGGTTCCGGATATGACTGTTAAATTCAAAACAGTGTTGGTAACCTTGACAGACGTAGTGATCTTTTTGTTAACATCGGGCAATTCAACAATCTTCAATTTTTGAATTGCCCCAATGAATCCAGTGGGAATGGATTTGTTTTGCTGATAAAACCCGTAACCTAGTCCGGCTGCTGCTGTTTGCGCAATATTCTCGATAAGACCGGCTTCTGTCAGATGGCCATTATCCACAAATATATTACTGCTTTGAATTCGGAACTCTGTTGTATACAAGATACCATTCGAATCTGTCAAAGAATCGATCATAACCATGGGGGGTCTTTGGGGAATCAGTTCCAGAAGTTTCCCCCCGGATACAACTATCTGATCAAGTGTTCCCATAGCGGTCCTTTGAATCCCTTTTTTCTCATAAATTCAATTCGGTTCGTATAATCTTCATCTGGAAAAATCCAACGGTTTTTTGTTTTACCAGCGAGATCTTTTATTTTTTTATAATCAATATTATCCACCAAATAGTAGGTGGGATTCAAGATGGAATCCGTTTTTTCTATCCTGCCTTCCTTAATCGCCTGGTTGTAAATGGCAGTTCCAGGGTAAATCCGCATTCCATAAAACGGGAAAAAAACTGTTTTGTCCAAATGCTCACTATTATGAATGGTTTCCAAAATGTATTCTTCGGTATCTCCCAATCCCCCCAGAATAAGAAAGTGGGCTGCATTAATTTCGAGTTTATTGCACAGCTTTGATGTAAACCTGATCTCTTCAAAGGTAAAATGTTTTTGATACGATTTCAAAGTTGAATTGGAGAGAGACTCTGTACCAAATTCGATATGAGTTAACCCTGATTTCTTAAATAACCGCAGTAGAGACTCATCAAGATTGTGTGGGGTGAAATATGCACCCCAGGTAATCCCCAGGTTGCTGGCTATGATCCTTTCGGTAAGTTCCCGGTTATGGTCATTATTGACATTAAAAACGGAGTCGGTGAAAAAAATAAAATCAACTCCTTTTTCCCGTTTGAGTTTTGTTAAGATTTCAACAGTTTTTTCAGGTTTCTGCATCCTGATTTTTCGCCCTTCTATCAAAGGATAAGTGCAGTAAACGCACTGATTGGGACATCCCCGCTTTGTCTGTAAGTTGATTATTCCGCATTCATTCCAATAATAATCTATAAATTCATCGTTATAGGCCACTTCAGGGGATTCCAGGTATGTCTTACGCCGATTAAGGATCAGCTCTTCCTCCTTGCGGTATATCAAGCCTTCAATATCGGAATAGTCCTCATCGTTCCTCAGGCAGTTGATCAACTGATAAAGGCTGTATTCGCCTTCTCCAATCATACCGAAATCAGGATTGAGCAAATTAAAGATATCTTTCGGAAAAATGGAAAAACCCGCCCCGCCTATGATGAATTTTGCACGGGGAAATTTCTCCCTTAATTCTTCCAAAAGACACTTGTTATCCTCAATAAAATGAGAATCGTTAAATGAATTTACCGTATCCACATTCCTGATGGAAATTCCAATCAGGTCGGGATCAACGTCCCGTAAGATCTCGTTACACTGCTCCTGTGAATGGAGATTAAAATCAATTTGATGGATCTCCAGGTCCGGCAGTCTTTTTGAAAGAAAGGCGGAAAGATAGGCTAAAGCCAACGGAAACACCGGAGACGGATCTGTATATCGATTAGTCGAAATTAAAACAATTTTATTTAACTGCATCTTGGTTATTGCCAGAAATCATAATAGTTGAACCATTGTTCCGGGTATTCTAAAACATATTCTTCAAGAATCCTGGCGTATTGTTTAACGAGAAACTTCTCTTTTTCCTCTTTTTTCTTCAATTCAGGGTGGTCAGACAATCTTATCACTGGAGAAGCAGTGCACTTGTATTGAGTTTTCCCGGTTTTTACTGCAAAAATAAAGGTGACGGGGACATCGAATCGTGCAATCACCGCAAAAGGCCCCGCTGGGAAATCGGCTTCTTGTCCAAGAAATCGGACCCGGATGTTTTTACTTCCTTCAAGAGTTCTGTCTCCCTGAATACTGATTAAATTCCCGTTTCTTAGTGTTTTGGCGACTTCAAAAATGTGGGAGAGATTATTGGACATTGGAATTGTATCCATACTATCCGCATGTGGCATTTTTTTAAACAATTGCTTTATTTTGTCGTGTTCCTCTTCTACCATCAACAACCTGGGCTTGATCCCGGTATCCTTTAAAAAGAAAACGGCAGATTGCCATCCTCCAAAATGGGACGTAATCAGCACTCCTCCTCGATTCCCGTCAACGATCTCTTTGATGTTTTCCATCCCAATGGAAGTATGTTCAAAATTCTCGTGAAATCCCGAGAACATAGTTGCCTTATCCACCAGAATCTGTCCGAATTTATAGAAATTTAGGTATACATTGAAGATTGAACGAACAACCCCAAACCCAAGAAGCTTATTGTTAAGGTAAAAAATTGCCTTAAACGCCTTAGGTGTAAAGAAAAGAAAATAAAGAGCGACAAAGCGGAGAAAAAAGTAGGCAACAGTGAGACCCAAGTATTTTAAGATGAACACAAAAAAAAGATGCCCGAGAAATCCACCCCTACTTTTTCCTTTCCATGATGACATTGATTGTATACCTGTTGGGCTTATCCTATTGGGCTCGTTCAGCTACAAAATCATAAAAGTCCTGAAGAGTATCGATCTCAGCCATCTCTTCAGGTACTACCTTAAACCCGAAATTCCTTTCAATAATAACAACCAGATCGACCAGGTCAAGACTGTCGATTTCCAGCGTTTCCATCAGGTTTTCATTAACCTGTTGAAGCTGTTCCTCTTCAATCTCAAACTCTTCAATTAATAGTCGATTAATAGTTTCGATTACTTGTTCTTTCAGCATCTGATCTCCGTAAACTGCAGCCATTGATTATTCACCAGTGTATTTTTTAATAATAAGCGACGCGTTAGTCCCTCCAAATCCAAAAGAATTAGATAAAAAGATATCGATATTGGCATCAACTGTCTGACTGGGAATATTAAGACCTGCTGCCTCTTTTCCGGGAGTTTCCAAGTTAATGTTTGGAGCAATGAACGAATTATGCATCATGATTAAAGAGTATACGATTTCACTTGAACCTGCCATCCAACATTCATGGCCTGTCATTGATTTTGTGGAAGTTATGTAAGGTTTTGCATCTCCAAAAACCTGGTCAATTGACATGGCTTCATTCATATCACCGGCAGGTGTAGACGTTGCGTGAGCATTGATGTAGTCGATTTCATTCGCTTTTACGCCAGCATCCTTTAAACACATTTGAAGTGCTCTCACCGGTCCTTCTACATTGGGAACGGAAATATGGTCACCATTTGATGAAAATCCATAGCCGATCACCTCTCCCAGAATGGGGGCATTTCGTTTTTTAGCTGATTCAAGACTCTCAAGAATAACCGTTGCCGCACCTCCACTTGGGACAAGACCGTCTCTTTTGCTGTCAAAGGGTCTGGATGCTTCGGTTGGGGATGACTCCCGAATCGAAAATGCGCTTAAAGCATCAAAACTGGCCATGGAATAAGCATTTATCTCCTGTGCGCCACCACAGATCACCTGATGCTGTAATCCGTGCTTAATCAGTATATAAGCCATTCCAATTGCATGCGAACCACTGGCGCAGGCTCCACTGATGGTAAAGTTAATCCCCCTCAGTTTAAAGATGGTGGCCAGATTCATGGTTACGGTTGAATTCATGGATTGGAAAATTGAAGCTGATCCCAGGAGAGTTGTATCCTTTTTCTCCCTGACAATGTCGACGGCTTCAATGGTAGCTTGGGCTGTGCTATCGTTTCCGTACAAAATCCCAACTTCATTATTCTGTACAAAATCCATGTCAATTCCGGCCTGTTCCAGCGCATCTACGGTCGCAACATAAGCATATTCCCCCTCTTCTGCCAGTCCGATCCGGTCTCTTCGCTTCAACTTACCTTTTAACACCGGTTTCTCAACATAACCGGTGAGTGCCGAGCGGAATCCCATCTCTTTGCGGGAAGCGTCATAGATTATCCCGGATTTACCTTTAAACAGTGCTTCTCGAACTTCATCGATGTTTTTTCCCAGACAGGAATAAATTCCCATCCCAGTGATAACAACTCTGTTCATAATAGCTTTAATCTAGTTAATCCATTATTTTAAAAAGGGACAATCAACTATATAGTCCGCCATTTACCGAAATGGTTTCCCCGGTTATATACGACGATGCCTTTGAAGCCAAAAAACCGACAACTTCAGCTACCTCTTCCGCTTCTCCAAATCTGTTCAGCGGGATCAGCTTTTTCAGCTCTTTTTCCGGCAAATCCTTCGTCATATCAGTTTTGATAAATCCAGGGGCAACCGCATTAACAGTGACTTTTCGTTTGCCAACCTCCTGGGCCAGAGCTTTAGTTGCACCAATGACACCTGCTTTGGCAGCCGAATAATTAACTTGACCGGGCATTCCTTTCAAGCCGGACAGTGATACAATATTAATGATGCGCCCATACTTATTTGCCAGCATATCTTTCAATATCAACCGCGTGACATAAAAGAAGCTGTTTAGATTGGTATCGATAATTGTGGACCATTCTTCTGCTTTCATCCACAATAATAAATTATCTTTGTTGATCCCGGCATTGTTGACAAGCACTTCGATCGTATGTTGACTTTCATCAATCCATTTTCCCAATACTTGTCCAATCTCTTTTGGATCGGCAACATTAAAACAGATCAGCTCCCCCTTTCCTCCTTCGGCTTCAATCAATTTTAATGTGTTCTCAGCCTCCGGTTTGTTGGAGCGATAGTTAATTAAAACATGATAATTCATTGCCGCCAATTTGAGGGATATTGCCCTGCCGATTCCTCTTGAACCGCCGGTCACTAGTGCATATTTAATATCTGTCATGGTTCGTTTTTGGGATTAAAAACAAGCATACTCTATTGTTTACCGATTGGTTAGAAAAAATTACCAGAATTGTTAACAATATTTTTCAGGTGTCGCTCTGTCAATATCGAAAATATTACTAGCAAGCTGAATTTGTTTCACGCTGGGAAGTCCTTACTTGCATGGATTCAAACAGCGATTTCAAATACTTAGTATTTAGCTGAGAACTGATTGCTGCCAGATAAAAGCATTTCGATCTTCGAGCTGATTTTTCTTATCTCAAATAGCGCCACAAAAGGATGCAGGTGCTTTTCGCTCGGACATAAGTTAGGTATTGTAAAGTGGTTATTTGCAGGCGTACAGCAGAAAATCCGTCCCTTCAATTGATTAAAATGGGATCATCAGCCGTGCAAAATGGATGATCTGTTAAAAAATAACATGAAAACTGGCCATTAATCCTATGGGATATACGGTCTCTTTTGATTTGTCGCAATTTGATAGCGAAGTCACATTCGTTGTACTCGAACAATCATATTTCTCAAGCTCAACACTTGCTGAATCGAATCCGGCTTCAAATCCAAAAGAGATCATCTTTTTTCTCCTGATTTCCAGCCCGATGGCTCCAAGCAAACCAAGACTCTCGGAGGCAACAAAATCCCCCGAAGCGTTGAGAAGTGATAATCCTCCCCGCAAATAAAGCCCGGAATCAAAAGTATACCCTGCGTTAATATTGATGGGAGTCATCATAAAATCGACTGTTTCGTTGTTTTCATCAATCTCCAATATGGCGGAAGGACCGATACCGGCACCGAGTCTTAATCCTGTATCCAATTGGTAATACGGGATAAAAGCAATGGCAACGGTGATATAACTTCGGTCTTCGATTTCACCTTTTTCTTCAACATTGGCGATATAGATATCAATTACATCGTAAAATCCGGCCATATATGTCGGGGCTACAACGAATCTCCAGCCCAGGGAGTTATCAGTAGTCTCTTCTCCAATCGTTTCAGTCGCAAATGTAGTCTCCTCACGTGATTCTTCGACAACAGGTAATGGCTTCGATTCCTTCGATAAAATATCTGTTGATTGACTC
Source organism: bacterium (assembly GCA_018829445.1). GTDB lineage: Bacteria > SAR324 > SAR324 > XYD2-FULL-50-16 > XYD2-FULL-50-16 > JAHJTV01. The sequence continues at coordinate 110,850 of JAHJTV010000087.1, forward strand.
CCATTTTTGTCTCGGACACATTTTACGGAATAGCGATTTTTTATCCAACCATCATTAAAGAGGCTGGAAGTATTAACATTATAACCCCATGCATAATCTCTGTTGTCCTTGGCGAGCGTTGAAGACCAGTAATAGTATTTATCCAGTTCAGGGAATTGGTTTTGTATGCCTGTTAACTTTTCCAATTCGTCTTTATTCGGCAATCTCCAGTTGGAGTAATTGTCTAACGAAAGCTTACTACAATAATCAACGGCTTTCTTCCAAGACATTCTTCCCGTTTCCTCTTTTTGCCAGACAAGCTCGGAAACTTCATTTGTTGATTTAATCGGTGCGGTTTCTGAGGCTGAAGTTATGCTTTTTGTACAATTATCGGGTAATAATGCACCATGAGTTCGGCAGATTTTTTCTTTCTCTTCAGGTTTTTCCTTCAGAATAATTCGAAATAGAGCCTGCTTAAATCCGTCCAGATCTTTCAGCTTCGAATCAGCGTATAGGGAAATTTTGGGTCCCTTAAGAATCAACAGCATCTGATCGGAGATTTCAGTAATAGTCAGCTTATATTCGCAATCCTCAACTTTTAATCCGGTTGGAGGAGTATCAGCAACAGGTTCAAAGTAATTTGAGATTTCAATGAGTGCCACCTGTTTAATGATCTCTTTGTGAGCTAAATTGGGAGCATCCATTGTGAGGTAACAATCTGCCAGAACTGAACATGTGACAAAAAGGAAAGATAGGGAAAGAAGCAGAAGCTTTTTCATATAATCCGATTCGAAAAGTGATAAAGGAAAGGAATCTGAATCAAAGTTAGACTTTGTCCTCGTAGATTATTAATTTTATGTTTTATTTAGTCAATTGCTTGTTTAAAATTATACTGTTGAGTTCACTCCGAAAAGTCAATTTTCCTGTCATTCCATTTGGCATTGCGAGTCTCGTGCCTCACCAAGCCAGAATCCAGGTTTTTAGATTTTGGATTAAATCCCATGGATGCCGGATCAAGTCCGGCATGACAGCGATGCAGAATTTCTATGATTTTTCGATTATTGAGTTAAAAACCTAAAATTGAACATTTTAATACTTTTCGGAGTGGACTCACTGTTGAGTATGAAAAAAGAAAGACTATATTTTTTTCGAGTATGGGACTGTTCTGCCTTCTTGTTCCGCCTGAATTGAAGAAACAATTTCAGCTCCCAGGATTTTTGTAAAAAAGCGGGTTAGACTCCATTGTGCAAAAACATTCATGTACACAATCGTATCCTTTCCCGCTATAAATATCCCGAACAAAAAAACCAGATGGGAAAACCCGTATGTAATAGGGGACCCCACGGCAAATAGGAGCGGCTTATTAAAATAGACTGCCAATACACCCAGCAAGCTTATTAATGGCCATCCGATAATATAACTGAATCCAACAAAAAAAATTCCAATTAGGAACTTCACTGTCGGTTTTTTTTTGAAAATCTCCAGATCAACCGGGTTTTTTAAAACTCTTTTGATAAAACAGGCATTACCTATTTTCTGTTTTAGTTTTTTAATCATTTAAACTATTTTTTTGCTGAAAATGCTGAAATGGAACTTTTCGATATTCCGTGGGGTTTCACCTCTTTAATACAGCGAAATTTTGTATCCGTAAGAAGGCGAAAGATCTCCTTTTTTCTTCTGATATGAACGTTTAATCCGAATTTCATCCCTGTTTTTAGTCTAAATACCCGGTTTTTTATGGAGAGGTTCGGGATCGTAAAATAGAGTAACCCCCCCGGTTTCAAGTGGTCATATATTCTGCCAAATACCGGTTTTAAGTCGGGAATATATTCCAGGCAGTAAAATGAAAAAATCTTGTCAAACTTTTTGTTAAATTCTAACAAAGCAGCATCGGTACAGGCTATGGAAATATTTGTGGTTTCCGTCGAACTGACCTTATCTGCTAATTTATTGATCATGGGTTCACTGATATCGGTTGCCGTAATTTCCTTGACCTGATTCGCGATCTGGCAAGTCTGCCTTCCCGTGCCGGCACCTATTTCCAAAATCTCATCACATCGGTTTGTGAGTGCTAAAAAATCATCTAGAAAGGGATCAGCTGAATCCCACTGCCTGAAAAAATCCATGCTATCATATTGATGAGACAAATAATCAAAAACAGCCTTTACCGGATGGTTTGTGCTCGAATGGATATAGGGATTCACTCGTATAACCGATCTTCCAATCAGAGTTGAAAGAGGGACAATACTGAATCCCTTTTTACCCAATTGAATGATGATGTCCTCAACCTGATCCAGCCAGTATCGGATAGACAAGGTTCCTTCGGGGTTGTTGTCATGTAAGAGAACTATATCTCCAGGCTTAACCGATCTGAGGATTCTTCCTTTCAGGTTTTTTATTCTTCTGTTTCCAAAATCGATGGGTCTGCAACTGAATCCAACACAATACATTCCCAGCAGAGTTAGAATGCGGAAAAGTTTGGGATTGGTTATTCCCACGGGTGGGCGAAAAGCATACGACTCTATGCCCAGTTCTCTCAATTGATTCTGGCAATTGGAGATCTCATTATAAATCGTGTTTGTGCTGCGAAACATTAAAAAAATATCATGATTTTGTGAATGATTCCCGATCTCATGACCGTCTTTTATCATACGAGTTACAAGATTGGGATTTTGAGCCGCTTTTTCCCCAATTACAAAAAAAGTTGCCTTGATGGAATATTTTGCGAGGAGATCCAGTAACTTTTCAGTTACATAGGGTTCAGGGCCGTCATCAAAAGTCAGACTGATAGCGGAAGATGTGGTCTCGGATTTGGCAATGATCGGGAGAAAGAAACTAAATCGTTGAAAAAAAGGAGCAACCAAAACGATAAAAACATTAAACCCAACAATCAATCCGGAAACCCATGGGCTAAAGAAAAGAAAAGCCAGTGCTGAGACAGCAGTGGCAAAGAGCAACAGATGATGCTTTGATATTGCCCTTGAATAAGTTCCGAACCTGTTTTCAACTGGCGGATTTCCGGTTAAGTTCATGTTAAATGGCAAACATTGGCATTGTTTAATTCATTGCACCCCTTACACATCGGATATTGAACGCTCTGATTTTCGTTCCATTACTAAACAATTGCCCTGTACTGGTCGTCAAACCCCAGGCCCAGATAGTATTTTTTTCCGAAGACGACCAGTAATAGCCATTTACCAGGTACGGAAATTTATCCTGAATCAGATAGGATGTTTCCAACTCCTCCTTGTTGGGGAGTCTCCAATCACTTTTATTATCCAGTGTCAGTTTGTTACAGAACTCAATACCGTCGCTCCAGCTGTATTGACCCGCTTCTTCAGTTTGCCAGGTTAATCCTGTTTTTTCATCATAAACCACAACGGAAGCATTTTCAGATTGCCCCCTTACGCAACGGATGTTGTAGTAGTCAGGTTTGTACCCATTATCAAATAACGTGCCGTTGCTTGCGTATCCTCCCCACGCGTAGTCTTTGTAGGTGGGGTTGGTTGTGGATGACCAATAGTATCCGTCTGAAATGTCGGGAAAGCTATCTCTGATATTGTTGCTGGATGTTAATTCATTTTTATTAGGTAGGCGCCAGTCGTCTCTTCCATCCAATTCAAGCCTGTCGCAGTAGTCAACAGCGCGTTTCCAGTCAAACTCTCCGGCTTCCATGCGTTGCCATTCCAATCCTGTACTTTGGTCAACAACCGTTTGTTTATCCGGAAGTTTTTCACCTCTGACACAACGAACGTAATAATAAGAGGTTTTATTGCCATCACTGAACAGATATCCGGTGCTGGCAGTCATTCCCCATGCATAATAGTTATATTCTTTGTTGGTTGTGGATGTCCAGTAGTAGCTATTGACTAAATCCGGAAATCTGTCATTGATCCTGAAGGAAGACTCCATTTCCTTTTTGTCGGGAAGACGCCAATCACTTTGATTCGCCAAATTAAGTTGTTGGCAATAGGCGATTGCTTCAGACCAGGGTTTTGCATCACTCTCATCTTTCTGCCAATACAGCCCGGTCTCTTCATCGTAAACGAAAAAATTGCTCTCTTCTACCGGGGCGCGAGGTGTTGCGACTGGAGCTGCCACAGCCGGAGTCGGTGCGGATGTCGGTTCCGGTTTTACCAGGTCGCTGGTCAGTTTTTCTGCCAGTTCCTGAAGGGCACTGTCAAAAGTTTCGATTCCACCGGTGTGTTTGACCGTCTTCGCCGTCACAATTGATCCGTCTCCAATATCCATCAACTTTCCGGAAAAATAGAAGGTCTTATCATTCAGCTTTCTTGCCGTGGTTGAGATAACCCTGTCGACACCAAGTTGTTCTCCGATAATGGTGGCACAGGAATCCCTGGTACAACCGGTAGCTACTTGAATTTCGTCCGGATTCATTTTATCGATATCAGCACTTGAAGCCATATCAAAAACCCCGGTATCTCCAAGCGCTTCCCTGAAAATATCACTGAAAATCTTACGCTGATCCAGAGTCAGAAATTTAGCTTCAATATCAAGGACAGCCACCAGGGATTTCTGCCTATGTTCCGTCTCAAAATCAACAACGGCCTGATGCAGCAATTCACCATCCAACGTACCTTTAAAAGCCTTTATGTAAAGAGTTGCGATATTTCCTTTCTGTTGGAAGTGTCCTTTGACAAAAACAGAATTTCGAGAGGACACTCCGGTTACGCTTTCGGAGATGTCCACCAGTTTTACTTCCGGGAATTGGCTGTTAAAGGCAAAATAGAGTTCGGCTTCTATTTTTTTTGATTGTTCGTCCTTTTTGTTGGTGTAGTAATTGGTAATCCCACTGACGATAACATTAGTCCCTGCTACCAATTTACCGGAATTTTTGAAGTCCCTTGCCACAGTTTTTAAAGCTGTCTGCAGCGAAATCCCGAATGATACCATTGGGAAGAATAAACACAGAACAACTATAACCGGTTGAAGGACTCGAACACTGGAGAATAGTATTTTCATCAGTCTCCTTCTTGTTTTCCATTGATCTTAAAGTGAAATAAGTGTGGTTTATTAAACGTTCGGATTTTGGCATTTAGCCTTCTTTATATTATATTTGATCCGTTAGTCTAAACACATCTTTAAACGATTAGCAATATTGAACTGACTGAAAAACAGGGTTAATTGGTTCTAAAATGAAATGAGTATATCAGCACAGATTCCCGCAAATATAATTTGTTTATTTTTCGACATTTGTCACACCTGCCATCTCTCATATCCAAACTGTGTCACAAAAAATGGGAACCCCTGACCCAGATAAATTGGATAAGTACCTTACAAGCATTTTCTGTCCAAAAAGAGGAAAAAATGCTTGCAAAGTACTAGATTTTCACTTGGTTGATCAGTTCTTTCCTCTTCATAAAGGCATGAATGTTCTCAAGCGTGGTTTCTGCAATATTGGTCATAGCTTCATGTGTGAAGAATCCCTGGTGTGAAGTTATGATAACATTGTGGAAAGTTAGTAGGCGGGCCAGTATGTCATCGGTCAGAATCCGGTTCGATTGATCTTCAAAAAAATGTACACTTTCCTCTTCGTACACATCAAGACCAGCGGAGCCAATCTTTCCCGATTTTAGTCCCTGGATCAGATCAGTGGTTTTAATCAATTTCCCTCTTCCGGTGTTAATGAGCATCACCCCTTGTTTCATCAGACCGATTGTGCGTTTGTTTATCAGGTATTCCGTTTCGTTTGTAAGTGGGCAATTTAGGGAGATGATATCGGAAAGGCTGAATAGGGTTTCGAGATCAACATATTCGAAACCATTCCTCTTGGAAAAATCCATGTCGGGATAGGGATCATGAGCCATGATTATCATGCCGAATCCTTTCAGAATCTTTATTAGGGCTTGACCTATCTTACCGGTACCAATGACGCCTGCCTTTTTTCCTTGCATATTAAATCCGAGTAAGCCCTGCAAAGCAAAATTGGCATCGCGGGTACGGAAATAGGCTCGGTGAATTTTGCGGTTTAAGGTTAACATCAATGCAATACAATGTTCCGCAATGGCATGTGGAGAATAAGCTGGTACGCGAACAATTGGAATTTTACCTTTTGCTGCCTCTAAATCGATATTATTAAACCCGGAACAACGGAGGGCAATAAGCTTCACCCCATAGGACTTCATCGTATCAATCATCTCCGCATTGATCACATCATTCACAAAAACAATCACTACGTCCGCATCCTGAGTCAAAACTATATTACCGGGCATCAAATGAAATTCGAAGTATCTAAATTCATATCCATACTTCCTGTTTAAAACATCAAATGATTCTTTATCATAGGTTTTAGCATCGAAAAACGCTAACCGGGGTATTTTCATTGGTCTCTTTTAGAGTTGAAACCACCGCCTTTCAGGTGGTCAGATTTATCTTTTTAATTGGGGTCAGAATGTCCTGTCTCTTCATCATATACCCATTTACAGACCGTGCACTGAAATCTCGCAATTGGGATCTCCAATTAACCGGGCCGAAACTAAGGCATGTTCCTTTTTTTAAGAATTGTAGTTTAATTCTCATGAAACAGCAATAAACAACAAAAAGTGCTTACTGCATTTGCTGATGTTTGACCAGATACTGAAATTGTCGATAATTCAAATGGGGAGTTGGCATACTTCTTCCAGGTTAGCTACTTTGATAGTTCAGGTTTTTACTCAAGTTTCGGACTGTTATCCTCCCCAAAAATAACTAATAGCGGTTAAGGAGGAGCAGGTTTCAAATCCATCGTTGGGATTATTTAGTTCGCCTTAATCATTTGATACATGTATCAGTGAGACATCAATTACCATGGTCGCATAAAAGACAAGGAAAAATATGAATGACAAAGAAAAAATATTATTTAGCCCGATTTCCGTGAGATCTCTTGAGATGTCCAATCGAATCGTCATGGCTCCGATGACGAGAAACTTTTCACCCAAAGGAATTCCAGGAGAAAACGTGGCAACTTACTATGCCAAAAGAGCGAAAGCAGGTGTAGGTTTAATTATAACCGAAGGGACAACGGTAAATCATGCCGGTTCTAATGGATACCCCAATGTCCCTCAATTTTTCGGGGAGGATGCCCTGCAGGGATGGAAAAATGTTGTTTCTGAAGTCCACAAACAGGGTGGTAAAATAGCACCTCAACTCTGGCATGTCGGCTACATCCGTAAGAAAGGCGTGGAACCTGATCCCTCTATTCCGGGATATAGTGCGATGGAAGTAAAAAACAACGGTGAAGTGGAAACTATCGGCATGAGTCAGCAAGATATCGATGACGTTGTTCAGGCTTTTTCCCGGGCCGCCCATGATGCTGAAAAGATAGGTTTTGACGGGGTTGAAATCCATGGAGCCCATGAATACCTGATAGATCAATTCTTCTGGGAAAAATCAAATCAAAGAACCGACAGATACGGAGGATCTTTGGAGCGGCGCCTGACCTTTGCCATAGAGATTATTAAAGCGGTTCGAGCATCGGTCAGTCGGGATTTCCCTGTTATCTTACGTTTTTCCCAATGGAAACAGCAGGACTATGATGCAAAACTGGCCAACACACCAGAAGAACTTGAAAGCTTTTTGTTGCCACTGACCGAAGCTGGAGTGGATATATTTCATGCCAGCACAAGACGTTTCTGGGAACCCGAATTTGAAGATTCAACTTTGAACCTGGCTGGCTGGACAAAGCGTATTACCGGGAAACCAACCATATCGGTTGGAAGCGTCGGATTGGATTCGACTTTCACCTCATCATTTGGAGGTAAAACTGCCAATCCAACCGGATTGGAAGCTTTATACGAAAAAATGAACAGACAGGAGTTCGATATGATAGCGGTAGGCCGGGCATTATTGGCTGATGCCGAATGGATTACAAAGGTACGAAACGGTCAATATGACAAAATTGCACCTTTCGCCAGCGATGCTTTAAAAACCTTGGATTAAGTTTATTGAAACCAAATCCTGTCTTTGATATTGGGTTTCTGTATTTCAAATCCGATATATTTTGCATATTTTGGATGTTTCACAGGATTGTTAAATGTTTTTCAGTAATGTCCGGTTAGGTTTTTGCAACAATAATGAGAAACGGCTTTCAAAATAATGGAATGTACAAAGACGCCATTACTTTAACTTTGGCTATTTCTTGTTTAGAAAAAGTAGGATGGGCTACTTGTTGCCCATCAATAGAAAGCAATGTTGGGCAACAAGTAGCCCAACCTACGAGCAGATGCAAATTTCTAACCGGACAATGCTGAATGTTTTTAGATTAATTCTTACATTAAATGATCAAAAGCAAGGGTTGGATCAGATATCGCCTGATCGACCATTCTGCCCCTTGATTAAGAAGAATCCATTCTCTATAATCAGAGTCACTTTATTATTAATATGTCTTCAGGGCGGGGTGAAATTCCCCACCGGTGGTAACCTTTCCCAGGAAGCCCACGAGCGCTCAAGGTAAACTTGAGGTCAGCAGATTTGGTGAAACTCCAAAGCCGACGGTCACAGTCCGGATGGAAGAAGACAATGCATATCCGTTCCCATCCTCAATCCTGTTGAGAATGGGGAACCTGCATTTGCAAGCACGTCTATGGCAGATGGATTATACAATCCGTTTGCTCACGCCCTGAGTCATCTCTTCTTCTCCGGTATCTGCAATTACCTGTTTATGGTGGTAAATACCGGATGATAACTGGAATTTGAGAGTAAGAAATGACTATAATTTCAATCGAACAAGCTATAAAAGATATTGCCGCCGGTAAAATGGTTATCCTGGTTGACGATGAAGATCGTGAAAATGAAGGTGATCTCACCATGGCAGCGGAACTTGTAACACCGGAAGCCATTAATTATATGACCAAGTTCGGCCGGGGATTAATCTGTCTCTCCCTGACCAACCAGAAAGCGGATGAACTTGATCTCCCATTGATGGTGAGCCACAATACTTCCCAGTTTGAAACAGGATTTACCGTTTCCATTGAAGCCAAGAAAGGGGTCACTACCGGTATTTCAGCGGCAGACAGGGCAACCACCATTCAGACTGCTATTGCGGATAACGCAACTCCTGATGATCTTGCCCGACCCGGCCATATCTTTCCCTTAAGAGCGAAAAACGGGGGAGTAATGGTGAGAGTGGGCCAAACCGAAGGTTCAGTTGATTTGGCACGTCTGGCCGGCTTAAAACCTGCCGGTGTTATCTGTGAAATTATGGATGAAGACGGTTCCATGGCCAGGATGCCCTCTCTGAAAGTATTCAGTGAAGAGCATCAAATCGGGATCTGCACGGTGGCTGATCTGGTGGACTATCGTATCAAGACCGAACGATTTGTTAAAAAAGCGGCTGAAACAACCATCCCAACCCGCTTTGGGGGTGATTTTAGAATGATAGCTTATGAAAACAAACTCGATGATCTGACCCATATTGCCCTGGTAAAAGGAGAATTAAATCCAGATAAACCGGTTTTAGTCAGGGTTCATTCCGAATGTATGACAGGAGATATTTTTGGTTCGGAACGATGCGATTGTGGCCAGCAACTGCATCGTTCCATGTCTCTGATAGATAAGGAAGGCTGTGGGGTAATATTATACCTGCGTCAGGAAGGGAGAGGGATTGGATTAATTAATAAATTAAAAGCCTACGAACTTCAGTCTAATGGATACGACACTGTTGAAGCAAATGAAGAGTTAGGGTTTAAAGCCGACCTGAGAGATTATGGGATAGGTGCACAGATACTGACGGACTTGGGAGTAAAAAAGATGAGACTGTTAACCAACAACCCTAAGAAAATAATTGGTCTGGAAGGATACGGTCTCTCCATAGAAGAACAGATCCCTATTGAGGTCGAGCCGGGAAAACACAACCAGAAATACCTTAAATGTAAACAGCTGAAAATGGGGCATACACTATCATTGTCAAATTAGTTTTCAGTTTGCCCTTTTCTCCTATCAGCATTTTAAACAGTATCTGTCACAAAAACCAAGGATTATGGTAGGGCGGAGTTACATTCCATAAGCGCTTACTCAAGGAAATCTCATTAAGAGCAAGGATTATGGTCGGGCGGCCTTATATGGCCGCCTTAGTCCATGTAAGGCCGCCCTGCAGTTTAAAACCGTATATTTTGTTCCATAATTCTTTTATGCAAGCCCCATACTTCTTTCTTCCCCCCAAATCCATTTATCCGGTTCCATTGTGATTTAAACTTCATATCCTCCGGTATAATCCAAGCCATGCTTATAGTAAATAATTACAGACAAATAAATAAATGTTTGACAAGAGTAGATTTATTAGTTTATTTTAATATTGTACTATACATCTAGTACAATAATCTTTTTACCTTTGGTTTTTTAGCAAAACCGCGAAAGAAACCATTTGTTTGATGGATGCAACATAATTATAAAACACAATGATTGAATTTAAATTGGATCATAAAAGTGGAGTTCCGTTGTATCGACAGATTATCGATCAGATTCGATATGGAATAGCCAGTGGTAAGTGGAAGGCAGGCGAACAATTACCCACGGTTAGAGCATTGGCGGTTGAACTGAAGGTGAATCTAAATACTGTCAGCAAGGCATATAAGGAACTTGAGATTTTAAAGATTTTGGAAACTCAGCAGGGTACCGGTACTTTTATCAGCGACATGCCAATAGAAATCAACGAAAAGGAGCGCAAGGGCAAACTGGAAAGCATCTGCACGGAATTCCTGACCGCGGCAAATAGTTATGGGTTCACTGTCGAGGATATCGTTGAAGAGTTGGGGAAACGAGAAAAATAGGTCAATATTCATACGGGTATCCATGAAGATGAGTGATATCTTTAAACTTATCACACAATAAACGGGGGTGTTTATGCTTTTAAACAAAGAGAAAAAAGGCAACAGTCTTAAATTTGGCGTGGCTGTTTTTCTGATTCTTATGCTGGTTGAGTCGTTGGTCTTTTATTTTAATATTATAGATTTTGACCTGACATTTAAGACGGACTCGGACCAGCTTCACTATATTGCAAGAATTTTCATCTATTATTCTGTTACCACCATTGTCATTGCGCTATTTTGCTCCTCCCTTAAAACGGCTGACCAGTGGGAGAAAGCGGTTCTTCTGCGATTGGGGAAATATCGGGGCTTAAAAGGCCCGGGCTTTTTCATGATTATTCCCATTGTTGATAAAGTGGATAAATTTATTGACCAGAGAGTGCGAGTAACCAGTTTCAGCGCTGAAAAAACACTAACAAAGGATACAGTTCCTGTAAACGTTGATGCAGTAGCCTACTGGACAGTCTGGGATGCAGAAAAAACTGCTTTGGAAGTCCAGATGTATGAAGAAGCAGTGTCTTATGCGGCTCAAACCGGTCTCAGGGATATTATTGGAAAACATGAGCTGGCTGATCTGCTGCAGAATCGAGAGAAAATCGCCGGTAATCTGCAGCATGCCTTGGATGAGCAGACAAATCCCTGGGGGATTACCTGTCAGAACGTCGGTATCCGTGACATCGTAATCCCGGCTGATCTCTCGGATGCCATGAGTAAACAAGCCCAGGCTGAACGCGAACGGCAGGCGAGAATCATTCTGGGTACTGCTGAAATTGAGATCTCCGAGAAGTTTGAGCAGGCCAGTGAAAGGTATAAAAACAATCCGGTCGCCCTGCACTTGCGAGGAATGAATATGTTGTTTGAAGGATTAAAGGAAAAGGGATCATTAATCATTGTGCCCAGCTCTGCATTGGAATCCATGAATCTTGGGGCTATCAGCGGGTTATCAGCTTTAAGTGAACAGAAGAAGGAAGAAAAATAATGGAGGATATCATGTCTGGTGTTATCAGTAAGATTACAGATTTTTTTGAGTCTTTACCGGATTTGCTTCGTAAATACAGATTGTGGATCTGGGTAACTTTTTTTGCGTTGGTTGTCTTTTCCATATTTGGATTTACCAGATTTAAGCTCGATATGGCGATGGAATCATGGTTTCGAACAGATGATTCTACGGTGGTGGTTTTTAACAAATTTCGTGATAGTTTCGGTAGTGATGATGCGATCTATATTGTCTACAAAGCGAAAGACGGCGATGTGTTTTCCGAAGCATCTCTGACTGCAGTGCGTGATCTTCAGGACAAGCTTACAAGTCTCTCTCTGGAAGCAATTGATAATAACGAATCTTTGCTGAGTCATATCATTGAGATAAAAAGTCTTATTAATGTCAGCTATATGCAGGTTGAGGGGGATACACTGATATCAAGAGATTTTGTCGGAGACGACAATCCTGATACCGAAAAAACGCGGGAAAAACTTCGTCAGGAAGCTCTTTCCCACAAAGACTATCCCCTGTTCTACCTGTCAAAAGATACCCAGTATGGAGGCATCTTTATCCGAACCGATTTTGGAACGACACCTTACGAAGCCACCATGGGTGAAAATCCTGAACCTTATGAAATGGAGCTGGATACTGTTCCTGAAACAACGGAAGAAGCTTTTACCGTACCTAAATATAAAACCACGGAAATGGCAGAATATGCCGTTTTTACCGAAGAGATCTATGATATTATCAATCAACCCGAATTCAGTGATGTCTTAGAGTTCTATCCAGTCGGCAATCCCATCATCATGAAGTTTTTTAATGATGTTTTGAATATAGAGCTATCGATTATTCTGATGATAACCCTCGTTCTGATGCTTTCAGCTCTTTATTATCTGTTTCGTTCCTTTAGTGCGGTTATCTGGCCCATATCAATTGTTATCCTGGCTATTATTCTTACCCTGGGAATTGTCAGTTGGATCGGGATGACCATGAGCATGATGATCAGCGTCCTCATCATGTTGATTCTTGTGGTCGGAATCGCGGATTCCATCCATATCCTTTCCGGATACCAGTTCTTCAGAAGAAAACAGTATGATCATGATTCTGCCCTGAGAGCCGTGATGAAGAAATCGGGGTTTGCCTGTATGCTAACCAGTGTTACTACCTCTTCCGGTTTACTGGCAATGATCTTTGTTCCCATACCTCCCATTGCAAAATTTGGAATATCGGCAGCCATTGGCGTCTTGCTGGCTTTTATATTAACCGTTACCCTGCTGCCATTGCTGTTGGATATCTGGCAGCCCATATCCAAAAAGCAAGCCCTGCGGATTGAGAAGAATGAAACGAAGAAGTCCCTTACTCAGAGATTTCTGGAAAAACTGGAGCCATATGCCTATGGCTATCCCAGGCTGATGGTGGTTATTTTCCTGGTAATTGGAGGAGTCTCAATCTACGGAATGACCAAAATCAAGGTAAACTCCAATATGATCGAACTGATCAGGGAAGGAAATCCGGTGAGACTGTCACAGACCATAGTAGATGCCGTTATGGGAGGCACCCAGAGCATGGAGATTACGCTCGATATGGGCGAAGAAGACGGGTTAAAGGATCCGGCGGTTCTCAATGCAATAGATAAGATTCAGCAATACCTGAAAGAGGAACAACCTGAGTTTGTTGTCCGCACCGATTCGCTGGTGAATGTAGTAAAGAACTCTTACCAGGTTTTAAACCAGAACAGACCCGAGATGTACATTATTCCCCAGGAGAAAAAAACATTGCAGCAAACCCTGTTTCTCTTCGACATGGCAAATCCGGATGATCGTAAACTTCTTGTAACGGATGACTATGCGCAGGGGAGAATCAGTATTCGGTTAAAGAACTACGGTTCGATTGAGTACCTGCCTTTTTTCGAAGCTGTTCAGAAAAAAGCGGAAGAGATATTTTCTCCACTGAAACAGCAGTATCCGGATATGGAAGTGGATATTACCGGTGGTCTTGCATTAATGATGCAGCTGGTGGACTACATGAGTTGGTCACAGGTGCAAAGTTTTGGTTTGGCACTGATTGTTATCACGATTATGCTGTTGTTCGTGTTTGGATCACCTAAGATCGGATTGATGGGGATGATACCCAACATATTCCCGGTTGTTACTACATTCGGAGTGATGGGGTTTTTCGATATCTCTCTGGATGCGGATACACTGATTATAGCACCCATAGTGATCGGCATCGCTGTTGATGACACCATTCACTTCCTGACCCACTTCCGCACGGAATTGCTGGAAACCGACAACGTCATTACAGCCATAGTTAACAGCATCAGGGAGGTTGGACAGGCGATCTGTTTTTCCACCGTGATTCTGGTACTGGGATTTCTCGCTTTAGTTTTCAGCAGTCATCTGGGGATGGCCCATTTTGGGTACCTGACAGCAGTAGCTTTTATCTCAGCTCTGCTGGCGGACCTTTTGTTGTTACCTTCTCTCTGTGTGCTGTTCAACAAAAGAGGAGAAAAAGAGCGAGTACCTGCACCCTTGAGTGCTTTGGCAAAAAAATAGGTTCCCCTTTGTTACTCCCCCTTGTTATCCGTGTACTGCTGATCCAAGGGGGTTTCCAATCGTTTGAACTCTTCCAGTAAACTTTTAATCACGGGATCTAACAAGTTGGAAAACTCCCGCTTTTTGAACTGCTTGAACAGATCCCGGCCCAGTGAAATGCTGATTCCGAAAATGGAGGGAAGAAGCGGCAGGGAATAACCGATGCCCTTTATATGTAGATTGAAGGGCATCGCCCTAAAAAGATAAGGGACAAAACTTCCCAGCCACTGACCACAGATTATGATATTGACGGTTCGCACCGCGTGAAAGCCAAAAGCCTCCAGTCCTTCCCTGGTAATCCAATCTTTGTAGATATAAAACCCATCCGTGCGAAACAGGTGCAGCCAGGCAATATAAAAAAAGAAGGGCCAGGCATATTTCAAGACTTTAAGAGAGCGGAATTGGGTGATCAGAAGCAAAACAACGGAAAGAACAAACTGAATTATTGTTAGATTGATTGCAAAGATCAGAATAAACGTAACCAGCGACAACAAGAGCTCAAATCCCTTTTTCTTCTCAAATGCTGGCAAGGGAATAGAACTTTCCTGCATATTATGTTCTAATTCACTGGTAAACAAACCCTCCAGTGTGGCCGAACTTCTTGAAACCAGAAAAGCTATGAATCCACCCGATAGAACCGACCAGAGCAGCATGGGAGATAACTGGAAAAAAAAGTCCTGATGTCCGACCAGCATCAGGTTGACAATAACCAGCTGACAAACGTTAAAGACTGTTGCCAACAAAACGCTCACTCCCAGCAAACCCAACACTTTCTTCTGATATGCTGTTCTGACAAGATGACTCAGTAAAACAAATGACAGAAATCCTGCTGACGTGCTGATCAAGAAAGAACTGAAAACCTGGCCTCCGTAAACCAGGGTTGTCAGATTCCTTGAAAAAAACAGAAAAAGGGTGTGGACCAGTCCGAATCTTAATAAAAAAGGAAGCAGAATCCAATAAGCCAGTCCCAGTCTTAACCAGGGAAAAACGGGAATCCTGGGAAGCAGGTTTTCCATTATCTGCAGACTACCCGCCAACAATAAGCAGATAGCAAACAGCTCCGGTGAAAGACGGTTTTTTTCTTTTTTATCAATAAGAAAAGGCATCGATTTTTTCCAAAGGGTTGATCGTGTTCCTGTCATTGATAATGGAGATGGTCATCCTGGCCGGCAGACAGATGATGTGTTCGTGAGTCGATTCGATGGCTCCCTGCAACAGGCATATTTTTTGAGTGCAAGGCGAAGAGATAACCCTGATGGAACCCTCTCCATATTGAATGGTGACAACACCGATTCGAGTTGGGATCTCTCTTTCCTGAAGCGGTTGATTCAGATCCAGCATGGCAATCGTTTTATTTTGAATCCGGATTTCCGCCTGGGAACCACTGACACTTTTAAAACTTATAAATGAAATGATGGCGGAAAAAAAAAGAAGTATCAGGATAAGAACATCAAGCGGGCGGAAAAAAGCCACAATGTCGATTATGAAGATGATTAGGAAGTTGAACCCGAAGGTAAAAACCTTCGGGTTGTTTTAATCTGATTTATCTAATTACGTCATTGGTTGGAGCATAATCATCAGGATTCAGCGGAGAATTCTTGCTGATATATTCCCTGAGAACATCGGCATCCACAAATCCAGTGTCAACAAAAGCAGGATGGTCTGAGATTCTCATATAACCGTCACCACCGGCAGCAGCGAAGCCGTTGGTTGCCAGCTTATATTGACCGTCATCCACTACTGCTTTTCCGCCAACTTCAATACTGACAAGCGATTCTCCCGACATTCTAATCACCACATTGTCGAATTGCGCAAAGGCGCCGGAACCCGGGGTTTTATTGGCCGCTATCTCAAGGTACTTCTTGAGCTCGGCTCCACTGAGCGTAACCACGCAGATTGAATTGCTGAAGGGTTGAACCTTGAGAACATCATTATAAGTGATATCTCCTTTGGAGATGCTGGTTCGAATTCCTCCGCCACTTATCACACCAACATCAGCTCCTGTTTTCAGTCGCTGAGCTTTAGCAATCAGGTTACCCAGATTTGTTTCTTGAGATCGAACAATGGCACGTTCACCGACAAAATCACCCGTTGTTGAACCGATCACTTTGTCCAGTTCCGCTTTTCCCTTTTCCTGGAAAGGAGCCAGGAGGGCTAACACTTCCGCATCTTCAGGAATCTCTTCTTCGATAAAGACACGTACGGTTTCTCCATCCTTTTCAACTTTCTTCTTCAAATTCACCGGAATCATCCTGAATGATTCTTCACTCAAAGCTCCCTTATCCAATGCCAGATCAAGTCTGCCGATATATTTTCCCCAGTCATTCGCTTGAACTATGATGGTGTGGTTCACTTTGACAGACTGCTGAAAGGCAGCATGAGTATGACCCCCAACTATCACATCGATACCCGGAACGGATTTTGCCAGCGTGACATCGCCGGGTGCATTGGTTCCATAGTTACCGCCTTCATAAAATCCCATGTGACTCAGGGCAATAACAACATGAGCCTGTTTTCTCAGTTCAGGCACCAGTTCCTTGGCAACTTCTATCGGATCTCTGAATTCAATCGACTTTACATAATCGGGAGTTACCAATAGTGGAGTCTCTTGAGTAATCAGACCGAAAACGGCAACCTTTAGTCCATTGAGATCAAATATTTTGTAGGCATCATAAAGCGGTTTCCCTGTGTCTTTATTGATAATGTTGGCACCCAGAAAAGGGAAGTTCACCCACTGTTTCTGTTTGGCCAGTACATCGAGAGGGTTATCAAACTCATGGTTTCCGATTGCCATGGCATCATAACCGATTAAAGACATGGCTTTGAAATCCGGTTCAGCGTCCTGTAGATCTGATACCGGGATACCGGTATTGATATCGCCTGCTGAAAGCAACAGCACTTGACCGCCACCTGCTTTAACTTCACTTCGAATTCTATCAACCAGGGTTTTCTGAGCAGCTAATCCATACTCTCCATTGCTGTTTTTCCAGAAATGCCCATGATGATCGTTGGTATGCAAAATTGTTAGTTTAGCATCAATATCTCTTTTAATAGGCTGTGTCGTCGTACACCCCATAAAAATGGCAAGAGCGGCAATCAGCATAAATGATAAAATCTTCTTCATAAATATTTCCCTTGGATTGGAATTAAATGAGATCGGTTCCTCTCGGGAACTTCTTGATTAGACAAACAAAAAACAGTCTCTCACATCATGCATGTGCTGATTCGCAGAAGTGAAAGTTCGAGTTTACACTCAGCTTCTGTAAAATGTAAAAGGAAAATTGTTAAACCCAAATTCACTTTTTTTGATGCCCCTAATTACTTATATCATTAACCCTGATTGCTTTGATATTAAGGGTTCTGCCATCTTCAGAAGTCGGAATGGATAAGCTTCCGTTTTGGATCATTTTAAAGGCTTTTTCCTGCAATGCCTCATCAATGGAAAATCCTACCAGTTTCCAGTTGTAATCCACTGACGGTACAATCGTTCCTTTTTTAATCTCTTTGGTGTACTTGATAATCAGATCTCTGATTCTCCCATCTGGAATATCAGCGTATTGAGCCACAGAATCATAGTATTTATCATCGTTAGTCACCAACCCAAGTTTCATAATGGTGCCAAACCTGTAATTGTTGATTGTGAGCTTATAGGTGGCTTTAGGATCAAGATCCCTGCCTCCGATTTTCGCATTTTTTATTCTGCTACCGGCTTCTTTAGACAAGTCAATCTCATAGGAAACACCGGAGAACATATCATAGTTATATCCTCTTATATCCTTGTTGAATGAGATGGTTAAATCACCCGGAGTAAACGTATTGTAATAGGAAGCTGACCACTCCATGTACTTTAACAGGTTTTCACCTGTGATATTCACACCTACCAGGGTGTTTGGATATTTATAGATATAGGCGACATCCTTCTTCTTAAAATCCCCGGCTTTCAGGTTTGATCCAAAATTGAAGAGAGCTGCCGATGAGACTTCAGCATCGGTATAATGCATCTGGACATCATTAATAAAATCTATAATGGCCGTATCTTCCAACTGTGAAGTAGGCATTGTGGTAACCTGTTCCTGACCTGTGATATAATCCACTCTTTCCACAAAGTTCTTCGCAATTTTACCCACTACCAGATTGGCATCGGTGACTGATTGGTCATGAACAAATCTGAACTTATCCAATACAGCTTGGTTGGCTTGAACTGTTTTTGTCTCAATGTTCTCAGTATTAACGGAAACAACACTATATCCACTACCTTTTTTGACAACTTCGATATCTGCTTTTGCCAAAGACCAGCCGTATGCGCCAGGTTCTATGATCTTGACTCCATTGATCTCTTTGTTATATTTTGCATGGGCATGACCACCAAAAAGAACATGAAACTGGGGAAAATTCTTGGCAATCTCTTCCAGTCCTTCATAGCCATGTTCTCCTTGCGGACCGATGTGATATGCCCCAACCAGCACATCGTACTTACCTTCAAGCTCTGCAATCACTTTTTTCGTTTCGATCATAGGGTCGGTAAACTCCAAACCTTCAAAATGCTGTGGTGTGGCAGACTCCCATGTCGGGATTGCCGGTGGAAGCATACCGACAACAGCAATTCGTACACCCTCTTTTTCGAAGATCACATAAGGTTTCACCCATCTTTTTGAAGTGCCTTCTCTGTAAATATTTGCTGATAACACCGATCCCTCAAAGGCTTTGATGTTTTTTTCCAGAAACGGCATGTTAAAATTGAATTCATGATTACCCAAGGTCCACACATCATATTTCATCATATTCATAACTCCAACCATGGGATGAACCGGCAGGTCGTTAAAGAGCATGGCGCTATTGTCCTGAACCGTATCCCCACAATCCATCAGGATTACATTCGGATTTTCAGCCCGTTCCTTTTCCACCAAGGTTTGAATCTTGGCAAAACCGGCATCTTGATCCTCTTCATCCAGAGCGTAGTCATGAGGATAAATTCTACCGTGCAGATCAGATGACTGCAAAATGGTGATTTTTGTAGCAGCACAGACCATTGATGCAAATACCAGTGATATACACAGCACTGTAAGCACAATCAGATTTTTGAACATCTTGATTTTTTTCATGTCCCCCTCCTAAGATAGGATAATTTTAGAAACTTTGACCTAATGGATTGACTTTGATAGTGCTTCTAAGCTGTATCAAAACCCTTTTCCCTCATTAACAGCCTTTAAGCTCTCAATTCACCAATTTCCATTCAACACAGCAAGAGTTAACACAAGCGGATCGATTTGAAAAGATAAGAATACAATATCAACAGGTCAATTCTGTACTTCATCAGTTGAATGTTTGTAGTTAAGGCGAGATTTAATAATTTGTCAAAATTTCAATTCATCCAACGGATGACTTTTTTAATTTAGACGCTACCCATGGTGCAAAATCTACAGGGTAAAATAATAAATCAAAAGAATCCTATATCGTCACTGCCTATTTCACCCCCACGGTTTGTTTCACTAGGTTCACCAAAATGGATGCTTTGGGAATGTGGAAATTTTGATGAAATAAAAGAACATAAAAGTGGGGGTCAGGTCTTGTATTTTGACTTTTTGCAAAAAGTCAAAATACAAGACCTGACCCTGATTTCCACCAATCATACTATTGACATCGATTGGTGAAATCCCCTTTTTTAAGGTTCGTTTGAATTTAATTTAGGGAGGTTGACTGGACAAAAAGATGCGTATTTTAAAGCGTGTAAAGAGTACTTGGTAAATAAGCACATAAAAAAAACTTGACAACTAAATGGAATTATTATTTTATCGTAAAAAACAATGCTTGAGGTTAATCGCTTTTTTCAATTAGTGATTTCGGGTAGCAAACAGATTCTCAGAAAAGAACGAATACAAAACCGTTATTAGTCTAAATACTCTCCAGTATCTCAAGACGGATCACAATACAATGCGAAAAAATAAAATAGTTCTTGTACAGAGGGAGATCGAGGATAAACTGGGACCCATGATTCTGTCCGCCTATTTGAAAACAAAAGGACATGATTCCAGAATCCTGATTGATCCTCAAAAAAACATTAAGATTCTGAAAAAGATAGATCCCGATTTTATCGGAATCAGCCTTCTCTCGCCGTCTGTTGACTGGGCCATATCCACCTGCCGGTATCTGAAAAAGCATCTTCCCGGGGCAAAAACCATCCTGGGCGGACCTCATCCTACCTTTTTCCCGAAGATAATTGAGCAGGAAGGTGTTGATATGGTTTGCATCGGGGAAGGAGAAAAATCTCTCTCCCATTTGCTGGAAAACTATAATGGTTCCCCGGACTCAGTAGCAGATACACCGAACCTTTGGATAAAAAGCGGTAAAAAAATCATCAAAAATCCGATTGCCCCCTTGTTAACTGCTGATGAATTAACTCAATTGCCCCATAGCGATCGATCTCATTACAAAAACTACCCAGCTTTGAAAAAGAATCCCCATAAAAAAGTCTGGACATCGAGAGGGTGCGCATACAGCTGCAGCTATTGTTTTAATCAGCAATATAAGCAGATATACAAAGGCTTGGGGCGAATGGTCAGACAACGTTCCGTTGACAGCGTGATCGACGAACTGGTGGAACTTAAAAAGATCTCCTGGCAATGCCTGGAGATACCCGATGACCATTTTCTCATATCCGAAGATTGGACCATGGAATTTTGTGAGAAGTATGCCAAGCTGATAAATATGCCGTTTACCTGTTGCAGTACCGCCAAAATGATAAAACATCCCATTGTTGCAGCACTGAAAAAGGCCGGATGTAAAGCGATTTACTTTGCTGTTGAGACTGGCGTGGAAAAAATCCGACGGGAGACGTATAACAAACCGATCAAGGATGAAGATATCTATAATGCAGCCGATGCCCTACACTCAAATGGAGTTCCGTTTTTAACTTTCAACATGATCGGTCTTCCGGATGAAAGTCTGGAAGACATCTACCAGACTATCAGAATCAATCAGAAAATCAGAACCCCCCACCCCTGGTGCTCCATTCTGCAACCCTATCCCGGGACAAAGATCGCCGAAATCATGAATGGTGGAGCCGATGACAGTCAGCCCAAATTCACATACTCCTATTTCCAGATGAGTCCCATCAATGACACACAGAAGCAGAAACTCTTCTTTAACGCTCAGAAGCTGTTTGCTCACATGGTTAAATCCAACACCAGCTATCAAAATTTTGTCCGGCTGGTACAGAATCCACCCCTGAAGATTAATGCTTTGTACCCGCTGGTATTTTACTGGAACTATGGTAATGACCTAAAGCAGCGTTATGGGATGAAATGGAACTCTCTTTTCCGGTATTGGCTGTACAGCGTATAGTGGCAGTGACCTCTCTGGATATTTGAAGGTCACTGCTTGGTGTTAGACCGTGTAGAAAAGATCTAGGTATGCGTGAAGCATTTCGTTGATGAATTGATATCCTTCCAGTGAACTGGATATGCCGTAGATGGCGCTGGTTTCGGACGGTGTTCCCGCTTTTGATTTTGCATAGTCAACTCCCTCTTTCAAATCCTTGATCATTCGCTCTGCAATTCCCGGATTCACCGTCTGCGGTCTTGTTACACAGAAATGCAGGGCAGGTGGAAACTGGAAGACGTTGTAGCGCCACCCCTTTTGTTTCATAAAATCGTTGACATGATAGACATCCACTTCGTCGGAGCGAAAGCTAACGATAAAGGTTGGATCTCCAATAATCTTAAGTTCAGGAATTTCCTGGATGCCGGCTTTTATCTCATCAGCAACCTTCATCAAATCGCCGGCGATTTTCAAATACCCCTCTTCTCCCATATTAACCATTGCAGCCCACATGGAGGCGGTTAATCCACCGGATCGACTTCCCGAGGCCGAAGGTGATAAATAGGTTCCGCCTGGCCATTCTGGATCTGTAAAGTACTGGTACTTGCGAAAATTCTTGTTGCGATACAATACAACCGATGTTCCTTTTAAACCATAGCCGTATTTATGGGTATCAGCAGACATGGAAGTAAGTCCCGGCAGCCTGAAATCAAACAGAGGTAGCTGATATCCCAGTTTTTCGATCCAGGGCAGAATAAATCCACCCAGGCAACCATCAATATGAAACCAGAGTTTGTGTTTCAAAGCTAAATCCGACAAATCCTCCATGGGATCAATTAAGCCATAAGGGTAATTGCCGGCACTTCCTACGATAGCAACAGTGTTGGGAGTAATGGCTTTTTCCATCGCCTTCGGATCCACTCTGAAATCCGGTAAATCGCAGGGGATATCAACCATTTTGATCCCAAAATACTCTTCTGATTTCCTAAAGGCAGAGTGGGCGGTTTTGGGCAGGAGAACCTCCGGATATTCAATCCCCTTTTCATTTCTTGCTTTATCCCGATAGACCTTCATTGCCATCATGATACTTTCCGATCCACCCGAGGTCAGTGTCCCGCAGATTTCATCTTCGGGAGTATCTTGTTTGACCTTGTCTCCATTCAACATTGAGGCAGTCATGGCAACAATTTCACTTTCAAATTTGGACATGCTGGGGCATAAATCAGCCTGAATGATGTTAATATGTGAATAGAGTGAAAACACCTTATTCATAAAGGCTCGATGCTCATCCCCGGCGTGGTAAAAGGTTCCGGATGCCAGACCCGACTTCCACTTGGCATTCTCTTCAGTCGCCATGGTTTCGATCTCGTTGTAGATATCATCCTTATCTCGTCCTTTGGCGGGTATTTGATGATAACTTTTAAATCTTCCCTTGTAAGGCTTGAAAGGATCCGGTTGTTGAGTGTTGTCTGTCTGTTCTGCCATTTTGTTCTCCATTATAATTATTTCATCGGATCAGGAACATAGTTTATCTTTCATTTAATGATTTGAAAACTGCGCTGTTCTTTTTAAAAATCTGACGATACTGGTCGTACATCTTGTTATACAAAGCAACATTTTCCTTTATTGGTTCAAAAATCCGTTTAATTTGAACCAGCTTTGGTATTTCGTCCGTTTTAATCAGACCTAAACGGGAAAACCCGACCAAACCCGTGCCTCTGCAGGTAACCTTGTGCGGCTCTTCGAGTTGATGAATGGGAATATTTAAGACATCTGCATATATTTGAGCCCAAACATCGGAAAGCGCTCCCCCACCTGCCATTCGAATAAAATCCATTTTCTTTCCCAGAAACCTTTCCACTGGCCCCAAGGCAGCTTTACTGTTGAATGAAACTCCTTCCATCACCGCTCTGGTCAAGTGCGCACGAGTTGAATCCAGCGACAGATTAAAAAAACCGCCCCTGGCATTCTTATTCTCAGACGGGGCGATGGCACCATTTAACCAGGGAAGGAACATCACCTTACCACTTCCGGGGGGAATATTTTTAACGATCTCATTGACTCTTTGATAACAATCTTCAGGTAATTTATTTTCTGCAAGCGCATCATTGTGCCACACAATATTCTTAAGGAAAAAATCAAGGCATTTTCCTCCCAGTCCCTGTTCACATATGAGCATGTACTTACCCGGAAGACAACCGGGGATAGAAGCGATTGAATTGAGAATGTCCGTTTTCTTTTGTGGAACATGGCCGTTGATATTTAATGAGGTTCCCACATAAACCATCCCCTGGTGGTACCCTGTTACACCGGAGCCTATTAGAGCTGCCTGATTATCAAGCATGCCTGCGGTTACAAGGGTGGAGGGGCTCAAACCAAGTTCCTTGGAGATACTTGGTTTTATCGGGCCAATGATACCATCATTGGAAATCAGATCGGGCAGTTTTTCCCTATCCAGTCCGGTTGCTTTTATCAATGGATCACAATAGTCTTTTACTCCCCAGTGACGATTGGAAGTAACCATAAAAATTGCAACTGTATGCTGGGATGCAGTGAATTGTCCTGTCAAACGTGAAGTTAAATAGTCTACCGGTTCAAAGAATTTGTGGGTTTTTTGATAAATTTCGGGGTGTGCATTCTTGATATAGAGAATATGGGCCAATGAATCCACACCTGATTCTATGGGGACTATTCCAGTGTGTCTTATCCATTTAAGTATTTTTCTGAGACCAAGCCCTTGAATACTGGGAAACCCTTTCATGATTGGTTGAGTATACTTTCCTCCCCTGCTGTCGAACCAGTGAATCGCATTCATAAGGGGCTTTGAATCCTTGTCTACCGGAACAATAACAGAAAACTGGGAATCACAGCATACAGCCATAATGTTATCGGCCGGTATTCTGGAGGAAAATATCGCCTTTTTTGCAGCCCTCATTGCTTTTTGCCACCAGTCTTCCGCATCCTGCTCGGCTCCTCCATCCGGTAGTATAATCGTTTCGACAGGTTCTGTGATGATCGACAAGATTCGACCGGTATTCTCCACAACAGAGGCTTTAAGACTGGTACTTCCCAAATCGATTACTAATACATACTTGCCGGAATCTGCTGGCTTTAGCTGATCAACCATAATACCTTTCTGCAATAGAGTTATAGGTTAACATAACCTAAATCTCGCCTGGTTTAAGAATTTCTATCTTAGCGTAACTGAACGCTATCAAAACCGGTTTGAAAAAAAAAGGATTTATCGCGCCAAGAAGGGTGAAAACCTGCCAGCTGAAGCTTGTATCCGTGGATATTGGTGGTTATGAATCTCTCTTCACAGGTTAAAAAAGAGATGAAACCCGATTGCAAATTGAAATTGCACTGGATATGCTGGGCTTTTAAAAGGATGGTGAAATTCCTGGAAGTGACAAGATTATTGGGTTGAATCGATGTAAGATCATTCAGGTTACCGAAACCTGATGACAACTTTTTGAACGGTAGGGCGGCCATGTAAGGCCGCCTTGCCATATTCCTTGCTCCGATAACGTATCTTAAAATATATGTATATGAGTGTTAAAGCCATGATTCTTGCCTTACGGAAAATGAGAATTGAATGGACAAAGGTAAAAAACAGCAGCAGTTAAGGAGATAAGATTTGCACAAGCAGATGATCCCGGGGTTTAGTGCCAGATGGTTACTAAAAGCCATTAGACATTTTGGTGTAAAGCTGGACAAAGTCCTGGCAGGAACCGGCCTGGAACTGGATTGGCATGAAAAGCCCGAAGGCAATCTTACCTATGCCCAATACATCCGGTTGGCAGAAAATGCTTTGAAGGAGACCGGCGAACCTGCCCTGGGTATTAAAGTTGGAGAGTTTTATAACCTGGCGGATTACGGCGTGTGGGGCTATGCCATCATGAGCAGTTCGACACTGGGTGAAGCCCTGGCCATATCACAGAAGTTCTGGGATTTAAACGGTGCTCTGGTGAATCCTATCATCAAAACGGATGAGAATGATATCATCATTGAGGTTTTTCCTGCGTTTAGTTGTACGGATGAAAGAATATTCATCTTTGCGGTAGAGGAATATTTTTCAACCGTCATCGCTTCTGCAGAATTTTTATCACGACAATCAATTCCCATGAAAGAGGTTCACCTGTCCTATAAAAAACCGGCCTATGCCTCTCTTTATACGGATCTTTTTAAGAAAACGCCTGTTTTCGGTGCCTCCTCCACCTGGTTTCGGTTTTCCAGGGATTTTATGAAACTGCCTACCGTTATGGGTCATCCTACCATGCAGCAGATCTGCATCAATTATTGCGAAGAGATTTTAAGCTCATTACGCAAATCTGACAGGCTGGTGGATGAGATCCGCCAGCATCTGGTCTCCTCTCTCGGCAGGTATCCATCGATTGAGGAAATTGCCCATCAACTCAATATGAGCCAGAGGACATTAAGTCGGAGACTGAAAGAGCGTCAAACATCTTATCAACAGATTCTGAATGAAGTAAGAGCGGGATTGTCCAAAGAATATTTGATCAACACCAGCTTAACCATTGCCCAGGTTTCAACATTGGTGGGCTTCAGTGAACCGAATACTTTCAGTAAAGCATTTAAAAAATGGCATGGGAAAAACCCTTCTGTTCTGAGAAAAGAGATTCAAATGTAGTTTTTAAATCTCTAATCTACTGTAAAAAAAGATCACTATAACAAAGTAAGGAAATCATGAAAGATTCAAGACTTGATAAACTGGCAAACCTATTGGTGAATTACTCGGTGAAGGTAAAGCCAAAAGACAACGTCTATGTCATCTGTGACGAAGTAGCGATTCCCTGGATGAAGTCGGTTGTCCAAGCCGGTATTAATGCCGGTGGTTATGTGGAGTCACTGATAGAATGCCAGGAGTTGAATGAAATCAAATTAAAACACGCCACGGAAGATCAACTCATGCAAGGTAATCGATTGATGGCTGAAATAGTTCGTGACGCAGACGTTTTACTGACCGCCTGGGGCGGACGTAATACCAAGATCAATGCCAATATAGGTTCGGAGCGCATTCAACTGGAGCGAAGATCGCAGAAAAAGTGGCGGGAGGTTTTCTCTCGAAAAATGGGGGAAGGAACCCTGCGCTGGTGTGGTACGCAGTTTCCTACCTTCTCCGATGCTCAGGAAGCGAATATGAGTCTGTCAGATTATGAAGATTTTGTCTTTGAAGCCGGTCATCTGCAATTGGACAATCCCATTTCAACCTGGGAGAAAATCAGTAAAGAACAACAGCGATGGGTAGAATACCTGGATGGCAAACAAGAGTTAAATATTATTGCAAAAGACACGGATATCAAGGTTTGTGTTGCCGGCAGGAAATGGATCAATTGCGACGGCAGGGTCAATTTTCCTGACGGCGAAGTCTTTACCTCTCCCGTTGAAAATAAAATTGATGGGCAGATCACCTTCAGTTTCCCCGGGATATATGCAGGAAAAGAGATCGAGGGGATCTATCTTGAGATTAATAACGGACTGGTCACCAAAGCCAGGGCTAAAAAAGGGGAAGATCTGCTGAAAGCCCTAATTGAAACCGACGAAGGATCAAATCGTTTTGGAGAGGTGGCTATTGGTACCAACTACAATATCAAAACCTTTACCCGCAATATGCTCTTTGACGAAAAAATAGGGGGAACCATTCACATGGCTTTGGGAGACTCAATGGTTGAAGCTGGCGGCGTTAACCGGTCAACCCTTCACTGGGATATGCTTTGCGACATGAGAACAGAAGGCAAAATCTTTGCAGATGGCGAGCTTTTCTACAAAAATGGGAAATTCCTGGAATCTGTGCTGTGAGTTTAAAGCTGTTTTAGAATAAAATTTATGTTTTTAACGGTAGGGCGGCCTTACATGGCCGCCTTTGAGTTAGTTCTGGCGGGGATGTAACCCCGCCCTACCGTAATCCTTGCAACAGCAAAATATTCTTAAAAAGCGCTTATGATACAGTATCTCCTGGTATTGACTGAATCGGGATACTGCTTTAGGTTGTTCAAAACAGTCATTTTCGAATGACACTGACTGATAACCCTTTGAGAATCAATTCTATGTTATTCAATAGTCGAGCTGTCAAAATAATCCTTTGTTTTTTATTGGTATTAGCCGGAATATTCACTTTTATCACAGTTCAGACACCCAGCAAAACCGGTCTTATCGGGCAGGGCTATTACAGCACCATCCTCATTCCCTTTTTCGGGCATGGTTCAAAATTGATCGGTTATTATCTGATTATTTGCGGAGCACTGATTCTGGTAACCAGCAAGCAGCTATTAAGGATCACCGGGGTTACGCTGATAATGCTGCCGGTAATGACATGGACTGACAACTACTATATTACGGAGGTTTTTCCGGCACAGAGTGCACTAAATCATTTCATGAGATCATCGGTTGGGATGTTCATCGGGAATGCGGGATTGCTTCTGGTTGAACTCGTTTTTGTGATCTTCGGTACTTACCTGCTCCTTTATAAAACAGACCTCAAGCCCAGTTCCATCAACCTGTTCCGAAGATCGATCCCGGGCTCCGAACCGGAATCGAAAGAAAAAATGACCGAAGAAGAACCTGAAGAGATTGACGAGGTTGAAGCTGAGATTAAGCCCCTCCCCAAAAAACAGCCACTTCAGCCAAAACTTAGACTGCAGGGAGAAAAGGAGGAGCCAGCAGGGCGTAAGGTTATCCTAAATCTTAAACCATACAGGAAAGCGTTCCAGAAACCGAAAATCAGCGATTTCAAAAAACAGCCCGCCGATTCTGTCAGTTATGGAGAAAAAAAAGAGCGGATCAAGGAAGTATTTTTATCATTGGGAGTTGAGGTCAATGTAGGCACAGTTATAGGGGGGCCCTCTGTTGAACAGTATGAGATTATTCCCGGGAAGGGAGTCAAACTATCCCAGATTCGGAAACTGGATGAAGATCTCTCCCTGGCTCTAAAAAGTAAGGTGCTGATAACATTTAATACTCAGGGAGCTCTGTGTGTCGAAGCCCCGATGGCCAAAAGGCGAACGGTGTTTTTCAGGCGGCTGCTGGAAACAGCAACCGACACCGAGGCAAAATTGCCCGTGATTCTGGGAGTTAATGCTTCATATGAAACCTACAGTTTTGACCTGGCTGAATTGCCTCATCTTTTAATTGCAGGAACAACCGGGTCCGGTAAGAGTATCCTGGTCAAAACCCTGCTGGCTTCGATCATGTACAATTTGACTCCCAATGATGTTCGCTTGGTATTGGTAGATCCTAAACGGGTCGATTTTGGTATTTTTAATGCTTCTCCCTTCATGGCCTGCAAAGTGATAACAGATATGGAGGATGCCTCCTTTGTTTTGCAGACTCTGGTTGACGAAATGGAAGACCGGTATGACCTCCTCGAAAGAAGTAATGCATCCAACATCGCCTCCTATAATCAATCGGCCAAAGCCGGCAGACAATTGCCCTATATTATTGCCGTGGTTGATGAGTTTGCGGATCTGATCATGGGAGATAAATCGGATATCGGTGACAATATTATCAGAATTGCGCAGAAAGCCCGCGCCTGCGGGATTCATTTAATTCTGGCCACGCAGCGTCCATCGGCAGAGGTAATCAGCGGTCTGATAAAAGCGAATGTCCCCGGAAAAATCGCCCTGTCTGTCTCCTCGGCCATAAATTCCAAGATCATAATTGATCGCACCGGAGCTGAAAAGCTGCTGGGAAAAGGGGATATGATATTTATCTCACCTGAACTCAAAGATGGTGTGCGATTGCAGGGAGCTTTCATCTCGGATGATGAGATTATGAAATTCATGAAATGAGCACCGTAGCAAGCAGCGGGGGATCTGTATGTCATTCCGGCTTTGAGCCGGAATCCATATTAATTACAGCGCAGTAGTATAGTGGATCCCGAATCGAGTCCGGGATGACACGGCACTGTCAGTAAGAAGCCAAGTTTTCAGCTTCGAAATGGGGATTAAACCCCGAAGTTTCACAATAAAAATATGTTAGCCGGGAATCGATTATTTCTTCCAATCCTCCTGGCAGAAAAAATCGCAAATTTGCGATTACAAGAGGTGTTAAACCTGCCATACTGGACTTTTTCTTTTTTTAAATATCGATAAAATATGTCATGTTTGGTTTTATTCCGGGAATTGTACGAGGCGTACTGATTCTTCTCACTCTTACTGTGAACCTGTTCTTCTGGGTTGTTTTTCTGTTACCGTTCGCGGTTATTAAACTTGCTTTACCTCATAAACCCGTCCGCAGAATCTGTGATGTTGCCTTAAACTTCATCTGTACACGCTGGGCTTCCGTGAATGGTTTTGTGCTAACGTTCGTCAACAGTATCAATTGGCATATTGAGGGTATTGACAATCTATCAATGAAAGACTGGTACCTGGTTCTGGCTAATCACCAAAGCTGGGCGGATATTGTTGTCCTCCAATATGTTCTTAACAACCGTATTCCCTACTTTCGTTTTTTCTTAAAAAAAGAACTGGTCTGGCTGCCAATATTTAATTTTGTATGGGCTGCATTGGACTATCCCTATATGAAACGCTATTCTAAAACGTTCCTGAAGAAAAACCCGCATTTGAAAGGCAAGGATATCGAAACCACAAAAAAATCCTGTGAAAAATTCAGGGATACTCCCGTTTCCATTATGAATTTTGTGGAAGGAACCCGATTTTCCAAAGAGAAGCATACGCGGCAAAACTCTCCTTACAGGTACCTGTTGCAGCCAAAGGCAGGAGGAGTTGCTTTCGTGCTCGCTGCCATGGGAAATCAATTAACCTCCATATTGGACGTAACCATAAAATATGAACCAAAAGCGCTGGGGATATGGGATTTTTTCTGTGGTCGGGTTCCGGAAGTAACCGTGCGCGTAGAACACATTGCCATCACTGAAGAGATAATAGGGGACTATTTTAATGATGAGGCATTTAAGAGTCGCTTTCAACATTGGACCAACAAACTCTGGGGAAAAAAAGACTTAACATTAGGGACGCTCCATGGAGAGCGCCCCAATTAGTTCAACCGGTATTATTCTATTATGATATCTTAAGATTCCTCTCACCCAGGTTGCCATACCGATGGTAGGTATGGCAGATGCTCTGATTTAACAGATATTGCAGCAATTCTATTCTCCCCTCCATCAATACCGGAGTACAGGAGATATAAAATCCGATTTTTGCAGCAGCCTCAAAAACGGCCTGCGGCACACGATCAAAATCAGCATACCTGATTCTTGCAACCGCTGGCATTCTCTTGATCAGATCCTCATCGCTTTCAAAAACCAGTTTTTGCCCCTGTAACAATCTCGCACCTTCCCGGCCCCGCAAAAACCTAAGCACTTCATTATCAAACCCGGTCGGTATGCTGACAATAATTTTGTTTTTTGTCACCAGGGTTGCAACAATTCTTGCCAGACATTCAAACAGGGAATCGGTTTCATGAACCCTCACAACTATTGTTCCCAATGGTAAATAACGTAAAATATTATCCTGTCCTCTTAGGTTAAAATAGTCATTCTCTTTGGAGAACTCATTTTCAAAATGAAAAAGGTAACTCTTAAGAGCCCGGACCGTCTTTTCGATTTCCGGGTTTGACCCACTGAATTTATTCCAGCGCGTTTTAATTTTCCACTCAGCCAACAGACGTATCATTCGGTTTTCCTCTTTCAGGGTACCGGTTATCGGTACTGAAAGGTCTCCAAAGCTCATGAATTGAGCAGTATAGTTGGGAGACCCGGCTTTAATACCTGCACCCAGGGCGGATTTTTTCATCCCTCCAAACGGCTGTCTGAGAGTTATAGCGCCGGTTGTTCCCCGGTTGATGTATAGGTTTCCGGCTTCGATTCCCTTTTTCCAGATTTCGATCTCCCTGGGATCAAGGCTTTCAATTCCGGATGTCAGGCCATATCCTGTTTGATTGGTCAATTCAATTGCCTGTTCCAGGTTTTCCGCACACATAACAGCCAGTACCGGTCCGAAAAACTCAGTCATATGGGTAAAACTTCCGGGAGAGACATCCCATTTAATCCCCGGCGACCAGATATAGGGATTGCCATCGACGATTTCCGGTTTCAAAGCCCATGACTCACCCGGTTCCAGACTTGTTAAAGCAGTTTTAAGATCACTTTCCGGAGGTTTGATCAATGGACCCATTTTATTTTGGAATTGCCAAGCACCACCGGTGCTGAAACTTCTGGCCGTATCAATCAGCTGTCGCTTGAAATTCTCATCCTCATAAACCTCTTTCTCCAGTATCAGAAGAGAAGTAGCACTGCACTTCTGGCCAGCATTACCGAAAGCGGAGTAAACAACATTCTTTATTGCCTGGTCTCTGTCAGACATGGCTGTGACAATGGTGGCGTTTTTTCCTCCGGTTTCCGCAGCCAGCAGCAATCCCGGTTTCTGTTCCAGCATCTTCATTCCGGTATCGGTACCACCGGTCAAGATTACAAAATCGATGTCGGGATGTTCAACAAGTCTGGTTCCCACTTTCGAACCCGGGCATGGCAAAAACTGCAGAACCGTTTTCGGTACGCCCGCTTTCCAGAAGCACTTGCACAATTCCCAGGCTACCAGAACAGAATCGGAAGCAGGTTTGAATATCACCGTGTTGCCCGCTGCCAGGGATGCAACTATACCACCACAGGGAATGGCGATGGGAAAATTCCAGGGTGAGATCACCACTCCGACTCCTTTGCCCCTTCCCTTAACGGTTTTAATATCAAGGAATTGTTTGACGGTGTAGGGATAATACTCGGCAAAATCGATCGCCTCTGAAACTTCAACATCCGCTTCTGTAAAAAGCTTTCCGGTATTGGCAGCCGCAGTTCCGATCAAATCTCCTCTGCCCTTTCTAAGTTCCATGGCAACTTTTGAAAGGATACCATGACGCTGCTCATGCGACAGCGAGCGCCAGCCGTCAGTATCGTCTTTGGCTGTGGTCACAGCTTTTAAAACATCCTCTTCATTTCCCAATCTGAACCTGGAAACAACAACCTTGTTTTGAATCTGTGAGGGATCAAAGGACTCCTTTACGTCCCTGTTATCAAAAACTTCCTTTCCCCCAACTATTATGGGGATCTCAATGGGATTATCCCCCGGTTTTCTCATCCATTTTTCCCTGATCTGCTCCGACCACTTACGATTTACGGTAGAAGACCAGTCCGTATCCGGTTCATTGACAAATTCATTTTCAAAAAA
This sequence comes from bacterium, assembly GCA_018829445.1. Taxonomy (GTDB): domain Bacteria; phylum SAR324; class SAR324; order XYD2-FULL-50-16; family XYD2-FULL-50-16; genus JAHJTV01. Next base: position 143,722 of record JAHJTV010000087.1, read on the forward strand.
CGTCCCCATTTTTTCGGGAAAGCTCTCCTGTAAACGGTTCTGAGTTCTATTGGGAGATTCGCTGATCCGGTTTATTTTTTCGCATGATTCATAAAACTGGTTCTTCAGGAATTCCCACTCTTTACTTCCCAGCTTTAGGCCGGGAGCATATCTCAAGAAGTTATCCGGTGCCGTGTTTTCGTCAAGACGTCTGATAAGATAGGCGATGGCATTTATGAATTGGTCTTTACCCGCCACCGGTGCGTAGAGGAGAACATCCCCCGTGTTTTCAGTGATGGCCCTGCGGATATGATCCGCCATTCCTTCCAGCATTTCAAAATCGATATGTGGCAGAACATTATAATGCTGCCCGACCTGGTAAGCAAACGCCAGTTCGAAAAGATTGTGAGATGCAATACCCAGATTGACAACTTTGGCATGTTCAGGTCTCATCCCATACAACACCATTTTTTTGTAATTGGCATCAACATCAGTTTTTACATCGTAGGTCGCCAATGGCCAGTTATTGATTTCGGAATCCACCATCTCCATTTCCATGTTGGCACCTTTTACAATCCGTATTTTAATAGGACTGCCACCGGCTTTCACGCGGGAAATTGCCCATTCGGTCAGTTGTTTTTGAATCCCATGGGAATCGGGCAGATAAGCCTGTAAAACAATACCTGCCTTGTGAAACTTAAATTCTTCCTGATCCAGCGTCTCAATAAAGGCGGCTGTCGTTATTTCCAGGTCCCTGTACTCTTCCATGTCCAGATTTATAAACTTGGGTACCTTTTCTCCATTCCGCCTGACAAAGGTATTGTTCATGGCAGTTCTGTAAAGCATGGAAAGTCGATCTTTCAATACGGCGACAGTATGCCGGAATGCCAGAGGTTGAATCTGGGAATAAATAGTCGAAATCTTAACGGAGATATACTCAATTTCAGGCTTCTGCAGATCTTTGATATAGGTTTCCAGACGTACTTTCGATTCCTCTTCTCCTAAAACCGCTTCCCCCAAATGATTTACGTTCATCCTCACTCCCTGGTTTTTTCTCTTCTTCAAATGGGAGAACAGAGGCGCTGACTCGCCGGGAAGAATCGCCTGCTTACTGAAATCACGCATCTTTTTTACAACCTGGGGAACTGATAGATCCGCAAACGACTGTCCGAATCTCAAAAAGATACCAACCAGCGCCTTCTCCCAACTGGTAAAAAACTCGGGGACCTTGTTTTTCTTTAAGGTAAAGATAATCTGATCGGCAATACGCCGGTTATTGCTTGAGCGAAACGCCTGATCGATCATCTTGGTCAGTACAACCTTATCGATGGGATGACGAAGCAGACTCGCCATCTGTTTCTGGAAGATCTTCTCCTTCTTCTCTATCAACTGATCCGCTCTTTGCTGCCAGAACTCGGCCAGCTCGGCGGCCTTCTCGATTATCTCTTTAATCTCCAGCTCACTCATCATTTAACTCCATACTGGTTAATGTTTATAATGGTTAAACCATTAAGGAATGAATTATCCTATAAGATTTTGCATGATAGCTAACAGTGGCTCAAGAAAAAGAGAACCCATGCTGTGATATCTGCATCAAATTCTGATGGACCGCAATCACCAAGGATTTCGGTTAAAGGCCGGAGTGGCAATCAGTTCAGACTTAGAGATACTCACTCATTTCAAAATTGTGCTACAGACCGGCTAAATTCTACTTGATTTTTTGTTCCATATGCCTGCTGAACCTGATCACATGCCCTCGAGCCAAGTCACCGGCTTCTGCTTCCTGCTTGTTGATGACGGCATTCACCAGGTTGCTCAGATCCCGGTAGTTCTCCTCCAATTCACTGCTACCTACGACCAGAAACTTGTCATAATAGCGATCGATATTATCGTGAATGGTTTCAACAATAAATTTGTACATGGGATTGCGAGAAACAACAGCGAGGGCAATATGGATTTTTTCGTCAACCCTGACAAAATCCTTCCAATGGGACACTCCCTTCTTGTAAAATTTCTCTGCTGATTTCTGCAATTTTGCCAGTTCTTTGATGTCCGCTTCCGTCACTCTTTTAGCGGCCAGGGAAGCAACGATCCCTTCCACTCCCTCCCTGAACTCTGTCAGGTGTTCCAATGAAACCGTTTGCGACCTGACCAGAAGAGCCAGGGTTTCACTCATCTGCTCCCAGGTCGCTTCCTTAACAATGGCTCCGCCATTCACTCCCAGTCTGATTTCTATTAACCCCTTCTGCTCCAGAATCCGCAGAGCTTCTCTCAGAGTCCCCCTGCTGGTTCCAAGCATTTCGCCCAATTCCCTTTCCGATGGAAGCTTGTCTCCCGGCTTAATCTTCCCTTCCAGGATTACATCCTGTATCTGTTCGACAACATCTTGAAAAATCCTGTTTTGCTTTGCTTTCCTGAACAATTGTGTCATGTGACTATCCCGGTTTTCAGGTTCCGAAGTTGAATCCTTGGATTGGTGTTGAGATCCACTTCGGATGAAATTATTATCCTTTTCAAGATAAATCAACAATCTGACTGAAGATTATCGTCTGTTTCAAGCATCATAAGAAATAAAAAGAGGTTTGGAAATCCAAAATTAATTATAATGGTTAGACCAATCAAGAAATTATCGCAGGTAATATTTCAACTCGTCAAGAGTAATTAGTCGGATAAATCCATCTGAAAATAAAAAAACGTACGGTCTACCATTCTGGAGTCTCAGCTCCACAGTTTCCATGCCGTTTCCAATTGTGAGCAAAATTGGGGGACATCCGGTTTATTAATCACAACATTGATGTAAAGTGTTGCCTGGTCGTCAACAAAGTCGTTAATATGGTGATTAATGAAATGAATCACCATATTATTTTCAAAGCCGATGACCGGCGATTTGATGCCCTTTAAAAACGGTTGCACGCAAATAAAATTCAAATCCGGTATAATTCTGATTTAATAAACCATAACCCAAATGGAATCCAGTGATGTTTAAGAAAGAGATCTATTGCAACAGGCGAAATCAATTGAAGAGCCTGCTCCAATCCGGAGTGATTCTGTTAATCGGTAACAAAGAAGTCCCGTTTAACGGTCCGGATAACCCTTACCCATTCAGACAGGACAGTACATTCCTGTATTACGCGGGAATTGATCGCCCTGGCTTAGCCTTGGTTATCGACCTGGATACCGGCGAGGAAATTCTTTTCGGAGAGGAAAAAACCGAGGAACAAGTTATCTGGAGCGGGAATTCTTTATCAATTGGTGAATTAGCTGATAGATCAGGCATCAAACAATCAAAATCCTACTCCGATCTGGCAGGTATTGTTCAAAAGATGGAAAAATCTAACCGGAAATGTCACCTTTTAGCTCCTTATCAGGCTGAAGTTAAATTGGAATTAATGCATCTGTTTGATTTTAAACCCGATCAAATATCGGGAAAAGTTTCAATGGAATTAACAAAGGCGGTAATTCAGCAGCGGTTGATCAAAGATGAATTTGAAATAAGGGAGATGGAATCAGCAGCCAATATTGCTCATAAAATGCACACAACAGCAATGATTATGGCAATGCCGGGAGCCGTTGAAAGAGATATTAAAGGTGTCATTGAAGGAATTGCGTCATCCATGGGAGGAACAGTATCCTTTCAACCAATTGTAAGTATACGAGGTGAAATACTTCATAATAATAGATGTTTAAATACACTGGAAAAAGGGAAAATGCTGGTTATCGATGCAGGCGCCGAAAGTGCCATGCATTATGCAAGTGATATCACTCGTTCAATTCCAGTGGGTCGGTCTTTTTCCAGAATGCAAAAGAATATCTACGAGATTGTCTTAAAAGCAAACCAGCAGGCGATAGAACAGGCCGGGCCCGGCGTATCCTTTCTTAATCTACATCAAATGGCATCTCTTACTATTTGCAGAGGACTAAAAGAGTTGGGACTCATGAAAGGAAACGAACAGGAAGCAGTTGCCGCAGGAGCCCACGCCTTGTTTTTCCCTCATGGATTGGGGCACCTACTGGGATTGGATATTCATGACATGGATGCTTTGGGCGAAGATCTTGTGGGATATGGTGAGGAACAGCCAAGAAGTGAACAGTTCGGATTAAAGAACCTCAGATTAGCAAGAAAACTGAGACCTGGTTTTACGGTTACCATTGAACCGGGAATATATTTTATCCCCTCCTTGATCGATAGCTGGAAAAAGGAGAAGAGATTTGATTCGTTCATCAACTATGAACAAGTTGTTCATTATGAAGGACTAGGCGGGATTCGCATCGAAGACAATATCCTGATCACGGAAAATGGCAGTCGTACATTGGGTAAACCGATTCCTAAAACTATCAATGAGATCGAATCCTACTAAATAGCATACGTAGTCTGAGGCGCTCTAATGCCCCACAGACCATCCTGCTGTAAAGCTTGATTATATAGACAGTCCATCATAACATGATCGATTGTTCATCTTTTTCTGGTGCTTATAATCACAGATTTTGAAATGAATATTGTCAGATTCTGGTTGATTTTTTATGCCATTTTCCCTAGGATGAAGGCCTGATTCGACCAAAATGCTATCTAATTGTCTGTTTTTAAACTTAAATCAAGCGAATACAGCGAAACCTCAAACAAATCCTCTCATAGAATTATTCAGACAGGCAATATTGATCAACTATTGCGGTTTTAGCAGATCCTATTCCTTCAGAGAAATTTGGATAAAGGAACTTGAAAAAAAGAAGTTGAGTCAATATAAACGGTAAAATGATCTTTGAAGTGTTTGTTGTGGAAACTAAATTTGGTCAGATTGACTAAAAAAAAATGGATATTGTCTTGTTACAGCATTAAAGATGCGTTAACTTAGAAGTCAAAGTTAACTTTAACTAGTTGATTTTATGATGCTCAATTTTGATGAAGATCACAAAATCTCTAAAAATTCGATTATTTGTCAATATCTTACGATAAAGAAAACCATGCCATTGACAGTGGTTTTTTGAACTCGTAGTGTTGTAGATATCCATTTCCCATTCGTCCGTCGTTCATTTTTAGATGATATGTAAAGCAGGTCTTTTCTTGATTCTAAAACAAAAATATCAACGGAGCTAAAAATGAAAAAAAGTATTATTGCCATTCTAACCTTTTTATTTCTAGCATCTTGTGCTCAGCAAGTTTCTCAAAAAGGAAAAGTAGTTTATCTTGATGAACTGGATAGACAAAAAACCCTGAAAGAAGATCAAAGAAACGAAAATGCTAAAATCGTTGAAGAGTATAAAAAGAAACAGGTCATTCTTACCCAAATTGAGGTAGAAGACAAAGCTGAACAGAAGAAACTAATCAAAAAGCAGAAAGATATTGCCATGAAATCCGCTCAACTGGAAAAAGAGATTGAGGAAAAAATCGGATTTAAATCTGCTGAAATTATAAAAGAAAATGAAAATGTAAAGGAATTGCTGGCAATGGATTTGTCGGCCGAAGATCTGGAGAGGAGATTAGTTGAAGAATCCGATTTATCGCCAGAGGATATCAAAGAGGTCGTTGAAACTTACAAGCTGCAGAAGATGATTGCTTCTACCCAGTCGGAAGAGGAATTAACCAAAATTCTGCAAGAAAAAACCGAACTGAAAGACGATGAGATCAAGCGAATAGTAGCGATTAAGAAGCAAGTACTTGAAAAAGAAAAAGAACTGCGTTACGAAACTATTAAGAAGATTCATGATCGACTGGTTCGAAATCGCCAATTGAACATTGACAGGGTTTTCTGTGCAGCAGCGTCTAAACTGGATGAATTGGTCTTAACGCCGGTGTTTTATCCCTTTGATGTTCATGTGATTGAAAAAGATGCTTCCACACGCTTATTCAATGACTTTGACTTGATTGCCAGTGAGTTAACCAAATATCCTGACATGATGCTTCAATTGGAAGGGAGTTGCGATTATAAAGGATCTAACAAGTACAATAAAGCCCTGGGAGACAGAAGATGGAGCGGTGTTTTACCACTTCTGACCAGCTTGGGATATGCCCAGAATTACATTCGTGGAATTAGCAAAGGCGAAGAGTGCCCCGTTCCCAAACTTGAAAGTGATGATGACGAGAAATGGAGAGCGAGAAATAGAAGAACTGATTTTATTTGGGTATTAAAAAATTAATAAAATTATAATTGCAACAATCATTTAAAGGGTTAGGAGGCTGTTTCTTAACCCTTTTTTAACTACAGTGGTTCATGAGTTTTAACGTCATATTAGACGCCTTGTATGTTTCAGGGCCTGTTGCCGCTTTTGTGTTTATTGTTCTCATCATCATGTCAATTTTAAGTTGGGGATTGATCATCGCAACAGCTATCTATTTTAAAAGATTGGCAAATTTGGATGAAAAATTTCTTCAGGAGTTTGAGAAATCATCCAAACCGATCGATCTCTATAAAGACGGTATTGCTTCAGATCTCAACAGTGAAAAACTTTCCGGCGTTAGAGCCATTTTTTCTGGAATCTACAAGGAAGTCGTCCATGTTGAGCAACGGGTTAAGGGACTGAACTTTGTTGATCCAAAAATGCAAAATCTCAAATCCAATTTTGACGAGGTTATCCAACGAACCATTGAAAAGGTTACCAGCAAAGAGAACAACAAACGAGAGAGATATTTTAGTTTTTTTGCCACAACCAGTAATGTTGCTCCTTTTATAGGGCTTTTGGGAACCGTAATCGGAATCATTGACGCCTTTGCTGAGATCGGGAGGATTGGCAGTGCGGATCTCGGTTTTGTAGCGCCCGCCATCTCCGAAGCATTGGTAGCAACTGCCTTGGGCTTGTTTGTAGCAATTCCGGCTTCCATTGCTTTTAATTATTTTAAAGCCAAGAGTTTCAGATTTAAAGAAACCTTCGATCATTTTGCCCTGGATCTTCTAAATCACATTCAGCAGCAGTATTTCATTTTCGATCATACAACAGAAGTATCTGCTGCTGAAAGAGTGGGCTAAACGGCTATGGCTATTAAATCGGATAATGATTCCTTTTTAACGGAGATAAACGTCACACCTTTTGTTGATGTGTTGCTTGTTTTACTGATAATCTTTATGATTACCGCCCCGGTTATGACACGTTCAGTTGGGGTGAATCTGCCAAAGACCAAGCTTTTAAACGAAGAGGAGAAAGAGAAGGTCAGACAAACTGAATCCGTTGTAATCGGTTTGGATAAAGACAACCAGATTATTTTCGAGAAAAAACAATATTCGGTTGGACGCTTTTTCGAAATCTACAAGAATTTAATTAAAGGAAGAAGTATAGAGAAAGCTTATATTCAGGCTGATAAAACGACTTCTTACGATAATGTGTTGCAGCTAATGGTGTTTTTAAAAAATCAGGGACATGAAAATATCGGACTTGTATTCGACCAAAATGAGTAGTACTAAATTGGCGGGAAAACACATTATTCGATATGGATTAATAGCTTCCCTTGTATTACACACTTTTTTAACCGGCTTCTTTTTTTTTATTTAAAAGATGCTGATTTTTCGGCAATAAATCTTGCGGAACTTGAGAAAAAGAGCATTGACGTTGATCTCCTTGATGAGCAACAGCTTAAGCTTTTATTCCAAACTGCACAGGAAGAGGAGATTCAACCTCCTCCGATTGAACCCGAGAAAGAGGTCATAGAAGAAGAGGTTGTTGAGGAGGAATCGGATGTTGAAGAACCGGAACCTGCACTGGAACCGGAAGAACCACCTGTGGAAGATAAGCAGGAACCGGAGATTGAGCCAGAAGAACCAGAAATTGAGGAAGAGACTGTAGAGGAACCGGAGGTCATCGAGCAAGAGATAATGGAACTCGAAGAGATCGAACCTCAACCGGAACCTGTTGAAGAACAACCTATTGAATTAGCAGACGAACCTGAAAAAGAAGAACCCGATCTGGAAATTGAAGTTCCCGAAGAACCCGCAATTGAAGCTCCGACACAACAGCAGGTAATGCGGGACGATGTTTACGAAGTCGAAACAATAAAAAGTGCTGTTCGTGTCAAAAAAGACAGAAGTAAAGAGGTCAAAAAACAGTTCAGTTCTATTGTGAAGAACTTCAAAGTAGATTTGGGAAAACGGTCTCAAAAGATAAAGGAGCAGGTTGAGACAGAAAAAGAGGAGCGGAAATCCCAGGGAAATATAAAAAAAGTTAAGACAATTGTCACAGACAACAGTGAATTGTTTAAACAAAGGCAGTTAGCGGCTAAATGGAAGCATTTCCCAATGAGCAGATCCATGACGCGGAGTTATATTCCCCGTGTTATGGATGTAATTAAACCTTATTGGAACCTGCCTTTGGAGATGGATCCATCGTTGGAAATTTTAGTTAAACTGAAGATAGCCAAATCCGGGACTATTTTGGACTATGAATTTGTGGAATCGTCCAGAAACAGGTTCTTTAACCATTCTGTGATTCAAGTATTTAAAAACCTGAATCAATTACCTCCGCTTCCGGAGGGTTTTTCTGGTGAATCAACTGAGATAGGATTACGATTCACCTCAAAACAAAATAACAATGAATGAGGTGCAACATGAAAACAATAAAAAAAGCAGTTGTTTTACTTGCTGTTCTTCCCTTTTTCTTTGCAACCGCTTTTGCATTGGATTATTTCGAAGTTGACAAACCGAGCATCAAGAAAGCAGCAATTTTTATTTCGGTTCAGAAAAGCACAACTTTAAACAAACAATTTGTTTCCCAGATACAGAGTATGCTGGAAGCATCCTTGCTGTTTACGAACGTCGCCGTTGCCAAGAATGCAGATTATTCCATAATTCTGGAAAATTCAATTGAATCCAAAGAGCTTTTAGTCACAATCAAGGGTGAAAAGCAGACAGAATTTCAACCCAAATATTTTGGTTTGAAGTTCCTGAATACAGAAGAGGAATATGTACAACGAAAGACCTCTCAAATGGGAAACCGCATTATTAAAGAACTATTTGGGATTTCCGGCGCAATTGGCAGTACCCTGACCTGGTCTCAGACAGAAAATGCTCGTAAGGTTATCTATAAAAAAGCCTTTGCTGTTCCCAACAGCGGCATGCAAGTCACTTATAATTTCTATACTAATTATGGAGCATCCTGGAATCAGGCAAATGATCAGATCATCTATACTTCACATACCGATTTCGGTACTGTAATCAATTTACAGCAAGTTGAACCCCTGATTTTCAAAGCGCATGAAATTTTTACCCAGGCAGGAATAGCCAGTAGCCCCATCTGGGCCTCTGACGGTTCTATCTATATGACACTTTATGTATCAAATCAAAACTCGGACATTGTTAAATTTGAGTTGGAAGGAGATGCTGAAAAGGGCTACAATTTGAAAAAAGTCCGTGCCATTACCCATATGCCTACCATAGAAACGGAACCGGCCATATCTGCTGATGGAATGCAGATGGCTTTTGTATCTGATCAGACGTCAGAACCGCAGGTTTATATTCTTGATCTGGCGACTCAAAAAGTTACCAGAGTTACGAGAACAGGTGGTTATAATGTTTCTCCCGTTTGGTCTCCCAACGGAAGATACCTGGCTTATCGATCCATCAGGCAAGGGATCTCTTCTCTTTATCGTATAAATATTGAGACTAAAGAGGAAAAACGACTCACCGCAGAAGGTATTCTGGCTGAGGAGCCTACCTGGTCTCCCGATGGCTCTTTGCTAGCCTTTACAGGACGGAAAGATAAGCAGGATAGTTCTAAAATTTATTACATGCTGGCAAGCGGTGGAGATTATCAACGTTTGACAGATACAGCACAAGACGTTGTTGAATCCGGCCCGACCTGGGGTCCTAGTTTGCACTAAACTGGAGTTAGGTACTATTGTTAAAAGATTTGATTCATGTGAAAGCAGTAATTTTTACGCTATTCATCATTTTTCATCTGATTCCCGGGCAGTTACATGCCCAGGATGAACCTGAAACCATTCGCCAGTTTAGAAAAACGGTTTTTCAGCTCCAACAGCAGATGTTGGAGCTGAAAGATGACTTCGACCGCCAAAAGAAAGAACTTCTCTCTCAAAGACAATCTCTTACCATACAAATTGAGCAGTTAAAGGCAGAGAACAGCAAGTTGAAAAAGCAGGTTCTGGAATTGGATAGTCTGCTGTTTCAATTGGAGGATCGCCTGGAATCCAGCTCCATTATTAAATTGGGAAAGCAGGTCGAAAACCTTCGCGATTTTAATCTGGCTCTTATTCTGGATCGACTTAATCATTCTGATCAGGCCGAGAAGCTGCTATTGGACATTATAAATCAGCCCGGAACCTCTCTGCCCAAAGACCTATTAATCCTTATGCTGGCACAGCAAAAGCGGCGGGATAAATCATATGACGATAGTTTGAGCTATTATAGTACGTTGTTGGCAGAATTCTTAGGTAGTTCTTATTTTAGCCAGGGTATATATGAAATGAGCGAAGTACTGGCAGAAATGGGCAGGATTGATCAGCAACTGACGCTGTTGAGTCAACTGGCAGCTTTTTCAAAAACCGATAAATACAGCCTAATGGCTGCAGCCAAACTTCGGGAATTGGGAGAAGAACCAATAGAAACTGAAGAGGAAGCGGAAATAATTGCTGAAAAAGATGCCACTACTGATACCCCTTCCACCGAAATGCAAAAGAAATCGATTGGTTTTGTCGAAGAGCCTGCGGTTGCTGCAGCTGGAATTATAGAAGATGCTGATGCCACAGCCGATGTTGCAATAGGGGAGAAGGCCAAAGAAGATTCCCAATCTGAAGAAGTAAAAACAAAGCTCTCTCAAGATTTGGCTGATTCAAAAGAATTAAGCTCCGATGCCACTAATGATAATGATTTAGACGCCCCCCTTTTCCCACAAGCAGGACAGGCTTCCCAACAGAAAGAAACACAAGTCGATGACCCGGCCAAAAAAATTGTTGAAGCCGTTGACACTCAGGAAGAAATCAACCCTCCGGCACAGGAACCGGAATCACAAGAAATACCTGCAGGGTTCCAAGAAGCTGGCCAATCAAGTACGATTAAACCTCCTGTTGATAAGGTAGAATCATACAATTCCAATACTGAAGAGCTATCAGAAACCCAACCGGAAGACTCGATTCAGCAGGAAAAACAAACAAGTCAGAAAACAGATTTACAAAAAGAAGAGGTTTCTGAACCCAATGAGATGAAAGAAGCCGTGATGCAGGTTTCTGATCCTGTCATTAACCAAGATCTCCCAGATCCAGTAATTGATACAGAAGAAGAACCTGCTTTGGTTGAGGATGATAATGAGTCAATTGAACCGGAAGCCACTGCACCTGATCAGGAAGAGCAACCGGAAACGCCCCCATCACCTGCCTCCGAGTGAAAGAATGAAAGGCAGTTCAGAACTGCCTCAATTCACACAAGATACTGAAATAAAATTTATTACGATTAATTTGGCTAAGGGGAGACCTGATCAAAAAAGCCAATAAAAGTTTGCTCTTCATTATCAAGTTTTGTGATCGGTATTGGCCTAACCAAAACACGATTGACTCCAAATCTTTCTTTTCCCGCAATTTTCCCGGGGCCAAACAAAGTATCAATACTGTTTTCAGCAGTCATGAGGTCAAAGGCTTTGATCACTTCATTCGGATCCACACTCTGAACCTTGTCCATTGCTTGAAAGAGAATCCAGGCACTGTCATAAGCTGTAAACGCGTCTGAAACGAATTGTTCATGATATTTATCGTCCCAGGCTTTTATTACCTTCTTCATGGCTGGTGTAACTGCCTTTATATCGATTCCGTTGCTAAAAACATCATAGCAAAATTCTTCTCCTGCCTGCTCAATCAAGCTAGTGTATGGATCTCCCGGAGTATCAGAAAAAATTGGACCACGAAACCCAAGTTGTCTTGCCGCTTTGACTTGTTGTCCCGCCTGACCTGAAATCATGATATGAACAGCGTCTGGCTTATAAGACATCACCTTTGTATAAACTGGAATGAAATCTTCAATTCCAAATGGCCATTCAACTTGTCCTACAACTATAAATCCTCTTTCCTCAGCCACTTTTTTCGCCCGTGCTCTCATCCCTTCATATCCTTGGTCGACGACTAAAACCACTCTTTTTGCCTGGGGATAGTTCTTCTTCAGATAATCGTAATCCATTTCGTAAGGAGCGTCTGCTGAGATTGTGGGTCTTACCACCAGTCGTTTTTTGGGGCTAATATCACCTGGATGAAGGGGTTCATCGATCCAGGAAATCAAATGCATTACTCCGGCTTGTTCTGTTACATCGCTGATGGCGGCGGCGCTGACAGATAAAATCGCTCCGAAGATATATTTGATGTCGTCTTTATAAACCAATTTGCGTGCTGCTTGTGCTGCTCCTTCCGGGCTTAATTTGCTATCTTCATATACCAAATTGAATTTATACACATCATTTCCGATTTTTAGCCCACCGTTTTTATTCACGTCATCAATCGCAAGTTCATACCCTCTTACAAAAGCAACTCCCAGGAAACTGATAGGCCCCGAAATCGGCATAATGGCACCAAATTTTAGTTCTTTTGTTTCTGCTGCTACAAAGCTCATATGAGATCCAGCGAAAAACAAACCAACCGCAATGGTAAGAGCTTTAATGAATGAATTTTTCATCTGACACTCCTTTTTAAAGGTTATGGAAAAAACTATTGTTATCTTCTCGAAAAGAAACTGTTAAACAGTATTTTCAATTAGATGATTTAAAAAACACACACGGGTAGGCATTCGACCAGTTAGTATTCTTAGTGCCCTAAATACGCTTTTTTTACCCGCTCATCATGCTGTAATTCTGCTCCTGTACCTGTTAGGACAATATTACCTGTTTCTATCACATAGGCTCGATTGGCCAATCGAAGAGCCAACCTTGAATTTTGTTCTACGAGCAGAATACTGGTCTGGTTCTTATTAATTTTTAGGATCAGTCGGCCGATCTCTTTTACAATGATAGGAGACAGTCCGATGGTTGGTTCATCTAATAATAATAATTTCGGTTTTCCCATCAAAGCTCTGGCGATTGCCAACATTTGCTGTTCTCCGCCGGACAACGTACCTGCCTGCTGTTTTCTTCTTTCTTTAAGGATTGGAAAAGAGATGAAAATGTTATCCAAATCTCGATTAATCTCCTGCTTATCCTTTCGTAAATAAGCGCCTACTTTCAGATTTTCAAAAACAGACATATCTTTAAAAAGATTTCTTCCCTGAAGCACATGTGCTATTCCAGACTTTATTATGGAAGGAGGAGATTGGTTGACTATCTCTTTTCCATTAAAAATTATATTCCCGGATGAGGCTTTTTTTAGACCTGTTAGTGTTCTTAAAAAAGTGGTTTTTCCCGCGCCATTGTTTCCGATAATAGCTACGATTTCACCATCCGCTACATCGATGGAAATACCCTTAAGACAAACTGCGCCTTCATAATGGGCTGTCAGATCGGTTACTTTAAGCAACATCTTCCTCTTCCTCCCTACCCAAATAAGCTTCTGTTACAATGGGATTATTAAATATTTCATCAGGTGTTCCTTCTGCGATTTTGCCTCCAAAATTCAGAACAGAAAGTCGATCACACAACCCCATAACAGCTTTGAGATTATGTTCAATGATGATACAGGTTATATTCTGTTCGATTCGCAACTTTTTGACTAAATCCATCATCGTTATTACTTCGGAATCGGTCATCCCCGTAAACGGCTCATCCAACAGAATCAGTCGAGGATTAACAGCCATCGCTACCGCCAAGGCTAAGATACGCTGATGTCCATGCGGTAGGTTACAGGCTCTTTCCTCAAAACATTTGTCCAAACCAACGCTAGCCAATAGCAACTCGGCTTTGTGACGTAATTTATTCTCTTCCTTTCCAACCACTTTTCTTTGAAAGAGTACCCTGAATAAACTGACTTTGGACTGCAGATGCATACCGACCAAGACATTATCTAAAACCGAAAAATTTCGGAACAGCACATTGGCCTGAAATACTCTTGATATACCAATTTTTGCTCGTTTGTGCGCTGGTATCTGACTGATCTCTTTTCCATTAAAAAAAATATGACCTTTGGTTGGTTTCAGTGTCCCGCCAATCATATTAAGAACAGTGCTTTTTCCGGCTCCGTTTGGACCAATCAGCCCGATGATCTCATTATTAAAAACGTTCAGGTCTAATTTTGAGACTGCAGTCAACCCTTGAAAACACTTATGCAGCCCTTTTAATTCCAAAACCGGTGTTGATTGGTTAGGCATTCTTTTCTCTCATTTTGAAAAAAAGTGGATCATGTTTTGTATTCTCTCTTTTTTTAAATCAATCTACCTTGCGACACGTGAATACAACTGACGAATGCGATTGGGAATTCCGACAAAACCCTCGGGCATTGCAATCACAACTGCAATAGCGATTGCTCCCACCAGCATGGGTTGATATTCCTCTAATGATCGACTAAATTCTGAGATCAGTGTCAGGCATATGACTCCAATAATTCCGCCTATAAAACGTTTTTCTCCTCCAACAACCATATAAACCACCAAATAAATACAAGTCATCACTCCAAAACTGGATCTGGGGTCTGCACTCAACGTATGTTGAAAATGGGCAAATAAAGCACCTGCCAATCCAGCGAAAAAGCCGGCAATGGCAAAATTGATGACGTTGTACCAAATGACGTTGATTCCCACTGTCCCAGCTAAGATGCTCGCCTCTTTGATGGCTTTCCAAATCAGTCCATATCGAGAGTTTTCAATCAGATACAGAATCAAAAGTGAAAGGGAAACAAAAAATAATGTTAGATAGTAATACTCTGAAAATCCTCCAAAATTCACTGTCCCCAACCACGGAATCAAGACCTCTCCTGGAGAGGGAACTCCAAATAACCCGGTTCTCCCACCAGTAACTTCTCTCCAATTATAGGCCAAATTACGAAAACTCTCGGCTGTAAGGACTGTCAGAATCGTGAAATAAATACCTCGAATTCGACGGTATGGAAAAGCCAATATAAATGCGATAACCCCTGCAGCAAAAGCTCCGCAAAAAATAGTGAACCAAAAGGAAAATCCATACCTCATCATTAATAATGAGGAGGTATATGCTCCAATCAGCATGAATCCAGTGTGTCCGAGCGTTATTTCACCCGTTAACCAGATGATTCGAATACTGCTGGTGAGTAGGATATTGATACAAATTAGTACCAAAAGAGAAATCCAATAAATATTCTCGATAAACAAAGGCGTCACGAGCAATATAACTGCCGTTAATAACCCGCCTGCAAGGTTCTTTAATTTTCTTTTATCCTTCATGGCCAAACAACCCTTGAGGTCTGATAAGTAAAAGCAAAATAACTAGTAGCATTGGTAAAATAGAGGTTAATGCCGGACCAAAAAGAATTGGCACAACCCCATCAATTAATCCGATAATTATCCCGCCAATTATGGCGCCCGGTAAACTGCCCATGCCTCCTAGAACCAGAATGGTCAGGCCTTTGACTAAAGCTGGAAATCCCATGGAAGGATTAACATCAAAGAGTGCTCCTGCAAATGCCCCACCCGCTGCTGCCAAGGCACATCCCATTGCCATAACCAAAGAAGACATACGATCCGGGTTTATACCAAGTGAGATTGCGCCTTCCGGGTCTTGCGCACTGGCAACCATAGCCAATCCAAACTTGGTTTTCTTCAAAAACAGATAAAGAATCACACTGAGAATAATAGCGAAAAAAACCACCACCAACCGGTCTTTTGGGATGAAACTGCCCATGATTTCATATGTTCCCTTGGCAAGCCTGGGTATGTGACGCTGGTATACTCCAAACATAACAACGGCAACACATTGAAGTATCAAAATCAAACCGGTTGTCATAATAAAGGGCCCTATATCGCTCGACTTAATTGGTCTGAAAAGAAATCGCTCAAGCACAATTCCGAATAAAGAGGTCAAAACAATTCCCACAAAAATTGCAACGGGCAAAGGAAGTCCAAAAACAGCACTTAAATAATAAACGATGTAAGCGGCTATCATATAAATCTCACCATGCGCAAATTGCATGATTCGCATTATTCCATAAATCAGGGTCAACCCCATTGCCATTAACACGTAAATCCATCCCATGGCTAAACCATTAATTAGTCCTTGCATAATGGCTTGAATTGGAATTCCAAGAATCACATTACCTCTTTTATTCAGAAGAATTATAAGAAATCATTTTATTAAACATTGTGGGAGCCTTAATTATTTTATGAAAACTGACTCTTTTATTCATTTTTTATCAATGTACCTATCCCAAATGCTCCGGTTTTTCGCTGAAACTCTAGAGCATTGACTGCTGGAGAACTTAAGTTTCTGTATACGGGAGCATCGGCAAAATTCCCCGCGAATGGCATGGGAGGGTTAATGTGGCGCAATAAATTCAGATTTTGATCTAAAAAAAAAGCTCCACACTCTCTGGTTAAAGAAACCAAATCTAAATCCAGTGTAACCGTGCAACAACAGGCTTCTCGGCCAGCTTCCCAAATTTTAGTACCTTCCGGACTACTAACTGACGAATGACCATAAAGTGAGTTTCCAGTGCCGTTAGTAGCGACAAAGTAAACTTGATTTTCCAGTGCCCGGATACTGGTCATGTGACGATAGGGTTCGAAAAGGCGTTCAGGATCAGCTGCCAATTTCACAAGCACTTCTGATCCCATTAATGTCAAATTTCGACTGATTTCCGGGAAGTTCATATCATAACAGATTTGAACGCCAACTTTTGTTCTCTTTTCCGGAATCTCAAATACCACATACCTGTTTCCCGGAATCGATTTCTCTGCCGGATACCAAGGTGCCATTTTTCTATAGATATCAATAATTTCACCTTTGGGATTGATGACAGGCACCGAGTTATAGTATTGATCTTTTTTCAGCTCTTTATTTGTCTCCAGCAATGTTCCCGGAAGGAAATAGATCCCATACTTTGCGGCGATTTTACATAGAAACAAAGTTGATGGCCCCGGGATAGGTTCAGCCTCATGCATACTGATTCCGCACTCAACTCCAACAACCAATTCCGGTTTTAGGTAGTTTTCCATCAATAAATCAACCATCTTTGATATATAGGCCAAATTCGTCTGAACATCCTTGTTTATAGGCATTTGGATAATGCCAATGTTTAAAAATCGTTTCATTTTATTCTCTTACCTTTGGATAAATAATACTGGAAGAACACCAATCTCATTAATATCTTGTTTATATAGCGTTTAATCTGGTAATTTCGGTCCCAATTGAACTATACAAAATAAAATACTAAAGTTATAATGTTATAAACATTCAAACATTGACATTTATTAATTTAATCATCAAACTCTGTCAATAATAAAAATGAATAGACATTGAATTCTTTTTATTTGTAGATAAGGTGATCTGTGAGTAAGTAATTTTATTAATTGAGCCAGATAGCCAATCCATAAACTCCAAAAAAAATGAATGATTATAAACCGATAAAACAGCAGAAAACATCAGATCTTATTGTCCGTGAGATTTGGGACATGATTCTACAGGGCAAATTGAAACCCGGAGACAAGTTACCTCCAGAACGTGAGTTGGTAAAAAAGTTTGAAGTAAGCATGGTGACACTTCGCGAAGCCCTTAAAACTCTCGAAATATACGGCCATATTTCAAAAAAGAGAGGGGTACAGGGGGGAAGTGTTATTTTGGATATTGCCCCCACCAGCGGTATAAATCTTTTGGTTGATTTCCTGAAATCGAAAAAATACACATTGAATGATTTGATAGAAGCCAAGAGCATAATAGATCCGTTGATCGCAGAAATGGCATCTAGTCAATTGACGAAAAAAGATAAAAAAGCATTGTCTGCCCTGGTTGAAAAACATGAAAAAGACTACCGGGAGAGAGGTACTTCAAGAGCTGGTTGGGAGTTTTACACTCTTTTAGGTAAAATTACCAAAAATCCAATTTTGATTGTGATATCAGAATTGATTACAAGTTTAATAATGGAAAAAGAGTTTTCAATGGGTATAGGCGATCTTGAAAGTCCTTCAGAAGTAGAGTTGGAGTATAACCGATCGGCTTTAGAATCTCATAAAAGAGTGGTGGAGGCATTTCTGTCAGAAAACAAATCGCAGATTAAGATGGAAATGCTACGGAACAATGAGAATTTTTCCTCCGAGATTCGTAAAATCCAGGAACTACGAAAACCGTCCGTCTGAGCCACCGTTGTCGTTTTTTCCGGGCATTCAATCTGATAACTATGGATAAAAACGGTCATCAGACAGCTGTGTTTTTGATAATCAATCACTCAAATAAATGCCTGGTTGATCTAATGATATTTTTCCGGATGTAAAAGTTCATCCTCAGTTGCACTTGGATATTTTGGAGCTAATCCTACGACCACCAGCAAAAATGGTCTATCAACCCTTTTATGAATGAAAGGGCAATGAGGGAGGTGTTTCGGGATAAAGATTACCGTCGTTTTATCAAACACGTGTTTTTCACCGTCTATCTCGAACTCGATTTCTCCACCCAGATCACGAGGATTTTTAGGGTCGGTTCCGATAAAACATAATGCTTCGTCAAAATCGTGTGAATGCTCCCATTCAACCGGATCAGGATCTGGAATCTCAAATCTCCATCCGATGTCAATAATCATTGGTGATCCTTTAACCAGATCAGCGTCTAAAAAGATCTCATCCGGAAAGGTTACCCCTCTGACTATTTTCTTAGTGGGATGAAAGGCGACACATTCAACTTTAGGTTGGCTTATGATGTATTTCCCGTATTTACTTTTATCTTTCATAATGTTTTCTCCAAAAATTTAAAGAGTTGGTTTTTACTGCTTGCATTTGCCCCGGGCTGTTTTACTCTGAATTCGGAAACACGATACCCTTACAAAATTATTTCAAGGGATAAAAATGATTGATCCTATTTCTGAAAATCTAAAGGACCTGTTTGAAGTCATAAAGGCTCCCAATGGTTTCACTGATTCCGAGTCCTTCATGAAAACAGTCCTCAATAAGCTTTCAAAGGTCTTTTTTATGCATCAATCCATGTTTGTATATAATAATGAAAACAGGGATGTTGCTTTTGTATTAAAAAATGTGGATAGGAGTAGTGTAAAAAAATACCTGGAATACTACTTCCGTCTCGATCCAATCGGGATTCTCAAAGAAATATCCCATAATCCTCAACTTGTTCCCGGCGCATATTACCAGCACGGAATTGCTCATTTACAAAATATTGTATCTCCCGGGGTATATTTATCCTCTGAATACTATAACGAGTTTTTTAAGCCACAAAACGTTTTTCATGAAATGATCGGTTACCTGAAATCAAAAGAGGGAATACTTGGCATAGTTGGGGTGTATCGTCCAAAATCCTCATTTGGGTTCACAGAAGATGAGGTTCGTTTGATGCATTGGATTATTCCTTACATCTCATTGGCATTGAACACCATTCTGCTGAGTAACCGAATAGAAAGCCATCAATCGTTTTTTTCACTGCTCGAGCATCAATCCTCCGAAGGAATATTAATATTCGACTCTGCAATGAAGCTCTTGTTTAAAAACAAAAGATCAGAAGAATATTGTAATGAGTTAAGCAGCCATTTTCCTGACACTTTTTCCAGATATAATACAATTCCAAATATATTGGTAAAAGACTGTCTGGCATTAAAAGATGAAATTGAGAACTTTAAGAGTCTTTTTCCAACATTACCAAAGAACAGACTGATTCAATATAAAACAAAAGGGTTTTCTGTTCTTACTGAGTTGATCGAACAAAAGAACCATTCCATCACAAAACAGCTTTTTTTGATTCGAATAAAGGAAACAGCAGACAGAGTAAAAACGATCGAGAAAAAAATTCAGGCACTATTTCATTTTACAGCAAGAGAAACAGAAATTATTCGATTGGTTTTTGAAGGATACAAAAATGTTGAAATCGCCAATACTTTGTTCATTAGCGAAACAACAGTAAAAAATCATATGCGTCATATCTTTCAAAAGGCCAATGTTAAAAATCGAACTTCTCTCATCCATATTTTATCAACTTTCTCATAAGGAACAGTCTCTTGATCCAGCATACTGATTAACTCACAAAAGCTTTATCAGATGATTTGTGCAACTCCCAGTTTTTTATGTGCTTTAACATAAAACTCTTCCTTTTGGTCTGTATGACCGGGACAAGTCCAAGGCATTTCATTGATATTTCTTAAAACTCGATCAAGATGGTGCCATGGGATTGATACAATTTGAAGACCCGCAGGGTAAATCTTGTGTAGTTTCATCCCGTAACATAATCCGGTAGTTATATAATTTATTTTTCCTGTGACATAAGGGTAATTAAACAACCAGTTACAACCGATCACATACGTCATTTTGCTTTCGATCAGATCCCCTGTGTCATACTGACAAGCTCTTAAAAGTCTTTCTGTTTGGTCGTAACTGTCACAAGTGAGAATGAGTAGATCCGGATCAAACATCAGTTTATTTAGAGGTGCAAATCCGGTACTGTGTACGGATCCTTTTTCCAGATAGTGTAACTGTTGATAGATTCTTCTATTTGCACGTTCTTCCGGATATATTTGGAAAGCTGGCCCGATCCGGCCTCCACTTGCGACTGGATCGCGCTCTTCATGACCGGGTAAAAACAGTCCCGGAATACAGGACTGATTGTCACTTTCCGCATAAAATGCCTTCCCGCGTTGAGCCTCTATCAGCATCTGACACCAGGCGATTTTTTTGTCCAGTTTTTTTAGTCCGTCCAAGTCGGGCTTTGTATTAAAAAACTTGAAACCAACCGGTGAATACTTGAATTCGAATTTTTCCAATATCTTAAAATCATGATCTCTCAGCTTATATCTCTCTTCATAATAATCTCCCATTTTTTCTCCTTTTTTGATTCACCCTTTAGATACCTAGGATATTGGATGCAAAGGGCTTCTTTAGTCGATTTCAATATAAAATTAAGTGGTTTTCATTCCTGAGTAAATGTTTTACTAATAATGCTCCATTTACCTTCTTCCTTTAATAGGTGAAAAAAATTCGTGAAATTCAATCCTAAAAACCCCTTCTCTTTTAATACAACGCTGGCGACACTTCCTGTCACCTCCAAAAACGTTATTTCGGCTATATAAGACTTCTCGCTTTGTTGTGAAGCTGGGTTTTTCTCAACAGCTTCAAAGAAAGGGTCCGGAGTCCCAATGTCCGTTTGTCCCTGTAAAAAACCGGACATTATAGCTTTTGGGTGAAATATATCTTTCAATAAGGACACATTTCCAGTTCGTGATCCCTCTATATATGACTCGATGACTGCTTTTACCTTTTCAGTCTCTGAACGATCTTGATTCATTGAAACCTCCCATTAATAAAAAGAAGATACTCCTGTTATTCGAAGCCTGATTCAATCGTTTAATTAGCTTTAAAAAGAAGAACACTGATAAATCCACCGGCACTTTATTGGTAATCCTACGCTTTCGAGAATCATATTAGATCGGATCAATTTCTAATTCTATAGTACTAAAGGATCATTTTTTAGATTACGTTCATTTTCCTCGAGGAAGAGCAATTGGCACTTCTGCACCGGGTTCCCATTGTTCCCGCTGTCATGATCGGCTTTTTAGAGGGGGCAGCTCAATTCTGAAGAATATTACCCGCGATTACGACTCCAAGTATCCGACCGTTGTGTTACCACTACTACTTATGCTGAAGGTTGAGTTTGGTGAGCCCTTTGAACCAGGTGATTACCATGGTCTTGAATTGAACAAAACGGAAGAATTCCGGGTTACCATCAAAGTGTTCCGTCCCAGGGTAACTGCGTTAATGCAGTAGACTAAACCGTCTCAAATGGGGGAAGTACAAGTAGATATAAACAAACCGGTATTATTAAAATCCGATTGAAGCAGCTATCGCAATTGAGTTTCTTGAAGTGGATTTTGCAGCATATTTAAAATCCCTGATTATTAAGGAAGATGGAATTACAATTTTTTGGACAATTGTTATCTCCAGGTTTTGTTTTTGAAGTAATCCGACGGCTGATCGGTGTGATACGAAAAGGTTTCCGGTGGATACTCTCCGATTATTATTTCAGCCTTCAGCTCAAGAATATCCGCATATTCTGCTGCCCTCACCAGCAAACTTCGCGTGCTTTTTAAGATCTGTTTCTGCTTTTTCACCGCTTTGAAATCTCTGGACCAATAGCTAGTGGTTGAAACGGATAGATTATTATGATTTATTACTTCCACATTTTCACCCACTTGCCAAAATCCAGCTTCCATTGTCTCATCAAACTTCCGACGCTGCTCTTTGGGTGATTTCATCTTTAAACACTGAACTATCATTGTTACTCTGATCAACGAATTATCCATGATTTTGCATTCCAATTACAATTTATAGAAAAGCTTCAATTTCCAGACAAGCCGTGCTTCTTTGTTGCTCTCTCCATAAGTAGCAGTTAGTTATGGAAGTGGAGAAAAAATGAGGATTATAGCTGAATACTGCCACCAGCTATGCACCGACATCGGCTGCCAGTCTGTTTGCGACCAGATTCAAGGCTTGCTTTCTGATGTTGGGCTGAGGGGCCAGCAGTGTTTTGAGGGCAGATTTTTGTGTTTCGTCTCCTTTGACCACATACAATCTCATACAAAGGCGGTAAATGGACTGAATTCGTTTTTCCAACAACGTGGAAGAGAACCCCTTTTTATCGATATCCTGTTGGAGAAATCTTACTTCAGCTAAGGCGAGGGACTGAATAACTTTTTTAATATTCTGCACGAATTGACTTGATTCACTGGTTGTCAAATAAAAATCTGCCATGTTCAATACTTCTTCCAGTTTCTTAACCTGAGCCATTACACGTTTATCTGACTCTTTTATGATCAACTGGATTTCTTGAGTCAAGGCGGGAAGGATGTTCAGGTAGGGGAATTTAGTTAGTTTTGATTTGCTGAAGTTTTTTGGTCTGTCTTGTTGTCTGTGAAAGAACTCGCTGGCGGTTTCCGCTTTAAAAAATAACCAGAAATTACCTTCTTTGCTGACCAGCCCAACAATGGTTTCTTCCACAAATAAGAAAATTTCCCTCTTTCGAAGAAAATACTGTTCAAATTTTTCCCAGTCCTGTTCAAACACATGAGGCTTTAATAGATCGGCACTGGTACGTTCATCCACAATGAACCACCAGGGACTCTTGGTCATATCGACCTTACTTGACTTTCCTTCACTGATCACACGACTGAATTCAGAGGCGATTTGAGCGGTTTGGCTGATGAGAGTGCGATTAAAAATCACACTTTGAGTTTCCAAACTAGCGTCGCATGCGGGTTCTGTCTTCATGTGTCTATCTGTTCTTGTGTGATCTAAATATTGTTTTCAGCAGAATCTCAAGTATATTTACAATATAAACATTTTAAAAGTCAAATGGTTAGCGTTGAACATATGTCAATCGCCTCCGCTAGATATTGAACAGGAATGAAAAGCGGTGAATCATCAGAATTTGATAATAGCATGAAGCGATTTAATATCTTAACCAAAAACCATGTAAGTCGTCCCGATATTTTTTTGCAGAATGAATTATGTAATACGTTCCCGAAACTCACAATAAAGTCATGGCAGACTTTCCAAAAGACGATTCAACAGATGCACTACACCTAGCAATAGCTGCACAAAATGAATCCTTACTTCTCACAACAGACATTAAACTTGCTTAATCTGCAGAAGCACTCAGTATTGCAGTCACATTGATTTCCTAACTTGTAAATCATTTTTACCTCCCAACTTGAGGATGAGCTGCGGTAGGGATGTGTACCCATAATTTTGAGTAGTGCAGGGTTTTATATTACCGACCAATTCTAAATATTAGGTATGCTATTGCCTGATTCTTACAGAATTATTTACATTTCCTTCCATAGCAAAAAGCTATGGAAGGAGGAAGCTTATAAAATCTAAAACTTGATTTGTTCTATTATCCAAGTTTCTTGAAAGTTATTTGAAAAATCTTGATTAATCACGAAATGTTTTTTGTCTGGCGTTAATGCTACAGTTGTACTTGGAGCTATATCTTTAGAGTTTGTTACTTTGGCTGTTTTCCAGTCATTCTTTCCCGATAATTCAATTAACATATTTCCTCCTGGAGATATTCCATTATTCGTTATGCCAACAACACTTCCTTTAGCGTTAATAAACATTCCATCAAAACCGGTATAACCTGAATTTGAAATATCTGCGATTTTAGCTGATTTTGGATCATTTACTGACGATAATCGTCATTCTGTTGCTTAATAAAAACTAACTGATTTAACTTGTCATTTTGGATCGATTTTCATTGTCTGAAGGTCAGTTCAATTTCCCGAAAGCTGAAACCTTCAATTCAAGACTGGACATTGAATCATACTTGAAAATTATATATTGAAGGTATATAATTTATATAAATTTTCAACCATTCATTGACATCAAGAAGAAGGATACTGGTGAGATTTGAATTTGATCCGAACAAAAGCAGGACCAATCAGGATAAACATGGAATTGACTTTATTGAGGCTCAACAACTCTGGAACGACCCTGATTTGATTGAAATACCTTCTCGATCTTTGGATGAAGAACGATTCATGATCATCGGGAAGATATTGGAAAAGGCATGGTCAGCAATTGTTACTTACCGTAATAATTATATAAGGATTATCTCAGTCAGGCGGTCAAGAGAAAAGGAGATGGAAATCTATGAAAAAGCAAAAAGCAACTGAAATCGATAAACGATTTGATGATGGTGAAGAGGTACTGGAGTACTTCGATCTGTCCAAAATCAGAAAACCTAATGAAGAGATCAAGCGAATCAATGTTGATTTTCCAATTTGGATGGTTGAAAGCCTTGATCGAAGGGCTAAACACCTGGGTGTTAATAGACAATCCGTAATTAAAATGTGGATTGCTGAGAAATTGGAGTCAAACACCCAATAATCCTGAGGAGTTCAGATATCGGGGGATACTGGAGTGTTTTATTATGGTGCCCCCACCAGGACTCGAACCTGGAGCAGAGTGGTGCGACCGTGAAGGGGTCAGGCTTGCGTTATTGCGTAAATATGCATAGAATTCTGAAAATATAGGAAATAATTTCGTTTAGGATTTTCTCCATTCTGGTCTTCCAACCGACCACCTACCCCCGAAACCCAATAATACCAGCATAGTTTCTTTTTCCACCATTTTACACCAATACCTTCGTTATCAGTCATTTCGCTTGTTGTAACTCCATCAAATCATAGCTATTCCTTTTTTTCTCAAGTTTTTTGTCTGAAGAGTCGTTTGCCCCGGTTGTTAACGGAAGAGTTGATTTTTAAATTATTTGGGCAGGATTCTCCCGTTATTTAAAAGTATGATTGTCAGATTATTTTAACTTTTCTCACACTACTTGAAATCATTCTCAGATTATTGAACTGGATTCTCACTCTATTTGGTGTAAAACAAGAGCTGTCAGGGGATCAGCTCTTCATAAATTAAAAGATTTCAGACGATGCCATTTGTACATGTTCCGGGATAACTTGAGAAGCCTTATCAACAGCAGCGGCGATTAAAGCCCCCCTGGCAAGGTTGTTGGCTTTACGGTAAATACCACCTGACCCCTGATAAATCGCTGTCAATGCGGCGTCAGCAAAAAGCTGGGTGTTTATAACGGCTATGCTTAAATGGTGATTCAGATACTGATCCACTTCATCTTTTTTCACAGCATTTGAAGAACCACGGGCAACCACACGCGAAGCAAGGGGCAGCGCCTTTTGGTATCTCAAGTTATCTTCCAGATTGATTTGCCCCACTAGGCTAATCGGTAACCAGGGTTGTCAATGGACAAAAAATCTGACCCACCCTAGGCTTTAAAATCAACACTCGCTCTTCAGTTCTGTTTTTCCGGCTCTATTCAGCCAGATAGGATTAGCCCGTGCAAAACACATCAATACAAGTGACATGTTTAGATCATTGTCATTGGAAAATATTATGTGTATATCTGTCAGTTCCTTGGGTGTTGCTATCAGGTTTGTAACTGGATTTTAATGTTCTTTTTCAGAGCTGTTTTATAGATATAATGGATGTAATATGGCAGAAGAGTTACCACCAATTTTACAGATCAACAATCTGAGTGTTACTTTCAATTCCTATGAAGGCCGGGCTATTGCAGTCGACAACCTGAGTTTTTCGTTAAGCGAGGGAGAAACACTCGGAATTGTTGGTGAAAGCGGTAGTGGGAAAAGCGTCACTTCTCTTGCAATCATGGGCTTGATTCCAAATCCTCCAGGAGAAATCACTAACGGTGAAATTCTGTTTGAGAACCGGGATCTATTAAAAGTTACAGATAAAGAGTTGAGGGCCATACGAGGGAACGATATCGCTATGATATTCCAGGAGCCCATGACCTCTCTTAATCCTATTTTAACCTGTGGTTTTCAAATTGCTGAAACTCTTCGACTTCATAAAAAACTGGGTCGACAACAGTCAAAAGATGCTGCTGTTGAGCTGTTAGCTCAGGTGGGGATACCATCTCCAGATAAAGCAGCAAAGCGATTTCCCCACCATCTGTCCGGAGGGATGCGACAGCGTGTCATGATTGCAATGGCGCTTGCCTGTCGTCCAAAGATCCTTATTGCCGATGAACCTACCACCGCGTTAGATGTGACTATTCAAGCTCAGATTCTTGATTTAATGAAAGAATTGAGTGAAGGACATGATACTGCTATCATAATGATTACTCATGATTTGGGTGTCGTTGCAGATATAGCTGACACGATGATGGTCATGTATACCGGACACGGTGTAGAGTACGCGAAGCAGACAGAGCTATTTGCTAATCCCCTACATCCCTATACTCAAGGATTGATTGGGACAATCCCAAAAATCAATAAGGAACGCCGGAGGCTTGAAGAGATTGAAGGAGTTGTTTTAAGCCCCACAGAAAAGAGAACCGGTTGCACGTTTCATCCCCGATGCAGGTTTGTTGAGAACAAATGCAAATCTAAAGCCCCTAACCTAATTGAACACCAGCCAGGCCATTTCGTTCGGTGCTGGCGATACGAAAGCTGATCTATGCAATCTCCATCTGTCTATTTAAAAATTAAGAGCTTAAGCAAACATTTCCATGTCAGGCAAAAGGGGCATGGCAAGCGAATCCTCAAAGCCGTGGATAAGGTTTCGCTGGATATATATAAAGGAGAAACTTTGGGATTGGTTGGAGAGAGCGGGTGCGGCAAGAGCACTCTTGGTCGAACCATTCTCAACCTTCATTCTCCGACAAGCGGTGAAGTTACCTATCAGGGGAAAAATATCTTTGATAACTCAGCAAAAGAGATGAAGGCATTGAGGAAAAAATTTCAAATCGTTTTTCAAGACCCCTCAGCCTCTCTGAATCCACGTAAAACGATCGCATCAATCATTCAAGACCCGATGATTATACATGGGATGCAACCTGATGGGGGAAGAGAAAAACGAGTCCTTGAACTGATGGAAATGGTCGGGCTTGCAGCCTATCACTCAAAACGGTATCCACATGAATTATCAGGTGGACAGAAACAAAGGGTTGGAATTGCCAGAGCACTGAGTCTTAATCCTGAATTTATCGTTTGTGATGAAGCCGTATCTGCCTTGGATGTTTCGGTGCAGGCGCAGGTGATTAACCTATTGCAGGATCTTCAGAAAAAACTCGATCTCACCTATCTTTTTATATCTCATAATCTGAACGTCGTTTATCAGGTCAGCGACAGGGTTGTTGTCATGTATCTTGGTCAGATCATGGAGCGCGCAACATACAGGGGGCTATACGAAACCCCATACCACCCATATACTCAGGCTCTTCTCTCTGCAATTTTACCGGTGGAGGCCGGTCAGAAAACCAAGAGGATACATTTGGAAGGGGATGTTCCCACCCCCTTTGATGCCCCGCCAGGATGCAAATTTAGTTCGAGATGTCCAAGAGCGATGGAGATATGCCATCACCAAGAACCGTCGTTAGTTGAAATGGATCATATGCATAGTGTCGCCTGTCATTTATATTCTGCAAAGGGTAATGATGAACCAGTCCGCTGGAAGGCTTGAGCTTTAGCTTGTTTGAATTGTTAAAGCGTTAGGCAACTTGGGTTGTGAAGGGTTTATATTCAGATTTTTATCGTAATTGTAATTGTTAAACCATTAAAAAGAGAGTTAATTTTATGATAA
Source organism: bacterium (assembly GCA_018829445.1). Classification (GTDB taxonomy): domain Bacteria; phylum SAR324; class SAR324; order XYD2-FULL-50-16; family XYD2-FULL-50-16; genus JAHJTV01. The sequence goes on from JAHJTV010000087.1 coordinate 171,837, forward strand.
AATGATTGTTTAGTATGTAATAGTCAGCTTTATGGCTGCCAAAGTCCTTGTTTCGGCATAACAGAGTGAAACCTGTTTGTTGTGCTGTATTTACAATTAATTTAGATTGTTCACCACTGAAAAGGGAGTTAAATCCATGAAGAAAATAATTGCTTTATTTGTAATGCTCAGCTGTATGATTACCGCAGCTTTTATTCCAGCAGTATATTCCGCCTCTGACGATAAAACACCACTTGTTATAGCCGTTGAACCCGACTACTTTACCTTTGATCCTGGATATGCATATGAGTTATACGCACCTATGGTCATAGGTGTGGTTTATGACAATCTGTTCGAATTTCTTCCCGAGTCGGACACTCCGGTACCTCAATTAGCCGAAAGTTACACGGTTTCTGCCAATGGTAAGGAATATGTGTTTACTTTGAGAAAAAATGCAACCTTTGCCAGCGGTAATCCAGTGACTGCAGCTGATGTTAAGTTCAGTTTTGACCGGGCACTGCATCTTAAATCCAATGCTTCTGCCTTGCTCAAAGGGGTTGAATCCACGGAAGTCATAGATAACCATACGTTTAAGGTTACCATCAATAAAGCTGACAGTGCCTTTATAGCCAAGACCACTTCAACATCTTATGCGGTTCTGGACAGCAAACTTGTAAAAAAGAATGGTGGGGTCAGTGATGCCTCTGCTCAGACTACCGATACGGCTCAGAAATACCTCGACAGAAACTCTGCAGGGTCCGGCCCTTATATTTTGAAAAGTTTTACACCTGATGACAAAGTTATACTTGTTCGCAATGAAAACTACTGGGGGAAAAAACCCGCATTCAAAATGATTATCATCCAGGATATGCCTGATGAAAATGCTCAGCTTCTGGCTGTGAAAAACGGTGATATTGATATTGCCTTTAACCTGAGTGCTGACCAGTTATCCCAGCTAGAAAATGCTGAGAATATAGATATTATTGCAGGAACAACGATGACCATGGGATTCCTTCTCATGAACAGAAACCCTGCCATCGGCAAAGAAATGTCAGATGTCAATGTACAAAAAGCGGTACGTTATGCAGTTGACTATACCGGCCTGCAAATGATCATCGGTAAAGGTGCTTTGACACCTCAATCCTTTATTCAGAATGGATTTCTTGGTTCAAAGGAACCCGTAGATCCTGCCAAACAAACGGATCTGGCAAAAGCTAAAAAATTTCTTGCCGCCTCCAAATATCCCAATGGATTTACTACCGAAATAACCGTTTGTGATCTTGCACCGGAAGGTATTCCGTTGACCTTGATTGCAGAAAAAATCAAATCTGATTTGTCCAAAATCGGCATTGAGCTGAACATTGTGCAGCAAGGTTGGGGAGCAGGTTTTGGAGATGCATACCGTGAGGGAACCATCGGTTTTACACCAATGTATTGGGGGCCGGATTATTATGACCCGAATACTCAGTTAGCCTTTTTACCCGGTCAGTACGTTGGGCATAGAGCAGGGTGGACGAAAGAACTCGCACCGGAACTAGCAGCAACCTATGACAAGATTGTGGCTGAGACAGACAATAATGTGCGTAAAAAGATGATTGAAGATGTGGTCAGCCAGACTGCTAAAGATTCACCTTTTGTTGTTTATGCCCAATATCCAAAATATATTGCAGCCTCAAAAGCATTAAAAAATATTGAGTACTCCAATATTTATCGTCTGGACTTAGCTGTCGTCAGCAAGTAAAAAAAACGGCCAGGCCAAAAGGCGAAACCCTTTTGGCTTGGCAATATCTCGTAGTGTTTTATCCGGACATACGGTGTTAAATTAAATATTTTTCACGGATAATCGAAGAGTTCGTCCATGAATATTACCAAGCTTTTGATACGGCGTCTTCTATATTTGGTGGTGCTGCTTCTGGGTGTGGCCACCTGTGTGTTTTTTATTTCGAAGATGGTGCCTGGAGATGCCGTTTCTGCTTATTTAAGTCCAAGAAGCTTAGCAAATCCTGATATTGTCAATGCATTTAAGGATAAATGGGGGCTTAATGATCCCATTTGGGTGCAATATAGCCGATATATTATCAATCTGATTCAGCTGGATTTAGGCATCTCGATCCGCACCGGCAATCCGGTCATGGAAGAGTTAATCAGGTATTTTCCCGCAACGCTGGAACTGGCCTTTTTCTCCATCCTGTTTTCTGCCTTTTTCGGCATCCTTTTTGGAATCATATCTGCAACCAAAAGAAACAGTTTAATTGACCAGGCTTTAAGAGCCTTATCAGTAACCGGGGTATCTATTCCAAGTTTCTGGTTTGCTATTATCATGCTGTTCATTTTTTATTCAACACTTGGATGGGCTCCCGGTCTGGGCCGTTTGAATATTCGGACTATTGCACCTCTGCAGGTAACGGGAAGTTATGTACTGGATGGTTTGATTGCCGGAGATTTTGATGCTGTTAAGGATGCCCTGGCCCATTTGATTTTACCCTCCATCGTTCTTGGCTCATTCACCATGGGTCTTATTACCCGAACAACCCGGTCAAGTTTACTGGAAACGTTATCAACAGATTATATTCGGACTGCAAAAGCTAAAGGATTGGGACCAACAGCTGTGATTGTTGTTCATGCACTCGGCAATGCTGCCATTCCTGTCCTAACTGTAATTGGCGTTGGTTTTGGAAATTTGCTTGGTGGAATGGTGGTAGTAGAAAAAATATTTGCATGGCCAGGTGTCGGTCAATTTGCATATCAGTCAGTTCTCGGGCTTGATTTTCCGGCGATTATTGGAGTTTCCATGTTGATTGCCGTTAACTACGCCATAATCAACCTGATCATCGATATTATGTACGGCGTTATTGATCCAAGAGTGCGGGAAAGCCAATGAAAACATTTTTTAGACTGTATCGAACCAATCTGTTTTTTTCTTTGGGTATCACTGTTTGTACGGCATGGATACTGGTAGCCCTGTTTGCAGATGCCATTTCTCCACAAGATCCGTTGGTTCAAGATATCGTGCAACGGTTAAAACAACCGAATTCTGAGCATTGGTTCGGAACAGACAGTCTGGGCAGAGATGTGCTCAGTCGTGTGATTGTCGGCTCAAAACTATCAATATTTGCAGGATTGTTAACCGTGATTCTGGCCGCTCTGGTTGGTAGTATTTATGGAGGAATAGCAGGATATATCGGTGGAGTAGTCGATGATGTCATGATGCGTCTTGCAGAGATGGTGTTGGCATTTCCGGCTTTGATTCTGGCGATGACTATCGGTGCAGTGCTGGGCGCAAGCCTGTATCACACCTTATTTGCACTCGTTATTGTGGCATGGCCAACCTATGCCAGAATTATGAGGAGTGTTGTCATCATTATTAAAGAGAATGACTATATCGAAGCTGCTCAGGCTGTTGGTGCATCCAATTTCCGTATATTGACCCGTGAGATTTTCCCCAATGCCATTGGTTCAGTACTTATTGTTGCAACCTTGGATATTGGCAATCAGATTCTTTTTTTCTCAACATTGAGCTTTCTGGGATTGGGTTCTCCTCCACCAGATCCTGAGTGGGGCTCTATGATTTCAGCGGGGATGAAAAATTTTAACTCCTGGTGGATTTGTACCTTTCCCGGTTTAGCCATTCTATCAATGGCCATTGGTGCTAATTTCGTGGGGGATGGAATGAGGGATATGTTAGATCCAAAATTAAGAAAGGAGTTTCATTAGACAAAAATGAAAACCAGAATACTCATTCGTTGCCAGCCCGGTGACATCATTGTTGAATTAGATGAGGGTAAAGCACCAAAAACATGTGCCAACTTCATCGCCTATATGCAGGCGGGAGCCTATGAAGAAACGAGTTTTTTTCGAATTGTTACTCCGCAACATAATATGGATGACCCTGAGAGACAAATCGCAGTGATACAGGGGGGGCCCAAGTTTAATCTGAAGGGGCATGATCCAAATTTGTCACTCTTTCATCTTGATCATGAGCCAACGACTGAAACAGGAATCAGTCATAATGATGGAACGATTTCCATGGGTAGATTTGCACCGGGTGAGACCTATGGCGGTTTCTTCTTTTGTATTGGCAAACAACCTGCTTTGGACTACGGAGGTGCGCGCTTTCCTGATAAACTTGGTGCTGCTGCCTTTGGAAAGGTTGCCGAGGGTTTGGATATTCTCTATCAAATATACAACAAAGCTGATTCATCTGAGTTCCTGGCAAACGAAATCCCAATTTTCACCGTAGTTCCCCTGAATAATTAATAGGAGTTTCTTTTTTCGCCATTAAATAAATTTCGATGGAAAACTCGATACCCGTATGAAATCAAGCAAGATAAATGGACAGAAATTTTCGGACTGAACAACTGAAGAGAATTGATAACGTAATTGGATAGATCTTCCGTAAACCAGTATTTCTGGGAAGGAAGAGGTTTGTTCGAATTTTTGGGATTCAAGTTCAAGATTGAGTTTCATTTTCTTCAAAATCCGCTTGAATACCTTGATGCACGAAAACCATATTCTTATCATTTTATCCGGGATCTTTAGCGGTCTCATTTTGGCTAAACAGGGATAAATGTTCCCGAAACTCACAATTAAGTTATAACAAACTCTCCAGAAGACGACCAATTTGCCTTCGTCTCATGGATTTCAACAAATTGACTGAGCTACCAGAAAAATTCCACTTGCTTCCCCCGGTTATCGCCCCAAAAAAGACCTGAACCATCCTCAATCGGTTGCATCAGATAAAACATCATTTTGAGTGCACATCCAGTATCAAATCAAAGTGTTTATCCTGATGTTCAATTTTAGTTTTATTTTCCAGTCCGCACGAAACGATCAAAATATCTGTTGAAGGAACAGTTATTCCTCCCTCTCTACATTTACTTGCTAGATTTCGAGCCAGGGACCACACTTCATCTGAGATTGGAAGCATTGTTATCTCTTCTGTCAAATCATTAAGAATCTCTCTTTCCGAAGCGCCCCGTGCTCCATTCCAGAGTTCAAGTAATACCATATCACACCATGCCGCTCTTCCCTCCACAAGCAATTCTTTCACTTTATCTCGAATATTAGTGTTACCTGAAACTCGAAGAGCTTCTATCCAACAGGAAGTATCTATCAAAGTGAGAGATTGCATGCTATTCCGCCCTCATCTGGTCCAATTCGTTAGCATCAATAAAGTTTTCAAATGTGCCCAGTTTTTTTGAAAGCGCCAAAAGACGCTGTTGCTTATTGTAGCTTTTAATAGCAGCGTTAATCGCTTCCTTTTTCGTTTTGGCACCTGTAAATGCAATCAGTTGTTTTAATTCTTCATTTGGTATTTCAACGGTGGTTTTCATATTGCAGCACCTTTTTGTTGTATAGTTCTAATCAATTGTTGCTGTTATTTCATATGCAATGTTAGAATACATATTTCTGCCTATTAGAATATATTTTCTATGAATATAGAATCTTTGTCAAAAACTTATTGAATCCATTTTTAATTGATAAGGATTCTGATTAGCCAGGAATTACATTTTCCCAAATCATCTAGGGGTTCAATGAATAAATACAATCCTAAAGGTTTAGGCTTTTAGGAAATCGAATCGACCTTCAAGAGTTCCAAAATGACCAATAATAATATGTTAAATCAGTTTCTCTTCAATCTGTGCTTCCAGCTCTTTGATGCCTCGATATTGTGGATACGGGGTCATATCATTGCTGTCGGGGGACTCCGAAATAAAAATCAAAACCGCGATTGAGGGGATTTAGCGTTTTGTCCCGGGAATAGTCCCCCAGGTGCCACTTGCCCACCATACCCGTGGCATATTCCTTTGTTTTCAGAGCTTCGGCCGTGGTGATCTCTTGCTGGTCAAGTCCTGAATCCCCGTTTTCAGGGGCAACATCGACTATTCCCAAATCTCTTTTTGTGGTCATTGCTCGTGTACTATGAACCCTTGTCTGTATTGAAGATGTCAGGGGTTTCAAAATGATCGATTGCATCTTTCAAGAGATCGCTTGCTAGAACCTGGGGGGGGAAAAAAGTAAATCCGCTGCTAACTCCAAAATAGAAAGGATCTTCAAAAGATTTTGGGTGAGTATTCTGTTCGTCACCCTCAATGTGCCTGACGTGCCAGTCGTGCACAATAATCAAAGGACTCTTCAAATAATCTGTCGGTTTCAACCATCCGGGGGATCAGACTAATCTCCAGGCCTCTTGGGGCAGAATCTACAGTCCCTTAATCATCATCTCAAGTGCTTTTCCCTTCCCCACCAAAGGCCATAAACGCTGTGTCCCTCCAAAAGCCGGGATCATACCCAGTCTTATCTCGGGCAGTTCGATTCTGTTCTCTCCTTCCGCCATGAATCTGAAATCGCAGAGCAGGGCCAGTTCCAGTCCACCACCCAGGCAGTGACCGTTGATGGCCGCTTGGTGATGGATTTTCCAACCTCTTCTGGCCGACCAATGCCATGTTGTTAATAGCCATAGTCCTGGCTCGCGTCAACTACAAGGAATGGTTCCGATTTGTGATCCCCATCCAGCTTATTCTGATAATTCTCTGAAGTCTGACACTCCTGCTGGCGGTGAATATCAATTTCAGCTGATCAATTGCTCTTGGGAACATTCCGGAGTTTTATTTCCGGAATGTTCCCAGGGAAGCTTAACAACCTACCGATTTAATAGTCTCATGCCAGCTCTCATCTTACTCAAAAAACGGTGCTGAAATTGGGGGATATGTACTCCTTACGGCCCCCTGTTGAATGCGGCAAGATAAAAGCTGATGGTGGATTCAGGATGTCTTCAATTCCCTCGCGGTTCTCCGGATTCGGAATCTGAAACAGGCAGTCTTTCTGTCGTGATACCGGCTATTATCATCAGGCAGATTACGGGAAAAACATAGTTATTAACAACATGGTTCAGAATAATGCAAAGGTAGGCAAAAAAAGCTGAGTAGATTAAAAAGGCGGAAAGCGATTTCCGACTCCTCAAAAACGAAAGAAGAAACACAAAAAATAGAACCACCTGCAGAAAGAGCATCCCGTACCGTCCTACTAAAAGCTCCATCAAAAACGCAATATTGAAGCCGTTCCTCATGACGGTATCCCCCCAGACCTCAAAAGTGCAGTAGAGAAAAGACTCGGGAAACATCCACCAGAAAGACACCAGGAGACTTGAGGCAAACAGGCCAATAATGATAGTTTCCAGAATCCATAGAAAAAACGGCTGTTTTTTAAAAAGGAAAATAAGAGCAAAAGGAACGATCAGCCAGAAATAAAGGGAAATCGTCAGACTCCACCCGACAGTTGCCGCTCCCAGCAGATAGTATCTTTTCGCAAAGAAATAGTACGTCAGCGCTGATGCGAAGGTCAAACTTCCCAGGTATGTGCTGTTATCAGCGAGATTAAACGGTATCAGCATAAATATCGACAACCGGTGGGCTGCTGTCAGCTTCTGGGATTTTTCAGTACTTATAAACACCAGCAAAATGGATAGAAAAAGGCGATCTTGTTCATCCATCTGGGATCAAACTCCAGCAACCAGGCAGGTAAAAACAACAGCCAGAATCCCGGAAGCTGTGTAAACGGACCATCTGTTGATTCATCAAAAATCTGGTAAGGATCCAGCCCGATAAAAAAACGGTCAATTGCCTCCATGGCACCAATGAAATTGCTTTCGGATGAATATAACCAGGGAATCGAAATAATTTCGAGGTATACCAGGACACCATATAAAACAAGTCCCAGCAGCAACACCAGAAATGGCATCCTTGACCAGTCAAAAGCCAACCCTGCCATCCATAGAAAAGCTATTGCCGTCAACAAAATCCAGATCTGTCTGTCTTCGACCGGAGACCTTATGAACCTTAACTGGTCCATCCTGAGTTCCAGAAAAAACAAATACAGAAAGAACAGTGCTATGCTAACGAAAATCGAGATTTGTACCGAATCCAATTTCGGTAGAAACGGGATATTGTCTGTCGGCCTTCCCGAGGTAGCCAGCAGCCAGAAGATTAACAACAGGAGAATTGCGAAAAATGAATTGACAAGCTGTTGGTCTGTCGTGTCGATTCCATTTGGAAACAGACTCTTAACAAAGTTGTCCAATCCTAATGCTAACCCCATCAAGCAGATCGCGGTAATGCAATGGCGATCATCCCGTTTTTTCTGTTCCAGCCATCCTGATCGAAATCATTGTGCAGAGCTTCTCCTTTTCTTTCAATCAAATCGAATGGAAGAGATAATATTTTCTGCCATTTCGGTTTGCTGCGCTCCGGAGGGTCCCCAGATCTGAAAGGCAATCATCTTTCCAGCTTTTTCCACCTTCAGGAACGATAGCAGGATGGTCACCAATTTGTCTTTATCAGGATAGAAAGTAAGCTCACAGAATACCCCCTGTACTCCATTCTGCAGTTTGACACGTTCCTTTCGCAGTACTTTGAAATCATCAGCTTGTTGAAGTCTTCTCTTCCACTGAAAAATGACAAATCGATCGATATTGTTTTCATTCAGATCCCTCTTGGGAAGTTCCGCTTCCGAAATCTCCATTGCAGGAGCTCGTCGATTGGGTTCTCTGGCCAGAAACACGACCCTTGGATTCTGTTTGGGATTAACAGTCTGCCAGTTTGCCGGGTATTGAATTGTAAAGGCCGGTGAAGGATGACGATAGGTCGAGGTTTTTGCCCCTGCCGGTGCAGCTTGAGATCCGGGTTTAACATTCAATTGAGGGGTGTCCTCTTCCGTAACCGCAATACCTTTGCACTCTTCCTCCAGGCTTTTACCATACTTCCGGCAGATGTCGGTTTTCTTTGACAGATCTCCAACCCCCATAAAAATCGCCTTCAGTATTGCCTGCTCCAAACCAGGTTCTCCGCGTAGATTGGAGGTTCCATAATCGCTGATGTTCTTGCCCAGAATGAACGCCTTTAAACCTGCCGATTCTTCTATTATATTGACCTGGTACATGCAGGCCTGGTCGGAAAATCCACTGATGGGAATCGGTTCAACGGTTGAATCAATAAACTGCCTGATCATGGTTAAGGCAATTGAAGAGACAACCAGTGATTCATAACTGCCTGGATTCTCAACAAAAACATAGCAGGTTTCTTCCGCAATCAAATTGGAAGAGACCAGCCCAAACGTCATAAAAAAAACCAGAACGGCCTTAGTGATTCTTGCCATATTAGAACCTCGCACATTGAACAGATAATAAGAATATATGAATTAAAGCCTGGACAAATCGGGATCAGAGCATAAACACCTCCCTCTCCCGGACAGCCTACAATAAGCGATTTTAATCCGGTGTCACTTCAAGTATAGTATGCTGCAACAGTTCCGCTGAAATTGGGGTACAGGTAACGAGCACACGTCCCCCAATTTCAGCTCTGTTTTTGCATCGAATCAAAGTTGGCATGACTCTAGGCTCTTGTCAGGTTTATTCCCTTTTTTATGGCTTTCGCCAGGCCTTCAGGGTTTTCCCATGCCATGGAGTGTCCGGCGTTTTTTACAGTTTCAATATGGATATGATGCTTTTTGAGCTCATCTAAATCCGGATCGGGCAGTGAGTGCTCTCCAAAGATAAATGTTTTATGTGTCTTCAGTGAATAAAATACAGTACGCCAGCTTGGTGATTGCCCTTCCACCAATGATTTTGACACATTATACATGGCCAGTGGAGAGCTGACAGAAAGACTGGCTGCCCATTTTTCGTTGGATTCCTCCATGCTTTCACGGATTATATTGGCCTGCCCGAAGTTCAGATAATCAGTTTTATCATATGCTGCGATTTTTTTGCTAAAAAATCCACCGCCTGAGTCAAGATTGGACTCGCTGAGGATGACTCCTTTCAGTCTTTTCTCAAATCGTGCTGATAAGGATATTGTTATAGCACCCCCCATACTGTGTCCATAAATAAAAAAATCTGCAATATCAATGCTATTAATGAAATCTTCAAGATATTCGACATGGTTTTCAATCGTGTAACTGAAACGATCCGGTTTATCGCTGAATCCGGAACCCAGTAAGTCAATCAGTATTCTTCTGTGCTTCACCAAATGATGCGATGATGCCACTTGAGGATAATCAAATGAAGAGGCACACCCCAGTCCATGAATAAAAAAAACCGGCGTGTCATCTCCCATTAAATCATGATATCGGAGCCTCGCGTTGATACTGTTCAGGGTATATTCCTTCATTACTATTCCTGTAGAGAAAAATCCTTGATGGTGTTTTTGACAGGGCAAAGAGCGTGACAACACCGCTTTCAACCAGTTTTCTATGAAGCCTCAGCAGAATAACAAACTCATGACATGATAAGCAACAATTACGACACTGTTTTGCTCAACCAGCCGAATATATTCTGCTTTGCTGTTAAACCGCGATACCAGACCGGCAACTTTGTAAGCCGATGGCAGATCATAGTTGGTCGTCGTTTTTAAGGAAATCTGCTCCATTACCTTCACCAACATCGGTGAAAGCTGATTGATACCCAGTGAATTGGCCGGAAATCCACTGATATCAAAGGAACCAATGATATAATCTTCGGAAATAGGGATAAAAACGGGTTCGATTTGGTTGATTTGAAAAACCGAAAAAAGCTTCAAAGACATCAAGATGTTGATAAAACATACTCATCCGTTCCCGATATGCCTCCTGATGCGTTTCATCCCGGACAAAAAACAGGGAACGTTTGTTTAACATGTTGGTATACGGCAAATAGCGTTCTTGAGCTCTAAAAAGACAAGTGAAATCTTCTTTTCCGGTCCGGGACCACTGACAACAGCAGCTGAGTCCGTGCCTGTGCTGGTTGCAAGCTTGTTTGATACAGGACTTCTTATTCCGGCTTCCTGTAAGGAGCGGATTTTGCTTCAGTCACGATCAGCAATGCTTCTACACTGGCTGCTTCAGTCAAAACTGCAGAGGTAACAACGACAATATTGATCGTTCAGACAGTAGTGGATTCTGCTGCCATCAACCTGTGTTCGGCACGGTCACCTGCACGTCTTGGGTTGGAAAGACCGCAAGTTGCAAAGACAACACCGGGTTCAGGCACCGAGAAAGCGGTCGTTTTTTGTTTCCCAACGTTATAAATACAGGATCTGTAATAAGCAAGTCGACGATTAATTTCTAATGGATCTTACGTTACATCGCGGTATGTCTTCTTTTTTCATGGCCGTGCAGAGGGTATTTGTGCAAGCGTGATTGCAAACCAGGAGGAGTTTCTCAAATAATTTCAGTGTGGATAACGGCGTCAGGATTGAAAAAGGAGACGAGAAAGGCAGAGAAGCCATTGCCCTGTTCGGAGCTGCGAGCCTCGCTCCTCATTGTGCACAATTTTTTCAGCACTGAAAAGATATCCTATATCGAAAAGATCGGTAAGGTATTGTATCGCTCGCGAATGCAAAAGGGAGAAGAATAAAAAGAACTTTGTAGTCTATTCTGCACAGGAGTTTATCGCTATTCTCGTTCGATTCCTTGACACTCGAAAACCAAGTTCTTATTACCTGTGTTTATTGTTGGCTAACATTTTGATGGGTGACCACACAAGACGGTAAAATACAGAAATTATAACATGATAAGATTTTAAGGAGGCACATCCTGAACTATTAGTTTTTGAATTGGAGATCAACATCCATCTTGACTTAGTCGTTAGTTTAGTTCATCCTGAACTCAAATAAAAAATCACTATTTACAGGAGCAACGACAATGCTAACGGTAAATATACATGAGGCCAAGACTCAGTTATCAAGACTGCTGGCTCTGGTTAGTAATGGCGAAGAAGTTATCATCGCCAAATCCGGTAAACCAGTTGCACGTCTTGTACCGGTAAAGCAGCATGTCGTCAGGCGTGAACCCGGAACCGACAAGGGCAAAGCACGCGTGGCAGACGATTTCAACGCACCGCTTCCCGAGGAATTTCAAACGTTTTTCAAGTAAAATATGCCTGCAGCAAGACATTTTTTGATCGATACACACTGCTGGTTGTGGTGGCACATAAATCCGGAAAAACTGAGCTCTCGTGTATTCAGGTTGATTGAGAATGGCGACTCCGACATTAGCTTTTCCGTTGTCAGTGCCTGGGAAATCGTAATTAAACACAACCTGCAAAAATTGGAACTTCCTTTTCCCCCGCTTAAGTACATACCCAAGAAACTGGAAATGAGCTATATGGATGTATTGCCGGTTCAATTGAGCCATGCATTACAAGTACAAAAGCTGCCTGATTATCACAAAGATCCATTTGATCGGCTTTTAATTGCCCAGGCTATATCCGAAAAGTTTGTCCTTATCACCGACGATAGTCAAATCGGACGTTATGAAGTTGATCTCATCTGGTAAGAATACTATATTTTGCATCTGAGTGAAGTCAAAATATTATTTTCTTTGTAAATTCAAGGTAGATATGGCTTTTCGGTAGACTTTATGGCGCAATCTTGTTTTTTGATCTCAAATAACTGGTTTGTAATGATAATTAGTATTGTATATCAAATACAAAAACCCTTTAAGCCAATCAAGTGACACATATGAGAAACCGAGTCGGACCTAGGGTGTCGTATTTTGGTAATTTTCTTCTAATTACTTACTCCAAATTTTTGGCCAATTTGCAGATGAGATTTTCTATAATTTTGGTGGGACCCAGATTCTGATAATTTAGATACGTTATCGTTTTTATCTCTCATTACTATGCTTTTTCGAGATAACAACGTTGTTGGTATATTTCTTTTGACCCATCGTCTGACTTCTTTCTCTGTCGTTTTAGAGAATGCCTTGTCAATCAAGTTTGATGTGATTTCTTCACAAACAACCGGAAGAGATAGCACAGATCGGCTTATTTCAGATAGTCTGTGAGGCTTTGTGATTGTCTTATGTTTGCCAAACAGGCTCTCAATCAGGTCCGAAGTCAGCAACAGAGGAAAGTCAACTCTTCTTGTTGCTTCAAATTCAATAGTTAGAGCGTTTTTAATTGCTTCAGTATGGTGTGATCTGCCACGCAAACCCAAGGCTTTTTGGCCGAGCAAACCCTTTTTGTCGAGTGTTTAAGCAAATAATAGCCAAGCCGGGTTACCCATCTCATAACAGTAGTAAAATGGGGTATTTTTAACTCTTCCAACCAATCAATGGGCAATATCGTCTGTATCAGTATCTTCGGTACTGAACGAAAAGAAACTGCGCATTTGGCAATCAGAGATATGGCAAGCCCGATCAATTATTTTTTCGATCAGCCTTTAATTGTCTTTTTGAAGTCTTGGCCTTATCTACCGTTTTCTCGGGCTTAGACTCATTTTTTACATTAAAACACTTTTTTCCCATTGGCTTCTGCTTTGTTCGAGATCTCTTACTCTCAACTCCAAAAGCCTTATCTCCTTCTTCCTTTTCTGAGCTTTAGTTTTCCAGCTTTCCTTGCTTAATATTGCGCGTTTTAACGCCTTTCTTTCTTGGGCATTCACGATAAAATCAACAATAAATCAGGGCTCATCTTTATCCACCTGGTCGGAGAATGAAGAATTTCATGTTAAAATATCGTAAAACTATAAAAAAAGTCAGTAAAGACGGTCAAAAAACTGGAGTAAAAAATATTGTGAATTTCACCAAAATACGACACCCTAGGTCTGACCCCAATTCCAATTCTACAATTCTACCCCAATTCTCACAATTCTCAATTCTAGTCACTCCCACAAAATTCACGTTCGATTCCTTGACACTCGAAAACCAAGTTCTTATCATCGATACGCCAGTAGATGTATTTGCGACGTTTGATGACTTCACCGAGTTAAAACAGAGTCGGGAGCACTATTGCCTTCTTTTTGAGAAAATGTTCAATTAATTTGTCTATCATAAAATTGTAACAGACGATAATGGTAACCCTGTTGACTACATATTTTTTAAAGTCAATTCAACCTTTGAAGAATACACTGGTTTAAAAAGAAGCGATATCCTGAATCGTAAAGTTTCTGAGGTATTCTCAGGAATTGAGAATGAAGCTTTTGACTGGATTGGAGAATATGGCAAGGTTGCCCAGACAGGCAAGACTCTTCGGATTAAACAGTATTCTGAATATTTGAAAAAATGGTTCCAAATTTTCGCATATAGTCCGATGAAGGACCATTTTGCAACAGTCCTTGTAATTATTGACGATGAAATGATCACATGATCCCAAATGGCAATGTCTAAACTGATAAAAATAAAAGTATTTTTTATGAAGCGTTTTTTACTACCCCAAGAAACAGCGGTTACCGTTCAGACACTAGCTAATCTTTCTATATAAGTCTCTTTCATCTCCAAGGATATGCTGGTTTTGCACGGCTCTTTCTACTTAATCCTGTTTTTAATTGATATTTTCATTCGACCAAGGGAAATTCGGTCATTCGCAAGTTTGTGCAACCATATGGAATCAATGTAAGTTCTTCTATAGGCTGATCACCATTATCGGCGGCTTCTGGCAGAGGACCAGTTGATCCATCTTTTATTTTCCAATTTGGGATTTGCTTACCCTTAATGGAGATACTAACAGGTGCGCCTTCGGGGGAAAAGGGTACGGCTCCCACGGGATACTTTTGAACACTAATCTTATCTGCGGTTAAATAAGAGTTTTCCAGCAAGCCATAATTCCATAAAGATTTGGGATGAACTTCCCAGTCAGCATGTGGTAATTCTTTTAAAGGCATCTCCTGATTTACTTGTTTCCACTCTTCATCTATTTTTAATGAATAAATCAATGGCCCCCTGGAAACGGCCACTCTGTTGTTTGGTCTGTTGATGATTTTGACTTTCATGGGCAATCGTACAACGATACGTGTTGTATTTTCCCAAGTCCGCGAAACCGGATGGAAAGTCCCGGCCTTAGGATATTCTTTTGTTTCACCTGCAATCTCGATTTCTGCTTCTGTTGCCCACTCCGGGATTCGTAACTGCAATGTGAAATTGACAGGTTTTTCGCTGTTAATGGTGAAGTGTAGATCCTCTCGAAAAGGATAATCTGTCTCTAGCTGTATAGCAACAGGCACATTTTCGACAGTAGTGCTCAATGTTCCTGGCGCATAAGTTAGAGCAACCAGTGTTTTCTCATCGGCTTTTTTCCATTGGTTAAGTGCAAATTTTGGCCATCCTTGACTTAAATTTGCAGTACAGCAACCGAAGAAGGGTTCTAATCCGAATATATTGGCATCCGGCCCGTTGGTTGTCCAAATTCTCTTGTCTTTTATACTGCATTCTATCTGGTTTACCTGTTGTACGTATTGATGGGACCACATGTCAGGAGAAAGCGTCGCAGGCAGGGCGTTAAACGCTATTTTTTCCAGTCGATCTGCATATTTGGAATCTCCCCAAATAGAAGCCAGTACATGCAAAGAATACATATACTCGACAACCGCACACAATTCGGTGCCCTGGACTGGATCTTTTCCAGCCAAACATTCATCGCCTGAAAAGAGTCCCAAAACAGTTCCGTGATATTGATCCAACTTGCGCATCATTAAATCGCTAAATTCCCGGTACTCCTCCAATTGGCTAAATTGCCACCACAGGGCATAAAATTTTATTGCCATTGCATTGTTGACAACATGCCCCATAAAGTTCCACTTATCCTTCCCTGTTTTCTCTTCGTGAGGCCAGTAAGTAAAATATGACTTCCAATCAAATCCCTGGGTTTTAAGTTTTAGAGCTAGGTTTAATAGCCACTTCTCAGGCAGGTGCCGATAGAGCCAAAAAACAGCCAACAATCCCTCACCCCAACGATAATGACCCCAATTGGCTATTGTGGTGACATCAAGATGAGAATCGACACGACGCAGACATTTCTCCACTGTTTCAATGATCCGTTTATCACTAGTACACTCGTAGTACTGGATCAAAACTTTTAAAGCCATGAACATGCTCCACATATCATGTTCCGCATAATTTTTCGGAACAGGCCCCAACCAACCGTTATCCTGCTTTGAGACAATATAATTGATGTAACGCTTCGCTTTATTTTTTAAAGCTTTGTCGTCTAACAAATGGGCAAGCGGGATTAATCCATCCAACCAGTACAATGCTCTCTCCAGATCATCCTGATCTCCACCCAACCATTCACTATCTTTGACAGGGGGCCAGAACTCATCAAGCTTACCACCGAGACTATTGGCCTGTATGGTTAATTGATTTTTTAGCCAGCCTGTCGGCTTAATGCTGTTGGGTGGCAATTCATTAAATTTGTTTTTTATCAGTGTCATACTATCTCCCCCATTTATAAATTAAACCTTTGTACTGTTTACGGCGAAGTATTGTTCTTACGGACTTGTTAATAGGGTCATCGCATCAGCTTTTCCCCTGGTTGATGGCAGTCAGTATCTCCTGATATCGATTCTCATCAATGGGATACAGGTATAACGGAATCAGTGCTAATAAAAAGAAAAAAGCGGGTATCGGCCCCAGCAAGTATTGAATCGCCAATTCTGCACTTTGTGTTTGGATCTGCTCGGCGACATAACCGGATAGTGAGAGAACCAAGCCCGTAATACCCAGAGCGATAGCCTGGCCGATCTTGATACCAAAAGTCCAAATTCCATAAAAGGCTCCTTCTGTCTTTTTACCGGTAAGGAAGTAATTATATTCAATTGCATCCGGTACAATGGCCCAGGGCGTAACGTATAGAAATCCCAGACCTATTCCAGCAATGACCATTATCACGAGGGAGTACTGAACGCCAAAGTGATGTCCGCTAAATGCCAATAGCAATATTGATAATGGAAATATTATGATTCCAATGCAATAAGTTGCTTTTTTTCCTATTTTTTTAGACATTGAAACGCTGATAGGAATAATAAACATGGCAGTAACCAACAGAATAAGCATCGCTATGGTAGTGATCGCCTCATCTCCATGAATATACTTAAAATAGTAAACAACAATGCCGGTAGTAATGGTTAAACCGATGATGTGCAATGTATACACGCCAAGAATCAGCAAAAAGGGTTTGTTCTTAAACACAGAGCGATAGGATTCTAAAAAGCTTTCCGGATTCAGCTCTTTCGAATTGTCTTTTTCTCGAACTGAAAAAAAAGTAATCAGCGCTGTCACCATCATAACAAAGCCAAATATGGCCCCTGTGACCGAGTAGCCCGTATTCTTGTCCGCAAACTGACTGATAAGAGGAAGAGCCAGCCCTGCGCCCATTAAAGTCCCGATAACAGCAAAGCTAAAGCGATACCCATTGAGGATGGTACGTTCATGAAAGTCTTGCGTTAGTTCCGGCGTCAATGAGTTATAAGGGATATTCACAACCGTGTATGCCGTGCAAAGCAGACAAAAGGAGATCACTCCCCACACAAAAAGAGCCTGTTGGCTCGTGAAAGCAGGATTGGTGAACATAAGTATCATTGTCAAAAACAGGGGCACTGATCCGAATAAAATATAGGGCCTGCGCCTTCCCCATCTGGATGAGGTTTTATCAGACAGATACCCCACCAATGGATCTGTGACTGCATCCCATATCTTCCCTATCATGATAATACCACCTGCCAGTCCTGCTGATATTCCAACGGTATCCGTTAAATAATTGAGTAGCAAGAATGCGATGACGGTGAAAAAAAGATTTCCTCCCAAATCGCAAACACCAAAACCGAGTTTTTGTTTAATTGATAATCCACCTTCTTGTGCAGGCCCGTTTGGCATGTAACCGGCTTTATGACCCATTGATTGCCCTATTAAGTTTTTTATGCAAAGTATATAAACAGAATTAAAAAAACTAAAAGTTTGATATTTTAAGTTATCCTCAAAATTGTATCTGAGCAGTCCATTCTTGACAAAACTGATTATAAATCAAAAATAGAATTTAAAAATGGTTATGGCTGACGAAAACCTTTTTAATACGATTATTGTACCTGCAGGTTGCAATGAACAAATGCTGAATCATGCTCACACTCATGCGAAACTTCTCAACATTAAGGGAATTCTAATCTCCGGCATTTCCAGTCTTTGCTCCGGGTACTTGATTTCCAGGAAGTCACAGGATTTTCACACGATCATATTCACGACAAAAGGAAAAGGTGAAATTACAGCCAATCAAAGAAAGTATATTATTCAGGAGGGAGATCTTTTAATTATTCCGGCCTATTTGCAAAACAGATACAAAATTTCTGGCAAAAACTGGGATATCGTCTGGTTTCATTTGGATGATTGTCTTCAGTGGCATCACTTAAGAGGCAATCGTGTAGTCGTTCATCAATATACATCAATACAAAGCCTGACAGATGCTATGCAGGGTTTTCTAAAAGAGTCGGTTTCTAAAGTTGCGGAGTCGGATAATTTGGTTAGAATATATGCCGAGTTAATATTTCTTCACCTAAAAAGAGAATTGAGTAAAAATTTAAAAATAAAATCAGACACAAATCGATTAAAACTTTCTGAGACTTTTGCTCATGCAAATAAGCACTTGGATCGGAAATGGAATTGTGAAACGTTGGCCAAGTTGTTATCAGTATCCCCATCCTATTTTTCTCGTCTAACCAAGGAGGCCTACGGAACATCACCGATAAAACTTCTGACCCAGTTTAGAATGGAAAGAGCAGCATTGTTGCTGAAAACCACTGACTACCCAATATATACTATTGCTTTACAAATCGGCTACGAAGACGAGTTTGCCTTTTCCACGGCTTTCAAAAGGCAAACGGGAATAAGCCCCAGCCATTATAGAAGACAACCTTATTAGCTTATTATTTACCATGCTTCGTCGAAGATTTGTAATAGAGGATTGCATTGGACGCAAGTGAAGGGTAAAAGCAAAAGTAAAAGGGTCAGGCTTGCGTTATTGCGTATATATGCATAGAGTGCTGAAAATATAGGGAGTATTTTCGTTTGGAATTTTCTCCATTCTGGTCTTCCAACCGACCACCTGCCCCCCAAACCCAATAATACCAACAAAGTTTGTTTTTCCACCATTTTACCCCAATACCTTCGTTATCAGTCATTTCACTTGTTGTAACTCCATCAAATCATATCTGTTTCTTTGTTTATTAAGATTTTTATCTGAAGA
>JAHJTV010000088.1 GCA_018829445.1 bacterium
GGGTTGCCAAAAGATGAGACGATGCCAACACCACCAAAACTCAACAGGAAAGGTGTGTCTTCAGACCAGGAAACACCGAAACACATTGATATTGCTGGGTTATTTTTCTTCAACTTTTTTCTTTACAGGAAAAGTATAGAAAGTCCCCAGATATGCTCTAAGCATGACTACAACTTATTATATTTTATCCGCCCTTATAACCAGGTCTTTTGTATACTTAGTCAACAGATATGCATTGCGTCCTATTTGACAAATTCCCCCAAGAGATGAGCAGTATCTTTAATTCTGGGCAGTGTACTGTACTCCCGTTTAAGCCCTTGCGATATGGTTTCTTGTCTGCTTTGAGTGTATAATAATTTGTGCGCGGCAACAGCGTCTCGGCTGTTGGCAGCGATCTTCCCTGCCAACTCCCTGACGGTCGTTTCCAGTTGATCCAGTGGTACTGACCGATTCACCAGGCCAATCTTCTCTGCTTCAACTCCCGATATCATATCCGCTGTATAGGTCATCTCGTGGGCTTTCAATTCTCCAACTCGATAGGGTAAACGCTGGCTCATTCCCCAGGTGCATCGCAGCCCCCACTTAGTGTGAGTATCACCGATTCTGGCTTCGTTGGCGACAACGATCAAATCGCATGTCAGTGCTATCTCCAAGCCACCGGTTAGGCAAAAACCATTTACCGCTGCAATGACTACCTTCGGTACGGTTTCAATTGCTATTTGCAAATCACGGGCGGCATTGTTCAACTTAGGAATTACATCTGTATCTTTACTATTACCCAATGATTTTAAATCAACACCGGCGCAGAACGCCCTGCCGGCACCAGTCAGAATAATGACATTGACATCATTGTCAACTCCTGCGGTCTGGACAGCCGAGGTCACTTCCAGAAGAACCATCGAATTGAGTGAATTCAGGGCATCCGGTCGGTTGAGAGTGATCAGGGCAATACCTGCCGTTACATCATAAAGTATCGTTTTATAAGACATGGTTGGACTCCTGTTATTGGTATATCAAAATTTTTGACTAGTAAGTGTTTGATTGTAAGGATTTTGAGACAAATATCCCGAATGATTCACAGATGAGGGAACCATTATAACAGTTTATTACTGAAAATATGCCCCGTCAGGGTGAGATCAATGGTTATTGGTTTTGATTAAACACTGCGGGATCTCCCTTGATTGTTGATTGCACGGGTTGCGCCAGATATTGTTTGTTCATAATATCATATAATTATGAGTTTTATATTGGCTATGTGCTATATTTAACATAAATTATATCGTATACGACCATTTTAACTTATTTTTATCATATATAGTAATTTGAACACAAAAACCAAACTATCCCATTAAGAATTCCTACTAAAATCTCTCACAACGAATCCAAAAACCATTATGGTACTAAATGAGAATGAGTTTTTTCGCGAAGCGACTTTGCGCATATGCGGGTCGATAGAGATTGAAGAAGCACTTTCGAATTGTTTTGATTATCTGAGGCAGTTTATAAAGGCCGATGTGATGCATCTTCATTATATAAACCCGCAAGAACGAACAGGAACATTGTTTGCGATGGCTGATAAAAATGGTGGAAAAAGACTTAACATCAGGTTTGGGAAGCAGTCGCCTGTTTGGACCTATCTTGATGATGGAAAACAGTTTCCTGAAAAGCTGATGATAAACAGAGCTGATCAGCATCCTGCGGGGCGAATGATGCTTAAAATTATCAATAAAAAAGGCAAATATTCAACCATCATGATGCGTTTGAGTATCAAAAATAGAGAGATTGGGGTTGTGTCTTTTGAAGCAAAAGGCTGGGATCGTTTCAAGGAAAAGGATTTTAAATTATTGAGATTGCTCCAATTACCCATTGCCATTGCACTGTCCAACAGTCGTCGCTATTTAGAACTGATGGCACTCAAGAACCAGCTGATCGATGATAAAAAATACCTGCAAAACGAACTTCAGAAACAGCAGGATATGAAGATTGTCGGCAGTGAAAACGGTCTGGCCGGAGTGTTACAGCAGATTCGATTGGTCTCACCCCTGGATAGCCCGGTTCTCCTGTATGGAGAAACTGGTGTCGGTAAAGAGATTATGGCAAATGCCATCCACATTTTGTCGAATCGCAGGGAGGGGCCCTTTATTAAAGTCAATTGTGGTGCCATCCCCGAGTCCCTGATCGACAGTGAACTGTTCGGTCATGTTAAAGGAGCCTTTACCGGAGCTTTGGAAAACAAAAGGGGAAGATTTGAACGATCGCACGGTGGAACCATTTTCCTGGATGAAGTTGGAGAATTGCCCCTTGCAGCGCAAACACGGTTTTTAAGAGTACTGCAGGAAAAAGAGTTTGAACCGGTGGGAGGCACTAAAAGTGTAAAGGTTGATATCCGGGTTATTGCCGCGACCAACCGTAATCTGGAATCTCTGATAAACGAGGGGGGCTTTCGCAAAGATCTATATTTTCGGTTGAATGTGTTTCCGGTTTCCATTCCGCCATTGAGAGAAAGGAAAGATGATATTCCGGCACTCGTTCAGCACTTTATCCAGATGAAATACAGAAAGATGGGGATAAAGGAATTTCCAGAGCTGGCCAACGGCGCTACAAAGCAGCTAAAATCGTATGACTGGCCTGGGAATGTCAGGGAGTTGGAGAATGTGGTTGAAAAAGCTATGATCCTTTTTCGGGAGGGGCCATTGCGATTTGAGGACCTTAAAATGCCAATAGAAGACGTCAGGATTGAGACGCATCAAAATTTTGATAGTGCTTCTCATCTCCTGGACGAAGTTGTGGAAAAACATATCAGGCAGATTCTAAATATCACAAGAGGAAAAATAAATGGCCCCGGTGGTGCCTCGGAACTGCTGGGCGTCCATCCTTCAACCCTGCGTCATAAATTGCGAAAAATGGGAATTAATTTTGGGAAAAAAGGACGGATTCTCCCTGCTCCCTAGATGACCATCCAGCTGTCAAATAGCGATTTTGGATGTTTTTTCTCTGACAGGACTATGATTCTGTCAAAGATTACTCCCCGCTTAACCTCCAAAAATTAAAATACCACTTTAGTTACATTACTCACCTCTCCAGAAAAGATTCCTTTATGTGGAATCACTGCCACAAACGAGCAGAGAAAATTTAAGATCAATGTAAATACTGATCTTAAATTTTCTCTGCTCGCCTAATCTCTGCCTAGTTTACACTGCATGAATATTTGAACTACGGAAGCCGTTGATTAGTAAAATCATAGATTCTGTCCACTGAAGGAAAATACGATATGTGATATTGTAATTGCCAATATGTCATATAAGACATAATTTACTCCGCATATGATAAATTGAACATCAATTCTGGTAACCCGATTTTAAGCGCTTCATACACAGCTGTAATTATAGTGCAAGTTAACATTGGCATGATCTGTGATGCATGAAGAGATCAGCAGGGTAAGATCCAAATGCTGTTTATCAGAATGTAGTGTTCGTATTCCATTCTGGTAATCAAACATACAAAAATATACACAGATAAATATTAGATGGTGATTGATTTTTGAGACACACCCTTGTTACAGGAGTGATGAATCATTGATAAGTGTTTTTCAAACAGTAATAGGAGACTGATCATGACCAGTACAATCCTGACATTACCGGAATTGTCTGAATACTCGGTAGAACACCTTGGCAAAAGAAGAGAATTGATTTTCAAGGGTGAGGAATTCACAAATTTTGAATTTTTCGATTTGTCTCGTCGATTGCAGCAAAGCCTTTCAAATCTTGGCTTGAGTAATGGAGACGTTGTAATTATGTGTTTAAACAATCATCCGATGGTGTTTCCGGTATTTCAAGGAATTTTTCGAACCGGTGGAATTGCCGTTCCGGTGATGTTTTCGGTCACCGCCTGGGAAATGGCATATATTCTTTCCAACAGCAAAGCAAAGGCAGTGATCACTGATAAAGCAGGCATCGAAAGAGTCAGAGAAGCGGTAGCAGGACAGGATCAAATTGAGTGGATTGCCATTCTGGGTGGAGACGATAATCTGGAGGGCAATGTTCCTGAACACAGCCTTGATAGACTATTTAAAAACGATCCGGCTGAAAATTTTGCAAACATCGACCAGGACGATGTCGCTATGATGCTATATACGGCAGGAACAACGGGAAAGCCCAAAGGTGTGATGTTAACCCATCGCAATCTGATCCATTCCGCGAAAGCGGCATCAATTACATCTGAACTGGACCGACTTGAACAACCGCAGATCATTGTGAGTTCTTTGCCCATGGCTCACATTTTTGGCGTAGCTGTTATGAATACGGGGATGTTAACCCCCAAACGCCTGGTCGACGGCTATACTGTCCAAATGGAGTGGTTTGATCCAGACATTTTTTTGTCACTGATCCAGGAACACCGGGCAACCGCCATTACCGTTGTCCCTACTATGCTGGTTTTTCTTATCAACCACCCGAGAATAAACGAGTTTGATCTGACTTCTTTGGCGGACGTGGTTTCCGGGGCAGCACCCCTGCCAATCGAGTTGGCTGAAGCTTTCTGCAAACTGGCAGACATCAGTCATATTCGTGTAATCTATGGTTGTACGGAGTGTACCGGTATCGCAACCACCGTTTTAGCCTCGGACACATACCGACCCGGATCAGCCGGTAGGGCTTTTCCTGGAGTCGGTGTTCAGATTGTTGATGAGCATGATAATCCTCTTCCAGCTGGAAAAAACGGAGAGATTGTCGTTAATGGACCTTCCGTAATGAAAGGGTATCTGAATAATCCGCAGGAGACGACTGAAACCTTGCGAAACGGCTGGTTACATACCGGTGACATCGGATACCTGGACTCAGAAGGGTATCTTTTTGTTGTGGATCGAAAAAAAGACATGATCATTAAAGGCGGAGAAAATATCTATCCCAGTGAATTGGAGGAGATCATGTATCAGCATGATGCTGTTGCCGAAGTGGCGGTAGTAGGCAAGCCGGACCCTGTTTTTGGTGAAAGTGTGGTGGCGTTCGTGGTTCCAAAACCGGGCCAGACGCCTCTGGAAAAGGAAATTATTGATTTTGTAAAAGCAAAAATTTCATCTTTCAAAGCCCCTGCCAACATTCATTTTGTGGACTCAATCCCCAAAAGTTTGGTGGGAAAGATTCTGAAACGGGAATTGAGAGAAATTGTCATTGAAAGTAAGAACTAACCTATCAGTATAATTAATGAGGAGATTGAATGGATTTTGACTTTCCACCTGAAGAAAAAAAGGTTCTGGCAGAAGTAAGGGAGTTTATCGAGTCGGAAGCAACTCCTGAATTACGCGCTGAAACCCATAAATTGGGTCATATCTACGGCGGAGAAAAAGGACGGGAGTTTATCAGGAAATTTGCAGCTAACGGATGGTTGGTTCCCAATTGGCCTAAGGAATATGGCGGAATCGATTCTTCTGCCGTACTCGCTTTTGCGATCAAGGAAGAGATGGCTCGATCCGCCGTACCTTTGGTTTTTGTGGCTGCACATATGGCCGGGCCAACGATCATGCACTTTGCTTCCGAGGAGATGAAGCAGGAATGGCTATTGCCGATTGCCCGGGGCGAAAAGGAATTCGCCCTTGGGTACACCGAACCCCAAGCCGGCTCGGATCTCTCCGCCTTGAATATTCGAGCGGTCGACCATGGAGATCATTTTATCGTTAATGGTCAAAAATCCTTTAACACCGCCTCTCATGTGGCCGATTATCATTGGCTGGCCACCCTGACCGACCCTGATGCAAAACGGTATCATGGTATGTCGATGATGATTGTCGATCTAAAGTCACCGGGGATTGAAATCCGCCCAATGGAGACAATGGCAGGATGGCAGACCAACGAGGTTTTCTACAATGATGTGGTCGTACCGAAAAAAAATCTGGTCGGTGAAAAAAATCTGGGATTTTATTATTTGATGTCGGCCCTGGATTTTGAGAGGATGTTTCCCCTGGCTGCATACCGGCGGATTTTTGATCAAATAACCGATTATGCCAAAACGACTCTGGTGAATGGAAAACCGTTGTCAAAAGACCTTTTGACCCGTCAGAAGCTGGCCCAGATGAAAATAGAGTTGGAAGCCGACACACTGCTCTTCTACCGTCTGGCTCATATGATAGACAAAGGCGAAATACCGAATTATCAATCCTCAATGCAAAAACTCTTTGCCACAGAAACCGCACAGCGTATTACCAATACAGGGATGGAAGTTCTCGGACATTACAGCCGCTTGACAGAGGGATCACAACGGGCAGTCCTTTCCGGCTCCATTGAGCAGTTTTATCGTACTAGTGTTGTCGAAACGATTTATGCCGGGACATCGGAAATTCAGCGAAATATTATAGCCTTAAAAGGGCTCAAACTTCCTTCCAAGTGATAATCAGGAGAAAACAACATGAACTATGATTTTAACACAGGGCAGAATATTCTGAAAGAATCGGCACACAAACTACTGGGAAAAGAATGCACCAGTCAATTTGTCAGAGAAATGGCTAAGGATGAAACGGGGTTTTCTATCAAACTATGGGACAAAATGGCAGAATTGGGCTGGATGAGCCTGTTAATCCCGGAAGAGTACGACGGATCAGGAATCAACTTTCTTGATCTCTCCATCCTATTGGTTGAAATGGGGTATTACCTGATGCCGGGGCCGTTCTTTTCCACCGTAGTTCAAGGTGGACTGACAGTACTTGAAGCCGGAAGTGACAATCAAAAAGCTGATATTTTACCGGATATAGCAAACGGAAAACGTAAACTGACGCTTGCCTGGATCGAAGAGGAAGGTACATACTCCCCACAGGGAATTAAACTCAAAGCCGAATGCCGTGATGACGGTTATATTCTGACCGGGTCAAAGCTTTTTGTTCAGGACGCGCAGGCCGCAGATACCATCATTTGTGCAGCCAGAACCTCCGAAGGTGACAATGGCCTCAGCCTCTTTCTGATTGATGCAAAAAAATCCGGCATCATCATTCAACCTCTGAATACCATGTCCGGAGACAAAACATTTGAGCTTCGGTTTGAAAATGTGTCTGTTTCTAAAAATGACCTGCTGGGTGATTTGAATGGTGCTTGGCCAATTCTGGAGACGGTACTTCTTAAATCGGCTGTTGCAAAAAGTGCGGAAATGACAGGCGGTGCTGAAAAAGTTCTGGAGATGGTTGTTGACTATGCCAAGGGTAGAAAACAGTTTGGAAAACCCATAGGCGCTTTTCAGGCCATACAGCATCATTGTGCGGACATGCTTACTTACCTGGACACAATGAAATACTTGATGTATCAAGCGTCCTGGAAAATAAGCGAGAATCTTCCCTATGAATCTGAAGCTGCCACCTGCAAAGCCTGGTCAAGTGATTCCTATCGAAAACTGACTGCGTTGGGACATCAGGTAATCGGAGGGCTTGGTTTTATGGAAGAATATGACCTGCAATTATATTTCAAACATGCAAAAACATCTGAACTAATGTTTGGAGATGCTGATTTTCATAGGGAAATAGTTGCTCAGAAAATGGAACTTTAGAACAACCTCCACTATTAACCTGGCGGTTTTGACCGCCAATTGCTCGACTTCAGGAGAAAAGAGAATGACATACGAAACGATACTCTACCAGGAGAACGACCACATTGGCCTCCTGACATTAAATCGTCCCCGGACAATCAATGCACTGAATCAGACAATGATTGAGGAGCTTGAAGATCTCCTTAACAAACTAAATACCAGCGCAACAGCGAGAGTGCTTATTCTTACAGGGGCGGGAGAAAAAGGGTTTTGTTCAGGCATGGACATGAAGGAAACCGCCTCAACACTTTTTGAAGCCTCACCTGAAATGATCTATCAAGCTCAGAGTCGTGCTTCACAATTATTCAGCAAACTTAGATACATACCACAGCCTATCATTGCAGCGATTCATGGGGCGGCCTCCGGTGTCGGTTTCAGTTTTGCCATGGCCTCCGATGTCCGGGTTATTACACCTGAAGCCCGGTTTAATGCAGCTTACATAAATATTGGATTGGGAGGGGCAGACATGGCTAGCAGTTATTTTCTGCCAAGACTGATTGGCGCAGGACGTGCCAATGAACTTCTGCTGACCGGCGACTTTCTGAGCTCTGAGGATGCCATGTGCCTGGGATTTGTCAGTAGGGTCGTGCCAAAAGATAGCCTCCTGGATACTGCTTATGAGATTGCCGGTAAAATGACCGGAAAAAATCCCCTGGGTTTAAAAATGACAAAAGAGGCCATTAATATCAATCTTGGAGTCTCAACCCTGGAGCAGGCACTGCACCTTGAGAACCGCAACCAGTCTTTTTTGATTACGGCGCTAAAAATAAACACCCCATGAATCTTCAATGATATTGTATGGTTTTTTATCGCTGAGAACAGGCAGCTACTTTATGATCTTTACGAATTGAGCGATGCTACAACATTGGAACTTCGGCATTCGCGAGAAGGACAATTATTGAATTTTTTACGGTTACATTGACATTTAATTAAAGGGAGAATTGTGGTGTTAAAAACAAAAATTACGGAAATGTTGGGGATAGAGTATCCGATTATTGGCGGAACCATGATGAGTATCACTAATGCTGATTTTGTGGCCGCCATTTCAAATGCCGGAGGATTGGGCATACTGGCATCTGCGATTTACAAATCCAAAGAGGCTTTTACCAATGCTGTTGATCGCGTTATGGAGTTGACGAGTAAACCCTTTGCTGTCAACATCAACCTGTTTCCGGGAATGGGCCTGATCGACAATAATGTCTATCTTGATGTCATGCTGGAAAAAGGAATCAAAATAGTTGAAACATCCGGTCATTTCGCCCCCGAGGATTTATGCAGCCGTTTCAAGAAGGGGAGGATGCGGTGGATGCATAAATGCGTGTCGGCCCGTTATGCCCTTAAAGCGCAAAGCCTTGGCGCCGATGCGGTGACAGTTGTAGGATATGAGAACGGCGGGGCAACGGGAAAACTTGACATAGGCACTATGGTGCTGGTTCCAACAGTAGTCGATGCTGTAACTATTCCTGTCATTGGTGGCGGTGGCATTTCCGACGGCCGTGGACTGGCAGCAGTCCTTTCATTGGGGGCAGAAGGAATCATCATGGGGTCCAGACTACTCTTGACCAAAGAGTGTCCTATCCATTCAAACGTCAAACAGGCGCTTTTAAATGCCACCGAATTGGATACACGTTTGATCATGCGCTCCATCGGAGCACCCCACCGAGTCTGGAATAATGTCGCTGCTGAAAAATGTGCAAAAATCGAAGCTGCCGGAGGGGATTTTGACGCGGTGATAAATGTGATATCCGGGGAAAAATCAAGAGAAATGTATGAAAAGGGTGATCTAAAAGCCGGAATCATCTCCTGCGGTCAGGGAATCGGGCTGATTAATGAAATTCCGACAGTCAAAGAGCTGTTTGACAGGCTTATCGATCAAGCAAATAATACGATTCAAAGATTTTCCGGCAACTGATCCCGGCTCATACTTTAACCAGAGTCCATACTAACACTCTCTTTTGTACATAAAAATCGCCAATGGTTTTCACTCAACCTCAAATCCCGGGTACGAATATTAATAGCTCAGTTGTTTTTCTCTTTTAAACCCTTTCAGCTCTGGTTCCACCGATAATAGGCAGGATAGGCTGATTACTATTCATCATTTTCTCCAATTTATTTGATAATCCTTTGATTGTTGAGTTGCTATTGCTGGGCTGTAATTTCAAAAGAGGCGGATCCCGGCAGTGACCGCTTGGTCATATTCCTCATGGCAAAAGATTGTGAATAGTTTTCCGCGTCCTGGACCGTTTCCCATTCGTAGATACCCATGAATTCGCCTTCTCTGTTTTTGTTTTCCAGCCAGATTTTGGAACAGAATCCCGGTAATCCGGTAAAGAAGGGGATGGTAAACAGGGAAAAAATTCTATTTTTCTCGGGCGACATATTAATGACTTGAAAGCGAACCTTGAAGATAGCACCTGGTTTGCCTTTTTGAGGGTTTCTCTTTTTGATCATTTGTCGAAAAATGGTGAAGGCTTCATCGCTCTTCTGGGGGATAATTTCTCCAACCCGACGGCCGGGAAAACTAAACTGCCCTGACAATAGAAAGAAGTTAGCCCTGAAAAAACTATAAAATGGAGTCATCCTCATTGTTCTTACCTGGTTTTGAGTAAATAATAGGTTTAATCAGTTCAATAACAGATACCACCGTTACGGCAAATCATGTGCCAATAAAAATAGTAAAATATAACAGTCGAATAGTTTTAGTTCACCACTAAATCTGCTAAATATGATAGTTATTGTTCGTTGCAGAAAGTTTGAGATAGGCTTTGAAGAAGTATCTTGCACATGACGATAAGGAACGGTAGCATTAATCGGAATCGTTTTCATGGAATGCTGAAATGCCACCACAAAACACTCTCTTGCAGAACACGGTTTTCAACATTCCCGCAGGTATTTCTACATATTCATATGAAACGGTTCCATCATGGATCGTTGCAGTAGAATCTTCCACTCGTAATCCACTCTTTTCTGAATATACTCCACATCCTCCTTGGTCAGGTGAGAAAACCGACCCTGGTTTTTCAGGTAATCTATCACCGGAAGATCTTTGGGTTCTACGTTGATGTGGTACTCCTCCCCGTTGAACACCTCATACAGGGGAAAAACCTTGGTATTGACAGCCAGGCGTGCTATTTCAATACTTTTCTCTGAGGATATCTTCCATCCCGGCGGGCAGGGAGAAAATACATGAATGAAAGCGGTTCCCTTTGTTTCAGCAGCTTTTTTAACCTTTGCCATCAGGTCTTCTGGCCAAGCTACGCTGGCTGTGGCGCAATAAGGGATTTTATGACCACATAAAATCTGAATAATATTTTTTTTGGGTCCGCTCTTGGGATGTGATGATGGCGTGGTAGTTGTCCAAGCTCTTTCCGGTGTTGCCGATGAACGTTGAATCCCGGTGTTCATGTATGCTTCATTATCATAACAGATATAGACGATATCTTCATTTCGTTCGGTGGCCCCGGAAAGAGATTGCAGGCCGATGTCAAAGGTTCCTCCGTCACCGGCAAAAGCCAATACCCTGGTATCCTGCTTGCCTTTCATGTCCAGCGCCGCCCGGATTCCGGAAGCAGACGCACCAGCGGTTTCAAATGCCGTATGAAGCACCGGGATATTGAGACTGCTGTACGGCCAGTTTCCAACAATGATGGACCAACAACAGGCAGGAATGGTACAAATGGTGTTTGCCCCCAATGCTTTCAAAGCGTGGCGCATGACAATGGTGGCACCGCAGCCCTGGCATGACAAACATCCGGACGTCATTAACTCTTCTACAGGATAGTCGTTTCTCATTGTTTCAACCCCTTCCAGACAGATAGTTCCTTTGCTGGTTCACTGTTTTCAGCTTCTGCAACAATTTCGTGGATGAGAGCAGGTGTGATACTTCTGCCCCCCAATCCGGTAATATAGCTATAGACTAAAGGCATATCCTTCAGATTGGCAATCACCCCCCTGATTTCATCGGCAAATATTCCACCTTTTCCCCAGCTGCAGTTACGATCAATCACAATAGCTTTCTTTTTCCCTTTTAAAATGGCAATAATCTCCTCCGTCGGAAAAGGACGGAACATCCTGATTTTTAGAAGGCCAATTTTCCTCCCCTGTTCCCGTAGTTCCCTGGTGACAAGTCTGGCAGGACTGGTAGCGCTGCTACTGATGATGAGAACAGTGTCAGCATCCTCACAATCCACTGCCTCTGTTGCACCATAATACCGGCCAAAAGATTGACCAAAGGAATCACTGACCTCGTTTACTATCCCTTTTGCTTTTTCATGGGCTTGATGCAGTTTATAGCGAATCTCCATGTAATTATCAGGCATGACCAGGCCATTAAAAGCTCTGGGATTATCCGGGTCCAAAAACTCAGTGGGTTCATAGGCCGGGAGCCAGGAATCTACCGCCTCCTGATCGGGAATATCGACCGGCTCATAGGTGTGACTGAGAAAAAAAGCATCATAACAGATCATAACAGGAAGATTGACCTGCTCTGCGATTCGATAGCCCTGGATTACCGAATCCAGAACTTCCTGATTGTCTTCCACATAGAGTTGAATCCAACCGGTATCCCGTTGTGCCAGCGAGTCACCCTGATCCGCCCAGATGTTCCAGCCGGGAGCCAGGGCTCGGTTTACATTCACCATCACAATCGGAAGTCTTGCTCCTGAAGCCCAGTGAAGGAGCTCATGCATGAGGGCCAGACCGTTGGAAGAGGTTGCTGTAAAAGAGCGAATCCCGGTACTTTGTGAAGAAATCACCGATGCCATCGCCGAGTGTTCCGATTCCACTTTCAGAAATTTTGCATTCAGACTGCCATCGGCACACATTTCGGACAACTCCTCAACAATATGAGTCTGAGGTGTGATCGGATAGGCTGCAATCATCTTAACGCGTGAAAGCCGAGCTCCCCAGCTGGCTGCGTGGTTTCCCATCAATACTTTTTTCATCATTCCTCCTCCATTAGCATTGCAGACCGGGGACACTCGTGAACGCAGATACCACATCCTTTGCAATAATCCATGGCAATATCATATCCTCTTTTCCCGTTATCTTTTCTGGCAATGGCGACATCGGGGCAGTAAACAAAACAGTTATCGCACATGGTACAAACACCACAATGAAAACAGCGATTGGACTCTATTTGCGCAGCTTCCTCCGAATAGGCTAGGTTAATCTCACTGAATCCTGTCATGCGATCGTTCATATCAAGTTTTTGAGCCTTGTGACGAGCCGTGGGATCAAAATAATTTAGATTGAGTTCCTTAAAGTCTACCACGTGTTTGGTTTCCGTAGTTTCTGAATGCGCCTTTCCGGACTTCAGATACTTGACCACGGAAACAGCCCCGTTTTCCCCGATAATCGATTTTTCGTCCAGTTTCTGCCCGTTTAGAAATGCATCAATAGCACAGGCAGCAGCTTTCCCCGAGCCGATGGCTACGGTCACATTCTGTTCCTGTAAAGCAGCATCCCCTCCGGAAAATACTTTTTCCAGGCTGGTGTTTCCAAATTGACCAATCTCGATCTTTTTCCGCCTGGTTTTTAAAGTTTTTGGCAGAAAATCCAATTCTGCAGATTCGCCAATGGCTGTAACGATTGTATCTGCGGGAACATCATATTCTGTTCCCGGTATCGGTTCCGGTCTCCTTCTGCCGGAATCATCCGGTTCTCCCAATTTGGTTTGACGAAATTGTATCCCTTGAAGCCTATTGTTTTCCACCAGTATTTTCACCGGTTGACAAAGATAGTGAATCCTCAAACCTTCTCTTTCCGCTTCGTAGATCTCCTCTTCATACGCCGGCATCTCGTTACGGGATCTGTGGTAAAACAGGGACACTTTGCTTCCCATTCGCAGGGCGCAACGAGCGGAATCGATTGCTGAGTTTCCGCCACCGATAATAACAGTATGCTGCCCTAACTCCATTTTTTTCCCTCGGGCCACAGTTCCCAGCAATTCAAGTCCTGAAATAACTCCCGGAGACTCCTCGTTTTCAATTCCCAGTTTACTGTTATGATGAACTCCCACTGCAACGAATATTGCATCAAAACTATCGAGATCACTCCAGGGTTTATTCACACCGATTCTGTGATTGCATAGTATCTCGACTCCCAGGTTTCGAATACTATCGATTTCCGTATCCAGTATGGCGTTGGGAAGACGATATTCCGGGATTCCATATCGCATCAATCCACCGGGCTCTTCATCCGCTTCATAAACTGTCACCCCATGCCCCATCCTGGCTAGATGATAAGCGGCAGTCAGGCCGGCGGGTCCCGATCCTACTATCGCGATCGATCTTCCCGAATCCTTTTTCAATTTTTCCAGTCGGGAGTTTATCGGCGCCTGATCGGCAACAAACCTTTCCAGAGTGTGAATTGCAATGGCATGGTCATACTGAGTCCGGTTACAGACGGTTTCGCAGGGGTGATAGCAAACCCTGCCACAAACAGCAGGAAACGGATTTTCCTCTTTAAGGCGTTGCCAAGCTTCGAGATATTTTTTCTCCAGTACCAGGGTGATAAATCCTTCCACGTCATTTCCTGCCGGACAACCCTGGTTGCAGGGTGGAACCATGTTCAGGTACCGGGGACGCAGGTAACGCCATGATCCGGTTTTGTTCCAAAGCATGCTGGATTTTGAAATAACGAATTCCGGCACATCAGCAATGGTTTTAAAGGTAATTTGCTTGAATTCAGACATATCGTTATCTATGGGTTAGGTTTTTAACAAAATCGCCTCAAAAGCATCTCTTGCTGCCTGTGCATTTTCTTGGGGCTTGACGGGTGCTTCTGTGAGTATGGCATTACAGACCGATTCCAGATCGACCAGGCCGGTTGCTCTGGCAAAAGCACCGCAGATAGCGGTGTTGACAATCGGGGCACTTTTGGCGCCCAGCCGATGATTGCTGGCTATTTGACTGGCATTAACACAACCGACTCTGAACCCTTTGAACATGGAGAAACTGTCGGGATTTTCGCTGGAATTTATTACAATCCAACCATTCTTTTTCAATCCGGCAGTAACATCCGTAACTTCAACCAGTGTAGGATCAAGTACAATAATGTGATCCGGTTCAGTGATTTCACTGCGGATTAAAATCTTATCCTCTGCCAATCGCAGAAAAGCCTCCACAGGAGCCCCTCTTCTTTCTACGCCAAATTTGGGGAATGCCTGAACCCACTTCCCTTCTGAAAACATGGCAACTGCCATGATTTTCGAGGCAATAACAGCACCCTGTCCTCCTCTGCCGTGTAGTCGAATCTCTATCATAATAGTCTAACCGCATTAAAATTAAATTCAGTAATTTGCAGCAGGGTTATCCCTGGATAATCAAGTCCGCTTATTTTTTAGCTGCCGGCAAAAGAACGAATATCGCCTTGGGGGTTCCAGGTCCAAAACCTCTCAGTACATGGGGTACATGTGAATAAAAATGAAGACTGTCCCCGGGTTTTAATAAGATTCGTCTTTCGTCGGTAATAAATTCGATATCACCTTCCAGGCAATAGCAGAATTCCTCTCCCTCGTGGGATAACGGCACCATGTTTTCTTCTATGGTGGAATCGAACTCCACCAGGAATGGTTCCAGCTTTTTATCTTTCAACCTGTAAGACAAAGCCTGATAATTATAGGTCATGCGCGCCTGGTCAGACTCCCGGCTTTTAGCTACAGAAAGGCGTTCATTACTTCGGGTTAATTCAATGGTATCCACGATTTCTGTACGGACAAAAAAATGATCAACCTGAACATCCAAAACCCGGGCAAGGTTTAATAGTGTAGCCAATGTAGGAGGAACCACGTCTGATTCGATTTGGGAAAGCAGCGCCGGAGTAACGTTGATCTGCTGGGCAAGTGCTTCCAAAGCCATCTTTTTCTCCATCCGTAAACTGGAGATCCTTTTCCCGATTCCTAATCGCTGTAATTCTTCAGAAGTGCTGTACGCCATATCTCTCCTCACATTAGGGGGTTAATGATTCGAACCATAATAACCGAATAGTTAATCGTTTTATTGGGATGATTTTTATCCTGATTCTATTGTTTGTTCAGTGTCGTTTTGTTTCAATGACGGATCAACCTGCAGATCGTAAACAGCCATTGCTGTTGCCAGTAAACGATCTTATGTATCTCTTTATTAAGGTGTTCCAATGGTAGCATTTTGAAGGAAACAAGACAAGGAATATGTCTTTTGCCAAAAGTGCTCTTTGGCAGTGATACTGCGATTCCTTGTCTGATAGGGGGATGCCGGGGGAAAATATTTTTTAAAAATATGAATGTCGAATGATTTGTTAAAAATAGTGCATAAATCACAAAGATTATAAAAATTGGTGCGAGTCACGAAGTAATGCCACTTAAATCTTGTATTCGGCTCGTTCGATCAGTTCGACTTGGATCTCTTTGTTTAATTCAACAAAATAGGCATTGTAGCCGGATATTCGTACCATCAGGTTGCGGTAATTTTCAGGGTTGGCCATGGCATCTTTCAACATTTCAGAGGTGACCACATTAAATTGCATCTGCATGCCGCCTTGCTGAAAATAGGATTTTACATAGGCAAACATGTTATCGACAGTGGTTTCCCTGGAATCGTTCTGGCTGGGTGTCAGTTTGACATTAAAAGCGATATTGTTGTCCATATATTCGGGATTGAGCCGGGCCACCGCCGACATATTATCCAGAAGATTTGTGGATGAATAGGGACTTGGAGTTAACCCCGGGGTGAAAGCTTTTCCGGCAAGTCTTCCTGAAGGAAGAGTTCCCGACAGTGAACCATAAGCAACGTGTTGCGACATGGACCAGAACCCGGTGGTATAGCAGCCTCCCCGGTAATTCTGGTGATGGCGGTAACAGTCATGTATCACTTTTGCCACTCTGTCAGCCATTTTAAGAGCTTCGTCACTGCCGGAACCAAACAGTTTCACCTTGTTTTGAACCATGGCATGCAGAACCGGATTATCCGCAAAATCCATGTCAATGGCGCGCTTCAGCTCTTTAAATGAGACCTTTTTTCCCTCAAACACCAGTTGTTTGATAACCAGCAGGGAGTCCGTTACATCAGCCAGACCGATGTTGGATGTTCCAGAGCTGTTAAATCGGGCCCCGCCATGAACAACATCTTTTCCTTTTTCAATACAGCCGTCAATTGAAGCACTTAGCAGCGGTGTGGGACGAAGTTCCTGGTGGATTTTACCCAGCATGTTATTGAAGGAAACAGCCTGGCTAATGACAAATCTCTGTTGTTCCGCCCAGGCATCAAAAAATCGGTCAAAATCCTTAAAATCGCCTGCTTCAATCCTACCGGTTTTCGGTCCTACATCCCATCTCATCACAGGATGATAGCCGTCATTCAATGCCATTTCCATGGCAGCCACCAGGTTCATCAGAATCGATCCGGTATGGCCGAAGTGTTTTCCCTGGATGGTAGGTTCCACACAACCCGTTGCTGCCCAGTCATTGATCTCCGCTTGAGAATATCCGTGTTGTTTCAGGGACTGAGAAACAGCCTGATCACTCTGCATGATGGGGGTAGCGGAGGTGATGATGTTCACTTCACATAATCGTTTCAGATAATTATCACTGTTTTTATCAAGGGAATAACGGGCATTGATGTTGGTATCACGCACAGGCACTATTTCTACCGCTTTTAAAAAGATATAGGTCATATCATTCACGGCATCCTCGCCATCTTCGGTAACACCACCGATTGTTATCGCCTGTGTTGAAGATGCCCCTCCAAACAAATAGTTGGAAACGTCCGGTGTCAGGGGTTGATGATCTGATAATCTCAATAGCAGACACCCCACAATCTCAATTGTAGATCGAATATAATCACTTTTCTTCTGTTCGGAATTCAGGAGTGCAATATCATGTTCAAAATAGGGTTGTAAAAGCTGATCCAGTCTCCCCAAGGAAAGTCCGGTGTTGGCATTTTCGTTGTGTAAGGCAATCCAGAGAATCCAGGTTGCATGAATCGCTTCATCCAGAGTGGTAGCAGGAAGAGCAGGCACTTTGGCACAGATCTGGCTGATCCGGTTCAGCTCTTTTTTTCTGGTGCCGTTGGTTTCAATTTCGGCTTGTTTGTTTGCTTCGATCGAGAGGTTTATGGCATAAGCTTCCACACCTTCGAGGCAGATCGCCATGGACTGAAGGGAATCCCGTTGTGAATCGTTGAGATTATCGTCAGTCAGGCGCTCTTGGATCTCCTTTCTCAGCCCGGCTGTTCCTGACGTCAGCAGACATTTAAAATTGGGAATGGTATGGGAGATTCCCACGGTTTTCCAGACAAAATAGGCGACAAATCGCTCGTCCAGTTTTTGTCCGAGTGAATAATCAAATTCCTGTCTTACTCGCTCCCGGAAGTTTCGTTTTATCCAGAATGGGAATATGTCTCTATGTAGAATTTCAGCTGTTTCAGCAGTACAACGATAGGGCGACAACACTCGTTTATCAACCGACTGTAGTTCTCCCCAAAACATGGTGGCATGACCATCGGGGAAAACAGTAAGTCCGATCTCCTTTGCCGTGGTGGTCCCTGCGATCAGATCATTTTTCCTGATGATCGGACGTTTGTTCTCCATCAGATATTTAAAGGCGAAAGCTTGACGTAATTCAGGACACCAAGGCTCGCCATTTTTTTTCATTTCAAATCCGTTTTCCCGGAACCAGTCAGTCATCAACCCCGGGCGTTCGGCGCAAACTTCCGGGATCGTATCAAAATGGGAATGGTAGAACTCTTTTAATCGTGGAAAATCTTCAATACTGAATTGGACGAGAAACGGATCGGTCAAACCCTTTACAGCTCCATCTGAGTTCAGCTCACCTTTCATTCGATATTGAGAACGAGCAGCCAGCTCACTCGGTAATCCCTTGGTCTCAACACAGTAAGTTTTTCTACGGGATCGGATATCTTTTTTATGGGAGATATTGAGCATGGTTTGATGGAGCGACCCGAATACAAGCGATACGTAGTAGCTGAACAATTGCAGGCAGGCCAGGTTACCATCCAGTATCATTTTGTTTTTGAGAACAAGATTCAACATCTCATTGGGCGTACTGGAGAGCATCTCCCAGAGAACACTGTTTTTATAAAATTGAAGAAGGATGTCAACATCCTCGGGGATATCTTTTGATACATTTACATGACCATCGTGAAAAATAATGGCTTGCTGAACACTCCCCGAATGGGTTTTAAATCCGACCGAAAAGTTGATCCAGCCGTCCGCACTCTTCATCTTTTTTCGGAGTGCAGGCCTGCGATTAAACTGGACAGCCATAAAACGGAGGAATAAAAAAGTGGCCGAATTCAACATGAAACTTTTCTTTTGGCGGGATTCCGAAATTGACTCTGTCGAAACCAATAGATTTGTTAACAAATCCTGTAGATGCCGTGTGAATTTCATAGTAGCTCTCCTGTGGGTTTCATATAAGCGTCAACGCTTTTCGGATAATGCTTCTGTTCAATTGGAGATTTTGGGTAACCTTGAAAACGGTGTTTATGCTTTCTGTAATAATCCAGCCAATTTTACTTCTCAAAAGGTGCCATCAAATCATCAATACACTGCTCAATGACCAGCTCAGTATTCTCATCAACCTCTTGAAGTACCCGGCTGTTATGGAGTGAAACAATTCCATGACAAGCCGTCCAGATCTGCATGGTTCTGAACTGAATACTTCCAATGGCTTTGAGATTCGATTCTGTGGAGATCTGGCTTATAAAATCGGCCGCCACTGCAAAACTTTTTAGTGCGGTATCTTTTTCAATTGTTGCTTTCCCCTCCAGGGCTGTACCCACATAATCCTTGTACTTAGGGGTGTTACGGGTAAACATGATCTCATAAATATCCGGATTTTGAATTCCGAATTCGATATAACCACTGATGAACTGCCTCAGCTTTTCAAACGGTGTAATTTCCTGAGATTCAATAGTAACAGCCTCCTGATGCAGAATCGAGAATCCCATGGTCTGGATTTCAAGATAAATCTCATCCTTATTGGCAAAATAGTTATAAATATTAGCCGCCGTCATGGAAGATTTGAGGGCTATCTTTCTCATGCTGAGACTGGTGAATCCCTCTTCATAAATCAGATCGATGGCGGCATCTAAAATAGTCTTTTTGACTGCCTCGATGTCTTTGGATTTTCTCGCAATTTTTGGCATTTTCTGCTGGGGAAAAATAAATTAAACACTGTTAACTTAACAGTGTTTAATTTATAGATATGGTTTTGAAATGTCAACTAATAAGGATGGCAAAATGTATGGCTGTTACACACTTGAAAGCCCCAGCACTGTAAAGTGGGGGTCACGTCTTTCATTTTGACATTTTTAATCTTCTGAAGGTTAAAAATTGATGAGACTCCATTTCAGAACAGGTAGACCACCTGGCTCCGATGATTTTAAAAACCAGGCAGAAATTCAAATCAGTAGGAAATTAAAACATGAGAGAACAAGCTCTCAAAAACGATAGACAGATATCACGTCCCCTGGATTCCGACAGGGACGCAGTGTAGAGCCCTGTCTTAGTCAAGACTATCATCAGAATGCCCGGAAGACGGCAGGATTATTGGATAATGCCGGTATCCTCCGGTTTGAACTTAAGTTTAAATGAAGGGCAATCCTCATACTCATTTTCCAGGAAGGCTTACCAATTAAGGCTTTTCTTCGGGGTGCCTTTTCTTATACCATTTTGTGTCGCCATACAGTTGCTCAGCACATTCCGGACAGATTCCGTGGCTGAATAAAGCATCGGTGTGTTTTTCTATATAGGATTCAATATGATTCCAATAGCCCTTATCGTCCCTGATTTTCTTGCATGATGCACAGATTGGCAACATTCCTTCCAGTATCTTGATGTTATCGATGGCTTCTTTTAATTCACCGATCAGCTTTTCACGCTCTTGTTCCACGTGTTTACGTTCAGTGGTATCTATGATAAAACCTTCAATCCCGACAACTTCTCCAGATTGAAGAACTGATCCCGCGGAAATTGTGTGATAGCCGATACTGCCATTCTTGCATTGCCTTTCGAAATCGCCTGTTGAGCAATTTGAATCACCATGCAGTAAACCCGAAACATATTCTTTTGCTTTAGCCAAATCCTCACCTTTTTGGACAGCTAAGAAATGTTTCCCTATTATTTCATCTGCTGAAGTATATTTGTACATCCTGACCCAGGCATCGTTCACTTCCCGAATGATACCCTCTTTATCAACAAAAAAGTATCCGGCTTCGGCATTTTCAACAATGGAGCGGAATCTTTTTTCACTCTCCCGAAGCGCTTCCTCCGCCTGTTTTCTGCTGGTGATATCACGTGAGCTTCCATATATTCCAATAATTGCACCTTCCTCATCCCTGATCGCTTTTACGCTGTTTTCCAACCAAACGGTGTGTCCTTTCGCGTGATAGTATTCCGTTTCGACAGTTAGGTATCTGTCCTTGTCAGTATCCTGCTTCTTATCCCGTTGAAACTCCTCTCCAAATATCTCCAAGATCCGCTGAACAGAATCGGGTGTAATCATTTCTTCCAGTGTCTGCATTTTCCGCTCTTCGGGGGTAAACCCAAGAATCTTCTCGATGGAGGGGCTCACATAAGTGGTCTTGAACTCCAGATCGAGGGTCCAGACAACATCAGCCATGCTTTCAGCCAGAAACCTATATCTTTTCTCACTTTCCTTGAGCGACTCTTCCGCCTGCTGTAACTTCTTTTTTGCCTCCAACTTTTCAAAGCATTTATCCAGGCGGAAAAAGAGATCTTCCGGTTCAAAAGGCTTTAACATATACTCGTCAGCTCCAAGCCTGAGACAGTCAATTGCCATTTTTAACTCTCCATAACCGGTCATAATCATAACCATGGTTTCTTTTTCCAGATCTTTTACTGTCTTCAGCACCTGGAAGCCATCGATATTCTCCATAACCAGGTCAGTGATAACCAGGTCAAAAGTAGCTTTGTTTAAAAAACCGATGGCGTCCGCACCACTCTCAGCTGTTGTCACCTCATATCCTTTTTTTACCAGGGCTGGCTTGAGTGATTTCAGAATACGAGGATCATCATCCACCAGGAGAATTCTATTTTTTGCCATTTGAACCTTCCATCTTATTTACTACTGCTTGATCCACCGGCAGTTTAATGATAAAGAGAGCGCCTCCAACTGGAGAATTTGTCGCTGTCATTGATCCGCCATGATCTTTGACGATATTATGACATATGGAGAGACCGACCCCCAGTCCCATTGGTTTTTTTTTGGTGTAAAACGGATCAAATATTTTGTCCATATCATCTTCGGGAATTCCGGGCCCGCTATCTGAAAACCTGGTAACAATAAAACCTTTTCTCAGATTGTTTTTTATTGTTATTTCTCGAACTATAGTAGGGCTCTGTTTTTGATCTATCAATTTACCCGACATTGCTTCAATGGAATTATTTATGAGGTTTAAAAAAACCTGGCTCAGCAACTGTGGCGAAGCATTTATCTGAGGAACTCTC
Source organism: bacterium (assembly GCA_018829445.1). Classification (GTDB taxonomy): domain Bacteria; phylum SAR324; class SAR324; order XYD2-FULL-50-16; family XYD2-FULL-50-16; genus JAHJTV01. The sequence goes on from JAHJTV010000088.1 coordinate 22,033, forward strand.
GATGACAATTCCAGATTAACTTTGATGTTGTTTTTCTTTAGCTGATTTTGAAACAGCATAACTGTCTTTTCGATCGTATCATTTATCCTGATTGGCTGCTTTTCAGCCTGAGCCGGTCGATTCAGATCGAGAAGGTTTTTAACGGTGTCCCGTATACTATTAAACGTCTCCTTCAGAAGATCAATGCTCTCGACTAACTCCTTATTCTGTTTATACTCCTCTTTAATTGAATTCAACATAAAAGCGGTCGCTAGCAAAGGAGAGTTAATCTCGTGCGCAATGGAAGCTGCCAATTGACCGGTGGCTGCCAGTCTTTCAGAGCGGATGAGTTGGTCCTGCATTTTTTTCAAGGCGGTGATGTCTTCCGTATGAACTGCCACCATATCAGGAGGGATATAAACACAGGTCGCATTCAGTACTCGCCTTTTCGCGATTGATTTGAATCGATAGCTCATCTCCTTTTTAACAACCGTTTTCTCCAGATAAGATTTGGTAATATAGTCCATCAGTTCAGGATCATCGGCTTGTATCTCGCTGAATTTTTTCCCTATAAAATTAACTATTTGCCCTTCTGTTGATTCAAAGGCAGCATCGTTATAATCCACCAGCTCAAAATCATTTTCGGTTCTTCGCCAGCTATAGATAGGTATTGGGAAGTTTTTATACTGAGCCTTCCATTGTTTATTGCTTTTATCTATTATATCAAGCATTTCATTAAATGCTAACCCCAGGTTAACGATCTCACCTTTATCCTGGGATGTGAAACGAGCATTAACAACACCGGATTTTACCTCCCCGATTAAATTGGACATTTGTCTGAGTGGCGTAATAATTCTTCGAGAAATCACAGCCACAACACAAATAAAAAGCATCACGCCAATCGCCATTGAGAAAAAAAACACCCGGAGCAAGGTCGTTCGGGTTGATATCACGTTTTCAATCTCAGTTTTGGAAAGCGCTTCCGCTTTTTGAGACAGATTCGAAAGAGTAGTAATCAACTGAAGGCTGATTCTACCAAAATCCGCTCTGAGCATTGTTATCTCTTTATCCAAAGAATAATCCACATCCAAAAGTTGGTCGTAGGTATTAATGGAACTCTCAAGTCGCTCGTTATCGATGGATGATTGAACATATTTCCCCTTGAACATGGAGTGTACCATTTTCAAAGCCCGATAGGATGTTTCTCTATGGGATTCTAAATACTCCTCCTGGAACCGGTTAAGGCTGAATAGCGCACGTAATAAATTGGATTTATTGCTCATAATAATACCAGAATTCAACACCTGGTAGTTTGACATAAAACTGGTGGCATTCAACCTATGCTCAACCTTAAGCTGTATCAGTCGATTGAAGGTTGAATCATATTGAGACAGCAGGGCAGAAAGCAATGGTTTTTTTGCGGTAATATCCGCTGTAAACGGTTCGACTTCCAATTCATCAATGCCCTGTTTTAATTGGGTGAGAACCACTTCATAATTCTTATGTATCTCTGTATTTTTAGGCGCCAGCGATGTTGTTTCCAATAAACGGATTTCTAAAAACTTCCTTTCCAGAAAATTGATATCCCGCGAAAATGACACAGCTTGTTCACCACGCTCGAAGCTTTTAGAGATTTGATTAAGAAAAAGGGCAACTTCCACATAACCTATTCCGGTCAATAACACGAGTAAACCGGATAACAGGAAAAAATCCGTTTAATGGTGATAAACATAACTTACCTTTTCAAAACCAGTTTAAGATCCACTAACACAACGGCAAGCAGCGCCTCCCCCCTGATGTATCGGACAATACTTTCGACAGAAATTCGGCCCATGGCGGCAGGATCTTGAGCTATTGTGGCATCCAACTCCCCCTTTTCGATTGCTTCCAATGCTTCAGAAACTGCATCAAAACCAACCAGAAACGGCAATTTGATATTGGCGGAGGTATAAGCCTCAATGGCTCCCAGAATCATATTGTCATTATGGGCAAAAATGGCATCAAATTCCTCTCCTTCAGCAATAAACTGGTTAACAGAAGTTCGTGCCTTTTCCCGGTTAAAATCTGCAACAATTCGGGTAACCTTTACCCCTTTATAATCTCTTAAGATTTTATTAAAGCCCCGCCCTCGATTTTGAGTTGCGGAAGTCCCGGGGATTCCTTCAAGTTCCAGAACATTTCCTTCGCCTTTTAATTGATCCGCCACCAACTTCCCCGCCATGGAACCACCGGCAAGATTATCCGAAGCAATATGAGACATTATCTTTCCCTTAGTAACTTTTCTATCTACTGTAATAATAGGGATATTTGCCGCATTGGCAAATTCAATACCCAGAGAAACAGTTTCGGCATGGGTTGGATTGACGATTATGGCATCAACCTCCTTCTGTACGAAGCTCTGTATATCTATCAATTGTTGTGCTTCATCGTTGTGCGCATCCTTGATAATTGTTTTTATACCGTGCAGTTCAGCCACTTTTTGCATTTCAGTTGACATTGTTACAAAAAATGGATTCTCCAGGTCTGATATAGAAATCCCGATTGTTTTATCGAAGCTTTCATAGGTGACCAAATCAAGACGGGTTTGAACATAGTCGGGAACTTTTTTGCCACGCAAAGCATTGTTGGCCAATTCAATCCCATGAGCCCCCATTAATTCCGGATGCTGCTCAATGGTGGCATGAATGTGATGATTACGTATTTGACTCCGGACTTCTTCAATATTGTCATAACTACCGATCCATACTTTTTTGGGTGCGCCAATCATCTCCAAAGCTTGAATAACCCCCAAAGCCATGGAATCATTAGCTGCAAAAAAAGCATCGATCTGATTATGCTTCTGTAATATCCTCAAAGCAGTGGTAAACGCCTCATCCGTATGCCAGTTAGCTGTCTCCGAAGCAACCACTTTGATCTGGCTGTCAGTGGTGATGGCATCTCTAAAACCCTTTTTTCGCAGCTCAGCATTTTCAACCCCCCGGATTCCTTCGATAATGGCGACGTTCCCTTTTCTGTTTAATTTCCGTTTTAAATATCGCCCCACCATTGCGGCACCTTCCAGGTTGTTTGAACCGACAAAAGGGACGCCCATCCCATACTGTTGCAACGTTTCCGCATGAAAGGGGTTGTCAATGTTGATCACGACAATTCCTCTATCCAGAGCCTTCCTGCAAACAGGAACCAACTTTTTTGAATCAGCCGGAGCAATGACGATGGCCCCATAATCTGCTGAGATAAGATTCTCAACGAGTTTTATTTGCTGGTCAACCTCGGTTTCTCTTTCGGTTCCATATATTTCCAGGGATATTTTGTTTTCCCTGGCATATTTCTGGGCCCCATCTCTCATTACGATAAAAAATGGATTTGAAAGGGCTTTCATAACAAGGGCAATGGTTTCCGTGTTTTTAGCCTCAGAATAAACAGGAAACAAAGCGATCAGCGAAAGACAGATAATGACAGACAACCCAAGCATTTTTTCTTTCATTACGCCTCTTTATAGGTGGAGACTTGGTAGAGTGACAGATAGAGCAGGATGGCTGTTCCTGATGCTGCAGGAAAAGGAAAAAGACTGGCAACGGCAAGAAAATAGGATTCGTTTTTTCATCTCTGGTTCCCGTAAAAGCAGAGATGTAGATTATACATCAAACAATAATCGGCATCATGGTGGCAGTGCTTATGTTTCGATGACAGAATGTTGCTGCTTTCCAGACAGGGGAAAACTTAACTTATCAAATTAATACCCCCTTTGTAAAAGCTCTTCATTTGTGAAAACATGATTTGAAATATGAGCCATGAATTATCACGTTGATTCCACTCGCTTAATCCATTCATCAGCCAATGCAGTCAACGCTTCCGGGGTGACAACCTCAACCCTGGAATCAGACTGGATCGATCCCTTGATAATCAACACGGTGCGGGGATAGCCATGTCCTCCAAACTCTTCTGTCAGTGCCCGGTGTTCGTCTGACAGGAACTGCAACCGCTCCTTTTGAACCGATAACAGAAAAACCGAAAGTCCAGCTGTCTCAAGTTCTTCAATAAAAACCGTCAAATGAGGGCGTTGTCTTATGGCGCAGTCCGGGCACCAGTCGGTCACTACATTGATTACAAAGGTTTCCCCTTTTCTGATTTTTTCCCTGATTTCTCTTGGGCTAATGTTGCACAATTTCATATTATTGTACCGCAAAAAAAATGTAGAAAATGCAGTATCAGGTCTTTAATTTTGACATTTTCTGGTTTTCCAAAAATAACCTGGTCACTGTTCACCATCCTCGGAATCCATTGTAAGTTTTTGCACCCGGTGAATTTCCTCCATTTTCCTGCTGTTTTCCTGTAACAGTCGTTATAGCTGGCCCACAGCCCTTAATAAATGTTCCTCAATCTTTTCGATTATGACCACAAGAATCCGCCCCGCCTCTTCGTACTGATAATTATTAATAAATTCATATAATTGATCGACATTGTCTTCCAGTTTTTCAGGTGCTGTCATTTCCATCAAGGAATCCGTGATGGATGAGATTTCACTAAGATCTGATTCCTCTAGGGGGCGTATCAGTTTGCGGCAAATATCGAGATACAAGTCCAGGTCTACGGCTTTCGTTTTTTTCTGGCGGTCAGTTTCAGGTTTTTCCTCAACAGCAACAGCTTCTATGGACTTATTTACCAGTGACAGTTCTCTGGTCAGGTAGGAAAATGCAGCTAAAATCTCATCTTCTCCTGCCTGGTGCGCAATACGCTCAAGTTTTTTTGCAGCGTCCTGAACCAGATAGGCTCCGATATTGCTACTAGCTCCGACAAAAGTATGAGCATACAGCTTTATTGAGTTCCTATCCAAGCTCTCCACAGCCAGTTTGAGATTCTGTTGCATAGATTCCTGAACATCATAAAAATTTAAGAGAAACTTTTTACATTCTTCCCAACTGATAATCAGGCGTTGCAGGACTCCCGGCACATCAATTCCAGGCAGTGTCGGATATCCCGGGGTGGTAATTGAAGGGTCAGTTTCCTCCGGTATTTCCTGGTCTTTTAAAAAACCATCATCAGAAGGTAACCATTTTTTGAGGATGGAATAGAGTTCGATGCGATCAATAGGTTTGCTAATATAATCGTTCATGCCGGACTCCAGGCACTTCTCCCTGTCTCCTTTCAGGGCATTGGCTGTCATGGCGATAATTGGCGGCGATGTATCTCCCATCTCCTCCCGGATTCTCCTGGTTGCTTCATAACCGTCCATCTCAGGCATTTGCACATCCATAAGGATTGCCCCGTATTTTTTCAACTTGAGCGCTTCCAAACCTCGTTTTCCATTTTCCGCTATATCAACCGCATAGCCTGCTACCGAGAGCAACTCCGAGATAACAAATTGATTTGCCTTGTTATCTTCAACAACAAGAATGAGAGCATTATTCGAGTCGTTTTTAGCAAATGGAGCCACTTCCCTGACTTCCGATTTGGTAAAATACCCGAGGGAATCCATGATAACATCGAACAGATCCGATTGTTTGATCGGTTTGGTGAGGTATCCTTTGAGTCCAAGGTCATTGGCCCGACGAATCTCCTTTTCCCTGCCGAAAGCACTCATCAACACAATGGGTATTTTTTTATCGACATCAATTTTTAATATTTCTTCTGCTGCCGTCAAACCGTCAATACCCGGCAGCCTCCAATCCATTAAAACCAGCCCGAATCCATGATCGCCTTTTAAGATATTCAGGGCTTTCTCTGCTGTTTCCACCACACTGCTTTTAATACTGAAACTTTCAAGCATGCGTTGTATCATGAGTTGACTGGCCCTGTTATCTTCCACGATCAGGATTTTCAGGGTTAGAATTTCTTTGGGTATGATTTTCTTGGTTTTTTCTTTGATCTCTTTAATCTCAAAGGGAAGCTCAAAGGAAAACGTACTCCCTTTTCCCAGTTCACTTTCCACTTTAATGGCTTCTCCGCCCATCATGGTTACCAGCTCTTGCGATATGGCCAGTCCAAGTCCTGTTCCGCTGTACTTTCTGGAAGTAGTGCTGTCGACCTGGGTGAATGCTTCAAACAGGTCTCCCAGTTTATCAGAAGGTATGCCAATGCCGGTGTCCGTAAATTTGAAGGCTAATCGCACTTTCTGGTCATTTCTTTCAGCAACCGATACTCTCAGAATGATCTCCCCTTGATCCGTAAATTTAAAAGCATTGTTGATCAGATTGATTACCACTTGCCGAAGTCTCATGGAGTCTCCAACCAACCAGATTGTACTATCCAGCGCCACGTCCAGGATCAATTCAAGCTCTTTTTTTGATATGCTCTCCCTGAAAATATCGGTTACTTCATCCAATAAGTCTCTCAATTTGAAGGGTATGGCATCCAGTTTCAGTTTGCCGGCCTCGATTTTTGAGAAGTCAAGAATATCGTTGATGATGCCGAGGAGTGATCGTGCCGAGGATCTGATGACTTTCAGGTACTCCCTTTGTTTGGGATCTTTGCTTGCATCCAGAGCCAGTTCGCTCATTCCGATAATTGCATTCATGGGCGTGCGAATCTCATGACTCATATTAGCCAGGAAATCACTTTTAATCCGATTGGCGGCTTCCGCTGCCTTCCGTGCTGCAGCCAGTTCCTGTTCGCGGATATCAGCCTCGTGAAGTTTATCCGATAGTTGTTCTTTTAATTCCGTTTCCAGGGCAATTTTCTCTTCCAGATCTTCAAGCAGTTCATTCATCTTAACAAACTGTTCCACTACATGCTGAGAAGTAATTTCGGAAGCCTTACGGGCAACCAGGACTTCATTGTAGAGAAAGGCATTTTCTTCTGAAAGCGCTTCTTTGGATATATCACCGGCACTAAATAAATTAAGGCCCTGCTGCTTAATCATCGAAGTCCTCCTCTCCAGTTATATTCTCCATCACGATTTTTAAAGCCAGTGATGATGCTTTTTCAATGGTTTGCTGGTCGGGAACCCCTTCTACTCCCAGGATAATTACCTGTGGCAAAACACCCTGGCAAACCTCGGGCATCATGTGTAACAGATAGGGCAGGCCGGAAGAGTGGTCGAATCGTTGATCTGCCAAAACTGCAACTTCATCGCTCTCCATCACTGAAATGCCCTCGTCTGTCCCGGTACCAAGTACGGTATCAACAAAAACAACTTTTTCTGCCCCTTCTATCAAACCTAAAAGATTCAACCCGGCCAAACCTCCATCGATTACTTCTATCCCAGGAGGTAGCTCCCTGGTCAAGAGATTTTCGTAAACTCGAAAGGCGTTCGCGTCTTCGGGTAGATAGCGATTTCCTACGCAGATAATCCGTCTCATACGCTGTTCTACGCGATCCTTCCCATGCGTTTTGTTCTTTTATCAATTGCATGCACCGTGCAAACCAGGCAGGCATCGAAAGATCTTACAATGTGCCCCAGTTTTACCGGATTGGCTATATCGCTGATTTCTGTTCCAATAAGTGCTTCTTCACCCGGCCCTCTGATACCGTCTGCGTCCCGCGGGGAAAGATTCCATGTCGTGGGACTTATGATCTGATAATGCGCGATCTTTCTATTTTCTATTCGAACCCAGTGTCCCAAAGCTCCCCTGGTAACCTGGGTAAGGCCGAATCCCTCGCCATTAATTATTTCGCCCGGGGGGTTATAAAACTTACCATCGGCCACTGTTTCCGACAGCCAGATGTTCATGGCTGGGATTAATTGTGCCGGTCTTACCAATCGGGCAAGTTCTCTGGAAAAAACGCTGCTGCCGTTTGTCTTGAGAAGATCGGTAAAAAGTGGATTTTTACCAATAATCATCTCTGCCAGCGGTCCTGTTTCAGCAGGACGACCGTCATAACGCGGCGCCTTGGCCCAGGAGTATTTTTTTCCTTCATATCCGGACGCGTAGGGTTTGGTCTCCCCCCTGGCCGGATGGAGATCCGTCTTATCTCCCTCAAACCAGGAGTACTCCACGTGTTCCGTTATTTTTCCCTGGTCGAACTCATCCACTCCTTCACTGCTGGCAAAACCGGAAGGAACAAAACGTGTTTGTCCTTTTTTGACGTTTAGACTGGTGCCATCCGGCAGATCAAAAGCACCGAAGCTGATATAGTTTCCGCAGCCTTTCCCGATTTTGTCCAGTCCGATCAGACGGGCATACCGGATGAAAAAACCGAGGTGACTCTGTCGATGTGAATCATTTTCTTCAAGCCAAAGTTCCAGATCTTTGCCGCTTTTAACTTCCAACCATCGATCCAAACTACAGCCAAGAATCCTCTGCTCATACCAGGACTGGTATTGTTCCAACAACAATCTGCATTTCACCAGATCACTCTGGTTTGGAAGTGAAACAATTCCACCTGGCACCATGTAGGATGAGTGAGGCCACTGTCCTCCAAGAATAGCTACTATCTCCAGAATTTTTTTAGTCTCCCTGATAACCTCGAATAACGCTTGTCCTTTTAATGGTTCAAAACGCTGCACCGCTTCGTCGTATAATTCCAGCTTTTCATATGCAGGATTGACAAAATCTGCTGTGAACATCAGGAAACCGTGCCTCATATCACTTTGTATCATCTCAGTCATCAGAGCAATATTACGTATTCTGGTTGCATCCGGCGGTGGGGTAACATTCGCGATTACATCCAGTGCCAATGAAGCAGTAGTCAAATGCCCTGTGTTACATATCCCACAAATGCGGGGAGTAATGACCAGCCCATCCAAAGCACCCCTTCCCAAAAGGATTTTTTCAAACCCGCGATACATTGTTCCGGAACATCTGGCTTCAGTAGCTACGCCATCCTCAATCTCTACTGAAATTTCCAAATCCCCTTCTACCCGGTTCAGGGGTATATTCACTATTTTTTTTACAGTCATGGTTTTTTTATTCCTATCTGGGTTTATTTCCCCGAAACTTACTTCGTTCTGTCATCGCGGTCTCCGATCCGGGGATCCATTCAAATTTGGAACTGGACTCCGAGGCAAGCCCGGAATGACGGGTGATACCCCGTAGTCTGCTGCGAGGTGGTTCGTTTTAAATTCGTGTTTTCCTGTCTTTCAATCGTTTTGGGGCAGCGGCAGCGGCCATTCCCTTATATGCCTGATAATGAGCCCGATCAACACCATCGGGCAGTTCAATTGGAATACCGGCAATATTTCGGGTATGAAAAAACGGGTAAGGATGCGGAAAATCCGGATGTGTACAACCGAAACAGGGGACTCCTACAGAGGTTTTCGAACTACGCCGGTTCCAGAGTATTTTGTTACAGGGACCATGTGTCAACGGCCCTCTGCAACCCAGATGAAAAAAGAGACATCCCCGCATGCCGAATTGTTCTTCTTCAATACGGTATTCGTGATACTCATTTCGAATACAACCCTGATGTACCATCATTCCGTACCATTCCAGGGGTGAATTATATTCATTTAAGGACAAGGGCAAGTCGTATATCAGAGCAGCCAGCGTACCTGCCACCACTTCACCATGGCAGGGGCAGCCTGGGAGGTTGATGACCGGTTTACCACTTGGGGTGATAAAATCCGAGCCAAGAAATCCGCCGATCTTGCTCTTATGGAACTGCAATCCGGTAGCTTCTGTCTCACCATCGGCCCCAATTCCGCCGAAGCTGGCGCAGGTTCCAACTGCGATAATGGATGTTGCCTTCCGAGTCAGGGAGGCGATCAAATCCTTTTTAGGTTTTCTATTGAACGTTTCATACATGCCTGAACCACCCGGTCCCCGAATAACCGCACCTTCAATACAGAGGATATCAAGGGGCAGTTCCCCGGACAGCAGCTTTTCGATCAACTGTTGATACTCGGAATAACTCCCGGAGGAAAAAGATGGGTGCCAGAGCAAATCTATATCGAGGTGCTTCAAAAACTGAAGAACATTCGGGGACTCCAGGCTAAGTAGTGACATACTGTCACCACCACAACCACCACACTGGAGCCAGAAAAGGTTTTTTGCCATATTTATCCCTATTGGAAGAAAAAAACATTGCTGTTAATCTGATAAAATCTTATATCTCCTGATTTACTTGCCTCCTGCTCTCCCTTGTTTTTATAGATCAAGTTGATCCTTTGACAGGTATTTTGCAGCATATTCCTCTATCAACCCGGATTGAATCAGTAAGTCTACAATATCCTTGTCGATATGGTTATCTTTAACCATGTAGCCAAGAATTTTTACAGCCTCGGTCACGGTCATGGGTTTCTTATATGGTCGGTCTGGAGCCGAGAGAGCTTCAAAAATATCTGAAACAGCCATTATCCGAGATTGCAGGTTGATTTTATCAGCCTGCAATCCTTTTGGATAACCGGTTCCATCCAGTTTTTCGTGGTGACCCGCTGCGATTTCGGTGACCTTTGATAGTTTGCGGGGCCAGGGAAGGCTGCCGAGGATTTTCTCGGTCATATAAGCATGGTTTTCAATGATCTTCCGTTCCTCGATATTTAGCGTTCCTTTACTGATAGAAAGATTTTCCACTTCATCATTCGACAAATAATTATAGACAGTGTTATTTACCTTGTAAGATTTCTGGGCAATTTGATTTAGTCTTGCAATTTTTTCATCAGACATGAATTCGCTGCCCTTGTTTGCCTCTTCCAGAAAAAGAAGCTCATTTTCTAATTCAGCCAATTCAACTGCTAGTGAGGCCTTCATCCTCTTCACTTTTTCAGGATCTGCATCGCTTTTGACGAGTTTGACTATATCCTTCTCTTTTTCCAGCTGTTTTGACAGCGCAATCGCCTGCCAGCGGGTTTTAATCTGTTCCATCTTGTCATAAATCCCTTCCAGTTTTAGGGATTTGTCCACTACATGCTGGAATGTGGTTATTTTCCCCGTATCATGCATCCAGGCGGCAATCCGCAATTCATCCATTTCATCCTGCGTAAAACGGACATTGGCAAAAGGACCCTCAACAATCTGGTTAACTTCTTCCGCAATTCTCAAAGTGAGTTCAGCAACACGTTCAATATGACCACCCGTATATTTTGACTTCTCTTCGATAGCCGTGGCAATGGCCTTGATAAACGATTCAAATAAATCTTTCAAGCTATCGATAAGGTTCTGTTGCGTTAACATGACCGCAGCCTGACTGGCCAACGCCTCCGTTAAATTGATAACGTCATCATTAAATGGAATCGACTCACCCCTCTCATTCTTGGAATTAATCAACTGCAAAACGCCTATCATCTGGTCTTCATAATCGCACATGGGAATTACAAGCATCGACTTACTTCTATATTTTGTCATATTGTCGAAGACTTTTGCTCCTTCAAAATTGAAACCCTCAGCTTCATAGACATCCGGGATATTCACTGTCTTATTGGTCAGGGCGACAAAGGCAGAAACATTGGCATGATTGGGTTCACCATCAGTATAAAGATGCACGTTGGGTAAGGTGACTTCATTGTTTGAAGTACCTCCCATGTAGCTGTTTAGAGTATCATTGTGTAGGACATGAAACGCCAGTTCACGGCGGTCATCAGTAAACAGGTAAAGTGTGCCGGCATCTGCTTTGGTAAATCGCCTGGCCATTCTGAGAATCAATTCCAGTACATGAGACAGGTTATGTTCCGCTGACATGGCCTTGCCAATGGCTGCCAAATCATTGATATTTTTTGCCTGTTCTTCTATAGTCCGGGTCAACTCGATATGGGAGTGTTTTAATTCAAGGTGAGTTCGGACTCTGGCTTGAACTTCCGACATATTGAACGGTTTGGTAATGTAATCAACAGCTCCCAACTCAAATCCGTATGATTTATTCTCTTCCTCATCCATGGCGGTTACAAAAATAATCGGAATTTCGCAGGTTGTGGGATTTTTTTTGAGACGTCGACAGACTTCGTAACCGTCCATGCCCGGCATCATAATATCAAGAAGTATCAAATCCGGGGGTGTGGAGAGGGCGTTCTTGATAGCGCTTTCACCATTCAAGGCAATGCTGATTTTATGATTCTTAGCCAATCCCTTCACCAGAACATCAATATTTGTTTTGGTATCGTCAACGATGAGTACTCGATATTGGGAAAGGTCATTCATGATATGTCCCTGTTATCTGAATTTCTTGATCTTTATTTCTACTATCGGTTAAGTTTTATCAAATTGTAATTATTGATAAAGTCACAATGGGATCATAAGTAATTTGATTTCAGAGGTCAAGGCATTCCTTTCAGATTTTTGAGTGAATGAGATTTAATTTCAAGTAGGAATTTTTAAAGCTCTGTATGTTCTTGGGAAGGAGATGATTTCATTGCCGTTACTCACTCTGTATGAGTGTTTCCAGCCGGGGAATCAATTATACAGAGTCTCTTTAAGGATATTTTTTCACCAATGCCGGTTTTATTTTCCTGATTATTGATAAGACGGTTCCTGTCCCATTTTGGTTGCAACATTACAAGTGGGGCGGAAGTGGAGAGACTGGGTTGTGAGAAGGTATACTGCATTGTATTATTTAACAATTACCCTGTTCTGTCAAAATTGGCGAAAAAATTTTCCCAGAAGTACACTTTGCATTTAAATGTACATGGATATTGAATGTTTCGATTATATTGTCGATTAATCGCTTGAGTAAATTATTCCCATGTCAAATGAATGTTCTTCGAGAGGGGGAAGATTCTTAAATTAAGCTTTTTGGACTCGGAAAGTTCCTTCTAAGGCTAAAAATTGTGTACTTCTGAAGGTTTAGTTCCATACTTACCGGATATCAGTTTGGTCCGACCCCGAATCACGCGCCCCGAATCACGGGAATCAACAAAGCAGCTCTGCGTATTTTTGGTCTGCTTCCTACTCCGCAAAAGGAAGAATTCATTTGTTTATGGCACGAGTTTGAAGAAAAAGAACATACAAGGCCAATGTCGCAGCAGTGATGGATGGATTACAACCACTACTCAACCATGTGATAACAGGAAATGATAATGAAAATCCTCATGGGTTGACCAAGAGCCAAATTATTGAGAAGAATAAACTTATCAAAGATTTTTCTCCTCAACTATGAGGCATCGCCAAAGAGCTTATAAACAAAGGTGTGAAGAAGGGGTTGTACAAGAATGAATAATTCATAACAATTTTATCAAGCGAAGCGCTCTAGCCGCCGGTGAATTCGAGCTTTGTAATCCTGGCAAATCTTTAGTCGGGCTAAATCCCGTCGCAGCGACCGTTTGTAATGGTGTTATCTTTCAAAAGGAGGAATTATATGAACTTATGGGTCAGGAAAATAGAATTTTGGTCCTTTTTATTTTATTGATGATTTGTTTCAGAAGTGCTTTAGCGGATTGGAACACAGTTCCAACCGGCTCAATGAAGCCAACAATTGTTGAAGGCGATAGAGTCTGGGTGAAAAAACTTGCTTATGATCTTAGAATTCCATTTACAGCAGTTTCCTTACATCAAATTTCGAATCCAAAAAGAGGGGATATTATTACATTTGATTCTAAATCAGCAGGTGTAACCCTAGTCAAGCGGGTCATTGGTTTGCCAGAAGACACAGTGGAAATGGTCAACAATCGACTTATCATTAATGGAAAACCTGCTTCTTATTCAATTGTTAAACAAGATTACAATGGCTTAATTGTTGAAGAAGACTTAAACGGAATCAAACATTTAATTAGTGTCTGAACGGAAACCCTCAGATTTTAGAGGTCAGTGAAAAATTAAAACTTGTTACAAAGAGAAATTTCAGCTTTAAATTTGCGGAAATCTCAATCAACTGATTTTCTGCAGAATTTTGCCGATTTTATCCAGTTTTTGGACGCACTACTCTTGGGATAATCTAAAGAGCACCATTAAAAAGTTTGAGAGTTCTTAAGCAGATTTGCTTTGCTGTTCAAGATCTCTTCTATTGCTATTCCAGGTTTGGCGGTATTTCATTTTCCGCTTTTCCTGTCTGCGTTTTTGCTGCTGGAGAAAATGACCCATGATCTGGATATTTCTGGAAAGCACCGATAGAGAGATATATCTTTCAAATGCATCAATCCCTCTGTCAGGGCACCTGTCCAGACCATGGTTTTCAAGGGCGTTGATAGCGGATTCAACCGCTGAATGCTGTCGCCTGGCTTGAACAAATTCTTCAGTCAGCTCGTGCTCTTTTTGGTTTTGTGTTAGCTTCCCTTTTTTGGGAAGAACGAGCTGATCCAAAAGGCTCGAAAGTTCTTTGACATTATCAGGGGAATAAAACCCTTTATCGAAGCTACAACCGCTTAAGTTCGGAAACAGAGCCTTTGCTTCTTTAATAATCAGAACGGCGATATCTTTGTCCGTTTGCTGTTGCATAACCCGGTGATGAATAATGAAACCATATTGATCTTCTATGATGCAGACCTTCAATCCAAGTTCTTGTGGGACACCGGCTTTGCCTTTTGAGATCCATTCGGTATATCGAGAAGACTTTTTCATCATGTGCAATGGTTTCACCATCGATTACGCGGCGGTAGATCTGGTCGATTTGACGTTTGGCATGATCCCTATAATGCTCTATCTCAAGAATCTTGCCGATACAACGGACCGATGAGCAGAGGCGTAGTTTTTCCAGGGTTGTTTCCGTTTTATTGAGAAACGAGACTGCCAGATCCAGGTAACCCAGATAAGCCTGCTGAATTGCCTGCTCCTTTTGAGCTTTCTTTTTCGGGTCTTTGGAGTTCGAGCGTTTCAGATTCTGTGCTTTACGGTAGAGCTTTTTCAGCTTCCGTTTGTTGTGTTCGGATTGATGCCAATCCGCAAGACCTTCTTCAGCGCAGACAACGGACAAAAGAGAGATCACTTTATTCATGGCATCTAATAACAGGTTAATATCCGTCGGGTAGTGAACATTGGTTTCAACGACGAAGGAGTCACAACGAGCATGATAGCAATCACTTTCGTCTTTACCCAAAAGCTGGTGTCCATATTCAATAACACAACGATTAATGCTGTCCAGTACTGTCGTCGTCAGCAAACGGACGTTGTCTTTTAATGTCTGTAGTGGATATGAAAGATTAACATCAAAAACGGAATGTCCTAACATTTGGCGCAATGTTGAATGTTGATCCGCAATCTCTTTGAGTTTGTCGTAATCGAAATTACAGGCAAGACGGAGTGTTCCCAAAACCAAAATTTTCCAATAGTCCATTCCGTTTCGGCCTGTATTAGGATTAATATGCAGGGGTGTTAAGCCCTCAAGCATATCAAAAACCATGGTTCACAGTTCTGGATGTGAATAGATGTATTGAAGCCCCATTAAGAGTTTTGGGATTTCATCGCGTGATTGAAGATCGAACTGAATATTTGGGATTCCGATTTCGCCTAATTCCATCTGTTCTTCGATAACTTTTCTCATGACATTTCCGATGAAGATTGTTGAAAGAACCATCTTCATCGATGAAAATGGCCCGATGGGCTTTGTTGTTATGCTCTTATATATCAATTAGATAGTAACATATCAGACTCATCGGGTCTACAAAACACTTGGTGTTTTAGGATTTTTTCCCAGCTTTATGTCTGGGCATTAACCTGCGCCATTATTGAAATACATTCATTTTCGTTCAGACACTAATTATGCTGTAGAATCTATCGATTATCGCCCGGAATGGGAAGAATCTGGGATGTAACAGAGGCGGATCTTTCAAATTTGAGTAACAATTCAATCTTGATGGCATCCAACTATTCCAATATGTTTCGTTCCGGAGTTAAAGACGTGAAGGTAGCTCTTGTATCTGAAAATAAGAATAATATCGAACTTCTTCAGGTTTTCAAGGCCTACACTCGTAACACCGAATTGGAAGTGGAAGTCTTTGAGTCGATTAAGGAGGCTGAAGTATGGATTTCTACCAGGCGATAGTTTTTAATTTCCCGAAATTTTAGCTGAAAAATAAACAATATTTCAGAACAGTCCCAGATAGCTGACTCTGGAATCCGGGGAATGCGATCGTTTTTTGAATTAGAATATATGCGATACTCCCAAATTTAATCTGGTAAAAGCTGGAGGTTTTTAAAGAACAAGATGACAGACTTTGATGATGAAAAGAAAGAATATTTTTCCATGAGGTTCACTAATTTGAACCATTCCGGTAAAGAGATCTGTTTTAAAGTTTTTGAAGATTGTACTTTTGAAGGCTGCAATTTCAACGAAGCGATTTTTAATAAATGCAAGTTTGTTGATTGTCATTTCGTGAAGTGTAATCTTAGTGTTTTAAAGGTGGACTATAGTAAATTTACGGATGTTGTTTTTGATGAGTGCAAGGTCATCGGTATAGATTGGACAAAAGCGTCTTGGGCAAATTTTACATTTTGCTCTCCTATAAAATTCCATAAATCTATTCTAAATGATTCCTCTTTTTTCGGGCTCAAATTAAAAGAGATTGTGATTGAGGAGTGCAAGGCACACGATGTGGATTTTCGGGATGGTGATTTTAGTGAAGCTAATTTTACCCATACGGATTTCTCCAACAGCCTGTTTAATAAAACTAACCTCTCAGGCGCTGATTTCACGGAAGCTACCAATTACTATTTTGACATCTATTTTAACGACATCAAAAGAGCCAAATTCTGCCGTTATGAAGCGGTGAATCTGCTGGAAAGCCTGGGAATCGAGTTGGTAGATTGAAAGGGTAACCCCCTCATTCGCTGCTATTAATTTATGTGCATCAATATCCAATTGAGACAATCGAATTGTGATCGACTTTGTTCGATTTGTCTCTTCGGCAATTTTAATATATTCTTTTGGTCGATTGTTAATAGCAGCAATGGTCTTTTATTACTCATAATCAATTTTTCTTTTTCCCTCCCTTGTCTACACCTTAATCTGCGATAAAACGCCGCCATCTATTATAATGCTTTGTCCTGTCAGGTAGCTGCTGGCAGAACTTGCCAAAAAAATAGCCGCCCCCGTTAACTCATCGGAATTTCCCAATCTTCCCATAGGAATTGCCGATTTCAGTCTGGTTTCAGTAGATGGTCTTTTCATGCGATCTGATGCCATACCTGCTTCAAAGAAACCGGGGCAGATTGCATTTACCCTGATTTTTTTTCTTGCCCACTCAACCGCCATTGATCGTGTGATTTGCAATACCGCGCCTTTGCTTGCGCAATAAGTGCCGGTTGCCGGTACGACAGAGTGTGCAAAAATAGAAGCAATGTTGATAATTGAACCGCCTTTGTTTTTTTGTAATTCATAGAAAACCTGTGACGTATGAATCAGCCCTTTAAGATTTGTTGATATGAGTTCATCCACTTCATCGTCCTTTATTAAACTCATCGGGGTTTGGGCAGTAAGTCCCGCATTATTGATCAGGCAGTCAAGCCTTCCTGTTTCCTGGGCTGAGTCTTTTAAAACAATTTGAACCTGATCTTTATCGCAAACATCAAGAACCACGCCTCTGATACCTACGTTGTTCATCCATGAAATGGATTTATCGCTTCTTCCTGTTCCAATCACAAAAGCTCCTGCATTTTTGAACCCAAGCGCTAATGCTTTACCAATACCACGGCTTGCACCTGTTATAAAAACTGTTCTTTCTTTAACTGAAAATAACTCCATCACATCTCCTGATTAAATAATACGATTATGTCTCCATTGTTCTATTTGTTCTTTCGTAAATCCTCGTTCAAGCAATAGTTGATCGGTTTGTTCCCCTTTCTTGGGGGGAAAGCCCCGGTAGCTACAAGGCGTTTTTGAGAAATGAAAGGGGGAACCAATCATTGTAACCTCTCCAACCCCTTCATCATGCATGGTAATTATCATGTTTCTATTCTGCAAGTGAGGATCTAATAGAGCTTCTTCCAGTGTATTTACCGGCGATATACAACATAGTTTCTGTTCAAAAAAGTCCTTCCACTCATCACGGGATTTCGAGGCAAAAAGACTGCTCAATAAGTGTTTTCCCTTTTCCCAATCATTAAGGACAATGTCCAACCAGTCAGGTTTTTTGATTATTGAAAGGAAATTTTTAAGGAATGATTTTTCAATTGGCGCGAAAATCATAAACTTATTATCTTTACATTTATAAATCTGGTAATTTGGTAATAATCCACTTAAAACGGTCATGCCTCCTCTTTGCTTATCTCCTCCTTGAAGCAATCCCAATGGCAGGCTTTGAAAACTTAATGCTCCGTCAAGCAATCCCACATCCACAAATTGTCCGGTTTGATTTCTCTCTTTATAAAACAAGGCAGCTAAAATCGAAATCAACGCAACATACGTGCCTCCACCGATATCGGCAAGCTGATACCCGGGAAGTTGAGGAGTACCGTCTGTTGAGCAATTGAGGCTCAGTAATCCGGAATAAGCCAGACAATTACCATCATGTCCTGCTTTTTGTGAGTAGGGGCCTTTTGAACCAAATATTGAAATATGACAAAAAACCAATTTTGGATATTTTTCTTTAAGACTTTCATAATCAAGCCCTATTTTTTCCAGGGTACCCCGTCCAAAACTCTCAATTAGGATATCCGTGGTCAATAAAAGATTATGGATAATATCCTGTCCCTCTTTCCGTTTTATATTGACCGTAATGGATTTTTTATTACGGTTGCTCATATAATAAACCGCGCTGTCTGATTTTGATTTTTCATCCATCATCGCCAACGGATTTCCCATTTTTCTGCCAGGGTCTCCAATTTTAGGATTTTCGATTTTTATGACAGTGGCACCCAAATCTCCAAGATACATGGCGGCCAAGGAACCGGGAAAAGTCATCGATAAATCGAGCACGGTTATTCCTGCTATAGGACCTTCATTACACTTCATACAAATAGCTCCTTATCCATCCTGCCAACTGAAAGTTTTTACTGAAGCAAGAGAAAGACCATCTCCACTATTGCTGTGGGATAGAAGTATATAAAAGATATTAATCTCACCCTTCTTTCTCAAAGCAGCATCAAATAAACTATGATCGTATTTTTCAATAATATGCTGGTTGATCTGAATATTATCAAGCGTAAAAGTCCCGACAGGTTCAAGAAGACTCAGGCATTTCATTTGCCTCCTGCCCCTGTTAAATAAAAACGATTCTTGAAACGTACTAATAAGTGAGAATAGCCCATTGACCAAATAGAAAATACTAATGTTAATATCCAGGTTTTTACGCTGATGGATTATATTTTCAATCATATTTGCCTTGATATCAGGAATCATTTTTTTTGCACCATCTCCTATGAATGCGAGTATATTATCGTTCGATGTGACAGCAAGACTATTAACAGCAAGTAACGCATCTCCCATTAATGCTCTTCCATACCAGCCGGAAAAACCGGGCCCTGTTCGAGAAACATTACGAAACGCAGAAATACTACTTCTGCCAACATCATAAACACCCGTATAAGTATAACTATCATTTTGAATCAATTGCTCAATAGTGGTGTTGAGTTGTGTGAAAAAGTAATTTGGAGCCATGGGTTGAATTGGGATTAATTTGCTGTATGTATCTTTTCCAATCACGGTGCTATCAATTGCATTCTTTCTAAATGCCAATACTTCTGGAGAAACATTTAGTCTGCTTTTTACTTTTTGCAGGAAATCAATCAGATTCATTTGGCAGTAATAATCGGTAAAAGGGGCGATATGTGAAGGATTGTTGTTAACCTGAACAATGCGAAACTTATTGCTTAATGAGGCAACCGAAAAAGGAGAGCTGATCTGACTGATCTTGGATTTTAGAAAAAAAAGTACTTGCTCCTTTTTGTCTCTAATCTTTCCATTATCTGTCAGGTAGCGGTAAATCTTTTTTGAATAACCATACAGTGAAAACGTTCCAAAATAGTTTTTTATTAGTATACTGTTTTTATACTTGGAAATGGAACCTGGCCGGGTCACTCCGTCAACTAACACAATACCTGCACTTTCAGCTAATTCCTCGACAAGGCGATACTCTTCTTCGGATAAAAAACCACATCTCCATATAATTCTGCTTGTTTCATTATTGAGAAGATTTATAACATCATCAATATCTTTCTCATCATATTGAATTACTTTACTAAATGGCTGTGTTATAATTGGTTTCTTCAGCTCTTCTGTCGACATTAAAACCTTTGTTGAAAGAAACAGCACAACAGGCCCGTTGTTCATATTGTATAAATGAAAGGCTTCAGCCAGATTGTCAGATATATTTTCAGGGTTGGTTATTGAAACAACCGGCAAGTTCCGCGCTTTCATTACGTCGACTATATTGTCTTCACTATAATTTGTTCCCTGGAAAGGGAACCAAAAATCGGGAAGTGCTTCAGCAATTATGATAAATCCACGGGCTTTGCTTTGTTTTAAATTTAATAAGGTTCCTTTCAGTTCATCCCCCATTCCACTTGTAATAACAATAGCAAAGGAACGCCCATACAATTGCCAATTCGCAACGGCACCACAAACCAAACTGTGCTCACTGGGGCCCGTAATGCAGTAACCGTTTTTCCCCTTTGATTTTAACTTCTCAAATGTGTCTATGATGGACGATACAACAGAACCCGTAAAAAAATAAAAATCCCAACTATTTGTTGTGGAAGAAAGGAATTTATCTATTTCCACAGCGGCTGTTACAAGTCTTCCTTTTCCTATACTCCGTAGCACACGTGGATTACTGTAGAAAGCGTGAAAGAGATCTGCGAACTGGGAACCAATATCACACGCCAACGATGAATAATCGCCATTTACGACTCTAAAGCAGTAGCGGTACGAACAAATATACATTCCCTGAAAAACAGGCATGGAGCTCTGGTAGACAATAACTGAATTGTTAACTCGAATCCATTTTATATTTTTCTCTTTTAAAGAGTCATAAAATGAGTCAATTGTTCTTTCAAGCTCAGTTTTTCCATCGTCAATACGATTGAAAGTACGCCCGTCATATAAAAACATTGAAACAGTAAGAGTATCATTGTCTTGGTTAACCTCTTTATTTAATTGGGCTATTTTCTCAAGTAATTTAGAAATGGAGTGGTCAGCGATTATTGCCAAGCCAAATTTATTATTTTGTTCGATGAGCTCAGCGGCTGAATTTAAAACAGAATCAAAGAGTACCTGATCCTTAACCTCAACCCCGTCAACTTTTTCAGGACAATTTAAAGAAATATTTATCCCGCTTTTTTGGGCTATTTCTATAAACGGATAACACAATGTGTCTATTAATTGCTTATCAAGTGAGTAAATTGCAACAACAAGAACGGATTTTTTTGCCATGATAGCATTCCTTTGCATGGTGATTGCGTCCGGTAAACCAATCCTAAAAAACATGCTGCTTTTCCAGACTTAAAAGACAACCTGTTCCTTGGGGTCAGTAAAACGAATCTTGCCCTTGTCAACACAGAGCTAAATCCGTTTGGCAACCATATTCTGAATATGGGCGGGATTAACGAAATGTAATCCACCAAATCTCTTAATACCAAAATAAAGCACAAGGACTTTATATTAGCTTGAAAGCGCTTATCTCTGCTTGTAGTTGAGAGGAATGGCTCGACAATTCTTCCGAAGCTGCTGCCGTTTCCTCAGCTATGGCGGAATTTGTCTGAATGGATCTGTTGATTTGAGAAAGTCCTTTGTTAATCTCAATAATGGAATTGTTCTGTTGCTGGGATGCAGATGAAATATCACAAACCAGAACATTTGCTTTTTCAACGCTATTGTTAATCTTGGATAGAACTTCAGCTACTTGATCGGCATCGATGACCCCGTTTGCAACTTCTTTAATGGAACGTTCAATAAGGTGATTGGTATCTTTGGCAGCTTCCGAGCTACGCCTGGCCAGATTTCGAACCTCTTCAGCCACAACGGCAAAACCTTTTCCATATTTTCCCGCCCGAGCAGCTTCAACAGCTGCATTCAGGGCAAGCAAATTGGTTTGAAATGCGATTTCATCAATAACCTTTATAACATTTGCAACTTTGGAACTGGTATCGTTTATCTCTTTCATGGCTTTCAGCATAACTTCCATACGCCCTGTCCCATTTCTAACCTCATCAAGCGTCTGATTGCTAAGGGCTTGGGCATGTGATGCACTTTCACTGTTATTCTTGGCATTTATTTCGATCTCGCTCATCGAATAGGAAATCTGCTGCAAACCGGATGCCTGGTTGGATGTACTATTGGCAAGGCTTTGTGCAGAACCGGACAGTTCGTTGGCATTTTCGAATACTTTCTCTGAAGACCGTTTGGTATCGTCAATCACGTTACTGAGTAAGTCAATCGTATCATTGATGTTTTCTTTTAAATCGTTCAAGTTCCCTTTATAATCTCCCCTTATTCGAACGGATAAATCACAGGTGGATACCAGCCCCATTACACTCTCAATCTCTTCAATGATGAAAAGCAGTTCATCTGCTTTAATCTTAGATCTATCCTGTTCTTGGATCACTTTTTGTTGGCTTTTGATTACATTGTTTTCGTAAATCAATCCAAGAACAAACATAATAATGATAAGAAAAAAGTATGCGACGAAATATTCCATTGGATCACTATTTAAATCCATAAATTGTGTGCCGGACAATTGTAAAAAATAGAAAACTGCAACAGTCCCCGCTGTAATGACTCCCCAGAAGACTCCGGAACGGAATCCGGCCATCATTATCCCCAGCATCACGACGGTTACATACCATGAATTGTCTGTTTCCGTCACACCACTTCCTGTTGCTATCAAATACGTCAGGAGTAAATACATGACAAATGTAATGGCATTTCCAACCTGAAATATGGACCCGGTTTTCTTTAAATAAAACAATAAAAATAAAACCAGAATTCCACAGATTGCTATGGCAATCCCGTAAGCCACTTTATCGGTCATGAGATAAAAGACTGACAGCATAACAGCAGTTATGCCAAGACTGCATATTACAAGCACAACCAATCTGGCTTTTGTATAATAAATTATGTCAGTTTTTATTTTTTCAGGAATGAATCCGTCGATAAATCCAGATTTGGCCATGATAGCTCCTAGGTTATTTTTGTAATTATAATCGATACTTTGAGAGTCGTATTTGAGTCCCAAAAGGGGAAATCCAACCGGATAGTTTAATTAGATTTTTAAAATATATAATTAACATTATAAAAAATAAGTCAGCTAAAAGATGTTGGATTAGGCTTGCGGACTAAAACACCGAAAACAGATCTAAGGCTCCTTAAATATTAAATAAAAAGTACCATTTTTAGTGGATTCGCTGTGATGTTCCAGATGGGATTCAATAATCACTTGTGTCACGTCTCCTGAATATTACCCAAAAATGGCCACGATCTTATAATTAGGTTCTCAAACAATAATTTTCTATATTTGTATATTCAAAAAAACATTTGCGGCCTATCTTACTATATTTTCTCCGTTGCCTCACTTGGACATACATCAACCAAATAGCTCCAAATTAAGACTCCGGTTAAAGTATTGATTATATTTTAGTAATTATCTGATCGATTTGAATTGATCCCTTGAAGCTTATGTAACCAGTTTTCCCCCAAAGAACGTTTTACATAAGTTGTCAAAAACACCTAAATTGTAACTTCTTGCAAAATCTTTTCTCACATAATCGTATTTTTACGTTTCATTTAAATCGCATTTTTGCAATTAATATAAAGTGTTTTCTATATATTTAAATATATTTGCACAATAGTTTAATGCTGGTTTCATAGTCAACTGTGAATAATGCTATTTTTTTTGAACTGTATGATTTATTTATCTCTATTAAGAATTTATTTGATAATAGGCGGGAAAATTTAATTTTTAACTTGACAATATCTACATCCCTCCTTTTCTTGTTCACCTAATATTAGAAGGGTTGTATGAATAATGAATTAAGTGTGGTGAAAGACATGGTAACATAACGATATCAGGTTAACGAAGATCTCAGATAGAACCAAACCCCTTGCTTGGTTGGAAATTGCTCTTATCCCGATTGATGTTTGATATCACACAATTGCCTATATGGAGTGTAAAATCCGGTCAACATGCAAAATAGCTCCTGCACTCTTTCTTTTTCTCCAAAATGACGGAGTTGACAGTATTTTGCAAAGACAGCTCAGTTCAGAGATGGAATGATAGGTGCTTGGGTTGTTACCTTTTTTTGTGGAATTGTTTGTACACCTTGTCAACAACGTCCCCTTTTTCATTAGATATTGATCAGAACCAGGGCAAACAGGGTCATAATAACTGCAACAAGGTCCTTCGGTCTTAAGTGCTCCTTGAAAAACAACCATCCCCCCAGGGTCATCATGATGATGGCACCGGCGCTGGTAATGGGAAAAACCACCGAGGCTTTCAGCTCGTTTAATGCCAGAATCATAAAATAGTTGGACAGCAGGTTAAACACTCCTACCACGATACCGACCAAAATATCATTACGATTTGCCTGCTCATGTTTCGTTCGCAAAAAGTATAAACTGATCAGCAAAGCCGTTGTGAACACGAAAAAGAGAAAGAGGTTTTTATATTGCAGCAGGGCGTATTTCTGAAACAGTTTATTGCAGAATATACCCCCGCCGGCGAATATAAACAGCATAATCAATGATGGCTTGACATTGCCAGACCTACCCTGATTGAAATTCAGATTAACCAGTACAATGGAGCAAATTGCCAGTATGATTCCGAAAACCTGAAAACGGTTAGGGAGTTCATTCCAGAGAATAATCGAAATCGACATGGGAATCAGGACTCCAAGTCGGCTGGACATAGCTGAGAGGGCTATCCCGTTTTCACCGATACTTTTCTGAAAGACTATTAAGGCAAAAAGGAAGAAAACTCCGTTCAGAATCCCGACAAGTAAAGACCAGATCCAGGAGCCGGTGACAGAAAGCACCCCTGAATTCAGTGAGACCACACGTGAAAACTCTTCAAAAAACTGTTCCGCCGACAGCGACCCTTCAGGGATAATCAGCCCATTCTTGATCACTAGAATCAATCCGATGGCAGAGGCAGTCACGTAGTTGGCAGTCGTGATAGTATAGCGATGCATATAGTTTTTTTCGCTATATTTGAAGGAAAGCCCAATTGCGGAACTACAGATGATGGTCAAAAAGAGAAAGGTCATGAAAAAAAACCATTATTTAAGATGAGATACCGGTTTTAGAAAATGATATTGCTCAGGTACAAAGTAAGATTCTATTACAAAATCGACAATGTCAAACCCAGGATCTGCCTCTGGTTTTTTCTTCCCGACTTAAAACTCCCACTTTTTCTTTTTTATTTTTAGTACTTGGATTATTAGAACTTTTAAGTATAATTATTGCAGTGGTGATTCAGTCATTATCCAGATACTCTACTTTGGCTTGAGGACAATACGGTGATTATTATAAACCAACTTGGATTGCTCTCAATTCTCTTAAATATTCAGCGGTGGCATCATATATGGTTTTTTTAGTTATTAGAAATCCATCTTTTACATTTTATGAAGGAGATTATTGACATGGCAGCCCAAACAAGATTATTTCCCTATTTACCCGAACGGATAAAAAAGCTTGAAGATCTTGCTGAAAATCTTTGGTGGAGTTGGAATCCTTCGGCACGTATGCTGTTTAAAATGCTGAATCGTCAACTCTGGAAAGAGACCAACCATAATCCGGATAAGATGTTGCGCGATCTCCCCAATGAAATCCTGGCAAAAGCCGCCCAAAATCCGGAATACCTGCGGGATTATGATGTCGTGATTTCCCGATTTAACAAATACCTGGAGGGAGCCAACAGTGCTTTTTCCGACAAGATAGATAAAAAAGAAACCAAGATTGTCTATTTTTCAGCAGAGTATGGATTGCATCATTCTTTGCCGTTTTATGCGGGAGGATTAGGGTTTCTAGCCGGTGACTATATCAAGGAGTGCAGCGATTTGCGCGTTCCGTTGGTATCCATCGGTTTTATGTATCCACAGGGATACCTGTTTCAAAAAATCCGGGAAGACGGTTGGCAGGAACACGCTGATCAGGAGATCAACAGGGAGCAAGCACCCATTTCCAGGGTTGTGGATAAAAAAGGTCAGCCTCTGGTAGTGCAGGTGCCTTTGTTCGATCCCCCGGTGTTTGTAACTCTATGGGAGGTTCGTGTCGGCTGTGTTACCTTATATTTAATGGACACCGATATCGATAAAAACGACCCCTGGAATCGTAATATTTCTGCCAGGCTTTACACCGGGGACATCGAACAAAGACTAAGACAGGAGATTGTTTTAGGAATCGGCGGTTCCGAAGTATTGGAAAAATTAGGAATCCAGAAGTCCGTAATTCATCTGAATGAAGGCCATGCGGCATTTGCACAGCTTGATCGAATAAAGGATAAGATTGCCGAAGGCAATTCCTTTGATGAAGCGGTTAATAATATCAGAAAAACCAGTGTTTTTACGACTCACACACCTGTTCCAGCCGGTCATGATGTCTTCCCCTTTGAACTCATGGATCGGTATTTTCAGACCTATTGGCAATCAATGGGGCTTGACAGGGACAGGTTTCTGCAGCTTGGAACACACCCTTCAGAACCACAGAAAGGATTCAATATGACAGCTTTTGCCATGAGAATGGCTGAGCATAAAAATGGGGTTAGTCGGAAACATGGCGAGGTTTCCCGCAAAATGTGGCAGGTGTTATGGCCGGACAAAACAGAAGATCAGGTTTCCATAGGACACATTACAAATGGCGTACACGTACCAACCTGGATTAATCCCAAGCTGGTATTATTGTTCAATCGTTACCTGGGAACGGACTGGATGGAAAGCCATGATGATCCTGTCCGCTGGGAATTGGTAGATGAGATTCCCGATGATGAATTATGGAAAACCCATTACTGGCTTAAGACGAAACTGATTGACGCAATCCGGGAGCGCGCCAGAAAAAGGTGGATGGACGATCATATCAGTCCATCCAACGTACTTGCAAGTGGCACCTTGCTTGACCCTTCGGTTTTGACACTTGGATTTGCCAGACGATTTGCCACCTACAAGCGGGCTGATCTGATATTTTTTGACCCGGAAAAGCTGTACAAACTGCTTAATAATCGCTGGCGACCGATTCAGATTATCTTTGCCGGAAAAGCTCATCCTGCCGATGATCCCGGCAAACTGATTCTGCAACGTATTTTTAATGAAGCTCGAAACCCGGTAACCGCCGGGAGAATTGCCTTTGTGGAGAATTATGGGGAACAGATTGCTCAATACATGGTGCATGGAGTAGATATTTGGCTTAATACCCCGGTGCCCCCCATGGAGGCCAGTGGTACCAGTGGCATGAAAGCCGCCTTGAACGGGGTTCCGAACCTTAGCATCAAGGACGGATGGTGGCTGGAAGGATACAATGGAGAGAATGGTTGGGCATTTGGAGATGAGCTTTCAAAACAGCGGAATGATAGTTCGGATGCCACAGAGCTTTATCGTCTGCTGGAGGAAAAAATCATTCCGATGTACTATCAGACTGCCGATAATGGAACACCGGCACAATGGGTCAGAATTATGAAAAACTCCATTAAGAGTAATGGTGCCCGGTTTTCTGCACGTCGAATGGTCAAGGAATACATCGAGAATTATTATCTTGAGGCTATCAAATCCATTTAAGGCACTCTTGCACAGGTTGCCGTATTTTTTTTAAGGCATTCAAGCCGGGAATAATGTGTAACAAAACATGGTTACATTGACTGTTTTCTCCAAACTGTAACTGCCTGGGGCCAGTCAATCAAAACAAAAATTTATAACCACCAAAAACGATAATTCTTGTTTCTGGCAAAGGTAAGCCTGTAGGCGAGTCAAATAGTTACAATAAAAATGAAAAAATTGCTCGGACTCACATATATTGTGATGTTTATTGGCGGGCTATTTCTCGCCGATACCTTTTTATCGGAAGCGAAACCGGCTGATCTTCCGGAACAAATTCGTCAAATCATTGAGGAACGTTTCAGCGATTACCCCCAGGGAGGTATTGTAACAGTGGGGAAAGAGAGAATTCACTTCACCGATCAACTAAGGCAGTTCTATGATGCCAGACATTTTAACGGCATATGGATACACAAAAAAGGGCTGCTGCCGATCGCAGATGAGTTGATGAGCTCAATTGATGCTGCTTCGATTGAAGGGCTGAAACCTTCGGATTATCATATCAACAAAATCCGAACTCTGTTAATGATGCTTACAAAAAGAAAAGCATTCAGAAAATTGAATGATTCAGCTATCCTGGCCGATTTGGAGCTGTTGCTTTCGGATGCATTTCTTCTTTACGGCACTCATCTTCTGTCTGGCAGGGTTAATCCGGAAACAATTGATCCGGAGTGGATTACTAATCGCAGAGATACAGATCTTTTAAAAATCCTGAATCAGGCGATCATCACCAAACAGATAACAGACACTCTGAATTTTCTGCTTCCCCCACAGGTAGAATACTTTCGTTTGAAAAAAGCACTTCAGAAATACCGTTCCATCGTCGAAGCAGGTGGGTGGCCTTCGCTACCCGAGGCAAACGGAACTGTCCTGAAAATAGGGACTAAAAGCAGCGAAGTAGCCACCTTGCGTCACCGACTTGTCTTGACCGGTGATCTGCCAGGAAATAAATTGAATCCGGAAGGAAGGCTGCTGTTTGATGAAGATTTAGCTGCAGCTGTCTCCCGATTTCAGATTCGGCAAGGGTTGCCCGTTAATGGTCTGGTGGATCAAAACACACGTGAAGCGTTGAACATTCCTGTCAAGGAACGAATCACCCAATTGATTATAAATCTCGAACGGTGGCGTTGGTTACCTCAGGATCTCGGGAATCCACACATTCTGGTAAATATTCCAAATTTTGAATTAAACCTGGTGAAGGATTCCACCACTGTCCTCAATTCGAGGGTGATCGTCGGCAAAAGCTATCGGAAGACGCCCGTTTTCAGCAACATGATGACATTTCTGATTGTCAACCCTTTCTGGTATATTCCCGCAAATATTGCCATAGATGATATTCTCCCCCTGGTTAAAAAGAATACTGCATACCTGAAAAAAAGGCAGATACGGGTTTACAATTCCTGGAAGGAAAATGATATTGAACTAGATCCGCATGCAATTAACTGGAAAAGTATAACTGAAGACAACTTCCAGTTTTTATTCGTACAGGATCCGGGACCTTATAATGCACTGGGTGCATTCAAATTCATGTTCCCAAATAGTTTCGATGTTTACCTGCATGATACCCTCAATAAGGAGTTGTTTCAGGAATCATCTCGGGAATTCAGTTCAGGCTGTATCAGGGTTGAAAACTCTTTTGAACTGGCCGTTTATCTACTGAAAGACAACAAAAACTGGGATCGGAATCGACTGAAAGAAACGATAGCAGCACGAACTCCCACTCGGATAGACCTGGCAAGGCCAACTGCGGTTCATCTTTTGTATTGGACGGCCTGGGTTGATAACCAAAATGGTGTCCATTTCAGGAAAGATATCTACCAGAGAGACCTTCTCTTGGCCAAAGCATTGAGCGAAAACTGATGAAAAAGATATCCGTTTTATTAATTTTATTTTTCGGCATAATCGATTTTTATTCGGAAGAGAGTTGTTGTCATGCAACAGACCTCTTCGACCCCGGCCTGGCAGAGATCAGCGTCAAGGTCAAAAACGAAATAATACCATTCAAGGAATTTGCTTTGTATGTACTTCCCGGAGAAATGATTAACTGTGAGATTTACAAAAGTCCTGAACCGGAGCTGTTTTTCATTGTTGTATCAGAAGGGCCATTCAGGGTTAGAACTCGGAACAAATGGAGCTGGACAGCTCCTGACAAGACAGGAGTCTATTCCATTGTTATCTCAAATGAGGCAGGGGAAAATCAAATGACCCTGAACATATTTGTTATGCTTCCCTTCAGCCAGCTTAAAGGTGAATTCTTAAACGGTTTTCGGATCGGCCATTACCCCAATACTGCCTATCAACAGCTTGCCATTTATGAAAAACCGACCGGATTTATAGAAATCACCTCCCAAAACGAAAATACACGAATATCGCCCCATTTTCGAATAAAGCAATTTCTTTCCAAGCAGAAAGGGGATTTTCCCAAATATCTTGTCCTAAAGGAACGACTGCTTCTTAAACTGGAGTTAATTCTCGGTAAAACCAATGAAAAGGGTCTTTATGCTCCAACTTTCGAAATCATGAGTGGCTACAGAACTCCATATTACAACAAACTGATCGGCAATGTTAAATACAGTCGACATCTGTGGGGAGGCGCCGCCGATATTTTTATAGATGAGAACCCAAAAGATGGCATAATGGATGACATAAACGGAGATGGCATTTACGATTACCAGGATGCCGGAGTATTATATGATATTGTTGATGAATTATATGGGAAACCGTATTACAACCTTTTGGTGGGAGGTTTGGGAAGATATACACGAACCAGACATCATGGACCTTTTGTTCATGTTGATGTCAGGGGGGTCAAGGTTCGCTGGGGAGACTAATGATTCAACTACCTTTCCGGGGGTTGAAGAACAGATATAAATTTTAGGAAGGCAACAAATGGCCAGATTTTTTAAAAACAAAGATGTTAATAGAGGACTTTCTCCTGATACTTTGGTTTTTATCGGGCATCAAAAAATGGAAAATCCCCGAATTCGAGTGATCGATTTTGATCAGGATAACTTAAAAGAAGATGAATTAAAAAATATTAAAGAGGGGTTAGACTTTCTAAAAACAAATACGATCTCCTGGATCAACATTGACGGGTTGCACGATCTTGATCTGATAAAGGAGATAGGGGCGACTTTTGAATTACATCCTCTGCTCTTGGAGGATCTTCTGAACACAGGGCAGCGTCCTAAGCTGGAAGACTTCGAAAACTGTTTGTTTGTAACCTTGAAAATGATCCGTTATAATGTCGACAAAGGTTTGGTAACCAGCGATCAGTTTAGTGTGGTCATTGGAAAAACCTTCCTTCTGACCTTCCAGGAAAAACCAGGTGACTGGTTTGAACCGGTAAGAAAACGCATTCGAAAGCAAAAATCAAGAATCCGGGTATCCGGTGCCGATTACCTGG
Source organism: bacterium (assembly GCA_018829445.1). Classification (GTDB taxonomy): domain Bacteria; phylum SAR324; class SAR324; order XYD2-FULL-50-16; family XYD2-FULL-50-16; genus JAHJTV01. Next base: position 52,891 of record JAHJTV010000088.1, read on the forward strand.
CTTATGCATTGTTAGATACCATTGTTGATAATTATATCCATGTCATAGAACAGATTGGAGGAGAGATTGAAGATCTTGAAGATGAAGTTCTTTCTAATCCCGACAGTAGTGTAATGGAAAGAATAAACTTTCTGAGGCGGGAAATGAATTTTCTGCGAAAATCCATCAGACCTGCACGGGAAGCTATTCTTGAATTTACCAGACTGGAGAGTGATCTGGTTCAGGAAAACACCTTCCCCTTTCTGCGCGACCTGCTGGATCTTATCAACCAGGCTTCCGAGGCAATTGATACATATAGAGAGATGCTGACCGATCATCTGAATATTTATAATTCGGTGATGAGCAATCGTATGAATGATATTATGAAAGTACTAACGGTATTTGCCGCCATTTTTATTCCGCTGACCTTTATCGCGGGAGTTTATGGAACCAATTTCAAATTCTTGCCTGAACTTGAATTCAAATATGGCTATTTTGTTTTCTGGCTGGTGTTGATTATTGTGGCGTTTACAATGCTTTTCTACTTCAGACGCAAAAAATGGCTTTGATAAAAGCAAAAAATTTAACACAAATTTTGAACACCCAGAATACTGATAAAAAAAATTAATGCTTGAATCCTTAAATAAAATTCTGGTGCGCCTTCAGAAAACTTTCGATCCTGGTGTTATCATTAACCATATAGCCTATTGGCTAACCAACATCATTATCGGGTTATTTGTGCTGTTAGTTTTTTTTTTATTGTGGAAGATAATACGCCTTCTCCTGTTAAAAGCCACAAAAAGAAGTGATATGGACAAAACTGCAGCAGCGTTACTGGAAACCCTGTTGAAATATGGACTGTTCATAATTGGTTTGGTTACAGCTCTTAACTCCATGGGAATCGAGATGTCCGCAGTGATGGCCTCCTTAGGCATCGTCGGGTTGACCATCGGTTTCGCCGCACGAGATGCTCTCTCCAATTTGATTTCGGGAATTCTGATATTCATCGACCGGCCCTTTTTGATTGGTGATCTGGTTGAGATTGACGGGGTTTACGGAAAAGTTGACAGGATCACTTTGCGATCTTCCCGGGTGATCACCGTTGACGGTAAAATGATGGCAGTTCCCAATACCCAGGTTGTTAATAAAACAGTGGCTTCATACACCAATTTCCCTCACTTGCGTCTGGATATTCCAATAACAGTGGCCGTAACGGAGAACCTTGATCTGGTGCGGTCACTTATACTTGGACTTGTATTGAATCAAAAAATCTATTTGACCGATCCGGCACCACGTGTAGTAGTAGCCCAGCTAAATGATTATAACGTCATGGTTCAATTACAGGTTTGGGTGGAGGACGAACGACAGCACCAGGAAATATGATATGAGCTTAGGGAAAAGTTATTTAAAGCGCTTGTGAATGCTGGAATCGAAATGCCGTTTGAAACACTTTCCCTGACTCCTATAGAATTGAAACGATCTAACAATTGGAAATCGGATAAGGAGGAATCTTGAGCCATATGTCAGATTTTTCAGAGATATCTCTTTCTGTTAAGTTGATTCTTGATACCTATTTTAAATCCTGGTTGGAAAACAGACTTCAAACGCATCGGGAAAAATACCAAACAATGCACCAGATTCTGGAAAATGCGCTGAAAACCAATTATGAATCAGACGCAGATAAACCCTATCTGCCGTTTTTGTGGGAACACCTTCAGACTTTCCACAAAGAAATCATCGACTGGTGCCAATCCGGTCTGTTTGATAAAAGGGATACTGACAGTTTAATCAAATCCTGGGGGGTAACTTTTCAACAGTCCTTAAAAAAGTTTCCCGAGATGATCCACATTCCTCAGAATCTCATTAACAATGAGAAATTCATCGAGCTCAGCTTCCGCATTGCCCGTGCCCAGATGAAAGAAGGGTTTAAATCATTCCGTAGGCTCTTGAAAGCTTATGTGTTGGATATTCGATTCGAATTTCCTTTTGCCAGCGAAATGACAGAACTGGTATTAAATGAGCTGATCAGAAAAAAGCTGATTACCAAACAGGATTTGAATTTTCAGTCTGCCGGTTTTCCAGTCTAACCGGTTCTTTTCTTCTATTCAATTAGGTATTGATCATTTTACAACTAATTTTTTCCCTTGAGGATCTATGATTTCACTACAATCATTCCTATCAAAATTGATAAGTGAAAACCAACTTATCATTATAACTAACGAGCCAAGACAATTTTTATTCTCGGCATCGCTTCTTTTTATTGGATTTATTAGTGTTGCATTTTTGTTCCGCTTTCTTAAAAAACGTCTGGATATCAGAAAAGATGAAACTGAACAACCTTTCTGGAATTTGAATCAACATACATTATCACTTCGTTGGATCTGTTATGCCGGGATTTTACGTCTGGCTGAACTCCCTGTTGATCTGCAACCCATGCAACTGGAGGTGCTTCATTTTTTTGAAAGTCTGATTGTCGCAATAGCCATACTTGCTTTCCTGTTTTCCCTGATAAATCGCGCCAGTCAGTATGTAATAAAACCATCCAGTCTTTTCCAGGATGATCATGTTATCCGACACTTGTCGATTATTAAAAATATTTCCCGAACGCTCGTTGTATTAGGGATGGTTTCCGGTTTTATAGTTGCTCAAAAATCCATCTTTGCTTCCTGGATGCTGTCCACATCCTGGTGGAGATACTTCCTGGCATTTACGCTGATAATACTGCTGTGGATTTTTAGTATGACCGTCGGTAGGCTGCTGTTGCGTATCACCAATATCCTTGGCAACAGAGAAGAAAACATCCGTTTGATACTGATACTGAAAGCCCTTCTCTGGCCCATTCGCATCCTTGTGGTAGCACTAATCGTTTATGCTCTTAAAATCGTTTTCAGTTTCCCCGACAATGTAAACCAGATTCTTGATCAAACCATTAGTATTCTTAGTATTATTGCCGGTTTTCTGCTTGTCTATAATCTGCTGGATATTATCGACAACGAAATGAACCGGTTCGTGGAACGGGAAGACAATCTATTAAATAAAACATTCGCGCAGATGGTAAAACTGGTGCTTCGTCTTACTGTTCTGGTTATTGCGGCTATCTACTTGATTCAGGCCTTGTCCGGGAAACCGGTCAGTGCTTTGCTGGCCGGTCTGGGAATCGGGGCTCTGGCAGTAGCCCTGGCGGCCCAGGATACTCTGAAGAATCTATTCGGCAGCGTTATGATCATGGCGGATAAACCTTTTGATATCGGTCAGAGAATTCTGGTCGACGGATTTGACGGAGTAGTGGAATCGATCGGTTTCCGTTCCACACGAATTCGCACCCTAACCGGTCACCAGGCTACTATTCCCAATGAAATAATGGCATCCCAAAGCATCGAAAACGTTGGCCGAAGACCTCATATCAGGCGCTTAACCAATATTGGAATCACTTATGACACTCCCCCGGAAAAAGTGGAAAAGGCACTTCAACTGGTGAGAGCAATTCTTGAAAATCATGATGGCATGGACCCGGAATTTCCTCCGCGCGTCTACTTCGATGAATTCAATGATTACTCCTTAAACCTTAAAATGATCTATTGGTTCTATCCAAATGATTACTGGGCTTTTATGGAATTTACCGAGAAAATAAACCTCAAAATCATGAAAGCCTTTGAAGCTGAAGGCATTGAGTTCGCGTTCCCGACATCCACAACCTATCTGGCCCAGGATGATCGAAGAAAGTTAAACGTCAACATCAATCAGGTAAAAGAAGATCTTTAATCCCGGTGACAGGATCAACCAAACCAACCTCGAAGTTTTTCTAAAATTTTTGGGAAAAAACCGGGCGGACGTGCTTCAAGAAAAGTACTGACAATCTGTATTAATTCCGGAGTTCTCAGGTATCCGTATGCCTTGTGAGGATTCCTGTCACCATTGATTTGTGAATAGGTGTTGATCACTGTTTTATCAATAACACGCACCCCCTTAGAATTTTCAATAAAGTCATCACCCAGCCGATGGTAAAGCGCAATTTTGTCTTTTAGATCAGCCAGATTGAACCAGTTTGCAGTGACTGCTTCCGGCGTTTTCAGGCGTTCCTTGGGATTATCGGTGCTGGAATGCTCCGCAGCAATCTTGCCGCGAATGATTGGCAATCCCAGGGGACAACCTATGGTAATCAGCGTATTAATTCGAATCTCTTCACCAAGCTCTGTCAATACGTCGTAAGCTATTATCGCCCCCATGGAATGGGCAATCAGAAGGATCTCCTTTTTACGATGTTTAAGCAGCAGCTCCTTCAATACCGTTCGGATCTCTTTTTTTCTTTGTTGCCTGGAGCTTTGCTGATCATCATGAAAGGTGTTGTAGTATACCGCCAGGTCGCTGAAAAAACGTTTGATAATAAAATCACTGACCGAAGAAAAATTGATTGTTAAATCATCATTCAGAAACATCTCCTCCAATTGATCACCAAGATAATCGACTATCTTTTTCCGCAGATTTCCCGGCGGATCTATTTTATTGTTTTTGTCAGCCGGGATATAAGGATCTTCGACATAAAGCGGATCATCCTTATCATCAACAGCTGGGTTTAAAGGTATCGGGTGGAGCAGGTGAGCCCAGTAGGCCAACTCAAATGTTAAATCCAGCTCTGATTTACCAAGGTTTCCCAATCCTTCCCGGATAGAAGCCAGCCACCACTTTTTCAACCTCTCCGGATCGGGTTTGTTTCCTAATCCGTGAATCCCTATAATAATTTTTGACATTGTTTTTATTAGTTTTATCCAGCAGAACAATAATTGATTCAAACAGATCAATTATTGATTACCAATTTGAAAAAAGCAAACCACTTGTGTGTGTAAAAAATTTGATAATTTCTAATCGGAATTGTAAATTCCGAATGACATAAAATCGGAAATATGAGTTCGACTCCAGCTGGGTAACAATTTCTGTTTTTTGCCCCGCTCCTTTTAGCAAAAATCGGGATGCTTTTACATTGAAAAGCACGGGATAAACTCTTATGGTAAATCCATACAAACCTTTTTGAGTTTAACTTGATCAGGATTACAGGAATGAAAATCAGCGATAAATTTTCAAAAAATCTCAATGAGATTGCAGAGATAGCCGGTATACGAAGGATCAGCAAGACATCGGAGAAAATTGGATTACCACCCGGCACTTTGCTGCATGTGGGAGAACAGAAAGTAGAAAAGACCATTATTCGCATGATTGACTATGACCAGAACGAACTACGGGAAATTGAAGTTGACACCATCGATCAATGTCAGCAATACAAGGACAGTCCGACGGTTACCTGGATTGAAGTCTATGGTTTACATGATATCTCGATTATTGAACAATTGGGAAAAGTGTTTGAAATACACCCCCTGGTTCTGGAAGACATTCTGAATACCGGTCAGAGACCTAAATTTGAAGAGTATGAGAATCACCTGTACATCACACTGAAGAACCTTCTTTACGATGAGGAATCTGAGTCCATAAAATCGGAGCAGATCAGTATTGTAACCGGCTCCGGTTTTGTCATCTCTTTTCACGAAATTAACAGCAACCTGTTTGAATCGGTTCGCAACAGAATTCGCAATAGCAAACTTCGTATCCGCAAACGCGATGTTGATTACCTGGTTTATGCCCTGTTTGATACCGTTGTAGATCACTATTTTGGAGTGCTGGAGAACTTGGGAGAAACACTGGAAGAATTGGACAGTATCCTGTTGCAGAAACCCAGGCAGGAACACCTGCAAACCATTTCCAATTTAAAGAAATGTTTTATAGTAATCCGTAAATCAGTATGGCCACTGCAGGAAATTATCAACAATATTCTGAATGAGGAATATACACTGATTAATGAATCCACCCTATTGTACTTCAGGGATATTCGCGATCATATTCACCAGATTATTGACGCTCTGGAAACATACCGGGAAGCCGCTTCAAATGCAGTTGATGCCTATCTTTCCGTCCTCAGTATAAAAATGAATGAGATAATGAAGGTATTAACTATCGCAGCTACCATCTTCATGCCTTTAACCTTCATAGTGGGGATCTACGGCATGAATTTTAAGTTCATGCCGGAGCTGGAATGGCGATGGGGGTACTTCACCATATTAGGAGTAATATTTGGATTGATGATCTTAATGGTTATTTACTTCCGACGGAAAAAATGGCTTTAGTATCAAAATCAGGCTCCTGATCTCTCAGTCTTAGTGGCTTTCCAGCTCATGTAGCTTGGCGTTGATGCAGAAATCATTAAAACCTTATTCTAAAACCAAACGAATACGACGGTAACGAAAATAGTTGGTTTCTTGATTACTCCCTAGACCTCTTCGGAGTAATCAAGTCAATATCCCGGTTTAATCCTTTAACTTTTCATCCTTCTTCCCCGGAATAATATCTTTTAGCCACTGATCAATTTCACGGGTGACAAAATCTTTTCCTCCCAGGCCAAATGCCAGGGCAACAGCTATTGCACACCCGCCAAACAGGATTCCGAAGGCCAGGTTAATGATCTCATTGGCCAATCCCATCTGCCTTAAAGCCATGGCACCGGCCAGAATCAATATTGCTACTCGTGATATTAAAGACAGAAGTCTTGCCTGGGAGGTTCCGCTGGCCTGAATAGCTTTTTGGGCGAGGTTTGCCAGATAAAGACCAATTACAAATATCACAAGACCCAGCAAAATATGTCCTGCCATCACCAGAAAATCGGATATCAATTGTGCTAAAACGCCATATTCTAATAACCTCAATGCCTCAATCGCCGCAAAAAACATAACTGCTACCAAGAAAAGATATCCGGCAATCTCAGATGCTGTTTTCTGCCCCTCTACAATCTGTTTGCTTAGTCCGATTCGTTTCAGGAAATCATTAAATCCCAGGTTTGTCAGCAGATTCTTAATCAATCCTGAAACTATCTTCCCTGCAACATACGCTATCACCAATAAGACCAGTGCTGCAAAAATCCGGGGGAGAGCTGATAAAAACTGGTTCAGCATGTTAGTGGCCGGATCAGTAATAACGGTTAATCTCAAGGCTCTCAATCCGGCAATTAATACAGGAATGAGGATCAGGATATAAATAACCAATCCAATCAAATTGGACAGACTTTGCTTTCCCAGTACAGCAGAGAGTCCCACCTGTTCGCTTAATTTTTCGCTGCCAACAGCTGCCAGAAAATTGGAAACTACCCGCTGGATGATCCGGGCAATAAACCACCCCACAGCTATAATTAAGATGGCTGCGAAAATATTGGGCAGAAATTGAAGGATTTGATCCGTCATATCCCTCACAGGTTCCAGTAACCCTTCCAATGACAAACTACCGAGAATGGCTGGTAGAAACAGCAGGAAGATTAACCAGTACACTACTTCGCCGATGGTTTGAGTTAAGGTTTTGGCGTCCTTCAGTTCGACTCCGGCCTGATCTCCTAACCGCTGATCAATCTTAAAAACCGTCAAGGCGCGAGTGACAAAAAATCTGATAAGGTTGGCCAGAATCCAGGCAAACATCAGAAGAATCGCAGCACCCACCAGACCGGGAACCCACTGCAACACCCTATTTAAGAGAGTATTCAGTGGTTCGGTAATAATAGTCAGCCCGAGAATCTGAAAAAATCCGACCAGTACCAGAATCATTAACAGATAAAAAACACCTTTTGAGATCCATCTTTCAACATCATAAACTTTTGTTTTTTCCCCTTCTGTCGCGGGCTTTACAAATCTTTCATTGATACCAATTTTCTTGAGGGTGGCTCTTAACCCGGCTGAAATAGCCAATGCCACCAACCAGCCCAGGATCAAAAGTCCCAGGGCTGAGAAAAAAGGAAGCATATTGGTACCAATCGTTTGCATAAAAGGATCAATCATCTCTTGTAACTTATCCATCTTAACCTCCTGATTTGGTTTTAAGGGATTAGCTCATTTTGAAATCGTTTTTATTGGTGCGATACAACGCTCAATCGTCATTAACCGGTTTAAAAGCTCAATGAAGGTAGCAACCAAGAATTGCTTTTAGTTGGCCCGTTCACTGAATGGAACATTGAAGCCGGGTTGGTTCCTGTCGATATTTCCCAACCATTTAAAATGCTTACGCTCGAATCATACCAGATTTTTTTCCCGTTTGCACGTATGCTTTATCAAATTGGATACACCAAAAAGTTTCGGGTAATGAGCAATAATGCTTTTTATCTATACAGCGTGGGCAAAGCGTTGCCCACGCTACCCATTTGATGCGCGGATAATGTTGAATGGACAACACCTTGTCCATCAATTTTTGTAACCCGAACTTTTTGGTGCACCCTTATCAAATTGGATATCTCAATGGTTTATTTTGGAAAAATCGCCATTTATCTGAAAACTCGTTTTTTCCACGGATTGTTTTCCTCATGTTGTTGGCCAACCTAACGTCCTTTTGATCGGAATTTTCAATTCCTATTTACAAAACAAAAACCAAACATACTATAATAATTTTAATATTTCAGCATATTGCAATTTGGCACATATCTCGCAGCTTTCACCTTGAATACTGACCAAAACCATCCTCTTAATATAATACGTTGAAATTTTGGAAAGGATTGTTATAAGATTCATGTGTCCAAAAAAACCCTTAGCGAGGGGATTATTGAAAATTTAAGAAGAAATCCTGCTCATTGATTAATGCTTTAATAACCGGGGAGATTCAAACTCTCTTATAATCTACCAACAGGTATTAACCATAAACCAGCGTTATATTAAGGGCCATCGGGTTAATCCCTGAATCTCCATAAAAAACGTTTTGGAACAAGGTTCTGCCATAAATTCGGGTACTATTATGACTGTATTTAAGAAGATTTTAGTTGCCATCGATTTTTCGAGTTACTCCAATAAGGTTGCAGAACATGCCATCAGGCTTGCCAAGGAGCTAAAATCCGAATTGATTTTTATTAATGTGCTCAACCAGCAACAGATAAATCTCATTCAACAGACTCTGGAAAAAATTAACTACAATAATGAAAGATTCTCCCTGGCAGAATACATCGAAGAACTGGTCGAAGAACGGGAAACGGAGATGGAATTGCTGGTTAAAGAAATGGTCTCGAACGGGATTTCCTATAAAATAGAAATCCATACAGGCGTCCCCTTTAAAGAATTGTTGGCAGCAGTTGAGGAACACAAGGCTGATATGGTCGTAATGGGAGCAAAAGGGAAAACAGATATCAAAGAGGTCTTGGTGGGCTCCACAGCCATCAAAATGTTCCGCCGTTGTCCTGTTCCCCTTGTTAGCATTCGTGAGCAGAATTAGTAATATGGATTGATCCCACATTTTCAGAGATTAAAAACAAAAAGATTCAGTACATATTCTTTTTTTTCTAAACAAATGGGATCAATCTGTTGAAATAATAGTGATAGTTCGCAGCCATAATAAAATGATCCAAAAAAACGACACCCAATCAAAAACTTCAAAATCGGTTTTTAACCAATCTTTCGAGACAATACTCGATAAGGACGGGGTTGAAGTTGTCAGAATAGATTCCACCAGCATCGCCGATATTCCGGGAATGATCAACCAGTGGAGTCAGGAGATTGACAAGCGTAAGAAGGATATTCTTTAGTATGAAAACAGGGATTTTTTTGATAGGTTTTTAGATTGGGTGGGAGGTGATGAAGAATTTGATGATGCCACAGGAGATGAGCTTTATTCGATTTCCCCTTCAAAGAAAGCAAATCTGCTGATGGAAAAAATAGAAGATGATCCTTCAGACATGGTAAACCGACTGGAGATGGTTGCATTCATCGCCATAAAAATTCCCAGGAGGACTTTCCAGGTGCCCAGGCGTCTCAGTGTTCGGTTAATAAAATATAATGCAGCTGTTGCCAATGCAACATCAAGAATAGCTCTCCATGAAAGAAACTCTTTTAAAAAACTACCTACAATATTTATCATGCTCATCATTCAATCCATAGTGCGGAATTATTCCAAGTAACCAAAAAGCTGCCCTCGAGTGTTATCGCTAAGCCTTCTTAATTTTAAATCTGCCGTTATAATGGTATTGTCCAAAATCCATTGGTATTCGGATACAATTAAGAAACGTCTGGATCTAAAGAAAATATAGCACTTCTGTAAAAATTGGCAATATAAAGCACTCGACAATTGTTATATCTGCTGTTATCTGAAGAATTCTTTTCCCATGCAACAATTGAATACACTTTTCAACCTTCATCCCTAAACCCTGCTTTAACGCTCATTTAAGACAATATTTCAGTTGCTGATTTCCTCTTGGTTTGTTATCAGAATAGAATAAACCTTAACCAGATTTTATATCTTTTACTGCAGACAACCCGTAATTGTTCAATTATGTTTATTAATTGACTTGTAGGCTGCACATCAGCAAAACGCGTTTAAATAACAGGAGATTCGTGGATACTTCCGTTTTACTTACCGGATTGGTCATTATGGTTGCCAGAATACTGGATGTCAGCATGGGAACCGTGAGAACCATTGTAATCGTCCAAGGCCGTATGGTTGTGGCGTTCTTTCTTGGTTTTATCGAAATTACCATCTGGGTAACCGTGGTCGGAGCCGTTATCACTCAAATTAACGAATCCCCGATTCTGGTCGTTTTTTATGCCCTGGGATTCGCCTTGGGCAATGTGGTTGGAATCTTGGCAGAGAGAAAAATCGCCCTGGGTGCCATCATTTTACGATTGATTACCACCGAAGATCGCAAAGATAAAGTGATTGCAGTCTTTAAAGAATTGTTTTTAGATGTAACCACTTTCTCCGGAATGGGGGCACGGGGACCGGTTACTGAGATCTACACCGTCTGCAGGCGGAAGGATCTGAAACAGATTCTTCCGGTTTTACACAAAGTCGACCCCGAGGCTTTTTATGTGACGGAACAGGTGAAGGACGTCAGTCGCATCCTGCGTCCGATTAGTACTCAGGTAACAGGCTGGCGGGCTGTCCTGAAAAAGAAGTAGAAATCACAGCCCCAAAGATCACCCGATGCAAAAATCCAAAAGCAGCAGTTTTATATCTGTAACTGCTCTGCCAAATGGCTGGCAGGGTGTTGAATGGGACTTGAAGTTACTGTAAAGTCGCAATTTCCCTATTTCAAAACTCTTTCAAACTTTCGGTAATCCCTTTATGGATCTCATACCAGAATGAGAGTGCCGTTTCGTTGCTATCTGCATCGAAGCGGTCGATCCAATTTTTAAGTTCCACGCTGGTATCACCGTCAATCTCCAGTTTTCTCTTGAGAAAGGTGTGAACCAGGCTGATATTTCGTCCGGACTCCCAGAAAATAGATGCGTTGCGACTGTTTATGCGAGTTGCCGTCCTTTCAATGGATTTTAGAAATTGATCTTTCTGCCCGTACAGGGACTCAATGATCTCCGGCAGCATCTCCTCTCCCCATCCCCGATGAAAGCGACACATTCCCAGGTTATCCATAATCAGCTCCTTTTTGAACCGCTTTGCATTGAATCTACCCAGTTCACGGGGGGGCATAAAATCATTTCCGTAATGCATGTAGTATTTACCCATTATCGCCATGGGTGACAGCACACCCGGTGTCCAGTACTGATTAGGAACCATCCATCCTTTTCTTCCAAACGATGTAAAAACAAAACGATCCAGGATATTCACCCCCTTTTCTCTGGAAACCCGCCTTCCCCATTTACGAGGACCTTCTTTCATATCCAAGATCCCCTTTCTGCTGATGATATTATCAAGAATGGCAATACCAATCTCTGCATTCTCCATGGAGTGGTTTACCTTATCAAACTCACCGGGAGAAAATTTCGGCATGTTTTTTAATTGAAGTTCCTCCGGCGTGATTTCGCCTTTGGCCAGGCATTCCATTAACCAGGCAATAATGCCACCGGCGGCGATCGCATCGAATCCGTATTGATCCGCGTGATGGTTCAGTTTTTCTGCCGCCCGTTGATCAAATATAGCGGATAATGGCCCCATGGCCTGGTAGGGTTCGTAGTCCTTCTTGAATTCATCTCTCATTTTTTTGCAGACAGCCGCACAAGGTTCTCCGCAGTTTTTCTGCTGTTTTGTTTTGATCGTCTCTTCATTAAACTGTTTGAGATAGTGCCGGACCACCATTTTATCATGAATATCCAGCCTCTCTGCCTCGGTCATAAAGATACTTTGGTAATTGAAGGAGATCATCCGACCGGCTAAGGTGGAAAAATTCACTCCAAAGGTGCCACCTGTTTCCAGATCTTCCACAAAACGGTATTTGGCGGTGGTTTCTATATCCTTGGCCATCAGCTTTTTCTGGTATTTGTCGATAAACCACTGGTCAGCCACTTTCCTGTCCCGAAAATCCTCATCAATGACAGAGCCTCCATAAATTATGGCAGCAATTCCGTGTTCTTGAAGCATTTTGCTGCCAAAACCACCACGGCCGGCCCAGGTATCAACAAAGCTCATTTTCCCCCGTCCTATGGGAACCGATCCGATTGCCCCGAAATCGGTGGCTTCTGCAGCCGGTCCGGTAGCCAGAATTCGCGGATCATTGTTGTATCGATCTCCGAACCGGCTATAGACAGAATCCATCAAACCATAAAAGCCGCCGCGACCTGATTCCCAGACTTCGCTCAGACTTATCGGCACGATTTCAAGCTCGATCTCCTCCCCCTGGGATCGGTTAAGGTAGAGAACGGAAGGCGTTGATGATTTGCCCACCAGCGACAACAGGTTTATCCCCAGATTATCAAAAACCAACCCGGCACCACCCATGGATGAGATATAAAATCCGCCCCAGCAAGGAGAAAATCCTGTAAAGATCAACCGGTTAGTTCCCGGGAAGATGGACCCGGCTAAAAGTCCGACGCCGATATTGAGGCTGTTGTATTTTGCTGAAAGGTGAAGACCCAGGTCCACCGGCCCGAAAAAATCACCAACTTTATATCTTTTTAAACGATAATATCCGCAGGTTACATCCACCATCAATGCCTTAATCTGTTCATCCATAATGGCCCCTTTTGTTTTGATGCACTTAAAGACTGACTGGTTATTTCTCAACCGTTTGCCCAATATAGCCCAAAAATAATATCGAGGTAAAGAATAATAATGGGCATGACTCCACTATCAGCAGCTTCTAACCACATCAACCGGTTGCTCTCAACGCTCCGGCGATGGCATTGACGGTTAGACGCAATTGAAAAAACAGATTTTCCGTTTCTTCAGAATTCTTTTCGATGGCGTGTCGCCATTTTTTGAGCAGGTGTACCTGTTTAGTGTGAAGCGGATAGAGCGCTTCGGCTCTCAGTTGATTCGAGTAATAATGCTCCTCTCTCCGCTTCTCAAACGGGATCTCAAAAGCCAGGGTGACCATCTCTCTTGTTCTGGCAAACTCTTCCAGAATATCATCAAGCATTTCCCTGCGTATGGTTTCATCTTCAACCAAAGAAGCATATAGTCTCATCACATCCTCATCCGTTGCGGCTAAACTCGTATCCACGTTGGAAAGGACATAACGGATCAATGAATCCTTGCCGATTTTCTGTTTCATCTCTCCGAATAGCTCTGGAAAGTTATTCTTTAAGCTTGCCAGGGCAGACCCCACTCCATACCATCCGGTAAGATTATATCGGGCCTGTCCCCATGAAAACACCCAGGGAATGGCCCGAAGGTCTTCCAGGCTTCTTTTTCCGGTTCGTCTGGAAGGACGTGATCCCATCTTGCTCTGCTCTATGATGTCGATGGGAGTGGCTTGGCTGAAAAAGGTGATAAAGTGGGAGTGGTTTACCAAGGCCATATATTTTTTACGACTTTCATCTGCCAGAAATTCCAGGGAGGCTTCAATGACTTCCGGTTTTTTTTGAATAAATTGATGCAGGGCAGTGGAGCCAACGGTGCAGGCAGTTAACAGCTCCATATTGTATGTAGCATTGACCTTGTTTGCATATTTTTGTTGAATCGTCTCCCCTTGAACCGTCAATCTCATATCCCCCCTGATAGAGGAATATGGTAGAGTCTTTACAAACCATTGGGTCGGGCCTGCACCCCGGCTGATAGTCCCCCCTCTGCCATGAAAGAACCGGATTCTGACATTCTTCTTCTCCCCCACTGCAGTGAGTTCTGATCCTGCCTTATATAAATACCATTGGCTGGCCATGATCCCACCGTCCTTATTGCTGTCGCTGTAGCCAATCATCACTTGTTGAACGGGTTGCTTTTGTTGATACAGCTTTTTACGAAATTCCAGGCTACGTACTGTAAAAGGGTGATCAAGAAATGATTCCAAAATAACAGGGCTGATTTCAAGATCTTCAATGGTTTCAAACAATGGCACCACCGGCAACGGGCATACCATTCCTTCAGGTTCCTGGAGTATCAAGCCCGCCTCCCGGGCCAACAGGTATACAGTCAGCAGATCGGAAAGACTTCGGGTCATACTGACAACCAGTGCCCCAATGGCATCATACCCGTATTGATCAGTGAACGCGGCAACAACCCTGTAACAATCCAACACAGCCTTGGCTTCCGCACCAGCATCAGTTTTTGGAAGGGTAAAGGGACGAGGAGATGAGAGCTCGCGGTTCAGGAAAATCAGCCGCTGTGATTCATCCCAGGAAAGGAATGCATCTCCGTCAAGAGAGGCTGCGTTCATAAGCTGGGCAACGGCAAGCTCATGAAACCTGCTATTTTGGCGAACGTCAAGATGAGCCAGATGAAAACCAAACGTGCGGACAATACGGATTGAATCATTAACATCATTAAAGGCAATCGTGCTGGAACCGAATGCCACCAAGGCCTCTTGCAGTAGCTTGAGATCCTCAACTAACAAATCAGCATCCGGATAACTGGCGGATGTCTCTTCCAGCTGTACGGCATGATCCCGTCGCACATCCAATGGAAGTTTCTGGATCATCAGATTTGCGAACATACGGAAAGCCTGGCTTTCATCTTCAGCTTCCACCGTCTCTCCGGCTTGAGTCAATTCTTCAACCATCTTGCGAAAACGCGCCTGAAGTTTCGGATCGGTTTGCTCCAGATAGCAAAAGAAACTGAGATTCTTTTTTAACTGTTTCAGCCAGCGTCTGACGACAACCAGGGCGTTTAAACGCAGTGTTTGCAGCGTATCCCGAGTTACATCCGCAGTTACAAACGGATGGCCGTCGCGGTCTCCCCCAACCCAGTTACCGAAAGATATTCTGGGATGGTTTTCCACCTTCCCGATCAAGTCGAGATCAAATCCCAGGTATTCCCAGGCGAGAGCCAATCTGCGATCCAGATTGAGAATAATGTCAGGAAAAACGTTCATCAGGTAGTGAAGAACATTATCCAGTTCCGATTTTACCTCCGGTTTGCGGATATGTACCTCACCGGAGTACCAGAGCCGTTCCAGAATCAGCTCAATCTCCCGCTGGATTTCTCTCTGTTCCTGGTGGGTATACATGCTGTTTTCTCTCTTGACCAGCAGCAGGTACAACTCCCGGTGATGTTCCAGAATAGTGGGTTGCTTTGCCTCGGTGGGGTGAGCCGTTAAGACCGGTTCAATGCGGGTTTCGGCCAGTGTCTGTACTATCTGCTCCTGAGAAATGCCATTATCTTTCAGAATCTGAAAATTCCTGGCCCAGAGTCCGTTAATACGAGTAAGTGATTTTTCCTCCAACCGCCGCCGAATCTGAACTACTCCATTTTCTTCCGCAATATTCAAAAGATGAAAACAAACGGAAATGAGATGGATATTCCTTGCAGTTAATGACTCCGCCTTGAGATTTGATATATCATTAAGCCAGGGGATACCCTGCGAAAGATCAGTTTCCCCATTCCGGAGTAAGACATTTTTAAGACAACCCAGCAGGAATCCGAGATCTTCGTAACTCTTGCCAAGGGTTTCCTGCGTTTTTTTTAGTATGCTCATGGATTCTCCGAATGTAAATCGCTTATGTAGTGTTTGAGTAGATGTTTCTCCGGGTTTTGAGTCTTATTAAACATTCCACCCTAATGAATACATATCAACTTGACCTTGATTAAACAAACTGTTTTTACCATCGAACGATACCGGCTTTTGATTATATAAAGGTTGATAAGACTACATCCCATACAATCCACCATGAAGGTTAAAGAATATGATTTTTCTGATAACCGGATTGTCACCAAACAGGATTCGTGTACAAAAGTATTGTATTTTACAGCATTGTCCGGTTAGAAAATTGCATCTGCTCATAGGTTGGGCTACTTGTTGCCCAACATTGCTTTCTATTGATGGGCAACAAGTAGCCCATCCTACTTTTTCTAAACAAGAAATAGCTAAAGTTAAAGTAATGGCGTCTTTGTACATTCCATTATTTTGAAAGCCGTTTCTCA
>JAHJTV010000108.1 GCA_018829445.1 bacterium
CGCGATCTGCGCATTCGCCTCGTCAAACGAGATCTGACCGGCATCAAGCGCAGCCTTGATCTGCGCCTGCGCCGAAACGCAGGCCATCGTCTTCAGCTGTCCTGCCTTCAGTGCCAGCGCCTGTTTCTCGGTCAGCAGCTTAGCCTTGAATGCAAGCGCCGCTGGCTCCAGCGCTGCATAACCACAAAGGGCCTCCAGACCGTTGATCTGCGCAAGCGCCTGCGACTCCGTGATATGCCCAGCCTGCTGTGCCAGACCGATGCTTTGCAGCACCTGGACATAATACACGAGGTAGCAGGGATCGCCGCCAGATGGCACGCCAGACGAAATCCCCAATGCATTGAGCGCCGCCTGCTTGGCCGCCGTTGTCCCAGTGGAAAGCGCCATGTCGATCGCTGCCTGAGTCGTCCCCAGGGGATCGTCCAACCACCCCTCAAACCCTGTCGGCTCCACGGCCACGTAGGTCGGCAACGCCCACGGGTCCTTCTGCGAGAAGCTGCCGCGATACGAGCCCATCGCCTGCGGCGAGACGCCGTGTGGACGCGCACGATGATAGATGTAGCGGGGCTGGGGTCCGTATGGATGACTCATCAGCTCACTCCTGGCGCCGTCAGGCGCTGAATGGTTCCCCCAAGCATCTGGTGGACGCGCTGGCCTGGCACGGGATCGAGGACAATCCAGGTTCTCGTGACGGGTTCCAGCGCTTCACACCAGACGTGGGACAGTACCGGCCGGCCGTTGTGCTCCTTGAAGGCACCCGCACAGAATTGCGAGGCACCCCCGAGATGACCCACGAGCGCAGCAAGCAGTGTGGCCATGTCGTCGCAGTCGCCGCTGAGGATAGCCAGTGTGGCATCCGGCGTCTGCACCTGCTCAACGGTACGCGGGTCTCGGATGTATCGGATATTTCGGCGAACCCAGTTTAGCAACGCCGTGTACTCCGAGGCGTAGTCTCGTGGCCACACGTTGCGCACGATCGCCGCCGCCAGGTCCCGCATCTTGAGCGAAGACTGTGCTTGCAGAGCAAGTCTTCTCATCCACTCCAGGGTCTCCTGGGGGCTCGGGGCCGGAAGGTCAACGTAGGGCCGCGCCTGCATCCGATACTCCATGCGGCAGGCGGGAGGGGACGGCTACAGGGTACCTCCGGGCGGAGGCGGCGTCAAGTGGCCAGTGCAGAGGTACAATTCCAAAAGCCTGCGGCCGCACTCCCGGGCCGTAAAACCGCTGACGGCGCCGGATACCAGCTCAGGAGGACGCCGCTCCCGACACGTCGCCTCGATTGCCGGGGCTAGATCCTCCACGGCGGACACCAGACGCCCGACAGCCCCACGAACCACGTCGCGAACGCCTGGGGCATCCAGCGCCACGACGGGAGTTCCACATAGGGCCGCCTCGGCCACCACCATCCCCTGCGTCTCTGCCCTCGAGGCAAAGACAAACACATCCATGCCGCGGTACGCGGCCGCCAGCACTGGACCTTTCAGAACGCCGGCATAGTGAACCATCAGGCCGGCCGCACGCAGATCGGTCAAAAACGACTCCCGGCTCGGCCCATCTCCGACGACGATGACGCGATAGCGGCCAGGCTCGAGCCGCCCCAGACCCCGGGCGAGCCCGACCAGGTTCTTCTCAGGGCCCAGACGGCTCACAAAACCAACGACGCGCGGTTCGCCCGGCTGTTTGCGCTGGCCAAGACGGAATATGCTGTCGTCGATACCCGTGGGCAGAACCGCAATTGGGACACGGACACCATCGCGCCGTAGCTTCTTCAACGTGTCCGTGCTCGGCGCCAGGACGAGCTGGCAGTGATTGGCATAGCCGACGGCCTTCTCAATGGCGAGCTTCTCGATCTGCTCCGACGACACGAAACGCTGAACATAGTGCTCGTAGTTGGTGTGATACGTGTACACCAGCGGCCGCGATCCACGTTCGAGCAGCGCCGCATCACCGATGAGAAACGGATGATGGCTGTGAATAATGTGCGGTTCCAGCCGTCGGATGACCTGCCGGATCGTCGGCCTCGTTCGCACCGTCATGTAGAAGCCGTTCACCTTGACGGCCGGCACCCGGATCACGAAGTGATCGTTGCAGCAGTCGACCTCACCGCCACTCGGCGCGAGCACGATGCAGCGAACGCCGCGAAGACGCAGCTCGGTGGCGGTGGTCTCGACGGAGCGAGCCACGCCGCTGACGTGGGGCGGATACGTCGTGGTGACCATCAAAACGCGAAGCACGTACAGAATCGTATTCAAGGAAGCCCAAACAAGCAACCGCCTCCGGAGAGGCGCCCGGGTTGCTTGTGCAGAGGAATCTGTGCGATGGGGGGTTGGTCAGATGTTGCGGAGGGTTTCGAGGACGATCTTCATGTAGTCTCGTCCTTCCTGGGACAGCAACGGACCTTCCACGAGCGATTCGCTCTGGAGCTTGTCCATCAGCTGGTCGGCGTCCTTGCGGGCCAGGGCCCTTAGAAGCTTGTGGTCGAGGTGCTGCGCAGCCGCTGCGGCCGCCATCTCGGGCGGCGTCTTGGAGATGTAGATGTTCGTCAGGGCCTGCATGGCCTCGGCGACATCTTCCTTCTTGAGCTTGACGCCTTCCGGCTCCCTCGGAGAGGGGGGCTGTCTGGGGACCTGCGGCGCCATCTGCTGCTGCGTCACCAGCGCCTGCTGCGGCGCCGCCTGTTGCTGCTGCGCCCGCGCGCCCACGACTTGCTCGACGAGCGGGCCGAGCGTGGAGAGCCCGTTGTTGATGATCTTCATCCAACCGGTCTCCTCGGCCTCCTCGCCGCCGCCGATGAAGTCCTTGGCCATGTCGCGGAACTGCTGCAGCTCGGAGATCTTCGTCATCGGGTCGCGCTCGACCTTCAGCGCCTCGAGCTGGGCGAGGCGCTGCTGCATCAGGTCGTCGCGTAGCTTCGTGTTCTCGACCTGCATGGTGGCTGTCTGGAGACGGTAGAACTCGAGCTGCTGCTGCAGGATGCCGATCTGGGCGGCGAAGCTGGCCTCGATGCGCGCCAGCTCGGCCTGATGCGTCGTGTGAAGCTGCATCAACTGGGCCTCGTGCAAACGGGCCAGCTGGTCGACCTCCTTGATGTGGCCCGTCTCGATCCTGGCCTCCCGGGCCTCAAACGTCTGGGCCATGTGCTGGACCTGCCGCGCCGCTCCCTCATTGAACGTGGGGAGGAGCGTGGCGAGCATGTTGCTCCCCTCGGCCGTCACCTTCTCGACGCGCAGCTGCGTCTCACGCTGGACTCGCTCCAACTCCTGGCGAGCCTGCTCCGCGAGCATCCGCGCCTCGCTCTCGCGTGTCTGCGCCGCCTGCACGGCTTCACGAGCAGCGCCCTCGCGCGCTACGGCGCGCCCTTCCATCGACTCCTGCATGGTTCGCATCGCGCTTTCGTAAGGGTGGCTGATGGCCTTGGGGTCGAAGCCGCCGCCGGCCGCATTGCGCTCCTTCCATGCACGCTCCTGCATCCGGTCGACGAGCCCGACGAGCCCCTTCTCGACCGCGGGGTGCATGGACTGACCTTGCTGATCGGCCAGCGCAGGCGGCATGCCGTCCTTCGGGTCGGCGGCCAGCGTCTTGGGGCTCCCGCTGATATCGAAGCGCTTGCGCCGGACCTGCGGAGGCTTGTTCGGGCCGAGTGCCGGCGCGTGCAGCTCCATCTCGTAGGCTCCGCCACCGTGTCGCTCCTGGACGTCCGGGATCGTGAAGTGCGCGCCAGAGATGCGATCCACCAGTCCGGCTGTTGGGATGTTGCCCACCGTTCTCGGGTACAGACGGATCAGGCGGCACTCGACGCCGGGTCCGTCCCAGCCGAAGTCCCTGTCCATCCTGGCGCACCACTCCTCGAACGTCATCTCGCGCGAGGTCTTCTGCTTCTCGGTGGTGCCCTTCTTGGCCTGCCTCTTCTTCTTGCCCCGCGTGTCGCCGAGTCCGCCCAGCGGAAGCTCGCCACGTCGCCCGTCCTCATCGGGCTCGAGGATCTCGACGTTCTCGTCGTCGTCCGGATCGATCAGCTCGACGTTCTCGAGGTCTCCTTCCAGGTCATCCTCGAGAACCTCGTCGGGGCCGAGAGGGGAGGTATCAGGGTTGAGGGATTCTTGCTCCGCCGGTTGAATGGGTCCGCGTGCCATCAGAGTTCAACCTCCTCCGTCGACTGTTCGCCCACGGCTCCGTCCACGTCGACGTGTTCGTTCTCGGCGCTGTCCGCGACATCATCGCCCACATCGCTCGAATCCCCGTCAGCGTCGTCGGTACCCTCTTCATCCTCGTCGAGGTCGAAGTACTCGTCGTCCTCATCTCCCTCCTCACCTTCCTCGAGCACCAGTTCCTGGATGGCACCGCGCATCTGATCGACGAGCGCCCGCATCTTCTTAGCCTCGTCCTTGGAGGCCTTCTTGGCGGCGGCGCGCTCGATAAACAGGGCCAGCTCGTCGAGCGAGCCAAGCAGCGCCTCGGCGTCCTCCGGCGGGATCCCCACCATCACCTCGGCGTCCTCCTCGACCTGAGCCGCGCCCTCGATCTGCGAGCCAAGATAGATGCCGATCTGGGCCACATAGCGCAGCACGTCGCCCGTCTGCAGAGCAAAGAACTGCGCCTGGTGAGCGATCGCCGGGAGCAGATACTCCTCGGCGAGCGTCTTCGGCTGGATGTGGTTGACGGTGCTGAGCTTGCGCTCAACCTCCTGCAGCGCGTTCTGAAACTGCACCTCGGCGCGCACGACATCCTCGGAGCGGCGGTACTGCAGCCACCCCGGAAGCTCGACCTGCTTGTTGGCCACGGA
>JAHJTV010000089.1 GCA_018829445.1 bacterium
CCGGGAATCCCATCTTTCAGTCGAACCGTTTTCCACAAGAACGACAGCAAGCTTTTGTAGGCACACTGGCACAATCCGGTCAGTAAAGAACGGTTGTGCTTGAAATAGACCCTTAGCATAATCGGAATGCTGAACACATACTGCCGATGCGGAACCGGGTAGAAAAAAGGTTGTCAGCCAATCTTCAAATAGGGCAAGACCAATAAGGGATGGATTATGGGAATTTGAAAGGGCAAGTTTTACTATTTTCTTGCATAAAAAGGAAGGGTCCTCTTTTAGCGTTAGTGGATGCCGCCATTCCCCTCATAAAATACGATACTCCAGATTCATGCTTACTTATAATATATTCCTTCAACGACGGTGCCTGAGATGTTGAAGGATGGATCGAAAATCGTCAGATTGGCTTTGTATCCGGGGGCAATTTTCCCCAGGGTGTTACTGAGACCTAAAAACTGGGCGGGATAGCTGGAAGCCATTCTTAAAGCTTCATCCTTTTGAACCCCCAGCTGTTCGATACAATTTTTCACGGCTGTTGCCATATCCAACGAAGATCCGGCAAGGATTCCCTGTTGCGTCAGGTATTTTCCGTTTTGAACACTAATTTTCTTTTTCCCCAGCTGAAATTCGCTGATATTTGTACCCAGAGGGGGCATAGCATCGGTGACTAAAAACAGTTTACCTTTTTCCTTTGAGCACATGGCAGCGCTTAGATTTGCAAAATGCACGTGATGCCCGTCGGCGATAAAGCTGCACCAAACATTTGGCGAAGCAAGCGCAGCACCTGTCAGACCGGGTTCTCTTGCGTTTATATCTGGCATCGCGTTAAAAAGATGGGTTACATGCTGGATACCATTCTCAAAACCGACATTTGCCTGGTCAAAAGTGGCGTTTGAATGACCTGCTGATATTTTTATCCCCTGATCATAGAGGAATTGGATTTGGTCTTCCGGGACCATTTCAGGCGCCAGGGTCATTAAAGTGACCCCGGTTTTTAACGAGGTCATGATTTCCAGATCGTCAGGATTTATTTCACGGATAAAGGTTTTATCATGTACCCCTGCTTTTTCCGGGTTAAGAAAGGGACCTTCGATGTGAATCCCCAACACGCCATATTTCTTGTTTTGAAGACAATGACGAGTTGAATCGATCGCTTTCTTTAAGCCTTCCCTGGGTCCTGTGATATATGTTGGCAACCAGTTTGTGGTGCCGAATGCCCGATGTGTTTCGTGGATAGTTTTAATTGAATCAACTGTAGGAGCGTCGTTAAATAGTACTCCTCCACCTCCGTTTACTTGGATATCGATAAACCCGGGAGAAACCGAAAGGCCATCGAGATCGATTGTTTTGAGGTGTTTCGGAAGCGTCTTTTGGGAGGGCACCGAATCTATGACGTCATTCTTAATGACAACTGCATGGTTGCTGAGTACTTCGTTTCCGTTGAATATTTCGCAATTAATCAGGGCGTACATGGGTTTTTAAACTCTATTCTGGTTGAAAAGGAGCTTCCTTGTGGGATTCGGATTTTAGTATCTTTGGAAACCAGGGTTTGTCACGAAGCTGCAAATAACCAACGATAAAACTGGCGAAGCCAATAATTATACCTATAATCGTCATATGAGTTGCAATGTTTTGACTAAAGGCTTTAACGAACAGTGATTGAAGGGTTTCGGAGCCTTTCACCTGATGGACTCCCCATAAAAGAGTAGCAAGGAGGTATAATACTGGCACGGCCCCCAGTAAAACAAATCTCTTAAAATGAATCAGCCGTTTATATTCAATGGTCATCACATCATATTTCTCTTTAAATGCCTGAAGATTCTTATTTTCGTTTTTAATCTCATCTAAAACAGTTAATGCAATTTGACTGGACGCCATTTGCCTGGACATTTCATTGGACGATTCCAGGGAATGAACAATATCGTAAACCGGCAGATCAAGTAGGTCATCAAATTTCAGCCAGGCCTGTAGACATTTAACGGTGGTGCTGGCTTTACTATCCCATGGATATGGATTATGGGGCATTTTCTTAAATGCGGTTTCAAAGGCTTCCAGTATTTTAATAATCGCACCGAAAATTAATCCTTCAATCTGGCTTAGAAGGTCGATACTTGAGGGAGGATGATGTTTAAAAGAATTCAGAATATCGATAAGGGTACAGGTGATCGTCGCCGTTGTTGCATGATCTATCCAGATTCCGTCGTTCTTTTTTTCCATAAGTGCATCTACAATTTTGGAAATATCGGGTTCGGAATTTAATAGAAAAGCTGCTTTCAGATAGATCAGCAAATCGAACTCATTGGTTGCTTGAACATTCAAATCAGTCAGGATTCTGCTGAGTTTTTCTCGGTTTTTGGCGTTCAAGCGTTCCATTTCTACCAGGGATGCATAGCCCAGTGCCTTTTCTCTGTCATCATAGCGATCGATTTGACTCAGTATCCAGTTCTCTGTCAGCTTTGTTTCCCGGTTGCTTATGCCAAGATACCTTGCTCTCATCCAGTAAAAAGCGCAGGTGGCGCTGAAGGTTTCATCATAGGAACCGTTTTTTTCCCGTTGCCCGGCTTTTTTCAGAAATTCGTCTGCTATACTTCTATATTCAATGTTTTTCGAATCCAATTGCTCAAGGGCTTGAAGTGTTTCCACTGTACTCCAGAAACTTCCATCGATCTGTCCGGTTCTTAATTCGGAATGTATGGCCAACTCTGCCCTCTGAAGCAGGTGATGGGCGAATTTCGATCGACCTTTGGTGGAGAATTTACGCAAATAGCCTTCTTTGGGCTCAACCTTAATTAATTTCAGAAAGTTGTTTTCTACTGAACTATTTATTGTTTGATTGATACTCTCACCTAAGTTTTTCAGATCCATGTCCGGGCCAACCAGTAAAACCGAATGAACACCCGATTGAACATGGCTGATCAGCCGATCTATATCCTGTTCCACATGATACAGGGTATAGGGAAATTTCTTGGAGGATAGGGTATTGATGAGGAAATGGAATGTCCGGTTCTTATCCAATACAGACCAAAGAACAGCCGTATCGTGTCTGCCTTCCACAATATAAATCAACAGATTGGTAAACAGATCCTCATGTTTCTGCCAGTCTAGCGGCATCGCGGAAACGACAATGCGATGTCCCATAGATTCTTTCGAACAAAGTAGAATGGGACGGTTTTTCGACGGTGTACTGTCATCTTCTAATAGAATATCCCAATCGGAATACTTTACTTTTTCCCAGTAGTGCCAATAGAGCCCAGGTAGATTTTTAAATGTTTGCGCCTGTTTTTTTATGGGCTCTGTTTCGATGGATTCCGGATATAGCAAAGCGATATGTTTTTCGGAACCGGGAGTGAAAATTAAATTGCCTTCGATGGTTTTTTCATTCTGGGGTCTTGATATCGCCTCGATATCACTATAGGGAGAAGGTAAAAAGGAGAGATTTCGTGTCGAAGTCTCTCCCTTGGATAGTTTATGTTGATGAAGGACCAGTATTCCCAGTTTTAGGATGTTATCTTCGATAACTCTCTTAAAATTATCGGAAAAGACAATCTCTGCAATTCGCTTATCGTTAAATGCATTGGATGCAAAAATAACCGCATCCACTCGATTCTCACTGATATCGACGGATAACGATTCGATGTTGTCAGCGGTGTACAAAACATTCGAATACACTTCATTCCCCGTCCGCATCTTTTCCAAGAGCGGTCTTGCATCCGCATAACCGTAATGTGCCATCTCAGATTGGTTTTGAACAATCCCTACCACAAACATGCCGCATCTCCCTCAATCAGTTAAAATATAGTCATCACTTCATTTGACGACCCAGAATAGATAGTTCTCTCATAAATAAACCGATTAGCAAACAGTAATTTGGGAGCAGGATTGCGATGAACTAAACATGATCGCGGATGCCTTGGAAACAAAAGTAACCGATTTGTTAGTCGAATACAGCACCATCGGGGATATGATTGTGGAACTTGCTGAAGGAAAAGAAATTGTATTTTGGGTCCGGGAGTATTTCAGTGAACCAAGGTCCGGTTGCTGGTGTCATGGTTTTACTGAATGATAGCTCATTAAATCTGGGGAGTTTAGATGATGATAAGAACTTGCTTTTCGTGTGTCAAGGTATCGAACCAAATTTTTGAAGAAAACGAAGCTCGATCTCGAATTTGAGTCTCAGAATTCAGGTTGAATCTAGGGAAAATGGTAAGATTCACTCGGAAAATCGTCAAACCCAGGCAAAAACCATCGATATTTCAGCAGACTTTAGCCGTCTTCGAAGAATAGATTTCCGGAAGGCTTAGCTGATCCACCCGTTTCATCACATGGAACAAACCTTTGTCTGTAAATAATCCGTCAGTCACGATAGCATGAATGTGAGGATGGAATTTTTCCGGGTACTCTCCAAACGTATGAATGGCCATGACGACACCGGGAATCCCATCTTTCAGTCGAACCGTTTTCCACAAGAACGACAGC
>JAHJTV010000090.1 GCA_018829445.1 bacterium
CAGCGACAACACAGGGTGTGGGCATAAAGCAATCGTTCGGCGCGACAGTGAGTACAACCGAAGAACCGGATGCGAGAAAACCGCACGTCCGGGTCTGTGCGGGGGGCTTCTGGTAACAGAGGTTCCTACCGCGAGAGTTTTTATCTATATATCAGCACGTTTTTCCATTTGGATACATACTTACCTAAGGCCCATTCAACCATTATAATCTTTTTTGCTCTTCCATTTGGAAGGATATCCTTTAAGTCAAACGTGGCCATCATTTCTCCTGTTGATGTGTCATAGCCATGAATTTGAGTTTTGGTAAAAATATATACGGTCGATAAATTAGGAGAAATCACAGCATCCAAAATATCTGATTTCATTTTTTTGATTTCATTTAAATCAAAAGGTAAAGTATGTTGATTTATTAAGGGTTTTGGTGCTACTCCAGTATCGTAACTGGCAAGAAATTCTCTCGCAGAATTCCCCCAGCAAGGTATCAGCGCATCTAGGTGAACGACTCCATTTTTTCTGGACAATGTATACTTAGCATCTTTTTTTTCATACCATGGATCAGAATCCCAAGGAAATGGTTCATCACCTTTTGGATATTCCTTATACACGCTTTTATGTACATTCTTCAGTATTTCCCTGTAGCTTTCTTGAGACACAAAATCTTCTAGATTATGTGAATACTTTGTCTTAAAACTTTCAAGTTTAATGAACTCAGTAGCATTGAACCATGTAGCTCCAAAAGTTACTTCTGATGTATATCCTTTCTTTATCATGAAGTATGGTGTGATATAATCAATTGATTCAAAATAAGTATATAAAGCGTCTTCATTCAAGATTGTTTTGCCCAAGGTCTGAACAATTTCATCTTTTTTGGATGTTATGAAAATCCTAGTTTCATCAACACTCCATTTATAGTTTTTATACATCTCTGGATCTGCCAAGTCTTCATCAATATCTTCTTCTGTTAATTTTTGCCTTTTATTTAGTGAGTTAATGTATACAAATCCATTTATTGTTGGTGCCGCCAAATATGGAGCTGTATGAAGTAATATATTACGATTCGACCGTATTAAACCAATTGTTGTAAAAGGCTGATAGGTTAATCGATTTATAGAATCATCATTATCGTACATCTTTCCGTACGATTCTTCATCATTGGAGGAATTCCCCGTATTAAAACCAATTAATAATAGAGTATCCTTTGAATTTGTTGCTTTTATTGATTTTATTGCATTTGAGATAGAACTGGATTCGGCTGCTATCAAACTTGGCAAAGTAAATACTGTTAGTAAAATGAAGAATATTGCTCGGATTAAATTTTCTCCTCTATAGTTCTTTTTAATCCGAAAAAAATGCATATTTTGACTCCTTTTGTAATGACTATTGTCTTAGCAAAAACAGAGGCTTTGAAAAACTAACGCCAGTAACCGGCTGCTACGCTTGATTTCGATTAATGATGAATGTGCCAAGATCAATTAACTTACGGCCTGCAGCGGCGATATGCAGTCCGGTTTATACACTTGTTCGCTTTAGCGATAAACGTCTTTTCTATGACCAACTTTAACGACCCAAACTGATAATTCTCTATCTTGAATTGAGTAAATGATTCGATAACGACCTAGTCTAACACGATATTTTTCCTGTCCACTAAGTTTTGTGCATCCTGCTGGACGTGGGTCTTTACTAAAACCCTTAATGAGATCAAGAATTCTTGATAAATCTTTATCTGGTATTGACTTGAAGTCTTTCCAGACTGATTTTTTGAATAAGATTTTATATTCTGCCATCTTTTTTGAGCTTTTTGATCATTTCTTCATAGCTAACCAATGGTTCATCAGCTCTTTTTTCAAATGCTTCGAGGTCTTCTGCATCTTCAGCAAGTGCTTCTTTTAACACTGAATTGATAATTTCAGACATAGATTGAGAAGTCTCAAGTGATTTTAGCCTTAAAGCTTGGTGCAGGGCAGGGTCTAAATAGATGGTTGACCGTTTTGATAAAGTTGCCATGATGTAATCTCCAAATTGTTTTTTAAGACATTATGACACCATAACGTTTTAATGTCAATTTGAAGCGAATGCTGGCATAAGCCGCCGCCTGCACTGGTTTTGCGTGTCTGTGATATCCGCCAAGATCGATCAACTAAAACCCGGTAAAAGCGTGATGGCGGTCGGTCTTAATGCACTTGTTCGGGGGGAGTTCCGTGAATCCACAA
>JAHJTV010000091.1 GCA_018829445.1 bacterium
CCGGGAATCCCATCTTTCAGTCGAACCGTTTTCCACAAGAACGACAGCAAGCTTTTGTAGGCACACTGGCACAATCCGGTCAGTAAAGAACGGTTGTGCTTGAAATAGACCCTTAGCATAATCGGAATGCTGAACACATACCGCCGATGTGGAACCGGGTAGAACACATTCTCCTTTAGGTGATGCCAAATACTATTAGCATCAGCTTCCCAAGCTGAGGGCCGCGGGTTCGAATCCCGTCTTCCGCTCCATACTAAAAGCCTATATTTAAAGAGTTTACGGACTTTTTGAGTATAGGCTTTTTGCATTTCTGCAGCTGGTTATTTCATTTTATACCGTTCTTTAAACCATTCAAGAAGGAAAATTGAAGACTTCTAAAGAAACTCAGTTCTTGATTCAGTAAAACCTCGCTTTTTTTTCAATTAACCTGAACCAAATTATTTATTAGCATAAAATACAGAACTTAAAAGGTTTATTTTTTGTTAGTCTGGTTTTGTTTGGCTTGGTAAAAAGTTTTATACCATTTTTATACTGATTTTTGGGATTGGTGCGTCCAGAATGGGATAACTGGTGGGGTAAAAATAAAATTTGTGGGCTCGGTCTAAAATGAAGAAACTATCTGCTCCACTCACAGGAGCATGAAGAAGATCCATTGGTGATTGCCAAGTTGTTTGATCCATGTGATTCAGCGTCATGGCTTTTGACTGGATATGACACAACTGAGCAGGTTGCGTTTTGTTGGGTGACGGGACTACATGAAGAAGAGTTTGGATACGTTTCTCTAGAGGAGCTGGAGAATATTGAGAGGCCCTATGGTTTGACGATAGAAAGAGATCTCTACTTTGTGCAGAAGAGGTTGAGTGAGGTGAAGAAGTGAATGTGTTGCTTAATTCACATCAGATCATTCTGCAAACTTTTCACAAATTCCCATTATAGTGTTTTCATCAATTCTTACACCTTTAAGTTCCGCTTTAAATATATATCCATCTTTGTGTTTCAAATGAATAACTCCCTCACCCTTGCCGGTTGCCTGAATATCCAAAAAAGGTTTGATATCCTGCTTCCTGATTTCTTCATCTGGAGAGGAGATTTCCGGGATTGTTAATTGAAGCAGTTCTTCCCTGCTATATCCAGTCATTTTACACGCAATATCATTTACGTCCTTATATCTTGCTTTATGATCCACTAAAAAAATTCCATAAGGTGCGTTTTCAAACAAAGCTCGATACTTTTTCTCGTTCTCTTTTAGAAAAACTTCTGTTCTGTGTTGTTGTGTTCTGTCTTCCCCGGAACTGAAAAGGCCGATGATTTCCCCCTGTTTGTTACGCAGAATTGAATTGTGCCAGGCTATATAACGCTGGCTTCCATCCTTCCTTGATATTGGATTCTCATAATATTCTACAGGTTCGATATTACCTTCCACGATTTCGTAAAAAACTTTCTTCACTTCATCGATACCTTCTGATGGTAAAAATTTATCAAACCAATTGTAACCGATTATTTCGTCTTCAGGATAACCAAGTATTTCGCATCCTTTTGGATTGATTAAAGTTACATTGCCAGTTAAATCCAATGCAATCAGCAATACGCCTGCAACATTTAGGTAATGGTTTGTTAATTCTTTTTCATAGAGAAGCTGCTCCTCTGCTCTTTTTCGATCATCAATATTTACATTTGTACCCACCATGCGAGAGGGATTTCCATTTTCGTCAAGCTCAACGATATTCCCTCTTGAGAGTATCCAGATCCACTTTCCAGATTTACCTTTGAGTCGAATCTCAATACTATTGTCAGAAATTTTACCTGACAGGTAGTTCGTCAGGTTTATCTCCGTTCGTACAGCGTCTTCCGGATGTAATAGGGTTTGATATGTTTCAAAAGTATGGGGTAGTTCATTGGCGTCATATCCCAGCATGGAAAAATAACCTGGACTAAAATAGATTTCATTGGTTTTGATATTCCAATCAAACAAACCGTCGCTGGTTGCGTCCATTGCCAGGCTGAATCTCTCTTCGCTTTTTCTCAAGGCCAGCTCCGCCTTCCTCCTCTCCGCATCAATCTTCGCCACATACAAAGCCATCTCCAATGTCACCTTGAGATCCCTCTCTTGAATCGGTTTCAGCACATATCCGAACGGCATGGTAATCTTGGCGCGTTCGATTCGTTCTTCATCCAGATAGGCAGTTGAGAAGACAACTGGGATACTGAACTTATTCCGGATTATTTCAGCCGTTTCAATACCGTCTTTGTCTCCCTGAATACGGATATCCATCAGGATCAGATCCGCTTTGTCTCCTTTTGATTTTTGTATTGCTTCATCACCTGAATTTACGACAGACGTGACTTCATATCCGAGATTCTGGAGACTGTTTTCGATCTCCATGGCGATGATGACTTCGTCTTCAACAACAATAATTCTAGCTTTACTCATTACTTGTAATTTGATTCGAGGTTAAATTTGATAGTGAATTTGGTGCCTTTTGTGCCATCGAGGATTATTGATCCACCGAGCTGGTTTTCCACTAGATTCTGAACTAGCTTTAATCCTAGAGAATCAGTTTTCTTCCAGTCAAATCCATCAGGCATTCCTATTCCATCATCATAAATACTGAGTTCATAGTTTTCACCTTCTAAGATATTTGATCTTATGTTGATTGAACCATTCCGATCATCAGGAAACGCGTATTTAAGAGAATTTGAGATTAATTCGTTCAACACCAATCCTAAAGGATTGGCAATATCAAAGCCGAGCTTTCTGTCCTCGCAATCAAAACTGAATACAACCTTAGCTGGACTTATTGAGTATGTTTGCAACAGCATTTGGGTCAGTTTTTGAAGATACTCCTTAAAACCTATCTCCGTTAGTTTTTCAGATTGATGCAGGCTATCATGAATTGCTGCCATTGCGTGTACACGACTAATGTTTTCTTTTAGAATTGCATCAACATGCGTCTTTTTTCTATTTAACTGCAGTTTAAGCAGACTAGCGATGATCTGCATGTTGTTCTTTACACGGTGGTGGATCTCATGAAGAAGCGTTTCTTTTTCTACTAAGGAGGCTTTGATTTGTTCTTCAGCAAGCTTAAAACTAGTTATATCCTGAGTAAATCCAATTGCTTTGAGAGGCTTTCCATCAAGATCAAACTCAATATCGGCTTTTTCTCTAACCCACTTAACTTTATCATTGATAATAATCCTGTGTTCAATGTCATACGGTACCTTGTTAAGCCCCGCTCTCCATTTCTCATTAAAATAATCTCTATCATCTGGATGAACTCGATCCAGAAACGACTCGTAATTCATTTCAGTTCCATACGGGACACCAAAAATTTTGTAATTTTCTTCTGTCCAGATGAGGATATTGTGCAGAATATCGAGTTCCCATGTACCAATAGCGCCGATTTCCTGAGCTTTTGACAGGTAATATTGATTCTTCAGTAAATCATTTTCCACTTGTTTACGCGCATCAACTTCTCTATGCAGATCGAGGATTTTTTTATTAATTGCTACCGCCATCCTATTAAAAGCACGTGTTAGCTGCCCAATTTCACTGGAATCAATTACTTCTATTTCTGATGAGAAATCACCATTTGCTATAGTGCTGCTTCTCATCACCAATTTGGTAATGGGCCTGGTAATTCGAGTAACCGCAAACCAAATAGCTAAAATTGTGAACATAGTTATTCCAATCATAATTGAGACCAGGGTATTGATAAAACTGCGTACGTTTGCACTTTTGGATTCTATCGGAATCGTGTAAATCACTGTCCAGTCCCAAGCGGAAAAATGCCTATAAATATACCATCTATTTTCAAACTCGAAACTTCCTGACTTTTCTAAATCAATTTGCAGTATACTCTTAATTTCAGCGGGTTTGGCTAAACGGGGAGCGTTGGCAGAAAATTGAGGACGCATCACCATATTGCCATCATGGTCTATGATAAACGGAAAGATAATTTGGTCTTTCTGATGGTAATATGACTTTCTCAGTGTTTTTATCGCGGATTTTTTAAAACCATCAATGTACGCCTCCACCTGACCGGTCGTGTGTAAGCGGTCATCATAAACCTGGAGTATGCCTATAATGGTCTCTATTCTCTCACTATATAAGATATCCTGGTTCTCATTGACGATCAGCGTCAGTTGGTTGTTTGCAACTACTAAAATAAGAATAGTTCCGATTACAAGAGAAGCGATGATCAAAGATAGTAACTTAGTTTTTATTGACATAGGCCTTAAACAACCCTGTTATTATGCCTGACAGTTGTAGCGTTATGCGGTTTCTGGAATGTGCTAATTTGCTGGTATCAATTGAGCATTATCGATCAAATCCATCGGGAAGATTATACCCAGTTTTTTTGCGAGTTTCATATTCAGATAAATTATCGCCTTTTTATTCCTGACAATAGGGATATCCATTGGAGATTTTCCATCCAGTATTTCAAGTGCTGCCTGGGCAGCATACTCACCTTGCTCTTTAGGGATGCCCCCCACAGTTATCAGTGAATTATTTTTATAATGAGCGTCCCAACATCCTGTTGGAATGGTTGTATGGTCCAGCATAAATTTTTCAACATCTTTTTTGGGTTCATCATTTATCTTTACCGCATCAATATCACCTACCAGTATCATATCGACTTCAGTATGAAGTTGCACAAATTTGATTTTCCATTCAGCAATATTATCAACAAAATAAGTTTTTATTTTCACACCTAAAAGTTCTTCAAAAAATTTTGCTTCAGTTCTGTTGGTCATCGTATCTCCTCTAATTGATCCAATTTTATTTCCTTTGGCATAAGGAGACAGATATTTAATCAATTGATCCGCCAGTTGTACTTCAATCATTCCGGTAACATTTGTTGTCGGGAATCCATACTTTGAAGCATCCCAGTTAACACCACAAAAAACAAAAGGCAGATCACTGCCTATAAAATATGGAACAATTAGATATTTAGAGGCGTTGTCATCTGAGGCGATAACGATGTCAGGCTTCCATGACTCAATCAGCTCTTTTACGCCTAAAGCAGCCTTCTTGATTTTAACTGTGTCTGACGATGTCATCCCCATGGTATCCATACTTACAGGCCTGAATTGTACATTTTTTCTTGATTTTAATACAGATTCAATACCCGCCTTGATTTCAGAGCTCCAGGCATACTGAAAGCTGTATGAAGCAACGTATAAGACCTTCTGTGAAGATGTGTTGTCTCCAAAAGCCAGGTCGTTCACTCCAACTATCAGTAAAAAAATCAAAAGAATTGTCATTTTTTTCGAAAATATGCTTCTTCTGTTCTTTTTCACTTTTCAGTTCTCTGTTGAATCAAGAATTAATAACGTTCTAAAGAAGTAGGAGAGCCTTTTTCAAATGCAACCAGTTTGTATCATTGACTTAGAAACTGAATTTCTGCTTATTAACCCAATTGTTTCAGCCTCTTTATATATCATTATTGGATAGTATGCCAATAAAATTATAATTTATCAGCCCAAATCCCAACCCGGTTTAGCCCATTCGGTAGTTATATAAAACTCACTACCTGTAACTTCCGGGACAAACGAATCTTTAATCAAAACCATTAAAAAACAACGGATTAAATATGATTTGAAATCGTTACAGCGAGTAAAGGGGTCAAGTCTTCTTTTGACTTACCTTTTTGATTTGTAAAGGGGTCAAGTCTTCTTTTGACTTACCTTTTTGATTTGATTTTCCAGAAACCGGACTGTTGCCGCAAGGGCAGAATCCTCCTGGAGCAGGTTGTTGATCCGTTCAATCGCCGTTGATACTCCGCTTTAACTGTTGAAATTGAAAAGTTCTGCAATCTCTCCCTGTTTACACATCGATTTTCTGTGAATCAAATGGACGGCCAAGTCACGAGGCGTGTTAGCAACTCCGCGTTTCTGTTGCAAGATCTCTTTTTGTGCCAATCCAAAATGGTGACAAACCAGTGATACAATCCGTTTTGATTCGAGGGCTAAGTCTTTTACTGCAGGTTTTTCCGTATGCACCATCGAATGAAAGAACTGGTTTCTGACCTGATCGACGAACTCTTTGCTTCCCAAGTATCGAAGGCAGGTTTTTCTTATTAAGGAATTGCTCTATTTCTTCTTCTGCGCTTCGTGACACCAACTCTTCCTTTTTATACATCCCCTTCGATTTTTTTAGTTGAAACCGCCCTGTCAGCAGGTCCCGGTTCAACCATTGATACTGCGGAAGGTCAGACAGGTATTCAGTATAACAGCTCCAGGGATACTCTTCCGGTATTTTTACTGATCCGGCTTTGACTGGATTTAAACAGATGTAACGCAATAATTGAATCAGATAGTTGTCATCGCCAATCAGAATCGATTTTAATCTGCCCCGAAACAAAGGACCATCCAAACGGTGGCGTCTGTTAAAACGCTGAGTATAGACACCATTGATATGTCGCATGCATCGGGAAAGATTAGCTTCAGGGGTTTGAATC
This sequence comes from bacterium, assembly GCA_018829445.1. GTDB lineage: Bacteria > SAR324 > SAR324 > XYD2-FULL-50-16 > XYD2-FULL-50-16 > JAHJTV01. The sequence goes on from JAHJTV010000091.1 coordinate 6,462, forward strand.
AGCAGATGATAGCGATTTTTAATATAAACCAGGTGATGGGAGCCATAAAGGCCGGCGATCTCTCACAAAATGTAACGGCAAACCTTTCAGGCGATTTCAATACACTGAAAGAAAGTATTAATGGCTCTATCGATATGCTGAGCAGAACAATTGTCCAGGTAGTAACAAACAGCAATCAGGTCAATATCGGTTCCCAGGAATTGGCCAGTTCTGCCCAGGCACTGGCCAGCGGGACCACGGAACAGGCCGCCAGCCTGGAGGAGATCTCTTCTTCAATGAACGAAGTTGATGCGAAGACAAAAGCAAATGATGAAAATACTTTTCAGGCCAAACAGCTGATCACTAAAAGCCAGGAAGTTGTAGACGATGGTAATCAGCAAATGGGTACTCTACTCCAATCAATCAATGAGATAAAGGATACCAGTTATAATGTATCCAAAATCATTAAAGATATTGATGAGATTGCATTCCAAACCAATTTACTGGCTTTAAATGCTGCTGTTGAAGCAGCCAGGGCGGGTAAATATGGTAAAGGATTTGCTGTTGTTGCTGAGGAGGTCAGAAACCTTGCAGCCAGGAGCGCAGAAGCAGCTAAAAACACGGCTGATTTGATTAATAGTTCAGTCAGTGAAGTGGAAAAGGGTGTGGAAAAAGCCAATAAAACAGCAGAGGTATTAAGTGCTATCAGTGAAAGAACAAAAAAGGTAAATGATATTATTGAAGAAATTTCAACCTCTTCGGCTGAGCAGCGAAATGGGATACGGGAAATTAACGAGGGGTTGGCTCAAGTAAACCAGGTAATTCAGAACAATTCCTCAATTTCGGAAGAAACCGCCTCAGCCTCGGAAGAACTTGCACAGCAAGCTGTCAGTATGCAGAATCCAATGAGTGAATTCAAATTAAATAAGAATGATACTCAAATTGAAATGGATCCTGAAATGGGAGAGCCTTCATTTATATCAACCCGGAAAATAAATCAACATCTCCTTCAATAATCCAATTCAACAGAACCATACCGGTTAAGTCTTTCGATTATAGCCGGAATGGTCCTAGTTTTAATAATCCAAAATGATCTTTCATATTTCAGTTATATCACCGACCGCCTCATAAATGGGAATCGGTTTCTCTTATAGTCATGAATCCGGACTTATGGTAGACTGTTTCCGTTTCGTTAAATCCAAGGGCAGTAAATACTCAATCATTTCGAATCATTTCAGTGAAATAATACCCAGATACTCAAGGAAATCAGATGAGGGATGAAGATAAAACAAAAGAGCAACTGCTCACCGACCTGATTGAACTGCGTCAGCAACTTGCGGGTTTCAGTAAACAGGATTCCTTGAATCGGGAAAGTGAAATAATTCAAGAAAAACAACTAATAGATCAAGATCTTATAGATTCAGGCCAATATATCACAGAGCAGAACTATGAAATTATTGATTATTTAAAAAATTGTCGTCTGTTTTCTCACCTGCCGGAAACCCTCATCAGGCAGTTGATACCATTATCTGAATTATCAGAATATCCTGCAGGTACTGAGATTTTAAGAGAGGGACAGGCAAACGACAGGGTTTTCTTTATCATTAGGGGAGAGGTTGAAGTATATGCAGGTGGACATCTTATAATCAATTTGCGCCGTCAAGGGGATATTTTCGGCGAAATGAGCATTATAAGCGACAAACCCGTTTCGGCATCGGTTATTACCAAAACTCCTGTCAAAACGTTCAGTATAAAAGGAAGAGATATTGGCAATTATACCGATATTGATACGGATGCTTTGCATAATACTCTCTATCGAATCTTCGCCATGATAATGACTGACAAATTGTCAATGACTACTGATAAGGCCAAACAATTTGAAATTGCAGAAAAAAATCTATTAAAGGAGATTAGTGATCGAGAACAGACAGAAAAGGTCTTGAGAGAAAGTGAAAGGCGATTGAACAAGGCTCAATCAGTGGCAAAGATCGGTAGCTGGGAATACGACATCGATGATGGGGTATTCTGGGGATCTGAACAGGCGTTTGAAATTTTCGGAATAGAGAGAGATTCTCCTTACGTGCCTCGAAAGGTTGTGGAGTCGAATATTGTCGATATACAAAAGTTCAGACGAGCCTTGTCTGACTTAATCCTGCACAACAAGAGTTACAATATTGAATTCGAAATTCACAAGGATGACGGGCAAATTGTAATTGTTCGTTCCATTGCAGAACTGGTTTGGGAAGATGATATAAAAAAAAAGGTAATTGGTGTTGTTCAGGATATCACTGAACAGAAAAAAACATCCGAAGAAAAGAAGGCACTTGAAAATCAGTTGTTCCAGGCACAAAAACTTGATGCGGTCGGAATATTGGCAAGTGGCATTGCTCATGATTTCAATAACCTTTTGAGTGTATTTTTCAGCTTTTCCGATCTTACCATAAAGAAACTGTCCGATTCACCCGAATATTCAAAGATAGTTCAATATCAAACAACCATTCGAAAAGCTGCAGATAGAGCCGAAAATCTAATTAACCAGATTCTAACTTTCAGTCGGACCGGGGGATACGATCCGAAGAATATCAATTTGATACCCATTATCAACGAATCGATGAAATTCCTGCGATCAGCCATTCCAACCACCATCACCATCAGTCATTCCGTGGATCCGGATTTAAAAAACATTCATGGTGACCACACTCAGATTCAACAGGTTCTGGTTAATCTGTGTACTAACGCGTCACATGCTATGGAGCATGAGGGAGGAGAATTGGAAGTCAATGTTTCCAATTTCAAAATAGATACTAAATCAAATGAAACGGGGAATCTTGAACCAGGCGATTATGTTCTTTTATCTGTAAGTGACACTGGTGAGGGTATAGACCAAAAAATCATGGATCGAATTTTTGATCCTTTTTTCACAACCAAAAAATCAGGCAAAGGGACCGGATTAGGATTGTCCGTCGTTCATGGAATTATAACGCAGCACGGTGGAACAGTACAGGTGAACTCTTCGCCAGGAATCGGCACCAGATTCAATGTATTGTTACCGGCATCTGCAGACCACAAAGCTGAAACGCCGGATAAACAAGATGAAATACTCCCTCGGGGATCAGAATATATATTGATTGTGGATGATGAGGAAATGATACTGAATTCGTATGCCGAAATGCTGGAAATGCAAGGTTACAGAGTAAATCAAGCATCGAGTGGCGCCCAGGCATTGGACGAGTTTAAAAAAAATGCGGACCGGATCGATCTCGTGATAACTGACTATTCCATGCCAAAAATGTCTGGTGTTGATTTATGCACCCAAATCCAGAAAATCAAAAAAGATGTCCCCATCATACTAATTTCAGGGCTCGCACATCAAGTATCTGATGAAGAATTCGTATCTGCCGGTATAAATGCCCGTTTTAAAAAACCGATAGGATTTGAGAAATTAGTAAGGGAAGTCAGGGATATTTTGGACAAAAAAGTAAAATAGAATTAACTTGTGTGGTCAAAAAAGTAATTTATCAGTTAAACCTAGACCGGTAAGCCTTTAAGGGACTATTAAGGAAAACAAAATCGATTGTTTTTTTCACATCAAGGATTCTATCCTGAGAATCGTGCCTGTGGGATAAAATGTTAAACTCGTTTGGGAGGCATGCTAAAATATATCCATAGAAAAGCCGCTTAAAAACAATGGGTAGAGATTCAGAACAAAACAATCTACGGATGCCCAGGAAGCATTGTTTCGTGCTGATGTTAATTTTTGGACAGGACGACGTCATTTCATTCTACCCATTCTCTATCCTGAGCCAGGTTTTTGAAAGCCAGGTTCAGGAAACAATCGCAAGATGGCTTGATTTGCGCAAACTCTTTTAGGTTTGTTTCAAAGTTTTTTTCCAGGAATCACACAAAGCATAGACCGATTCCCGCAAAAGCAACTGCCGATCAAGGTTGATTTTCAGCACGGGTTCCTTGACCACTTCTCCTATGCGATAGCAGGTATCACCTTCCATGATTTTTTCGAAAGCCGATTGATTCTCTCTGGCAATGGTCAGAACAAAACGGCTTTGACTTTCGCTAAACAGCAGCAGATCCGGCCGCAGTTTTTGAATGGCATTGACGTTTGACAGATCAACTGTTATCCCCAGGCGACCACCAAAGGCGATCTCCGCCAAGGCAACGGCTAATCCTCCGTCGGAACAGTCATGATTACTTTTTATCAGCCTGGCTTCTGTGGCGGCAGCTACTTTTTCGTAACGGTTTTTTGCTTTTTCCAGGTTGACTTTCGGAACTTCCCCACCGTTAAATCCCAGCTCCTGGAAATATTCCGATGATCCGCATTCATCAAATGTATCGCCAATAATATAAACCAGGTCTCCGGCATCCTTAACATCGGAAGTTACACATTTTCTTACGTCTTCGATTTTACCAATAGTAGAAAACAGCAGGGTGGGCAGAATGGATATCTTCTGGCCATCCAGGTTGGCGTCGTTTTTCATGCTGTCTTTACCTGAAATACAGGGCACGCCAAAACCGGAGCAATAATCATAGATCGCCTTGCATGCTCTGACGAGCTGCGCCAGTTTGTATTTGCCATCCGGTGTATGATCTGATTCAACCGGGTCCGGCCAGCAAAAATTGTCCAAACCTGCCATCTGCTTCAGACTGCCACCAACAGCAATGACATTCCTGATCGCTTCATCAATGGCACAAGCTGCCATGTGGTAAGTATCGATGACAGAGTATTTGGGGCAGATTCCGTTGGCTATGGCGATCCCTTCCATTGTATCCAGTACCGGTCTGATAACACCTGCGTCAGAAGGACCGTCGTTCTCAATTCCGACCAGCGGCTTGATCACACTACCGCCTTGGACTTCATGGTCATATTGACGAATAACCGATTCCTTGGAGCAGACATTCGGTCTTGCCAAAATGGTATGCAGCACCTTTCCCAGCTCTAAGGGTTGATCCGGCAAACCGTTTTCCCTGGCAGGAGGATTCCATTCAGCCTGAAGATGCATCGGGGGCAAGCCCTTGTGCATAAAATTTATCTCAAGCTGAGCTACCGGTTTATCATTATAGTAACATTCAAAGTAACCGGAATCCGTAAATTCACCCAACACAGTGGATTCAACCTGCAACTGCTCTGATAGTTCCAAAAACCTCTCCACTTTTTCGGGAGGCACCGAAACCGTCATGCGCTCTTGCGCTTCAGAGATCAGTATTTCCCAAGGCTGTAAACCTTTATATTTCAGGGGAGCTTTATCCAGGTGCAATTTACTGCCATGGCTGAATTCCGCCATCTCTCCAACGGAAGAGGACAGTCCTCCCGCCCCGTTATCAGTGATACAGGTATAGAGATTCTCTTTTTTTGCTTCCCAGAGAAAATCAAACATTCTTTTCTGCATAATGGCATCGCCAATCTGAACGGCGCTGACAGGAGAACTTTCATCCAGAACCACGGAGGAGAATGTTGCGCCATGAATCCCGTCTTTGCCGATCCTTCCACCCAGCATGATAATCCTATCGCCGGGAAAGGCTTTTTTGTCTTCAGAGGGTTTACCGTGATGGAGCGCAGGCATGACACTGGCAGTTCCGCAGAAGACCAGGGGTTTGCCCACGTAGCATTCGTCAAACACAATAGCCCCGTTAATGGTCGGAATACCGCTTTGATTTCCCCCGTGTTCAACACCGAGTCTCACCCCTTCATAGATCCGTGTGGGATGAAGCAGCCTGGAAGGCAGCTTCTTGGCATAATCCTGTGGGCCGAAGCAGAAGACGTCGATATTGGCTATGTTTCTCGCTCCCATCCCCACGCCAAATGAGTCCCTGTTTACCCCCACAATTCCGGTTAAGGCTCCCCCGTATGGGTCAAGAGCGGAAGGGGAATTATGGGTTTCCACCTTAAAGGCTACATTATAATCCTTGTTAAAGCGGATGATACCGGCATTATCTTTAAAAACCGATAGACACCAGTCTTCATCGCCCAACCGATCCCTGATTTCCCGAGTGGATTTTTGAATACAGGATTTATAAAGGGATTCAATGGTTTCCGTTTTTCCGGTTTCATCCCTGTAATCGATGGTTGAGTTGAATATTTTATGTTTGCAGTGTTCCGACCAGGTTTGGGCGATTGTTTCCAGTTCCACATCTGTCGGGTTTTCCGAAAGACCGGAACTCTTGCGCAATTGCCTGACCTCCTCTTTTTGAAACCAATCCTTAATAATATTCGCTTCCGCCTCAGACAAGGCCAGTATTCTCTGCTGGCTCAGTTTCATTATGTTTTCCACACTTGAACAGTCCAAGGATTCCACTTCAATCTGTTGATCTCCTTTCGGGGTTGGAATCGATTTCAGGCTCAGTTTCTTTTCATTCCATTCCGATTTTGCAATGATAGTTTTTCGTTGAATCAGGTTATTTATTAGAAGCTGGTCAACAGCTGTCTCAATGTCGTGGCGAGCCAGTTTCCCCTTGATAAAAAAACCGTTGGATGAGGCAACCCGTTCCTCTCCTTTGAATCGTCTAGGTAATCTTAAAGTAAGATTTTCCTTAGCCACTTTACCCGGGTTATCCGTCACACCCGCTCTAAATCCAATTTCAACATACCAGTCAAAGTCGAAGTCATCTCCGGTAAACTGATCAACCTTGTAGTCATTGAGAATAGGATCGACAAAGAGATCGGTTGCCAACTGCTGCATTTGCTCTGTCGATTGAATTTGATCACTGTTGATCACGTATGCCTGGAGTGTTCTGATTTCAGAAACTGCAGTCCATCCGGCACTGAAAAAGTGTTGCTGTACTTTTCTACCTTCAGGGTCAACAAGTCCATTTTTTAGTGTAACTTCCAGCCGATGTAGCATTTTATCCTTTGATTTTAGGCTTATAAGCTATGGGGGTGATTGATTGGTAAGTAGTCTTCGGTATTCCTCCAAAAACAAAAAAAGGAGGAACAACCAATTGGTTAATCCTCCTTTAAATAATCTATTGTCGACCAATATTCAATTTGTTTTTCACTATGAAGATGAAATAGAACCAATTCGTCGACAAAACATTCCTAACATCTTCCAGGTTCGCAACCGGGAAGATGTTTTTCATTATATCTTAACCGTTATAGGTGGCTTTAAACTGAGCCAAAGCACCACCTGCTTTCAGGGTTTGGATATGATCCAGGTCGAATGCTCTTTCGAGAGGAATCTTTTCACCGTTCACCTCAAGAGCCAATTCACCAGCCAGATCAGAAGTGTTAAAGTTAATCGTATCACCTTGCTTGATCTTGTCGTAATCCGCAGGATTCTTGAAGGTCAACGGAATGATACCAAAGTTAACCAGGTTAGCAACGTGAATCCTGGCAAAAGTTTTAACAACAACTGCGCGGATTCCTAACCATCTTGGACACAGAGCTGCATGTTCGCGTGAACTTCCCTGGCCGTAGTTTTCACCGGCAACAATGAAACCGTATCCACCGGCATCCCTATGGGCAACCGCACGTTTGGCGAATGTTTTATCAACCAGTTGGTAGGTTGCCTGCATGGCGTATTCCTTGACATTGGAGCGCAGAGGCAGGAAGGTTCCGGCTGGTTGGATATCATCAGTACTGATGTTGTCTTCCAATCTCAGGAGAACTTCACCCTTAACGTTTTCTGGCAGTGGATCAAAATCGGGCAGCAACATGATATTCGGGCCCATGATAACTTCAGCTTTCTCAGCTTGTTCCGGTGGAACAGGCATGATGAAGGAATCGGTATCGATTACGGGTGGAACTACATTGATCTTGATTTCCACATTAGCCGGAACTGTAATCTCGCCGGTTAAAGCACTGGCAGCCGCGACCAAAGGACTGATTAGATGAGCCTGAGCATCATCTGTACCTGACCGTTTGGGGAAGTTTCTGTTAAAAGTTCTGAGGGTAATTCCTTTACTTGGGGGTGATCCACCTTGTCCAATACAGGCACCACAACCGTTTTCCATAATCCTGACACCAGATTGGAACAGCATCTTCAGGTAACCGGCGTCAGCCAACTGCATGGAAACAGATCTTGATCCCGGGTAAAGGAGTGTATCCACTTTTACGCGCTTGCCTTTGAGTGTTTCAGCAAATACAGCGATGTTCTCGTAAGAACTGTTGGTACAACTTCCGATACAAACCTGATGAATCTTGGTTCCAGCATGAGCTTTGACTTTCTCTACATTACCCGGAGATGGGTAAATAGCGATCAGGGGTTCGATTTCAGACAGGTTGATGTCAATAACGCGATCATACTCAGCGCCTTCGTCTGCAGCCATTTCTTTGTAAGCATCACCACGACCACGGCTTTCCAGGAATGACTTGGTATTGCCATCACTTGGGAAAATTGATGTGGTAGCACCCATTTCAGCTCCCATGTTAGTAATGGTAGCTCTTTCAGTTAATGACAGGGTTCCTGCACCTGGTCCGCCATATTCGAAGATGATACCTTTTCCACCTTTAACACCGACAATTTCAAGCATCTTGAGGATAACATCCATTGCCATACAATTCTTTTGGAGCTGTCCGGTTAAATTCACCTTGACAACCTTAGGCATTGGCATTGTATAAGCACCCGTAGCCATTGCCAGGGCAACATCGTATCCACCTGCACCCATATAAATTGCACAGGCACCACCGGCATTAACGGTATGACTGTCTGCACCAACACCCGTCATTCCGGGGCTGACGAAGTTTTCCATATTGGTGAAATGGCAGATTCCGGTTCCGGGAGGTGAAAAGATAATTCCCAGTTTAGCAGCAGCGGTTCTCAGGTACTCATGATCGTCTGGATTTCTGAAACCGGACTGCAGCATACTATGATCCACAAAGTTAACAGACAAAGGCTTAACACGCTTAACGCCCATTGCCTGAAGTTGCAACATACACATGGTACCAGTCGCATCCTGCGTAAAAGCCTCATCAATTTTGATCTTAATGAGTTCACCGGGAGCTGGCAATGCATCTGCTTCAAGCAGATGATCTGATAAGATTTTTTCGACTAGATTTAAAGGTTTCATTTCTCCTCTTTTCTAATGAGTTTTAGATTTCTTCTCTTCACCAAAGGCAATCAAACTGAAGAAATTAGTTTATCCTTCATCTCCTCTCCGAATAAACATTCGTCTCGAAGTTCTGTAATCCCTCTTATATATTGAGGATCTGAATAAACTGCGTCCATCTTGAGAGAGTCGATACCCTGACTCGGACAAACACTGTTGAATTATGTATCTTCTATGCAAATTCCTTCTTAAAAACAATGCCACAACTCTACAAGAACTCACCTGATTTCGTCAACGAAATGAAGTGGTGGCGAGTTTGATTAACAACATGAAACAGATAAAATTTACACAGTTCAAATGAGGCCGGTTGAATGTCAAGACACCAATAAATGCTAGAGAGCTTGCTTACCCAGGATAACTTGAGGATAAGGAACGATCAAAATCCACATTTCTCTTGAATACCCTAAAATGGTGAAATGGACTTCAATTTTGGATGATCCGTTTTTAATCTTCAAGCAGAATTAAGGTTATCAGGGAGTTCCAGAGAAATCATTTTTATCTGATCAAAATCAATAGGAAAAACTATTTCCAGGAATGGGGATTGTCTCGACACTGAAGATTTTCATCAAGTATTATATTTACAATTTTCCCAGTTTGCTTATAATGAACGCAGTTGTCCGCTGTGGTTACGTTAGCGGTTCTAAAGCTAATTAATATCTGCAGTTAATCCTAACGATTTACTTCAGCCGATTGCATGAATTCCTAAGATACATGGGAGATAAAATGTCTGGCAGTGTTTATAAGATTATTGAACTGATTGGAACAAGCGATATTTCCTGGGATGCGGCTGCGAAAGTAGCCATTGAAAGAGCAAGCAAAACTCTGAAAGACTTGAGAATTGCGGAAGTGATTTCCCAGGATGTTAAACTGGAAGATGGAAAGATTGTTGCCTACAGGACCAAACTGAAAGTATCCTTTAAGTTTATCGATGACTATTAGTATCTTCGAGAGATTGCCTCACCTGGTTTATTCAGGCAATCTTCCGGAAGGTTTATGATTCAATAACCACTAGAACATCATTCGTTTGGACCGCATCTTCCGGGCCCACTCTGATGGATATTACCTTTCCCGTCTTGGGTGCGGTAATATCCGTTTCCATTTTCATTGCTTCCATTATAAGGAGAGACTGGTGCTCCTTTATCTGGTCGCCAACCTTAACATTAACTTTCAGGATTTTTCCCGGGATCTGCGCTTTTACCTCAATGCCTGAAGCGGTTTGTTCCTCATTGGCACCCGGGGCAGGTTTTTGGGGTTGAATGGCTGTTGCCTGAGAATGTGGTGGTGGAGAGGCTGAAGCAGGTTGGAATTGTGGCGCTGCTTGAACTCCTGCAGTCATTGGAACGCTATCACCCTTCCCCATAATCATGGTATAGGAGCGGTTTTCCATTGAAATAGCATAATGGCTCTGACCGCTGACTCCATTAATGGTTTTTGAAACACTGATTTTAGTGGGCAGATCATCATCCTCCTTTTTCTTTTTTCTGACGGTAGTCTTCGCATTTCCCAAAAGATAATCAACTCCTTTTGATTCACAGCTGGCGACAACAAAAATGTTTTCATCATTCACCGGCAGATTATGTTTTTCCAGCAATTTAACCGCGATCGGAATTCCAGGTTGCAGAACATCCAGGGGATCATCTTTAAAGACCGGTTTTCCCAGTTGCTCCGATGCCAGCCTTACAATTTCCGGATCAGGCTCAACCGGCGTTTTCCCAAAGTAACCCAGCACCATATTTCCATAATTGGGATTAATCTTCTTCCACTTGCCCATGGTGACATTCAAGTAGGCCTGTTGAAAATAAAACTGAGATACGGGCGTTACTGAAGAACCAAATCCACCCAGTCTTACAACCTCCGTCATCTCTTTTATCACCTTGCCGTAAAGGTGAAGTGTTTGCGTATCTCTCATCATCATAGTGTTGGCAGTCAGTGCGCCGCCCGGCATGGGAGATAGTACAATCTTGGGTGAGGTCATTTTTGCTTCCGGTGGGAAGAAATAGTCTTCCATCGCTTTTTCAAATATCTCTTCGGCGATCATTAGTTTTTCAACATCAACATCCAGAGAATAGTCCGTTCCTTTTAATACTTGAATCATGGAGAGAATGTCCGGCTGGGAAGTGCCTCCGCTGACCGGGCTTTTCGATAAATCGATTCCGTCGGCGCCTCCTTCAATCGCTGCCAGATTCTGTTGGATACCTATTCCGGCTGTATCATGGGTATGAAACCATAGGATGGTTCCTTCAGGACACAGTTTTCGAGCCCGGCCAAAGGTTTCGTGGATTTTTCTGGGATTAGCCGTTCCAGTGGCGTCTTTAAAACAGATCGAATCAAAGGGAATATCCGAAGCGAGCAGCTCTTTGAGGGTGGCAATATAAAAATCGGCAGTATGTGCACCTTCACAGCCAGGTGGGAGCTCCATAACGGTTATTACAATCTGATGTTTCAGGCCGTGATGGCTAATCCGCTCCCCTGAGTATTTTAGATTTCGAATATCGTTAAGAGCGTCAAAATTACGGATGGTGGTCATCCCGTGCTTCTTAAACATCTTGGCATGAAGATCAATGATATCTCTGGGCTGCTGTTGCAAAGCAACAACATTGATTCCCCTGGCCAGGGTTTGCAGATTGGCTTGCGGACCGGTTGTTTTACGGAACTTGTCCATCATATCAAACGCGGACTCATCGCAGTAAAAAAACAGGCTTTGAAATCGTGCGCCTCCCCCGGCTTCCAGGTGTTGGATTCCGGCTTCAATAGTGGCTTCAATGGCTGGAAGAAAATCATCGGTGTAAACACGAGCACCAAAAACCGACTGAAATCCATCACGAAAAGAAGTATCCATAAACTTGATTACTTTTTTTCCCACTTTTATCTCCTTGTAGGGTATCAAAGACTTTCAGACCAATTTGTCTGTTACTTTTTTTGATCATAACACTTGTTTGTCGTAACTTCTATCAGGTTTTATTTCATATCTGGTCAAAAAGTTCAAATACCTGTTGGTTTACTCAAACAGGCTGGTCTCGTGAATGTGCTATAAAAAATAAGTCGGAGCATATCTGGATAAAATTGCAGGAATTTTTAAAAGAGAATCATTTTAACAACGGGAACAATTAAAGAATGAGTCCACTCCGAAAAGTATTGTAATGTTCAATTTAGGGCTTTTAACTCAATAATCTAAAAACCATAGAAATTCTGAACCGCTGTCATGCCGGACTTGATCCGGCATCCATAAGGTTTAATTAAAAATCTGGATTCCGGCTCGGAGGCCGGAATGACAAGAAAATCAACTTTTCGGAGTAGACTCAAGAATAATATCCGGAAGGTATTTTTGTAACACACTGGAGAAGTAGAACAGTAACCAGAGGAATTGAAACCCGGTGATTCAGAGAATTTATGCAGGATAGATGCAAAAGCCTTGTGAATTCGGGCTTGACAACAGAATGTGAGTTTCTTAATATTGTTGCAACAATTCTTAAAGGACAATTTTTGGTTAAAAGTTAAATTCTTGCAATGAGATTTTGACTTTTAAGATCTAATAAGTGTGACTCCCTCACAAACTTATTCCATCCATATAGATAGTTATCGCAACTGCTAAAGTCAGAAATTCGTCTTATTTCTTTCTTAAATAGGTTTCATTTTTTCATTTAGGAGTCTGTTTATGCTCCTTATGTATAATATCAAAAGAGAAAAACATGGAGAACCCAAGAAAAAAGATCCGTCGTCTGTTAATAGCCAACCGGGGCGAGATCGCCATTCGTGTTATCCGGGCAGCTATTGAACTTGGAATCGATACGATTGCAATTTATTCAAAAGAAGATCGCTTTGCCCTGCATCGGTTTAAAGCGGGAGAAAGCTACCTGGTGGGCGAAGGAAAGGGCCCCATCGAAGCATATTTGGACATTGAAGGTATAATCCGAACAGCCAGGGAAGTGCATGCTGATGCCATTCATCCCGGTTATGGGTTTTTATCGGAAAACCCCGACTTCGTGGAAGCTTGCCAGGAGGCCGGAATAACATTTGTGGGCCCGCCGGCGGATGCCATGAGAAGACTTGGCAACAAGGTGTCAGCCCGCGGAGTAGCTGTTAAAGCCGGGGCTCCTGTTGTACCAGCTAGTGGAGCTCTCCCCTACGATAATGATAAGGAAATCGAGAAGATTGCCGCGAAGGTGGGATACCCGATTATGATCAAAGCCAGTTGGGGCGGTGGTGGTCGTGGTATGAGAGCAGTGGAAAACAAGGATGATCTGTTGGTACAGGTTGAATCTGCCAGACGGGAAGCAAAAGCTGCCTTTGGGAATGATGAAGTCTATCTGGAAAAGCTGGTGCGTCGCGCCCGCCATCTTGAGGTACAGGTGATCGGTGATTCATATGGCAATATTTATCATCTTTTTGAACGTGATTGTTCACTGCAGAGAAGAAATCAAAAAGTGGTGGAAAGAGCCCCGGCGATTTTTCTAAATAACGAGAAACGCATGAAGCTTTGTAATGCCGCTTTGAGCATTGCAAAAGCAGCCGGTTACCAGAATGCGGGGACAGTGGAATTTCTCATGGATATGGATACTGAGGAGTTCTATTTCATGGAAGTGAATCCGAGAATCCAAGTGGAACATACGGTTACTGAAGAAGTCACCGGCATCGATATTGTAAAGGCCCAAATATCAATAGCTCAGGGAGCCAGACTGGGAACCCCTGAAAGTCATGTCCCCAAGCAGAAGGATATCAGACTGAACGGTCATGCGATTCAGTGCCGGGTTACGACTGAAGATCCGGAGAACAATTTTATTCCCGATTACGGACGGATCACAGCCTATCGTGGAGCCAACGGATTTGGTATCCGCCTGGATGGTGGAACAGCTTACTCCGGAGCTGTCATCACCCGACATTATGATTCCTTGTTGGAGAAAGTCACGGCTTGGGGGCCAACCCCGGAGGAGGCCAGGCTTAGAATAAACCGTGCTCTTCGTGAATTCAGGGTGTTGGGTGTTGCAACCAACCTAAACTTCTTGGAAAACCTGGTCTGTAACCCTGTTTTTAAGAAAGCGGAATATACCACCCGGTTCATTGACGAAGCCAAAGACCTGTTTAAATTTGCCAAACGGAGAGACAGGGCAACCAGATTGCTGTCCTTTCTCGGCAATGTGATTGTCAACGGAAATGAGGATGTTGAAGGGAGGACGAAACCTCAGCATGTCCATCAACCGACAGCGCCGCATTTTAATCCGGAAGATTCTCAACCCGGTTTGAAGCAAATGCTGGACAAGGAAGGACCTGAAGCGGTAGCGCGATGGATGCTGGATCAAAACAGGCTTCTGATCACAGATGTGACCATGAGGGATGCCCATCAGTCATTGCTGGCAACAAGGGTGCGTACCTATGATATGTTATCCATTTCATCCGCTTACTCCGCATTATTGCCTAATCTATTCTCAGTTGAGTGCTGGGGAGGAGCTACCTTTGATGTTTCCATGAGGTTTCTGAAGGAGTGCCCATGGGAGAGGTTGCAGGGATTAAGACTGGCAATGCCCAACCTTTTAACCCAGATGCTGCTGAGAGCCTCTAACGGTGTTGGCTATACCAATTATCCGGATAATGTTGTCAGGCATTTTGTCAAGCAGGCGGCGGAAAACGGTATGGATCTCTTTCGGGTATTCGATTCCCTGAACTGGGTTGAAAACATGCGGTTGGCTATGGATGCAGTTATCGAGAACAACAAAATCTGTGAGGCTGCCATTTGTTATACCGGCGATATTCTTGATCCCAACCGCAGTAAGTACAGCCTGAAATACTATATCGACATGGCCAAGGAGCTTGAGAAAGCAGGTGCACACATCCTGGCCATCAAGGATATGGCCGGAGTATTAAAACCGGCAGCTGCTACGGTTCTAATTAAAGCCCTGAAACAGGAAGTGGGACTACCCATTCATCTTCATTCTCATGATACCAGCGGTATCGCAGCAGCAACACTCCTAGCCGCTGCTGAGGCCGGAGTTGATGCGGTTGATGCTGCCATGGATTCCATGAGCGGCTTGACAGCACATCCGAATCTTGGCTCTCTGGCCGCTGCTTTGAAATACGGCAACAGGGATACCGAACTGGATCCGAAATCCCTGGCGATTGTATCCGACTACTGGGAAAAGGTGAGGCGGATGTATGTGGGGTTTGAAAGTGAAATCCGGTCTGGGACATCCGAGGTGTATCTTCATGAAATGCCGGGTGGACAATATACGAATCTCAGGCAACAAGCCAGATCGCTTGGAATCGAAGAGCGTTGGTCGGAAGTTGCCAAGGTTTACGCCCAGGTTAACGAAATGTTTGGTGATATTGTGAAAGTTACACCCAGTTCCAAGGTTGTGGGCGATATGGCTTTGATGATGATTACCAGTGGTTTGACCAGGGAAGACGTTTTAGATCCGAATAAAGAGATCTCTTTTCCCGAATCTGTCGTTTCCTTTTTCAAAGGAATGATGGGGCAACCGCCGGGAGGATTCCCCAAAGAACTGCAAAAAAAGATTCTTAAAGGCGAGAAACCGATTACGGTACGCCCCGGAAAGGAGCTTCCACCGGCAGACCTGAAAGCGCTACGTGAAGAAGCGGAAAAAAAGGCGGAACGGCAAATCACCGAAGCGGAGTTTGCATCCTACCTGATGTATCCGACTGTTTTTATAAATTATGTAAAATTCCGCAGGCAGTTTGGTAATGTGACTGTTTTCCCCACCATGAATTTCTACTACGGCATGGTTCCGGACGAGGAGCTATCGGTTGATATCGAGTTCGGGAAAACCCTTATTATTCGTTACCTGGCGCTGAGTCAGCCGGATGAAGAGGGCAAACGTGAGGTATTTTTTGAACTGAATGGCCAGGCCAGAAATGTCCGCTTAGCGGATAAATCCCAGGTTCCGGAACGACCACCCCGTGAAAAAGCCGATACCAGCAATCTGGGTCATGTGGGCGCGCCCATGCCAGGTTTGATATCCAAGGTTCACACCATTGTCGGTCAAGAGGTTGAGCCGGGAGAAGTGTTGTTGACCATTGAAGCCATGAAAATGGAAACCAATGTCATCGCTGAAATTTGTGGAACGGTGGAGAGAGTCGTAACGCCGTTAGGAACACAAATAGACGCAAAAGACCTGCTGGTTGTGATTACGGAGAAAAAAGGCTAGCTTTTAAGTAAAAAAAGCCGGTTGACGATTTAATCGTAACCGGCTTTTTTTATAATATGGAAATCAGTTTCTACAGGTTTTCTACAGCTGCATTCAATTCAATTACAGCGTCAACAGAAATCTGAAGGTGTTTTCTTTCTTTTTCAGTTAGTGGAACTTCAATAACCTCTTCAACTCCACCAGCACCAATCTTAACCGGAACACCAACATACAGTGTCTGGTCAATTCCATATTCACCCTTGCTGACTTGTGCGGCACAAGGATAAATACTTTTCTTGTCTTGCAGGTATGCTTGAGCCATGGCAATTGCAGAAGTTGCAGGAGTATAGAAAGCAGATCCTGTCTTAAGCAGACCTACAATCTCACCACCACCTTTACGGGTGCGATCTACAATCTCTTCCAGACGCTCAGCTGTTATTTTGCCTTGTTCCACTAATTGGTCAAGGGAAACACCGGCGATACTACTCATTCCCGTTAAAGGAACCATGCTATCACCATGTCCACCAAGTACGTATGCATTTACCTGTTGAACGGAAACACCGAATTCCCAAGCCAGGAAGGTTTCGAATCTTGCTGAATCCAAAACACCTGCCATTCCGACAACCATGTTTCCGGGAATCCCGGCTGCTTTCTGCAGAACACCAACCATAACGTCCAGTGGGTTTGTAATGCAGATTACGAAAGCGTTGGGGCAATTAGCTTTAATTCCTTCACCAACCTGCCTGGTAATCTTTGAATTGATTCCCAGTAGATCATCCCTGCTCATTCCGGGTTTTCTTGGAATACCTGCAGTATTGATTACAACATCAGCATCCTTGAGATCCTTGTAATCGTTGGTACCGATAATTGATGCGTCAAAACCTTCTACAGGACCGCTTTGTGCGAGATCCAGTGCTTTTCCTTGTGGCAGTCCTTCAACAATATCAAATAAAACAACATCACCCAGGCCTTTTAACAGGGCAAGGTGAGCCAATGTACCACCAATATTTCCGGCACCGATCAGTGCAATTTTTTTTCTAGCCATTGTATCTCCATCTAGTAACTGGTGTTTAAAAAAACATTAAGACAACCCTAGTAAATTCCGAAATAACTTTATCGAGTCGACTTGATAAGTGTGACTGTTTGAGAGAATTTGCGTCAAGTTTCTTGTATCTGTTAACTTGATACTGGTTGAGTTAAATCAAACGGTTGTCCGGAAAAAAAATCTTCATCCTGCAAGTTCTATTTTCCGGGGCATTGGATTCTGACTTCTTCGGCAATACGCTTGTTTCCGTAGGCACGGTCAAAATGCAAACTGAACTCTTGAGCCAGTTTACTGGACTTCTCCCTGTATTTGTCCTTATCGGCCCATGTATTTATTGGATTTAACATCACAGCAGGAACTCCCGGACAGAAATTCGGAATCTCCAGATGAAACTGGCTGTTCTCACTATACTCAACATCGTCCAACTTACCATCCAAAGCAGCATTCACTATTGAGCGGGTCAAATTGATATCGATTCTTTCTCCGACTCCGTAAGGTCCACCGGTCCAGCCGGTATTGATCAGGAATACCTTCGCCTTATGTTTTGCCAGCTGATTTCCCAGCAGTTCCGAATAGATTTTTGGCATCAAGGGCATAAAGGGTTGTCCGAAAAACCTGGAGAAAGTAGTGATGGGCTCAATGACCCCGGTTTCCGTTCCCGCCAGTTTACTGGTATATCCCATTAAAAACCAAAGCATCGCCTGCTCCTGGTTTAAGCGGGAAACAGGCGGCAAAACCCCGTTTGCATCAGCAGTCAGGAAAACAATGGTTTTAGGATGTCCCCCTTTTGCGGATAATTTGACGTTGGACAGAAAACTCAAGGGATAACTGGCCCGACTATTGGGCGTTAATCTTTCGTCGGACAGGTCAAAGGTACTGTCGAGGTAGATCATGGCATTTTCAACAATCGCTCCATGCTCCAGGTAGTGATCCTTGTGAAAAACGGCGTGATATATTTCAGGTTCCTTGGTTTTATCCAGGTTAATCAGTTTGGCATAACAGCCATTCTCAAAATTGGCGATTCCTTTATCATTCCAGCCATGCTCATCATCTCCGATAAGAGACCGACCCGGTTCTGCCGATAACGTTGTTTTCCCGGTTCCGGAAAGACCCAAAAACAGGGCCAGATCACCTTTTTTCCCTTCATTGGCAGAGCAGTGAATCGGGAGAATATTTTCAAACGGCAGGTAAAAATTCATTACCGTGAACATCAGTTTCTTGACGCTGCCTGCATAGGCGGAACCATAAACCAGACCAACCCGACGACCAAAATCCATCACTATCGCCATATTGGAAGTCTTTCCATTGGGCAGTTGCCTCAGCCTGGCGCTGTAGCGCTGGGTATCGATTTTGTCATAGGGCAGTACCAGAATGGTAAAGCCTTTATCACAATAGATGCTTTTGTGAATATCCTTGATCTGGGGCCTGAACATGTTCAGTGTAAACAAGGATGTCAGGGCTTTATCGGTAACGGTTCGCACCGGCAGAGTGTAAGATGAATCCGCTCCAATTGTCCGATCCGTTACAAAAATCTTTCGTTTCTTCTCCAGAACACTGACAGCATCATCCCAAAGCATCTCAAATGTTTCCCTGTCAATGGGGATATTGTTTGGCGAGTCCCAATCGACGAATTCATCGGTTTCGCGATTGAGGACAATTAATGTATCCCTGGGAGACCGGCCTGTTGATTCAGGCGGAGTTAAGGTGCTTAAAAAACCTTGTTTGCATGCAAGAGCTTCCCTTCGCTTTACCGCTTCTTTAATGACATCCTTCCTATCCGGGTTTAATATCGCATTGCTGTGGTTAGTAACCAGATTGAAAACTTTTTGCTGTAATTCGTTATTATTGTGGGCTTTTTCGGTGTCCATTTTTTTTGTTTTCAGAATTAGCAAATATACATATTGAATAAAATTATCCGGGATTTCCGCCAAAGTGTTTCTATCTATAAGAGCAGAAAACCGAATTTAGTGATTTGATTCATATCAGTGAACTTATAAGCGATGTAAAAACAGGTTTTAGGTCCGAATAGAACATCTGGAAGAACTGTCAGGTCAAAAACCTTCCAGTGTTCTTTTTAGATCACTCCCATTCAATGGTTCCTGGGGGTTTTGAGGTGATGTCATAAACAACCCGGTTGATTTTTTGTACTTCATTAATCAGTCGATTGGATATTTTTCCCAGGAGTTCATATGGTAACTGCACCCAATCGGCAGTCATGGCATCTATTGAGCTGACGCAACGGACGGCAATGGTCCATTCATAGGTTCTGGCATCGCCCATCACCCCCACTGAGCGGACAGGAAGCAACACAGCAAACGACTGCCAGACCTTGCGATAATAACCTGCTTTTTTTATCTCTTCCATCACAATATGATCTGCTTCCTGAAGTACCTCGATTTTCTCACGGGTTATTTCTCCTAAAATGCGAATACCGAGCCCGGGTCCGGGAAAAGGATGACGGTATACCAGCTCTTCGTCCAAGCCAAGGCTGACACCAAGCTCGCGAACCTCGTCCTTGAACAGCTCTCTTAAAGGTTCAACCAGCGACATCTTCATTTCTTCCGGCAAACCTCCAACATTGTGATGACTCTTGATTACGGCAGACGGCCCCTTGAACGAAACTGATTCAATAACATCCGGGTAGAGTGTTCCTTGGGCCAGGTATTTGATTCCCTCAAGTTTACTGGCTTCCTTTTCAAAAATATTGATAAATTCAATACCAATGATCTTTCGTTTTTCCTCCGGATCAGCAACCCCCTTGAGTTTTTCCCAGAAAATTTCGGAGGCATTAATATGAATCAGGTTGATATGATAATGTTTCTTAAATAATTCCACGACCTTTCTTGCCTCATCTTTTCGCAGGAGGCCGTTATCAACAAAGATGCAGATCAGGTTATCTTTTATGGCTTGGTGGAGCAATACGGCTGTAACTGAGGAATCGACCCCACCGCTTAATGCACACAGCACCTTTTCGTTGCCCACCTGATCTTGTATCTCTTTGATTTTGGTTTCTTTAAATGACTCCATGTTCCAGGTAGGGTCGCATTGGCACACCCCAAAAACAAAATTTTTAAGTATTTCAATGCCATGATCTGTATGGGTGACCTCCGGGTGAAACTGGATTCCATAAAGTTTTCTGTCAACATCGGCCACGGCTGCAAATGGAGAGTTATTACTTTCCGCCAGTATCTCGAAATCATCGGGAATTTCGATCACCCGATCACCATGACTCATCCAGACAGTCAGGGTGTTTTTGTCGGGGATGTTTTTAAAGAACAGATTATTTTTTTTAATGGTTATTTCGGTTTTTCCGTACTCGGAGCTACTGGAACTTTCAACCCTGCCTCCGAGCAGTTTGGCCATCAACTGCAGTCCATAACAAATACCGAGAATAGGAATTCCCCACTCAAATATCTCCTTGTCTATGGTTGGTGAGGATTCTCCTAACACGGAACTGGGTCCCCCGGAAAGAATAATTCCTTTGGGATTCAGGTTTTTTATCTCGTCATGGGTAATATTGAATGGATGAATTTCACAATATACTTTCAGTTCGCGAATTCTCCTCGCAATCAGTTGAGTGTATTGTGAACCGAAATCTAGTACTAAAATCATGGGGGTTCCTATTTAATTCATTGAAATCATACTTATCTGTAATAATAAACTGCCTACATCTCAATTTTCTCACCGCCGATCTCTTCGTCGGTCATCTTCTTACCTGCAAATTCAACTCCTTCCATTAACTCGCCTGCAAATTCTTCAAGTGGCATTATTTCCCCGGCGGGTGAAACGGAAGACATTTGCCCCGGCGGAATATCAATACTTTCCTGGGATTTTTCAGACAGCAGGAACACTAATCCCTCCACGGTTCCGACTTTGGTTGTTTCTTCAATGTATTCGGCTATAAAATCAGTTCCTTTAACACCGATGGTAGCAGTAGCTGTTTTGATCACGAATCGCTGCTTTCGCGTTTTTTGAATTTTTGCCCTGATTTTTCCGTAAAACAGATCGATGATCTGATTTACCATGGACTTATCATCACCGATCACCTCTTCAGTTAACCTGAGTTCTGATGACGGAGCCACATACACATTGTTCCCGTTTGTTAAACTGACCTTGGCTTTACCATTTTCTCCCGTTTTCACCACATCACCTGTTTTCACTTTTAATCCAAAGCTGCCTACATTCAGCTGTCTTCCATCCCTTACAACCCAAACGGGATTGCTCTCGATAGTGACCGTTCCGGCTGAATCGTCAGAGCCAAAATCCTGGGCGGAAAGGTTAAACGGGATCAACAGCAACAGGAGTATCAGATTGATGGAGATCACTTTAAAACAATTCATAATTCCTCCGCATCTTCGTGTTTTATGGAAAAAACTGAATTAGTAACCAATGGGGCAGTTGATAAGAAATTAGTCATTGTTGCCGGTATGAAGCATTGATCAGGAATTTCTCAAATAGATATTTTAATCATCAAGATGTCTGACTTTTATAAACTATTTTTACAATTGGGTAAACAGTAATTATGGCAGGTCATAGGCGGACTGAAACAGATCAGTGCTTTTTCGAGAATGCTGTTGTGGATACTTAAAAAATATCCACAACGGTTTCAAATTTCAGTTTGATAGTCAAAGACGATGGAGATTAAAGGTGTGGTCCGGCTGCTGACAATTTATTGTATTCATTGTAGAGATATTTGGTTGCAATGATGTCACCGGTTTGGGGTCCGTCTTTTGCGTATTTTTCAAAGTTTTCCACGAATTTGCCGGCTAGCTGTTTGCGTGCTTTATCAAAAGCTGCCTGATCTTTCCAGGTATTTCGCGGAATAAGAATCGAGGAATCGACCCCTGTCAATTGTTTGGGAACATCTATGCCAAACACCGGATCTTTCTCAAACACGCTGTTATTGATGGAGCCATCCAGTATTGAATCTATAATCCGCCTGGTTTCCACCAGGGGTATCCGTTTTCCGGTTCCGTAAGTTCCCCCTGTCCAACCGGTATTAACCAGGTAAGATACAGTACCGTGCCTTTCGACCTTCTGCGCGAATAGTTCTGCATAAATATTGGGTCTTAATGTCAGAAAGGATGCTCCAAAACAGAAGGAAAACTCTGCGTTTATTTCGGTTTTGTCATCTTTGGTGAACAGGTGACTTGAGTAGCCTGCCAGGAAGTAGTAAACAGCCTGGTCCGGGGTTAATCTTGCAATGGGGGGAAGAACGCCATACAGGTCTTTTGCCAGAATGATGATGGTTTCCGGATGACCGACTATTCCGGGAATTACCGAATTATGAATATAGTCCTGGGAATAGGTTACCCGTGTGTTTTCAGTTCGAGTACTGTCGTCATAATTGACAATCCGTTTTTCATTATACATGACATTTTCCATGATGGCACCAAATCGGATAGCCCGGTAAATATCCGGTTCCTGTTCCGAATCCAGATTCAGGCATTTTGCATAACAGCCACATTCCAGGTTCATGATCCCTTCGTCGGTCCATGCGTGTGCGTCATCACCGATCAGTCGCCTGTGCCAGCTTCTTTTGTTGGGGTCATTGGAGAGAGTGGTTTTTCCTGATCCTTCGAAACCCAGAAACAGAGTCACATCGTTTTCTTTCCCAATATTGGCAGCACTATGGAGCGTTAAAATACCTTTATTGGGGAGGACATAGTTCATAATTGAAAAGACAATCTTTTTGATCTCGTCACTGTTTTCAGTTCCACCAATCAGAATAACTTTTGATTTGAGGTTGACAATTACAAAGGCTTTATCAGCCAGTCCTATCTTTTTAAATTCATGCTCTTCATACCCACAGGCGTTTAAGATGGTGTAATCGGGAAGAAAGTTTTCCAGCTCTTTATCGGTAGGTTCAATATAAAGATTACGAAAAAAGTGAGCATGCCAGGCTTTCTTGGATACAATTCGAAAGGCAACCCGATGTTTTTTATCCGCACCGCAAAAAACATCGTTAACAAAAAGCTCGCAATTGGACAGATAGGTTAAAACACGCGCCTGAACTCTATCAAACTGTTCAATCGTAATTTTCCTGTTTCCTGATCCCCACCACATATTCTCGGTTGTGGAAGATTCATCAACATAAAACTTGATCTCAGGCTTTCTCTCCGGGTATTTTTCCGTATTCACCATGACAGCTCCGTCAGGGCCGAATTTAACTTCTCCGTTGCTGTATTCGTGTTCAACCAGTTCCTGTACTGTCAGGTTTCGATAGATTTTACCAAATCCCGTAAATTGGTGATGCTCTAAACCGTATGTTTTTTCCGCCATTTTTTTACTCCTGCTGAAAAAATGTTATCAATTGATGCTTCTGAAATTACGAAGACGTGTTTCAATGCAGATCAATGAAACGATGGTTATAACTCACCTTAAATACCGAAGGAGCTGCAGGTAGCTGTTACTCATCTCCATGACATAAAAAGATATTTACATTATATGGAATAATCTTTTGGATGTAAATTTTTTTTTTGTTTCCGGATATTTTGTATTAACGGTTTAATTGAGAGTAGATAACCCGTTATAGGACGGAGACCGGACAAGGATCAGGCAGGGTATAAAGCCTGCTGTGGGTAGGTTGGAAAAAGAAGGGAGAGTAAAAGCAGAGAAAGCTGGCTTAAGCAAGATTGAGCAAAGCTTCGACAGCCTCGATGGTAATATGGATAATCTTAATATGGATTTCCTGGATTCGATCACTGGTTTCGGCTGGTACAACGATTGGAAGATCAACCCGGGTTTTTAAATCTCCGCCCGATTTTCCCAATAATCCGACTGTGAAAATATTTTTCTCTTTTGCAGTCTGAACTGCCTTAACAATGTTGGGAGAATTTCCCGATGTGGAAAGCCCCAGCAGCAAATCACCGCTGTTTCCGAGCCCTTCAATATAGCGGGAAAAAACAGCATCAAAGCCATAATCGTTTGCCGTGCAGGTGAGATGGGATGGATCGGAAATGGCAATAGCCGGAAGAGATCTCCTGTCGTTGCGAAATCTTCCGGTGAATTCTTCTGCAAAATGCATGGCATCACACATGCTTCCCCCATTACCGCAACTGATAAGCTTATTCCCGGATCTAAGGGTATCGGCTATCTTCTGTGCGAGGAGGGTCACCGAATCAATATTGGCAGGTGAGGAAAGGAAGGCGTCCAGTGTGTTGCGAGCTGTTTTAAATGAGTTTAAAACAATAGACCGTGTTTCGGTGTTAGTTGTCATAGTCTTCAACTTCAGTCGGCACGACTTCGATTTCGTCGTCTTTTTTCGATGGCAACACCAACATGATAGCACCTATTCCTAATAAAAGACCACCACCCAGCATGGCAATCCATAGCAGAAACCCCAGGGGACCCTTCAGCAGAGTCATCAATAGAATTCCGACAGCGATGCTGGTTATACCGTCCTTGTAACTTTTTTTAAAAATCCAGCGATAAGCCCCATATATACAAAGCGTCACCGGTGCTAACCAGCCGACTATATTGGACAAAAACATGGTAGCACCACCGGTGACTACCAGTTCTGCACCCCGTATTCGCCTGTTTTTTTTCATTAAAAAGCCCATGTACCTCCTCAGGTTATTAAGATTCAATACAACTGTCTGGGTGAACAGAGCCCAATTGAAAAATCGACTAACGAATTTTTGAAAACAAACCCATCGGCTTTATGAAATGCTGTGTCAACCAAAAGGCAATATTGCAGATTTACCCGGGCTGTATCAGTTTTTCTTACGTCGAACAGTCTCGATTCAGGTTACTGCATTCCGATGGCATGTCGGACTTTTTGTAGCAGTGGTCCGGCAATCATCCTTGCTTTTTCGGCGCCTTCTTCCAATATCCAGTCGATTCTCTCGCGGTTGTTTATCAAGGACTCATACGTCTTTCGACCTTCGCTCACAACGTTATCAATAAGGTCGACCAATTCCTTTTTTAAATCCCCGTATCCAAGACCGCCGGACATATATTTTGCCCTGGTTTTTTCAATATCCTTAACTGTGGCAAAATGACTGTATATTGAGAACAGTTTGCACTGATCCGGATCTTTAGGTTCGTCGACTCCTTTTGAATCCGTTACGATCTGGCTGACAGCTTTTTTCAGTTCCTGCTGCGATGCAAAAAGCGGAATGACATTATTGTAGCTTTTGCTCATTTTGCGACCGTCCACTCCCGGTATCGTTTTAACATCTTCATGAATAATAGCGTTGGGAATCGTGAAGACTTCACCATACGCCATGTTAAACGCCTGGGCAATGTCACGAGTGATCTCAAGATGCTGCTTCTGATCCTGCCCCACGGGAACAACGTCTGTATTGAATGCCAGAATATCGGATGCCATCAGGATGGGATAATAATATAGACCGCAATTGATCCCTTCATCCGGATCTTTTGCTTTTTCAATATTCTTATCTACAGAATCCTTGTATGAATGCGCACGATTCAACAATCCTTTTGCAGTCAAACAGGACAAAATCCAACTTAGCTCGAAAACCTCCGGAATGTCCGATTGTCGGTAGAAAACCACTTCATCCGGGTTCAACCCTGCAGCCAGCCAAGTTGCAGCTAAATCATAAACCTGCTCTTTTAGCAGTTTTTTATCCCTGACTGTTGTTAATGCATGGTAATCAGCAATAAAATACCGAGCTTCATGATCCTTGGTCAATTCAAGAGCCGGTTTGATTGCTCCCAGAAAATTACCAATGTGAGGACTTCCTGAAGGTTTAATTCCGGTCAGGGCTATTTTTTTTACTGTCATCTTTCGTTAACTCATTTTAGATTAATCAATTCAACTCATTGTTGAATGTTGATAAAAACTGAATACTTTGGCAATAATCAATAAAAGTCTTTCAAGCACACAATTTATCAATTTGTTGATGCACTGTTACCATTTATTAATTATCAAGACATTGATGTGCGTTTTATTTTTGGTGATTTTTGATCATAAATGATGATCGAGCTTAACCAAATGCTGTATTATCGGTTTTTTTCATTTGAAGGAAAAATAGTCAAAACATCAACATTGATCAAAAATCGGAACAACCCCCTTTACATAATAAAGATCTGAATCTTGACTTTGTTTGGTTTGAAACCTGATAATCCACTGTTTACAGCTCTTACCCTGATGGATCATAATTGGTGACGTTTTCGATGATTCTTCTTATTGAAAACGTCACCAATTATGATACGAACAGCTTACTATCAAGGTGTCCATGACATAAACCGATCTCTGGAACTCGGGTCAATATGTGATGACAATCTGCTCATACTGGAGATAATCAGGCGCCCAAGTAAGGACACCCTACCGTCAAATTCTCTGGATTTTCAGGGATTGTTCAAAGCTCAGGAAAACGGTAGGGCGGCTCTACGTGGTCGCCTAAAATGACTTAGTAATTCAAGTTTTCGCAGCCTTGTTTTTCTCTTTTAAAAATCGTTTGTCATGCCGGATCCCCAGTCAAGCTGAGGACAGGCCCGATCCCATAAGCGCTCAAATAAGGATGTTTTCGAATCAAAATTCAGTAAAATTCAATTTTTAAAACGGTAGGGCAGCCTTACATGGCCGCCTTTGAGCTGGTTCTGGGATGTAACCCCGCCCTACCGTAATCCTTGCTCTCGGTAATATTTGCTTATTTGAGCGCTTATGGGACTTGATCCGGCATCCATGAGAATTAACAAAAACCTAAAAACCTGGATTCCGGCTTGGTGAGGAACGAGACTCGCAGTGCCGAAGGGAATGACAAGAAAATCGACTTTTTAGAGTGGACTCATTAATCAAAAAATAAACCAAACCGAAATTATCATTAATCAGGGATGTTATTATGATACAAAGACCGGAAATTCTTCAAGGCACTGACGGAATCAGGGGCAGAATAGCAGGAAATGAACAATTGCAGGGAAAATCACCGCTTGAATTATTCCTCACTTCGGGATTTCTGACACCGGCATTTTTTGAGAAATACTGTTACGCCTTTGGGACCTGTCTGTTAAAATCAGGATTTGCACGAAAAGGAGACAGAGTTGTCATAGGTTGGGACCCCCGTGACAAGGATAGTAACTTTAACCAGGCAGCCGTAACCGGAATAAGGAAAGCCGGTTTGATTGCCATTATCGCAGGGACGCTCCCTACCCCGGCTATTCCCTTATACATGTTGTCCATCAATGCGATTGCTGCGGTTGTATTGACAGCCTCCCATAATCCATCAGATCAAAACGGAATCAAACTGTTTTTTGGTGCAACTGCTTTAAAGTTTCTCCCCCCGGATGATAAGCTTCTGACCGACACGCTTTATCGACAGGAACTTCTCAACCTTTTCGAAGTTGTCGAGACCGGGTTCATGGAAAGCCATGAAAATAAAGCAAGACAGTTTTTCGTGGAGTTCTGCACAAATCCAAAAAACTCGTGGCTGGAACAGGATGATTTTTCCGATAGTATCCTGGTTATTGATGCCTCAAATGGGGCTGTTTCCACAGTAGTTGAAGATATTTTTTCCTGCTTCAATTTCAAAGAGATTCTATACACCAATCTTAAGGGCAATATCAATGAATACTGCGGTGTAGCTGATCTGGAAGGGCTGGAGCAAATCTCAAGATCAGGAGTCACGGGAGCAGGTGCAAAATTTGAATCCTATCAGACTTTGCAGACTATCTTCAAAATAGGAGATCGAATCCGAACCAGTCAGGAAACAAAAACCAGGATTATTGGATTGGTCTTTGACGGAGATGGAGATCGCTGTTTTCGCCTGGATTATAATCCTGAAACGGATGCTTTGATTGTGTCTTCAGGCGATTTTCTGGGGATACATCAAGCCCGGTTTCTGAAACAAAAATTTCCTGATAGCAATCCTCTATTTGTTAATACGGTGGAAAGTGATTTGAATACTGCCATTACAGCGCGGGAGATGGGATTTACCCCCGTGTTAACCGGGGTAGGAGACAAGTGGATTCTGTCGCGGGCGGTGGTGGATATGATGCAATCTGTGGTTGATCCCTCCGGTTCTGATTGGCAAACCCTTCAGCAACTGCTTGACAGAGAAAGTGGTCTTTCGGCACTGGAACTCTCAACTTTCTGGAAGGATTATCTGCAGAAACACTCTCCTCAAAAGCAGTCTGCTCCCGCCAGATTTGCAATAGGGATTGAAGAGTCCGGGCACAGTATCACTCCCGGTTTTTTGCCTGGTGTGGATAAGCCGCTACCCTGTTTTTTCGGTAACGGGATTAAATCCGGATTAAATTCCATCAAAGCCACAAAGGAGATCAACCAGGATAATGATTGGTACCAATCGCTATCAAAACCTTTTCTGTCCGGTATCATGAAGACTTTTTACACTTATTATGTGGATAAGTCCGAGATTCTACCGGGGAGTGTTTTCAGGGAGCAATTTAAAACGCAATTGAGCGATTCATTTTATTGTTACTTTCCATCTCGATTTAAAATTGAGTTTATTGAATACCCCGAAGAAAAAGCCATGCTCTATTGCAGTATTTTGGAAGACCATAAACAGTGTGGCGCCATTTTTATCAGGAATTCCGGGACGGAGGACAAATCAGCTTTATACCTGAGAGGGGAGCAAAAATTACTGGCTTATCTTGAAGGAATGGGTAGGGAACTGCATCTGAAGATGTTACTGGAACTGAAAGTTGAGTCAAATGAGTTTACCCGATTTGAGATCGATCTTCTACGAATCATTCAAAAAGAGGAAGCGATTGAGAAGCTTTTCCTATCAAATGCCAATCTTCCCCGGGAGAGGATCTTAAAAGAGATCGAGTTTAAGGAGCAGTTGATCTATAAAGTCAAAGGGGTTTACCACTTGACCGAAAAAGGAGAAACCTTTATCAATGCCTGGAACGCGAAAGTATGACAGTGATTAACAATTAAGTCGGTTGAACGCTTTGAAAAGAAAAAAAAGAACTGAAGAGATTTCCCTGCAATCATATGCGTTTCAGTTAAGAAAACTGTTGCTGAACAATTGTTCTTTGGATCGGTTGCTGTCATATCATCAATTGCATCAGGAGTTCTTATCTCTATATTCACCGGTTATAAAATCAAACCGGCTCTCTCATTCCGACCGGTTTGCCTGGAAATTCATACGAGAGATCAATATTTTAAACCTCAATTTCCTGAACCGGGAAAGAGAAGAAAACCGGAGAAAAACAAATAGTCAATCCCTCGGCGTTTATCAAAACCTTGAGGAGATCATAGGAAAGGTTCAATCCATCTGGTTTCCGGAAATGGAAACGCCACCGAACATCGTCTGGCTGAAGCATTTTTCAACCCGAAAGCTAGCACATTACGCCAAACACAGGGATGAGATCGCGTTTTCCCTGGTCTTCGATTCCATTGATGCGCCGCCGGAAATCCTTAGTTACCTCGCATATCACGAACTGCTCCATCGACAGGTGGGAACCAGGGTTGTCAATGGCAGACGATATCACCACACTGGTGAATTTAAAAATCAGGAACAGCTATTTCCCAACTGGAGAAATATTGAAGAAAGGATAAGAAACTATATTTCCGTTACCAAATAAAAAGGTGAATACAAGATCAATCTCAACTCATTGGGTGAAAAAGCATGCGCTGTCTTATTGAGATGCTGTATTGTTTAAGGTTGGATTAAAAACAGATTCGGGAAGTCCGCCAATCGCCATAAAACCGTATGCCAATTGCTAATAGCCATAAAATGATTCTAGCCATAGAAACCTCTTGTGATGATTCGGCAGTAGCCCTGTTGGATATGCAGGGCAATGTACTGACCAGCCAGATATCCAGCCAGACCGAACTGCATGAAAAATATGGCGGTATTGTTCCGGAACTTGCCAGCCGTAAGCACTTGACTACCCTGCCATTGTTGATAAGATACGTCCTGGGCGAATTTGATATCCGGCTGCAAGATCTTCAAGCGGTGGCGGTGACTTATGCCCCCGGTCTCATCGGATCACTTCTGGTAGGGGTTAGTTACGCGAAATCGCTGGCCTGGCTGGCAGGCGTGCCGTTGATTCCGGTCGATCACCTGGAAGGGCATCTTCTGGCCCCCTTCCTTGATCACAAAGATCTCCGGTTTCCCTACATGGGACTCATCGCGTCAGGCGGCCATACGCATCTGGTTATCGCCAACGGGCTGAATGATTATAAACTGATTGGTAAGACCATCGACGATGCTGCGGGAGAAGCCTACGATAAAGTGGCAAAAATGCTTGGTTTTCAATATCCGGGGGGACCGATCATTGAGAAACTAGCCGGCGAATGTGAAAAACCGACCATTGAGTTTCCTATTCCCTTGAAAGGAAAAAAAACTTTAAATTTTAGTTTTTCCGGTTTGAAAACAGCTGTTCGCAATAAAGCCATCGAAGGAGATCTCTATGTTGAAAAAAAGGAATTGATCTCTTATGATGATTTTGCAAAATGGCCTGAAAGTGATAAAAAAGACAGGGTTCGTGATATCGCAGCCAGTTTTCAGCAAGTAGTCGTAAAGATCATTGTGCAACGGTTTGAAAAAGCATTAAAACAGTATCCCATGAAGGACATTGTTTTAACCGGCGGAGTGGCTTCGAATACAGGAATCAGGGAAGGATTGCAGGCATTGGCTCAGAAGAGGCAAAAGAGATTCTTCTTTCCCGATAGTAAAAATTGCACGGATAACGCAGCCATGATTGGATATACAGCTTTGCAGTATTTTGGGGATCGGCGGTTTATACGGGAAGATCATCTCAGGATGAACGCTTCCTCCAAAAGCCCGATTGGTCAGTTGGTAGTGAGCACATAAGGGATTTATATCTCTGCTGCTTAGCTTCCGCCGCTTTCGAAGTTGTTGATTTCAAAGATTTATAATACTTTGTTTTGAATCTTTGAAACCTCAAAAAGGTTAGCTGTTTTCCTTATATACTAATAGCTCATCGCCGACAGCTAACGGCTATCAGTTTAAAAACCATCGTTTTTTCAAACCTGTTTTTTAGGGGAGCTATTCCAACATCGCCTGAACAATACGATTTTACATTGATATCAGCAATAGAAGCCGTTTACCATGGTAATGGAAAGAATAATACATTGACATAAACCTCATATAAAAAGATAATTTTACTCTAAACAGGGATAATATTCAGATTAAGGGTTATCCGGATTTCCAGTAATCAACATCGAAATCATTATGGAAAATACAGTAAACAAACCGTCGAAAAAAACTATCATCATGTGGGCAATTCCCATTGTCATCCTGGTTTTTCTGGTTGCGCTCCTGGTATTGGAACTCACCAGTGTTGAGGATATTGGCTTTGAGTCAGGTACTCCTTCAGAGGAGGTAATCATTAAACCGACCCAGGCGGAAGATGAAAGTGTTATTGTTGAAGTTGAACCGGTTACCGAACCTACTCCTTCACCAACTCCGGCACAAGATGTATTTGGAAGCCAAACGGAAACCACCTTGCAAATCGGAACTGCTAAAGAAGCGGAAGGATCAAACGAACTGGAAAAATCCTTTATTGTGGAAGAGGGAGACTCTCTGTGGAAAATTGCACAGAGAAAAGATATTCTGGGTGATCCCAGAAAATGGAACACGATTTTGATTCAGAACCGTGAGAAGATAAATTACACCATCTTTTCAGAGGAAACCGGACAGTGGAAAGTCATGGTGGATGCGGGAAAACGACTGGTGTTTAAACCGAAGGAAAGCAGCAAAACCAACATCAGTTTTGATCGAAGTCGGAAAAAGCGTTTTGCCGTACAGTTGATGTCCCTGAATGTAGACCAGCTTGAAAAGGCGGTTGACATTGTCAAGTTTCTAATTACCGATGGTTACCACGCCTATCTCTATCGAACCAGAGACAAGATCAAGCCGCCCAGTAGCAGCGTTGCCCAATACTTTTATAGAATCCGGGTTGGTTTCTTCGAAACCGAGCAAGAAGCTTTGGAAGTGGGTGAAGAGATTCTCTACCGCTACGAAGGGAAACACATTTTCCCCATGGATTACTGGGCAGTATTGCCAAGTTACAGCGAATTGAACGGAGAACTGATCGATTTTGGGATACAGAGAAACAAACCCTGGATTATTCAGTTGAGTGTTCGTGACAGTCGCCAGGAAGCCATCGAGGATCTGAAGCTTATCACATCCATTGTAGATTTTTCCTATATTTCGCAGAAGCAGACGGAAGAAGGGGGATACCAATACCGCATCAGGGTCGGCTTTTTTGAAACCCAGGACGAATCACAGAAAATCCTGCAGAAAATTCAAACCAACACCCAGAATCGATTCTACAATGCACAAAGCCTGGAGATCAGACACGTGATGGAAACAGCCCCCGGCCAAGCCACGGGTGAACCGACCATCAGTAAGATCAAACAATAGATCCTACCTGGGCCGATATAGCTCATCCGGTAGAGCAATTCATTCGTAATGAATAGGTGGCCGGTTCGACTCCGGCTATCGGCTCCAGTTTAACTGGTGTTTCCAGAGTTTCGCCAATCTCTCCCCATTTTTCGCATCCACTTCCGTGGACTATTCACTTAAGATTTCCCCCTCAATAAATAGCTTATATATTTAATCTCTGAGTTTCTGTTAGTTGGAAGTCTTGAGCAATAAATTGACGGGCTCAAAAAGAAAGATGTTGGTTTAACGGAGGATAATAAACCCCAATTATCATAAATGGATTTTTGCTGACATAATGATGAAGTTTTGTGGTTCCCAGGAAAAAATGAAGATCTTTATTGTTTGTGAACTCATCCAGATACTTCTGGGTCACTTTGTATTTCGCTTTTTGCTCATCGCCGTCAGCATTTCTCAAACAATTCCAATAAAGTGCCCCAATTTCCCAATCCTCTATCCTGAGTTTTCTTGGATTAACATCACCTTCAGACAAGAAACGGTAGTAAAAGTTGTAGGGGAGCTTATCAACCAGTTTTCTTACCTGAAGATTTGATTGCTCATCATAGTCAAAAATTGAAATCTGATTCGCCTGATCCAGCCAATCCTGTTTCCATTCCCGATCTGTTTCCTCAATAACAAAATCCACTATTTCTTTAGGTTTCAGAGTGGCTAAAGATGTGGTGCGACTTCCCTTCGATGATTCGATTAAATCATTCATTGAGGTATGGACGTTTTCCAAGACATATCTGCTTCGATGCGCCCAATTCATCGAAGTATCAAGTTTGCCTAATATTTTGACTTATGAATCAATGCCATCGGCAAGTCTGTACGTTTCCGGGCGAAAATCCTTCTTATTTCTAACCAGATCAACTTCAATCCAACTGAACTTATCAAATTGTTTGTAAGCCTCCCAAGACCTGAAAGGGACAGGGTAAATACGAATCCATTTCTTCCCTTCAAAAAGACCGGCAGTACAGACGAGTTCATCGTATTCACCAGATGGAAGAGGATAGGTTTTAACTGTAATGAGAATTTTTGCTTTAGGTAGGTATTCAGGAAGATAACCAGTTGTTTCCATTATACATGTTCAATTCTCGACTTCAAATCCATGGCGTGGGTTAAATGCCGAAGTATTCTACTTCTGTGACAGTGGTTTGGATCAGCTTCGAAGCACATTAAAGCAATTCGCTTTTTTGTTGCCAGGTGATTTAAAACACTCTCCAGGGCTTTCGTTTGGAGAGGTAAAATTTCTAAATCATATCTTTTAAACAGCTTCTGATAATCTTCATTGGATTTAAGGAACTTTCTCAACTCACAAGGAATACCTAACTCCGGATAATGGAGGTACTGAATACCGGCTTTTTCCAAATATTGAGATAATTTTGTTTTGGAAAAACCAACCTTCATTGATCGGGGCGTCTTTCTAACATCAATCAATGATTTGATATTGTTCCTGATTAGATCATCCAAAAAACCATCAATGGATTTCCCTTCGTATCCAATACTGAAAAGGCAAGTTTTCTCATTTGGTTTATAGGTTTGATAAATCTGTCCCAATTCCTTTGAAGTTAAAACCTCATCAGCAATTTTGCTTCTAATGGCGTAGTATGGGTACTGCAGATAGGCTTCCCTGACAAGCTCTTTTCCAAGATGCTCCTTCCACGTTTCAGTAAAACCGGACAACTGAATCCGATCTTCCTCTTTTAATTGCCCAATAAAAGATTCACGGGTAGTGAGATAGAATTCGTGTTTTGGAGCCAAAAGTCCCAATGTTTCCAATCGAGCCTTATCCTGGTATGCAACAAAGCTAAATCCGCCATAATAGTAGGGGAAAAAATCGTAAAACTGTTTTCCGGATTTTTTGCAGAAAAGGAAAAGGAGCTTGATGCAGTCCGTCCGTTGCAAACGACCGCCAAAAGATTCAATTAGAGCAAGTAATATTTTTCTTCGATAATACATGATTTATTTAGTGTTTGATTTGTCCTCTTTCTGCACTGATTACGATATATAAAAAAGATATGCAAGAGGTATTCAGATTACGCTGCCCATTTGATGCCCTTTTCCGAATAATCATACACCAGATCGTAAACATCATTACACTTGTTGGTAAAAATAGCCCTGTCGTAAGAATCAGGCAACTGAGCATCCAGGATATCCTCAACCGCTTTTTTTACTTTCGCCTGGGTCTGGGAGTTTTTAAACCAGTCCTGCACCAGGACTTTCGGTTGCTCCTCAATCAATCGTTTCAGCAGGCGTTTTGCGGCCAGTTTAACCTTCTTCTCTTCCTCTTTGGTTAGCTTTTCTTTTTTTAGAATGTCATACAGTTCCAGCTCATCCTCTGAAAGTCCCTCTTTGATGTGCCGCTCGTCTTCTTCCTTCAGGTCTTCGGTGAACTTGACCAGATCTTCATAGAAGTTATCCGTTGAAGACCCACCCGAGTTATAGGTGTCAATGATCTGCTGGAATTTCTCAGCGAAGTTGGTTCTGGTTGAATTCTGCGCCAGCATCTGCTGCAGCTTTTTTTCGATAAAGGAGCGCAGATCGGTGATTTCGATATTCTTGTATTTTTTATTCTTGAACTGCTCTCGCATCTTCTCGAAATCGACGTTTGCCAGATTCCAACTCTTGCTCTTTTTGATCACGGATTTAAAGTATCCTTCCTCTTGTTCATGCCAGAATTCTCCTTCATTGGACGTGATGACACTCTGATCCAACAGCTCATTGACCCGTTGCCTGGCCGATTCAACATCGTCGGTTCCGGTGAACCCATCAATCACCCCCCTTAGGTATTGAAAGACAAATACCAGGGGTCTTTTCTGTTTACTCAGAATTTCCGGTTTGCACGCTTCATAAATGGAGGAGATCGTATTCTCGTAGATATTGAACTCCTGCTTCCATTCATCTTTTCCCAGAATGATATCTGCAAACGCCTGGAAAGCACCAATATTCTTAAAGGTATCATCGCTATCCAAAACGCCGGCGATCTCTATCCCGATTTTGGTGCAGAAAGCCTGTCCTTCCTTCAAGGCATCATCCAGCAATTTGAACAGGTGTTTTTTCTCCCGAACCGGTGGTTCGTCATCACTTCCCAAGGCGTAAGCAGCCAGGGCTTTTTTCATATTGCGGAAGACGTTATAGTAGTCGACCACTTCACCATTGGTTTTGCGCACGCCCTGAATCTGATAGGAGGATACCCGATTAGCCCTGGCAATTGTCTGCATCAGGGTATGATCTTTCATGGGTTTGTCCATGTAGAGCGTCGAAACCGTAGGCGCATCAAACCCGGTCAGCCACATGGCGCATACAAAAACGAGTTGCAGAGGATCAGCCGGATCTTTAAAGCGGTATTCGATGTCATGACCGTTGGCATCAATGGCATTGATCTTGGTCCGATGGGACTTAATCTCCAGGTCCTGCAGTTTGAATTTTTCCTCCTCCTTGCCATCTTCGCTGATGATGACTGCCATCTCAACAGAACGCATATAGCTCAATTGTCGATTAAGGCGCTCTTTACCGGCCGCATCCGCTTTGCTGCGTTCTCCGGTGAGACGTTTCAGTTCCAGTTTCCAGTAGTCCTGTACCTTGTTGTACATCTTCACCGAGGTGAATTTGTCCACGGAAATCACCATCCCTTTTCCCAGATAGCCCCGCCGGGTAAAATGGTAAACAATATCCCGGGCAATGGTATCCAGTCGATCATCCCGCTTGATCACCTGCAATTCCTGGGAGAATTCCTTTTCCAGCTTTTCCTGTTGTTTCTCATCCAGGTTTTCGTCCTCCAGAATCTCATAGAATTCGTCTCCCAGGTCTTCATTTTGTATCAACACCTCCGGCACCCGTTTTTCATAGAACAAGGGAACCGTCGATTCATCGTCCATGGCCTGGCTGAAGTTATATTCACTGACATAGTCCCCAAACCATTTGCTGGTTTTTCGACCTTTTCCCAGCAGCGGCGTACCGGTAAAAGCAAAGTAGTGCGCTCCCGGCAACCCCTGCCGCATGTTTTCAGCCAGGGATTTATATTGCGTTCGATGAGCCTCATCCACAATCACGATCACTTCCCGGCTGGTATCGTCGGGATCGAGAAGAATGGGAAAATCCTTGCCTTTGTCGTAACGGAATTTCTGGATCAGGGTGAAGACAATACGTTTGTTCTGGGAGAGGAATTCCCGCATCTGTCTGCTGTTTTTGGGCTGCGCGGCTTCTTTTTCCTTAACCGTGCCGGTGTTGAGGAAATTGCGATAAATCTGCCCGTCAAGATCTTCCCGGTCGGTTACAATCACAAAGGTGAAATTCCCGGTAAACTTGCGGAATACCTTGCGAGCCAGAAAAATCATGGAAAAGCTCTTTCCCGATCCCTGTGTATGCCAGAAAACACCCAGCCGCCCCTGCTTTGCTTCCCGTTCTTTTAAGGATTCAACGGCTTTGTTGACCCCTAAAAACTGATGATTCTGGGCCACAATCTTGACACCGGCATCATGAAAGAGGATAAAGTTCTCAAGATAATCCAACAGTCTGGCATGGGGAAAGAGACCGTACAACAGACGCTGCAGGCTGGTTCCCTCTTTTCGGACCGATTTGGAATTGACCTTCTCCTTTTCATCCTCGGCTCGCAGCCAGCGGAAAAAGTATTCCCAACCGGCGGTAAAACTGCCGATCCGGGTCTCAATGGCATTGGAGAGTACGCAAAAGCCGTTGGTCAGAAAAAGTTGCGGGATATCTTTTTTGTAATCGCTCAGGTTTTTATCGTAGGCTTGCTTCAGTTTTATAGTGGAGTTCTTCAGCTCGATAAAAACAAGCGGTATCCCGTTTATATAAAGGATGATATCGGGTCGACGAAAAATACGCTCCCCCTTGATCCAGAGCTGGGTCACTGCCAGAAAATCATTGTTTTCAGGCGTGTTGAAATCGATAAGGCGGACTCGTTCCTGTACCGGTTTCCCCTGTTCATTGTCAAACTCCACCGGAACCCCGTCTCGCAGCAGATCACTGATCTCTTTATTGGCCGCCAGGGGAGACATGGCCGTTCGTTTTTTAGTGAGTTGAGTGATAGCGTCGTCAATAGCATTTGAAGGAATGTGAGGATTGATTAGCCTGGTCTGCCTGCGGAGGAGTTCCAGTAACAATACGTCTGATTTGGAAGCCCGATTGGATCTGTCGTTAAGATCCTCCGAATCAGCCGTAAAACAATTGAGATGTCGATAGCCCAACTCATCCGTCAGAATTTTGACAGCGGCTTGTTCGATTTGATCTTCACTAATCACATTAGGCATACGCTCACTCCTTCATGCTGGGTGGGAATGAAATGTCAAGGTTTTCTACCGAGAGTTTCCCGCTGATCAGGCGGGTTAAGAGACGGTCTCGGGTTTGTTTGAGGTTGACAATTGATAATTGTAAACGGTTAATTTGCTTTCCTACTGAATTTAGCTTCTCATCAAAGTTTTGAATTAAATCTAAAATGGGGAAAAACACTTTATTGGAATATGCCTGTTTTCGATTTAATCCAGGAACAGCAGCATCGCTATTTATAAAATTGAGACCTTTGAGCAAGTAAAATAAAAAACCAAAAGGGTATTCTGACTTCACATAATAAACAGTATCTATAGGGTAAAAATTACAATCTGTTTTATGTACACTTCCGACATTCCCTTTTCTACCAACAATTAACCCTGGGCCTTTGACAAGAAAATCACTATGCGTCCCCACAACACCACTTGACCCATATACGGGATACTGCCCATCAACTCTATTTTCTGTTTTTAGTGCTTTCCCGTAAGCTAATTCTAAAATCTCACCAAGGCTTTTAACTCCCCACCCTTCAGGAATCCCTTTATTGAATTTGGTGGTTTGGTGGCCGGGGAAGCGCATGCGGACAAACCACTCTTTGTAAATCTCCTCCGCCATTTTCTCCAAAATCCCTATCCGCCGATTATTATTCTCAATCAAATCATCATAAGCCGATAGTACCGCTGCGATACACTCTTTTTCTTTTGGAACTGCTGGAACCGCAATTTTGTGCAAGTAATTTCTATTAACTCCAGGGACAGCACCAGCCGAATTAAAGCTTTCGCTAAGAACAGCTTTAAGAAAATAGTAAACAAATTTAGGATGATTACCTTTGAAATCCTGAACATATAGGCTAGTATTTAAAGGCCAAAAATCTTTTTCTACGTAAAATACTTGCCCTAAAGTACCGTATCTTCCAGTAACAACTCCTGGCCCTTTTACCATCGACCGATTGTGCCATCCAGTTAGTCCACTTGAAGATATAATTGGGATATTTCCATGTGTTCGTTCACGATGTGGTAAATCATATCCACGTTTTAAAGTAACTAAATTGCCTATCGTTGTCTTACTCATTGCTGATCTTCCCCCGCAACCAAACGAATATTCTGACCAATGACCGTTTCCAATTCACGGGCCCCGGCATTCAGCTTTTCCAGTTCGTCATTCATTAAGAGTATTTCTTCAATAAACTCATCCTCCGTTTTACCGTCTTCTTCAATCACTACCCCCACATAACGACCCGGGTTTAGGGAATAATCCTGCTCCTTGACTTCATCCAAAGTAGCCAGCTTACAAAGCCCGGTCACATCCTCATAAGCAGCACTAGGAAATCTCTCCTGCAACCACTGGATATGGACAAAAAACTGTTCCGCTGATTTAATATCTTTGTGCAGTTCTTCCAACTCTGCTTTTAGAGCTTTGGTTTCCTTGGCGTCTTTATGCTCTTTTTCGTGGTTGCGCACCTTCTTGTCGATGGTTTTTAACATCTCATGGAGTTCGGTGAAAAAAGGCGCGAACGTAGCCAATAACTCCTGCTGCGCGGCATTCGCCGCTTCAATATTATCAGTGTTAAATTTTCCCAAATAGGACTGATACCGGCTTTCCAGCGTCGTTATATCCCGTAGTTTTGCCGCCAGATCGGGAATATGATTTTCAGTGGATTGCTGTAGATAGGTTTTGATTCGGAAAGCAAGTGTTTCTATTATCTCTTTGTTTTCAGCAAACTGCGCCATGCCCTGCTTAAAATAATCATCGATCAATTCAATGAAGGCAACCCGATCACCCCGATGCAGTTTGCTGATGATTGCAATATTCCTGATCTGCTCAGCGTTAAACTCCCGATGCGCACGATCAACCTGTGTAAAAACATTGCGGGCATCGATAAACAGAATGCGATTATCGGTTTTGGCTTTATCAAAAAACCAGAGGGTAGCCGGCAGGGTCACGGTGTAAAACATATTGGAGGGCAGGGTCAGCATCCCGTAGATCAGGTTATTCTCGATCAGGTTCTGCCGAATCTCCGCTTCGCTGTGTCTGGCATCGGAAGCGGAATTGGCCATCACCAAGGCCGCCCGTCCGGTGGATTTCAGGGAGGTAGCAAAGAGATTGATCCAGAGATAGTTGGCGTTGGGACAGGTTTCCTCTCCCTTATTCTTGGTTTTGGACTTGTTGCGAGGCACCCCATAGGTATTAAACCGCCGATCCGCTTCCACCTTGCCCAGGGTGACATCATCCACATTAAAGGGGGGATTGGCCAGAACATAATCAAACGCCTCAAAGCTTTTATGGACATCTTCGTAGTAGGTATTGGCTTGCCTGACATCCCCACGCAATCCGTTTACCGCCAGATTCATCTTGGCCAGCTTAACCGTTTCCAGGGTTTTCTCCTGTCCATAGACAAAGAGTTCGTTGTCATCCCCGTTGCCATTCCGTTCTTTCCGCCTGTGTATAAACTGAGCGGATTGCACAAACATACCTCCGGAACCACAAGCCGGATCGAACACCGTTCCATTATGTGGCTGAATGATCTCCACCATTAACCGCACCACAGAATTCGGGGTAAAAAACTCTCCGCCACCTTGCCCTTCGGCTAGGGCGAATTTCCCTAGAAAATATTCATAGATTTTCCCGAACATATCCCCGGTGGCATCCTTGGGAATATCGGCAAAGTTCTTCAGAAGATCTTTGGGAATCTGTTTATCGGTGCGAGTCAGTTTAAAATACTCTTCCTGGGGTAGTACGCCTGCCAGCTCCGGCTTATACTTCTCAATGTCTGCCATCGCTTCCTTGAGGGCTTTGTCGATATCCTCGTTTTCCGGCAGGTTTAAGAGGTAGTTATAGCGGGCTTTGTCCGGCAGGTAAAACCCGCATTTTTCGATGGCGATCTCACTGATCGGCTTCTCCCTCCTGGTTCCTTTCAGTTCATTATAAGTTTGAAGAATCTCATCTTCAAACTGCGTATACTTATTGTCCGCAAACTTGAGAAAAATCAGCCCCAGGACAGGTACTGCATACTCACTCGATTTTAGATCCGAGTTTGCCCGCATATTATCTGCAGCAGCCCAGAGATTGTCTTCCAGTCTTTTAAATTCTTCCGGTGTCATACCTGCAATCAGCCTCTCCTTAATCCATCAATTGGTGATTATTGCTTTTTCGGGTATCGATTTCTTCCCTGCAATACCCTTTATTTCTACCACAAGTAACGTACTTCCATTTCAAAGTTATGACAAGAGTTTGAGCTTCTGAACTGAAAAGAAAGGAAATCGCTGTCAAACATCATCCGGTTTTGCAAAAAACCAGGCTAAAACGCGGGGTCAGGTCTTTAATTTTGACATTTCAAAAACGCGGGGTCATAAAACGCGGGGTCAGGTCTTTAATTTTGACATTTTCACCGGAGACCTGACAAAACTCCTTCCCCTCCGATCAACCAAAAACCTGGGCATTTTCCTCATACATTGACAAATTCTCATCAGAGAGCATATCATCCCCTTAATCTTTAATATAAAAGGTTTTTTCTAGCCCGAGCAAACAGTCGTCCGGGATGGTTCTGCAATTCTGTATTTCGATCGAGAGAGAGCCAATTCTGCTCCTTATCATCTTGGGTTTTGAGGTGAAGGTGGGTCAAAAATATTGGCCGTTTTTGGGTCATTATAACTGTCCATTAACACGTTGAATAAACTGAGCGGATTGCACAAACATACCCCCGGAGCCGCAAGCCGGATCGAACACCGTTCCATTATGTGGTTGAATAATCTCCACCATCAATCGAACCACTGAATTCGGGGTAAAGAACTCTCCGCCACCTTGCCCTTCGGCCAGGGCAAATTTCCCCAGAAAGTACTCATAAATCTTTCCGAACATATCCCCGGTGGCATCCTTGGGAATATCGGCAAAGTTCTTCAGCAGGTCTTTGGGAATCTGTTTGTCAGTGCGAGTCAGTTTGAAATACTCTTCCTGGGGCAGTACGCCTGCCAGCTCCGGTTTATACTTCTCAATGTCTGCCATCGCTTCTTTGAGGCCCCGCAAGGCACACCAAGCTTCGCTTGGCTAGCTAACACCGGTTTCAGCTGTGTTGCCCAGAGCGAGGAATGTCAGCTGGAAACACTCTTTGGCAGCCGTGGATTAAACAAGCTTCTGCATTGCTGACTCGATATCAGGCATAAAAAATATGTGATTGCCTCCATTGCATTCAATGATAAACGCATTTAGAGCATTGCTATTGTATTTTTCAAATTCTCCAACAATGGCAAGTTTCTTGTGATAATTTGAAACCTTTTGAAGTATTTCTCCGGCTATACCAGTTCTTAAATTGAAAAATTGAGAATCTAAGTTTGTTTCTTTCACAATAATCTTGCTTGCTCCCTGATAATCTGCATTTCCCAACAAGTCTGTAGCATCTTGGACAGTATTAATCATTGTTTCATCAGACACTTTTGCTATTTTTGAATTTCCATATTCAATAATCTCGATTTCCATTTTCTTCCTTATGTTTGGATACTTTTGGGTGCTGACACTGGCGTTAGCCATTTGTTATGCAGAACAGATTTC
Source organism: bacterium (assembly GCA_018829445.1). GTDB lineage: Bacteria > SAR324 > SAR324 > XYD2-FULL-50-16 > XYD2-FULL-50-16 > JAHJTV01. The sequence continues at coordinate 48,857 of JAHJTV010000091.1, forward strand.
AATATACTATCATTCATCACTTACCATGTTCCATGAAAGCTGGTCACCAGAGCCCTCAATGGTTTCTAAAAAATTGTCATCTAAAAGAGTTTCTTGAAGCAATATAATATCCTTTTCTTTTGATAATTCTTGAAAGATTTCATCCCATTTTTTCTCACTACATTCAAATGCTTCACATTTTAAACCAGTGATTCTTTTAAAAACACTTCTATACCCTGCTAACCCATTCCATGACAATACTACAAATGACTGAGGAAGATCTCGGCTTAAATTCTGCGTAACACTATAGGGTTTATCCTTTTCAACATCTATTATTTTCAATTTTCCATTTTCGGTCCTTACCAAAGATGTTGTATTTGGTAGAGAACAGCACGAAATGCAACAGTACATTGTAAAGGCAATAATTATAAAGCTTATTGAGTTTTTCTTTATCTCCATAATTTGTTTTCAGATGTTGATTTTATTGGATAACACCATTATAACAGGCGCTACGCCAGGTTTTGATTTAAGATGGTTTTGCCAAGACTACTCAGCTAAAGACCAGCAGAGGCGCTATGCTGTCCGATTGATAAATTTGTTAAATTTTTTACTGTCAAGTATACATACTTTCCATTGGTAGTACCTGAACCTTACCTTCAGGAACGATTAGGTTATCCCAAACCCAATTGTGATGTTCAATTACTTGTTCAGCTTTTAAATGAGGACGATCTCCTACCGAATGGCAATTGGATGGCACTATCACTTTATATCCATGGCTCACTGAAGCACGAATTGTTGTATCTACACAAAAATCCGTTGCCCAACCAGTTATTATAAGCCTTTCAACTTTTAGGCTATCCAAAGTCGCCTTAAGTTCTGTTTTATAAAAGGAATCACAAATAGTTTTTCTTATTGTAATATCAGATTTATCCATTTTTAGAGAAGGCAATAACTCCCAACCTTTTGAAAAAGGTAAAAGTCCTTCGTCAGCATTTCCATCATGTTGAATAAATATCACCTTTCCACCGTTATTTCGTACTTTTGCAGCTAGTATGTTTATTCTTTGGATTAGCCTTTTAGAATCGTATATTTCTTTGGTTGTGAATGAAGCCGTTTGAATGTAAGCGCTAAATTAACCCCATCTTCCGGGAGGGTTGAAAATCTGCCATAACATGCTCAGTGCCGCAAGTTTTGTCGGCAACATTGAATAAATTATCTACAGGAGCATGTCAATGAACAGTGAAACTCAAGCTACAAA